>CAZIOT010000011.1:0-111137 GCA_964540965.1 uncultured Rubellimicrobium sp. | reverse complement strand
TTCACCCCCGAGGATATTTTCGGACGAAGAATGTGCAAGAGTTTCAGGGAGGTGACCCTCTGGAGGCAGTCCCGCTCCGGCACGGTTGCGGCACTGCACCCTCGCGACGACATTTATCCCGGCGCCCGCAGCGATCCGATCAGCGTCAGCGCCCGTTCGCCCAGCCGCAACAGCCGGGCGAGCGTGGCGGCCAGCCCGGCCGGATCGTTGCGCCCGGCGCAGTCGGCGACATGGCGCGCGGCGCGGGTCAGGTCGGCAAGCCCGACCGACAGCGCCGCTTCGGCAATCCCCCGCGCCTCGCCCTGCAACAGGCCCAGCGAGCCGATGGCGTAAAGTTCGGCCGCGCGCCCCAGCCGGTGACCGATCTCGTCACGGGCGCGGGCAACCGTCGCCTCGGCCGCCTGCGGCCCTTCGGCGGCGCGCAGCCGCAGGATCGGCTCTGCGTCGACACGCAGGGGCTCGGACAGGGACAGGACCACGACGCTGGCCGTGAGGGGCGGTGAATGTTGCGACATGGCGCCCTTCTAGCGGGTCGTGGTTCAGAAGCCGTTTCCGTGCGGCCCAAGAAATCGCTCGAAATCCGCGAAAATGCCGCATATGCAAAACATCGCCCAGCCAGCCGAGGAGCCTCTCATGAAGATCGCGAGTCCGCTGCCGGAATACCTTGTCCGGCGCTATCACGGCTGGAAGGCCACGACCTATGCCGAAAACCGCAGCTGGTATCGCCGGCTGGCCGACGGCGGGCAGCATCCGCGCGCGATGGTGATTTCCTGCTGCGACAGCCGGGTGCATGTCACGTCGATCTTCGGGGCGGATCAGGGCGAATTCTTCATCCACCGCAACATCGCCAATCTGGTGCCGCCCTACGAGACCGGCGGCCGCCATCACGGCACTTCGGCGGCGGTGGAATATGCGGTGATGACGCTCAAGGTCGCGCATGTGATCGTGCTGGGCCATTCCGGCTGCGGCGGGGTGCAGGGCTGCTATGACATGTGTTCCGGCGCGGCGCCCGATCTTGAGCAGGAGGGCAGCTTTGTCGGCCGCTGGATGGACATCCTGCGCCCGTCCTATGCCCGCCTGCCCGAAGGCGCGCCGCCCGACCGGGTGCGGGCCCTGGAAAAGCTGGCGGTCGTCGCCTCGCTGAACAACCTGATGACCTTTCCCTTCGTCCGCGCCGCGGTCGAGGGCGAGCTTCTGACGCTTCACGGCCTGTGGAACGACATTGCCGAAGGCGGGCTTGAATGCTGGGACGCCGAGCGCGACCTTTTCATCGCCTTGTGATCCGGGCCGGGGCAGGGGCGTGCTAGGCTGGGGCCCTTCCCCAACCCCGACCGGAGGTCATCATGACCCGTCGATTCCTTCACGCCGCCGCCGCTGCCGCGATGGCCGCCTGCCTTGCCGCGCCCGCCCTTGCCGTCGATACCGCGCCCACCGGCGCCGCCACGCTGGAACAGGCCCGCGCCGCGATTGACGCCGGCGATTACGCCGGGGCGATCGGCGCGCTGCAGACCGCGCTTCAGGCGGCGCCGGGCAATGCCGACATCCTCAACCTGCTGGGCTATGCCAACCGCAAGGCCGGCAATCTGGATCAGGCGGCGCAATGGTATCAGGCGGCGCTGGCGGCCGACCCGAACCATCTGGGCGCGCTGGAGTATCAGGGCGAGATGTTCGTCATGCAGGGCGATACCGCCGCGGCCGAGGCCAACCTTGCCCGGTTGACCGAGCTTTGCGGTTCCTGCGAAGAGCGCGAGGATCTGGCCGAGGCGCTGGCCGGAAGCTAGGCGCGATCCGGCGCGGTTGCATCCTGGCGCCGGCCGCCCAGCGAGCCGGAGGTCGCAAGGCTGAGCACCACCAGCGGCAGCCCCACCGCGAACGAGGCGCGGATGCCCCAGTGTTCGGCGATGATGCCCAGAAGCGGCGGCGCCAGCATGAAGATCAGGAAGGAAAACTGCGCCAGCGCCGCGACGTTGATCGCAGCCGAGCGGTCCTTGCGCTGCGCCGCCGCCGACATCGCCAGCGGGAACAGCACCGAACTGCCGACCCCGATCAGCGCAAAGCCCAGCAGCGACGCCCAGGCGAAGGGCGAGAAGACCACCAGAAGGCAGCCCGCCATCAGCACCGACAGCATGGCGCGGGCCACCCCGGCCGGCGAATGGCGGTCGACAAAGCCATCGGCAAAGAACCGCGCCGCGAACTGGAAGAAGGCGGCGCAGGCCACTGCCAGACCGGCCACGAACGGCCCGGAGGCGAATTCGTCGCGCATGTAGATCGCCGACCAGTCCATGCTGCCGCCTTCCAGCAGCATGGCCGACAGGGTGACGGCGACAAGGACAAGGATCGGCCCGGTCGGCGCGGCGAATTTCGGCGCCTTCTCGAGCTCGCCCTGATGGCGGTCGGGCGACGGCTGAAAATCCGACAGGAACAGCCAGACGCCAAGCACCGCCAGCGGCACGACAAGCGCCAGATGCGCCTGCGGCGTCAGCCCCAGCCCGGCCATCACCGCCCCGAACAGGCCGGCGGTGAAGAAACCAAAGCTCCAGAACGCATGGGCGCGGTTCATGATCCGGTAGCCGACGGCATGTTCGGCGCGATCCGCCTCAAGGTTCAGGGCGATCTCGATACAGCCGATCACCGCCCCGACCGGCAAAAGCAGCAGGAACAGCACGAGGGGCGAGGGCGCCCAGACGGCGATGGAATACAGCAGCGCGCAGAGCGGGATGCCGGCCAGCACGGTGGCGCGATAGCCGATCCGTTCAAGGAACGGCCCGGCAAAGGTCAGCGCCGCCAGCGTGCCGACCGGGGCGCCGATCATGGCAAGGCCCAGCGCCCCCTCCTCGACCCCCATGGCCCGCTGCACGTCTCCATAGCGGGGAAAGATGCTGCCCATGCTGAAGGCATAGATGGCAAACCCGGCAAACACCCGCCGGGGGGCGGTCATGAAACTTTGAAGCGGCATTCGGGGGGCATTCCTGTCAGTCAGCCGACCGTTAGCGCGAACAGCCGCCCCCGGCAACGGGGCAGGCGCGGCCGCCGGTCACGAAGTATGTCGGATGTTGCAGGCGGGTGGGGCGGGCCAGAACCCGCCCGGCCGGTCACCCTTTCTTCAGCGCCCGTTGCCCCAGCACTTCGGCGATCTGCACCGCGTTCAGCGCCGCGCCCTTGCGCAGGTTGTCGGACACGATCCACAGGTTCAGGCCGTTGTCGATGGTCTGGTCCTGACGGATGCGGCTGATGTAGGTGGCGTATTCGCCGACGCATTCGATGGGGGTGACGTAGCCGCCGGCCTCGCGCTTGTCGATGACAAGGCAGCCCGGCGCCTCGCGCAGGATCTCGGTCGCCTCTTCCCAGTCGAGGAAATCCTCGAACTCGACATTCACCGATTCCGAATGGCCGACAAAGACCGGGACGCGCACGCAGGTCGCCGTCACCTTGATCGACTTGTCGAGGATCTTCTTCGTCTCGACCGCCATCTTCCATTCTTCCTTGGTGTCGCCGGAATCAAGGAACACGTCGATATGGGGGATGACGTTGAAGGCGATCTGCTTGGGATAGACGCTGGGCGCGACCTCTTGCCCGGGCACATAGATGCCCTTGGTCTGGTTCCACAGCTCGTCAATGGCCTCTTTGCCGGTGCCCGAGACGGACTGGTAGGTGCTGACCACCACGCGCTTGATCCGGGCGCGGTCGTGCAGCGGCTTGAGCGCCACCACCATCTGCGCGGTCGAGCAGTTGGGATTGGCGATGATGTTCTTCTTTGTATAGCCCATTACCGCGTCGGCGTTGACTTCGGGCACGACCAGCGGCACGTCGGGGTCGTAGCGGTAGAGCGACGAGTTGTCGATCACGACGCAGCCGGTGGCGGCGGCCTTGGGCGCGTAGATCTTGGTCGCGTCCGATCCGATGGCGAACAGGGCGATGTCCCAGCCGGTGAAATCGAACTGTTCCAGATCCTGCGTGCGCAGGGTGCGGTCGCCAAAGCTGACCTCGGTGCCGAGCGACTTGCGCGAGGCAAGCGCCGCGATCTCGTCCACGGGGAATTCCCGTTCGGCGAGGATGTTCAGCATTTCGCGGCCCACGTTGCCCGTGGCCCCAACGACGACGACCTTGTAGCCCATCGGGCCTCTCCCCCTGCAAGAACGGGGGCCTCTTACGCCTGAACGGTGCCGGGGGAAAGGCCCGGCAAGACGGCTTTGCCGGGAACCGGCGCCATGCAATGATGGATGACGGAATTTGAGCACCGATCCATCCGCCCCGGCCCGCCGGGGCCGCATTTGCACGAAGGATTTTCGTTATGCCCCTTGTCAGCCTTGGCATCGACCGTGTTGTGACCGGCGAACACGGGATCGTCGTCAGCACGCCCGACACCACCGTGATCCTGCATCAGGGGGTGCGCTATGCCATCTCGGGCAGCATCGGCGAAACCGGCATCTATGCCGATGCCGCCAATGTGCGGATCATTGTCATGGGGTCGGTCAGCGGCGTCTATGGTGTCCGCAGCACCATGCCCGATCTGACGCTGACCATCGGATCCACCGGCTTTGTCGGCGGGTGGTTCGATGCGATCGGCCTGTCGGACACGCTGAACACCATCATCAACGACGGCACCATATCCGGCCTTTGGGGGATGCGGGGTGACGGGCAGCTTTTCCTTACCAACAGCGGCACGATCCTGGCCACCAGCCATGCGATCCTGTCCGGCGGATTTGATGACGAGATCGTCAATTCCGGCCAGATGACCGGCGCCGTCTGGCTGGGCGGCGGCAACGACACGCTGGACAATACCGGCGGGCGGATCATCGGCGTGATCGACCTTCAATCGGGCGACGACACGCTGATCGGCGGCGACTGGGCCGAGAGGGTGCGCGACGGGTCCGGCCGCGACGACATCTCGCTGGGCGGCGGCAACGATATCCTTGTCGTGGCGGGGGACCGCACCGTCGACTGGTTCGAGGGCGGTGACGGGACCGACACGCTGGACCTGCGCGCTTTCGGGTCGGTGCCGGCCAGCCAGATCGTCGTCAACGTCGATCTGGCGGCCGGCAGCCTGCGGGGCGCGCTGTCGGGGTCAGACCTTTTGTCGGGGTTCGAGCGGGTTCTGGGCAGCGACGGCCGCGACCGCATCGCGGGCGACGCGCTGGCCAACACGCTGATGGGGATGGGCGGCAACGACAGCATTTCCGGGGCCGGCGGCAACGACCTGATCCGCACCGGCGAGGGCGCGAACCTGGCCGATGGCGGCACCGGCAATGACCGGCTGTTCGGCGGCGACCAGCGCGACACCCTGCGTGGCGGCGACGGCAACGACGTGATCCACGGCGGCTATGACACCGATCTGCTGTCGGGCGGCGCCGGCAACGACACCTTCCTGTTCCTCGACGTCGGGGAATTGTTCATCGTGACCGGCGGCCCCGAATTTATCGACGACTTCGAATCCGGCCGCGACCGGATCGACCTCAGCCAGATCGACTGGAACGGCACCGGCATCGACAATGCCTTTGCCTTTGTCGGCGGCGCCGGGATCTCGGCCCCGGGGCAGGTGGCGATCCGCACCACGCCGTCCGGGGTGATGTGGGTCGATGTGTCATGGATGACGGCCGGGACCGCCGCCTCGATCCGGGTTGGCGGCGAAACGACCCTGACCGAGGATGACTTCATCCTGTGACGGATGAGTCAATCCGTCCGGTCCTCGGCCCGCGCATAGATCGCCAGCCCGACCGCCACCATGGCGGCAAAGAACAGGAACAGCACCTGATAGGGGCCGGCGGCGGACTCCATCCTGGCATCGGCGGCGCGCCACAGCGGGCCGGTGCCGACCTGCATCAGCCCGGCGGCGCCGATCCCCATCAGGTTGATCAGGGTCACGCCGCGCCCGGTCAGATGCGGCGGCAGGAAGGCGCGGCCATGCGCCACGATCATCGCGAAGGTCTGCCCCGACAGGCCGATGACGGCGATCAGCACCGTAGCCAGCACGATCCCCGATCCGCCGAATAGCGCCAGCGCCACAAGCGCGGTCATCAGCACGCAATTGCCGACGAAGATCACCCATTTGCGGGTATGGAACACCCGGTCGAGCGGTCCATAGCAGAAGCTGCCGGTGATCATCGCCACGCTCATCGCCAGCGTCACCTGTCCGATCACCGTCGCATCGGCGCCGAACATGTCGCGCAGCCAGGGCCCGGCCCAAAGGCCACGCAGCGCGGCGGCGGGGGCATAGGCGACGAACATGATGACCAGCACCGGCCGCACGCCCTTGATCCGCAAGACGTCGATCACCGATCCGCGCGGCGCGTCGGCCGCCCGCGCGGGGTCGCGCACGAAGACAAGGATCGCCGCAGCCACCACCAGCGCCAGCACCGCCAGACCCCACAGGGTCTCGCGCCAGCCGAACGTGTCCACCGCCCAGGCCAGCGGGGCAGAGCCGAGGATATTGCCAAGGCCGCCAAACCCGATCATCGCCCCGGCCAGCGTCGCGAACACCCGCACGGGGTATTCGCGAGCCAGGATGTAATAGCCCGCCATCAGGATCGGCGCGCAGCCGATGCCGATCAGCGCCATCGCCGCCGCGACATTCCCCGGCGTCTGCGCCAGCGCGAAGGCGACCGATCCGCCGCCGGTGCCGATGGCAAAGATCACCGCCGCCGTCAGCCGCGGCCCGATGCGGTCCAGCAACTCGCCCACCGGGATCTGCATCACGGCGAAAGTCAGGAACCACAGGCCCGAGGCGAGGGCGAGGTCGTCGGGCGCGGCGCCCAGATCGCGCTCCAGCACCGGGGTCAGCACCGCAAGAAAGGCGCGGAAGAACTGGGAAAAGCCATAGGCGACGATCAGCGTGACCAGACCCGCCCTCATCGGTCGCCACCCGCGGCTGCGAATTGCCGGCGCAGGGCCGCCTTCTGCACCTTGCCCATGGCGTTGCGCGGCAACTCGGCCACGAACTCGACCCGGCGCGGGCATTTGAAGCGGGCCAGCCGTTCGGCGCAGGCCGACAGGATCGCGCCGGCGTCAAGGACTGCGCCGGGGCGCGCCACCACCACGGCCACCACCAGCTCGCCCAGATCGGCATCGGGCAGGCCGATCACCGCGCTTTCCAGCACGCCCGGCAGGGTGTCGATCACCTCTTCCACCTCGGCCGGATAGATGTTGAAGCCGCCGGCGATGATCAGATCCTTGGCCCGGCCGACGATGGTCAGATAGCCGTCCTCGGACAGGGTGCCGATGTCGCCGGTGATGAACCAGCCATCGGGCCGCAGCTCGGCCGCGGTCTTGTCCGGCATCCGCCAATAGCCCTTGAACACGTTCGGCCCGCGCACCTCGATCATGCCGGGGGTGCCGGCGGGCAGGGGGTGGCCGGCATCGTCGCGGATCTCGACCTCGACCCCCGGCAGGGGCAGTCCGACGGTCCCGGCGCGGCGGTCGCCGTCATGGGGGTTCGATGTCGCCATGTTCAGTTCCGTCATGCCATAGCGTTCGAGGATGCGTTGCCCGGTCGCAGCCTGAAAGGCGCGGTGGGTTTCGGCCAGAAGGGGGGCCGAGCCGGAGACGAACAGCCGCATATGCGCCGCGGCGTCCCGCGTCAGCCGCGGATCGGCGACAAGCCTTGTGTAGAAGGTCGGCACGCCCATCATCGCGGTGGCCCGCGGCAGCAGGCGGAACACCTCGTCCGCATCGAATTTCGGCAGCAGGATCATCGCGCCGCCGGAGATCAGCGTGACATTCGTCGCCACGAACAGCCCGTGGGTGTGAAAGATCGGCAGCGCGTGCAAGAGCACGTCGCGGTCGGTGAACCGCCAGACCTGCGCCAGCACCTGTGCATTCGACAACAGGTTGGCCTGCGTCAGCATCGCCCCCTTGGACCGCCCGGTTGTGCCCGAGGTGTAAAGGATCGCGGCCAGATTGTCGTTGTCCCGCGCGACCGGATCGAAACGGTCGGGGGCGGCATCGGCCAGCGCCGCAAGGCTGCCGTCGCCCGCGGTGCCAAGCGTGGCGATGCGCGCGCCATGGGCGGCGGCGACGGGCGCAAGCTCGGCCTCGCGGCGCGGGGTGGCGACCAGCAGCGCGGCGGCGGAATCGGCGGTGAAGTAATCGACTTCGGCCGCGGTATAGGCCGGGTTCAGCGGCAGGAACACAAAGCCGCCGGCGACGCAGGCGGCATACAGCGCCAGCGCATCCGCCGATTTGTCGACCTGCACCGCCACCCGGTCGCCCGGCGCGATGCCCATTCCCGCCAGCGCATTCGCCATCCGCGCCACCCGGCGCAGAAAGGCGTCATGGCTGACGACCGCGCCGTCCGGCAGGATCAGGAACGGCGTTGCGGCGTCGGCATGGCGGCCGAACAGCGTGTCGAAAAGCGGATTGGCCATCGCATCCCCCAAAGCTCCGGAACCGTGACTAGCCAGCCCGCTGCCGGGCGGCAAGATCAGCGATGACAGAACAAGAAGTGCGGCGTAGTGTCGCGGTAATTTCAACCCGCCATACCGCAGGACATTGCCATGACGATCTATGCATATTCCACCTTTACCACGCTTGCCGCGGCGCAGGTCCTCGTTCCCGAGGACGGGGTGATGATCGGCATGAACGGGATGGTGATTGCCACCGGAGGCAATGCTTTCGAGGCCGGCGCCGGCAAAGGGATGACCTTTTCGATCCAGGGCTGGCTCGGGGCATACGAGACTGGGATCGTGATCGGATCCTCGGGACAGAACGTCGAACGCAATACCGTGACCGTCGGACGCAACGGCACCATCGACGCTTTTAACGGCATCATCGCCACCGACGCCTCTCTGTCGGTAACGAACGCGGGCATGATCTCGGGGTTCATCACCGGGGTCAGGTTCAACGACGCCGCCGCCGGCTACAACAGCGTCACGAACAGCGGCACGATCATGGGCGGCGATTCCGGCATCTACGGCTACATCACCGGCACCGCCACCACCACCATCGTCAACAGCGGTACGATCAGCCACTATCGGGGCCAGATCGGGGCGGCGATCAAGTTCGACGGCGCGAGCAGTATCGAGCTTGTGCGCAATACCGCCGTCATCTCGGGCGGTATCTTGCTGAGCGGCGGGGCGGATGCGGTCGACAATCTGGCCGGCGGCCTGATCGACGGCGAGGTGTTGTTGGGGGACGGCACCGACCGCATCACCAATAGCGGCGTCATTACCGGCAATATCGACACCGGAACCAGCGACGACCGGGTCGACAACCTTGGCGGGCGGATGGACGGCCTTCTATTGACCGGCACCGGCCTTGACGTGGTAACGAACAGCGGTCGGATCGTGGGGTATGTCGACCTTGGCGGCGACGACGACGTGTTCGAGACGGTGGGCGACGGCCAGGTGCTGGGCATGATCTATGGCGAAGGGGGCAACGACCGCTTCATCATCGGCTGGGCACAGGAAACCTATGACGGCGAAATCGGGGCCGATTACATCGACTTCCGCAAGGCCGGGGCGGTGACGGTGGCGCTGGACGGGTCGGTGGAAAACACCGGCGTGGCCGAGGGCGACACCTATGTCAGCATCGAGCACATCTATGGCTCGCGCAACGGCGCCGATACGCTGATCGGATCGGTGGCCGCCAACCGTCTATTCGGCATCGGCGGCGATGACACGCTGATGGGGCTGGCCGGGGGCGATTTGCTCGACGGCGGGCAGGGCAATGACGTGCTGGTCGGCGGCCTTGGCAACGACACCTTCGTGTTCAAGACGGCGGCGCAGGCGGGCGACACGATCACCGATTTCTCTTCGGCCGCCAGCGGCAACAACGACCGGCTGGGCATTTCGGCGGCAGGTTTCGGCGGCGGGCTGGTCGAGGGGACGCTTGCGGCGACGGCCTTCGTCTCGGGTACGGACAACCTCGCGCTTGATGCCGGCGACCGCTTCATCTTCAACCAGACGACGCGGACGGTGTGGTTTGACGTCGACGGCACCGGCGCGGAGGGGCCGGTGCTGGTCGCCACGCTGCAAGCCGGGGCGGCCTTTGCCGTGGCGGACATCTTCATCCTCGCCTGAATGGCAGGGCGCGACCGCAAGACACCACCGCCAGTCCGCGGTGGACCGTATGGCGATGGCGTCAACGTCATCGCCGGTCCGGCGTGGCAAGGGTCACACCGCCCGCGAATGCCGTCCTTCGGGCATGTGGTAGGCATCGACCTCTTGCGCGACCAGCCGCGCGATCAGCCGGGCCTGTTCGGTGATGCGGATCACGCCTGCCCGTTCCTCGGTGCAGTCGAAAAAGCGGCGGCGCAGGCCGGCGGTCATCTCCTCTAGCGCGGCCACCGACACGCCATGCCGGGCGGCCAGGGCCGGCAGGTCAAGTTCGAACCGGCACATGATGCTTTCGATCATGTCGGCGCGCAGGTTGTCGTCGGTGCTCATCGCATGGCCGCGTTCGGTGGCAAGGCGCCCGCCCTCGACCGCGGTGGAGTATTTCGACGACACCGAGATGTTCTGCGCATAGCCCTGCGGATAGCGCGAGATGGCCGAGGCGCCGACGCCGATCAGCGCCAGGCTGTCATCCACGGTATAGCCCTGGAAATTGCGCCGCAGGCTGCCGGAACGGTCGGCCTCGGCCATGCTGTCGCCCTCGCGGGCGTAGTGGTCGATGCCGATCTCGCGGTAGCCGTCCCAGACGAACAGGCGGCGGGCGGTGTCGAACAGGTCCAGCCGCGCCTCGGCATCGGGCAGCGCCTCGGCCGGGATCAGGATCTGGCGCTTGGCCATCCACGGCACATGGGCATAGCCATAGAGCGCCACCCGGTCGGGCGACATCGACAGCACCTTCTGCACCGAATCCGTCATCCGGGCGCGGGTCTGGTGCGGCAGGCCGTAAAGGATGTCCATGTTCAGGCTTTGCACCCCCGCCGCGCGCAGCATGGCGACGACGTCACGGGTCAGTTCATAGCCCTGTTCGCGGCCGATCGATTCCTGCACCAGAGGATCGAAATCCTGCACCCCGATCGAGGCGCGGGTCATGCCGATCTCTTTCAGAGCCTCGATTCGCGGGGCGTCGACCTCGGTCGGGTCGATCTCGACCGAGAATTGCAGGTCGGGCGCCCAGGGGCGGAAATCGCGCAGCGTCTCGCCCAGTTCGCGGATCAGGTCGGGCGGCAGGAGGGTCGGGGTGCCGCCGCCCAGGTGGATGCTGCTGATCGCGACATCCGGCCGCAGGTGGCGGGCGACAAGGGCCAGTTCCGCCTTGAGATAGGACTGATAGGGCGCCAGCGGCCGGTCGGTCGCGGTGCCCTGCGTGCGGCAGGCGCAGAACCAGCACAACCGCCGGCAATAGGGAATATGCAGGTAAAGCGACACCCGCGCGCCGGCGGGCAGTGCCTCGAGCCAACCTGCGGTAGTTTCAGGCGTCACGTTTCCGGCAAAGTGGTTGGCCGGCGGATAGCTCGTATAGCGGGGCGCGCGGGCGTCGAAGACGCCCAGTTCGCGCAGCCTGGCTCGAGAAGGCATTTCACATTCCCCGGTTTTTCTGGTTATGGTTGCAGGCGATGACCGAAGCGAAAGCCGCCACGCCATGACCAATGTCGCGTTCGAGACCGAATGCGCGGATTGCCCGATCCGCCACCGTGCCGTCTGCGCGCGTTGCGATGCCGAGGAACTCGCCCAGCTTGAGGATATCAAGTATTACCGCAACTACGAGGCGGGGCAGGCCATTGCCTGGGCCGGTGACGAGATGGGCTTTGTCGGCAGCGTGGTGCGCGGCGTCGCCTCGCTGACCCAGACGATGCAGGACGGGCGCCGACAGATGGTCGGCCTGCTCTTGCCGTCCGATTTCATCGGCCGCCCGGGCCGGTCGCGCAGCGCCTATGACGTGACGGCGGTCAGCGACGTGACCCTGTGCTGTTTCCGCCGCAAGCCGTTCGAGACCCTGATGCTGCGCACCCCGCATGTGGCAGAGCGGCTTCTTGACATGAGCCTTGATGAACTCGACGCCGCGCGGGAATGGATGCTGATCCTGGGCCGCAAGACGGCGCGGGAGAAGATCGCAAGCCTTCTGACCATCCTTGCCCGGCGCGAGGCGGCGCTGGGCCTGCGCGTGGTGAAGGGCCCGATCATCATCGACCTGCCGCTGACGCGCGAGGCGATGGCCGATTACCTGGGCCTGACGCTGGAAACCGTGAGCCGGCAGATCTCCGCGCTCAAGGGCGAAGGGGTGATCGTGCTGGACGGCAAGCGCCGCGTGATCGTGCCCGACATCCGCAGGCTGATGCTGGAAACCGGCGACGACATGGACGGCGGCCTCGTGGCCTGACCGGGCGCGGCCGCAATTTCGCGAAATTGCGGGGCGGCACGGGAAATTCGCGAATTTCCCGTGGTCCCCTGACCGGGCGATATGCCGCCCTCCGGTCATCAATGCGCCATGACCAAGGGCACCGGCGCGCTTTCCAGAAGGTCGCGCGTCGCGCCGCCCAGGATCGCCTCGCGGAACCGGGAATGGCCGTAGGCGCCCATCACCACCGCATCGGCGCCGTGTTCGCGGGCAAAGCGGGCGATGACCTCGGAAACTTTCGGCAGGGTGCGGGCCAGGATCGACACCTCGGCCTTGATGCCATGGCGCGCCAGCATCAGCGTGATCGCGCCGCCGGGGTCTGACCGTTCCGGTGAATGGCTGGGCGGATCGACCATCACCAGGTCGACATGCGACGCCGCGCACAGCAAGGGCAGCGCCTTGCGGATCGCCGACAGGCTTTCGTCGCTTTCGTTCCAGGCGACGACCATGCGCTTCCACGGGCGCGACAGGTCGGCCACGCCGTCGGGCACGATCATCACCGGAGCCCCGGTGCCGAAAAGAGCCGATTCGACGACCGAGACGTTCAGCGCGTCGCGTCCGGCGCCATAGGGTTTCGGCGCGACGATCAGGTCGGAATAGCGCGACAGCCGGGCGACGATGGAATCAAGGCCAAGCTGCGGCACCACGACGCTTTGCACCGCGACGCGGACCAGGTCGGGGGGCAGCGCCCGTTCGGCCCAGGCGACCAGATCGTCGGCCTGCGCCCGCGCCTCGGCCGCGCCGGATTCCAGCACGATGGCCGCGGTTCCTGCCGGCATCGCGTCATAGCGGGCCGGGTCGACGCCGATGCAATGCACGTCCAGATGGGCGCCGTCGCGCAGGGCGATCGCCGCAGCCGCGGCCAGGGCGGCGCGGTCGGTAGCGGCATCGGTGACGATCACAGCGATCGTTCGGTAGGCCATGTCACACTCCACAGGACGCCCGCCGGGGGGATGACAACGACGGCAGGACTAAAGGCATGCCTAGCAACTGCCGCCACAAAAATGTTTGATATGGATCAAGGCAGCATCGCCCCGGAAGCGAGAAACGGAAGCACAACAATCTAGCCCCGATTCCGTGCGCCCGCACGAGCCGGGGAAAGGAAAAAGAGGGAACGTTCACATGTGGGATTGGATCAAGATCGTGGCCTATGGGGCGATCGCCCTGCTGGCCGCGCTTGCCGCCAGTTGGGCCCGCGACATCGCCTATCAGGTCAATGCCCTGGTGGTGATGCTTGCCGCGGGTGGCCTGTTCATCTGGCAGGTCAGGAATACCGACGAGCCGAAGCCGGTTCCGACCGACGAATACAATGATGGCGTGGTGCGCGCGGGGGTCATCGCGACCACCTTCTGGGGGGTGGTCGGCTTTCTGGTCGGCGTGGTCATCGCGCTGCAACTGGCCTTTCCGTCGCTGAACCTGGGCGCCTGGACCGACGGCATCCTGAACTTCGGCCGGCTGCGTCCGCTGCACACCAGTGCCGTGATCTTTGCCTTCGGTGGCAACGCCCTCATCATGTCGACGTTCTACATCGTCCAGCGCACCAGCGCGGCCCGTCTCTGGGGCGGCAATCTTGGCTGGTTCGTGTTCTGGGGCTGGCAGCTGATGATCGTGCTTGCCGCGACCAGCTATGTGCTGGGCGGGACGCAGGGTCGCGAATATGCCGAAACCGTCTGGTATATCGACTGGTGGATCGTCGTCGTCTGGGTCGCCTTCCTTGTCGCGTTCCTCGGCACGCTGATGACCCGGAAAGAGCCGCATATCTATGTGGCGAACTGGTTCCTTCTGTCGTTCATCGTCACCATCGCGATGCTGCACATCGTCAACAACCTGCAGATTCCGGTGTCGATCTTCGGGTCGGTCTCGGTTTCGCTGTTCTCGGGCGTGCAGGATGCGATGACGCAATGGTGGTATGGCCACAATGCGGTGGGCTTCTTCCTGACCGCGGGCTTCCTTGGCATGATGTATTACTTCGTGCCCAAGCAGGCCGGCCGCCCGGTCTACAGCTACAAGCTGTCGATCATCCACTTCTGGGCGCTGATCTTCCTCTATATCTGGGCCGGTCCGCACCACCTGCACTATACCGCTCTGCCCGACTGGGCCGCGACGCTGGGCATGGTGTTCTCGATCATGCTGTGGATGCCGTCCTGGGGTGGCATGATCAACGGCCTGATGACGCTGTCGGGCGCCTGGGACAAGATCCGCACCGACCCCGTGATCCGCATGATGGTCATCTCGCTCGGCTTCTACGGCATGTCGACCTTCGAAGGCCCGATGATGTCGATCCGCGCGGTCAACTCGCTGTCGCACTACACCGACTGGACCATCGGCCACGTCCATTCCGGCGCCCTTGGCTGGAACGGCATGATCACCTTCGGCGCGCTCTATTTCCTCGCGCCGCGGCTGTGGAAGCGTGAGCGGCTGTATTCCCTGTCGGCCGTGAACTGGCACTTCTGGCTCGCCACCATCGGCATCGTCCTTTACGCCGCCGCGATGTGGGTCACGGGCATCATGGAAGGCCTGATGTGGCGTGAAGTCGATGCGCAGGGGTTCCTCGTGAACTCGTTCGCCGACACCGTTGCCGCGAAATACCCGATGTATGTCGTCCGGGCGCTGGGTGGCCTGATGTATCTGGCAGGCGGCATCATCATGGCCTGGAACCTGTGGATGACGGCCTGGGGCAAGAAGCAGCCCGTCGCCGCCGCCGCGGTCGCGGCCGAGTAAGGAGAAGCGCAAATGGGTATCCTTGATCGCCATCGGGCGCTAGAAAAGAACGCGACCCTGCTGCTTGTCGGCAGCCTTCTGGTCGTGACCATCGGCGGCATCGTCGAGATCGTGCCGCTGTTCTACCTGCAGAACACCATCGAGGACGTGGAGGGGATGCGTCCCTATTCGCCGCTCGAACTGGCGGGGCGCGACATCTACATCCGCGAAGGCTGCTATGTCTGCCACAGCCAGATGATCCGGCCGATGCGGGACGAGGTGGAACGCTATGGCCACTATTCGCTCGCGGCCGAGTCGATGTATGACCACCCGTTCCAGTGGGGGTCGAAACGGACCGGGCCGGACCTGGCCCGGGTCGGCGGGCGCTATTCGGACGACTGGCATGTCCAGCACCTGATCGACCCGCAATCGGTGGTGCCGGAATCGGTGATGCCGGACTATCCGTTCCTGGTCGACAATCTGCTTGACGGCGAACATATCGTCGACTCGCTGGAAACCCACCTGATGGTCGGCGTCCCCTATACCGAGGACGCGATCGCCAATGCCCAGGCCGACTTCCTGGCGCAGGCCGACCCCCTGGGCGACCACGACATCGACGCGCTTCTCGAGCGTTACCCGGGGGCGCAGGTCCGCAACTTCGACGGGTTGCCCGGCGTGTCCGAGATGGACGCCCTGGTCGCCTATCTGCAGATGCTGGGCACGCTGGTCGACTTCTCGACCTTCACCCCTGACGCCAGCCGCTAGGAGGGGGCGATGCACGACACCTATACCTTCCTGCGGCACTTCGCCGACAGCTGGTTCCTGATCCTGATGTTCGCGATGTTCGTCGGCGCCGGGCTCTGGGCGTTCCGGCCCGGCTCGCGCGAGGTGCAGGACGAAGCCGCCGGCGCGATCTTCCGCAACGAGGACCGGCCGGCCCCCGACACCAACCCAACCTCGACAAGTGAGGCCCGGTGATGAGCCGCAAACCGATAAAATCCGAGAAGCCCCAGGTCGAGACCACCGGCCATGAATGGGACGGCATCGAGGAATTCAACAACCCGCTGCCGCGCTGGTGGGTCTGGGTGTTCTACGTCACCATCGTCTGGGGCGTCTGGTATACGATCGCCTATCCGGCCTGGCCGCTGATCCAGCGGGCGACCGCCGGCTATTCCGGCTATTCCACCCGCGCCGAAGTGCAGGCCGACATCGACGCGGTCAACGCGCAGAACGCCAGCCTGAACACCGCGCTGGCCGATGCCGACATGAACGCGCTGGTCGCCGATCCCTCGACCGAACTTTACGGCTTTGCCGTGAACATGGGTCATTCGGTGTTCACCGCCTATTGCTCGCAATGCCACGGCGCCGGCGCCGCCGGTGTGCAGGCGGCGGGCTATCCCAGCCTGATCGACGACGACTGGCTGTGGGGCGGCACCATCGACGACCTCGTGTTCACGGTGACGAACGGCATCCGCAACGAACAGTCGCCCGATGCCCGCTGGGTCGAGATGCCGGCCTTCGGCGATATCCTGGCGCGGGAAGAGATCTCGGCCATCGCCAACCATGTCCTCCAGATCTCGGGGCAGGACCACGATGCCGCGCTGGCCGATCAGGGCACGCAACTCTATCTGGACAACTGCGCCTCGTGCCACGGCGACGCCGGCGACGGCGACCGCAGCATGGGCGCGCCCAAGCTGAACGACGCGGTCTGGCTGTATGGCGGCTCGCTCGAGACCATCGAGCAGACCATCACCAACGCCCGCTTTGGCGTGATGCCGGCCTGGAGCCACGAATGGCGCGGCGCCTCGGGGCTTGACGCGGCCGAAATCAACGCGGTGGCGGCCTATGTCCACCAGCTTGGCGGCGGCGAATAGCCTGCCCGCAGCTTTCCCGGCGAACCTCCTTCCTGGTTCGTCCAACTCCGGCGGCCCCTCGGGGCCGCCTTTTTTCCTGGCGACGGCGGCGCGGCACGGCCGAAACCGTTTGACGAACCGCCATCGCGGGGGGATCGTCGGGAATCCCCTGCCGTGCGCCGTCATGCCAGACCCGTCTGTCCAGCCGCTGACCCCCGCAACCTGGCCCGCCTTTGCCGCGCTGGTCGAACGCCATGGCGGCATATTCGGCTGCTGCTGGTGCGTCGGGTTCCACGCCTGCGGCCTGACCCGCGACCCGGCGGCGAACCGTGCCGCGAAAGAGGCGCTTGTGCGGGCCGGCCGTGCCCAGGCCGCTTTGGTGATCGAGGGCGGCGCCTGCCTTGGCTGGTGCCAGTTCGGCCCGGTCAGGGAGCTGACCCGGATCAAGAACCGCCGCGCCTATGACGCCGCGGGCCTGCCGCCGGCCGACTGGCGCATCACCTGCTTTTTCGTCGACCGCAGCGCGCGGCGGCGCGGCATCGCCGAACGGGCGCTGCACGGCGCGCTGGCGCTGATCGCCGCACAGGGCGGCGGCAGGACCGAGGCATTCCCCGAGGACACCGCCGGCCGCAAGCGGCAGCCGTTTCTCTGGGGCGGATCGCTGGCGATGTTCGAACGCGCCGGATTCACCGTCGCGGCGGCGGTGGGCAGGCATGTCCGCGTCGCGGTGCGACAGGTCGCCGCGGTTGCGTCATGAAATCGTGACCGCGCGCCGCGGCCGCGACGAAATTGCTTGATCCACATCAATGACGGCTTGAAGGTCTGGGTCCAGAAGCGGCCCAACAATAAAGACCGCCGGGAAAAGCCATGTCCGAAGCTACCCCTCCCTCGCTCTATGCGGCGCATGAACCCGTGTTTCCACGGCGCGTCAAAGGCAAGTTCCGCACCCTGAAATGGGTCATCATGGCGGTGGCGCTGGGGATTTATTACCTGACGCCCTGGATTCGCTGGGACCGTGGCCCTGCGCTGCCCGACCAGGCGGTGCTGGTCGACCTTGCCAACCGGCGCTTCTTCTTCTTCTGGATCGAGATCTGGCCGCATGAATTCTATTTCATCGCCGGCCTTCTCATCATGGCCGGCCTTGGCCTGTTCCTGTTCACCTCGGCCCTTGGCCGGGTCTGGTGCGGCTATGCCTGCCCGCAGACGGTGTGGACCGACCTGTTCATCCTGACCGAACGCTGGGTCGAGGGCGACCGCAATGCCCGTGTCCGGCTGTTCCACCAGAAATGGAACGCCGAGAAGATCCGCAAGCGGCTGGTCAAATGGGTGATCTGGCTGTTCATCGCCGTCGCCACCGGCGGGGCCTGGGTGTTCTACTTCACCGACGCACCGACGCTTCTGGTCAACCTGTTCACCGGCAGCGCGCATCCGGTCGCCTATTCGACCATCGCGGTGATGACCGCGACGACCTTCTTCTTCGGCGGCTTCGCCCGCGAACAGATCTGCATCTACGCCTGCCCCTGGCCGCGCATCCAGGCCGCGATGATGGACGAGGACACCATCACCATCGGCTATCGCGAATGGCGGGGAGAGCCGCGCGGCAAGCAGCGCAAGGGCGAGGAGTCCGGCACCCACGGCGATTGCATCGACTGCATGGCCTGCGTCAATGTCTGCCCGATGGGCATCGACATCCGCGACGGCCAGCAGATGGCCTGCATCACCTGCGGGTTGTGCATCGACGCCTGCGACGACGTGATGGACAAGATCGGCAAGCCGCGCGGCCTGATCGACTATTTCACGCTCAAGGACGAATCGGTCGAACGCGCCGGCGGCAAGGCCAAGGACATCTGGAAGCATATCCTGCGGCCGCGGACGCTGCTTTATACCGCCATGTGGGCGGCGGTGGGCATCGGCCTTCTGGTCGCGCTCTTCATCCGGTCCGATGTCGACATGACCGTGGCGCCGGTGCGCAATCCGCTTTATATCACGCTGTCGGACGGCACGATCCGCAACGTCTATGAGGTGCGCATCCGCAACATGGCCTCGGAGGACCGCCAATTCCATCTCGGGCTGAATGCCGAAGGGGCGCTCGAGCTTTCGGTCGAAGGTTCGGATGACAGCACCGTCACCATCGCGCCGCAGGAAATGGCGCAGGTCCGCGTCTATGTCGATGCCGCGCCCGGCGAACCGGCGGCCACGGCGGAAAAATCCGACCTGCGGCTGTGGATCGAGGACGGCACCGACAACGAACGCGCCTTCCAGAACACCCATTTCAGCGGCACCGGGCAATAGGAGCTGACGATGACCAACTTCTTCCGCGGACCGCTGAACGGGCCCAAGGTCTTTGCGATCTTCTCGCTGTTCTTCATCGTCATCATCGCGGTGAACCTGGTGATGGCGTGGAAGGCGATCTCGACCTTCCCGGGGGTCGAAGTCGACAATTCCTATGTCGCCTCGCAGACCTTCGACCGCGACCGCGCCGCGCAAGAGGCTTTGGGCTGGTCGGTGCTGGCCGTCGTGCATCAGGGCGACCTTCAGGTCGCGGTCACCGACAGCCGCGGCCAGCCGGTCGAGGCCGCGGCGATCACCGGCATCTTCGGCCGCCCGACCGCCGCGCGCGACGACCAGATCCCGGCGTTCACCTTCGACGGCACGATGTATCACGCGCCGGTGGTGGCCGATGGCGGGCTGTGGGAATTGCGGCTCGAGGCGCAGGCCGCCGATGGCACCCTGTTCCGCCAGACCCTGCCGATCATGGTGGACTGACAGATGTCCGCAACCGATGTCGAATCGGGCGGCGCCGTCGCCTGCCCGGCCTGCATCGCGACGCCGGCGGCCCGCGGGCAGGGACAGGCCGGGGCCGGGGGCGAAGAGACGATCCTTGCCCTGCCGGGCGTGCATTGCGCCAGCTGCATCATCACCGTCGAAGGCGCGCTGACCGCGCTGCCGGGCATCGGCGATGCCCGCGTCAACCTGACCCTGCGGCGGGTCCGCATCCGCCATGACGGATCGCGCACGCCCGAGGATCTGATCGCCGCCGTCAAGGCCACCGGATACGAGGCGCTGCCGCTGGACATGGTGGCGCTCTCCTCGACCGAGACGGAACGGCAGTCGCACGACCTGCTGATGCGGCTTGGCGTGGCGTTCTTTGCCATGATGAACATCATGCTCCTGTCGGTCGCGGTCTGGTCGGGCGCCACCGGCGCCACCCGCGACCTGTTCCACATGATTTCCGGCGCCATCGCGCTGCCGACGGTGCTGTTCTGCGGCCAGCCCTTCTTCCGCTCGGCCCTTGCCGGGCTGCGGGCAGGGCGGCTGGGGATGGATTTCCCGATCTCGCTCGCCATCGTGCTGGCGTCTTCGATATCGGTCTACGAGACGTTCCATTCCGGCCATCACGCCTATTTCGACGCGGCGGTGATGCTGACCTTCTTCCTGCTGGGGGGACGCTACCTTGACCACCGCACCCGCGCCGCGGCGCGGTCGGCGGCGCAGGAACTGGCCGCGCTCGAAGTGCCGCGGGCGATCCGCCTGGCCGACGGCGCCGAGGAAACCGTCGCCGTATCGGATCTGCGCGCCGGCGATCTGGTCGTCATCCGCCCCGGCGCCCGCGTGCCGGTGGACGGCGTGGTGACGGCGGGGGAAAGCGAGCTAGACCGTGCGCTCCTCACCGGGGAAACCCTGCCCGTCGCGGTGGCGCCCGAGGCCGTGGTGAATGCCGGCGTCGTCAACCTTACCGGCAGCCTCACCGTGCGCGTGACGGCGGCGGGGCGCGATACCTCGCTCGCCCGCATGGCCGATCTCGTCGCCGTGGCCGAAGAGGCGAGGAACCGCTACACATCGCTCGCCGACCGGGCGGCGCGGCTGTATTCGCCGCTGGTGCACCTGATGTCGTTCGGCGCCTTCGGCGTCTGGATGTGGATCACCGGCGGCGATGTGCGCTTTGCCATCAACATCTCGGCGGCGGTGCTGATCATCACCTGCCCCTGCGCGCTGGGCCTTGCGGTGCCAGCGGTGGTCACCGCGGCCTCGGGCCGGCTGTTCCGGCTGGGCCTCTTGGTGAAATCCGGCACCGCGCTGGAACGTCTGGCCGAGGTCGATACCGTGGTATTCGACAAGACCGGCACCCTGACCATGGGCGCGCCGCAGCCCCTCGACCTCGACCGGCATGGAGAGGGCGACCTGTCGGTGGCGCTGGCGCTGGCCTCGGTATCGTCGCATCCGCTGGCGCAGGCGCTGGCCGGCGCCGCCCGCGCCAGTGGCCTCGCCGCTGCCACGGTGACCGACCTGCGCGAGGTGCCGGGCCATGGCATCGAAGGGCTGCTGGACGGCGCCCGCGTCCGCCTTGGCCGCGCCGAATGGGTCGGCGCCGTGCCGGGCGATATCACCGCGACCTGGCTGGGCATCGCCGGCCGGCCGCCGGTGGAATTCGCCTTTGCCGACAGCCTGCGGCCGGGGGCCGAGGCGCTGGTCGCCGGGCTCAAGGCGCAGGGCATGGCGGTGCATCTGGTCTCGGGCGACGTGCCGGCCGCGGTGGCCGACCTTGCCGCCCGCATCGGCATCTCCGACTGGCGGGCGCAGGTGCTGCCCGAGGGCAAGGCCGCCTTCGTGGCCGACTTGTCGGCGCGCGGCGCCAAGGTGCTGATGGTCGGTGACGGTTTGAACGACACTGCGGCGCTGGCCGCCGCGCATGTCTCGGTCTCGCCCGCGACGGCGCTGGATGCCGCGCGCGTCGCGTCCGACATCGTGCTGATGGGCCAGGACATCGCCCCGGTGGCCGAGGCCCTGCGCGTCAGCCGCAAGGCCGTGCGCCGTATCCGTGAAAACTTTGGCATCTCGTTCGGCTATAACGTGATCGCGGTGCCGGTGGCGCTGATCGGGCTGGCGACGCCACTGCTGGCGGCGCTCGCCATGTCGCTGTCGTCGATCACCGTGACCCTGAACGCGATGCGGCTGGGCGGAGGGCGCGAATGAACATCCTTGTCATCCTGATCCCGATCTCGCTGTTTCTGGGAATCTTCGGCCTTGGCTTCTTCGTCTGGACCATGCGCACCCGGCAATACGACGACCCCAAGGGCGACGCCGAACGCATCCTGTCCGACCGCTGGGACGACCACCCGGCCCCCTGAGGGCCGCGACCCCAGGCCACCCGGCCGCGCATGACCGCCGCCGCTTCCGTCCCCTGACATGTCCTGAAAACTGGTCGGAGTGAGAGGATTCGAACCTCCGACCCCCTGCTCCCGAAGCAGGTGCGCTACCAGGCTGCGCTACACTCCGACCGTGGGCGCGGGGTAGCCAATGGGGCGGGTATTTGCAAGGGGCTATTGCGCCTCGGACCGCAGTTGCGCCAGCCGCGCCATCAGCGAGGGGCGCGGCGTCGTCACCGTCTCGGGCCGCATCTTGGTGTTCAGCACCGGGCGGTTGGCCGAATTGCCCGAACCGCTTTCGCGCAGCACGATGTAAAGCCCCGAGAGGATGATGATTCCGGCGCCGATTCCGGTCGGCAGGTCGGGGGATTCGTTGAAGAACAGGACACCGTAAAGCGTGGCCCAGATGATCTGCGAATACTGCATAGGTGCGACGATCACCGCCTCGCCGATGCGGTAGGCGCGGATGATGATGATGCCGCCGATCATGCCCAAGACCGACATCGCGGCGAAAAAGCCCAGATGCTCGATCGGTGGCGCGATATAGACGAAGGGCAGCGCGCAGGAGGCGATGACGAAATTCGCCACCATCGGATAAAGCATCAGCACGACCGGGCGCTCGTCCTGCCCGATCTTGCGCACCACGATCGAGGTATAGGCCCCGGCAAAGGCGGCGACCAGCGCCGCAAGGTGGCCAAGGCCAAGCTCGGCCTGTCCGGGGCGGATCACCACCATCACCCCGATCAGGCCGACGATGACCGCCAGCCAGCGGCGGATGCGCACCTTTTCGCCCAGGATCGGGATCGCCAGCACGGTGATGATCAGCGGCGTGGCAAAGACGATGGCATAGACCTGCGCCAGCGGCAGCACCGAGAACGCGTAGAACACCGAGATGCCGCTGATGACCGCGGCCAGGGTGCGGGTGGCGATCCAGATCGGATGCACCGGCATCAGCGTGCCGGGGCGCGGGTCGCTGATGATCATCAGCATCGCCAGCGGAAACGAGAACAGCACCGAGAAGAAGATGATCTGGAAGGTCGAGTAATCGGCCCCCATGAATTTCACCACGGCGTCATGGGTCGCGTAGATGCCGAAGGACATCAGGGCAAGAAGCGCGCCTTTGGCGTTATGTCCCATGTCCGTCTCCGGTCGGCCGACAGCCAACTTGTTCCGACAAGATGAAGATTGCGTCAACGGGGCCGGGCGCGCCGGCGGTGGCGGGGCGGCCCGGTGTGGCCGCCCGGACCCGGACTAGAGGCTCGCGTCGAGCGCGGCCAGCACGGCGTCGCCCATCGCGGTAGTCGACACCGGCGTGCCGCCTTCGGGGCCCATCAGGTCGGCGGTGCGCAGGCCCTGCGCCAGCACGGTTTCCACGGCGCGCTCTACCCGGTCGGCCTCGGCCCCCAGGTCAAAGGAATAGCGCAGCGCCATGGCAAAGCTCAGGATGCAGGCGATCGGGTTGGCCTTGCCGGTGCCGGCGATATCGGGGGCCGATCCGTGGACGGGTTCATACAGCGCCTTGGGCCGGCCGTTGGCCATCGGCGCGCCCAGCGAGGCCGAGGGCAGCATGCCCAGCGAACCCGTCAGCATGGCGGCAAGGTCGGACAGAAGGTCGCCGAACAGGTTGTCGGTTACGATCACGTCGAACTGCTTGGGCCAGCGGGTCAGCTGCATGGCGCCGGCATCGGCATACATGTGCGACAGCGCGACGTCGGGATATTCGCGGTCGTGCACCTCTTGCACCACCTGCCGCCACAGCACGCCCGATTCCATCACATTGGCCTTCTCCATCGAGCAGACCTTGTTGCCGCGCTTGCGCGCCAGTTCGAACGCCGAGCGGGCGACGCGGGCGATTTCCGACTCGGTATAGCGCTGGGTGTTGATGCCGACCCGTTCGTTGCCTTCCTGGAAGATGCCGCGCGGTTCGCCGAAATAGACGCCCGAGGTCAGTTCGCGGATGATCATGATGTCAAGGCCGGCCACCACGTCCTTCTTCAGCGACGAGAAATCGGCCAGCGCGTCAAAGCATTGCGCGGGGCGCAGGTTGGCGTACAGGTCCATCTCCTTGCGCAGCCGCAGCAGGCCGCGTTCGGGTTTGACGCTGAAATCGAGGGCGTCGTATTTCGGCCCGCCGACCGCGCCCAGCAGGACGGCATCGACCTCTTGCGCCTTTGCCATCGTCGCATCGGTCAGGGGCGTGCCATGCGCGTCATAGGCGCAGCCGCCGACCAGATCCTCGCTGACGTCGAAACGGATGCCGCGCTTGTCGCCCATCCAGCCGATGATCTTCTTGACCTCGGCCATGACCTCGGGGCCGATGCCGTCGCCGGCAAGGATCAGGATGGACGGATTGGCCACGGCGCATACTCCCTCTGGATGATGCCCGCGGCCTAGCCAATGGCCGGGGGAGGGTCAAGCGGGCAGGGGTGGTCAGGCCGCCATGGTGCGGCCTCTGCAGGCCGGAGGCGGGGCTGCCGGCATGGGAGGGGCGATGATGCCGCGCGGGCGGAATCGGCAAGGTGCCGCGCCGGATCGGTCGTGACGCGGGATGCCACATCCTTCGCTCCAGGATCGCCTCCCCAAGGGAACCGACCGCACCCCTGGCCCTGCCGGCCGCGAAACCTGTGCCCGATGCCCCCTGCCCGCACGGCCTCCTGTGGCCCCTTCACGGGGCTTGCCCGTCAGTCCCGCGCGATATCGACCCAGACCAGCCGGTGCGGGCCGGCCGCTGCCAGACCCTCGGCCGCGGGGTCGCCCGGAGCCGGCCACCAGACGCCTGCGCCGGTGACGCGCCAGGCCGTGGCGGGCAGCACATAGCTGACGCGAAGGTTGCCCGGACCGTCCCAGTCGGCGGTATCTTCGCCGGGCGGTCCGGTCTGGCCGGGGTCGGCGGCGGCAAGGCCGCCGTCGCTGGCGGGATGCGGGTCGGTCAGCCGCCTGTCGGCAAGGAAGGCGGCCATCGCGGCACGGTCGCCCTCGCCATCGGCGGGGTCGAGGTTGGCGTTGCCGGCGATGACAAAGAACCGGCCCGGCGGCGGACCAAGGCCCCCGTCCAGCAGCACGCTCCACAGCCGCAACTCGTCGCGCGCGCGCAGGCCGTTCATGTCTTCCGGCCCGTCAAAGACCGGCGGCGTCGCCGACCAGACCAGCAGTTCCACCGGCCCGCCCGGCGCCTGCACCGGCACCAGCCAGTGCCCGGTCGAGGACAGCCGCTGCACCGCCTGCACCGCCTCGGACGGGAAGGGCGCACCGCCCGCCTGCGGCAGCACCGCGCCGGGCAGGTCGCGCCACAGCAGCGTCGAGAAATCGCGCACCCCGGCATCGTCGATCGGCCAGCGCGACAGCACCGCCAGCCCCGCCTGCCCGGCGAAGCGGCCATACCCCTGACCGTCACGCGGACTGCCGCTGCGGCCGTCGCCGTTCATGTCGAGCCCGGTGGCCATGCCGCTGTTGGGCAAGAGCGCGAAACGGTGCGGATAGTCCACCCCCGCCGCGGCCAAAGCCCCGGCCAGTGCCGCAAGTGCCGCCCCGCCGGCGTCATAGTCGAAGGCGGTCAGCACCAGCACATCGGGGGCCGCCGCGGCGATCTGCGCCACGCTGGCTGCGACCTGCGGATCATCCCCCGACAGGATGTCGCGCAACAGAAGCCCCGGACCCTGGCGTGACAGGGGCGCGGCAAAGGTCGCCACGCGCAGGGTTTCGGCGGCCAGCGGCAGCACCGCCAGCCACAGGATCAGACCGGCTGCAAGACCGCCGAGCCATCGCGGGCGCGTTGCCGCTGCGCGGCGATCATCTTTGCCACCCGCGCCAGCGCCATGCCGCGCATCAGAAGGCTTGCCGGAAGAAAGGCCCATGCGGTCATCGTCCAGATCAGCGTCTGCGGATCGGTCAGCCGCACCGGATCGAAGATGTCCGCCGCCAGCTTGACCGTCGCCGGGATCAGGAATGGCAGCAGAAACCCTAAGATCAGGTTAATCTGGCTGTCGCGGTTCAGCCGCGCCACCACATCGCCGCCCGCCGTCGGGTCAAAAGTCGGCAGGTTGACCCAGAAGTTGAACCCCTTGTGCCGCGCCGGCCAGCCGGCCAGCCGCATGAAGGCGACAAAGACGCCCAGCGACAGGATCGATATCAGATAGGACAGGCCGGCGGCGGTCCGCACCTCGTCCACCAGCGCCGGGCTTGCCGAATGCGGCAGCATCAGCACCACAAGACGCACCGGCGAATAGGGAAAGTCGAGCAACCCGGCCACCCTCTCGCCCATCGCGGCAAAGAGGCGCGTCATGGTCGTGGGGTCGGTCTTGCCGCGCAGGATCACCGCAAGGGCGATCACCGTCAGCCACAGGGCCAGAAAGCGGATGCGGTTGAAGGGCGGCGCGTGGCGGAATTCGACGATGCTGGGATAGACCGCGTAATATTCGACGAAGGTGAACAGCGCCGCGACCAGCCCGAGGAACACCACGATCTGCTTTGATTCGGCCGGCGCCGACGGCAAGAGCAGCGCCGGAGTCGCCACCAGAAGCGCCATCAACAGCGCGCGCGGCACGGCCTTTGTCAGGCGCCTGACCATTCTCTGCCCATCCCTGCGGGTCCACCGCGCGGATAGGCTCCGCGTCAGGCTGTCCGCAATCCCCGGGGCGTTGCCCGGGTTCTGCCTCAATTCTGCCATGTTTGTGCCTCGGACCCTGAACACCGACAACCTTTGATTCATCAATTCCGCAGCAAGCCGGCGGATTTGCGGCTGAACTGGTGCCGGATTGCAACCATTGCGGCGCCAGCATGGCGGCGGAAAATCCGTGCAAGATCATGCGGCTGCCGGAAAGACCCCAGATGCTGTGGGGTTTGAGGCATCCTTGCACCAGATACGGAAAGGGGCCGCCCCTGCGGACGGCCCCATCATGGCAGAATTGTGGCAGCCCTCAGACCCAGGGCCGGTCCTGCGCGGCCTTCGCCTCGAACGCGGTGATCGAGGCGGCCTTCTCCATCGTCAGGCCGATGTCGTCGAGCCCGTTGATCAGGCAATGCTTGCGGAACGGATCGACCTCGAACGGGATTTTCGTCCCGTCCGACAGGGTGATCTCTTGCGCGGCCAGATCGACCTCCAGCCGGGCATTGGCGCCCTTCCTTGCGTCCTCCATGCACAGGTCGCGCTCGGCCTCGGGCAGGACGATGGGCAGGATGCCGTTCTTGAAGCAGTTGTTGTAGAAGATGTCGGCAAAGCTGGTCGAGATCACGCAGCGGATGCCGAAGTCGAGCAGGGCCCAGGGCGCGTGTTCGCGGCTGGAGCCGCAGCCGAAATTGTCACCGGCGACAATGACCTGCGCCTGCCGGTAGGCCGGCTGGTTCAGGACGAAATCGGCAATCTCGGCCCCGTCCTGGGTATAGCGCATCTCGTCGAACAGGTTCTTGCCCAGTCCCGACCGCTGGATGGTCTTCAGGAACTGCTTGGGAATGATCATGTCGGTGTCGATGTTGACCAGGGGCATCGGCGCGGCGATCCCGGAGAGGGTGGTGAATTTGTCCATGTCTCTTTTCCTGTGCGTCCGATGCGGGGTCAGGACTTGTGATCGTGATACTGATGGACAACCGCATGACCGCGCCCGCGCGCAATCAGCCAGCGGTTGACCGGAAAGGCCGCGACGGCCGCGATGATGAGCGACAGGGCAAGGCTGCCCCAGAACAGGGCGTCTGTCAGGTGGGCATCCATCGCGCCGGGGATGAGGTACATGAGCGCGTTGTCAACGATCTCCATGACGACGATCGAGGCCGTATCCGCCGCCAGCGCCAGCTTGGCCGCGACCGCGAAGGCGAGGCCGGAGGCGAGCAGCGGACGGATGGTCAGCGAATAGCCAAAGATGAAGGCCAGGATGATCGCAAGCACCGTGGTCACCAGATTGCTCAAGTGAAGCCCGGTGCCGATCACCATGCCCAGCGCCTCGCCGATGCCGCAGCCGGTCAGACAGTGGATCGTCGCAGAGAACGCCAGACGGTTGAGATCCGGCGTCGGCCCGGCGTCGTGCTGCTGGTGCCCGTGGCCCGCGTGGTGCTCGTGTTCCCTGTGGTCCATCGCAGCCTCCTGTTGCGGCCTCCGGGCTCAGACCAACTCGCGAATGTCGGTCAGATGCCCGGTGATCGCTGCCGCCGCGGCCATCGCGGGGCTCATCAGATGGGTGCGCCCGCCGCGGCCCTGCCGCCCCTCGAAATTGCGGTTCGAGGTCGCGGCGCAGCGTTCGCCGGGCGACAGCTGGTCGGGGTTCATCGCAAGGCACATCGAGCAGCCGGCAAGCCGCCATTCGAAACCGGCGTCGATGAAGATTTGCGCCAGCCCCTCTTCCTCGGCCTGCGCCCGCACCAGACCCGATCCGGGCACGACCATCGCCCGCTTGACCGCGATCTTGCGGCCCTTGAGGATCGCCGCCGCGGCGCGCAAATCCTCGATCCGGCCATTGGTGCAGGATCCGATGAACACGGTGTCGATGGCGATATCGGTCAGCTTCTGGCCGGGGGTCAGCCCCATGTAGTCGAGCGAGCGTTGCGCCGCGCCGACCTTGCCGCCCTCGAAATCCGCGGGCGCCGGAACGGCGGCGGTGATCGGCAGCACATCTTCGGGCGAGGTGCCCCAGGTGACGACGGGGGCGATATCCTCGCCCTTCAGCACCACGACCTTGTCCCAATGCGCGTCGTCATCGGAGAACAGCGTGCGCCACCAGTTGACCGCCGCCTCGAACTGGGCGCCCTTCGGCGCGTGCGGACGGCCCTTCACATAGTCGAAGGTCTTTTCGTCCGGCGCGATCAGCCCGGCGCGCGCGCCGCCCTCGATCGCCATGTTGCAGACGGTCATCCGCCCTTCCATCGACAGGTCGCGAATCGCCTGACCGCAATATTCGATGACATAGCCGGTGCCGCCCGCCGTGCCGGTGGCGCCGATCACCGACAGGGTGATGTCCTTGGCCGTGACGCCGGGGCGAAGCGACCCGGTGATCTCGACCTTCATGTTCTTGGATTTCTTCTGGATCAGCGTCTGGGTGGCCAGCACATGTTCAACCTCGGACGTGCCGATGCCATGCGCCAGCGCGCCAAAGGCGCCATGGGTCGCGGTATGGCTGTCGCCGCACACCACGGTCATCCCCGGCAGGGTCCAGCCCTGTTCCGGCCCGACGATATGGACGATGCCCTGACGGATGTCGCTGACCGGATAGTAATGCACGCCGAAATCGCGCGCGTTCTTGTCCAGCGCCTCGACCTGGATGCGGCTTTCCTCGTTCTCGATGCCCTTGGCGCGGTCCAGCGTCGTCGGCACGTTGTGATCGGGCACGGCGATGGTCTTTTCCGGCGCGCGCACCTTGCGGCCGGTCATCCGCAGGCCCTCGAACGCCTGCGGGCTGGTCACCTCGTGGACGAGGTGGCGGTCGATATAAAGCAGGCAGGTGCCATCCTCGGCCTCGTGGGCGACATGGGCATCCCAGATCTTGTCGTAGAGCGTCTTGCCGGACATGGTGTCCTCTCCGGTTCGGAAATGGCTGGATGAGACAAGGGGCAGCGCGGGCTACGCGCTGCCGGATCAGAGTCGGCCGAGAATGGAGCGCGCAGCGCCGAAGAACCTCCAGGGGAGGCGGGCGCGGTCGTCCATGTCGAAGATCATCTGCATGGGTCGGCCTTACACCCGGACCGCGCGGCGGGCAAGCGGCGTCCCACGCCGCGACGCGGCACTTGCCTTTGGCGATGCGCCTGCCACCCTGCGCGGAAAGGAGCCGCCGATGATTGTCCGTCCCGTCCGCGATGCCGACCTGCCCGCGATCCGGGCGATCTATGCCGGGGCCGTGCTGCACGGCAGCGCCAGTTTCGAACTCGACCCGCCGGATCTGGAGGAGATGACCGCGCGGCGCGACCGGATCCTGGGCGGTGGCTATCCCTATCTGGTGGCCGAAGGCGCCGACGTTCTGGGCTATGCCTATGCCGGCCCGTGGCGGCTGCGGCCGGCCTATCGCGCGACGGTGGAAAACTCGGTCTATGTCGACCCGGCGGCGCAGGGGCGGGGGGTCGGCCGCGCGCTCCTCTCCGCGCTGATTGCCGAATGCACGGCGCGCGATTTCCGCCAGATGATCGCGGTCATCGGCGACAGCGGCAACGCCGCCTCGATCGCGCTGCACCGCGCGGCGGGGTTCGGCGATGCCGGCATCCTGCGCGCGGTCGGCTGGAAACACGGCCGCTGGCTCGATTCGGTGCTGATGCAACGCGCCCTCGGGCCGGGGGACAGTGCGCCGCCGGCCGGCTGAGGCGAACTGCTTCTGCCCCGTTCTTCGTCCACAAATATCCCACGGGGTATGCCGCCGGTCCGCCACCGGTCCGAGGACCGGCGGCATGGGGGGTGTGAAACCCCCGGCCTCTCCGCTATCCCGCCATCTGCCCGGCCAGAAACCCCTCCGGCCCCTCGACCTCGACCAGCCTTTTGCCGCGGATTTCCCAGAACCGCGTTCCCACCGCCCGGACGAAGGACCGGTCGTGCGAGATGAGCAGGCAGGTCGCGGCGGGGTCGGTCAGTTCGCCCTCAAGCGCCTCCTGCCCCTCGATGTCGAGATGGTTGGTCGGCTCGTCCAGCAGATGCAGGTTCGGCGCCGACAGCCGCAGGCACAGCATGGCCAGCCGGGCGCGCTGGCCGCCCGACAGCGCGGTCATCGGGCGCTGTTGCAGGTCGGTGCCGATCCCGGCCTGCGCCAGCACCGCCCGCGACCGGGCGTCGCCGATGTCGAAACGGCCGGCCACCGCGTCCCAGGGCGTCCGGCAGGCACCAAGGTCGGTCAGGCCCTGATCGGCCACCCCGGCGATGACCGAGGGCGCGATGCGCAACCCTTCGACCGGCGCAGTCAGCGCGCGGACGATCATCCCGAACAATTGCGACTTGCCGGCGCCGTTGGCGCCCAGAACCACCACCCGGTCGCCGCGTTCGATCCACAGGCGCCCGGTGCGGAACAGCGGCCGCCCGTCCGGCGCGGTCACCGCCACATCGTCAAGCGCCACCAGTGCCTTCGCATGGCTGTCGCCATGGGCCAGCCGGATCGCGCCGGCGCTGCGCTCGTGATGCGCGGGGCGGGCCTGCTCCTCGATCTTCGCGGCGCGGTCCCTGAGTTGCTTCGTCTTGACCACCAGCAGGTCGGACCCGGAGTTGACGCCGATATTGTGCAGCTTGGCCGCCTGCCGCCGCAGTTGCGCGGCCCGCGCCATCTCGGCGTCAAAGGCGCGGCCGGCGGCGGCATCGGCTTCGTCCAGCGCCACGCGGGCGCGAGAATAGGGCAGGGGGAAAGTGCGCGATCCGGTCTCGCGCAGGAACAGGGTCCGCGTCGTCACCGCGTCAAGGAATGCCCGGTCGTGGCTTGCGACGATCAGCGGCACGTCGCGGGCCACGGTGGACAGCCAGCGTTCCAGCACCCCGATCCGCGACAGGTCAAGGTGGTTGGTCGGCTCGTCCAGAAGCAGCACATCCGGCTCGCTCACCCAGGCGCGGGCCAGCAGCGCCACCCGTTGCCAGCCGCCCGAGAGTTCCCCGGTCGGCCGGTCGCGCAACGCTTCGGGCACGGCCAGATCGTCCAGCGCGATTTCGGCCCGCCAGCCTTCGTATTCCGCGACCTCGGGGTCCAGCAGCGACAGCGCCGCCTGCCGAAGGGTCAGGGGGGCAAGCGCGTCGGGCAGATCCTGTTCGACCAGCGCCGGGCGCAGGCCGCGGGCGCGGGTGATGTCGCCGGCGGTCGGCTCGATTCCGCCGGCAAGACAGCGCAGCAGGCTGGACTTGCCGCGGCCGTTGGCGGCGACAAGGCCAAGGCGATCGCCCTTGGCAAGGGTCAGGTCGAGATCGGCAAACAGCGGCCGGCCAAGGGTCAGCGACAGGGCGCGGGTCTGGATCAGGGTCATGGGGTCATCCGGTCAATGCACGATGGGTCGCGCCACAGGCGCGGGATCGGGCGGGCCCGGAGGGTGTGCTGGTCCTGCCGGGTCAGCCCTGCGAACGCATCCGCAGGGCAGGGACAGGACCACGGGTGCGGTCGTGAAAGCGACGGATCGGCATGGTTTTCCCGTGATGACCGGGCCAGACCTAGCGCAAGCGCCGCGGTCCGGCAAGGATCGGTGCCGGGAAGGTTGTTCTGGACCGGGGGCGATGCTATCTCTGCCTCAGGATCCCGGCGCCGGGGACGTCATGGCGCGCTCGACAGGAGGACGATGATCTGTCACCCCACCCCCGCGCGGCCGCGGCCGCCGACCGGACTGCGCCGATGACCCGACCGGATCATGGCGCCGCCCGCCCCGCGACGACAAGCGAAGCCACATTGGCCGCTGTCCTCGCCTCTCTCGACGATGACAAGGCCGAGGATATCGTGCAGATCGACCTGCGCGGCCGTTCGGACATGGCCGACTGGATGGTCATCGCCTCGGGCCGCTCGACCCGTCAGGTCGCGGCGATTTCGGAAAAGCTCGCCGACCGGCTGAAGCAGGATCACGGCATCCTTGCCAAGATGGAAGGCAAGGACATCGGCGACTGGGTGCTGATCGACGCGGGCGATGTGATCGTCCATGTCTTCCGCCCCGAGGTCCGCGACTTCTACCAGCTCGAGAAGATGTGGATGCCGGGAACGGCGGGCGCGGCCCTGCCGGGCGGCTGATGCGGGTAACGATCTGTGCCGTCGGGCGCCTGCGCGCCGGGCCGGAGCTTGCGCTGATCAGCGATTACCTGACGCGCTTTGACCGCACCGGGCGCGCCCTGGGTCTTGGCCCGGCCGTGGTGGCCGAGGTCGAGGACCGCAAGGGCGGCGGCATGGCGGCCGAGGCGGCGCTTCTGGCGCGCGCCGTGCCCGAGGGTGCCGCGCTGTGCGTGCTGGACGAACGCGGCGAGCGCCCCGATTCCCCCGCCTTCGCGCAATGGCTGGCCGGCTGGCGCGATGACGGCCGCGCGGCGGCCTTTGTCATCGGCGGCGCCGACGGCACAGATCCCGCGCTGCGGGCGCGGGCGGACCGGCTGTTGTCCTTTGGGCCCATGGTCTGGCCGCATATGCTGGTGCGGGTGATGCTGGCGGAACAGCTTTACCGCGCGGCGTCGATCCTGTCCGGGGCGCCGTATCACCGGGTCTGAGGGGGCCGGTCCTGACGGACCGGAAGAAGGAAAAGGGGGCCGTCTGCCCCCCTCTTGCGCGTGCCGCGCAATCATGCCGCCGCTCACTCGAACCCATGGTGTTCGCGGCGGCAAACCCCGAGGATATTTGGGGACGAAGAATGAGGGGAACCGGGGCTTGCGGCCCGCACGGTCCCGACAGGCGCCCGCCCGCTAGCGCAGCCGCGGTGGCCGCGACGGATCGCTGCCGGGCGCCGTGGGGGTCGAGGGTTCGGGCGCCGGGATGTCGAACCGCAGGCCCTGCGCCGCGACCGCGGCCAGCGTGGGGTCGTCCGGCGGCAGGAACGCCACGTCAAGCCATCCGGCCTCGACACCGGAAAAGGTCAGCGCCTCGTTCACCGCCGCGGCCAGCGCCGCTTCGGCACCGGGCAAGGCGCCGGTGACGATCAGGATATGGCCGCGCCCGCCACCGTCATAATCGACGCCGGCCAGCCACGCCGCCGCCGCCACGCCCGCCGATGCGGCAAGCCGGGCGTCGAGCGCGGTCAGCAGCCCCTCCGGCACACCGCGCGGCGGATGAAAGGCCACCGGCCGCGCCTCGGCCGCCTCGGGGGCGGCGTCGAGGGTGGTCGCCAGCCAGTCCACCGCCTCGGGCGGGATCAGGAAGGCCGAGGGCGCCTCGGCATTCAGCGCGATGCCGATGCCCTCGCCCGCGACCATCTGCACCAGACCGCGCCCCGGCAGCGCCGCATAGGGCGACACCGTTCCCGAAAACGCCGCCAGCCGTTCCTCGCGGTCGAAGGCGAGCAGGTAACGCGCCCCCTCGACCGAGAACAGCGCCGGGCGGATGTCGTCGCCGCTCGCCTCTTCGTCCAGAAGCAGGAACAGTTCGGTGCCGGCAAAGGCGCCGAAAAAGGCCAGCCGGGCGGCATCGTCTTCGGGTGCGGCCGCCATGGCCCCGTGGGCATCGTCAAGCGCGGTCATCGGTCCTCCATCACCTCGGCCACCCGCCGGCGCAGTTCGGGCACCAGTTCGGCCGCGAACCAGGGGTTGCGTTTCAGCCAGCCGGTATTCCGCCACGACGGATGCGGCAAGGGAAAGACGGCGGGCGCGTGGTCGCGCCAGCCGCGCACGGCGGCGGTCACGTCGCGCTGGCCCAGGTGCCAGCGGATCGCCGCGCCGCCGACCAGCAGGGTCAGGCGCACCTGCGGCAAGGCCGCCATCACCCGCGCCCGCCAGGTCGCGGCGCAGAGCGGCGGCGGCGGCAGATCCGACCCCTTCGCATCATAGCCCGGAAAGCAGAAGGCCATCGGCACCACCGCCACGCGGTCCAGGTCATAGAACGCCTCGGGCGCCAGCCCGGTCCAGTCGCGCAGCCGGTCGCCCGAGGGATCGGTGAAGGGCCGTCCGCTTTCATGGACCCGCGCGCCGGGCGCCTGCCCGGCGATGAGCAGCCGCGCGCCCGGTGCGAACCATACCACCGGCCGCGGCGCATGGGCGGTCGCGGTCGCCGCGAATCGCTGCGTGCACAGCCGGCAGGCGCGGATTTCTTCGGCAAGTCCGGTCACAAACGCGTCTGAAGGTGTAGGCATCGCGCCCCCGTCTTGCTAGCACTGGCGCTGAAAACCGCAGGAAGGAACAGCATGGCGCGCATCTGGGACATCGTCACCACCTATTCGCTGCTGCTTGTCGGCGGCGCGGTCATCGCGCTGATCTGGGCCAACATGGAACCCGCCGCCTATCACGGCTTTGTGGAGTTCATCCTGGTCGACCACGCCTGGATCGGCCACGCCCATTATGCCGATGACGGTTCGGTGACCTACCGCTCGCTGACGCTGCACTACCTGGTGAACGATCTGCTGATGGCCCTGTTCTTTGCGATGGCCGGCAAGGAAGTGTGGGAGGCGGTGGCGCTGAAGGACGGGCCGCTGCGCGGCCGCCGCGCGGCGACGCCGCTGATCGCCACGCTGGGCGGCATGGCGGGGCCGGTCGCGGTCTATCTTGGCATAGCGGCGATCCTTGGCTCCTCGACCTTCAGCGCCGTCGCCCATGGCTGGGCGATTCCCACCGCGACGGATATCGCCTTTTCCTATCTGGTCGGGCGCATCGTCTTTGGCGCCGGCCATCCGGCGGTGCGGTTCCTGCTGCTTCTGGCCATCGCCGACGATGCCGGCGGCCTGATCATCCTTGCCATCTTCTATCCCTCGGGCGATCTGGCGCCGGCCTGGTTGCTGGTGTCGCTGGCCGCGGCTGTGGGCGTCTATCTTCTGGCCAACTGGCTGCCACGCCGGCTTGACCGCGGAAAGCAGGATCGGCCGAATTCCACCTGGGTGCGGCAGAAACTGACGTTCTGGCCCTATGCCATCGCCGGCGCCCTGTCCTGGTTCGCCTTTCAGGAGGCGGGGATCCATCCCGCGCTGGGCCTGCTGCCGATCATCCCGGCGATTCCCCATGCCGACCGCGACTTCGGCATCTTTGCCGGGCCCGAGCTTCCGGCAGACCTGCTCAACCATATGGAGCACCTGCTGAAAGGCCCGGTGCAGGTCGTGCTGTTCCTGTTCGGCCTGTGCAACGCCGGCGTCGAATTTTCGGCCATTTCCGAACCGACCTGGCTGGTGCTGGCCGGGCTGGTCATCGGCAAGCCGGCGGGCATCCTGCTGTTCGGCTGGCTGGGCGCCCGCGGCTTTGGCCTGCCCGACGGCATGCGCGTCGCCGATCTTTTCGTCGTCGGCTGCGTCGCGGCCATCGGTTTCACCGTGGCGCTTTTCGTGGCCTCGGTCGCCTTCGACGCCGGCCCGGTGCAGGACGCGGCCAAGATGGGCGCGCTTTTGTCCTTTGGCGCCGCGGTGCTGGCGATCATCGCCGGCAAGGTCCTGCGGGTGGAAAAGCGGGAGGCATAGGCCGATCCCTCCCCCTTTGCGACGGGGCTGCCGCGAATTAGGATGGTTCACGGCACCCTTTGGCCACATTCGCCTGCGATGACGGCGAAAGCCGCCGTTAACGAAAAGCGGGCAGACTGGGTGCGGCAAGAAGGATATGGCGGGCGCGATGCTCGAATTCAGGAACGTGAGCAAGTCGTTCTGGACCGGAAAGGGGCGCAAGGTCATCCTTGACCAGGCGTCGTTCCATGTCGAACGCGGCCGTTCGCTGGGCATCCTCGCACCGAACGGCACCGGCAAGACCACGCTCATCAACATGATGGCCGGGCTGGAAAAACCCGATGACGGCGAAATCATCCGCTCGGCGCGGATTTCCTTTCCGCTCGGCTTCATGGGCGGGGTGGTGCAGCGCCATACGGCGCGCGAGAATTCGCGCTACATCGCCCGGCTCTATGGCCTCGACCCCGACTATGTCGAGGCGTTCTGCCGCTGGCTGACCGGCATCGGCGACTATTTCGACATGCCGCTGGGCACCTACAGCCAGGGCATGCGCGCGCGCTTCACCTTTTCGCTGATGCTGGCGCTCGACTTTGACATGTATCTGATCGACGAGGGGATGCCGCAGACCACGGACGCCGAATTCAACCGCAAGGCCGGGGAAATCCTGCGCGAGCGGCTGGAAAAGACCACCGTCGTCATCGTATCCCACCAGCCCGCGATCCTTGAACGTTTCGCGAAATCCGCCGCCGTGCTGCGCGACGGGCGGCTGACCCTGTTCGACACGCTGGAAGAGGCGAGAGAGCTTTATGACTACCAGGCCTAAGGCGCTCAAGTTCCGCATCCGCCGCTCGATGCCGCTGACCGCGGTGCAGGGCGGCGCCGATCCGGCCGCCCCGTTGCCGCAGCTGCCAAAGGCCGCCGTGGTAACAACCCCGACGCCGACGCCAGAGCCTTTGGCCGAGGCCGCCAGCCCCGGCCTTGTCGCGGCCGAGGCCGATCTTGACGCGATCCGCCGCGAAGGGCTGACCGGGCGGCAATTGCGCATGGCCCGGCGGGTGGCGCAGAAGCAGGGCCTTGCCGTCACCTCGGATTTCGACGCCGTGCGCCAGTTGCGCGCCCGCGGCATCGACCCGTTCGAAACCGCGCATATCTTTGAACTGGTGCAGCCGACCGGCGGCGGTTCCGATGCGATGCCGCTGCCGCAGGTCACCGAAGGCGGCGTGCCGGTCGGTCGCATCCAGTTGCCGCAGACGGTGCCTGAACGCGGCCGCGGCCTGCCTTCGACCGAACGCCGCGATCCGGGGCGCGAGGCGGCGGCGGGACGGCGCGCCGAAGAAATCATGAAGATCCAGCGCGACATCGCCCGCCGCCGGCGGCGAAAGCTTGCGCTTCTGTTTTCGCGCCTGACGCTGCTCGTGTTCATCCCGACGCTGCTGACGGGCTATTACTTCTATGCCGTGGCGACGCCGATGTACGCCACCAATTCGGAATTCGTCGTCAAGCAGGCCGAATCCTCGGGCATTGCCAGCGGCATCGGCGGCCTGTTCCAGGGCACGCAACTGGCCACGAACCAGGACAGCCAGCAGGTCCAGGCCTTCCTGACCTCGCGCGAGGCGTTCCAGCGGCTTGATGCCGAACATGACTTCATGGCGCAGTTCAGCGCCGAGACCATCGACCCGATCCAGCGCCTTGCGGCCGATGCCACGCGCGAGGACGGCTATGACACCTATCGCGATCACGTCCTGATCAAGTACGACCCGACCGAAGGCATCATCAAGATGGAGGTGATCGCCCCCGATCCCGCCACTGGGCAGGCGTTTTCCGAGGCGCTGATCGCCTATGCCGAGGAACAGGTCGACGCCCTGTCGCTGCGCCTGCGCGAGGACCAGATGCAGGGTGCCCGCGACAGCTATGCCGCCGCCGAAGAGCGCCGCGCCGATGCCCTGGCCGAATGGCTGCGCATCCAGCAAGAGGTGCAGCAGATCGACCCGGTGGGCGAAACCGCTGCCCGCACCCAGCAGATCTCGGCGCTGGAAACCGAACGCCAGCAATTGCAGCTGCAACTGGAGCAACGCCTGTCGGTGGAACGGCCGAACCAGGCGCAGGTCGACAGCCTGCGCAGCCAGATCGGCAGTATCGAGACGCTGATCGCCGAATTGCGCAGCCAGATGACGCAGGACACCGCCGATGGCGGCTCGCTCGCCTCGAAGAACACCGAACTGCGGCTGGCGGAAGAGAATTACACCTTCCAGACGCTCATGGTGCAACAGGCGCAGACCCAGATGGAGGCGGCGCAGATCGAGGCGAATCGTCAGGTGCGCTATCTGGAAACCGGCGTGGCCCCGGTGGCCCCCGACCGTCCGACCTATCCGCGCGCCTTCGAAAACACCCTTGTCGCCCTGCTGATCTTTGCCGGCATCTACCTGATGCTGTCGCTGACCGTGTCGATCCTGCGCGAACAGGTGACAAGCTAGGGGCAGTCAGGCTTGCGAAAAGCCTGACCACGGCCTTGCAGGGCATGCCCGATCGCCCGCAAGCGATTTGACGCTGACCGCCGCCAGGGCTTATGCCGCTGCACGGCAACCCGTGTGCGAGGCTTTCATGACTGACGTGACCATCGGCCCCCTGACGGTCGGCAATGACCGCCCCCTGACCGTGATCGCCGGCCCCTGCCAGATCGAATCGCTCGACCATGCCCTGATGATCGCCGAGCGGATGGCCGAAATCTGCGCTGCCGCCGGCGCCGGCTATGTCTTCAAGGCCAGCTACGACAAGGCCAACCGCACCTCGATCTCCGGGCAGCGCGGCGTTGGCATGGACGAGGGCCTGCGCGTGCTGGCCGAGGTCAAGGCCCGGATCGGCTGTCCGGTGCTGACCGACATCCACGGCCCCGACCATTGCGCGCCGGTGGCCAAGGTCGCGGACATCCTGCAGATCCCCGCCTTCCTGTGCCGCCAGACCGACCTTCTGCTGGCCGCCGGCGAAACCGGCGCCGCGATCAACGTCAAGAAGGGCCAGTTCCTTGCGCCCTGGGACATGGCGAATGTCGCCGCCAAGATCGAATCGACCGGCAACCGCCGCATCCTGCTGACCGAACGCGGCGTGTCCTTCGGCTACAACACACTGGTCACCGACATGCGCGCGCTGCCGGTGATGAAGCGCACCGGCTGGCCGGTGGTGATGGACGCGACCCATGCCGTGCAGCAGCCCGGCGGGCAGGGCACCTCGAGCGGCGGACAGCGCGAATTCGCGCCGGTGCTGGCGCGGGCGGCGGTCAGCCTGGGCATCGCGGCGGTGTTCATCGAGACGCATGAAGACCCCGACAACGCGCCCTCGGACGGGCCGAACATGATCCCGCTTGACCGGATGGAGGCGCTGGTGCGCAGCCTGATGGCCTTTGACCGGTTGGCCAAGGCCGACCCGCTGCCCCAGGTCTGACCCTTCCGCAGGCGGCCGGCCCGCCCGGCGCGGCGCCGAATCGGCGCGGCATCGGGCGCCGGTCCCCGCCCGTCCGCCTGCCCCGATCCGCGGCCAGGATCCCCGTGCCGGGCGGGGGCGGCGCAGGCCGGCGGCACCCGGATCATGCCCGTGTTTTCCTGCGGCGCCGGCACCCGGCCGACAGGGATCCGCACGGCGTTTCCGGACGCGCCGCCTGATGCGTTTCGGGGCTTGATCCCCCCGCGCGGGGCGGCTATTCAGCGCCCCACTGCTGGGGAGTGGCGCAACGGTAGCGCAACGGTTTTTGGTACCGCAGGTTCTAGGTTCGAATCCTAGCTCCCCAGCCAGTGCCTTTCCCTGATGCCGGTAATCATGCTGACGCACCCTGTCAGCAGGGGGCTGTTACAGATGGGCTGTCCCGAACCCGAAAGGCCAGCCATGACCCTGCATCACGGATCCTGCCATTGCGGCGCCGTCGCCTATGAGGCCGACATCGACCTTGCCGCCGGCACCACGCGCTGCAATTGCACCTACTGCCGCAAGACCCGCAACTGGGGCGTCCGCGCCGCCCCCGCGACCTTTCGCGTGACCAAGGGGGTGCCCATGGCCTATGGCACCGATGGCACGGCGGAATACGAGGCCGCGAACCTGTTCTGCCCGGCCTGTGGCGTGCGTCTGTTCGCGCGCGGCAACATCCCCGAACTGGGCGGGCTCTTTGTCACCGTGGCGGTCGCGACTTTGGACGATGTTCCGGTCGAGGACCTGATCGCCGCACCGGTGACATGGTGCGACGGCCTGCACGACAACTGGTGGAACCCGCCCGACGAGGTGCGACACCTGTAAGGTGGGTCTCGACCCACCTTACCGCGCCGCCTCCTCGGTCAGCGCCGTCAGCGCCGCCGCGACCGAGGCCCGCGCGGCGGCGATTTCCTCGGCCGAGGCGCGGCGGGGCAGGGTGCCGTCCCAGCGACGGTAGATCGACACGCCGCGGGTGAAGGGCCGCGGCCAGATCATCCGGTCCCATGTCCCCAGCCGCCTTTGCCGGTGGCAGCCGAAGGCGAACAGGAACACCGGCGCGCCGGTGGCCCGCGCCCAGTCCAGCCCGGCGTCCTTAAGATGCCGCCGCGGCCCGGTCGGCCCGTCGCCGGTCAGCCCGATGCAGACACCTTCGCCCAGCCGCCGCATCACCTCGCGCGAGGCGGCGCGGTTCGGTCCCTTGCCGGCCATGACGATCGGCCGCAGCCCCAGCCGCGCCTGCACCGCGCCCGACACCCGTCCGGCCGGCGAGGCATCGGTCAGCGAGGTCAGCGGCCGCCACTGCCGCGGCCAATGCTTCATCCCGTAGGCCGAACATTCGTGCCACAGCAGCAGCACCACCGGCCCCTGCCGCAGCGCCTCGTGCAGGTCGTCCCAGCCGCGCCGGTCCCAGCGCGTCGTCGCGTCGCAAAAGCGGATCCACAGCGCCAGGATCCGGGCGACAAGCCCGATCAGCAGGGGCGAGGTTTCAAGGCGCTTGCGCAGGGACATGGCACCATCCGGGCAGTTTCCCCCCGATACCGGCTAGCCGCCATGCCGTCCAGCGCCGCGCCCCCTTGAACGCCCCGCCGAACCGGGCTAACTGGGCGCGGCCTAGGGGTATAGCTCAGCCGGTAGAGCGACGGTCTCCAAAACCGTAGGTCGCGGGTTCGAACCCTGCTGCCCCTGCCAGTCCACCTTCCGACATCGCACCTTGCCGCCGCCGGCGGCTTTCCCGCATTGCGCGGACATTTTCCTATACAATGTCCGACATATGATAAAGAATGTCGGTCGAGTTGAGGGGGAATCATGGCCGATCTTCGCGGACAGACCGTCGTGCTGACCGGCGCTTCGGGCGGGCTTGGCGCCCGTTTCGCGCGGGTGCTGGGCGCGGCGGGCGCCCGGGTGGCGCTGGCGGCGCGGCGGGCAGACCGGCTGGCCGCGCTCGAGGCCGAATTGACTGCGACGGGCATCGCCTGCGCCGCCTTTCCCTATGACGCCGCCGACCTGTCGGCTGCCGAAAGCCTGCTTGCCGCGGTGCGCGACCGGCTGGGGGCGCCGACGATCCTTGTCAACAACGCCGGCGTCAGCCTGCCCGCCCGCGCGCAGGACCACACGCCCGAGGATTTCGAACAGACCATGGCGGTGAACCTGCGGGCGCCGTGGCGGCTGTCGCAGCTTTGCGCGAAAGGCTGGATCGCCGACAAGGCCCCCGGCACCATCGTCAACATCGCCTCGATGCTGGCGACCCGTGTCGGGCCGGGCGTGTCGCTTTACTGCATGTCCAAGGCGGCGCTGGCGCATATGACCGCCTGCCATGCCGTCGAATGGGCGCGCCACGGCATCCGCGTCAACGCCATCTGCCCCGGCTATATCCGGACCGAGATCAACGACGCGTTCTGGGACACCGACCGCGGCCGGGCAGAGCTGTCCCGCCTGCCCCGCCGCAGGGTCGGCGCGCCCGAGGATCTCGATTCGGCGCTGCTGTTCCTGTGCGATCCGCACAGCGGTTTCGTCAACGGCGCCTCGATCACCGTGGACGATGCGCAAAGCTGGGCGCTCTGATGACCCTGCCGCTTGACCCCGCCCTGCTGCGCGATCCGGCCCAGGCGGTGCCCTTTGACCGCGCGGCGCTGGCGCGGTATCTGGCGGGCAAGGGGCATCAGGTCGAGGACGGGCCGCTGCGGCAGTTCGCCGGCGGCTATGGCAATCTCAACTACCTGATCCGGGTCGACGGGCAATGGGCGGTGTTGCGCCGCCCGCCCCTGGGTGAAATCCCCAAGGGCGCCAACGACATGGGCCGGGAATACCGGGCGCTGTCGGTGCTAGCGCCGGTCTGGCCGCTGGCGCCGCGGCCGCTCGCGTTCTGCGACGATCCGGCGGTGCTGGGCGCGCCTTTCCTGATCTCGGAATTCCGCGCCGGTCTGCCGCTGCACGGCCCGCGACCGCTGGGCGCGGCGATGACCCCCGCGCAGGCCCGCGCATTGTCGCTGCTGCAGGTCGAGATCCTGCGCCAGTTGCATGGCTTTGACCCCGAGGCGATCGGCGCCGGCATCCTTGGCCGCAGCGGCGGTTTCGCCGCCCGCACCCTGCGCGGCTGGGCCGCCCGGCTGGACGGCGCGCGCGACCAGCCGGCGGCGGCGCGGGCGCTGTTCGCCCGCCTTGCCGCCGCCGCGCCGCAGGATGCGCGGGTGGCGATCATCCACAACGATTTCAAGCTGGACAACGTGGTGATCGACCCGGCGACGCTGGCCCCCAGGGCGGTGCTCGACTGGGACATGGCGACGCTTGGCGCGCCGTTCTTCGATCTTGCCACGCTGCTGACCTACTGGACCGCCCCCGACGACCCCGAGGGGCTGCGCGCCATCAACCTGACCCATTCCGCCGCGCCCGGCGCCCTGACCCGGCGCGAGCTTGCCGATGCCTATCTTTCCGCCAGCGGTTCCGACAGCGCCGCCGACGAAGCCGAGCTGCGCTTTTTCCTGGCCCTCGCCTTTGCCAAGCTGGGGGTGGTCTGCCTGCAACTTCACGACAAGTTCCGCGCCGATCCGGCCGGCCATGCCCGCAACGAAAAGTTCGGCGCCGCCGCGCCCGGCGCCTTTTCCCGCGGTCTGGACGTGCTGGACGGCGGTTTGATCTGAGGGGACGACATGGGCCTGTATTCCGAAACCACCGTGACCGCCGACCCGGGCGAGATCGACCTTCTGGCGGCCAAGGTGCGCGAATTCGTCATCCGCGACTGCATCCCCGAGGAGGCGGCCTGGCGCGCCACCGGGCATGAAGTCTCTGACGACTTGCGCGGGGAATTGATGCGCCGCGCCCGCGCCGCCGGCGTCTATGGCCTGCATCTGCCGGCAGAGTTCGGCGGCCTTGGCCTTGACCACCGCGGCAAGGCCAAGGTGCTCGAGGCGGCGGGTTATTCGCTGCTTGGCCCGCTTGCGCTGCATTGCGCGGCGCCGGACGAGGGCAACCAGCACCTCTTGGCCGTGGTGGCCGAAGGCAGCCAGCGCGAGGATTATCTGAAACCGCTCTGCGCCGGCGAACGGTCCTGCTTTCTGATGACCGAACCGGGCGGCGCCGGCGCCGATCCGGTGGGGATGAAGACCACCGCCATCCGCGACGGCGACGATTATGTCATCACCGGCCGCAAATGGTTCATCACCGGCGCCATCGGATCGGCCTTTGCGATCATCATGGCCCGCGACGACAGCATGGGCGGCGAGCCGACGATGTTCCTGGCGCCGATGTCCACCCCCGGCATCGACATCATCCGCCCGATGGAGGTCATGGCCCATGACAGCAGCGGCGGCCATTGCATTGTCGAGCTGAACGGCGTGCGCGTGCCGAAGTCGGCGGTGCTGGGCGAGCCGGGGCAGGGCTTTCGCTATGCGCAGGTGCGGCTGGCGCCGGCGCGGCTGACCCATTGCATGCGCTGGCTGGGCGCGGCGGTCCGCTGCCACGACATCGCCCGGTCCCATGCCGCGCAGCGAGAGTTGTTCGGCGCGGTGATGGGCCGCCATCAGGGCGTGTCCTTCATGCTGGCCGACAATGAGATCGACCTTTATTCCGCCCGCGCCGTTACCGCCCATGCCTGCGCCGTGCTCGATTCCGGAGCGAAGGGGCGGCACGAGACCAGCATCGCCAAGGTCATGGTGTCCGAGGCGACGGGGCGGGTGGCCGACCGTTCGGTGCAGATTCTGGGCGGCCTGGGTGTCACCGGCATGACGCCGGTCGAACATATCTACCGCTCGATCCGCGCCTTCCGCATCTACGACGGCCCGTCCGAGGCGCATCGCATGGCCATCGGCCGCCGGACCCTGCCGCGCCAGGAAGACCTGTTGCCCGACCTGACCGATTTCTGACCGGAGGACGCCCGATGCTGCTGCCGCCGCTTGAAAACTACCCCCGCGACGCTACGGCATATCGCCGCCCGCCGCCGCCCGAGACGTTCAACTATTGCGACATCATCGACGGTTACGCCGCCGATCCCACGCGCGAAGCCCTGCTTTGGCTGAATGCTGCCGGGCAGGAACGGCGCCTGACCTTCGCCGAGATCAGCGACGGGTCGAAACGCATGGCGGCGGCGCTGCGGGCGCAGGGCCTTGGCCGTGGTGACCGGGTTCTGGTCATGCTGCCGCGAATTCCGGAATGGCAGATGGTCATGATGGCCGCCTTCCGCATCGGCGCCATCGCGATCCCCTGCATCACCATGCTGACGGCCAAGGATCTCGACTACCGGATTCAGGCCACGGCACCCAGGGCGATCGTCACGGTGCCGTCCGAGATCGGCAAATTCGCCGGGCTGACCGGCGATGCCGCGCGGCTGGTGGTGCCCTACGGGCCGGGAGAGGCGACGGATTGGGCGGATCTCCTGGCCCTTGCCGCTGCGCAAACCCCCGACACGCCGACCGAACGGATGCTGCCCGAGGATGGGGCGCTGATCTATTTCACCTCCGGTTCGACCGGAATGCCCAAGGGCGTGCTGCATTCGGCCTATTTCCCCCGCGCCTATTACGAATGCAGCGCCTATTGGTTCGACCTGAACGACCAGAGCCGCGCCGACCTGATGTGGGGCACCTCGGACACCGGCTGGTCATTCTCGCTGACCGCGACGCTGGTCGGGCCATGGCTGGCCGGGGTCAGGACGCTGACCTATGACGGCCCGTTCGACGCGCGCGAACGGCTGCGGATCATGGCGGATTACGGCGTCACCGTCTTTGCCGCCGCGGCCAGCGAATTCCGCCAGATGCTGGGCCAGAAGATCGAGGATTTCGATCTGTCGCGCCTGCGCCTGTCGGCCACGGCGGGCGAATCGCTGGACGGACCGACCGCGCGGAACTGGATGGCCCGCGCCGGCTGCCGCATCCACGAGGCCTATGGTCAGACCGAGGCGCTGATGGTCATCGCCAATTATCCGGTGACCGAAATCCGCCCCGGCGCGATGGGCCTGCCGCTGCCCGGCCTGCCCATCGCGGTGATTTCCGAAGAAACCTTCACCCCGCTTCCCGCGGGCCAGATCGGCCATGTCGCGATCCGCATGCCGATGGAGGGGATGATGCTGGGCTATTGGCAGGCCCCGGACAAGACCGCGGCCTGTTTTGTCACCAATGCCGCGGGCGAGCGGTGGTATATCTCGGGCGACCTCGCGCGAAAGGATGCCGACGGCTGGTTCTGGTATGAGGGGCGGTCGGATGATGTCATCAACACCGCCGGCTACCGCGTCGGCCCGGCCGAGGTCGAGGGCGCGGTGATGGCCCATCCGGCGGTGCGCGATTGCGCCGCGGTGGCCAGCCCCGACCCCGAGCGTGGCGAGGTCGTCAAGGCGTTCATCGTGCTGCACGACGGCTATCAGCCGACCCCCGCTTTGGCGAAAGAGATACAGGATTTCGTCAAGCGCGAGACCGCACCCTACAAATACCCTCGCCGCATCGAATTCATCGCCGAACTTCCGCGCACCACCACTGGCAAGGTGCGGCGCAAGGAACTGCGCGACCGCGAAAAGGCGCAAGGGGGCGCCGGATGACCGCGCAGCCCCCCGCCTATCGCATTCTGGCCGACCGCATCGCCAGCCGTATCCTTGCCGGCGAAATCCGCCCCGGCGACCCCTTGCCGACCGAAACCGTGCTGTCGGAAACCTATGGCGTCCACCGCTCGACTGTGCGCGAGGGGATCCGGCTCCTTGAGGAAACCGGCATGTTGCGGCGCAAGTCGCAAAAGCGGCTCGAGGTCGCGGTGCCCGATGGCTCGCGGCTGGCCGAACGCACGGCGCAGGCGCTGGTGCTGCGCGGCATCACCGTGCGCGCGCTGTATGAGGCGAACCTGGCCTTTGATCCGGTGCTGGCCCGGATCGCCGCCGCCAGCGCCAGCAGCGCCCAGATCACCCGCCTGCACCGCAACCTGCGGCAGACGCGGGCCGCCGCCGGCGATCACGACCGGCTGGCCGCGCTGGATGCCGAATTTCACGCGCTGGTCTGCGAGGCGACCAACAACGAGATCTTCCACACCATGCGCCAGCCGCTGCACGACCTGTTCCTGCCGATGGTGTCCGATCTGGTCGCGGCGATCGACACTTCGGCCCGGATGCTGACCGCGCATGAACGCATCGTCGAGGCGATCGAACGCCGCGATGGCGACGGCGCCGCGCTTTGGGCACACCGCCATATCGAGGATTTCCGCCGCGGGCTGGACAAGGCGGGCCTCGATTTCGACAGGCCGGTGACCTTTGGGGGGGGCGCGGCATGACCGGGCTGCCGCTTTCCGGGCTGCGCGTGCTGTCGATGGCCGAACAATACCCCGGTCCCCTTGCCACCATGATCCTGACGGACATGGGCGCCGATGTCATTCAGGTCGAACGGCCCGGCAGCGGCGACCCCTCGCGCTTTCTGGCCGGGTTTTTCGAGGCGATGAACCGCGGCAAAAGGTCGGTGGCCCTTGACATCCGCCAGCCCGACGACCGCGCCCGCCTGCTTGACCTTGTCGCCGGCACCGATGTGTTCATCGAGGGCTTCCGGCCCGGCAAGCTGGCGAAACAGGGGCTGGGCTATACCGACCTTGCCGCGCTGAACCCCGGCCTGGTCTATTGCTCGATCTCTGGCTACGGCCAGACCGGCCCCTATCGCGACCGCCCGGCGCATGACCTGTCCTTTCAGGGCGTCGGCGGCGCGCTCGAGGAACGGCTCGACGGATCGGTGGGCGGCCTGCCGCCGTCGCTCCTCATGGGGGACAATGCCGCCGGGCTGCATGCGGTGATCGGCATCCTTGCCGCCCTGCGCGCCCGCGACCGCAGCGGGCAGGGCAGCCATGTCGATGTGGCGATGGCCGATTGCGTCGCATCGCTGTTCACCGCCTTTGTCGGCATGGTCGGGCAGGGCGGAGAGCCGCCGCCGCAGGCCGAACCGGCCTATGACATCTTCCTGTGCGCCGATGGCGCGGCGATCACGCTGTCCATCGCGCATGAGGATGCCTGGTGGGACCGGCTTTGCGCCGATCTGGGGCTGGACGACTTGCAGGGACTGCCCCGCCCCGCCCGCGTGGCCCGCCGCGCCGAACTGCGCGACCGCATCGCCGCGGTGATCGCCCGCCGCAGCCGCGCCGAATGGGCGCCGGTGTTCGAGGCGTCGGGCCAGATGTGGGGGCCGGTCAACCGGCTGGCCGAATTGCCCGGCGACCCGCAGATGCAGGCGCGCGGACGGTTCGGCCGCATCGCCCGTGCCGATGGCGGCGAACAATGGGTGGTCCGCCAGCCGGTGCGCTTTTCCGCCTGGGACGACGCGCCCTTGCGCCGCGCGCCGGTGCTGGACGAACATCGCGGCGCGACATGGGAGGCAAGCGAATGACGCAGGTGATGATCTATGACGCGGTGCGCAGCCCGCGCGGCAAGGGCCGCGCCGCCACCGGCGCGCTGGCCGAACTGTCGCCGGTGGAACTGGCGGCGCTGCCCCTGCGCGCGATGATCGACCGCACCGGCCTTGACCCCGCGCGCGTCGATGATGTGGTGCTGGGCTGCGTCGATCCGATCCGCGATCAGGGCGGCGACATCGCCCGCACCGCCGCCCTGGCCGCCGGCCTGGGCGAGGGCGTTCCCGGCGTCGTGGTCAGCCGCTTCTGCGCCTCGGGGCTCGAGGCGGTGGCGGTGGGCGCCGGCAAGATCGCGCTGGGCGAGGCCGATTTCATCCTTGCCGGCGGGGTCGAGATGATGAGCCGGATTCCGATGCTGTCCAGCGGCATGCCGGTTCTGGGCGACCCCGGCCTTGCCATTCCGATGGGCAGCATCCCGCAGGGCGTTTCCGCCGACCTGATCGCGACCCGCAACGGCTATTCCCGCGCCGATGTCGATGCCTATGCCGTGGAAAGCCAGCGCCGCGCCGCACGCGCCTGGGACGAGGGCCGCTTTGCGCGGTCGGTGCTGCCGGTGGCCGACAGGCTGGGCCTGCCGATCCTGGACCGGGACGAGGCGATGCGCCCCGACGCCACCATGCAGGCGATGGCCGCGCTGCCCCCGGCGTTCGAGGCCTATGCGAAAAAGACCGGCTTTGACGCGGTGGCGATCCGTCGCTACCCCGAGGTCGCCGCCTTGCGCCATGTCCATACTGCGGCCAATTCCTCGCAGATCGTCGATGGCGCGGCAGCGGTGCTTCTGGGCGGGGCAGAGGCCGGGCAGGCAGCGGGGCTGCGGCCCCGCGCGCGGGTGCGGGCGGTGTGCTCGGTCGGATCGGAACCGACGATCATGCTGACCGGACCGGCGGCGGCGGTGGACAAGGCGCTGGGCCGCGCCGGCCTGACCCATGCCGACATCGACCTGTGGGAACTGAACGAGGCCTTTGCCGCTGTCGTCCTGCATTTCATGAACGAAACCGGCGTGCCGCACGACCGGATGAACGTCAACGGCGGAGCGATTGCCATGGGCCATCCCTTGGGCGCCACCGGGGCGATGATCCTGGGCACTCTGGTCGACGAACTGGAACGCGCCGACCGGCAATTCGGCGTCGCGACGCTGTGCGCCGCGACGGGGCAGGCGATTGCCATGGTGGTGGAGCGGGTGTGATGGCCGAGATGATGACGCTGGACCTGGGCGAGGACGGTATCGCCACGCTGACCTGGCGGATGCCCGACGGCTCGCCTAATGTCCTGTCGGCCGCGGCCCTGTCCGCGCTGACCGCCACCGTCGACCGCATCGCCGGCGACCGCATCGCCGGCGACGAGGCCATCCGCGGCGTGATCGTCGCCTCGGGCCATGCGATGTTCTGCGCGGGGGCCGACCTTGGGCTGATCGCCGGCTTTTTCGACCGCGCGCCGGATCAGGTCTGGGCGGCGCTCGCCCCGGGCATGGCGGCGCTCAGGCGGCTGGAAAGCTGCGGCAAACCGGTGGTGGCGGCCATCGCCGGCCATGCCTTGGGCGGCGGATTCGAACTGGCGCTTGCCTGCCATGCGCGCATCGTCGCCGACGATCCGCGCATCCGGCTGGGCCTGCCCGAGGCAGGGCTGGGCCTGATCCCCGGCCTTGGCGGCACCCAGCGCCTGCCGCGCGTCGCCGACTGGCGCCGGGTCGTGCCCGAGATGGTCAAGGGCAGCACCTGGACCCCGGCCGAGGCGCTGGCGCGCAAGGCGGTGACGGCCGTTGTGCCCGCTGCCGAGCTGATGGCAAGGGCGCGGCAATGGATCATCGACAATCCGGCGGCGCAGCAGCCGTGGGACATGCGTGGCTGGTCCTCGCCCGCCGCACAACCGGGGTTCGAGGCGTTCTTCACCGATCTCAACGCCGGCATCGCCCGTGCCACCTGGGGCAACCTGCCGGCGCAACGGCTGGTCGCCGAGGCGGTCTATCACGGGCTGCAGATGCCCATCGACCCGGCCCTGCGCCGCGAATTGCGCCTGTTCGTCGAGATCACCCGCGACCCCAGCGCGCGGGCCATGGTGCGCACCAATTTCTTCTCGATGAAGGACGCCCGCGCCGGCAAGCGCCGCCCGGCGGGGGTGCCGCCCACGGCGATCCGCAAGCTGGGCGTGATCGGCGGCGGCCTGATGGGCGGCGGCATCGCCTATCGGGCGGCGAAATCCGGTCTGGACGTCGTGATGGTCGAGGTCGATCAGGCCGCGGCCCTGCGCGGCCGCGCCTATTCCGAACGCCTGCTCGACAAGGCAATCGAACGCGGGCAGGGGACCGAGGCCGACAAGGAACGCCACCTTCCCCGCATCCTGCCCACAACCGACCATGCCGCGCTGGCCGATTGCGATCTGGTGGTCGAGGCCGTGTTCGAGGATGCCGCCGTCAAGCATGACGTGCTGGCCCGTGCCGAGGCGGCGATGCGGCCCGATGCCGTGCTGGCCTCGAACACCTCGACCATACCCATCGGGCAACTGGCCACGGTCCTGCGCCGGCCCGACCGCTTTCTTGGCCTGCATTTCTTTTCGCCCGTCGAAAAGATGGCGCTGCTGGAAATCATCCGCGGTGCCGCGACCTCGGACGCCACCCTTGCCGCCGGTTTCGATCTTGCGCGGATCATGGGCAAGACGCCGATTGCGGTGCGCGACGGCCGCGCCTTCTTCACCACCCGTGTCGTCGTCGGCTACATGATGGAAGGCATGGCGCTGCTGGCCGAGGGCGTGGCCCCGGCGCTGATCGACAATGCCGGGCGGCTGGCCGGGATGCCGATGGGGCCGCTGCGGCTGACCGATATGGTCAACATCGACCTTATCGAACGGATCGAGGCGCAGACCGCGGCCGACCTTGGCGCGGGTCACGTCCCGCACCCCGGCCGCCGCGTCGGGCAGGCGCTGCTGGCCGCCGGGCGCAAGGGCGAAAAGGCCGGCGCGGGGTTCTATGACTATGGCGCCGAGGCGCCGGTCCTGTGGCCCGGCCTGTCCGACCTTTGCCCCGCCGCCGCGACGCAGCCCGATGCCGCGTCACTGGCGCAGCGGCTGATGCTGCGGCAGGCCGCCGAAACCCTGCGCTGCTTCGACGATGGGGTGCTGATGTCCGCCGCCGATGCCGATGTCGGCTCGGTGCTGGGCTGGGGCTTTGCGCCGCATACCGGCGGCGTTGCCGGCTATATCGACGGCATCGGCGCCGCCACCCTGCTTGACCGGCTGGAACAGGCCGAACGCCTGTGCGGCCCCCGCTTTGCCCCCGCCGCCAGGCTGCGCGACCTGGCAGCAACCGGCGCCTCGATCTTTGACTGAGCCGCCCGAAAGGAGAAGGACATGGATGCTTTTCTGGTCGAGCCGCAGTGGCTGAATGACAGGCTGGGCGACCCCGGCATCGTCATCATCGACTGCTCCTGGTATATCCCCGAGGCGAACAAGAGCGCGCGGACGGAATTCGAGCTGGGCCATATCCCCGGCGCCCGCTTCTTCGACCTCGACGCCGCGTCGGACACGACGTCGGCTTACGTCAACATGCTGCCGCCGGCGGCGCAATTCGCGCAGGTCGCCGGGGCGCTCGGCATCGGCGCGGACACGCAGGTCGTGGTCTATGATTCCAGCTATGTCTCGGCCCGGGTGTGGTGGATGTTCCGCCATTTCGGCCATGACACGGTGGCGGTTCTGAACGGCGGCTGGAAACGCTGGCTGGCCGAGGGGCGCCCGGTCGAGATCGGCCCGGCGGCGCCGGTGGCGCCCGCGGCCTTTGTCGCCACTCCGCAGGCCGGCGGGGTGGCCGGCTGGCAAGAGGTGCAGCGCGCCCTGGCCCAAGGCGATGCCGGTGTCGTCGATGCCCGCACCCGCGAGCGGTTTACCGGGGAACTGCCTTCGGGCTATCCCGGTGTCGCCGGCGGGCATATGCCCGGTGCGGTGAATGTGCCCTGGGGCGGGCTCTTGCCGCAGAAGGGCGATTTCACCTTCCTTGCCCCCGAAGCCGCGCGCGACCACCTTGCCGCCGCCGGCGTCGACCTGGACCGCCCGGTCATCGCCACCTGCGGCTCGGGCGTCACCGCCGCGATCCTGCTGTTCCAGATGGCGCGCCTCGGCAAGACCGACGTGACGCTTTACGACGGATCCTGGCACGAATGGGGCCAGCGCGACGACCTGCCGAAGGAATCGGTCTGATGGGCAGGGGCATCGGCTCGGTCCTTGCCAATACCGGGCGGCCGCATGGCACCGGGATTGCCCCGGTCAACCCGCCGCTGGTCCGCGCCTCGACCTTTGTGTTCGACCGGCTGGCCGATTTCGAGGCCGCGGCCAAGACCCCGTTCGACTTGCCCTTCTACGGCCGCGTCGGCACCCCCACCACATTCGCCTTCGAAACTGCGATGGCCGAGCTTGAAGGCGGCCACCGGGCCATCGCCACCGCCTCGGGTGTAGCGGCGATTTCGGCGGTGCTCTTGGCCTTTCTCGACCGCGGCGACCACCTTCTGGTGGTCGATACCGTCTATGATCCGGTGCGCCGCTTCTGCACCCGGATGCTGGCGCGGATGGGGATCGAGACGACCTTTTACGACCCCGCCATCGGTGCTGGCATCGCCGCGCTGATCCGGCCGGAAACCCGGCTGATCTACATGGAATCGCCGGGTTCGGGCACGTTCGACGTGCAGGACGTGCCGGCGATTGTCGCCGTGGCGCAGGCGCGCGGCATCCGCACCGCCATTGACGCCACCTGGGCCACGCCCCTGTTCTACCGGCCGCTGGAACATGGCGTCGACGTGTCGATCCATGCCGCGACGAAATACATCGTCGGCCATTCCGATGCGATGCTGGGCGTCGTCACCACCAATGCCGAAACCTACGACGCCGTGCGCCGCGCGACGCAGGATCTGGGCGCCTGCGCCGGGATCGAGGAATGCAATCTGGGCCTGCGCGGCCTGCGCACGCTGGAAGTGCGGCTGAAGCGGCACGAGGCAAGCGCGAAGGCGCTGGCCGAATGGCTGTCCACGCAGCCGCAGATCGCCCGCGTGCTGCATCCGGCGCTGCCCTCCTGTCCGGGTCACGCGCTTTGGACCCGCGATTTCGACGGTTCGGCGGGGCTGTTCTCGGTCGAGCTTGCCTCGCCCGACCCCGAGGCAAAGCGGGCGCTGATCGATTCGCTCAACCTGTTCCGCATCGGCTTTTCCTGGGGCGGATTCGAAAGCCTGGTCCTGCCCATGCATCCCGAAAGCCGCAACCTGCCGCGCTGGAAGGACATGGGGCCGGTGGTTCGCTTTCAGATCGGCCTCGAATCGCCCGAGGATTTGCAGGCCGATCTCGCGCAGGCGCTGGCCGCCCTGCCGGGCTGAGGCACAAGGCCGCAAGGGCAGCCGCGGCTGGCCTTGCCGCCGCGCTGTTCGCGGCTGCCCGCCGCCCGTCCATACCTGATCGGGAAACCGGACCTCGCCGGCACGAAAGGTCTTGCGCGGTGGAAAGGTCTGGGTCTAGCTTGCGAAAACAGACCGGTCGGTCCAGTCCGCCGGCTATACAACGGCCGCCCCCTCGGCCAACTGCGGGAGTTTCCAGTGCCGATCAACGCCGGGGTCCATACCCTTTCGGCGGCCGGTTCCTGCCGTGCCAGCGGCCGGCAAGCCGCCCGCTGCAACCGGATGCGGAGGCCGGAATGTATCGCTATGTCCTGAACCGGCTGCTTCTGTCGATCCCGACGGTTCTGGGCGTGGCAACCGTCAGCTTCCTGCTGATGCGGTTGATCCCCGGCGATCCGGCGCGGGTGATCGCCGGCGTCGACGCCACGGTCGAGGACATCGACCGCATCCGCCGCCAGCTTGGGCTGGACCAGCCGGTGCTGCAGCAATACCTGCAATTCATCGGCCGGCTGTTCGTCGGCGACCTTGGCACCTCGGCCCGGTCGGGCGGGCCGGTCACCGCGGCCATCGCCGACGCCGCGCCGCGCACACTGCAACTGGCGGTGCTGACGCTGCTGGTTTCGGTGCCGCTGGGCTGCGCGCTGGGCATCTTTGCCGCTGTCCGCCGCGGCCGGCTTGCCGATGTGCTGGCCTCGATCCTAGCGGTCATCGGCGTGTCGATGCCGGTTTACTGGATCGGCCTGCTGCTGGTCATCGTCTTTGCCGTCAACCTGCAGATCCTGCCCGCCGCCGGCGACCGCAGCTTCTTCAGCTTCGTGCTGCCGGTGGTGACCCTGTCGCTTTACTCCATCGGCTTCATCGCGCGGCAGACCCGGTCCGCCATGCTCGAGGTGCTGCGTCAGGACTATGTCCGCACCGCCCGCGCCAAGGGGGCCGGGACGCTGCGGGTGCTGATGGCCCATGCGTTCCGCAACGCGCTGATCCCGATCATCACCATCGTCGGCATCCAGTTCGGCAACCTGCTGGGCGGCGCCATCCTGACCGAGGTGGTGTTCGCCTGGCCGGGTCTGGGCCGGCTTCTGGTCGAATCGATTACCGCGCGCGATTTCGCCGTGGTGCAGGGCGCGGTCTTTGTCATCGCCATCGCGCTGGTGGCGCTGAACCTTTTGACCGACCTTGCCTATGCCGCGGTCGACCCAAGGGTGACGCTGTGAGCGGCCTTTCCGCCCCCACCCCGGCGCCCGGTGCGGCGGCGCAGGTCTGGCGCCGCTTCGCCGCCCAGCCCAATGCCATCGTCGGCATGGCGGTGCTGGGACTGATCCTGGCGGCGGCGCTCTTGGGGCCGCTGGTGCTGGCCGCAAGCCCGAGCAGCGATTTCGAATACCAGAACTTCATCGACAGCTTTGCGCCCTCAACCTCCGAACACTGGCTGGGCACCGACAATTTCGGCCGCGACATGGCGGTGCGGCTGATCCATGGCGCGCGCTATACGCTGTCGATCGGTTTTGCCGCCGTCATCGCCGGGCTGGCGCTGGGCGTGCCGCTGGGACTTTTGTCGGGCTATATCGGTGGCTGGTTCGACCTGATCGTGCAGCGCATCGTCGATATCGTGCTGGCCTTTCCCAGTTTCCTGCTGGCGCTGGCGCTGATCGGCGTTCTGGGTACCGGAATGGTCAACATCGTCGTCGCGGTGGCGCTGACCTCGTTCCCGCGTTTCGCCCGGCTGTTGCGCGCCTCGGTCCTTGCCGTGCGGGAAATGCCCTATGTCGAGGCGGCCCGCGCCATGGGCACGCCGCGCTGGCGGATCGTGCTGCGCGATGTGCTGCCCAATGCGACCGCGCCGATCATCGTGCAATCAAGCCTCGAGATGGCGACGGCGATCCTTACCGCCTCGGGCCTGGGCTTTCTTGGGCTGGGCATCCAGCAGCCGACGCCGGAATGGGGCGCGATGCTGGGCGAGGCGCGGCAATACCTGTTCACCTATCCGCATCTTCTGACCTATCCGGGGCTGTGCATCATGGCGGTGGTGCTGGCGCTGAACCTGATCGGCGACGGTTTGCGCGACGCGCTGGACCCGCGGCTGAAATGAGCGGGGGCAGGGATAACGCGCCGGGGCCGGCGCTGGCGGTGCGCAACCTGCGCACATTGTTCCGCACCCCGCGCGGCGATCTGCGCGCCGTCGATGGCGTGGATCTGTCGGTCGATGCCGGAAAGGTTCTGTGCATCGTCGGCGAATCCGGTAGCGGCAAAAGCCTGACCGCCCTGTCGATCATGCGCCTTGTCGACTGGCCGGGCGAGATCATGCCGGGCAGCGAAATCCGGCTGGACGGCCGCGACCTTGCCACGCTGCCCGAGGCCGAGTTGCGCCGCGTCCGCGGCAATCTGGTGTCGATGATCTTTCAGGAACCGATGTCGTCGCTGAACCCGGTGGTCCGCGTCGGCCGCCAGATCGCCGAGGCGGTGCGCCTGCACCAGCCGCAATCGCGCGCCGCGGCGATGGCGCGCGCGGTCGAGATGCTGCGCCTTGTCGGCATCCCGGCGCCGGAACGGCGGGTCCGCGACTATCCGCACCAGATGTCGGGCGGGATGCGGCAACGGGTGATGATCGCCATGGCGCTGGCCTGCAATCCGCGCGTGCTGATCGCCGATGAGCCGACCACGGCGCTGGACGTGACGGTGCAGGCGCAGATCCTTGACCTGTTGCAGGATCTGCGGCGGCGGCTGGGCATGGCGGTGGTGTTCATCACCCATGACCTTGGCGTGGTGGCCGAAATCGCCGACGAGGTGGCGGTGATGTATGCCGGTCAGGTCGTCGAACGCGGGCCGGCCGCCGAGGTGCTGGCCGCGCCGGGCCATCCCTACACGCGCGCGCTGATCGAGACGATCCCCGTCGTCGGCATGGACCGCAGCCAGCGGTTGCGCGCCATCGAGGGCATGGTGCCGGGGCCTCTCGACTTTCCGCCCGGTTGCCGGTTCGCCAACCGCTGCGCCCATGTGTTCGACCGTTGCCGCGCGGCGCCGCCTCCGCCGCTCGTCGACAGCGGTCGCGCGCAGGTCGCCTGCTGGCTGGTCGCCGGAGGGGCGCAATGACCGCCGCGCCGCTCATGTCGGTGCGCGGGCTGCGCACCCTGTTCCCGGTGCGCGAAGGCATCCTGCGCCGCACGGTCGGGCAGGTCGCCGCGGTGGACGGCATCGACCTCGACATCGCGCGCGGCGAAACGCTGGGCCTTGTCGGCGAATCCGGTTGCGGCAAGTCGACGCTGGGCCGCAGCCTGCTGCGCCTGATCGAACCCACCGCCGGCGCGATCACCTTCGATGGCGTTGACGTGCGGTCGATGGCCGGTCCGGCGCTGCGCCGGCTGCGGCGCGACGCGCAGTTCATCTTTCAGGATCCGGCCGGATCGCTGAATCCGCGCCGCACCGTCGGCGACATCGTGGCCGAGGGGCTGCGTGTCCACGGCATCGTGCCGCCCGCCGAGCGCCGCGATCATGTGCGCGACATGCTGGAGCGGGTGGGCCTGCGCCCTGACGCCATCGACCGTCATCCGCACGAGTTCTCGGGCGGCCAGCGTCAGCGGATCGGCATCGCCCGTGCGCTGATCGTCGGCCCGCGCTTCATCGTCGCGGACGAGCCGGTGTCGGCGCTCGACGTGTCGATCCAGAGCCAGATCCTCAACCTGATGCGCGATCTCAAGGCGCAGTTCGACCTGACCTATGTCTTTGTCGCGCATGACATGGGCGTGGTCAGCTATGTCTCGGACCGGGTGGCGGTGATGTATCTGGGCCGGATCGTCGAGCTTGCCGAAACCGACAGCCTGATGTCCGCGCCGCTGCATCCCTATACCCAGGCGCTGATGTCGGCGGTGCCCGACCCGCGCCCGACCCACCGCCGCAAGCGGATCGTCCTGGGCGGCAGCGTGCCCAGCCCCTTGGCGCTGCCCTCGGGCTGTCGGTTCCGCACCCGCTGTCCGGTGGCCCGCCCGCTTTGCGCCGAAGCCGAGCCGCCCCTGGCGGCACAGGGCGGCGGCCATGCCGTCGCCTGCCACTTTCCGGGGCCGATCTGATCGGCTGCCAATGGATCGATTGGTCCAATATCCTTTCGTGTCGGGCGCTTGCGATGGCGCGCGCAATGGGCGGTTGCGGTCTGGCTGGGGAAAACAAGGCAGAAAACCGCAAAACCGCCAAGAAAATCGTTGCCTGACGCGGGAAAGCGACGTAGCAATTTAATGGACCGAGCGGTCGGTTCAGAATCGGCCGCCGAATCGGACCATTCTTGAAAACCGGAACGCGCGGTGCCCCGGCACCGCACAAGGGGATATTGCCGCATGACAGCCGGTGGCAACGACAGCAGCGCGAATGGCCCGATCCGGGTGATCGTCACCGGCGATTCGATCCTGAACCACGGCGCCGCCACCTGTCGCAATCCGGCGTTCCTTGAGGTGGTCGATATCCTGCGCAGCGCCGATGTCTGCCATACGCAGATGGAAACCCTGCTGCACGATTACGACGCGCCCGAGCTTTTCCCCGCCGCCGAAGGCGCCTGGGGCTGGATGCGCGGCCCCAAGGGCGCGGCGCAGGAGCTGAAGGATTTCGGCATCAACCTGATGTCGATGGCGTCGAACCACACGCTGGACTATTCCTATGGCGGCCTGTTCGAGACGTGGAAGGCGCTGAACGCCGCCGGCGTGCCCCATGCCGGCACCGGGCGGAACCTGGCCGAAAGCCGGATGCCGGCGTTCCTGGACACGGCCCGCGGGCGGGTGGCGCTGACGTCCTGCTGTTCGTCCTTCCCGATGTTTTCACGCGCCGGCGATACGCGGGCCGACATGGTTGGCCGGCCGGGCCTGAACCCGATGCGCTATCACTGGCGCGTCGATGCCGCGACGGCCGACACCCTGATCGACCTTTGCCGCAAGCTGGGCCTGTGGGTCACGCGGGTCGGCGACGAATTCACCGTCAATCCGGCCGGCATCCACAACACGCTCTGGCGGTTCCGCGTGGGCGACGGCGGCCCCGCCACCTTTTGCGACGAGGATGACCTTGCCGGCAACCTTGCCGCGATCCGCCATGCCCGTGCGCAGGCCGATCTGGTGATCGCCCATCTGCATGCCCATGAATTCGACGCGGCGGACGGCCGGATCAGCACCTCGGCCGCGTTCATCGAGGATTATGCCCGCGCCGCCGTCGATGCCGGGGCGCATCTGTTCATCGCGCAGGGCAGTCACGCGCCGATGCGGGGGATCGAGATCTACAAGGGCGTGCCGATCTTCTACGATCCGGGCGACCTGTTCCGGCTGGGCCGGCCCGACAAGGTTCCTGCCGACTTCTATACCCGCTGGGGATACGGCCCCGAGGCACGCCAGCCCAATGCCGGCCCGGTCGAGGCTTATTCCGCGCGCAACGCCGTCTTTGGCTGGGGCGACCAGCCGAAAGAGATGTTCCCGACGCCAAGGGAAATCTACAGCCACGAACCCGGCTTTTTCATCCCGGTCTGCGAGATGACGCCGGAGTACCGGGTAAGCCGGGTGACGATCACGCCCTGCGTCTGGCTCAAGGGCAGGAAGGCCGAATCGGGCCTGCCCGGCGTTGCCCGCGGCGACCGCGCGCAGGCGATCCTGCGCAAGCTGGCCGAGCTTTCGGCCCCCTATGGCACCGAAATCACGATCACCGGCGACACGGCCGTGATCGACCTCGCCCGGCCATGACCGGGCGGGCGCAACCGAACCGCGAGGACGACAGCATGGACGGCAACGCACCCTTGGCCCGGCAGGGCGGCATCACCGGATGGCTGGGTCTGGACGTGGGCGGCACCTTCACGGACCTGGTCTATATCGACGAGGCCGGGATGCTGACCCGGCGCAAGGTGCCCAGCACGCCGTCGCGGCCGGGCCAATCGACGCTTGACGGGGTGGATCTGCTGATCAAGGTGCTGGGCCTGACGCCCCAGACGCTGGCGCAGATCCAGCATGTCCATTCCTCGACCATCGCGACAAACACGCTGATCGAACGCGACGGCGCCACCGTGGGCTTCATCACCACCATGGGCTTTCGCGACATGCTGGAATTGCAGCGGCTGTGGGTGCCGAACGCGCAACGCTATGATTCCGAACGCCCGCTGCCGCTGGTCGAACGCCGGCTGGTGCGCGAGGTGCGCGGCCGCCTGAACGCCGACGGCGAGGAAATCGAGCCGCTCGACCTGGCCGCGGTCGCGGCGGCGGCGGCGGACCTTGTCGATGCCGGGGTGGACGGCATCGTGATCTGCTTTCTGCATTCCTTCCGCAACGACGCGCACGAGGCGGCGGCGGCGGCAGCAATCCGGGCGCGCTGGCCGGCGGTGTCGGTCTCGACATCGGCCGAGGTCTGGCCGCAGGCACGCGAATTCGAACGCGCGACGCTGGCCACCATCGACACCTATGTCCAGCCCAAGATCGCGGCCTATGTCAGTCAGTTGACCGCCGGTCTGGTCGAACGCGGCGTGGCGTCCGACGCCTTTGTCGCCCGGTCGAACGGCGGAGCGGAGCGGGCCGAAAGCGTCAAAAACCGCCCGGTGGTCGCGGTCCTGTCCGGCCCGGCTGCCGGCGTTTCCGGCGCGGCGCGGGTTGCGGCGGATGCTGGCTGGGACAAGGCCGATCTCATCACCGTCGATGTCGGCGGCACCAGCGCCGACATCGGCGTCATCCGCGGCGGATCGCCCGTCCTGTCGCCCGAGGAACATATCGCCGACTTTCCCATTCTGGTTCCGACGGTCGCGGTTTCGTCGATCGGTGCAGGCGGCGGGTCGCTGATCTGGCTGGACGGCGCCGGCTCCATCGCGGTCGGCCCGCGCAGTCTGGGCGCCTCGCCCGGGCCCGCCTGCTATGGCCGGCAGGCCGACCGGCCGGGCATGACCGATGCCTTCCTGCTGTCGGGCTGGCTGGGGACCGACCAGCTTCTGGCCGGGATGCTGCCGCTTGACATCGAAAAGTCGCGCACCGCGATGGCCACTGTCGCCGGCCCGCTGGGCTGGTCGGTCGAGGAAGTGGCGGATGCCGCCGTTTCCATCGGCATCGCGATGATGGCGGCAGAAACCATGCGCGTGCTGGCGCGGCGCGGCGTTGACAGCCCGACCTTCCGGCTGGTCGCCTTCGGCGGCGCCGGCCCGCTGATCGGCGCCCTGCTGGCCGAAGAGGTCAACATCGGCGAAGTGCTGATCCCGCCGACGCCCGGGGCGCTGTCGGCCTTCGGCGCCGCGACCGCGAATGCCGAGGGCGATCTGGTGCAGCCGGTCTATACCCTGCTGTCGCGGCTCTCCGATGGCGCGCTGCCCGATGCCGCCCGCTCGCTTGACGCCCGCTCGCAGGCCTGGCTGGCCGAAGTGGCGCCGGGCGCGCGGCTGGTCGGGCAGGAATACGACTGGGCCGCCGACATGCATTATGACGGGCAGGGCTATGACGTGACCGTGCCCTTGCAGCGCGACTGGCTTGAACGGTCCGACACCGCCGCCATCGCCGAGGCATTCCACCGCGCCCATGCCGCGACCTTTGGCCATGCCAGCACCCGCGACATCTGGCTCAAGGAATTGCGGGTCCATGTCACCGGCATCGTGCCGAAACCCGCATCGATCCGCCTTGCCCCGACCGATGCGCCGGAACATCTGGCGCCGCGCCAGATCCGCCTGAACGGCGAAGTCCTGACCGCCACCGTGCATTTCCGCGACGGGCTGAGCGACCCCGTGGACGGGCCGGCGATCATCGAGCAACTCGACACCACGACGCTGGTGCCACCCGGCTGGCGCGCGACGGTCGCGCCCGGCGACAACCTGATCCTGTCCCGGATCTGATCCGCCCGCCGCCCGCCGCGGCGTCCCGCAACCCGACCGACCGGACCCAGCCATGAACGCACCCGCCTTTTCCCGCCGCAAGGCCGAAGCCACCACCGACGAGGTTCTCTCGCATCTGTTCACCGCCGTGGTGGACGAGATGTCGTGGATCCTGCTGCGGTCGGCCTATACGACCTTTGTCAAGGAAACCCAGGACTTTGCCACCGCCATCGTCTCGAAAGGGGGTGAGGTCGCGGCCTATCCGCGCAACACCGGCGTGACGTCGCTGGTCGCGACGCCGATGCAGTCGGCGGTCGAGGCATTCGACGACTGGGCGCCCGGCGACATCATGGTGACGAATGACCCCTATTCGACGCGGGGCATGGTCACCCATCTGAACGATGTCTACATGTTCAAGCCGGTCTTTGCCGATGGCAGGATCGTCTGCTTTGCCTTCGCCTTCATCCACTGCACCGATGTCGGCGGCGCCGCCCCCGGTTCCATCGACATGCGGTTCCACGAGGTGTTCCAGGAGGGGCTGCGCCTGCGCCCCGCGCGGTTGTTCCGCCAGGGCGTGTTCAATCAGGAACTGTGGAACATCATGGCCGACAACAGCCGGATTCCCACGCTGAACCGCGGCGACATCGACGGGCTGGTCTCGGCGATCAACAAGGCGGAATCGCGGATCCTGGGCCTGATCGGCAAATACGGACGCGAGGCGGTGGAGCGTGCCATCGACCGCAACCTTGACCATACCGAGGCGCTTGCCCGTCAGGCGCTGATGAAGATCCCCACCGGGCAATACCGCTTTACCGAATACTTCGAGGACGACTACGTCTCGAACGTGCCGGTGCGGCTTGAGGTCAAGCTGACAGCGCGTGGCGACGGCACGGTGGAACTGGATTTCACCGGCTCGGATCCGCAGGTGAAATCGGCGCTGAACATCCCCTCGGGCGGGCAGAAACATCACCCGTTCCTGTCGCGCGCCTTCCTCAACTTCCTAGTCACCATGGCGCCGACCATCTCGCTTAACGGCGGGATGCTGCGCTGTGTCGATCTGGTGCTGCCCGAAGGGTCGGTGGTGAACTGCACCTTTCCGGCGGCGGTGGGGATGCGGGCCACGACATCCATCCGCCTGCATGACGCGGTGCTGGGCTGCCTGATGCAGGCCATTCCCGACATCGTGCCGGCGGGCGGTGCCAATCAGGTGGCGGTGACCTATGTGTCCACTGCCGGCGGTGCCGAAGGCGGGCGCGTGGTGGTGGCCAACCCGATCCAGGGCGGATCGGGCGGTTCGGCCAGCATCGACGGGCTGTCGGGGTCGGACCGGCCGCTTGCCTATCTGCGCAACGTCCCGACCGAGATCCTGGAATTCGAGGCGCCGGTACTGGTCCACCGCTTTGCCCTGTCGCCCGACAGCGAAGGCGCGGGCAAGCAGCGCGGCGGCTTTGGCGTGGAATACGACCTTGAGCTGCTGCACCCCGAGGCGATCCTTGTCATGCGCGGCAAGGACCGGCACCGGTTCAGTTCCTGGGGCGCGATGGGCGGGCAGGCCGGATCGACCTGCAACAACACCGGCCGCGTCGGGGACGAGGATCCGCAGTATATCGGCAAGGTCACCGTCTATCGCCCGCGTCTGGGCGAGGTGGTGACGATCAAGGGCGGCGGTGGCGGCGGTTACGGCAACCCGATGGAGCGCAAGCCGGAAAGGGTGCTGCGCGACAATCTGGCCGGCCTTCTGTCGGCCGCGCGGGCCCGCGATGTCTATGGCGTCGTCATCGCCGGCGACAAGGTGGACGAGGAGGCGACACGGGCCCTGCGCGCCGCGGCGCCCGCGCCCTCGGCCGACATGTTCGATTTCGGCAAGGGCCGCATGCAATGGGTCGCCGATTACGGCCCGGCGGCCGACACGATCCGCGACTGGCTGTGGTCGCTGCCGCCGGGCCTGCGCGGCTATGCCCGCGAACAGGCGTGGAAACGGCTGGAAGCGTCGGGCACGGCACCCTTCACCAAGGACGATGGCGATGCGGTGGTTGCGGCGCTGACCGGCTTCCTGCGCGGCAAGAAGCTGATCTGAAGACCCTGATACGGAAAGGAAACATCAAGATGAGCAAGGTTGCCATTTACGGGGCCGGCGGCGGGGTCGGGGCGCAGGTCGCGCGGGAACTGGCGCGGGCCGACGACGTCACCACGCTGTATCTCTATGACATCAACGCCGATGCGCTGCGGGCCGAGGCGATGGATGCGATCAACGTCGCCGAAAAATACCGCGGCGGGTCGCTCGAGGTGGTCACCCAGGTTCTGGACATGACCAACGAAGAGGCGGTCGCGGACTCGGTCTCCTCTGCCGGCGCCGATGTGCTGATCCAGGCGGCGATCCCGTTCTCGTGGTATCGCATCTCGCGCACGCTGCCGCCCGAGGTGTGGAAGAACGTGTTCCTTGAAGGCCGGCTGGGCCCCTGGCTGCCGCTGTTCACCCTGTTGCCGGTCAAGCTGATGCGCGGCCGCAAGATGGCGGGGGCCGATACCCCTGTCGTGCAGATCTCGCTGCCCGATTGCGTGAATCCCGTCCTGTCGGGCATGGGGATGGCGCCGACCTGCGGCGCCGGCAACACGGATTCGGTGACGGCGGTGCTCAAGGCGCGGGCGGCGAAGAAGCTGGGCGTGCCGCTGCGCGACCTGACCGTGCGCATGGTCGCCCACCATTTCCATTCCGGCTTCATGCGGTCGCCGGCGCAGAACGACGAATTGCAGACCTATCCCTGGTGGTTCAAGGTCTATGCCGCCGGCGTCGACGCGACCGACCAGTTCACCAGCGACGAATTCCTCACCGAATGGCGGGCGCATTTCCCGCTGCAGCGGCCGCTTTATGCGGCGTCTTCGGCGGCCAAGAACACGCTGCGCATCCTGCGCGACGATCCGACGATCACCCATGTCGTGGCGCCCGGCGGTCTTGCCGGCGGTGTCGATTGCCGGCTGACCAGCAAGGGCGCCGTGCCGGTCTGGCACCCCGAAATGCCCGAGGACAAGGCGATGGAGCTGCTGCGCAAGGCGGGCGAGGGGGACGGCATCGCCGGCTATGACGCCGACGGTTCGGCCCGCATCACCGAACGCGCCCATGCCGCTCTGGTGAAATACATGAACTATGATTGCCCGGTCCTGCGTCCGTCCGAGGTCGAGGCGCGGGCCGGCGAACTGATCGCCAAGCTGAACGAAGCGGCGGCAAAGGCTGCGGCATGACCAGCGACCTGAACTGGCTTTCGGCGGTCGAGATCGCCGCGCTTGTCGGCAAGCGCGAGGTGTCGGCGGCCGAGGTCACGCAGGCGGCCTTTGACCGGGTCGAGGAGACCGAGGGCAGGTTGCATGCCTTCATCAACCTCGACCGCGAGGGGGCGGCCCTGCGCGCGGCGGAACTGGACCGGGAGCTTGCCGGCGGGGCGGCGCCCGGCCCGCTGTGCGGCGTGCCCTTTTCGGTCAAGGACCAGATCTGGGCCAGGGGCATTCCGACCACCGCCGGTTCTCTGCAACTGAAGACCCATATGGCGCCGCAGGATTCGGCCTGCGTCGCCCGGCTGCGCGCGGCCGGCGGCATCATGGTGGGCAAGTCGAACACGCCGGAATACGGCCTGTCCTGGCGCACCCACAACCGGCTGATGGCAGAGACGACCAACCCCTGGGACGCAACCCGCACCCCCGGCGGGTCAAGCGGCGGGGCGGCGGCCAGTGTCGCCGCCGGGGTGACGCCCATCGCCATCGGTGGCGACGGCGCCGGGTCGATCCGCCTGCCGGCGGCCTTTTGCGGGGTCGTGGGGCTGCACACCAGCCTTGGCCGCGTCCCGCGCTTTGGCGTGTTCGACGGCGGGTTCCACACCAACGGCATCGGCCCCATCGCCCGCACCGTGGCCGATGCGACCCTTGCCTATCAGCTGATGTCCGGCCCCGACGGCCACGATCCGACCTGCATCCGTTCCACGCCCGGCGACGTGATGTCGGGGATCGACGGCGGGGCAGGCGATCTGACCTTTGTCTGGTGGAAATCGGATGCGGCGCCCGGATCGCGGGACGAAAGGGTGATCGCCGCTTCGCGCGCCGCCGCCGCGATGCTGGCCGGAGACGGGATCGAGGAAAGCGGCCTCAGGCTCGACCTTGAACAGTTCCGCGAGGTCATCACCATCATCTCAAACACCGACCGCTATGCGCGCGTCGGCCAGCAGAAGAACGCATATGACGACGCCCTGCAGCGCAGCCTTCTGGGCCCCGAGGTGCGGCGGCGGTTCAAGGAGGGGTCGCAGGTGACGGGGGCGGAATTCACCCGTGCCATGTCGCTGCGCGCTCAGGCGCAGGCCCGGATGAACGACGCGCTGGACAAGTATTCGCTTATCCTCGCGCCGGTCGCGCCGCATGTTGCGCCGCCGATCCCTTCGGAAAAGGGCGAGGTGCTGATGCCCGAGATCAGCACCTTCACCTATATGGCGAACCTCACCGGGATGCCGGCCATCTCGGTGCCCTGCGGCATGGTCGACGGGCTGCCGGTCGGCCTTCAGATCATCGGCCGCTTCGGCGACGAGGCGACGGTCCTGCGCGCCGCCCGCGCCTTTGAACGTCTGGCGCCCTGGGCAGGACGACGCCCGCCGCTGTGACCCCCGAACCGGGGCGGTCCGCCGCCCCGGCACCCACACGGCCCTGCCGGGCCGTCCCAGCCAACAGGGACGCAAGCGTCCGAACCAACCGGGAGTGAACGACATGGAACAAAGATCATTGCGCGCCGCCCTGCTGTCCGCCGGGCTGGTTCTTGCCGCGCTGGGCCTGCCCGCAATGGCGCAGGACGGCACCACCCTGACCACGGTCCTGCCCGCCGGGCCGACGACCATCGACCCGCCCGCCACCGTCACTGGCGATTTCTTCCCCCTCATCAACATGATGGTGGAATCGCTGACCACCTTTGACAGCACCGGCGCGCTGGTGCCGGCGCTAGCCACCGAATGGAGCAATTCCGAAGACGGGCTGGTCTGGACCTTTGCCCTGCGCGAAGGCGTGCTGTTCCAGGACGGCACCCCGTTCGACGCCGCGGCGGTGAAGTTCAGCCTTGACCGGCTGTTGTCGCCCGACACCACCAACACCCGGCCCGGCACGCTGGGCGCCATCGCCGCGGTCGATGTGGTCGACCCGTTGACGGTGCAGATCACCCTGAGCCGGCCCTTTGCCGCGCTGCCCGCGGCGCTGTCGCTGCCCAATGCGGCGATCCTGTCGCCGACCTCGGTCACGGCAGGCGAAAACACCATGGCCTTGGTCACGGCCCCGGTCGGCACCGGCCCCTATGCGCTTGAAAGCTTTTCCTCGGGCGATGAACTGGTGCTGGTGCGCAACGACGCCTATTGGGGCGAGGCGCCCTATTACGAACGGCAGGTCTATCTTGCCGTGCCGGAAGAAGGCAGCCGCCTTGCCCTGCTGCGGTCGGGCGAGGCCGACATCATCTCGCAGCCGCCGGTCAGCGAATTGCCGGCGCTGCTCAACGATCCCGGCGTGGCCGTCACCTTCACGCCGACCAGCTACATGATCCAGATGGTCATCAACACCACCTCGGAAAGCGAGGCGCGCCTGCAGGATCCGGCGGTGCGCCGCGCCCTGTCGCTGGCCATCGACAGGCAGACGATCATCGACCGCATCCTGTTCGGCGCCGGCCAGATGCCGCAAAGTCCGCTGGCCGCCAGCGTTTTCGGCGCCTGCCCGGCCGGCGACTTCAGCTATGATCCCGAACGTGCCCGCGCCCTTCTGGCCGAGGCCGGGGCCAGCGACCTGAAGGTCGAGATCATCGCCCCCTCGGGCCGCTACATGCAGGGGCCGATGGTGGCACAGGCGGTGGCCGGCTTCCTGCGCGATGTCGGGGTCGAGGCGACGATGGGCAACCCGACCGACTGGGCGACCTACATGTCGATCATCTATGTGCCGCCCGCCGATGCCGATCACGACATGGGCCTGCTGGGCTTTGGCGCCAGCTACAACGACCCGAGCCAGGCCCTGAGCCTGTTCCAGGGCGCGAACATCCCGCCGAACGGGTTCAACGCCTCGTTCTACCAGAACGCCGAAGTCGACCGGCTGATGGGCGAGGCGCTGGCCGATCCCGATCCGGCGGTCCGGGCCGATCTCTACTGCCAGGCCCAGCAGATCCTGGTCGAGGATGCGCCCTCGCTCTGGCTGTATGTGCAAAGCTCGCCCATCATCACCTCGGCCGAGGTGACCGGGATCGACGCCGTCAACCTGTGGTTCGTGACGACCTACGCCCATCCGGCGCAATGACGTGCCACGGCCCCCGGACGATGGTCCGGGGGCTGTTTCCGCAAGGGAAAGAGAAGGGAAATTCGCATTTCCCCCCGAAAATCGGCAGAAATGTTTCCCGGCGCGGAAATCTGCCTTGTCCGCGCGACGAAAAATCTGCATCCGGGTCATGGACTGACCGTTCCGACCACAGCGCCGGACGATCCGGCCGGGATGCCAATCGTGCGGAATGCAGCGAATGACCACGACTTTCGACCGGCAGCGGGCCGAGGCCCGCGTCAATCCGACACGGGAACGGATCCTTCAGGTCGCGGCCGAACTGTTCGCGCGCAATGGCTATGACGCGACCGGAATCGCCGAACTGGGCGATGCGGTGAACCTGGGGCGCGGCGCGCTCTATCACCATATCGAAAGCAAGGAATCGCTGCTGTTCGAGATCAGCATGCGGCACATGTCGGCGATGGCCGACCGCGCCGAAGCCCTGGCGGCCTCAGACCTGCCGCCGCCGGACAAGCTGCGCCAGTTGTCGCGCATGCTCTTGCGGATGATCGCCGACAGCCGGCCCGAGGCCACCGTCACCTTCCGCGACGCGCGCGCGCTGTCGACCGACCGCGCCTCGGCCCTTGGCCATCAGCGCCGCCGGGTCGAGGCGGCCTGGCAACGCCTGCTGGACGAAGGGCAAGAGGCAGGGATGTTCCGCACCATCGACCCGGTGGTGATGAAGGGTCTGTGGGGGATGCATGTCATCGCCTATCGCTGGATCGAACGCGACGGCGACCTGACGCCGGAACAGATCGCCGACGTGTTCTGCGACGTGCTGCTGCACGGCGTCAGCGCCGCGGGCTGACCGGCCTTCCGGCCGGGGTCAGAACCCGATCGGCCAGTGGACGATTTCCGATCCGTCGATGAAGCGGCTGTGCCGGAACGGCACCGGGTCGACATGCGGCGCCTCTCCGGTGATGAGTTCGGCCATCAGTTGCCCCGCGGCGGGGGCGATGCCGAAACCGTGGCCGGAATAGCCGGTCGAGATGTAGAAGCCGGCAATCGCCTCGACCGGGGAAATCACCGGGATTGCGTCGGGGGTGACGTCGATCCAGGCGCTCATCCGTTCGTTGACCACCATGTCGCGGAACTGCGGGAACAGCGCCTTGATGTTGATCGTCGCCTGGTCAAGGATGCGGTTGCCCGGCACCGGCCGCATGATGCGGTAGGTCTCGAACGGCGTGCGCTGGTCCAGCCGCCAGCCGCCCAGCATCATGGTTTCCTGGAAGGTCCGCTTGCCGATGCGGAACTTCATAGCCTTCCATTCGTTCCTGAGCGCCGGGATATAGTCGCGGAAATAGCGGAAACTGTCGGGCACGATATCGACCGGATGGGCCGAGCGCATGCCGACATTGTAGCCGCCGTCGCCGCGCTGGCGGAACCCGAACCCCTTGCCCGAACCGCAGCCCGGCGGGCCGCCGGCGATGGGCCGGGTGCGCATGGTCTGCGACAGCATCTTGAGCTGCGGCACCTTGACCTGCTGGTTGCGGGCGAAAAGGCTGGACCAGATGCCGCCGGCCAGCACCACCGACTTGCAGCGGATGCGGCCCTTTTCGGTGACGACTTCGGACACCCGGCCGGCCGAGGTCTCGAACCCGCGGACGGCGCAGCCCTCGACCACCTTCGCCCCCAGGCGCCGCGCGCCTTCGGCGATCATCCGCGTGGCAAGATGCGGTTCGGCATATCCGTCCGAGGGCGTGTGCAGGCCGCCGGCGAAATTGCGGGTGTTGCCGGGGGCAAGGTCGTTGACGCGGGCGCGGGTGACGAAATGGGTATCCAGCCCGAAGGGCTCCATCGCCTTCAGCCATGGCTCATACTTGGCCATGTCCTTTTCCTCGTCGCAGAAATAGGTGATCCCGCGGCGGCGGAAACCGGGGTCGGCACCGATGACGCCGGGCAGGTCGTCCCACAGCTTCATCGCGTGGATCATCAGCGGCATCTCGCGGATGTCGCGGCCCATCTTGCGCACCCAGCCCCAGTTGCGGCTTGATTGCTCTTCGCCGATGCTGCCCTTTTCGCACAAGGTGACCGGGATGCCGCGCCGCGCCAGTTCCAGCGCGGTGCAGGCGCCGATGATGCCGCCGCCGACGACGACCACCTCTGTCTCCATCGGCACCACGTCGAAATCGCGGCTGCCGCCGGGTGCCGCATCGGCGCTGCGGCTGGTCTGGAAATCCATCTTGGCCCTCGGTTCTGTCATTCGGCCGCAGCCCGTGCGGCGTTCAGGCGCGCAACCTCGTCCACCACGAAGCTGTGGAAGGCGCGGGCGGCGACCGAAAGGTCGCCTTCGTCGGCGATCATGCCGATGGTGATCGGGAGCGCCGGCAGGAACGGGCGGAAGGCCAGCGCCGGGTCGCGCCGCAGATGCGGCGAGAACGGGCTGACCACCGCGACGCCCAGCCCGGCGGCGACAAGGTTGCACACCGCCTCATGCGTCGTCGCCTCGGTCAGCATCTGGCGGTCGATGCCCTGCCGGTCGAACAGATTGTCGGTTTCAAACCGGAAGGGGGTGCCGCGGGGAAAGCTGACAAAGGGCATGTCGGCCAGATCGGCGGCCTCGACATGCGTGCGCGCGGCAAGGGCATGGTCGGCGGGAAAGACGCAAAGGGCCGGGCGTGTCACCAGCGCGCTGACCGTCACCGAAGGGTTCGAGATCGGCAGCGTCACGATGCCGATATCGGCCCGCCCCGAGGACACCCATTCCGGAATGCGGTCCTGCGACTGGCTGTCCAGCCGGATGGCAATGTCGGGATACCGGGCGCGGAAACTGGCGATGATGTCGGGCAGGATGCCGTTGGCGTAAAGACCCATCGCCGCAATGGTGATCGAACCGCTGGTAAGCGAGCGGATCGCGTGGACCTCGTGGTTCAGTTCCTCAAGCCCGACGAACAGCTTTTCCACCTGCTCGAACAGGCGGCGCGCGTCCTCGGTCGGTTCGGCGCCGCCGCGCTGTCGGCGGAACAGGCGAAATCCGACCGCCTCCTGGAAGTCGAGCATGAGTCGGCTGACCGCCGGTTGCGAAATTCCCAGAAGCTCGGCCGCCTTGGTCATGCTGCCCAAGGTGATGACCGCGCGGAACGCCTCTATCTGCCTGATATTGAAACGCTTCAATTCGGGTCGCCCTTCGTGTCCCTGTCCTGCGGCCAAGTGTGGACGTTCCCTTGCGGGCCTTGCAACCGGAATGGTTTTCCGTCTGCGCCCACAATTTGAACATAATATATGCGCGGTCAATACCAAACTTGACGCACTAAATGTTATGTCATAGCCTCGACTCAAGGCCGCGTCGAACGGCTGGATCGTGACAGGAAGGACTGGGTCTTTGGCAAAGCTGCCGCTGTCCGCATCGCATTGGGGCGCCTTCCGGGCCGAAGTTGCCGGCGGCGTGGTCACGCGCATCCATCCTTTCGAACACGACCCGCGGCCCAGTCCGATGAACGATGTCTGGCCCGAGATGCTGACCCACGAGCTGCGCGTGGCGCGGCCCGCGGTCCGGCGCGGCTGGCTGAATGGCGACGCCGGCGCCGGGCGGGGCGAGGATGAATTTGTCGAGGTGGGCTGGGACCGCGCGCTTGATCTGGTCGCCGGCGAAATCGCCCGTATCCGCCGCGACCATGGCAACGGCGCGCTGTTCGCCGGATCTTACGGCTGGTCCAGTGCCGGCCGCCTGCATCACGCCCGCACCCTGATCCGCCGCTTCTTTGGCGCCATCGGCGGCTTTGTCGACCAAGAGACGAATTATTCCTACGGCGCCGCCATGGCGTTTCTGCCGCGCATCCTTGGGGTGGACGATGCCATCGGTTCGGCGGTGACCGGGCTGGAAACGATCCGCAAGCATTGCGACCTGTTCCTCGCCTTTGGCGGCATCCCGGCCAAGAACTGGGAAATCCAGGCCGGCGGCGTTGGCGAACACCGCTTTGACAGTTTCATGGAGGGCGTGACCGGCCGGGTGCGGACGATCAACATCTCGCCCTGGCGCAAGGATGTCGAGGACCGCTTCGGCGTGGAATGGCAGCCGATCCGGCCCAACACCGATGCCGCGCTGATCCTGGCGCTGACGCAGGAAATCGTCGCGGCGGGCCATGCCGACCGCACCTTTCTTGAATCGCATGTCCACGGCCACGACCGTTATTTCGACTATCTTGCCGGCCGCACCGACGGCGTGGTCAAGGATGCCGGCTGGGCGGCAGCGATCACCGGCATCCCGGCCGACCGCATCCGCGAACTGGCCGCGCTTCTGCCCGGCAAAAGGGTCATGGTCGGCCTGAACTGGAGCTTGCAACGCTCGCGCCACGGCGAGCAGCCCTATTGGGCGGCGATCGGCCTTGCCGCCGCCCTGGGCCAGATCGGCCTGCCGGGCGGCGGCTTTGCCTTTGGCTATGGTTCGTCGAACGGCATGGGCAACCCCGACTACCGGACGCCCCTATACGGCCTGCCGTCGATCCCCAACGCGACCGGCCAGTCGATTCCGGTGGCGCGCATCGCCGACATGCTGCTGAACCCCGGCGCCCCCTATCGCTATGACGGGGCCGAGCGCATCTATCCCGATGTGAAGCTGGTCTATTGGGCCGGCGGCAATCCGTTCCATCACCATCAGGATCTGAACCGCCTGCGCGAGGCGTTCCGTCGGCCCCAGGTCGTTGTCGTCAACGAATGCTACTGGACCGCGACCGCGCGCCACGCCGACATCGTGCTGCCGGCGACGGTGGCGCTGGAACGCGACGACATCGGGGGCGCGTCGCGTGACCGTTTCCTTCTGGCGATGCAGAAGCTGGTCGAACCGGCGGGCGAGGCGCGGAACGATTATCGCATCTTTGCCGATCTGGCGGCGCGGCTGGGCGCCGGCGATCTTGCCGCCTTTACCGAAGGCCGGTCCGAGGCCGAGTGGCTGCAAAAGGCCTGGGAGGAGATCAGCGCGAAACTCGCCCGCCGCGGCATCAACCCGCCGGAATTCAAGGAGTTCTGGGAAGAAGGCTATTTCCGCATGCCCGAGCCGGCGCAGGATTACGTCATGTTCCAGGCGTTCCGCGACGATCCCGCCGGCAACCGCCTTGCCACCCCTTCGGGCCGGATCGAGCTGTTCAACGACCTTGCCGCGGCCGAGGCCGGCCAGCCCGGCCATCCCGCCTGGCTTGACCCCGAGGAATGGCTGGGCGCGCCGCTGGCGGCGGACTGGCCGCTGCATCTGCTGACGCCGCAGCCGGACCGGAAACTGCACGGGCAGATGGATTTCTCGACCTATGTGCGCGGCGGCAAGGTCCGCGACCGCGAACGGTTGACGCTGCATCCCCGGGACGCCGCGCAGCGCGGCATCGGCGACGGCGACAATGTCCGCGTCTTCAACGCCCGCGGCGCCTGTTTCGCGGTGGCGCGGATCGACGATGCCGTGGTGCCGGGGGTGGTGCTGCTGCCCACCGGATCGACCTATGACCCCGACGGCACCGCCGACCGCGGCAGCAATCCCAATGTGCTGACCCGCGACATCGGCACTTCCGACCTTGGGCAGGGCTGCGCCGCGCAATCCTGTCTGGTGCAGGTCGAACGTTTCGACGGCGCGCTGCCCGAGTTGCGGGTGACGCGCCGGCCCCTGCGTCCTACTGCCTGAACAGGAACCGCAAGTGACCCTCGCCTTTGACCATCTCGTCCTGCTGGTGAACGACCTTGACGCCGCGGCGCGCGATTTCGCCGCGCTGGGGTTCACCGTGCTGGAACGCGCCGACACCAGCCACGGCGCGACCGCGTTCCGGTTCGTGCCCTTTGCCGATGGATCCTACATCCTGCTGACCGCCTTCACCTCGGACGCGGGGCGGCAGGGCCACCGGCTTGGCCCTGTGATGGACGCGGGCGAGGGCTGGGCGGATTATTCCTTTGTCGTGCCCGATGCCACGGCCTCGGCGGCGGCGCTGAACAAGGCGGGCTTTGCCGCAAGGGGGCCGGTGCCGGTCGCCAATGTGCTGTCGCGCGGCGAGCGTTGGGCGCTTGACCTTCTGATGACCGGCCGCGGGTCGGGCGGGGATGTGGCGCTGCCCTTCCTTGTCTCGGATGTCGAGGGGCGCGGGCACCGGATTCCGGGGCCGGCTGCCCATGCCAACGGCGCCACCGGCATCGCCGGCCTGTCGGTCTCGACCGGCCAGCCCGATCTGGTGAAGCGCACCCTTGCCGCGATCGGCGGGCGCATTGAGGGCGAAAGGGTCAGCTTCGGTCGCGGCCATGTCGATGTCCTGCCGCTCGATGCGCCGCAGGCGCGGCCGGGTGGCGGTATCGTGGCGGTGACGCTGAACGGGACCGCGGATCGCACATTCGACCCGGCGCTGTGCCACGGCGCGCCGCTGCGGATGGAGCGGGGTTGACATGATCCCGACCGACAAGACCGCACGGCAGATCTTTCGTGACTGGCAGGCCGCGCCGCGTGTTCCCGCACGCGGGATCGGCCCGCGCGTCGCGCTGATCAATGTCGACCTGCAGCGCCGCTACACCGATACGGCGACGTTTTCGTCGGCCTATGACGGCGATCCCCGCCAGTTCGAGGCGGTGAACGCCCTTGCCGCCGCCGTGCGCCGGCTGGGCCTGCCGGTGATCTGGACCTATGTCGCCTATCTGCCCTCGGGCGTCGATGCCGGCATCTGGTCCGAGCTTTCGACCACCCCGATGGCCCTGCACAAGGTCGGCCACGACAGCCCGCAGGCGGAAATCGACCCGCGGATGAATGTCGATCCCGCCGACCTGATCCTGCACAAGCGCATGGCCTCGGCCTTTTTCGAAACGCATCTGCCGTCGTTCCTGAACTGGCACCGCATAGATTCGGTCATCGTCACCGGCGGCGCCACCTCGGGCTGCGTGCGCGGCACCGTGGTTGACGCCATGTCGCACGGGCTGCGCGTGACAGTGCCCGAGGAATGCGTCGCCGACCGCGAGGAGGGCGCCCATTTCGCCAGCCTCTACGACATCGCGGTGAAATACGGCGATGTGAAACCCGTCGATGCCGTTCTGGCCGACCTTGCCGCGCGGGGGGCGGGATGAAGCTTTCGGACCCGAAATCCTATGACTACGCCCCCTATCAGGACCGGCCGAAGATCACCTGGCCGGGCGGGGCGCGCGTGGCGTTCTGGGTGGCGCCGAACATCGAATATTACGAACTCGCGCCTCCGCCGTCGCCGACACGGGCGGTCTGGTATCGCCCGGAACCCGACATCATCAACTATTCGATGCGCGATTACGGCAACCGGGTCGGCTTTCACCGGATGGCCGATGTGATGGCGAAACACGGCGTCCGCGGATCGGTGTCGCTGAACGTCGCGGTCTGCGACCACTACCCCGAAATCATCGAACGCTGCTGCGAACTGGAGTGGGAGCTGTTCAGCCACGGCATCTACAACACCCGCTACCTTTACAACATGACCGAGGACCAGCAGCGCGAGATCATCCGCGACGCGCGCGACACGATCCTGCGGGCGTCCGGGCAACGCCTTGACGGCTGGCTGTCGCCGGCGATTTCCAATGGCGAGACGACCCAGGATCTTCTGGCCGAGGAAGGCATCCGCTACACGCTCGACCTGTTCCACGATGACCAGCCGATGCCGGTCAGGACCCGCAGCGCCAACCGCCTCGTCAGCGTTCCCTACATGATGGAATGCAACGACGTGCCGGTGCTGAACTTCAAGAACATCTCGCCGCGCAATTACCTGCAGATCATCAAGGACCATTTCGACCAGTTGTACGAGGAGGGGGCGGAAAGCGGCACCGTCATGTGCATTCCGCTGCATCCCTACCTGATCGGCCAGCCGCACCGCCTGTCGATCCTGGACGAGGCGCTGGCCTATGTCACCGGCCACGACAAGGTCTGGCTGGCGACGGGGCGCGAAATCGCCGCCCATTTCGAGGCGCATCACTATGACGCCTTCGCCGACTGGATGAAGCCCTTCAACCGGGGGGTGGCGGCATGACTCTGATCGGGCAGGATTATTTCGACTATCCGCACCGCGCCAAGGGGCTGGATCACGACCGTTTCGACCGTCGCTATCTGCGCGACCTGCCGAACCGGGCCTGGCCCGATGGCGGCCGGCTGAAGATCTGGGTCACGGTGCATCTGGAACATTTCCCGATGGACATGCCGGCGAAACCCTTCGTGCCGCCCGGCGGCATGGACCGGCCCTATCCCTCGGTCTGGGATTTCTCGACCCGCGACTATGGCAACCGTGTCGGCATCTTCCGCCTATTCCGGGTGCTAGACCGCCACGGGGTCAGGGCGACGGCGGCGATGAATTCCGCCGTTGCCGAACGCTATCCGTTCCTGCTGTCCGAAATCCTGCGCCGCGACTGGGAGGTGGCCGCCGCCGGCACCGACATGGGCACCCTGTTCCACGGCCAGCGCGACCCGGCCGAGGAAGCGGCGCAGGTGGCGCAAAGCTTTGCCACCTTGCGGCGGCTGTCGGGGCAGGCGGTCACCGGCTGGCATTCGCCGGCACATTCGCAATCGGCCCTGACCCCCGATTTCGTGGCCGAGAACGGCGGAAACTATATCGCCGACTGGATCAACGACGACATGCCCTATGCCTTCCGCACCAGGACGGTAGAGATCACGCAGATGCCGCTGTCCTGGGATCTGTCGGATCACAAGATCCTGCACAGCCAGAACATGGCCGTCATGGATTACGAATGGCAGGTCAATGCCGCCTTCGACGCTTTGGCCGCCGAATCGGCCGACCGTGGCGCCCGTATCCTGTCGCTGTCGTTGTCGCCCTGGATCATCGCCCAGCCAAGTCGCATCCGCGCGCTGGACCGGCTGCTGGGCCGGTTCCTGGCGGTCAGCGGTGTCGGCACCGCCACGGGCGAGGCGATCCGCCACGACTGGCGGGCGCTGCAATGACCATTCCCTGCGCGGGGCAGGGGCCAAGCTGGATCGGCGCGGCCGAGGCCGCGGCGCGGATCCGCGCCGGCACCCTGACCTCGCGCGCGCTGGTCACCGCCTGCCTTGATCGCATCGCCGAACGCGACGGCATCGTGCGGGCCTGGGCCTTTCTTGATCCAGATCTGGCGCTGGCGCAGGCCGATGCTGCCGATGCGGTGCCGCTGGCCGACCGCGGCCCGCTGCATGGCGTGCCGGTGGGTGTCAAGGACATCATCCTGACCCGCGACATGCCGACGCAAATGAACTCGCCGCATTTCGCCGGGCATTTCCCGCCGGTCGATGCCGCCGCGGTCGCGCTGCTGCGCGGCGCCGGTGCGGTGATCCTGGGCAAGTGCGATACGGTGGAATTTGCGGTGAACGGCCGCCGTGCCGCCACGACGAACCCGCATGACCCCGCCCGCACCCCCGGCGGATCCTCAAGCGGCAGCGCCGCCGCGGTGGCCGACGGGCAGGTGCCCCTGACGCTGGGCACCCAGACCGGCGGCTCGGTGATCCGGCCGGCGTCCTATTGCGGGGTCTGGGCGATCAAGCCGACCTGGAACGCCGTCAGCGCCGAAGGGGTCAAGACCTGCGCCGCCAGTTTCGACACGCTGGGCTGGTATGGCCGGACCGCCGCCGATCTTGACCTGCTGGCCGAGGTCTATGGCCTTGACGCCGCCGCCGCGCCCCTGCCCGAAACCGTCGAGGGATCGAAGATCGCGCTATGCCCTAGCCCGGTCTGGGACATGGCCGAACCGGCGACCCGTGCCGCGATGGATACCGCCGTTGCCCGCCTGCGTGCCGCCGGGGCGCAGATGACAGACCTTGCCCTGCCCGAGGCCTTTGCCAGCCTGACCGCCGCGCACAAGGTCATCATGCAGGCCGAGATGCGGACCGCCTTCCTGCCGGAATGGCGCGCCATCGGCACGGCGCTTTACCCCGAAATGATCGGCATCCTGCGCAATGACGCGGGCCACAGCCGCGCCGATCTGCTGGCCGCGCTCGACCTGGCCGCCGCCTGCCGCGCGCGGTTCGACGCCTTGGCCGCGCCCTTTGACGCTGTGCTGACGCCCAGCACGACGGGGACCGCGCCCATTGGGCCGCAGGATACCGGCGCCGCCACCTTCAACCGGATCTGGACGCTGCTGCACATGCCCTGCGTCAACGTCCCCGGCCTGACCGCACAAGACGGGCTGCCCATCGGGGTCACCCTGACCGGCCCGCGCTTCAGCGACCGCCGCCTGCTGCGCGCCGCCGCGCTTGCCGGCGTCGCCATAGCCGGCACGGGGGCCGGCCCATGACACGATCCCTTCGCGCGATCCCCTCGCGCCGAAACGCACGAACACTACCCAACCGCGCCGGAACGGCGCATCCAACCGGAGGTCGGCCGTGAGCCACAGCGTCTTTCATCTTCGTCGCCGGTCGTTCCTGACCGGCCTTGTCACCACCGCGGCAATCCCGCTTGCCGCCATCCCCGCCCGCCTTCTTGCGCAAGAGGCGAAGGCTGGCGGTGTCCTGACCACACCGGCCTGGCCGGCGCCCACCGTGCTCAATTCGGCGATTTCCACCGCCGGGCCGGAAAGCTTCATCGCGCCCAAGATGTTCGACGGGCTTCTGGCCTATGACTTTGGCCTTGTCCCCCGCGGCCAGCTTGCGACCGCCTGGGAAATGTCCGAGGACGGCACCCGCATCACCTTCACCCTGCGCGAAGGGGTCAAGTGGCACGACGGCACGCCCTTTACCGCGCATGACGTGGCCTTCACCTTCCTGCAGGTGCTCAAGGTCATCCACGGCCGCGGCAAGACCACCTTTGCCGGCCTGCTGGACGTCGAGACCCCCGACGACCTGACCGCGATCTTCGTGCTGGAAAAGCCGAATGCGGCGATGATGCGCGCGCTCGACAGCCGCGAAAGCCCGATCCTGCCGGCGCATATCTACGAAGGCACCGACATTCCGAACAACCCCGCCAATACGGCGCCGATCGGCACCGGCCCGTTCCGGATGGCGGAATACGAGGTCGGATCCTATCTGGTGCTGGAAAAGAACGCCGATTACTGGGACGCCGGCTATCCGCTGCTGGACCGGATCGTTATCCAGTTCATTGCCGATGCCGCCACCCGCGCCGCCATGCTGGAATCGGGCCAGGCCGATGCGGTCTTCCTCAACATGGTGCCGGCGCAGGACATCCTGCGCCTGAACGAACTGCCCGATTTCGAGATGGACAGCCGCGGGTTCGAGGCGATGCCCTCGGCGCAGCAGATGGACTTCAACCTCGACAACCCGATCCTGGCCGATGTGCGGGTGCGCCATGCCATCGCCCATGCCATCGACACGCAATGGATCACCGACAACATCTGGTATGGCCTTGGCCATGCCGGCAAGTCGCCGCTGCATGTCGATCAGGTCGAATACTACAGCACCGAAGGCGTGCCCGAATATCCGTTCGACATGGACCGCGCCAATGCCCTGCTGGACGAGGCCGGCCATCCGCGCGGCAACGGCGACATGCGCTTTTCGCTGATGCTTGACCCGTCGCCCTGGGGCACGGAATCGATCAACGCCGCGCCCTATATCAAGGAACAGCTGCGCCAGATCGGCATCGACGTGACCATCCGCACCCAGGATTTCGCGGTGTTCACCACCACCGTCTGGACCGACCGCGCCCATGACCTTGTGCTTTACACCGTCAACCTTGGCGTCGATCCCACCATCGGCACCCAGCGGTTCTACTGGTCCAAGGCCTTCAGCCCCGGCGTCGCCTTTGCGAATGGCGCGCATTACGTCAACCCCGAGGTCGACGCCCTGCTGGAAGCGGCGCAGGTCGAGACCGACAACGCCAAACGGAAAGAGCAATTCGCCGAATTCCAGCGTATCGTGATGACGGACCTGCCGGTCCTGCCCGTCACCAATATCGCCGGGGCGAATATCGTGAACGTGAAGGTCAAGGATTCGGTCGTGGATGCGCTGGGCGCCCTCAGCGGGTTCTCGCGGCTCTGGATCGACGCATGACGGCACAGGCGCCCGCCACTCCGCCGCCGGCACGGCGCAGGGGGCCCCGCAGGGCCCCCTCCCGTGCCGCGCTGCGCTATGTGGCGCGGCGCCTGAGCCAGGCCGTTCTGGTGATGCTGCTGGTGGTGATCGGCAGCTTCATCCTGATCAAGATGGCGCCGGGCGATTTCGTCGACACCCTGGCCGGCACGTCCGAGATGACCGCCGAGCAGATGGCGGCGATGCGGGCGCGCTATGGGCTGGACCAGCCGGTGCCGGTCCAGCTTTTCTACTACATGGCGCGTCTGGTCACGCTCGACTTCGGCATGTCGCCCCTGAACAACGCCCCGGTGATCGAGGTCATCGCCAAACGCTGGCCGGTGACGGCGATCCTTGTCGTCGCCTCGGTCTCGATCTCGATGGTGGTGGGCACGCTGCTGGGCGTCACCGCGGCGCGCAATCAGGGGCGGCCGGTGGATCTGGGCCTGTCGGTGCTGATGCTGGCCTTCTATGCCACCCCGTCCTTCATCATCGCCATGATCCTGATCCTTGTCTTCTCGGTCCGGCTGAACATCCTGCCCATCGCCGGGTTCGATACCATCGGGTCGGGCTATACCGGGCTGCGTTACCTTGCCGATGTCGCCTGGCATCTGGCGATGCCGGTGACGGCGCTGTGCACCTTTTACATCGCGATCTACGGCCGTATCGGCCGCGCCGCGATGCTCGAGGTGCTCAAGCTCGACTATATCCGCACCGCCCGCGGCAAGGGCCTGACCGAACGGCGGGTCGTGCTGGTCCATGCCCTGCGCAACGCCTTGCTGCCCCTGGTGACCATGGCGGGACTTCAGGTGTCGTCGCTGGTCGGCGGCGCCGTGCTGATCGAGACGATCTTCGGCCTGAACGGCATGGGCCGCACCGCGTTCGACGCCGTGTTCCAGCGCGACACCAACCTGCTTCTGGGCGTGGTGTTCGTCAGTTCGCTGTCGGTGGTGGTGGTCAATTTCGTCATCGACCTGCTGTACATGCTGCTTGATCCGCGGGTGGAAATCCGATGACCGGCGGCGCGCGTTCCACCCTGTCGCGCCTTGTGCGCCACCCGAGCGGCCTTGTCGGCATCACGGTGCTGGCGCTGGTGCTGCTGATGTCGGCCAGCGCCGGGCTCTTGTTCCCCACGGGCCCGTTTTCCATCGCCGGCGCGCCGCGCAGCTGGCCGGGCGTCGATCCGCGGTTCCCCTTCGGCACCGATGCGCTGGGCCGCGACATGCTGTCGGCGCTGTTCTACGGATCGCGCGTGTCGCTGGCGGTGGGGGCGGCGGCGGCGGTGGTGGCGCTGGTCATCGGCACGCTGGTCGGCGCCATCGCGGGGTATTACGGCGGCTGGATCGACGACGCGCTGATGCGGCTGACCGATGCGATGCAGACGATCCCGTCCTTTCTGGCCGCCATCGCCATCGTCGGCGTGCTTGGCGCCTCGCTGACCACGATCATCTCGGCCATCGCCATCGTGTCCTGGCCGATGATCGCCCGGCTGGTCCGGGCCGATTTCCTGCGCCTGCGCACCTATGATTTCGTGCAAAGCTGCAAGATCATCGGCATGTCCGACCTGCGCATCATCTTTGGCCAGATCCTGCCCAATTGCCTGGCGCCGATCATCGTCTCGGCCTCGGTCCTTGTCGCCACCGCGATCATCACCGAGGCGAGCCTGTCCTTCCTGGGCCTGGGCGACCCCAATGTGATGAGCTGGGGCACGATCCTGAGCGTCGGCCGCCCCGAACTGCGTTCGGGCTGGTACATGACCGCCTTTCCCGCCGCCGCGCTGGTCCTGACCGTGCTGGCGCTGAACCTGATCGGCGATGCGCTGAACGACGTGCTGAACCCCCGCCTGAAGGAACGGACATGACCGCGCCGCTGCTTTCGGTCGAGGGGCTGCGCGTCGCCGCCGGCAACGGCGTGCCCATTGTCGAGGATCTGAGCCTGTCGCTGCACCGGGGCGAGACCCTGTGCATCGTCGGCGAATCGGGCTGCGGCAAGTCGCTGACCGCGCTGGCGGTGATGCGACTGCTGGCCGGCAACCTGCGCATCACCGGCGGCCGTGTCCTGCTTGAGGGCGAGGATCTGGTCACCATGGCCGACGACCGGCTGCGCGCGATCCGCGGCGACCGCATGGCGATGATCTATCAGGAACCGCTGAGTGCGCTGAACCCGGTGATGACCGCCGGCGCCCAGCTGGTCGAGGTGCTGCGCACCCATCGCGCCATGGGCCGCGCCGCCGCCCGCGCCCGCGCGATCGAGCTTCTGGCCATGGTCCGCATCCCCGACCCGGCGGCACGGTTCGACGAATATCCGCACCGCATGTCGGGCGGCATGCGCCAGCGCGTGGTCATCGCCATGGCCTTGGCCTGCAACCCGGCGCTGCTGATCGCCGATGAACCGACCACCGCGCTTGACGTGACGGTGCAGGCGCAGATCCTGCGGCTGATCCGCCAGATCCAGCGCGAGGCGAACCTTGGCCTGCTTCTGATCACCCACGACCTGGGCGTGGTGCGGCAGGTCGCCGACCGCGTGGTCGTGATGTATGCCGGCCAGGTGATCGAGGAGGGGACGGTGGATCAGGTGCTGGACCATCCGCGCCATCCCTATACCGCCGGGCTGATCGCGGCGCGGCCGCATGGCAGCTTTCGGCTGGACGGCCACCGTCTGGCGGAAATCACCGGCTCGGTCCCCGCGCCCGAGGCGCGGCCGGCGGCCTGCGTCTTTGCCCCGCGCTGCCCGCGGGTGCAGGACGATTGCCGCGCGGTGCGCCCGGCGCTGCTGCCCGGCACAGCCGGCCATGCCCTGCGCTGCTATCACCCGCAGCCCGAGCCGGTGCCGGCATGACCACGGTCCTGCGCACCACCGACCTGCACCTGCATCACCGCACCGCGCGCGGCCAGTTGCGCGCCGTCGACGGCGTGTCGCTGACCATCGAACGGGGCGAGACGCTGGGCCTTGTCGGCGAATCCGGCTGTGGGAAATCGACGCTGGCCCGCACCATCGTCGGCATCAGCCAGCCGACCGACGGCACGCTCGAGATCGCCGGCGTCGAGGCCGGCCGCGCCAACCGCTTTGCCCGCGCCCGCGCGGTGCAGATGGTGTTCCAGGATCCGGGCGGCGCGCTGAACCCGCGGCTGGCCGTCGAACGCCTGATCGAGGAACCTTTGCGCGTCCACGGCCTTGGCACCAGGGCCGAGCGGCGGGCCAGGGTGCTGGATCTGGCGCACAAGGTCGGGCTGTCGGACTATCACCTTGCCCGCTTTCCGCATGAACTGTCCGGCGGTCAGCGGCAGCGGGTCAGCATCGCCCGCGCGCTGGCGCTGAACCCGGCGCTGCTGGTCTGCGACGAGGCGGTGTCGGCGCTGGACGTGTCGGTGCAGGCGCAGGTGCTGAACCTGTTCATCGACCTGCAGCGCGACCTTGGCCTGACCTATCTCTTCATCAGCCATGACCTGTCGGTGGTGCGCTATATCGCGCATCGCATTGCGGTCATGTATCTGGGCCGCATTGTCGAGATCGGCCCGGCCGAGGAGGTGAGCACCCGTCGCGCCCATCCCTATACCCAGGCCCTTGTCGCGGCGATTCCGGACGAATCGGTGCGCCGCGACGATGTGCAACTGCTGGAAGGCGACGTGCCCAGCCCGGTCAACCCGCCCTCGGGCTGCCGGTTCCGCACCCGCTGCCCGCTGGCGCAGGACCGCTGCGTGGTGGACGACCCGCAATTGCGCGACATCGGCGGCGGCCTGCAGGTCGCCTGCCATTTCGCCTGAAGCCGCGCGCCGGCTGACCCGACCGCGCCTCTGATCGTGTTCCGGCCTGCGCCACCTGCCGGGCACCGGACCGCTTCCCGCTTGCCCTACGGCTGAATTGGTAATATTACCTTACCAGTCAGCCCCAGTGCGAGGCCCGCCATGGACATGCCGCTGCCCGATGCGGGCCTAATCGCCCGCAAGGCCGCCATCACCGCCCGGTTGCGCGCGGCGATGCCGTCCGGCCTGATGATCGACGACCCGGCCGAGGTCCGCGCCTATGAATGCGATGCCCTGACCGCCTATCGCTGCGCGCCGATGGCCGTGGTCCTGCCCGCCTCGACGGCCGAGGTCGCCGCAATCCTGCGTCTCTGCCATGACGAAGGCGTGCCGGTGGTGCCGCGCGGCGCCGGCACCTCGCTTGCCGGCGGATCGCTGCCCACCGCCGATTGCGTCGTCCTGGGCGTCGGCCGGCTGACCGCGGTGCTGGAAACCGATTACGACAACCGCTTTGTCCGGGTCGAGACCGGGCGCACCAATCTGTCGGTGACCGGCGCTGTCGAGGCCGAGGGGTTCTTCTACGCCCCCGACCCGTCGTCGCAGCTTGCCTGCGCCATCGGCGGCAATATCGCGATGAACTCGGGCGGGGCGCATTGCCTGAAATACGGTGTCACGACCAACAACCTGATGGGCGTGACCATGGTGCTGATGGACGGCACCGTGGTCGAGATCGGCGGGCCATACATGGATGCCGGCGGGCTGGACCTGCTGGGCGTCGTCTGCGGATCGGAAGGGCAACTGGGCGTGGTGACCGAGGCCACCCTGCGCATCATCCCGAAACCCGAAGGCGCGCGGCCGGTGCTGATCGGCTTTGCCGCGAACGAGGCGGCCGGCGCCTGCGTCAGCGACATCATCCGCGCCGGCGTGCTGCCGGTCGCCATCGAATTCATGGACCGCCCCTGCATCGTGGCCTGCGAGGCCTTTGCCCATGCCGGCTATCCCGATTGCGAGGCGCTGCTGATCATCGAGGTCGAAGGGTCCGAGGCCGAAATCGCCGCGCAACTGGCCCGCGTGGTGGAAATCGCCAGGGCCCACGATCCGGTCGAAATCCGCGAGGCGCGCGATGCCGACGAGGCCGGGCGCATCTGGCTGGGCCGCAAATCGGCCTTCGGCGCCATGGGGCAGATCAACGACTATATCTGTCTCGACGGGACGATTCCGGTCAGCGAACTGCCCTTCGTCCTGCGCCGGATCGGAGAGTTGACGAAAGAGGCCGGGCTGGGCGTCGCCAATGTCTTTCACGCCGGCGACGGCAACCTGCATCCGCTGATCCTGTTCAACGCCAACCTGCCCGGCGATCTTGACCGGGCCGAGGCCCTGGGCGCCGCGATCCTGACCCTGTGCGTCGAGGCCGGCGGCTGCCTGACCGGCGAACACGGCGTCGGGGTGGAAAAGCGCGACCTGATGGACGTGCAATACCGCCCCGCCGATCTTGAGGCGCAGATGCGGGTCAAGGACGTGTTCGATCCGCGCTGGCTCTTGAACCCGGCGAAGGTGTTTCCGCTGGCGGCAAGCGCCGGGCGGCGTGCGGGCTGAAAGCGCCGGGGGGTTTCACACCCCCCGGACCCCCCGTGGGATATTTATGGACGAAGAATGAGGGCTTTCGGTGCTGAGACCTGAAACTGTGGCCGATCTGGCCGAGGCGATCCGCGACGCCGCCGGCCCGCTGGCGGTGCAGGGCGGCGGCACCCGCGGCATCGGCCGGCCGGTGGCGGGGCGGGCGCTGTCGGTCGCCGGCCTGTCGGGCATCGTCCTGCACGAACCGGGCGCGCTGACGCTGGTGGCGCAGGCGGGCACGCCCCTGGCGCAGGTCGAGGCGGTTCTGGCGGTCGCCGGGCAAAGGCTGGCGTTCGAGCCGATGGACGCAAGGCGCCTTCTGGGCACCGAAGGTGAGCCGACCATCGGCGGCGTGGTCGCCGCCAATGCCTCGGGGCCCCGCCGGGTGCAGGGCGGCGCGGCGCGGGATTTCCTGCTTGGGGTGAAATTCGTCGACGGCAGCGGGACCGCGGTGTCGAACGGCGGCCGGGTGATGAAGAATGTCACCGGGCTCGACCTTGCCCGGCTGCTCGCCGGCGCGCGCGGCACCCTTGGCGTGCTGACCGAGGTGGCATTCAAGGTGCTGCCGGCGCCCGAGGCGGTTGTGACCCTCGGCCTGCACGGCCTTGAGACCGACCGCGCGGTGGCGGCGCTGGCCGCCGCGCTGCGCTCGCCCTTCGAGGTGACGGGGGCGGCGCATGATCCCGAGGCCGGCCTGACCCGGCTGCGGATCGAGGGCTTTGCCGACAGCGTGGCCTATCGCGCCGGACGGCTGGTCGACCTCCTGCAACCCTTCGGTCCCGTGGAGACGGCCGATACCGACTGGACCGCCATCCGCGACGTCGCCGATTTCGCCGGGCGGGCGGGCGATGTCTGGCGGCTGCATGCAAGGGCGACCGAGGCGCCGGCCCTGATCGCGCGGGCGGCAGCGCGGGCGGCGCGGATCGACTGGGGCGGCGGGCTGATCTGGCTTCTGACCGATCCCGGCAGCGACCTGCGCGGGCGGCTTGGCCCCTTTGCCGGTCACGCCACCCTGTGGCGGGCCGCACCGGAAACCCGTGCCGCATTCGCCCCCTTCCCGCCGGAAGCGCCCGCCGTCGCCGCCCTGTCGCGCGCGATGCGGCAGAAATTCGACCCGCGCGGCATCCTCAACCCCGGATTGATGGACTGATGCAGACCCATTTCAGCGAAACGCAACTGGCCGATCCCGCGACGGCCGAGGCGAATGCCATCCTGCGCTCTTGCGTCCACTGCGGCTTTTGCACCGCGACCTGTCCGACCTATCAGGTGCTGCACGACGAACTCGACAGCCCGCGCGGCCGCATCTACCTCATCAAGGACATGCTCGAGAACGACCGCGACCCCGATCCGGCGACGGTCACCCATATCGACCGCTGCCTGTCCTGCCTCGCGTGCATGACGACCTGCCCCTCGGGCGTGCATTACCGGCATCTGATCGACCACGCCCGCGCCTATGTCGAACGGCGCTACAGGCGGCGGTGGGACGAACGGGCCTTGCGCTGGATCCTGTCGCGCGTCTTGCCCTATCCGGGGCGGTTCCGGCTGGCGTTGCTGGGGGCCAAGATGGCACGGCCCTTTGCCGGGCTGATCCCCGACGCCCGCCTGCGGGCGATGATCCGCATGGCGCCGCGGCAGGTGCCCGCGGTCAGCCGCAACGACGATCCGCAGACGTTTGCCGTAGCCGCGCCGAAAATGCGGGTGGCGCTGATGACCGGCTGCGCGCAGAAGGCGCTGAACACCGACATCAACGATGCGACCATCCGCCTGCTGACCCGGCTGGGGGCCGAGGTCGTGATCGTGCCGCAGGGCTGCTGCGGCGCCCTGACCCATCACATGGGGCGCGAGGACGAGGCGCGCGCCAGCGCCGCCGTCAACATCCGCGCCTTCGCGGCCGAGATCGACGCGCGCGGGCTGGACGCCGTGGTCATCAACACCTCGGGCTGCGGTACCACGGTTAAGGATTACGGCCATCTTTTCGCCGGTACGCTAATGGCGAATGACGCGGCCCGCGTCGGCGCCATCGCGCGCGATGTGACCGAGGTTCTGGCGACCCTTGGGCTGCCTGCGGGGCAGGGCGGGGCGCGGGTCGCCTACCACGCCGCCTGTTCGCTGCAACACGGGCAACGGATCAAGGCCGCCCCGAAGGACTTGCTGAAACGCGCCGGGTTCGAGGTGGTGGAACCCGCCGACAGCCATCTCTGCTGCGGCTCGGCCGGGACCTACAACCTGATGCAACCGGAAATCTCGGGCCAGTTGCGCGACCGCAAGGTCGCAACGCTCGAAGCGAAGGCGCCGCAGGTCATCGCTGCGGGCAATATCGGCTGCATGATGCAGATCGGATCGGGAACCGCGGTGCCGGTGGTCCATACCGTCGAACTGCTCGACTGGGCCACAGGCGGGCCGGCTCCGCGCGCCTTGGGCGAAAATTCCGTTCCCAGACCGCGGCCCTTGCCCTAATCTTGCCGAAAGGCCGCGGCAGAACCGGCCGGAACGAGGCGATGCGGATTTCCATCATGCGGCATGTCCTTCTGTGCCTGTTGCTTCTCGCGCCCGGCCTTGCCGTGGCCGAGGGTGAACTGCACCCGCTCCTCACCGGCGACGAGGCGCGGGGCTGGGAAGGGGTCGGCCGGCTGGACATCGACGGCAAGGGATTCTGCACCGCCACGCTGATCGCGCCCGATCTGGTGCTGACCGCGGCGCATTGCCTGTTCGACCGCGACAGCGGTGCGCAGATCGCGCCCGAGCGAATCCGCTTTCTCGCCGGCTGGCGCAACGGCCGCGCCGCCGCCTATCGCGAGGCGCGGCGCGCGGTGCCGCATCCGCTTTATGCCCATGACGGCACCGCGCGGGCCGAGACCAGCCGCTGGGACATCGCGCTCATCGAACTCAGCCAGCCGATCCGCTCGACCGAAATCATGCCCTTTGCCGTCGCCCCGACGGCAACGCTGGGGGCCGAGGTCGGCGTCGTCTCCTACGCCTTCGACCGGGCCGAAGTGCCGTCGCTGCAGGAGTTGTGCAGCGTCGTCGGCGCCGAGGACGGGGTGCTGGTCTTTGGCTGCGACGTCGATTTCGGATCCTCCGGCGCGCCGGTGTTCAGCATTCGCGACGGGGTGGCGCAGGTGGTGTCGGTGGTTTCGGCCAAGGCCGAACTGGATGGCGACAGGGTGGCGGTGGGCATGGACCTGACCCGGCCGCTGGCCGACCTGCGCGCCGAACTGGCCGACACCAGCTTTGCCGCCGTGCCCCCCGGCGAGGCGCGGGTGATCCGCCCCGGCGAACGCAGCGAAATCGGCGCCCGCTTCGTCAGCGTCGGCGACTGACCTTGCGGAATGCGCATTCGCGCATGAGTCCTTGCCTCGTCGTCGCCTCCGGCTCCTCCTCAGGTTTGCCTCCGGCGGGGATATTTATGGACGAAGAATGGGCAAAGAGCTGTTCTGTCCCCATTCTTCGTCTCCAAATATCCTCGGGGGGTGAATGCGCCGCAAGGCGCAGAGGAGGGCGGAAGGCCCCCCTTCTTCCTTCCGCCGGGCTTCAGCCCGGCGCCCCCTTGAACCTTCGCAGCCTGCGCCTATCTCACCTTCACCGGGGCGCCATCAGGGCCCCGGACCAAGGCCTGCCCCGGCTGGGGAGGCGCCACATATGGTATCGCTCATCGGAGGATGACCCATGCGCAGCTTTGACCTCGCGCCGCTTTATCGTGCCACCGTCGGTTTCGACCAGATCGCCGACCTCATGGACCGTGTGCTGACCACGGACGCCGGCGCGACCAACTATCCGCCCTACAACATCGAAAAGACCGCCGACCAGGGCTGGCGGATCTCCATCGCCGTCGCCGGTTTCTCGGGCGACGAGCTGAGTGTCGAGCAGCGCGAGAACGCGCTGGTCGTTGCGGCCCGCAAGGCCGAGGACGACACGGCCCGCAAGTTCCTGCACCGCGGCATCGCCACCCGGGCCTTTGAACGCCGCTTCCATCTGGCCGATCATGTCCGCGTCACCGGTGCCACCCATCAGGACGGCATGCTGCACATCGACCTGGTCCGCGAAGTGCCCGAGGCGCTGAAGCCGCGCCGCGTGGAAATCACCGGCGCCGCGCCGGTCACCCATGCGATCGAACGCCAGCCTGAGCCGAAGCCCGTCAACTGACGACCGGACGCCGGTCCGCAGGACCGCGACCCCCTCAGGCCCGGTGGCGCCCCCGCGCTGCCGGGCCTTCTGTCATTCCGACACCAGCGGCGGCACCACGCGCGAGCAGATCCACAGCACCGTCGCCGGTTCGTCATGCGGGTTGACCAGCGCATGGCCCATCGTGCTGTCGAAATAGCAGCAATCGCCGACCTCTAGCGGCGTCGGCGCATAGAATTCGGTGTGGAGTTCGACCTTGCCGCGCAGGACATAGACGAATTCCTCGCCCGGATGGCTCAGCATCCCGTCGAAGGAATGCAGCGATTTCGCCTTCACCTCGGCCATCAGCGGCACGAACTGCCGGTTGGCGATGTCGTTGCACAGCATCTCGTAATCGTATTGCGCGGTCTTGTGGACGATGCCCTCGCCGCGGCGCGTCACCGTCTTGCGGCCGTTGACCGATTGCCCGCGCCCGCCCGACACCAGTTGCGCCATGTCGACGTCCAGCCCCTCGGCCAGCGACAGGATCGTGTCATAGGTCGGCGACATCTGCCCGTTCTCGATCTTGGAGAGCGTCGAGGCGGCAAGGCCGCTGCGCGTGGCCAGGTCGATCAATGTCAGCCCCGCCGCCTTGCGCAGCTCGCGCAGGGTCTGGGCAATGGAATGGGCGGGCTTGCGGCGGCCGCTGGCCAGCGGGATCGGGGTCTGCGGGGCTGCCGTCAATTCACGCTCCTTGCACCGGGCCGACGCCCGGGTTGTCCCGAAACCTAAAGGATAGCCCGCCCGGGATTCAATCGCCCGCAAGCGTGGCCAGCATCCGCCATTCGCCTTCCGTAAGGGAAATCCCGGCGCGGTCGGCCGCAAGCCGGTTTTCGTGCCGCCTTTCGCCCGGCACCCGGCTCAGCCCCGCCGCGTGCAGGCTGCGCACGAACCCGGCGGCGCGCAGGTCGAAGGGCAAACCGCCCGCCTTTGCCGAATCGATCAGCAGCAGGAATTGCCCGGTATGCGGCGTCTGCGCGCCGGGATGCCCCGACCAGTCCACCTCGGTCGAGAATTTGCCCCCGGTCAGCGCCGCGCACAGAAGTTCGACCATCATCGAGATCGCCGATCCCTTGTGCCCGCCGAACGGCACCAGCGCGCCGCCCTCCAGCACCGCGCGCGGGTCGGTGGTGGGGTCGCCGTTGCGGTCGACGCCGGTTCCGGCCGGCAAGAGCCGCCCTTCGCGCGCGGCGATCTGCACGTCGCCATGGCTCCAGGCCGAGGTCGCCATGTCGAACACCAGCGGCAGGGCGCCGGCGACGGGCGCCGCAAAGGCCACCGGATTGGTGCCGAATACCGGCGCCCGCGCCCCGGCCGGCACCGTCACCTTCATCGAATTGATCACCGACAGCGCGATCAGCCCCTGTTCGGCAAAGGGTTCGATGTCGGGCCAGACCGCGCTGAAATGGTGCGATCCGCGTATCGCCACCACGACAGCGCCGTTCGTCCGCGCCCGGTCCACCGCCAGCCCCGCCACGGCCGCCAGCGCCGGCTGGGCAAAACCGTTGCGCGCATCGACCCGCAGGAACGACGGCGCCGCGTCTTCGACCACCGGCACCGCCGTGCCGTCGACCCAGCCCGATTTCAGCGTCGAGACATAGCCCGGCATCCGGAAGATGCCGTGGCTTTTCGAGCCGTCGCGTTCGCAGGCGGCGCAGTTTTCGGCCAGCGCCCGGGCGACCGGGCGGCTGGCGCCGGCCCGGTGCAGGATCGGCTCCAGCCGGGCGGCAAGCTCGACAAACCCGATGCGATGCTCCATCGGCATCCTGTCTCCGTTAGGGCAAGCGATTTTCCTATACGAAAATACTAGAGGGGAAGTCCGTCGCGTGCAAGCGGCGACCTTTCGGCCCGGAGAGTCTTGGAAAACAAGCAATTTTACCCATGCTAAAGTTCCTCTGCAGGCCATGGGGCAAAATCGCCGCTTTGACGACTGCCAGCGACATGCCCCGGCGCAATCTCGGCGGTTGACAGAACCCCCGACTCATGCAGTAGTCTTGTCGTATAGGAAAAATTTTCCGCAGCTTCCTGAACCCGCCCGATGCCACCGGGCCGGGACCGACGACATGCAACCCTGTTCCCGAGAGGAGCTTCCATGCGCACGACCGACTGGTTCTCTGGCCCCGCCCTGCGCCGCGCCACCGGACTTGCCCTTGCCACAGGCGTCTCGTTTTTCGCGCTCCAGGCTTCGGCACAGACATCGGATCTTATCGTCAATGCCGGTGTCGCGCCGTCGACGCTTGACCCGGCCTGGGCCTGCGGCCTGTCCGAGATCTCGTTCCTGCAGAACTTCTATGTCCGCCTTGTCCAGCATGGCACCCGTGAAAGCGTCGATGGCACGCGCGAGGTCGATTACGGCACCATCGAACCCTATCTCGCCGACAGCTGGGAGATGAGCGAGGACGGCCTTGTCTATACCTTCCACCTCAAGGACGGCTTCACCTTCCCCTCGGGCGGCCCGATCGACGCCGAGGCGGTGCGCTATTCGCTGCAACGGGTGATGGACATGGCCGGCTGCGGCCGGTTCTTCCTGACCGACGGCCATCTTGATCCGGTCATCATCGAGACCATCGAGGCGGTCGATCCGCTGACGGTGCGCATCACGCTGAACGCGCCGAACGGCAACATGCTGGGCGACCTGGCCACCCATGCCGGCTCCATCGTCGACCCCTCGCTGATCGAGGCCAACGGCGGTGTCACGCCCGGCGCCCCCAGCGAATGGATGGCGGCGAATGTCGCCGCCTCGGGCCCGTTCCTGCTGGAAAGCTATTCGCCGAACCTGACCGCCCGCATGGTCGCCAACCCGACCTTCGCCGGCGAGGCGCCGGCCTCGGACGCGATCACGGTGAACTGGATTTCGGCGGCGCCGACGCTTCTGTTGCAGGCGCGCACGGGCCAGGCCGACATCACCTTCGACCTGTCCAAGCAGGCGGCGCAATCGCTGCTTGAAAACGAAGGGACGCGGGTCATCGCCTATTCCAACCCCTTCATCCAGCAACTGATGCTGAACAACACTCAGGCGCCGTGGGACAACCCGCTGGTGCGGCAGGCGGTGGCGCTGTCCATTCCCTATCAGGACGTGATCGACCGCGTGGCCTATGGCTGGGGCACCGCCTATTTCGGGCCGATCCCGCCGTCGCTGCCCGGGTTCAACGCCGAACTCAGCGCGCCCCTGACCATGGATCTGGACCGCGCCCGCGAACTGATCGTCGAAAGCGGCCTGCCCACGCCCATCGAAACCACGCTGACCATCCAGGAAGGCGACGGCGCGCAGCAGCAGCTTGCCACCATCATCCAGGCCCAGGTGGCGCAGATCGGCATCAACCTGGCGATCAACGTCGCTCCCGCCGCCGAATTCCAGGCGATGACGCAGGGCCACCAGCTTCCTGCCTTCATGCGGCTGGACGGGCCGGGGGTGTTCGAGGTCGGCTACTATTGGGGCTATGACCTGATCTGCGGCATCAGCTTCAACCTGACCGACACCTGCCTGCCCGACGCCGACCCGCTGATCGCGGAAATGCGCGCCTCGTCCGACCCGGCGCGCCGGCAGGAGATCATGGATACCATCACCGGGATGTGGCGGGCCGAATTCCCCAAGATCCCGATCTACGAGGACCAGCCGGTCGTCGTGCTGAGCGATGCCGTGTCGGCATTCACCTTCGCGCCGTTGCCCGACTATCGCTACTGGGCCAAGAACTAATCCAAGGAAGTCAACGACATGGCTACGCGCATCGGTGTCGACATCGGCGGCACTTTCACAGATCTTGTCTATTTCGACGAAACCACCGGCGAAACCGTCGAGGGCAAGGTGCCCACCGTGCCCTCGGCCCCCGAAGAGGGGGTCGTGGCGGCGATCACGGGCCATGTCCCGCAGGAGATCATCGAATCGGCCGAATTCTTCCTGCACGGCACCACGGTCGGCCTGAACGCCCTGCTGGAACGGCGGGGCGCCAAGGTCGGGCTCATCACCACGGCGGGGTTCCGCGACGTTCTGGAAATCCGTCGTGGCGACCGGGCCGAGATGTACAACCTGTTCTGGAAGCAGACGGTGCCGCTGGTGCCGCGCCGTCTGAGGCTCGAGGTCGGGGGGCGGATCCTGGGCAGCGGCGCGGAATACGCGGCCCTGGACGAGGCGTCGGTCGCCGCCACCGTGGCACGGCTGGTCGCGGAAAAGGTCGATGCCATCGCGGTCTGCCTCATCAACTCCTACGCCAACCCGGCGCATGAATTGCGGGTCGAACAGATGATCCGCGAGGGCGGGTTCACCGGCGGCATCTCGCTGTCGCACCGGATTTCCGGCGAATATCGCGAATACGAACGCACCTCGACCACCTGCATCGACGCGTTCGTGCGGGGCCGGATGGCGAATTACCTGCGCCGTCTGGACGGCAAGCTGCGCGAGCTGGGGTTCAAGGGCACCTCGCTCATCACCCGGTCCGGCTCGGGGTCGATGACCTTTGCCGAGGCCGAGGACCGGCCCTTTGAAACCATCATGTCCGGCCCGGTCGGCGGCGCGCAGGGCGCGTCGGAACTGGCAAAGATGCTGGGCATCGCCCAGCTTGTCACCGCCGATGTCGGCGGCACCTCGTTCGACACCGCGCTTGTCATCGACGGCAAGCCGCAGGTGCTGTTCGAGGGCATGATCGACAACATGCCGATCCAGAGCCCCTGGGTCGATGTCCGTTCCATCGGTTCGGGCGGCGGGTCCATCGCCCATATCGACCCCGGCGGGCTGATGCGCGTCGGGCCGCGGTCGGCGGGCGCGGTGCCGGGGCCGGCCTGCTATGGCAAGGGCGGAACCGAGCCGGCGATGACCGATGCCGCGGCCTGGCTGGGGATGCTGGGGCCGGGCGATCTTGCCTCGGGCATCCATCTGGACATCGACAAGGCGCGCGCCGCCATCGACGCGGTGGGCACCCATATCGGCCAGGATACCGAGGCGACGGCGGCCGGCGTCATGCGCATCTCGTCGTCGCAGATGGCCAACGCCATGCGGGAAATCTCGCTGGATCAGGGCCTTGACCCCCGCGGCATGACTTTGCTGCCGTTCGGCGGCGCCGGGCCGCTGATGGGCACGCTTCTGGCCGACGAACTGGGCATGAACCATATCGTCGTGCCGCCGCTGGCCGGCAATTTCAGCGCCTGGGGCCTTCTTGGCGCCGACATGGTGCAATCGGCGGCGCGCACCCGCGTCACCGACCTTGTTCCCGGCGCCTTTGCCACGGTGAACACCGTTCTGGCCGAGCTTTTCGCCACGCTCGAGGCGCGCAGCGCCGCCCATGCCGACCAATCGGTCAAGACCGCCCGGCTCGACCTGCGTTACAGGGGGCAGGAGCATACCTTGTCCATCGAGGTCGTGCTGTCCGGCACCACCGCGGCGGAAACCGAACAGGCCGTGCTTGACCGCTTTGTCACCGAATATGCCCGCACCTTCGGCGGCACGATGAACCAGGACGTGGAAATCGTCTCGATCCGCGCCTCGACCACGGTGCCGCTGCCGCGGCGCGAATTGTCCTACACGCCCAAACGCGCCGATGGCGCCGATGACCGGACGATGCAGGTCTATTCGTTCGAGAAGAAGGCCCGCGTGCCGTTCCGCATCATCCCGCGCGGCCGGATCATGGGCAAGGTCAACGGCCCGGCGATCATCACCGAAGAAACCTGCACCACCTATGTCGATGTCGAATGGACCATCGAGAACGGCAAGGCGGGCGAGCTTATTCTGGAACGGAGCCTGTAGTCATGGCCAAGCGTCACGATCCCGTCATCCACAACGCCGGCCAGTTCGGCCGCAAGACCGAAACCCGCGCCGATCCGATCACGACCGAGGTGGTGCGCCATGCGCTCAACTCGGCGGCGAACCAGATGAAGCGGGCACTGATCCGCACCTCGTTCTCGCCGATCATCTACGAAGTGCTCGACTTTGCCGTGGCGATCTATGACCGCGACATCCGCATGTTGTCGCAGGCGCCGTCGCTGCCGCTGTTCATGGGCACGCTGTCGTTCTGCATCGCCGAGGCGGTCAAGAACAACGGCGGGCCGGAAAACCTGAAACCCGGCGATGCGCTGATCTACAACTGGCCCTTCGGCACCGGGTCGCACCCGCAGGACATGGTCATCATCATGCCGGTGTTCTGGCAGGGAAGTGAGCTGATCGGCTATACCGCGATCAAGGGGCACTGGCTGGATATCGCCGCCAAGGATCCCTACTGCACCGACACCACCGACGTGTTCCAGGAAGGCGTGATCTTTCCGGGCGTCAAGATCTACAAGGAAGACGTCCTGAACGAGGACATCTTCCGCATGATCATGGCCAATACCCGCGTGCCGCACATGGTGCGCGGCGATCTTGACGCGCAGGTCACCGGCTGCCGCGTCGGCGTGCGGTCGCTGATCGAGGTGGTGGAACGCTTTGGCCTGGAAACCTGGCGGGCGGCCGTCGACGACATGTTCGACCACGGCGAACGCATCGTGCGATCCTATTTCGAGAAGATCCCCGATGGCCGCTATGTCGGCCATGGCGAGATGGACAACAACGGCGTCACCAAGGACCGCATCCCGTTCCAGATCACGCTCGAGGTCAAGGGATCGGACGTGACGCTCGACTTCTCGGGCGTGCCCGACGAACAGGCCGGGCCGGTGAACGCGCCCCTGCCGACCACGATCTCGGCCAGCCGCGTGGCGATCACCATGCTGGCCGGCTATGGCGAGGCGCCGCACGAGGGGCATTTCCGCCCGCTCAAGGTCATCACGCGGCCGGGGTCGATGTTCGATCCGCTGCCGCCGGCGCCCAGCTTCATCTACGGCTGGCCGGCGCTTCAGGCCATCGAGGTGATCTACAACGCCATCTCGAACGCCATGCCCAAGGCGGTGCCGGCCTGTTCGGGCGGCTGCATCTGTTCGCTGGTCGCCTGGGGCGCGCGCGAAGCCGACCGCAGCCCCTGGGCCGACGGCACGCCGCTGCCGACAGGGCAGGGGGCCTGGGACGGCGGCGATGGCGGCATCATGCTGCATATCGCCGAATCCGCGACCCGTTTCACCCCCGCCGAGGTCTGGGAACACCGCAACCCCTGGATCATCGACCAGCTGGCGCTGGCGCAGGATTCGGTCGGACCGGGGCAATGGCGCGGCGGGCCGGGCCTGAACCTTGATATCCGCGCGGTCGAGGATCACCACATCACGACGGTCTTCGAACGGTCGCTGAACGCGCCCTGGGGGCTGATGGGCGGCGGGTTCGCCCGGCCGAACCTGTGCCTTGCCACCATGCCCGACGGCACGGTCCACGAGATCTCGAAGACCACGCATTACTTCATGCCAAAGGGCGCGGTCCTGAACATGAAGACCGGCGGCGGCGGCGGTTACGGCGATCCCAGGGACCGCCCTGTCGCCAGCGTGCAAAACGACATCGACGAGGGCTACATCACCGAAGAATTCGCCCGCAAGCACTATCCCCACGCCTTTGCCTGACGACAATCAGGCAAGGGAACCCGGCGCGGCCCGTCCTCTCCCTGCGGGCCGCGCTTTCAGCCATCAGCCAGACGGAACCAGACCTTGCCGAGAAAGATCGCGCTGACGCTCCGCGACCCCGAGCTTCTGGTCGGGGTGGTCATCCTTGCGGCGCTGGTGCTGGTCGCGGTCGCCGGTCCGTTCCTGTGGCGGGTGGATCCGCTGCAGATCGACCTTCTGGGGTCGCTTTCGCCGCCGTCGCTGGCCCATCCCATGGGCACTGACGACAACGGCCGCGATGTCTTTGCCCGCTTCATCTGGGGGGCGCAGGTTTCCATCGGCGTCGCCCTTGCGGTGACGCTCGCCGGCACGCTGATCGGCGGGCTGCTGGGGCTGATGGCGGGCCTCGCGGGCGGCTGGCTCGACCTGATCCTGTCGCGGATCATGGATGCGATCCTTGCCTTTCCGCCGCTGATCCTTGCCATGGCGGTGGCCATCGGCCTTGGCGCCGGCATGGTGTCGGCGATGATCGGCGTCGTGCTGGCGGCGATCCCCTGGTATTTCCGCCTGCTGCGGGGCGAGGTGATGCGCCTGCGCGGCCTGATGTATGTCGAAAGCGCCCGGGCGCTGGGCGCATCGGACCTGCGGCTGATCCGGCTGCACATCCTGCCGCAGACGCTGTCGACCATCCTCATCCAGGCGTCGTCGGTGTTCTCGTTCTCGATCATCACCATGGCGGCGTTGGGCTTTGTCGGGCTGGGCATCCAGCCGCCGGTGCCCGAATGGGGCACGATGATCACCGAGGGGCTGGCCTATGCCCTGACCGGGCAATGGTGGCTCGGCGTCTTTCCCGGCCTTGGCATCTTTGCCCTGGCGGTGGCCGGCAACATGATCGCCGACCGGCTGCGCGACATCTATGATCCGAAGTCCGGGGTGGGGGTCTGAGATGCTGAAATTCCTCGCCGAACGCATCGGATCGGCGATCCTGACCGTGCTGGGCGCCTCGATCATCGCCTTTGTCGTGCTGCGCGCGCTGCCGACCGACCCGGCCCGGCTGATCGCCGGCCCCTTCGCGACCGAGGACGTGTTGAACAACGTCCGCGCCCAGATGGGCCTGAACCAGCCGCTGGTGGTGCAGTATGTCGACTATGTCACCAGCTTTTTCCGCGGCGACTGGGGGTTCTCCTATGGCGCGGGCAAGCCGGTGCTGCCCCTGATCGCCGAACGCCTGCCGGCCTCGGGCGAACTGGCGCTGTTTGCCTTCATCGCCGCCTTTGCCGCCGCGGTGCTGCTGACCGTGCTTGTCAGCTTTACCCGGTCGCGCCTTCTGGATGCCGTGCTGCGGGCGGTGTCCTTTGTCAGCGTGGGCGTGCCGCCGTTCTGGATCTCTCTCCTGCTGCTCATGCTGTTTTTCGAACGGCTTGGCTGGTTTCCCGGCCCGGTCGGTCGCGGCCCGGCGCCGGGGCAACTGGTGACGGGGTTCTTCACCATCGACTACCTGCTGGCGGGCGATCTGCGCGGCGCGCTGAACGCGCTTTGGCATATCGCGCTGCCCGGCACCGCGCTGGCGCTGGGGTCGTTCGGATACCTTGTCCGCCTTCTGCGCGCCAACCTGCTTGACGTGGTGCATGAACCCTTCGTCACCGTGCTGCATTCCAAGGGCGTGCCGCCGGTCAGCACCCATTTCCGCCATATCCTGCCCAATGCCTTCCTGCCGACGCTGACCGCCGGCGGCCTGATCCTGGCCCAGCTCCTGGGCGGGTCGGTGCTGGTCGAACAGATCTTCACCTGGCCCGGCATCGGCACGCTGGTGATCGATGGCATCACCCGGCAGGATTATGCGGTGGTGCAATCCTTCATCCTGCTCTCGGCGGTGATCTATATCTTCGTCAACCTGCTGGTGGACCTGCTTTATGGCTGGGTCGATCCCCGCGTGCGGAGGAGCTAGGATGGACGCCCCCCTGCTTGAGGTCACCGGCCTGCGCACGTCCTTTGCCACCCCGCGCGGCAAGGTGCAAAGCGTCGATGACGTGAGCTTTGCCATCCCGCGCGGCAAGACCCTGGGCCTTGTCGGCGAATCCGGATCGGGCAAGAGCGTGACCAGCCTGTCGGTGATGCGCCTTGTCGGCCGCGGCGGCGGCAGCGTCGATGCCGGGCGGATCGTGCTGCGCCCGCGCGAGGGGCGCGAGGTCGATCTTCTGTCCCTGCCCGAGCCGAAGATGCGCGACATCCGCGGCCGCGACATGGCGATGATCTTTCAGGAACCGATGACCAGCCTTGATCCGGTCTGGTCCATCGGTGCCCAGATCGCGGAATCGGTGCGCCTGCATCAGGGCGTGTCGAAACGCGAGGCGCGGGCCCGCGCCATCGAGATGCTGCGCCTTGTCGGCATCCCGGCGCCCGAACGGCGGGTCGACGACTATCCGCACCAGTTGTCGGGCGGGATGCGCCAGCGGGTGATGATCGCCATCGCGCTGTCCTGCCGCCCCGGCCTGCTGATTGCCGATGAACCGACGACCGCGCTTGACGTGACGATCCAGGCGCAGATCCTGGACCTGATCCGCCGGCTTCAGGCCGAAATCGGCATGTCGGTGCTATTCATCACCCACAACCTTGGCGTCGTCGCCGAAACCGCCGACCGGGTGGCGGTGATGTATGCCGGCCAGGTGGTCGAGGAGGGGCCGGTCGCCGACATGTTCGCCGCCCCGCGCCATCCCTATACCGTGGGGCTGCTGAACTCGATCCCCGGCACCGCGGCGCCGGCCGCCGACCGCCGCCTGCCCACCATCGGCGGTGCGCCGCCCTCGCCCTTTGCCCTGCCGGCGGGCTGCCGCTTTGCCCCGCGCTGCCCGCTGGCGACCGACGCCTGCCGCGCCGCGGTGCCGCCGCTGGCCGACATCGGCCCGGGCCGCAAGGTGCGCTGCATCCGCTGGACCGAGGTGACGCGATGACCGCCCCGCTGCTTTCCGCCGTCAGCCTGACCAAAAGGTTCAACGCGCCGTCCGGCCTGTTCGGTCCGAAACGGCAGGTCCACGCGGTCGAGGATGTGTCCTTCTCGATCCACAAGGGCGAGGTTCTGGGCCTTGTCGGCGAATCCGGGTCCGGCAAGACTACGGTCGGCCGCATGGTCATGGGCCTGATCCCGCCCACGGGCGGTGCCATCGTCTTTGACGGGCAGGACATCGCCGGGCTGAACCGCGCCGCGATGCTGCCCTATCGCCAGCGCATCCAGATGGTGTTCCAGGATCCCTTCGCGAGCCTCAACCCGCGCCGCAAGGTCGGCGACCTGATCGCCGAGGGGATGGAGATCCACCGCATCGGCAGCCGCGCCGAACAGCGGGCCGAGGTGGCGCGGCTTCTGGACATCGTCGGCCTGCCGGCGGATTCGGCCGACCGTTTCCCGCATGAATTCTCCGGCGGACAGCGCCAGCGCATCGGCATCGCCCGCGCGCTGGCGGTCAGGCCTGACATGCTGGTCGCTGACGAACCCGTTTCGGCGCTGGATGTGTCGGTGCAGGCGCAGGTGCTCAACCTGTTGCAGGAATTGAAGGAAAGACTTGACCTGACCGTGCTGTTCATCAGCCACGACCTGGCGGTGGTCGAACATTTCTGCGACCGCGTGGCGGTGATGTATCTGGGCCGGCTGATGGAACTTGCCCCCCGCGACAGCCTGTTCGCCCGCCCCCGCCATCCCTATACCGAGGCGCTGCTGTCCGCCGCGCCGCTGCCCGATCCGGCGCGCAAGCGCCAGCGCATCGTCATGCAGGGCGACATTCCGTCGCCCATCGACCCGCCCTCGGGCTGCGTGCTGCGCACCCGCTGCCGCCACGCGCTGCCGGCCTGCGCCGCCGCGGTGCCGCCCCTGACCGAAGTCGCGCCGGGCCATTTCAAGGCCTGCATCCGCGACGATATCTTGTGAGGCCCCATGCCCGTCCTGAACCGCATCGCCGATCTGGCGCCCGAGATCACCGGCTGGCGCCACGATTTCCACCGCCACCCGGAACTGATGTATGAGGTGCCGCGCACCGCCGCCCGCGTCGCCGACCTGCTGCGCGAATTCGGCTGCGACGAGGTGGCGACCGGCCTTGGCCGCACCGGCGTTGTCGGCATCATCCGCGGCAACCGCCCCGGCCCGACCATCGGCCTGCGCGCCGACATGGACGCCCTGCCGATGACCGAGGTCGAGGGCCGCGCCCATGGCTCGACCATCCCCGGCCGGATGCATGCCTGCGGCCATGACGGCCATACCGCCATGCTGCTGGGCGCCGCGAAATACCTGGCCGAGACGCGGGATTTCGCCGGCAGCGTCGCCGTGGTCTTTCAGCCGGCCGAAGAGGGCGGGGCCGGCGGCCTTGCCATGGCCAAGGACGGGCTGTTCACCCGCTGGCCCATCGAACGGATCTTCGCCCTGCACAACCTGCCGGGCCTGCCCGAGGGCCATGTCGCCACAAGGTCCGGCGCCCTTCTCGCCTCGGCCGATACGTTCGACATCACCATCACCGGCAAGGGCGGACATGCCGCCTGGCCGCACACGACCGTCGATCCCGTCGTCGCCGCCAGCCAGATCATCACCGCGCTGCAGACCGTGGTGGCCCGCGGCACCGGCCCGCTGCAATCGGCGGTGCTGTCGGTGACGCGGGTCCATGCCGGCAGCGCCCACAACATCATCCCCGACACCGCCACCCTTGCCGGCACGCTCCGCTCGCTCGACCCCGCGCTGCGCGACCGGAACGAGGTGCGGTTGCGCGAGATCGCCACGGGCGTCGGCGCCGCGCTGGGCTGCACGGTCACGGTGCAGGTCGACCGCATCACCGGCGTGGTGATGAACGATGCCGCGGCCACCGACCTGTGCGCGCGGGTGGCGGCGGGGGTGGTCGGGGCGGCCAATGTCGATACCGCCATGGCGCCGCTGATGGGCGGCGACGATTTCAGCTACATGGCCGACGCCGTGCCGGCCTGCTATGTATTCATGGGCAACGGCGATACCGGCGGGCTGCACACCACCGGCTACGATTTCAACGATGCCATCATCCCGACCGGCGTCAGCTATTGGGTGGCGCTGGCGCAGGCGGCAACGGGGGGCTGAGATGCGGTCGAACCGGATCATCCATGTCGTCGGCTGCCATGCCGAGGGCGAGGTCGGCGACGTTATCACCGGCGGCGTCGCGCCGCCACCGGGCGCAACTCTGTGGGAGCAATCGCGCTGGATCGCGCAGGACAATGCCCTGCGCGATTTCGTCCTGAACGAACCGCGCGGCGGCGTCTTTCGCCATGTCAACCTGCTGGTGCCGCCGAAAGACCCGCGCGCCGCCATGGGTTTCATCATCATGGAGCCGGTGCATACCCCGCCGATGTCGGGCTCGAATTCGATCTGCGTGGCGACGGTGCTGCTGGACACCGGCATCGTGCCGATGATCGAACCCGAAACGCGCTTCTTCCTCGAGGCGCCCGGCGGCGTCATCGAGGTCGTGGCCGAATGTCGCGACGGCAAGGCGTGCTCGGTCAGGGTCACCAACCATCCGTCCTTTGCCCACCGGCTGGATGCCGTGATCGAGGTGGCGGGGCTGGGCACGCTGACCGTCGACACCGCCTATGGCGGCGACAGTTTTGCCTTGGTCGATGCCGCCGCGCTGGGCTTTGCCCTGACCCCGGACGAGGCGGCGGATCTGACCGCCACCGGCATGAAGATCACCCATGCCGCGACCGAACAGCTTGGCTTTGTCCATCCGGCCAACCCCGCCTGGCGGCACATCAGCTTTACCCAGTTCACCGGCCCGATCGAGGTGGTGAACGGCCGCCGGCAGGGCCGCAACACCGTCGCCATCGAACCGGGCAAGCTGGACCGTTCGCCGACCGGCACCGGCGTCTCGGCGCGGATGGCGGTGCAGCACGCCCGCGGGCAGATGCAGGCGGGCGACAGTTTCACCGGCATCTCGATCATCGGCACCGAATTCCACGGCCGGATCGAGGGCGTGACCGACCTTCACGGCACTCCGGCGATCATCCCCTCGATCCGCGGGCGGGCCTGGGTGACCGATGTGCGCCAGCTGATGCTTGACCCCGACGACCCGTTCCCGCGCGGCTACCGCGTCGGGGATACCTGGCCGGGGGCGTAGGGGCGCATTCCGGACGGAAATCGCAGACCGAAGCCGCGCGGCTTCGGTGACGGATCGTGGCCACGATCCGCCTTGCGCCGAAACATACCGTGCGGTATGCGCGCGACATGACCCTTGCCCATCACCGCCCCAAGGATCCCGCCCAGGTGCGCGGCTTGCTGATGCAGGCGGCGACGGCGCTGGCGCGTGACCACGGCCTTGCCGCCGTCACTCTCGACGCCGTGGCGGCGATGGCCGGCGTGACCAAGGGCGCTCTGTTCCACCATTTCGGTTCGAAACAGGCGCTAGTCGATGCGGTCTTTGCCGGGCTCTTGGCGGATTTCGCCTCTGCTCTGGACGCGCAGATGCAGGCCGACCCCGACCCGCAGGGCCGGTTCAGCCGCGCCTATGTCGCGTTGTCGGTGCAGGACGACGATCCTGCGTTGACCGCCCTCTGGCTGTCGGCGATGGCCGATGCCCGGTTGCGCCAGTCCTGGCGCGACTGGCTTGCCGCCCGGACCGCGGCCCATGCCGAATCCGCCCCCGGCTGCGAGGCGGCGCGCCTTGCCGCTGACGGAATGTTCTATGCCCGTCTCGCCGGGCTGGTGCCGACCGACACCGCGGCGCTTGAACGTCGGCTGAACGACCTGACGCGCGAGGCGCCATGACCGCGCTTCTGGCCGATCCCGGTCCGCGCTGGCAGCGGCGCTATTGGGCGATCTTCGCCGGGCAGGCCCTGTCCCTGACCGGATCGGCGCTGACGCAATTCGTGCTGATGTGGTGGATCGCCGACAGCACCGGACAGGTCTCGGCCCTGGCGCTGGCCGGGGTCTTTGCGCTGCTGCCGCAAGCGGTGCTGGCACCGCTGGCCGGGACATTCGCCGACCGCTATTCCCGCCGCGCGATCATGATCCTGACCGATCTTGTCAGCGCCGCGGCGATCCTGCTTCTGATCCTGCTGTTCCACCTTGGCGGGGTCGCGCTGTGGCAGATCTGGGCGATCATGGCGGTCCGAAGCGCGATGCAGGCGTTCCAGCACCCTGCCGCCGCCGCCAGCACCGCGCGGCTGGTGCCGGCGTCGTTCCTGACCCGGGCGGCGGGGCTGAACCAGTTGCTTTATGGCCTGATGACCGTCGGCGCGCCGATGCTGGGGGCGCTGGCCATCGGCGCCATGCCGGTCGGGCAGGCCCTGTGGATCGACGTCGGCACCGCCGTGGCGGGCGTCGTGCCGCTTGTGTTCTTTGCCGTGCCGCAGGACCGGCCCGACCGCGCCAGCCGCCCCGGCCTCTGGCCCGAGTTCCGCGATGGCCTGCACCTTGTCTGGGGCGATGTCGCGCTGCGCCACCTGTATCTGCTGATGGCCGCGGTGATGCTGGTCATCGTGCCGCCATTCCACCTTGTCGCGCTGCTGGTGCGCGACCATTTCCACGGCGGCCCGCCGCAACTTGCCCTGATGGAAAGCACCGGCGGCATCGGTCTGGCGCTGGGCGGGCTGGGCGTGGCGGCGCTGGCGCCGCGCCGGCCGGCGCGCTGGGCGATCTGGGGGCTGGCGCTGTGCGCCTATGCCGTTGCCTTGACCGCCGCCGCACCTGCCGGTGCGCTGTGGCTGGGCGTCGCCGGCTGGACGCTCAGCTATGCCACCTGGGCCGCGGGCAACGGGCCGCTGATGGCCATCGTGCAGACGCGGGTGCCGAACGCCGTGCAGGGTCGGGCGCTGGCGCTTCTGTCGATGATCGTGGCGCTGGCGGCGCCGCTCGGGCTGGCGGCGGCGGTGCCGCTGGGCGACCTTCTGGGCATCCGCGGCCTGTTCATCCTGACCGGCCTTGTCGGCGGCACGGTGGCGCTTCTCGGCCTCGCCTCGCGCCCGCTCAGGGCGCTTGACAGGCCATAGGCACGAGGTCTAGCCAACGCGGCAGGGAGATGCCCGTTGGATATACGCCACCTGCGCTATTTCATCGCGATTTCCGAGGAACCCTCGCTGTCTGCCGCCGCGGCGCGGCTGGGCGTGGCGCAACCCTCGCTGTCCCAGCATGTCATCAACCTCGAGGCGGAACTGGGCGTGGCCCTGCTGTCGCGCAGCCCGCGCGGCGTGGTCCTGACCGAGGACGGCCACCGCCTTGTCCGGCACGCCCGCCAGATCTGCCGCAGTTTTGACGATTGCCTTGCCGATATGGAGGCGGCGGGCGGCGCCGCCCGCGGCACGGTGGCGCTGGGCCTGCCGCCGTCGATTTCCATGGTCCTGTCGGTGCCTCTGGTCGAAACGGTGCGGGTCGAACTGCCGCAGGTCCGCCTGACCGCGGCCGAGGCAATGAGCGGCACCATCCGCGGCTGGCTGGCGGATCAGAGCATCGACATCGGCTTTCTTTACGACCTCGACCCGCGCGACCGTTTCGACGCCACGCATCTTCTGGACGAATCGCTGTGCTTCTTCGCCTCGCCCGAGGATTGGCCCTTTGACACGCCGCCGGGCCAACCGCTTGAACTGGCCCAGCTTGCCGGCAAGGAACTGATCCTGCCCTCGCTGGGCCATGGCCTGCGGCGGATGCTGGCGCAGGCGGCCAATGCGGCCAAGGTGACGCTGGATGTGGTGATCGAGATGGATGCGATGACCCAGATCAAGGAACTGGTGGCGCGGGGATCGGGCTATACGATCCTGTCGCCCGCCGCGGCCCATGATTTCGAACAGCGCGGCGAACTGGTCAAATCGCCCATCGCCGGGCCGCTGATGACACGGCCCGTCTATCTGGTGACCAACCCGGCGCGGGTGATGACCAACGCCTGCCGCGCCATCGAACGCTGCACCCGCGAGGTGACGGTCGACCTTGTGCGCCGCCGCATCTGGGAGGGTCGGCTGGCCGAAGGGGTGGTTTAGCCGGCGGCGGCCCCGCAACCGCCCTATTCCGCCGTGGCCTGCATCGTCACCGGCCCGCCCTCGGCCCGGACCCGCAGGTCGAACCCGGCGTCGCTGCGCCGCGCCTCGACCCGTGCCGGGCGGCCGACGATCAGCGGCGACAGGCCGCGATAGGCAAAGACCGAGGGCAGCCGGCCAAGCAGCGTGGTGGCAAGGTTCAAAATCCACGTCGCCTGCAACGGTCCGTGGACGACAAGACCGTCATAGCCCTCGACCCCGGTGGCATAGGGCGCGTCGTAATGGATGCGGTGCCCGTTGAAGGTCAGCGCCGAATAGCGGAACAGCAACACGGGATCGGTCGTGACGGCGCGCGACTCGGCCCCCGGCCAGTCGGGTGCCGCGGCAGGCGCGGGCGCCGGGCCCGAGGGCGGCTCGCGATACACGATGTCCTGCCGCTCGGTCAGGAAGGGGGCGGTGCCGCCGTCATAGACATGGCGCATGGTCAGAAAGGCCAGCGGCCCGGTCGATCCGGTCTTGCGGGTGATCGCCTCGACGGTCGAGGCGCGGCGGACCGTCCCCTCGGGCATCGGCGCGGCAAAGCGCAACTCGCCCCCGGCCCACATGCGGCGCGGCAGGCCAAGGTCGGGCAGCACCACGCCGGGGGCCGGGTGGCCATCGCGGCCCAGCCTTTCGGCCGCGACCATTTCCGGCAGGATCAGCCAGTGCAGGCCGGGGGGCAGGGCGGTTTCGGCGGCAAGATCGCCCAGCACCAGCCGCAGGCCGGTGATCGCCCGGTCGCCCGGCGCCTCCTCTCCGCTGCGGCTGCGGCCGATCCAGTCGGTGTCGGTCATCCCTTGCCCTCCACACAGGCGGCCAGCGCCGTCGTGTCATCCTGTCCGCTGGCCTGCCAGAGCGCGGCGGCGCGGTCCAGACCGATCAGCGCCGCAGCCTTGGCGCGCAGCCGCGGCCCGAGCGTTTCGGGCGCTTCGAAACGGCCAAGGTCGAAGGCAAAGGGCAGGGTGCGGCCGTCCGCCAGCACCACCGCGCCTTCGGCCTGAAGATCGGTCAGCGCGGGGTCGGCAACGACCTTTACCAGCGCGGCCAGCCGGGCAAGGGCCGGGTCGGCGGCGCAGGCGTCGGTATAGGCGGCCTCGTCGGCGGTGGGGCGGCCCGACAGCACCATCGCGGCCAGCCAGCGGTAGCTGAACTTGACCTCGAGCCCGGTGCGCGGCGTGGCGATGTTGCAGACCGTCATCCAGCGCGGCGCGGTGCGCAGCTGCACTTCGGCGACATCGGACAGGGGGCCAAGGGCGGCCAAAGCCTCGATCATCGCATGGGTGCCGTGGCAGCAGGCGTGCAGCTTGTATTTCACGTCGGCGAACAGGAAATCCGGGCTGTCGGGCCAGTCTCCCGGCGTGTCGGCATGGGTGGCGACCATGCCCTGCGGGCCGAACAACCCGTCGGTGGCGGCGGTCATGCCCGCAGCGGCCAAAGCGGCGCATTCCACGCCGGCGGCGGCGGCGATGCCGGCGTTCCACGGCTTGCCCATGCTGCCGAACTGCGCCCTGACCCCGGCGGCCCGGCTGGCGACCAGGCCCAGGGCGCGGGCCATGCCGTCGCGGTCAAGGCCGGCCAGCCGCCCCGCCGCCACCGTGGCGCCGATGGCGCCGGCGGTAGCGGTCTGGTGAAAGCCGCGGTTGTAATGCCCGGCGCCCAGCACAAGGCCGAAGCGGACCGAGGCCTCGGCCCCGACCAGAAAGGCGGCGATGATGTCGGCAAGGGCTGCGCCCCGCGCCTGCCCCATCGCCAGCGCGGCGGGCAGGATGGCGACGGACGGGTGCCCGACATGGGCGAAATGGGTGTCGTCATAGTCGAGCGCATGCGAGGCCGCGCCATTGGCCAGCGCCGCGGCGCGGGCCGGGGCGCGGCCGCCGCCGAACAGGCTGGCCTCGGCCACACCGCCTTCGCCGGTGACAAGGTCGTGCAGGATGCGGGCCACCGGCTCGGTCGCGCCGGCGATGCCGCAGGCGGCCCAATCCAGCAGCGACAACCGGCCAAAGGGCCGCACCGCCGCCGGGATCGCCGCGGCGGGCATCAGCGCCAGATCCAGAAGCGCGGACAGCCTGCTTTCCATGTCATCCCCCGTTTTCCGCCGGACCCGTCTGGCGCCTGACTGCCAGATCCGCCCGGCGCGCGCCAAGAGGTTGCCGCGATCCCCGTCAGGCGCCGGGCCTATGGCCCGCTGTCGGCAAGGGTCCCGGTCAGGCGCCGCGCCTCGTCGATCAGCAGGTCATGGGCCAGGATATGCGCCTCGGTCCGGTCGCGTTCGGCGATCCAGACCAGACCGATTTGCAGCGCCACATCGGGCGGCACGGCCAGCGGAAGCACCTGCAGCACGCCCAGCCGCGCGAAATGCGCCACCAGCGACCGCGACAGGAAACCGATGGAATTGGTCACCTGGATGGTGCCGACATTGGCCATGGTCGAGACGGAATCGATGCGGTTTCGCGCCACCGCGATATGCCGCTTGATGAACATCGCCTCGATGGCACCGCGGGCAAGGGTATGGGGCGAGGGCAGCACAAGGGGATAGCCCTTGACCTGTTCCCATTGCACCGCGGTTTCAGCCAGCAGCGGATGACCGGGCCGCACCGTGGCGACGACCGGATCCTCGATGAGGAGCTGGGTGCTGAACTCCGGCCCCAGCGGCCCGCCCAAGAGGCCCACGGCAAGGTCGATGGCGCCGGTGCGCAGCGCGGGCAGCAACTGGTCCATCGTGCCTTCGCGCAGCGACACGGTGGTGCGGGCACTGGCGCCCTCAAGCCGGGCGATGAAATTCGGGATCAGATAGACCGCCGCCGTCGGCAGGGTGCCGATCGAGACATGGGAAAAGCCCGAGACCATGATCTCGTCCAGTTCCCGTTCCGCGATCTCGACCCGCAAGAGCACGCGCCGCGAATGCTTGATCAGGCAGGCGCCGGCATCGGTCGGCACCAGACCGCTGCGGCCGCGGCGGAACAGGGGCGCGCCGATTCCCTCCTCGATCCCGGCCAAAGCCTTGGACACCGCCGGCTGCGTCAGGTTCAGCCAGGTGGCGGCGCGCACCACGCTGCGGTGGTCGTCCAGGGCCACAAGAAGCCGCATGTGCCGCATCGAAAGGTTGTTCTTGAGGAAATACAGAAGATTGGACATCGCCGCCGATCGCCTGATTGGGAATAACTATTGGTTATGGACATGTGGCTTTCAAGTCAATTGACTTCATATGGCGGTCTGACGACCTTTCGCCGCGACCCCGGATGGGAAAGCCGGGTCCGCATGGAGGTAACATGAAGAACATCCGCACCCTGCTTGTCGGCGGCACGTCGATGATCGCCGCCCTGGCCGCTACCGCGGCCCTGGCTCAGGACGAGGCGCCCTGGTATCCGCTTCAGGTCAACGCGACCTCGGTTGCGGGCGAAACCGGGCTGGTGGACTACACGCCGCTGTCGGCAACCGGGACCGCCAGCCAGAACTGGCAGATCTGCGTTTCGGTCCCGCACATGAAGGACGCGTTCTTTCTGGCGATGAACTATGGCATGGCGCAGGAAGCCAGCCTCCTTGGCGTCGACGTGCAGACCTACGAGGCCGGCGGCTATACCGAGCTTCCGACCCAGATCTCGCAGATCGAGAACTGCGTCGCCGGCGGTGCCGACGCCGTGGTCATGGTGGCGATCGCCGCCGACGGCATGAACAACCTTCTGGCCGAACTGGCGGAAAAGGGCATTCCGGTGATCGACGCGATCAACGGCGTCACCTCGGACGTGCCCGTCGCCCATGTCCTGACCAGCCCCTATGACGAAGGGCTGCGCGCGGGCGAATATCTGGCCGCCCAGCATCCCGCCGGGTCGGAAAACGTCAATGTCGGCTGGCTGCCCGGCCCCGCCGGCGCCGGTTTCGTCGAGGCGTTCAACTCGGGTTTCCTGGCCGGGATCGAAGGCAGCGCCATCACCATCGTCGAAACCAAATACGGCGACGTCGGCAAGGAAATCCAGGCGCAGCTGGTCGAGGATCTGCTCCAGACCCATGACGACATCGACTATGTCGTCGGCACCGCGGTCATGGTCGAAGGCGCCCTGCCGCTGCTGCGGTCGCGCGACATGCAGGACGAGGTCAAGCTGGTCTCGGTCTATACCACGCCCGGCGTCTACGAGGCGCTGTCGCATGGCATGCTCGACGCCGCCGGCGCGGCGCCGGTGGTGCTGACCTCGCGCATCATCCTCGACACCGCGGTGCGCGTGCTCGAGAACCGGCTGGAATACAGCCATGTCGGCACCATCGGCCGGGTCTATACCGCCGCCGATGCCGAAGCGCTTGACCCGCTGACGGTGCTGGCCCCCGCGGGCTATGGCCCCAACTTCTCGGTCGACAACTGAGACACAGGGCGGACCGGCGCCGATGCCGGTCCGCCCCCGATGCCCCCAAGGATCCTGCGAATGTCAGCCCCAGGCGCCATTGCCACGCTCGAAACCCGCGGCCTGACCCGAATTTACGGGCAGAACGCGGCGCTTGACGATGTGTCGCTGTCGTTCCTGCCGGGCGAAGTGCATGTCCTGTTCGGCGAAAACGGCGCCGGCAAGTCGACGCTGATCTCGATGATTGCCGGCGCGAACCGGCCCAGCGCCGGCGCCATCCTGATCGAGGGGCGCGAGATCACCCCCGCCTCGGTGGCCGAGGCGCGCGCCCTTGGCGTGCGCGCGGTGTTCCAGGAATTCTCGCTGATCCCGGCGATGACCGTGGCCGAGAACATCACCCTGGGCGAAGAGCCCGCGGCGATGTTGGACAGTGCCGGGTCGCTTGGCATCCTGTCGAAATCCGCCGCCCGGTCCGAGGCGCGGCGGCTGATCGACGATCTGGGCTTCGACCTGGACCCCGACGCGCGGATCGAGACGCTGACCCGCGGCAAGCAGCAGATGGTCGAGATCTGCAAGGCGATGCGGCTGCGGCCGAAACTGCTGATCCTGGACGAACCCACCGCGTCCTTGTCGGAACACGATGCGCAGGCCCTGTTCGCGCTGGTGCGGCGGCTGACCGCGGCGGGAACCGCGATCATCTATGTCACCCACCGGATGCATGAAATCCCGCTGATCGGCAGCCGCCTGTCGGTGCTGCGCGACGGCCGGCTTGTCGCCACCGTGCCCGCCGACACGCCGGAAGACCGGCTGATCGAACTGATGACCGGCCGCGCGCTGGCCAAGATCTATCCCCAGCCGCGGGCCGAGCTTGGCCCGGTGCGGCTGGAACTGCGCGACGTGACCCTGGCCCGCAAGGCCGGCAGCGAGGCGGTCGAGAACGCCAGCCTGACCGTCCGCGCCGGCGAGATCGTCGGCATCGCCGGGCTGGTCGGCTGCGGCAAGGGCAACCTCGCGCAGGCCTGTTTCGGCCTGCACCGCGTCACCGAAGGCGAGATCCGGGTCAAGGACCGCGCCATCCGCCCGCGCCACCCGGCCGAGGCGATCCGCGCCGGCCTGTGGTATTCGCCCTCGGACCGCAAGACCGACGGGCTGGCCATGGACCAGTCGGCGCATCGCAACATCATCCTGTCGGGGCTGACCTTCGGCGCCTCGCGCGGGGCGTTCCTCAATCCGGGGCGCGATGCCGTGCGGCTGCGCGACATCGTGAAACTGGTCGATTTCGACGCCCGCCGCCTTGACGAACCCGTCTCGCGCTTTTCCGGCGGCAACCAGCAGAAGATCCTTCTGGCAAAAAGCCTGGTGCAGGATGTCGATGTCTATGTCCTGGACGAACCGACCGTCGGCGTCGATATCGGCGCCTGCCTGGCGATCTATGCCTGCCTGGCCGAGCTTTCGGCCCGCGGCGCCGCGATCCTGCTGGTGTCGTCGAACCTGCCCGAACTCATGGGCCTGACCCACCGCATGTATGTGATGAGCCAGGGGCGCCTGACCGCCGAATTCGACCGCGCCGACTATGACGAACACCGCATCCTCGCACAATTCTTCTGAAGGGCCGAGCATGACCGCCGCGACGATGACCAAGCCCGCCCCCCGCCCCGCTTCTTCCCTCTGGGACC
>CAZIOT010000010.1:0-150793 GCA_964540965.1 uncultured Rubellimicrobium sp. | reverse complement strand
CCTCGGTGCAGGAGAACACGAACTTGCCGCTGGTGATGTCGACCTGCCCGCCGCCAAAGCCCACCGCCCAAATGCCGTCCCTCAGGCCCGCGACCAGATCGGCGGGGTTGGCGGTGCCGCCCAGCATGTAGGTGTTGGTCATCCGCGGCATCGGGATATGGGCGAAACTCTCGCGGCGGCCGTTGCCTGTCGCCTTGACGCCCATGAGCCGGGCGTTCTGCCGGTCCTGCATGTAGCCGACCAGAATCCCGTCCTCGATCAGCACGTTGCGGGCCGAGGGCGTGCCCTCGTCATCGACGGTGATCGAGCCGCGGCGGTCGGGCAGGGTGCCGTCGTCCAGAACCGTCACCCCCGGCGCGGCGATGCGCTGCCCCATCAGCCCGGCAAAGGCCGAGGAACCCTTGCGGTTGAAATCGCCCTCGAGCCCGTGACCGATGGCCTCGTGCAGCAGGATGCCGGGCCAGCCGGGGCCAAGGACCACATCCATCACCCCGGCAGGGGCGGCTTCGGCGCCCAGGTTGACGGTGGCGATGCGCAGGGCCTCGCGCACGGCGGCCTGCCAGTGGGATGCCTCCATCAAGCCCAGCAGGCCATGCCGCCCCCCGGCGCCGGTGCTGCCGCTTTCCCGGCGCCCGTTCTCCTCGACGATGACGCCGACGTTCAACCGGGCCATCGGGCGGGTGTCGGTGACAAGATCGCCCTCGGGGCGCAGGATCACCACCTCTTGCAGCGAGGCCGACATCGTGGCCGTCACCTGCACCACGCGGGGGTCGAGGGCGCGGGCATAGGCGTCGATCTCGCGCAGCAGGTCGGTCTTGACGGCAAAGGCCGCGTCCGAGACCGGATCGGCGTCGGAATAGAGCCGGCGGTTGGTGCGCGCCGGCGCATCGGCCAGCGTGCCGCCGCCGGCGCCCACCGCCAGCCGCGCGGTGGCGACAGCGCGGGTCAGGCTGGCATCGTCGATTACCGTCGAATGGGCATAGCCCGCCGTCTCGCCACGCACGGCGCGCAGGCCGAACCCTTCGGCGGCGTCGAAACTTGCGGTGCGCAGGCGGCCATCGTCAAAGGTCAGAACCTCGGACCGGCGGCGTTCGAGGAACAGTTCGCCATCGTCGGCCCCCGCGACCGCGGCGCGCAGCCGCGCCAGCGCCGTGTCGCGGTCGAGATGGGTGTCGAAGGGGCGGAAGGGGGCGTTGGACATGTGGTTTTCCCGGCGCGTGCCTTGATCTGGATCAGAAAGCGTCCCTATGACGCAATCGCGGTTCTTGTGGCGGGGGGCAGGATATGGGATGACACGACGGACAAACAGGGGAATCCGGCAGGTTGCGCCTTGCCCAAACCCCCGCCCGAAGGAACCAAGGGACAACCAAGGGACTAAGATGACGCTGAAACCGCTCTTTTCAAGCCTCGGGGCCGCCGCCCTTGCCCTGACGACGGCCGGCGCCGCGCTGGCGCAGGATGCGCAGGCCACCCTTGGCGATCTCGAGATTGTCGGCGCGCCGCATCAGGCCGGGATCGGTTTCCAGCCTGCGGCGACCAATCTGGCCACCGACCTGCATTCGCTTGACACCATGATCCTGTGGATCATCGGCGTCATCACGGTGTTCGTCACCGGCCTCATCATCCTGGTGATGCTGCGCTTCAATGCGCGGGCCAACCCCAAGCCGGCCGGATTTTCGCACAATTCGCCGCTGGAAGTGACCTGGACCATCGTGCCCATCGTCGTCCTGGTGTTCATCGGCGCCTTCTCGCTTCCGGTGCTGTTCGAACAGCAGGAAATCCCCGAGGCCGACCTGACGATCAAGGTCACCGGCTATCAGTGGTACTGGGGCTATGAATACCCCGATGTCCTGGATGCCGACGGCAACCCGCTGGCCTTCGAAAGCTTCATGATCGGGCAGGGCGCCAATATCGTCGATGCCGACATCCATGCGGAACTGACCGAAGCCGGCTATTCCGATGCGGAATTCCGGCTGGCGACCGATACCGCCGTTGTCGTGCCCGTGGGGGCCACCGTGGTCATGCAGGTGACCGGCGCGGACGTGATCCACGCCTGGGCGCTGCCTGCCTTCGGCGTCAAGCAGGACGCCGTGCCGGGCCGCCTGGCGCAACTGTGGTTCAACGCCGACCGCGAGGGCATCTATTTCGGCCAGTGCTCGGAGCTGTGCGGCAAGGACCACGCCTATATGCCGATCACCGTCAAGGTGGTCAGCCAGGAAGAGTTCGACGCCTGGGTGCAGCGCGTCCAGACCGACGGCGATTACGTCGCCTGGTAACCTGACCGGCCGGGCGCGACCGCCCGGCTGCAATGCCAGCGAACCGGGGCCGCAGGGCCCCGCGGTCCCGCTTGCCGCGGGCCGGTTGACGGGACGAACGGATGACCGACGCCAGCCTTGACACGATGACCCCGGAAGCGGGTTTCGGCGATTATTTCGCGCTTCTGAAGCCGCGCGTCATGTCGCTTGTCGTCTTTACCGCCCTTGTCGGGCTGGTCGTCGCGCCGGTGTCGCTGCACCCGTTCGTGGCCTTCGTCGCCGTCCTGTGCATCGCGGTCGGGGCAGGGGCCTCGGGCGCGCTGAACATGTGGTGGGATGCCGACATCGACGCCCACATGAAGCGGACGCGCAGCCGCCCGATCCCCGCCGGCCGCGTCCAGCCGGGCGAGGCGCTGGCGCTGGGCGTGGTGCTGACCGGGTTCTCGGTGGTGATGCTGTGGCTGGCGACCAATGCGCTGGCGGCGGCGCTGCTGGCCTTCACCATCTTCTATTATGCCGTCATCTATTCGATGTGGCTGAAACGCTGGACGCCGCAGAACATCGTCATCGGCGGCGCGGCCGGATCGTTCCCGCCGATGGTGGGCTGGGCGGCGGCAACCGGCGCCGTCTCGGTCGAATCGATCCTGATGTTCGCCGTCATCTTCATGTGGACGCCGCCGCATTTCTGGTCGCTCGCCCTGTTCGTCAAATCGGACTATGGCGATGCCAAGGTGCCGATGCTGACAGAAACCCATGGCCGCCGCATCACCCGCAACCATGTGCTGGGCTATGCCGTGGCGCTGGCGCCGGTGGCGCTGGCGCTGGCGCTGTCGCCTATTGGCGGGCCGCTTGCTCTGACGGTGGCGCTGGCCGTCACCCTGTGGTTCACCGCCGCCTGCTGGCGGGTCTGGCAGCGGGACGAGATCGCGGCGATCGCCGACAATTACGCGGTGGAAAAGCGCGCCTTCCGCATCTCGCTGTTCTATCTGTTCCTGGTCTTTGGCGCGCTTCTGGCCGAAAAGGCGCTGGCCGTCTGGGGCCTTGGCGGCTGGGGCGGCGGCTGGGCCCTGGCGCCCCTGTTCGGCTGGGGGGGCTGAGATGGCGATCCGCGTTACCCACGAGATCCACGAGCGCCGCCGCAGCCGCAATGTCGGCCTGCTGATCGTGCTTCTGGGCTTTGTCGGCATCGTCTTTGGCCTGACCATGGCCAAGGTGACGCGGCTGGGCGATGCCGCCGCGTTCGAGGGCTATGACCATGTGGTCCAGCCGGCGCTTGCCGAAGACGCCGAAACGCCCGCCGCCGAGGGTGCCTCGGAATGAAACTGTTCCCGCGCATCACCGACCGCAACACCCGCACCGCTGCCGGCATGGGCGTTCTGGTCGCGGTCATGGTGTCGCTGTCCTTTGCCGCGGTGCCGTTCTATCGCTGGTTCTGCCAGGTGACGGGCTTTGCCGGCACGACTTCGGTCGCCGCCGCCGCGCCGGACACGGTGCTTGACCGCGTGGTCACCGTCCGCTTCGACGCCAATACCGACCCCGGCCTGCCGTGGAGTTTCCGCCCCGAAACTCGCGAGATGCAGTTGCGCATCGGCGAAGAGGGGCTGGCCTTCTACGAGGCGAGCAATCCGACCGACCATCCTGTCGCCGGCCAGGCCAGCTTCAACGTGACGCCCGACGCCGCCGGCGGCTATTTCGCCAAGATCGACTGCTTCTGCTTTACCGAACAGGTGCTGCAGCCGGGCGAGACGGTGATGATGCCGGTCAGCTTCTTTGTCGATCCGGCGATGCTTGACGACCCCGAGGGGCGGTTCGTCCACACGATCACGCTTTCCTATACGTTCTATCGCATAGACCTGCCCGAGGGTGACCAGCGGGCGGCGGCAGCACGGCCATTGACAGACGCCGCCGGCGCCGCGACACAGACGAACTGAGACCACGGACGAGGGACCGACGACATGGCTCACGCCAAGAACCACGACTACCACATCCTCAAGCCCTCGATCTGGCCGTTCATCGGCGCAGTCGCGGCGTTCTTCATGCTGTACGGCGCCGTCATGGGCATGCACGGCGACTCGGAAAGCTTCTTTGCCAATTACTGGCTGTTCGTGATCGGTCTGGTCGCCGTGCTGTACACGATGTTCGGCTGGTGGTCGGAAACCATCAAGGAGAACATCGAGGGCGACCACACCCCGGTCGTGCGCATCGGCCTGCGCTATGGCGTGATCATGTTCATCATGTCCGAGGTGATGTTCTTCGTCGCCTGGTTCTGGGCCTTCTTCAAGAACGCGCTTTATCCGATGGGGCCGGAAAGCCCGGCTATCGACGGCATCTGGCCGCCGGCGGGGATCGAGACCTTTGACCCCTGGCACCTGCCGCTGATCAACACGCTGGTGCTGCTCTGCTCGGGCGCGGCGGTCACCTGGGCGCACCATGCCCTGGTGCACGAGAACAACCGTCAGGATCTCAAGACCGGGCTGTGGGTCGGCATCCTTCTGGGCGCGCTGTTCACCGTGTTCCAGATCTATGAATACAGCCATGCCGCCTTTGGCTTTACCGATGGCATCTATCCGTCGGTGTTCTTCATGGCGACCGGCTTTCACGGCTTCCACGTCCTGATCGGGACCATCTTCCTGGCCGTCTGCCTGTTCCGCGCCTATCGCGGCCATTTCACCCCGACCAACCATGTCGGGTTCGAGGCGGCGGCCTGGTACTGGCACTTCGTCGACGTGGTCTGGCTGTTCCTGTTCTTTGCCGTCTACATCTGGGGCGGCTGAACCGGCTTCGTGGGTGTCACCCACGGCACGCTGCGCGCGGGGGGCCCTCCCCGCGCGTTTCATTTCAACGGGGACGAAATGCGCCGTCTGATCTTTCCGCTGCTGCTTGGCCTTGCCGGCTGCGCCCTGCTCTTGGCGCTGGGCATCTGGCAGGTGCAGCGGCTGCACTGGAAGGAATCGGTGCTGGCCCGGATCGAGGCGCAGATCGCCGCGGCCCCGATCGAGGTGCCCGCCGCCCCGACCGAGGCTGCCGACGAATACCGCCCCGTCACCGTCACCGGCGCGCTGGGCGGGCGCGAGGTCCGGGTTTTCGCCCCGGTCGAGGGGCTGGGCGTCGGCTATCGCGTCTTGTCGGTGCTGGCCGCCGGCGACCGCCTGCTGCTGGTCGATCTGGGCTTTGTGCCGCAGTCGGGCGACGACGGGGCGCCCGCCGGGCGCATGGCCGAACGGGTGACCATCACCGGCAATCTGCTGTGGCCCGACGAGGTGACGGGGTCGACTCCGCCGCCCGATTCCAGCGGCCTGTGGTATGCCCGGGACGTGCCCGGCATCGCGGCGGAACTGGGCACCGAACCCTTCCTGATCGTCGCCCGCACCATCGACGGCGCCGACCTTGGGACGGTGCCGGTGCCGGTGACGACCACGGGCATTCCGAACAACCATCGCGAATATGCCATCACCTGGTTCCTGCTGGCGGTGGTCTGGGCGGCGATGACCGGCTATCTGATCTGGCGGGTGATCCGCCGAAAGGACTGAGGATGCGTTACATTTCCACCCGCGGGCAGGCGCCCGTGCTGGATTTCGGCCAGGCGATGATGACCGGGCTGGCGCGCGACGGCGGGCTTTATGTGCCGCAAACCGTGCCGCAGATGACCCCCGGGGAAATCGCCGCGCTGGCCGGCCTGTCCTATGAGGACGCCTGTTTCCGCATCATCCGCCCCTTCACCGGCGACACGTTCGAGGATGCCGAACTCAAGCGGCTGATCGCCGCCGCCTATGCCGGGTTCGGCCATGCCGCGCGGGCGCCCCTGAAACAACTGGGGCCGAACCATTTCCTGCTGGAGCTGTTCCACGGGCCGACGCTGGCGTTCAAGGATTTCGCCATGCAGCTGATCGGCCAGCTCATGCAGGCGGCGCTGGCGAAATCGGGCGAGAGGATCACCATCGTCGGCGCGACGAGCGGCGATACCGGATCGGCCGCCATCGAGGCGTTCAAGGGCCTGCCGAATGTCGATGTCTTCATCCTGTTCCCGCATGGTCGCGTGTCCGAGGTGCAGCGCCGGCAGATGACCACGCCCCTTGAGGCGAATGTCCATGCCATCGCACTCGACGGCGACTTCGACGATTGCCAGCAGCGGCTGAAGGACATGTTCAACGACCATGCCTTCCGTGACGAGGTGAGGCTGGCCGGGGTCAATTCGATCAACTGGGCGCGGGTGCTGGCGCAGGTGGTCTATTACTTTACCGCCGCCGTCAGCCTGGGCGCGCCGGCGCGCAGGGTCAGCTTTACCGTGCCCACCGGGAATTTCGGCGACATCTTTGCAGGTTACATCGCGAAACGCATGGGTCTGCCGATTGACCGGCTGGTCATCGCGACGAACCAGAACGATATCCTGCACCGCACCATGGCGACCGGCGAACAGGTCAAGACCGGGGTCACGCCCTCGATCAGCCCGTCGATGGACATTCAGGTGTCGTCGAATTTCGAACGCGCGCTGTTCGATGCCTATGGCCGCGACGGCGCCACCGTTGCCGCGCAGATGCAGGCGCTGGCGGACGAGGGGCGGTTCACCGTCTCGCAGGGGGCCTATGGGTTCCTGCAGGAGCATTTCGATTCGGGCCGCGCCTCCGAGGACGAGACGCGGGTCACCATCGCGGCCGTTGCCGCCGCTACCGGCGAAATCCTGTGCCCGCATTCGGCGGTCGGCGCCTTTGTCGCCGGCCAGCACCTGGGGCCGGTGCCGATGGTGACGCTGGCCACCGCGCATCCGGCGAAATTCCCCGATGCCGTGGAACAGGCGACCGGCATCCGGCCGCCCCTTCCCCCGCGCATGGCCGATCTGTTTGACCGGCCGGAACGGGTGACACGGGTGGCAAACGACCTGCCGGCGCTGCAGGCGCTGGTGCGCGCGCGGCGCCGCGGCTAGGCCTTACTCCCCGGTCGCGACGCAGCCGTTCAGGACGATGCCGGTGATCTGGCCGGCGGCGTCCTCGATCAGCACGACGTGTTGCCCGTCGGAAAGGGTGCCGAAATCGGCACAGGCGCGGGCGCCCGCCGCCCTGGCCGCGTCAATCCCCGCGGGATCCAGCGCAAGGCCGTCGACCGGCACCACCGTGATCGGGTTGTGGACGATGAACCCGTCAAAGAACACCTCCTGCTCAATGCCGTTCTCATCGACATAGGTGCTGGTCCCGCCGAAGGTCAGGTTTTCCTCGGGCTGGACGGTGACGGTAAAGTCGCGGCCGTCGACCGTCAGCGTGTCGGTCGTGTCGGCGCAGGCCGCCAGCGCCAGCGCGCCGGCACAGGCAAAGGCCAGGGGGATGGAACGTGGCGGCATGATGCACTCTCCTGCCGGTCGGGGGACCGGGTCGGCCCTGAATCGCGCTGCGGCATGGCCGGCACAAGCGCCATGCTGTCGCAGGTGCCCGACGTGCCCCGCGGCTTTGCCCCTTTTCCATTGACCTGTCACGCGATAGAACGCCGAAACCGTCGCCGAGAGTTCCCCCGTGACCGTCAGACTCCACACCCTGCCCAACGGCTTCCGCATCGCCACCGAGGCGATGCCGGGCCTGAAATCCGCCGCCATCGGCATCTGGGTGCTGGCCGGCGGCCGGCACGAGCGCGCCGAACAGAACGGCATCGCGCATTTCCTTGAACACATGGCGTTCAAGGGCACGGCGCGGCGCTCGGCTCTCGATATCGCCGAGGCGATCGAGGATGTCGGCGGCTATATCAACGCCTATACCAGCCGCGAGATGACGGCCTATTACGCCCGCGTTCTGGAGGACGACGTCGATCTGGCGCTGGACGTGATCGCCGATATCCTGCTGAACCCGGCCTTTGCCGAAAACGAGATCGAGGTCGAGCGCGGGGTGATCCTGCAGGAAATCGGTCAGGCCGCCGACACGCCCGACGATATCCTGTTCGACTGGCTGCAAGAGGTGGCCTATCCCGACCAGCCCCTCGGCCGCACCATCCTTGGCCCCGAGGAGCGGGTCAGCGCCTTTGGCCGCACCGACCTGCAGGGCTTTGTCGCCGAACACTACGGGCCGGGGCAGATGATCCTCTGCGCCGCCGGCTCGGTCGACCACGACGCGATCTGCCGCGCCGCCGAAACCCTGTTCGGCCACCTGTCGCCGATCACGCGCCCGCATCTGATCCAGCCGGCGCGCTGGCAGGGCGGCGAGCGGCGCGAGGTCAAGGATCTCGAGCAGGTGCATTTCGCGCTGGCGCTGGAAGGGCCGGATTACCGCGACCCCGACATCCATACCGCGCAGGTCTGGGCCACCGCGATGGGCGGCGGCATGTCCTCGCGCCTGTTCCAGGAGATCCGCGAGAACCGCGGGCTGTGCTACACGATCTTCGCCCAGGCCGGTGCCTATGAGGACACCGGCATGACCACGATCTATGCCGGCACCTCGACCGAGGACATTCTGGAACTGGCCGGCCTGACCGCAACCGAGATCGCCCGGTCGGCCGATGACATGACCGCGGCCGAGGTCGCCCGCGCCAAGGCGCAGATGAAGGCCGGGATGCTGATGGGGCTGGAAAGCCCAAGCCAGCGCGCCGAACGGCTGGCGCGGATGCTGGCGATCTGGGGCCGGGTGCCGGGCATCGACGAGGCCATCGAGAAGATCGACGGCGTTTCCGTCGCCGATGTGCGCGCCTTCGGCGCCCGCATGGCCGGCGGCACCGGCCTCGCCCTGACCGTCTATGGCCCCGAAGGTGCCGTGCCGACCCTGGGCAGCCTGCGGGAGAGGCTGGCCGCCTGATGCTGGGACCGCGGCGCAAGGTCAGGCTCGAAACCGAGCGGCTTACCCTGCGCCCGCCCCAGCATGGCGACTGGCGCGCCTGGGCCGCCCTGCGTTCCGGCAGCGCCGCCTTCCTGCAACCCTGGGAGCCGGTCTGGGCCGTCGACCACCTGTCGCGCAAGAGTTTCACCAATCGCGTCTATTGGGCGCAAAGGTCGATCTCGGCCGGCACCGCGCTGCCGCTGTTCCTGATCCGCCGCGCCGACGAGACGCTTCTGGGCGCCATCACGCTTGACAACATCCGCCGTGGCCCGGCGCAGGCGGGCACCACCGGCTATTGGGTGGGCGAGCCCTTCGCCCGCCACGGCTACATGCGCGAGGCGCTGGCGGCAGTGGTGCATCACGCCTTCACCACGCTGGACCTGAGCCGGATCGAGGCGGGCTGCCTGCCGGAAAACACGCCCTCGCGCCGGCTTCTGGAACAATGCGGCTACAAATACGAAGGTGTCGCGCAAAGCTATCTGCAGATCAACGGCCGCTGGCGCAACCATGTGCTTTACGCCAACCTGCGGGCCGACCGGCGCGGACGCACCGATGCGGGTTAGCGCGCGGGCGCGCCGGTCCTTGCGGACCGGCGAAGGCAGAAGGGGGTCCTCGGACCCCCCTCTTGCGCGTGCCGCGCAATTCACCCCCCGAGGATATTTGGGGACGAAGAATGAGGGGAAAGCGGCAGGATGCTGAACCCGGTCACGCCCGAATTCGTGCAGGGCCTGCGCGCCCTTTTGCCGCCCGCGGCCTTTCCCGACCTGTCGGACGCCGTTGTCACCGAACCGCGCGGGCGCTGGCGCGGGCAGGGCGTGCTGGTGGCGCCGGGATCGACCGAAGAGGTCGCCGCCGTGGTCCGCGCCTGTGCCGCGGCGCGGGTCGGGATCGTGCCGCATGGCGGCGGCACCGGCCTGGTCTCGGGCCAGATCATGCCGGACGGGCCGCTGCCGGTGATCCTGTCGCTGGCGCGGATGGGCCGCATCCGCGCGCTCTGGCCCGAGGAAAACGTGCTGGTGGCCGAGGCCGGTGTGACCCTTGCCGCGGTGCAGGCCGCGGCCGGGGGCGCCGGGCGGCTGTTCCCTCTGTCACTGGCCTCGGAGGGCAGCGCCACCATCGGCGGTGTGCTGGCGACCAATGCCGGCGGCACGCAGGTGTTGCGCCACGGCAATGCCCGCGCCCTGTGCCTCGGGATCGAGGCGGTGACGGCCTCGGGCGAGATCTGGCATGGCCTGACCCGGCTGCGCAAGGACAACGCCGGTTACGACCTGCGCGACCTGATCGTCGGAGCCGAGGGCACGCTTGCCGTCATCACGGCCGCCGCCCTGCGCATGGTGCCGCAACCGGCAGTGACCGGCGCCGCGATGTTTGCCGTCGAAAGCCCGGCCGCGGCGCTGCGCCTCTTGTCGCTTGCGCAGGGGATCGCCGGCGAGGGGCTGTCGGCCTTCGAACTGATTGCGCGGCAGGGCCTTGATTTCCTTGACGAAACCGGGCTGTCGCTGCCCGATCCGCTGCGGCCCCGGCCCGATTGGCTGGTGCTGGCCGAACTTGGCCTTGCCGCCGGGCAATCGGCCACGGACATGTTCGAGGCGATCTTTGCCGGCGCCGCTGCAGCCGGGCTGGTCAGTGACGGGGTGATCGCCAGCTCCGCGGCGCAGCGCGACGCTCTGTGGAAGATCCGCGAAACCATCCCCGAGGCGAACCGCCGCATCGGTTCGGTGTCGTCGCATGACGTGTCGCTGCCGCTGTCGGAAATCCCTGTCTTCATCGCCCGCGCCGGCGCGGCGGTGGCGGCCCTTGGCGAATTCCGCATCAACTGCTTTGGCCATCTCGGCGACGGCAACCTGCATTACAACGTGTTTCCGGCCAGGGGCCGAACGGCAGGCGATCACGGTGCCCTGCGATACGAAGTCCAGGCGGCGGTCCATGACATCGTCCATGCGCTCGGCGGCTCGGTCGCGGCCGAACATGGCGTCGGACGGCACAAGGTCGCCGATCTCGAACGCTACGGCGATCCGGTCAAGCTTGCGCTGATGCGCCGGGTGAAACAGGCGCTCGACCCCGCGGGCATCCTCAATCCCGGCGCGGTGCTGCGAAGCGGGGCATGACCCCCCATTCATCTTTGCCCAAATACCCCGGGGTCCGGGGCAGCGCCCCGGGGGCCGCAACCGGCGCCGACCGCAGGCGCCGGGCGCCGGTACGGCGGGTCTCGACCCGCCGCCCCCGGTTCAATGCCCGTCGTAGCTGCACAGGGCATGGACCGCCATGCCCAGCCCTTCCAGATGCGCCCGCCCGCCCAGGTCGGGCAGGTCGATGACGAAGGCGCAGCCGGCGACCACGCCGCCCAGCCGTTCGATCAGCCGGATCCCTGCCGCGGCCGTGCCGCCGGTGGCCAGCAGGTCGTCGACCAGCAGCACCCGTTCCCCCGGCTGGATGGCGTCGTCGTGGATCTCCATCACCGCGCTGCCGTATTCCAGGTTGTAGCCCTGTTCGATGGTCCGCCCCGGCAGCTTGCCCTTCTTGCGGATCGGCACGAATCCCGTCGACAGCTGATGCGCCACCGCCCCGCCCAGGATAAAGCCCCGCGCCTCGAGCCCCGCCACCTTGTCGATCCGGCTTCCGGCATAGGGCGAGAGCAGTTGGTCGACGCACAGACGCAGGCCGCGGGCATCACCGAACAGCGTGGTCACGTCGCGGAACAGGATCCCGGGTTTCGGGAAGTCGGGGATCGTGCGGATATAGTCCTTGACGGTCTTCATGGATGCCTCACCAGCCGAAGTCGGGCTTCGTTACCATGAGCCAGAAAACCCCCACAAGCGCCGCGAAGGCCGGCCAGCCCAGGGCGAACCAGATGTGGTAAAGGCGGCGCGCCTCGGGGGGCAGTGGGCGGTTGCCGGCCACAGCTTCGGCGGCAAGGTCGCGGATGCGCATCTGCAGATGCACCACCGGCGCCCAGCAGGCAAAGGCCAGGGCGTAGGCGGCATAGGTCAGGATCAGCCAGCCCTCGGTCAGGTCATGACCGGCAAGATGGACCAGCCAAAGGCCGGTCGCCGGCTGGATCACCCCTGCCGGGGTGGTGAACAGCCAGTCGGCCCGGACCACGCCCGTCGCCACGCCATGGACCAGCGCCGGCCGCCCGTCGCGCATGGCATGGACCATCTGGAACGCGGTGCCGATCCCGGTGCCGAACAGCACGGTCGAGGACAGGACATGCAGCCATTTGGCAAGGAAATACGGGTCCATCACCGCTCCTCTGTCAGGACCAGATGGATCAGGATCAAGGCCAGGACGGCCAGGTTCTTGAGCAGCCCGCCAAAGGGATCCAGCCACAGGGCGGGGGCAAGGGCGGTCAGTCCGATGGTATAACCGGCGACGACCGCCAGCTGCGCCAGCGCCACGGCGCGCGGGCGGATGTTGCGCAGCAGGGCAAGGCCAAGCGCGAGGTCGACGAGGCCGCCGCCGCGGGCAAGGACCAGCGCGAGGTTTTCGGGCAGGGTGGCGACCGCGGGCGCGAAGGTGGAAAGCGGGGTCAGCAGGCCCAGCGCCGCCGAGGCAAGCCAGATCAGCGCCAGAACCAGCCGCACCAGCGGTTTCATCAGGTAAAGCCGCGCCTGCCACAGATCCTGCGTTCCCGCCGGCCGGGCGTTCAGCCAGACGGCAAGGGGCCGGGCCGCGGCGGTGGCGGGGTGGGCGGGGCGGTCGGTCAGGACGCCGGCCTGCAACTGCGCCACCGAGGTCGCCGAGACCGGACCAAGGCGCAGGGCATCGCCGATGCCGCCCAGCGCGCGGGCAAGGGGCAGGGGCAGGTGCAGGGCAGGCCGCTGCGGCAGGCCCAGCCAGCCGCGGGTGGCGGCGATGAGCGCGGTCTGCGTCACCACCTCCGGCCCGCCGGCGCCAAAGGTGCCCGGGGTCGGTGCGGCAAGACAGGCGGCCACCACCGCAGCCAGATCGGCGGCATGGATCGGGTCGAACCTCTGCGTCCCGTCGCCCACCACCGGCGTCGCGACGGGCAGCGCCGCCAGCGCCCGGATCAGCGAAGAGCCGCCATAACTCGTCTCGGCCAGCACCAGCCCCGGCCGCAGGATGGTGGCGCCGTGGCCCGCGGCCATGTCCTCGGCGGCGCGGCGCCAGCGGGCAAAGCCGGTGTCGGCATCGTCGATCCCGGCGGCCGAGACCAGCACCACCGGGCCGTCGCCCGCCGCCATCGCCGCCCCGGGCGCCGCGACATGCACCGCCCGGAACGCCGCGTCGCTGCCGGTCAGCAGCCCCGCGGCCACGACCAGCGCGGCGCCGGCCGGGCGGTGCGGCGCCCAGAAGGCCGGGTCATGGGTCGCCGGATCGGTCAGGTCGGCGCGCAAGGTGGCAAAGCCCATCGCCGCCAGCCGGCCGGGATTGCGGGCCTGCGCCAGCACCTCGTGGCCCAGGGCGCGCAGGTGAAAGGCGATGTGGCGGCCGATGAAGCCGTCCGCACCCAGCAGCAGCACCTTCACGGATAATGCCGCCTGAGCACCATGATGTCCTGCGGCCCCAGCCGGGTGACGGTATTGGAATCCTCGGAAAATACCGAAACCGATTCGTATAGCGGGTTGCGGATGTCCGACAAGAGGCCCGTCGCCTGGGTCAGTTCCTCGAGCATCACCGGATAGACTTCGGGCAGCGGCATGCGGTTGGCCATGACGATCACGGCTTCGGTGATCTCAAGCCGGTTGTTCCACCACACGGTGGTCAGCCCGGCGCCGATGGGCTGCCCGTCGACATCGGGCGATCCGGTGCCGGTGATCCGCTCGCCGTCGCCGGCAAGGGTCAGATAGACGCGGATCTGCCCCTGACCGGCCGGCACCCGCCGCATATGCAGCGCGGCGCCCGCGGCGTTGATCTCGCCGATGGCCCGGTCGAGCGAGGCGAGCATCCGGGCGGCGAGCGGTTTGGGGAAGGTGCCGGGAATGGGCTCCATCGACACGCGCAGGTCCGAGGCATTCGACATGGACCAGCGGGTCACCGGCTCCACACAGGCGCCGCCGGGTGACGCCCCGCACGAGACGAGGGCGTAGAACTGGTCGTCGGACAGCTTGCCTGTCGTGGTGACGAATTCCACCGCCGCCGCCGGGGTGGCAAGCATCAGCGCCGCCAGCGCCAGCGCCCTCACAGCACCCGCCCCGCAACGGCGTCAAGCCGCGCCACCAGCGTGGGGTCGCGCCGGGCCGGTGCGGTCATGATCGCATGGTCAAGCGCGCGGTCGCAGCCATGCGGGCAGGGGTCGCGCCCGGCGCCCAGAAGGCCCGGCAGCGCCTTGACCAGCGCCCGCGCCTTGCCGGCGTTCTCGGTCAGCGTGCGCACCACCGTCGCCACATCGACGGCGCCATGGTCGGGATGCCAGCAGTCGTAGTCGGTCACCATTGCCACCGAAGCATAGCAGATCTCGGCCTCGCGGGCGAGCTTTGCCTCGGGCAGGTTGGTCATGCCGATGACATGGGCGCCCCAGGCGCGATACATCCGGCTTTCGGCCAGGGTGGAAAACTGCGGCCCCTCCATCGCCAGATAGGTGCCGCCGCGATGGACGCGGGCACCGGCGGCCTCGGCCGCCTGCGCCGCGGCCTCGGACAGGCGCGGGCAGGTCGGGTGGGCCAGGCTGACATGCGCCACGCAGCCGGGATCGAAAAAGGTCGAGGGTCGGCCCATGGTGCGGTCGATGAACTGGTCGACGACGACGAAATCGCCGGGGGCCATATCCTCGGCCAGCGATCCGACGGCCGAGACCGAGATGATGTCGGTCACCCGCAGCCGCTTCAGCGCGTCGATATTGGCGCGGTAGGGCACGGTCGAGGGCGTCAGCACATGGCCGCGGCCGTGGCGGGGCAGAAAGGCCATGGCGACCCCGTCCAGCCGCCCGGTCAGGATCTGGTCCGAGGGCGCGCCGAACGGGCTGTCCATCGAGACCCATTCGGCATCTTCCAGACCGTCGATGTCATAGACCCCCGAGCCGCCGATGACGCCGATTCTGGTCTGCATGTCCTGTCCCCCGCGGTTTCGGGCCAAGTCTAGAAAGCCGCGCTGCGGCGCGGAAGGGGGGATTTGCACCGCCGCGTTGCGGCGCTAGTCTGGTGGCAAAAGGGAGGATCCGATGGCGGTTCAGCACTATCACGGCGCTTGCCAATGCGGCGCGGTGGAATTCGAGGCCGATCTCGACCTTGACCAGGCGGTGACCTGCAATTGCTCGCGCTGCCGGCGGCTGGGTTCGGTCTTTGCCTTCACCTCGCCGGCGGGGTTTCGCCAGACCAAGGGCGAGGGCAGCCTGACCGAATACCGCTTCAACAAGATGGTCATTGCCCACCAGTTCTGCCCGGTCTGCGGGATCGAGCCCTTTGGCAAGGGCACGGCACCGGACGGCAGCACCATGGTCGCCGTCAACGCCCGCACGCTGGACGGGGTCGACGCCCATGCGCTGGCCAAGGTGGCGCATCATTACGACGGGGCGTCGTCGTAGGGCATCGGGGGGGCAAACGCCCCGCGCGCCGTCTAATCCGGCCGTTCCATGGTGAACACCGACTCGACCACCGAATAGTCGAGATAGCCCAGCCGCGCGACCATGCCGAAGCGGGCCACGTCGAACCGGCCGTCGATCAGGCAGTCGTCGCGCAGGTGCACGCCGGTCACCTCGCCGAAGACGACGAAATTCGACCGGCCGGGAAGTTGCACCACCTGGGTCAGGCGGCATTCCAGCGTCGCGGGGGCGCCGGCGACGCGCGGGCAGGGGATCGTCTCGCATTCGGCCTTGTCCACCCCGGCGGCGGAAAACTCATCCACCTCGCGCGAAAAGTGCTGCGTGGTGGCGTTCATCACCGTGGCCGCGGTCCGCTCCACGACCGAAATCGAGAACACGCCGGTGTCGCGGATATTGCCGAGCGAATCCTTGGTGTCGCCGCGGTCGGGCTTTTTCCCGGTCGAGGCGAACATCACCTGCGGCGGCGCATAGGCGACCCCGTTGAAAAAGGAATAGGGCGCAAGGTTGTCGCGCCCGTCCGCCCCGCGTGTCGCCACCCAGGCGATGGGCCGCGGCGCGATGATGGCGCTGAACGGATTGTGCGGCAGGCCGTGGCCGTCGGCGGGGCGATAGAACATGGCGGCTCCTGGTGTTTGAAGCCGACATAACCCCATGCTACGCCCCCCGCCAGTTGCCTTGAATCGGGGAGGGGCCGGTGATCGTCATCTCACAGGAAACCCCCGACGACTGGTGGGAGGTCGAGGCGCTTTACGACCTCTGCTTTGCCCCGGGGCGCGAGATGCTGTCGTCCTACCGTCTGCGCCGCGGCGTGCCGCCGGTGCCGCAATTCTGCCTGACCGCGCGGGACGAGACCGGCACCCTGGCCGGCGCGATCCGCAACTGGCCGGCGCGGGTCGGCGGCAAGTGGACGCTGCTCCTGGGCCCCGTCGCCGTCCACCCGACGCGGCAGGGCGAAGGGATCGGCGGCGCCCTGATGCACCATGTCATCGAGGCCGCCCCGGGCGAGGGCTGGAGCCGCATCTTGCTGGTCGGCGACGAGCCCTACTACCGCCGTTTCGGCTTTCGCAGGCTGGAGGGGGTCGAGATGCCGCCGCCGACCAACCCCGACCGCGTGCTGGGGCTGGAACTGCGCGAAGGCGCATGGGAGGGCGTGCGCGGCAAGGTGCGCAAGGCGACCGATCCGGCGGTGGATTGAAATCCGCCGCGCCATCCCCATCATTCAGGGATGGACACAGCGCATCTCAAGGACGTTACCCCCGACACCGCACCGCAGCCGCTGGACGAAGAGGCTGCCGCCGCGGTGGCCGCGCTCGCCGACCGGCAGTTGCGGGCCAGCGGGCTGGTGATGAAGGCGATCACCTTTGTCGGCGGCCGGGTCGAGGGCGGGCTCAAGGCATTGCCCAAGGCGGTGCGCAGCCAGCTTGACCGCGCCGCGCGCGGCGCTCTCGAGAAAAGCTATGACCTTGCCGGGCGCAGCCGCGGCGGCTGGGGCCGCCGCATCGCCGGGCCGGGCGCGCACAAGGCCATCGCCTCGGTGTCCGGCGCGCTGGGCGGGCTGGGTGGCCTGCCGACGGCGCTGGCCGAATTGCCGGTGACCACGACGGTGATCTTCCGCGCGGTGCAGGATGTGGCCGCCGCGCATGGCGAGGATCCGTCAAGCGCGGAAACCCGGCTGGAATGCCTGCGCGTCTTTGGCGCCGGCGGCCCGGGCGAGGGCGACGATGGCATCGACACCACCTTCATCGGCGCGCGGCTGTCGCTGACCGGGCCGGCGGTGAATGCCATGCTGGCGCGGGTGGCGCCGCGCTTTGCCGCGATGCTGGGACAAAAGCTGGCGACACAGGCGGTGCCGGTGCTGGGTGCCGCCGCGGGGGCGGGCACCAACCTGGCCTTCACCGCCTATTATGTCGAGATGGCCGAGGTGCATTTCGGCCTGCGCCGCCTGATCCGGCAGCATGGCGAGGCGCCGGTGCTGGATCATTTCCACAAGGTTCTGGCCGACCGCCGCCTGCCGGCCAGGGCGGGATAGGCGCGGGCGTCGGTCGGGTGAAGGGGGCCGGTGGGCGGTTGCCCACCCTACCCCAGGGGGGCGCGTAGGGTGGGCAACCGCCCACCATGCGCCGGCGTTGTCGCAAAGACCGCCGCTACGCCAGCCCAAGGTTGCGGTTCAGCGCATTGCCCAGGTGCCGCGCCAGCGCCGCTTCGGCGGCATCGGGGTCGCGCGACAGGCAGGCGTCCACCACGGCAAGATGTTCGGTCAGCGAGATCTGCCCGGCCCGCGGCAGCACCGCGCCCTTGTCCTTGACGATCCGCGCCATCAGCTGCAGCCGGCGATAGCTGGCATCGACCAGTTCGTTGCCAAGGCTGGCGACGATCGGGGTGTGGAACGCTTCTTCCAGCCGCGACAGGCTGTCGGCGACATTGGCGTTGGGATCGGCCACGGCATAGATGGCGCAATGTTCGTCATGCAGGGCGCGCAGCGCGCGCAGGTCGGCCTCGGGCGCGGTCAGCGCATAGGTCCGCACCGCCGCCCGTTCGATGATGAGACGGAACTGGAACGTGGCGCGCACCAACTCGGCCGAGGGGCGGATCACCTCGATCCCCGACCGCGGATGCACCACCACCACGCCATCCGATTCCAGCACCTTGAGCGCATCGCGCACCGGCCCGACCGGCACCCCGGTCAGCGCGACAAGATCGGTCTGGCTGATGCGGGCGCCCATCGGCACGCGCTGCTCGAACAGCGCCTGAAGGATGCGCTCATAAGCCAGGTCAGAAAGCAGGGGTGCAGAATCCCGGGGCGTCATGAGGCCAGGTTAAACTTTCACTTGCCGGGCCGCAATGCATCTGTCAACGTAACTGATAAATCAGTTGACGATTCTGAGTGCATCAAATGAACGCTCCGGCCCATCTTGCCGCGACCCCGGCCCTTGGCATCCGCGACTGGCGGATCACGCGGTTCCAGTTCCGCCGCGACCGGGTGATCGGCGACAGCCAGGTGCGTTTCGACGCGATGCATTGCCTCGCGCTCGAGTTGAGCGACGGCGCCGGCCGCACCGGCCTCGGCTTTGCCCATCTGATGTGGGACGCGATGCCGCCGCTTTCGGCGCTGGAATCGACCTTTGCCGCCCATCTCTGGCCGGGTCTTGACGGGCAGGTGCCAGGCGCGCTGGTCCACCGGGTGGACCGGCCGCGCGGCGGCAACCAGCGCGATGCGACCTATGGCTTTGGCGAGGCGCTGCAGATCGCCCTGTGGGATCTGGCGGCGCAGCAGGCCGGCCTGCCGCTGGCGGCCTATCTGGGCGGCACGAAGACCTCGGTGCCCTGCTATGCCTCGGGCCTTGATTTCCACATGACCGATGCGGAATTCGCGGCGTTCTTCACCCGTGTCGCGGGCCTGGGCTTTACCGCCTTCAAGATCAAGGTCGGGCATCCGGACGTGGGCTGGGACATCAACCGGCTGGACATCCTGAAACGGGTCGCCGGGGCGGACATCACCATCATGGCCGATGCCAATGAAGGCTGGTCGGCGAAACACGCCGCCTTTTGCCTGACCGAATACGCCCGCGCCGGCCATCACCTCTACTGGATCGAGGATCCGATCCTGCGCAGCGACTTCGACGGGCTGCGCGCGCTGTCGGCGATGTTTCCCGGCACGCTGGTCAATTCGGGCGAATATCTTGACGTGTCGGGCCGGGCGAAACTGCTGATGGATCGGGCGACCGATATCATCAATGTCCACGGCCGTATCACCGAGGTGATGCGCACCGGCTGGCTGGCGGCCGAGCTGGGCATCCCGGTGGCGCTTGGCAATACGACGCTGGAAACCGGGGTCCATGCCGCCTGCGCGCTGCCGGAATGCCCGTGGCTGGAATATTCGTTCCAGAACTATGACTTCCTGGTCGACGAACCCTTCCGCATCGAAGCCGGCCGCATCCATGTGCCCGATGCCCCCGGCCTTGGCCTGCGCCTGAGCGATACCGCGCGCCGCGACTGGGCCGAACCATTGCCGATTGCCGAAGCGGCAATGCGCACCGCGCCCGACTGCGCGCTGTTTCTGAAGACTCCCGCCTGAGGCGGGTCACATCCAAAGGGGGAGGAACCCGATGAAACTGAAACTTGCCTTGCTGGCGACCACGCTTCTGGCCACCGGCGCCAATGCGCAGGAACTGACGATCTGGGACTGGAAATATTCCGATCCCGTCACCCAGGGCTATTACGACAGCGCCCGGGCGGCGTTCGAGGAAATGCACCCCGGCGTGACGCTGAATTTTGTCGCCCAGCCGCATGACCAGTATTACACGCTTCTGGGCACCGCGCTTGCCTCGGGCGAGGGGCCGGATGTCGTGCTGCTGCATGGCGGTTCGCAGACCACCTCGCGCGCGGCCGAACTGGCCGATCTGACGGCGATGGCCGGCGGCTTTGCCGGTCTGGACGCCTTTTCGGTCGACGGCGCGGCCTATGCCCTGCCGCTGACGATCCAGGGCTTCGTGATCTATTACAACCGTCAGGCCTATGAGGCCGCCGGGCTGGACCCCGCCGCCGCGCCCGCCACCTGGGACGAGATGGTTGCGGTCTGCGATGCGATCATCGCCGCCGGCAACGTCCCCTGCTTTGCGATGGGCAACAAGGAAGGCTTCGGCGGCGAATTCCAGGTCACCATGGCCACCGCCAACACCTTCACCCCCGAGGATTACGCCGCCTGGGCGGCGGGCGAGATGTCCTGGACCGATCCCAAGGTGCGCGCCATCGTCGACCTCTGGGTCGAGATGAACGACCGCGGCTGGTTCGCCGACGGCGCCAATTCGACCGCCAAGTTCATGGACGAATACGAGATGTTCATGCGCGGCGAGGCGGCCCATACCGTCGGCCTCCTGTCGGATGTCGCCCACTGGAAGCAGTTCGACGAATTCCTGCTGCCCGAGAATGTCGGCGCCTTTGCCTTTCCGACCCCGGGCGCCGAAGTGGCGAACCTGCCCTTCGCCGGCGGCATCGGCTGGGCGGTGACCGCGCAAAGCGACGAGGCCGATCTGGCCCGCGATCTGGTGGCGGTCCTCACCGATGCCGAGCGCGAGGCGATCTTTGCGATCGACACGGGCGCGCTTCCGGCCAACACCGGGGTCGATACCTCGGGCCTGTCCTCGCCGACGCTGTCGACGATCCTGGCCATCATGTCCGAACATCCGACCGCGATGGCCCATGCCGTGCTGAATCCGGCCGTGCTCGAGGAATGGAAGCGGCAGAGCCAGGTCCTCTTGAACGGGGAAACCACGGTCGATGCCGCCATCGAGGCGATGGAAGCGGCGCGTCTGGCCAACCAGTAGGCCGGAACCGGAGCAGGGGCCGGGGGCATGAGTCCCCCGGCCGACAAACGGCCATTCCATTGGCTGTCGAAGGCGGGGGACGGGGGCAATATGGACAGGCGGAAAACGATCGGGACGCGGGCCGAGCGGCGCTTTGCGGCCCTGTTTCTGGCGCCGGCGCTGCTGCTTCTTCTGGTGTTCCGCATCATTCCCCTGTTCTGGGGCTTTGTCCTGTCCTTTGCCGAGGGCGAGGAATGGGTCGGGGTGCAGAACTATATCCGCGCCGTCGAAGATCCGAATTTCCGCGATTCCATCGTCAACACGCTGATCCTGCTGGCGACGCTGCCGATCTGGATCATGCTGCCGATGCTGCTGGCCATCCTGATCCATCAGGGGGTGCCGGGGGGCAAGCTTTATCGCGCAGTCTATTTCCTGCCGGCGGTGCTGTCGTCGGTCATCGTCGGCGCGATCTTCAACATCGTGCTGCGCTATGACGGGTCGCTGAACGCGGCGCTCAAGGCGGTGGGCTTTGATGCGGTCGACTGGCTGGGATCGTCGACAACGGCGCTCGGGTCGCTGATCGCGGTGCAGCTCTGGTCCACCTTCGGCATGTCGGTGCTGATCTTCCTGTCGGGCCTGTCCACCGTCCCCGACGACATCGTCGAGGCGGCGCGGATCGACGGCGCGCGGTTCTGGCAGCGGCTGTTCCTGATCGTGATCCCCTCCTTGCGTCCGATCATCGAATTCGTCGCCGTCGTCACCACCATCGGCGTGCTGACCAGCATGTTCGGCCTGATCTATGTGCTGACGGGCGGCGGGCCGGGCACCGCGACGACCCTGCCCGAATTCCTGATCTGGCTCGAGCAGGGGCGGCTCAACCGGCCCGGCTATGCGGCGGCGATTTCCATGTTCCTGTTCACGATGATGGCGGGGGTTGCCTACATGCAGATCCGCATCATGTCGCGCAACGCTAATCTGTAGGGGCGGGGGCGATGGCAACAGTCGGCAGACGCGAACGCAAGATCCTCTGGGCGGCGGCGGTTCCGATGGCGCTTCTGGCGCTGTCCTGCCTTTACCCGATCTGGTTCGCGGTCAACAACGCGCTGAAGGACAACCGGGGCTATGTCCTTGACCGCTTCGGCTGGGTCACCGACCCCACGTTCGAGAATTTCGTCACCGCCTGGGGGCGGGCGCGGTTTTCGGAATATTTCCTGAATTCGGTTCTGGTGACGGGCGGCGCGGTCGCCGTGCTGCTGGTCACCGCCTCGCTGGCCGGTTTCGCGCTGGCGGTGCTGCGCTTTCCCTTCCGGCGGCTGGTGTTTGTCGTCATCCTCGCGAGCCTGATGATTCCGGTCCAGGTCGTGCTGGTGCCCTTCTACCAGACGATCATCGGGCTGGGCCTTCTGAACACCCGCACCGGGCTGATCCTGTCCTATACCGCCTTCTTCCTGCCGTTCAGCATCTACCTGATGACCGCCTTCTATGCCGCCCTGCCGCGCGAACTGACCGAGGCGGCGCGGGTCGACGGCGCGAAATTCTGGCAGGTCTGGTGGTTCGTCATGCTGCCGATGGGGCGGCCGGCGCTCATCACGCTGGGCATCCTCAACACGCTGTACTGCTGGAATGACGTGCTGATCTCGCTTCTCGTGCTGCAGCGCGAACGCACGCTGATGGTGGGGATCACCGCGCTGCGCGGCGAATATTCGACCAATGTGCCGCTTCTGGCCGCCGGAATCGTGCTGGCCGCGGCCCCCATCGTCGTCATCTACCTGATTTTCCAGCGCCGCATCGTGGCGGGCATCGCCGCCGGCGCCGTGAAAGGTTGAACCATGTCCGAACTGACCCTGAATGCCGTGACCAAGAGCTTTGCCGGCCACGATGTGATCCGCGGCGTCGACCTTGCCATCGAACCGGGCGAATTCGTCGTCTTTGTCGGCCCCTCGGGCTGCGGCAAGTCCACGCTTCTGCGGATGATCGCGGGGCTTGAGACGGTGACCAATGGCGAGATCGCCATCGGCGGCAAGATCGTGACCGACGAGGAACCCTATGACCGCGGCATCGCCATGGTGTTCCAGTCCTACGCGCTTTACCCGCACATGACGGTGGCCGACAACATGGGCTTTGCCCTGCGCCTGCAACGGGTGCCTAGGGCGGAACGCCGCGCCGCGGTGGAAAAGGCGGCAAAGATCCTGCAGATCGAGCCGCTTCTGGACCGCAAGCCCGCGCAGCTTTCGGGCGGGCAGCGCCAGCGGGTCGCCATCGGCCGCGCCATCGTGCGCCAGCCGCAGGTGTTCCTGTTCGATGAACCTTTGTCGAACCTTGACGCCGAATTGCGGGTCCAGACCCGGATCGAGATCGCCCGCCTGCACCAGAGCCTTGGCGCGACGATGATCTATGTCACCCACGACCAGACCGAGGCGATGACCCTGGCCGACCGCATCGTCGTGCTGCGGGCGGGCCGCGTCGAACAGGTGGGCCGGCCGACCGACCTTTACGACGATCCCGACAACATCTTTGTCGCCGGTTTCATCGGCAGCCCGCGGATGAACATCCTGCCCGGCCGCGCGGTGGCGGCCGACCGGGTGGCGCTGGGCGGGGTCGAGATCGCGGTGCCGGTGCGGCTGGCGCCGGGGCAAGAGGTGCAGGTCGGCATCCGGCCCGAACATCTGACCGGGTCGGCGGGTGCCGAGGCGCGGGTGCGGATCGAGGTGGTCGAACAGCTTGGCTCGACCGCCTTCGTCCATGGCGCGCTGGCGCCGGACCTGCCCCTGGTGATCGAGGCGCGGGACGCGCGGCCCGCTGTCGGCGACGAGATCGCGGTGCGTTTCGACCCGGCCCGCATCTGCCTGTTCGACACCGCAGGGGCGCGGATCCGGTGAAACGCTACGGTTCTGTCATCGGCCTGAGCGACGAGACGAAGGCACGCTATCTGGACCTGCACCGCGAAGGCTGGCCGGGCGTGCTTGCGGGGCTGACGCGGGCAAACATCCGCAACTACACGATCTTCCTCAAGGAACCGGAAAACCTGCTGTTCGGTTATTTCGAATATGTCGGCACCGATTTCGAGGCCGATCAGGCGCTGCTTGCGCAGGACCCGGTCACGCAGGACTGGCAGCGGCTGGTCGGCCCGCTGCAACGCCCGCTGGATACGCGCCAGCCCGGCGAATGGTGGGCCGGGATGACCGAGGTGTTCCACCTGCCGTAGGGTGGGTCGAGACCCACCTTACTTTTCCGCACAGACCCCACGCGCTGATCGCGGCTTCCTGCGCAGCCGCGCACGGCCTAGAGTGCCCCCATCGGCGCAGGAGAGACACATGACCGGCAGGCTTCCGACCTATTTCATCTCGCATGGCGGCGGGCCCTGGCCGTGGATCCCGCAGATGCGGGCGATGCTGGCCAATCTCGAAACCTCGCTGGCGCGGATGCCCGAGGAGATCGGGGTGACGCCGCGCGCCGTGCTGATGGTCTCGGGCCATTGGGAAGCGCCCGAGTTTCGCGTCATGCATGCGGCCAGACCGGGGATGATCTATGATTACGGCGGCTTTCCCCCCGAAACCTACAAGCTGGTCTATCCCGCGCCCGGCGCGCCGGCACTGGCCGAACGGGCGGCGGATCTGATCGCCGCGGCCGGCCTTCCGGTGGCGCTGGACGACCGGCAGGGCTTTGACCACGGCACCTTTGTGCCTGCCTTCGTGATCTATCCCGAGGCGCAGGTGCCGGTGTTCCAGATCTCGCTGCAACGCGGCTATGATCCCGAAACGCATCTGGCGCTGGGCCGGGCGCTGGCGCCCCTGCGCGACGAAGGGGTGCTGATCGTCGGGTCCGGCCTGTCCTATCACAACCTGCGGCTTTTCGGACCGCAGGCCCGCGTGCCCTCGGCGGCGTTCGACGACTGGCTGGGCAAGACGATGGAGCGGGATCCCGCCGCGCGCACCGCCGCGCTGGTCGACTGGGAAAGCGCGCCCTATGCCCGCGTCTGCCATGCCGAAGAGGACCACCTGATCCCGCTTCACGTTGCGCTTGGCGCGGCCGAGGGCGAAACCGCCCGCCGCGTCTATCACGATGAGGGGCTGTTCGGCGGCGTGACCGCCTCGAGCTGGCGGATCGGGTAAGGTGGGTCTGGACCCACCTTACACCCTTCCGCCGCGCGCCCCCTTCGGTTAAGAGCGGGGCGCATTCTGTATACTGGAGGTCGACATGAACGCTCACTGGACGCCGCGCGGGCTGCATCTGATCGCCGGGGACTGGGTCGCGGGCGAGAAGACCTTTCTTTCGGCGCCGGCAACCGGCGCTGCGCTGCCCTATGCCGTGGGCACCCCGGCGCTGGTCGACCGCGCGGTGCGCGCCGCCGATGCCGCGTTCCCGGCCTATGCCGGCAAGACCCGCGCCGAACGCGCCGCCTTCCTTGACCGCATCGCCGACGAGATCGAGGCCCGCGGTGCCGCCATAACCGCCATCGGCAGCGCCGAAACCGGCCTGCCCGCCGCAAGGCTGGAGGGCGAGCGCGGGCGCACCACCGGCCAGTTGCGCCTGTTCGCGAGCCATATCCGCAATGGCGAGTATCTTGACCGCCGCGCCGATGCCGCGCTGCCCGACCGCAAGCCGGCGCCGCGCCCGGAAATCCGGCTGATGCAGCAGCCGATCGGCCCGGTCGCGGTGTTCGGTGCCTCGAACTTTCCGCTCGCCTTCTCGACGGCCGGCGGCGACACCGCCAGCGCCCTTGCCGCCGGCTGCCCGGTGGTGGTCAAGGGCCATTCCGCCCATCCCGGCACCGGCGAGATCGTGGCCGAGGCGATTGCCGCCGCCGTCGCCGCCTGCGACATGCCCGCGGGCGTGTTCAGCCTGATCCAGGGCGGCCGCCGCGACGTGGGCGAGGCGCTGGTGCAGCATCCGCTCATCAAGGCGGTGGGCTTTACCGGCTCGCTCGCCGGCGGACGCGCGCTGTTCGACCTTTGCGCGGCGCGCCCTGAACCGATCCCCTTCTTCGGCGAGCTTGGCTCGGTCAACCCGATGTTCGTCCTGCCCCATGCGCTCTCTGCCCGCGGGCCTTCGGTGGCGCAGGGCTGGGCCGGGTCGCTGACGATGGGCGCCGGCCAGTTCTGCACCAACCCGGGCATCTCGGTGGTGATCGGGGGCGAGGCCGCCGAAGCCTATGCCGCGGCCGCCGTTGCCGCGCTGGAACAGGTCGCCGGCCAGGTCATGCTGACCGACGGCATTGCCCAGGCCTATCGCGACGGTCGCGACCGCATCGCCGGCAGCAACGAGGTCGAGACCCTGCTGCAGACCGGCAGCGAGGGGCGCAGCGCACAGCCCTATCTGTTCCGCACCACCGGCGACCAGTGGCTGGACAATCCGGCGCTGGGCGAAGAGGTGTTCGGCCCCCTTGGCCTGATCGTCACCGTCCGCGATGCGGCGCAGATGGCGGCGGTGGCCGACAGCCTGCACGGACAGCTGACCACCACGATCCATGTCGATGCCGGCGATTACCCGCAGGCGCGCGACCTGTTGCCCGTCCTCAGCCGCAAGGCCGGCCGGGTGCTGGCCAACGGCTATCCCACCGGGGTCGAGGTCTGCGACGCCATGGTCCACGGCGGGCCTTACCCGGCCTCGACCAATTTCGGCGCCACCTCGGTCGGAACCATGGCGATCCGCCGCTGGCTGCGCCCGGTGGCCTGGCAGAACATGCCGCTGGACCTGTTGCCCGACGATCTGCGCTGATCGCGGCGCGGGATACGGGTGGACGAAGACCGGCCCATCGGCTTTTCTGCCGGCAGGGGACGGAGGGATGCGATGCTGCCAGCGGATGGGTGTTTCGTCGGTCGGGTCTGGCGCGAGGGCATCGGCCCTGCCGTGGTGACCGTGCGCGGGGGCCGGGTGATCGACATCACCTCGCCCGCCGCGCCGACGATGCGCGACCTGCTGGAACAGCCCGATATTCCGGCTTTTGTCACCGCGGCGAGGGGAGAGGATCTGGGCCCCCTGGACGCGGTCATGGCCCCGGGCGCGATGCTGGCGCCCTGCGACCTGCAGGCGGTCAAGGCCTGCGGCGTCACCTTCGCCCGCTCGATGATCGAACGGGTGATCGAAGAGCGGGCGGGCGGCGATCCGGGGCGGGCGCAGGCGATCCGCGCCCGCGTGGCCGGGGTCATCGGCGATAGCTTGCGTGATCTGGTGCCGGGGTCGGCCAAGGCGGCCGAGGTCAAGGCGCTGCTTCAGGCCGAAGGGCTGTGGTCGCAATACCTCGAGGTCGGAATCGGCCCGGATGCCGAGGTTTTCACCAAGGCGCAACCGATGTCGGCGGTGGGGTACGGGGCCGATGTCGGCCTGCATCCGGTGTCGCGCTGGAACAACCCCGAACCCGAGGTGGTGCTGGCCGTCGATTCCACCGGCCGCATCGTCGGCGCCACGCTGGGCAACGACGTCAACCTGCGCGACGTCGAGGGGCGGTCGGCGCTCTTGCTGGGCAAGGCCAAGGACAACAACGCCTCGGCCGCCATCGGCCCGTTCATCCGGCTGTTCGATCAGGGCTTCACGCTCGACGATGTGCGCCGGCTGGACCTGACGCTGCGGGTCGAGGGAAGCGACGGTTTCGTCATGACCGGCCATTCCTCGATGGCCGAGATCAGCCGCGACCCCGCCGATCTGGTGGCGCAGACCCGCGGCCGGCATCATCAGTATCCCGACGGCTTTCTTCTGTATCTCGGCACCCTGTTCGCGCCGGTGCAGGACCGCGACGCGCCGGGGCAGGGCTTTACCCACCATCCGGGCGACGTGGTGACCATCGCCGCCCCCGGGCTTGGCGCGCTGGTCAACACCGTGCGGCTGGCGACCGAGGCGCCGGAATGGACCTTTGGCACCGCGGCGCTGATGCGCAATCTGGCCGGGCGCGGCCTGATCTGACGCGTCGGCCCGGCCCGCCCGGCAGGACCTTTCGTCTGCACCCGGTCGGGCGGTGGTCCGAAACCCTCATCCCCACAATCTTTGCGGCGGATTGCGCCAGATCACGGCGCGGCCGGCCGGTTTGCGCAAGTTTGATGCCGAACCGCAAGGGGAGGGTGACGGATGACACAAGGATCGGGTTGGGTGCTTCGGGGCCTTGCAGCCGTGCTGTGGCTGTCGGCCGGAGCGGCCCTGGCAGACGATTCCTGCACTTGGGCGCATGACGGCGAGTGCGACGAGCGCGGGATCGGCACCGGCGCTTGTCCGGAAGGGACAGACACGACGGATTGTGCCGGGTTCAGTGGCTGCCTCTGGACCCATGACGGCGAATGCGACGAACCCGGCATCGGCACCGGCGCCTGTGCCGCCGGAACCGACACGGCGGATTGTGCCAATGCGATGGCGGTCGGCTGCCGCTGGGTCAACGATGGCGAATGCGACGAACCCGGCATCGGCACCGGCGTTTGTGCCGCCGGGACCGACACGGCGGATTGCGCCAACGCGGTGACGGTCGGCTGCCGTTGGGTGAACGATGGCGAATGCGACGAGCCGGGCATCGGCACCGGCGCTTGCCCGGCAGGAACCGACACGGCGGATTGTGCCAATGCGGTGACGGTCGGCTGCCGCTGGGTCAGCGATGGGGAATGCGACGAACCCGGCATCGGCACCGGCCTCTGTGCCGCCGGAACCGACACGGCGGATTGCGCCAATGCGCTGCCTGCCGGCTGCCGCTGGGTGAACGATGGCGAATGCGACGAACCCGGCATCGGAACCGGCGTCTGTGCCGCCGGGACCGACACGGCGGATTGCGCCAATGCGGTGACGGTCGGCTGCCGTTGGGTGAACGATGGCGAATGCGACGAGCCGGGCATTGGCACTGGCGTCTGTGCCGCCGGGACCGACACGGCGGATTGCGCCAATGCCGTCCCTGTCGCCTGCCCCTGGATCAATGACGGCGAATGCGACGAACCGGGGATCGGCACCGGCTTTTGCGCCGCCGGGACCGATACGGCGGATTGTGCGGCCCAGCCTGATCCGCTGAACAGCTGCGGCCACGCCTTTGACGGCACCTGTGACGAGCCGGGTCTGGGGACCGGGCTTTGCGCGATCGGCACCGATCATGCGGATTGTCTGGCCGAAACCACAGTGCTGCCGCCGTTCCGGCCGGCCGGGGGCAAGGATGGCTGCGTGCTCGCCAACAACGGGGTGTGCAACGAACAGCCCTATGGCAACGGCTGTCCGGCAATGTCGGACGAGACCGATTGCGCGCTGCGCCCGGTGCCGTCGGGGACCGGAGAGAACACCTGCCGCCATGCCTTTGACGGCCAGTGCGACGAACCGCAGGGCACCGGCCGCTGCCTTGCCGGCACCGACGGCGCGGATTGCGCCGGCACTGTCCCGGCGCAGGCGCAGCCTGTGCCGCCGGGCAAGCCGGCGGCCGGGGCGCCGGTGGGATGCGCGGCCTGCGATTGCAGCAATGTCTCTCCGTTCGATCTGGACTGCACGCTGTGCTGTCATGACGTGGGTGCCCCGCCGGCTGCAGGCGACTGCGACGGCACGCCGTTCGACACCGATTGCACGGTGACGCCGGGGGCGATGGTGCCGACGAAATAGCGTTTTGCCAGGGGCCCGCGCCGGTGCGCGGGCCCCCGGTCCCTAAACGGGCCCGCGCGCGATCGGGGGCCGCCGATACCGGCCGGGGTTGGCCAAAGGCCGTGCCGGGGACTTGCACGGGCGCCGGTCTGTGTCATGCTGCGGGCATGGCAAAATACCTCATATCCTTTCCCAGCGGCGTCATGGACGCGCGGCCCGACGAGATGGAGCAGGTGGGCGCGGAATCGCGGGCGGTGATCCTCGCCGCGAAGGCGGCCGGGGTCTATGTGTTCGGCGGCGGCATCGACGAGGAGGTCGCGCCGGTGCGCGTCGCGGCCGACGGGACCGTGACCGCGGGCAGCTATCCCGGCAACCGCATCACCGGCGGCTTCACCGTGCTGGAACTGCCCGACCGCGCGGCGGCCGAGGATTGGGCGCGGCGCATCGCCAAGGCCTGCCGCTGCCCGCAGGAACTGCGCGTGTTCATGTACGACCCGATCAGCTAGGGCGCCCCTCAGATCGGCAGGGTCTTCACGTCCTTGACCACTTCGAGGATGACCGAACTCTGCATCTCGCGGATGCCCGGCAGGGTGACAAGCCGGTTCTGCAAGAGCTGCTGGTAATGGTCGGTATCGCGCACGATGATGCGCAGGTAGAAGTCGAAATCGCCCAGCACCAGAAGCGCGAACTGGATTTCCGGAATGTCGCGCACCGCCTTCTTGAAGCCGTCAAGAAGCCCGCGTTCGTGGCTTTGCAGCTTGATCCGCACGATGATCTGGGTCTGGAAGCCCAGCTTGCGGGCGTCGAGGATGGTTTCCCTGCCGATCAGCACACCCGCCTCCTGCAGCCGGGCGATCCGGCGCGAGCAGGGCGATTGCGACAGCCCGGCGCGGGCGGCGATTTCGGTGACCGAAAGGTCGCCGTCTGCCTGCATCGCCCGAAGGATGCGCAGGTCGGTATCATCAAGGTCCAGCATGGTTTCACCCGTTCGCTGCGAAATCCTGGCTGCATCATGCCGGGATTCGCAAAAATGGCAATGAAACAGGCGAACCCATGCCGGAAATCGGTTCTAGACTGCTGGTGATGGCGGTTCGCCGGGGTGGTCGGGGAGGGGCATCTGTGGAACCTGTCGCAATCGTATCGGCGCAGCGCACGCCGATGGGGGCATTTCAGGGCGCGTTCAGCGACCTGTCCGCCACCGATCTGGGCGCGGTTGCGGTGCGGGCTGCGGTTGCGCAGTCGGGAATTCCGCCGGAACGCATCGACGAGGCGCTGATCGGGCTGGTCCTGAGCGCCGGGGTCGGTCAGGCGCCGGCCCGGCAGGCGGTGTTGCGGGCGGACCTGCCGCAGTCGATTGCCTGCACCACCGTCAGCAAGGTCTGCGGATCGGGCCTGAAGGCGATCCTTGATGCCGCGCTGCGGATCGGCGCCGGCGAGGCGCAGGTCATGCTGGCCGGTGGCATGGAAAGCATGACCAACGCACCGCATCTGATCGCCGGTTCGCGGCGCGGCCAGCGGCTGGGCCATGGCCGGCTGGTCGACCACATGTTTTTCGACGGGCTCGAGGACGCCTATGAGAAAGGCGCGCTGATGGGCCAGTTTGCCGAACTGTGCGCCGACAGGTTCGGCTTTACCCGCACCCGGCAGGATGACTGGGCGATACGGTCGCTGGAACGCGCGCTTGCGGCCGAGGCCCGTGGTGCCTTTCGGCGCGAAATCGCGCCGGTAACGGTGACCGGGCGCAAGGGGTCGGTGGCGGTGGGTGCCGACGAACAGCCCGGCCTTGCCCAGGCCGGCAGGATCCCGACGCTCAAGCCGGCCTTCCGGCCCGACGGCACCGTGACCGCCGCCAGCTCCTCGTCGATTTCGGATGGTGCGGCGGCGCTGGTGCTGGTCTCGGATCAGGTGCTGCGGGCAGAGGGGCTGCACCCCCGCGCCCGGATCGTCGGCGCCGCCGGCCACGCGCAGGAACCGGCCTGGTTCACCACCGCGCCCGTCGCCGCCACGCGCAAGCTGCTTGACCGGCTGGGCTGGCAGGCCGGCGATGTCGACCTGTGGGAGGTGAACGAGGCCTTTGCCGTTGTCGCGCTGGCCTTTGTGCAGGAACTTGGGCTGGACGAGGACCGGGTCAACGTCAACGGCGGCGGCTGCGCGCTGGGCCATCCGATCGGCGCCTCGGGCGCGCGGATCGTGGTGACGCTGCTGCATGCGCTGGAGGAGCGCGGGCTTCAGCGCGGCATCGCCTCGATCTGCATCGGCGGCGGCGAGGCCCTGTCCATCGCCATCGAGAGGGGCTGAGATGGCCGGAATCCTGACCGACGAACAGGCGATGATCCGCGACACCGCCCGCAGCTTTGCGCAGGCGCGGCTGGCGCCGGGGGCTGCGGTGCGGGCCGCCGCCGGCGCCATCGAGCCCGAGGTGATCGCCGAGATGGCGGCGCTTGGCCTGCTGGGCATGATCGTGTCCGAGGATCAGGGCGGTATCGGCGCCGATTATGTGTCCTATGCGCTGGCGCTGATGGAGGTGGCGGGCGGCGACGGCGCGGTCTCGACCATGATGTCGGTCCACAACGCGCCGTTCTGTGCCGTCCTGTCGCGTTTCGGGTCGGCCGAACAGCAGCGGCAATGGCTGCGTCCGGCCGCGGCGGGGGCCTTCATCGGCGCCTTCGCCTTGACCGAGGCCCAGGCCGGCAGCGACGCCGCCGCCCTGCGCAGCAAGGCGCGGCGCGACGGCGGCTACTATGTGCTGGACGGCGCCAAGCAGTTCATCACCTCGGCCCGGATCTGCGGCGGCATCATCGCCTTTGCCGTCACCGATCCGGCGGCGGGCAAGAAGGGCATCTCGGCCTTCTACATCCCGGCGGGCAGCCCCGGCCTGCGGGTTGCGGCGCCCGAACGCAAGATGGGCCAGACTGCGTCCGACACCTGCGCGCTGGTGTTCGACGGGCTGCGCCTGCCCGAAAGCCACCGCATCGGGGCCGAGGGGCAGGGGCTGGCCATCGCGCTGTCGTCGCTGGAAACCGGGCGGATCGGCATTGCGGCGCAGTCGGTCGGCATGGCGCAGGCGGCGCTTGAGGTGGCGGTCGCCTATGCGAAAGAGCGGGTGACCTTCGGGCGACCGATTGCCGACCATCAGGCGGTGGCCTTTCGCCTTGCCGACATGGACATGCAGGTCGAGGCGGCGCGGCAACTGGTGCTGAACGCCGCCCGGCTGAGGGATGCCGGCGCGCCCTGCCTGCGCGAGGCCTCGATCGCCAAGCTGTTCGCCAGCCAGATGGCCGAACGCGTCACCTCGGATGCGATCCAGACATTGGGCGGCTACGGCTATCTGGCGGATTTCCCGCTGGAACGCCTCTATCGCGACGTGCGGGTCTGCCAGATCTACGAAGGCACCTCGGACGTGCAGCGCATCAACATTTCGCGGGATCTATTCGGGGGGAAACGGCAATGACACCGGGCAGCGACATGGCTTGCGTGATTACCGGCGGCGCGTCGGGGCTGGGTCTGGCGGTGGCGCAGGCGCTGGCCGCCCGCGGCGTGCGGACCGGCATCCTTGACCGCGACGCCGCGGCGGGGCGGGCTGTCGCCGCGGATCTGGGCGGCGCCTTTGCGCCCTGCGACGTGGCCGACCCGGCCTCGGTCGCCGCGGCGCTGGCGCAGCTGCGCGCGGTCAACGGGGCCGAACGGATCTGCGTCAACTGCGCCGGCATCGCCCCCGCCCGGCGCACTCTGGGCCGTGACGGCGCGCATGATCCGGCGGCCTTCGCCGGCGTGATCGGCGTCAACCTGCTGGGCACCTTCAACGTGGCAAGCCAGTCGGCGGCGGCGATGGCGGCGCTGGACCCCCTGGGCGAGGATGGCGAGCGCGGCGTGATCGTCAACACCGCCTCGGTCGCAGCCTGGGACGGGCAGGTCGGGCAGGCGGCCTATGCGGCGTCCAAGGCCGGCGTCGCCGGCATGACCCTGCCCATGGCCCGCGACATGGCGAGGAACGGCATCCGCGTCATGGCCATCGCCCCCGGCATCTTCGGCACCGCCATGCTGGCCGGCTTCACGCCCGAGGTGCAGACCGCGCTGGCGCAACATGCGCAATTCCCGACCCGTCTTGGCCGGCCGGGGGAATTTGCCGCCCTTGTCTGCCACATCATCGAAAACCCGATGCTCAACGGCGAGGTGATCCGCCTTGATGCCGCAACCCGGTTGCCGCCGAAATGACCGCGAAACTGGCCTTCCCGCACCCGCCCGCCCGTCCGGACCAGTCGCCGGATTTCTCGAACATCGAAGTGCCGCCCGCCGGCAGCCTGCCGGTGCCGCCCCCCGACCTCGAGGCGAAGGACGCCCGCCCCTTTGCCGTCGGCCTGATCCGCGTGCTGGACGAGGGGGGCCGGGCTGTCGGGCCCTGGGCCGACTACATCGCCGACCTGAGCGACGACGACCTGCGCCTTGGTCTGCGCGACATGCTGAAGATGCGCGCGGTGGACCGGCGGATGCTGAATGCCCAGCGGCAGGGCAAGACCTCGTTCTATCTGCAATGCACCGGGGAAGAGGCCATCGGTTGCGGCTTTCAGCGCCGGCTTGAGCCGGGCGACATGAATTTCCCGACCTATCGCCAGCAGACCCTGCTGATCGCGGCGGATTATCCGCTGCAGGCGCTGATGGGCCAGCTTTATTCCAACGATCTTGATCCCCTGCAGGGCCGGCAACTGCCGATCCTGCATTCGGCGCGCGATTACGGGTTCTTTTCCGTCTCGGGCAATCTGGGCACGCAATATGTGCAGGCGGTGGGCTGGGCGATGGCCTGCGCGCTGCGCGGCAACGGCAAGATCGCCGCGGGCTGGATCGGCGACGGCGCCACGGCGTCGAACGATTTCCACAGCGCGCTCTTGTCGGCCTCGGTCTATCTGCCGCCGGTGGTGCTGAACGTGGTCAACAACCAATGGGCCATCTCGACCTATACCGGGGTCGCGGTCGGCCGCAGCGAGACCTATGCCGCCCGCGCCCTTGGCTATGGCATCCCGGCCTTGCGGGTCGACGGCAACGATTACCTGGCCGTCGCGGCGGTGTCGCGCTGGGCCATCGACCGGGCGCGGCGCGGGCAGGGGCCGGTCCTGATCGAATGGTTCACCTATCGCGCGGCGGCGCATTCCACCTCGGACGATCCCAGCGCCTATCGGCCACGGGACGAAGCGAAGGCCTGGCCACTGGGCGACCCGGTCGACCGCCTGAAGGCGCATCTGATCCTGCGCGGCGCCTGGTCCGAGGAACGCCACACCCAGGCCGAGGCCGAGATCCTGGACGAGGTGATGGCGGTGCAGAAGGCTGTCGAGTCCCATGGCACCTTCGTCGACCCGCGCCCGACCTCGCCCGCCGAGATCTTCCGCGGCGTCTATGCCGAGATGCCCGAACATCTGCGCCGCCAGCGGCAGGAAATGGGGAACTGACATGGCCCGCATGACCATGATCGAGGCCCTGCGCAGCGCGATGGACGTGAAGCTGGCCGATGACCCGTCCGTAATCGTCTTTGGCGAGGATGTCGGCTATTTCGGCGGCGTGTTCCGCTGCACCGCCGGCCTGCAGGCCACCTATGGCGAAGAGCGGGTCTTTGACACGCCGATCAACGAAAGCGCGATTGTCGGCATGGCGGTGGGCATGGCCGCGCAGGGAATGCGGCCCTGCGTCGAGATCCAGTTCGCCGATTACGTTTTTCCCGCCTATGACCAGATCACGCAGGAAGCGGCCCGGCTGCGCCACCGCTCGAACGGGCAGTTCACCTGTCCGCTTGTGGTGCGGATGCCCACCGGCGGCGGCATTTTCGGCGGCCAGACCCACAGCCAAAGCCCCGAGGCGCTGTTCACCCATGTCGCGGGGCTGAAGGTGGTGATCCCGTCGAACCCCCATGACGCCAAGGGCCTGCTGATCGCCGCCATCGAGGATCCCGATCCGGTGATCTTTCTGGAGCCGAAGCGGCTCTATAACGGGCCGTTCAGCGGCGACCATTCCGGCAAATCGACGCCCTGGGCGGCCCATCCGGCGGGGGAGGTGCCCGAGGGCCATTATGCCATCCCGCTGGGGCAGGCGCAGGTCCATCGGCCGGGCCGCGATGTGACGGTGCTGGCTTATGGCACCATGGTCCATGTCGCCGAGGCGGCGGTGGCCGGAACCGGCGTCGATGCCGAGATCATCGATCTGCGCAGCCTGCTGCCCCTTGACCTCGACACGATCCGCGCCTCGGTGGAAAAGACCGGGCGCTGCATCGTGGTCCACGAGGCGACCCGCACCAGCGGTTTCGGCGGCGAACTGATCGCCGAGGTGCAGGAGGCCTGTTTCTGGCACCTGCGCGCGCCGCTGATCCGCATCGCCGGCTGGGATGCGCCCTATCCGCATGCGCAGGAATGGGATTATTTCCCCAGCCCCGCCCGCATTGCCCGCGCGCTTGCCAAGGTCATGGAGGATTGAGATGGCGATCAGCATCATCCGGGTTCCCGATGTCGGCGAGGGCGTCGCGCAGGTCGAACTGGTCGAATGGCAGGTAAAACCCGGCGATCTTGTCCGCGAGGACGACGTGATCGCGGCGGTGATGACCGACAAGGCCACGGTCGAAATCCCCAGCCTGTTCGCCGGCAGGATCCTGACGCTGGGCGGCGCGATTGGCGAGACGCTGGCCGTGGGCGCGGTGCTGGTCACCATCGAGCGCGAGGGCGAGGCTGAGGGCGGCGAAGCCGCGCCTCCTCCGCCGGCCGAAGCCGCGCCCGCCGCCCCGCCGGAAAAACCTGCGCCGAAACCCGCAGCTCCGGCAGCGGCCCCGGCCGAACCCTCTGCGGTCCCCTCGCAGACGGGCGCGCCGCGTCCCGAGGGGCAGGGGCCGCTCGCCTCTCCGGCCGTGCGGGCGCGGGCGCGGGCGGCGGGGGTCGATCTGCGGCAGGTGCGTGGCAGCGGCCCGGCCGGGCGGATCCTCGGTGCCGATCTGTCGGCCTTCCTGACCGCCCCGCCGCAGGCCGCCGCCGGGCCGGCCAGCCGGCGCCGCGAGGGGACCGAGCAGATCCGCGTCATCGGCCTGCGCCGCAGGATCGCCGACCGCATGGCGCTGGCCAATGCCCGCATTCCGCATATCACGGTGATCGAAGAGGTCGACGTCACCGCGGTCGAGGAGTTGCGGGCGGCGATGAACGCGGCGCGCGGCGACCGGCCCAAGCTGACGCTGCTGCCCTTCCTCTGCGCCGCGCTCTGCCGCGCCGTGACCGACCATCCGGAAATGAACGCGCATTTCGATGACGAGGCCGGCATCGTCACCCGCCACCGCCCGGTGCATGTCGGCATCGCGACCATGACCGAGGCCGGGTTGGTGGTGCCGGTCCTGCGCCATGCCGAGGCGCTTGGCCCCTCGGCCGCCGCCGCGGAAATCGCCCGCCTGGCCGAGGCCGCCCGCAACGGCAAGGCCACGCGCGAGGAACTGACCGGCTCGACCATCACCATAACTTCGCTTGGGCCCCTGGGGGCGATTGCCACCACGCCGATCATCAACCACCCCGAGGTGGCGATCCTTGGCGTGAACAAGATGGCGATGCGGCCGATGTGGGACGGCAGCCAGTTCGTGCCGCGCAGGATGATGAACCTGTCGGCCAGTTTCGATCACCGGGTCATCGACGGCTGGGATGCCGCCCGGTTTGTCCAGCGGCTCAAGCAGCTTCTTGAAACCCCGGCCCTGATCTTCATGGAGGCCGAGGCATGAAGCGCGCGACCTGCAGGGTTCTGGTCATCGGTGCCGGTCCCGGCGGCTATGTCTGCGCAATCCGCGCCGGGCAGCTTGGCCTTGATACGATCGTGGTCGAGGCCGCGGCCCCCGGCGGCACCTGCCTGAACGTGGGCTGCATCCCGTCCAAGGCGCTGATCCATGCCGCGAGCGAATTTCACGCGGCGCGGCATCTGGCCGGGGCGAATGCGCTAGGCATTGCCGTCGCCGCGCCGACCATCGACCTTGCGCAGACCATGGCGTGGAAGGACGGCATCGTCGGGCGGCTGACCGGCGGCGTGGCCGGGCTGCTGCGCAAGGCCGGGGTGCGGGTGGTAACCGGGCAGGCGCGGATCATCGACGGCAAGTCGGTCGAGGTCGCGACGCAAGATGGCCCGCTGCACATCGACACCGAACACCTGGTCATCGCCACCGGCTCGCGCCCGCAACCGCTCGCGGCGCTGCCCTTTGGCGGCGATATCCTGTCCTCGACCGGGGCGCTGGCGCTGACCGAAGTACCGGGCCGGCTCGCCGTGGTCGGCGGCGGCTATATCGGGCTCGAGATCGGCACCGCGCTGGCAAAGCTGGGCGCCGCGGTCACGGTGGTCGAGGCCGGGCCGCGCCTCCTGCCGCAATATGACGCCGACCTGACCCGCCCCGTCGCCGCGCGGCTGAAGGCGCTGGACGTTACCGTGCTGACCGAGGCCCGCGCGCAGGGCCTTGCCGACGGCGTGCTGACCGTGACCCTGCCAGAGGGCGAACAGCAGGTCGCCGCCGACAAGGTGCTGGTGACGGTCGGCCGCGCGCCGGCGACCACAGGCTTCGGGCTCGAGTCGCTGCAACTCGACATGAAAGGCCCCTTCATCGCCGTCGATGACCGCTGCCGCACCTCGATGCGCGGCGTCCATGCCATCGGCGATGTCACCGGCGACCCGATGCTGGCGCATCGGGCGATGGCGCAGGGCGCCCTGGTGGCCGAGGTCATCGCCGGTGGCAATGCCGTCTGGGACAAGCGCGCCATGCCCGCCGTCTGCTTTACCGACCCCGAGATCGTCACCGTCGGCCAGCTTCCCGCCGACACGCCCGGGGCCGCCGTCGCCACCTTTCCCTTTGCCGGCAACGGCCGCTCGATGACGCTGGAACGCGACGACGGCTTTGTGCGCATCGTCCACGACCGCGCCTCGGGGCTGGTGCTGGGCATCCAGGCGGTCGGCGCCGGCGTGTCCGAGCTTGCCGGCCAGTTCGCGCTGGCCATCGAGATGGCCGCGACCCTGACCGACATCGCCGCCACGATCCACGCCCATCCGACCTTGGGCGAAACCGTGCAGGAAGCCGCGCTCAGGGGTCTGGGACGGGCTTTGCACGCGTGACATCTCGACTATTCGTCGGGCAATCGTTCATATGCAGCCGCCGCCACACCGGCCGGGAGTCGTGGTGACGGCGGCCAAACCGAGGGAAGCTGACATGCAATTCGAAATCTCCGCCAATCCGTCGCCGATGCCCGAGGCGGATCGGCTTCAGGCGCTGGCCAATCTGGGCTTCGGCACGCTCTTTACCGACCATATGGCGGTGGTGCGCTGGAGCGAGGGCAAGGGCTGGCATTCGGCGCAGATCACCGCCCGCGCGCCCTTCCCTCTCGATCCGGCCGCCGCTGTGCTGCACTACGCGCAGGAGATTTTCGAAGGGCTCAAGGCCTATCGCGGCGCCGATGGCCGCATCGTGCTGTTCCGCCCGACCGAAAACGCCCGCCGTTTCAACGAATCGGCCCGCCGCATGGCGATGCCCGAACTGCCCGAGGCGGTGTTCATCGAGGCCATCGAACGCCTTGTGGCGCAGGATGTGTCCTGGGTGCCCGAGGGTGACGGCAGCCTCTATCTGCGGCCCTTCATGTTCGCCTCCGAGGCGTTCCTGGGTGTGCGCCCGTCGCGCGAATACATCTTCTGCGTCATCGCCTCGCCGGTCGGCCCCTATTTCAAGGGCGGCGCCAAGGCCGTGACCATCTGGGCGTCGCAGGACTATACCCGCGCCGCGCTGGGCGGCACCGGCGCCGCGAAATGCGGCGGCAATTACGCGGCAAGCCTGATCGCGCAGGCGCAGGCGACCGCGCATGGCTGCGATCAGGTGGTGTTCCTTGATGCCAAGGAGAATCGCTGGGTCGAGGAACTGGGCGGCATGAACGTGTTCTTCGCGTTCAAGGACGGCTCGATCATCACGCCGCCTCTGCAGGGCACGATCCTGCCCGGCATCACCCGCAAGTCGCTGGTGCAGATGGCCGCGGATGCCGGCCTGAAGATCAGCGAGCGGCCCTATTCCTTTGAGGACTGGCAGGCCGATGCCGCCAGCGGCAATCTGGTCGAGGCCTTTGCCTGCGGCACGGCCGCTGTGGTCGCCGGCATCGGCAAGGTCAAGCATGACGGCGGCGAATTCCTGATCGGCGACGGCCAGACCGGCCCGTTGACCACCCGTCTGCGCACCGCCCTTGTCGGGCTGCAACGCGGCCAGACCAATGACCCCTATGGCTGGGTGCATGCGGTGGCCGGGGTCTGACCCCGGCGCCGTTTCCCGGCCGGGGGGCCAGCGCCATGCTCGAGCTTGATTCGATCGACCACCGCATCCTTGCCGCCCTGCGCCGCGACGGCCGGATGTCGATGCTGGATCTGGCCGACAAGGTCGGGCTGTCGCCAACCCCCTGCGGCCGCCGCGTCAAGCGGCTGGAAGAGGCCGGGGTCATCACCGGCTATGCCGCCGAGATCGACCCGATGGCCCTTGGCCTGAACATCAGCGTGCTGGTGACCGTCCGGCTTGCCCGCCACGGCATCGAGGGCACCGAGCAGTTCCTGAACGCCATCGCCAAACACCCCGAAATCACCGAATGCCTGCTGGTGACCGGCAATATCGACTATGTGCTGCGCATCTGGGTCAGGGACATCGACGCGCTGGGCACCTTCATCCGCGACGTGCTGCAATCCATCCCCGCGGTGACCGAGACGACGACCATGGTGATCCTCAAGCAGGACAAGGAATGGAAACGGCCGGGATAGCCACCCGGCCGATATTGCCCGTGGCATAAGCGGATTGTAAGGTTCGCCCACAGCTATCGCAAAGTTCGAAGGCATGGACCTCAAGCAGCTGCGCACCTTCATCATGGTCGCCGAAAGCGGCTCGCTCAGCCGCGCCTCGGACCGTCTGCGGCTGGCGCAGCCGGCGCTGTCGCGGCAAATCCGGCTGCTCGAGGACGAGATCGGGTTCGGGCTGTTCATCCGCTCGGGCCGCGGGATGGAGCTGACCGAACACGGCGCCGCGCTGCTGTCGCGGGTCTCGGGGCTGATAAAACAGCTTGAGAACGCGGTCGAGGATGTGCGCTCGCTTGCCACCGAACCCACCGGAACTGTCGTGCTGGGCTGCATTCCGACGGCCAGCCAGGTCGTCGCCGGCCGTATCGCGGTCCGGGTGGCGCGCGAGCTGCCGCAGGTGTCCTTGCGCATCGTCGAAGGCTATGCCGGCCATCTGATCGACTGGCTGCACCGCGGCGAGGTCGATCTGGCGGTGCTGTATGGCCCCGCCTCGGACCTGCATCTGCGCATCTCCGACATCATGTTCGAGGAACTGGTGCTGGTCAGCCCGGCGCGTTTCGCCGGCGGCGTCGCGGACATGCCGGTGCAGGCGCTGGGCGGGCTTGATCTGGTGCTGCCCAGCCGGCCGCATGGCCTGCGCCTGCTGATCGAGGCGGCGGCGGCGCGGGGCGGGACGACGATCCATGTGAAATACGAGGCCGATTCCTTTCAGGTGCTGAAAGAGATCGTCGCCGCCGGGCTGGGCCATACCATCCTGCCGCTCTCGGCCTTCCGGGCCGGAGAGGAGGAGGGCGTGTTCCGCGTGACGAGGCTGGTCAAGCCGCGCATCGCCCGGCATCTGGTCATGGCCCTGCCGGCGTCCCGCGTCGATACCCGTGCCACCACGGCGGTGCGCGATCTGGTGCAGGACGAGATCCTGAGGATGGTCGCCAGCGGCGAATGGCGAACGGTGCCACGGTAGGGGCTATGCCGAACCTCTATGTGGCTTATGCCGGATTTATGCGGCGCCGCGGCGCGCGGCGGCTGCTAGGGTGGCGCCGGTTGCGGCGTTGAAGCGGGGAAAAGATCTTGGCGGTATTCGGAAATCTGATCGCGGGCGAATGGCGCGATGGCGGCGAGGCGCGGCCGAACCTCAACCCCTCGGACACCGATGACATCATCGGCCACTATGCCGCAGGCACCCGCCGCGACGTCGAGGACGCGGTTGCCGCCGCGCGCCAGGCGCTGAAGGGCTGGTCGCGCCACACCGAACAGCAGCGCGCCGACATCCTGTTCCGCGCCGCCGACGAGATCTTCGCCCGGCGCGAGGAACTTGGACGCCTTCTGGCCCGTGAAGAGGGCAAGACCCCCGCCGAAGGCATGGGCGAGGTGGTGCGCGCCTCGCAGATCTTCCGCTTCTTCGCCGGCGAAGTGGTGCGCTTTGGCGGTGAATTCCTGCCCTCGGTCCGGCCCGGCATCGACATCTCGATCCGGCGCGAGCCGGTGGGCGTCGTCGGCCTGATCACGCCGTGGAACTTTCCCTTCGCCATCCCGGCGTGGAAGATCGCCCCCGCGCTTGCCTATGGCAATACCGTGGTGCTGAAACCCGCCGACCTGACCCCGGCCAGTGCCTGGGCCATCGCCGACATCCTGCAACGCGCCGGCCTGCCCGCCGGGGTGTTCAATCTGGTCATGGGCCGCGGCTCGGTCGTGGGGCAGGCGATTGTCGAACTGACCGATGCCGTCAGCTTTACCGGCTCGGTCCCGACCGGCACCGGCATCGTGCAGACCGCCGCCGCCCGGATGATCCGCGTGCAATGCGAGATGGGCGGCAAGAACCCCCTGGTCGTCATGGACGACGCCGATCTTGACGTCGCGGTGAATTGCGCGGTCGACGGCGCCTATTTCCAGAACGGCCAGCGTTGCACGGCGTCCAGCCGGCTGATCGTCCACGAGGCGATCCACGACCGTTTCGTCGCCGGCGTGGCCGAGCGGATCGAGAAATTCGTCATCGACCATGCGCTCAAGGCCGGCACCCAGCTGGGCCCGGTGGTCGATGCCCGGCAACTGGAACAGGATCTGTCCTATGTCGAGGTGGGCGAGGGCGAGGGCGCGCGCGCCGTGGTCCGTGGCCAGCGCCTGAACCGCGAGACGCCGGGCTATTATGTCTCGCCGACGCTGTTCACCGAAACCGGCAACGACATGCGCATCAACCGCGAAGAGGTGTTCGGCCCGGTCGCCGCCGTGATCCGCGTCAAGGATTATGACGAGGCTCTGGCCACCGCGAACGACACCGCCTTCGGCCTGTCTTCGGGCATCGTCACCCGCTCGCAGAAACTGGCGCAGCATTTCCAGGCCAACAGTGAATCCGGGCTGACCATGGTCAACCTGCCGACCGCCGGGCTGGATTACCATGTGCCCTTCGGCGGCCGCAAAGGGTCAAGCTATGGCCCGCGCGAACAGGGCCGTTACGCGGCCGAGTTCTATACCATCGTCAAGACTTCCTACGCGATGCCGGTCTGAGCCGGGCGCAAATGAAAGGGACCAACATGGACAGGATCGGCTTCATCGGGCTTGGCCGCATGGGGCGGCCGATGGCCTCGAACCTTTGCCGCAAGGGGTTTGACCTTGTCGTCCACGACGTGAACCCCGAGGCGGTGGCCGCCCTGACCGCGCTGGGCGCCGAGGCGGGCCTTTCGGTTGCCGATGTCGCCGCGCGGTCGGATGTCATCATCACCATGCTGCCGAATTCGGCGATCGTGGCGCAGGTGGTGTCCGGCCCCGATGGCGTGCTGTCGACCGCGCGCAAGGGGTCGCTTGTCATGGACATGAGCACCGTCGACCCCAATACCACCGACGCCGTGGCGGACGAATGCCGGGTGCGCGGCATCGGCTTTGTCGATGCCCCGGTCGGGCGGCTGGCCAGCCATGCCGATGTCGGCCAATGCCTGTTCATGGTCGGCGGCAGCGCCGAGGATTTTGCCCGCGTCCGCCCGATGCTCGAGGCGATGGGATCGACCATCTACCATTCCGGCCCGACCGGCGCCGGCACGCGGACCAAGATCGTCAACAACTTCCTCGCCATCTCGCTGTGCCAGCTGAATGCCGAGGCGCTGACGCTGGCGACGGGCTTTGGCCTCGACCTCGAAAATACGCTCGACGTGCTTTACGGCACCACCGCGACCAACGGCCAGCTCAAGATCAACTGGCTGCAAAAGGTGCTGGCCGGCGACACCAGCGCGGGTTTCACCATCGACCTTGCCCACAAGGATCTGACGCTGGTGGTCGAATCGGCGAATGCCGCGCGGGTGCCGATGCCGATGGCCGCCGCCGCGCGCGAGGCGTTCAGCGCCGCCCGCGCCCGCAAGCACGGCACGCGGGATTTCTCGTCGATGCTGGATGCGCATTGCGAATCCGCCGCCCTGGCGCCGCCGCGCCTGCCCAAGGGGTCGCGGCACTTTTCCTGACCAGCGGCGCTGGCCGGCGCCGATCACGAGGCCCCCATGACACCGCCCCTTTCCGCCGGCGACCGCCGCGCCCGTCACCGTGACCGCATCTATCCCAACCTGATCGGCGGCGTCGAACAGCCGGCGCTGTCCGGCGCCCGCCTGCCCAGCGAGGATCCCTTCACCGGCGAGATCTGGGCCGAGATCGCCCGCAGCGATGCCGCCGATGTCGATGCCGCGGTCGCGGCGGCCAGGGCGGCCTTTCCGGTCTGGTCCGCCATGCGTCCGACCGAACGCGGCAAGCTGCTCGTGCGCCTTGCCGACGCGATCGAGGCCCGGGCCGAGTTCCTGGGCGAGGTCGAGGTCCGCGACAACGGCAAGCTTCTGGCCGAGATGGCCGGGCAGACCCGCTATCTTGCCGAATGGTATCGCTATTTCGGCGGGCTGGCCGACAAGATCGAAGGCGCGGTGATCCCCTCTGACAAGGCGGGCATCTTCAACTTCACCCGGCCCGAGCCGCTGGGTGTGATCGCGATGATCACGCCATGGAATTCGCCGCTGCTGCTGTTGTCGTGGAAACTCGCCGCGGCGCTGGCGGCGGGCAATACGGTTGTGGTGAAGCCGTCGGAATTCACCTCGGCCTCGACGGTGGAATTCGCCCGGCTTTTCGCCGCCGTCGGCTTTCCCCCCGGCGTGATCAATGTCGTCACCGGGCTGGGGCCCGAGGCCGGGGCGCCGCTTGTCGCGCATCGCGATGTCGCCAAGGTGGCCTTCACCGGCTCTGACACCGCCGGCCAGAAGATCTACGAAGCGGCGGCGCGGGGGATCAAGCCGGTCTCGCTGGAACTGGGCGGCAAGTCGCCCAACATCGTCTTTGCCGATGCCGATCTGGATGCCGCGGTGATGGGCGTCGTCTCGGGCATCTTTGCCGCCACCGGGCAGACCTGCATCGCCGGCTCGCGCCTGCTGGTGCAGCGGGACATCGCGGAGGATTTCGTCGCCCGGCTGATCGAGGTGGCGAAAGGCGCGAAGATCGGCGATCCGATGGACAGCGGCACCCATGTCGGGCCGGTCACCACCCGGCCGCAATACGACAAGATCCGCAACTACATCGCCATTGCCGAGGCCGAGGGCGCCACCCGTGTCTGGGGCGGCAATCCGGTGCGCGTCGAAGGCGGCGATGCCGACCGGTTCGTCGAACCTGCCATCTTTACCGGCGTCACCCCGGCCATGCGCCTGGCACGGGAAGAGGTGTTCGGCCCGGTCCTCGCCGTCCTGACCTTTGCCGACGAGGCCGAGGCGCTTTCCATCGCCAATGACAGCGACTTTGGCCTGGCCGCCGGCGTCTGGACCCGCGACATGGGGCGCGCCTTGCGCATGTCGGAACGGCTTCAGGCCGGCACGGTCTGGGTGAACACCTATCGCGCGGTCAGTTTCACCTCGCCCTTTGGCGGCTACAAACGCTCGGGCCTCGGCCGCGAAAGCGGGCAGCAGGCGATCCACGAATTCCTCCAGACCAAATCGGTCTGGATCGCGACCGAAACCTCGGTCGCCAACCCCTTTGTCCTGCGCTGAGCGTCGCCGCCATAAAATTCCGGCATGGCCCGCTCTGACAACCGGCATTTCCCGCAACCCCGCAAGGCGGGGTATCCACAGGGCAAGTCCTTACAGGGAGACAGGAATGCAGACCGCTGCGGCCGAGAAACAGATCAACTGGCAAGAGGACGTGTTCCGCGTCCTCAAGTCGCATGACGTGCGGCATGTCGCCTATGTGCCCGATGCCGGGCATTCGGCGGCGATCCGCATGGCCGAGGCCGACAACGACATGCAGGCCGTCGTCCTGACCACCGAGGAGGAGGGCATCGGCTATCTTGCCGGCGCCTGGCTGGGTGGCGAACGCGGCGCGCTGCTGATGCAAAGCTCGGGCGTCGGCAATTGCATCAACACGCTGGCGCTGCCGGTGATGGCGCGGATGCCGCTGCTCATGGTGGTGACGATGCGCGGCGACTGGGCCGAGTTCAACCCCTGGCAGAACCCGATGGGGCAGGCGACCGAAACCGCCCTGCGTGCCATGGGCGTGATGACCTGGCGGGCGGACGAGGCAAAGGACGTGGAGCCGATGTTGCACGGCGCCGCGACCATGGCCTTCAACGGCGATTGCGCGGTGGCGGTGCTGCTTGGGCAACGCCTGATCGGAGAGAAGAAATGGGTGAAGTGACGGCGGGCGGCGATCTGGACCGGCGCGAGGTCGTCGCGACCCTGCTTGACGGGCGCGACGGGCTTCTGGTGGTGACGGGCCTCGGCTCGCCCTCTTATGACGTGATGGCGGCGGGCGATCACGACAACAACTATTACCTCTGGGCCGCGATGGGGTCGGCGATGACCGTGGGGCTGGGGCTCGCCAGCGCCCGGCCGGATCGTCCGGTTCTGGTCGTCACCGGCGATGGCGAGGCGCTGATGGGCATGGGCGCGCTGGCGACGATTGCGGTCAGGCAACCGGCGAACCTGACCATCGCCGTGCTCGACAACGGCCATTACGGCGAAACCGGCATGCAGCCCAGCCATGCCGGGCGCGGGATCGAGCTGTCGGCGGTCGCCGCCGCCTGCGGCTTTGCCCGCACCTCGCGCCTGACCGCGCTGGAGGAGGTCGCTAGCTTTCGCGACCGGATGGCGGCCCGCGACGGTCTGGCATTTGCCACGATCAAGATCCGGGCGGAAAACCCGCCGCGCGTGCTGCCGCCGCGCGATGGCCCCTACATCAAGACCCGCTTCCGCGCCGCGCTCGGCCTTGCGCCGATCTGATCGGGGTGCAGGTCCGGCGGGCGTCTGACGTCCGCCGGGGCTTTGCGGGGGCCGGGGTGATGGGCATGGGCGGGGCTGCCGATCGGTGCCCGCCATGCCGCGCCCTTGCGCCGGGCGCGATCCCCGCTGTCCTCGTGCCCGCCAGACCCCGATGAATCCGATCTGCTGCGCAGGTCGTCACACTGGCCGTCCCGCCGCAGGGGAACACGGCCCGCTCCAGCCCACCCGGACTTTCAGGTTTTGGGGGAATGGTGCCGGCAGAGAGGATCGAACTCCCGACCTTCGGTTTACAAAACCGCTGCACTACCGCTGTGCTATGCCGGCCCCGTGGGCACGTTTTCCGGTGCCCCTTCGACTGTCCGTCGCCAAACCCCTTGCTGCATTGCGAAAGCGCGGGCAGGGCCTGCCGACACGAGGCATCTAGTGCGAAGGCGGCGCGCTGGCAAGCGCCCCACGCCCGCCTTGTGGCTAACGGTTGGCGCGGGCCAGAAAGACCACGGCGACCAGGCCGACAAGGGTGATGGTCAGGGCCGCCGGGCCGGCGCCGGCCAGATCCTCAAGGCTGGCACGGGCGTGAACCCTTGTGGCAAGCGTTTCATAGCCGAAGGGGCGCAGAAGCAGCGTCGCCGGCAGTTCCTTGACGCAATCGACAAAGACCAGCAGCAGGGCCGACCCGACCGAGGCGCGGATCATCGGCACATGCACCGCGCGCAGCACCTGTCCGGGGCTGCGGCCAAGCGACCGGGCCGCCATCGGCAGCGAGGGCGGGATCCGCGCCAGCGCCGCATCGGCAGTGCCCTGGGCGATGGCGAAGAAACGCACGACATAGGCGATGACCAGCGCCCCCGCGGTGCCGGTCAGGATCAGGCCGGGGTCATGGCCGGTGGTGCCCTCGATCAGGTCGGCGATGAAATTGTCGAAACTGGCCAAGGGGATCAGGATGCCGATGCCCAGCACCGCCCCCGGCGCGGCATAGCCCATCACCGTGACCGGCATCAGCAGGCGCGGCAGGCGCCGCCCCGACAGCCTTGTGCCATAGACCATGAACAGCGCGAGCGTCACCGCCAGCAGCGCGGCTGCGGCCCCGGCCGAGACCGAATGCCACAGGGCGGGCAGCAGGCCGGGTTGCACCCAGGCCCTCGCCTGCGCCGCATTGCCCAGCAGCACCGCGACCGGCAGGACAAATCCCGCGGCGAAGGGCAGAAGGCACAGGATCAGCGCCACCGCGGCGCGCCAGCCGTGCAGCCGTTCGGCCTGTACCGGGCGCAGGCCGCGGGCGGCGGCGGCGGTGCGCCGGCCACGGCGGCCGCCGCGTTCCAGAAACACCAGCGCCGCGACAAGGCCCAGCACGACCAGCGACAGTTGCGCCGCCGCGGCAAGGTTGCCCGATTGCCGCCACTGGCTGAAGATGCCGGTGGTCAGCGTCTGCACCGAGAAATGGTCGACGGCGCCGAAATCGGCCACCGTCTCCATCATCGTCACCGCCAGCCCGGCGGCGATGGCGGGGCGGGCAAGCGGCAGGCCGATGCCGGCAAAACGCCGCCACGGCCCGGCGCCCAGCGCGCGCGCCACGTCATAGGCGGCGCCCGACTGTTCGCGGAACGCCGCCCGCGCCAGCAGATAGACGTAAGGATAAAAGGCTGCGGCCAGCACGAGCACCGCCGCCCCGGCGCTGCGCACCGGCGGGAACCAGTAGTCCGAGGGCCGGCTCCACCCCATCGCCGCGCGCAGGCCGCTTTGCACCGGTCCGGCATATTCCAGGAAATCGGTCAGGGCATAGGCGCCGACATAGGCCGGCACCGCCATCGGCAGCAGCAGCGCCCATTGCAGCCAGCCCGACCCCGGAAAGCGGTACATCACCACCAGCCAGGCCGCGCCGGTGCCCAGCGCCGCCGCCGACAGCCCGACCCCGGCCATCAGAAGCAGCGTGTTGCCCAGATAGCGCGGCAGGACGGTGGACGACAGATGCGGCCAGACATTCTCGCCCGGGGTGAAGGCCAGCCAGACCACGGCGGCAACCGGCAGGATGACGACAAGCGCGATCAGCACAGCGCCCGCCGACCACAGGTCGACCCGCGCACGCGGGCGGACGGGATCGGGCAGGGGCGCGGGCGCGGCGGTCATGGCGAGCGGCCTAGCCGAAAGCGGTTTTCCTGTCCAGAAAACCCCCCTATTGTGCCGGCAAAAGACCGGGCAGGGCAGCATGCAGATCGTCTATCACATCGGCGTAAATTGCACCGACGGCGAACGCCTGTTGCGGTCGCTCATGTCGAACGCCGGCATGCTGTCGCGCGAGGGGGTGACGGTGCCGGGGCCGGGCCGCTATCGCAAGCTCTTGCGCGAGACGGTGCAGAACCTTGTCGGGCAGGAACCGGCGCCGGGCAGCCGCGACGTGCTGGTCGATGCCATCGCCGACGATGCCGATGCCGCCCGCATGGTGCTGAGCAATCCCGCCTTCCTGTGCCAGCCCAACCGCGTGTTCGAGGGTGGCGCTTTCTATGGCATGGCCGAATTCAAGATGCAGTCGTTCCGCGCCCTGTTCCGCGGCGACGATCTTTCGGTGTTCATGGCGATCCGCAACCCGGCAACCTTTGTTCCGGCGGTGTTCGAACAGGCCCGACCGGCGTCGCTCGCGGCGTTCCTTGGCGGTTTCGACCCGTCCGCGCTACGCTGGTCCGAGATGGTGGCGCGGATGCGGGCGGCGGCGCCCGACATCGCGCTGACGGTCTGGTGCAATGAGGATACACCGCTGATCTGGAACGAGATTCTGCACAGGCTGGCCGGGCTTGCCGACACTGTGCCGATGTCGGGGGCGCATGATCTTCTGGCGACGATCATGCAGCCCGAGGGCCATGCCCGCTTTCTTGCCTATCTCGAAAGCCACCCGCCGGCCTCGGACATGCAGCTGCGCCGGATCATCGGCGCCTTCCTAGACAAATACGGCATCGCCGGCGAGATCGAACAGGAACTCGACCTGCCCGGCTGGGACGAGGATACCGTCGAGGAGATGACCCGCGCCTATGAGCAGGACGTGGAGCGCATCGCCGCGATGGAGGGCGTGACCTTCATCCGCGCCTGAGGCGGCCCGAAGGTTCAGTGAACCAGCTTCAGCCCTATGATGCCCATCGCGATCAGCGCGATGCAGCCCAGCCGCAGCGCGGTGGCGGGTTCGGCGAACAGCACGATGCCCAGGATGGCGGTGCCGACGGTGCCGATGCCGGTCCAGACCGCATAGGCGGTCCCGAGCGGCAGTTCCCGCATCGCAAGGCCCAGAAGTGCGACACTGGCCGCCATCGCCGCAACGGTGATGACCGAGGGCAGGGGGCGGGTAAAGCCTTCGGCGTATTTCAGCCCCACCGCCCAGACCACCTCGAACAGGCCGGCCAGCGCCAGCAGGACCCAGGCCATGGCTCAGGCCATGCCCAGCGCGGCCTTGTACATGTCGAGGATCGCTTCCTCCTCGGCCACGTCGTCGCGGTCGCGCTTGCGCAGGGCGATGATCTTTTTCAGCGCCTTGACGTCGAAACCGCGGCCCTTGGCCTCGGCCATGACTTCCTTCATGCCGTCGGTGATCGCCTTCTTCTCGATCTCGAGCTGTTCATAGCGTTCGACGAAGGCGCGGATTTCCTCGGCGGCGGGATTGGGATCGGTCACGGGTCTGGTCCTTTCGCGGCGGAATGTCGGCCGGCAGGGATTAGACCGCCGGGACCGCACGGGCAAGGGGCGGCTTGCGGCCCGGCTGCACCGCGTCTTGCGCCGGGCGCCGACTGCGGATAACCGGACGGCAATCATCCAAGGGGACGCGATGCAAATCCTGATCTGGATCGGCGCGGCGATCACGCTTCTGGGCTTTGCCGGGATCGTCTACAGCCTTGTCGCCGTGTTGGGCGCCCGCCGCCGCAAGGATGACGAGGTGCTGCGCGCCACGCTGGCCCGCGTCGGGCCGGTGAATATCGGCGCGCTTCTCGCCTCGGTTTTCGGGCTGATCTGCGTCATCACCGGCATCGCGCTGGGCTAGGCTACGCCGGGTCAGACGGGGGCCGGCTCGTCCACCGAACAGAACACCTCGTATAGCCGTTCCAGCACCGGGCCAAGGCGCGGGTCGGCAAGCTTGTAGCGGATGGTGCGGCCGTCGCGGTCGCAACTGACCAGCCCCTCGGCCCGCATCCGCGCCAGCTGCCCCGAGACATAGGACTGGCTGGCGCCCAGGGCCTGTTCCAGTTCGCCCACCGACAACTCGCCGGGCAACAGCGCGCACAAGAGCCGCAGCCGCGCCGGGTTGGACAGGGTTTTCAGCATCTCGGCCGCCGCATCGGCGGCACGGCCCAGCGCCACGGGGTCGATCTCGCCGGGCAGGGGCATCGCATCCTCGGGAAACATATCAGGACTGGCTGATATATAGCGCAAGGGGCGGGGCTGCGAAAGGGGCAGGGGGCACGGGGCGGCCCGCCGCCGCACATCTTCGGGTCTGACCGCTGCCCGGAGCAGGTCAACATATTGTAAACGCATGAAAACCTTCCCGGCGGGGAAGATCTCCCCGCCCGGCCCTCAGCCGCCCAGCGCCCGCATGTATTCGGTGAAAAGCTCGCGTTCGGTGGTGATGTCGAGCTTGCGGTAGATGTTCAGCCGATAGTTCTTGACCGTGCCGCGCGACAGGCCAAGGCGGCGGGCGATCTCGATCACCGGCCAGCCCTGCAGGGTCAGAAGCACCACCTCCTGCTCGCGGTCGGTCAGTTGCCCGGCCAGCGCCGCCGGCAGGGCGGGCATGCCGCTGCCGTTACCCTTGGGCGGTTCCTGCACGATCTCGTCGCAATAGCCGCCGGGCGCGGCGCCGAAATCGACCGGCAGGCGGGACCGGCGCAGGGTGCCGCGCCCCGGCAGCGGCACCGAACAGGGGCCGCGCTCGCCCAGGGATTCCAGCGTCGCGGCAAGGGCGGGGTCGGCGAAGGCTGTCTCCCACGCGCGGCTGACGAACACCGCCTGCCCGCGCCGGTCGACCAGCCGCAGCGGCCGGGTGCCGGCGACCGGGCTGTCCTCGGATTCGATGCCGGCCGACACCAGCATGTCGACATGCCGGCGATGCAGTGCCGCCAGAAGCGGAAACAGCGCGCGCACCCGCGCCACCTCGGCCTCGGTAAAGGTGCCGCTGGCGCGGTCGAGGATCAGCGTGGGCGAGGCTTCGCCCACCGGCGGCAGGAACACCGCGATCTCGTCATGGATCGCCATGCGCGACAGGAATTCGCGGGCATAGGACGACCGGCCGATGCCGCTGGCGATGGCGCGCAGGCGGAACACCCCGGTCTCGCCGCCGTCCCGCCAATGCTGGAAGAACGGGTCGAGCGCGTAGAAATGGCGATAATAGCTCATCATCGCCTCGGTCGGCTCGATCCGCGGCAGGATCAGGTCGGGCGGGCCCGAGCGGGAATAGCGCACCATGGCGGCAAGATCATGCCGCGCGGCCAGGCCAAGGATATCGACCAGCCGCCCATAGAACGCCGCCCGCCCCAGCGCCTCGACCGCGCGGGCGGTGGCGGCGGTCAGGTCGTTCTGCCGTGTCGGGGCCCCATCCATGGCGCCACTGTTGCCGAAAGGGCCATGGGGGGCAATGCCGGGGGGTGGCGTTATGGTCGGCGGGGAAGGCTGGGTGAAACCCGCGATAGCGGGGTCGGCCCTTGCCCGCGCAGGGCCACCAGAAAGCGAAAATGCCGCGCTTTCGCGCGGCATTGCGGGATTCGACGGGCAGGCCGCCTTACGCCCAGGCGCGATACCAGGCCCGGAAGCGGTCGTAGCTGTCCTTGGCAAAGGCGCGCTGCGAGGGCGACAATTCGTCGCTTTCGTTGAAATGCAGCGTGTATTCGGCGTCGCCGTTCAGGACCATCAGGTATTTGTAGAACAGCACCAGATCGACGCCGGCATCCCACGAGGACAGCACGGTCATAGCCTCTTCCAGCTCAAGCGCCTTGCGCCGCGCCTCAAGGTCGCCTCCTTGAGCCTTGTAGCACAGGTCGACCAGATGCAGCACCTCGCGCGGCAGGGCGTTGCCGATGCCGGTGATCGCGCCCGTCGCGCCGCAATTGACAAAGCCGTGGTAGACCGAGGTATCGACCCCGACCATCAGCGTCAGGTCGGGATTGCCCGAGGTGATGTGTTCGCCGGCATAGGTCAGATCGTCCTCGCCGCCGAATTCCTTGAAGCCGACAAGATTCGGATGGTCGGCCCGCAGGGCAAAGAACAGGTCGGCCTTGGTCGAGAAGCCATAGTAGGGGCTGTTGTAGATCACCGCCGGCAGGTCGGGGGCGGCGGCAAGAATGCCCTTGAAATGCGCCTTCTGCGCCGAAACCGAGGTGCCGCGCGACAGCACGCGGGGGATGACCATCAGCCCGGCGGCGCCGACCTTTTGCGCATGCGCCGCAAGGGCCGCGGCGGCCTTGCTGTTGACGGCGCCGGTGCCGACGACCACCGGAATGCCGGCCGCGACCAGCCGCTCGACGCCTTCCATCCGCTGCGCATCGGTCAGGAGCGGCCAGTCGCCCATCGACCCGCAATAGACCACGCCCGCCATGCCAAGCCCGACAAGCTCCTGCGCCTTTTTCACCAGCGCGTCGAAATCGGGCGACCGGTCCGGCTTGCAGGGGGTCATCAGGGCGGGAATGCATCCCGTGAACGGCGAAGCTTTCATCTTGTCCTCCGGCAGGGGCGCGGGGCGCCCGGATCATGGCTCTGGCGCCTTCTAGTCCAAAGCCGACACTTTGTCGACATTAAAAATATTTCCAGCGTCGGGCCGCGCCCCGTTGCGCGCTGAACGTATTTCCGTTGTCGACAAGCAAGGTGCAAGAGGTCAGGATCAGCGGCGCCTGTATCCCGAAAGGTATTCGCCATGCTCGACCTTGCCGCCCTGCGCGCCGCCATCGACAGCCGATTCGCCGACCAGACCGCCTGGCTTGCTCGGCTGGTGGCCTTTGACACCACCCGCGGCAAGGAGGGGCCGGCGCAGGATTGGCTCGCCGCCGAATTCGCCGGCCGCGGCTGGGAGGTGGACCGCTATACTCTCGACGAGGTCGAGATCGCGGGGTTGCCGGGGTTTTCGCCGGTCGTCGACGTGGATTATTCCAGGGCGGTGCAGGTCGTCGCCACGCATCGGGTCGCCGAACCGCGGGGTCGCAGCCTGATCCTGCAGGGCCATATCGACGTGGTGCCGCCCGGTGCGCCCGAACTGTGGGACCGCGATCCGTTCGACCCGGTGGTCATCGACGGCTGGATGCACGGGCGGGGGACGGCCGACATGAAGGCCGGCGTCTCGGCCATGGTCTTTGCGCTGGATGCTTTGCGGGCCGTCGGGTTCGAACCCGCCGCCACCGTCCATGTCGAAACGGTGAGTGAGGAGGAATGCACCGGCAACGGCGCCCTGTCGACGCTGGCCCGCGGCTATCGCGCCGAGGCGGCGCTGATTCCCGAATTCATGGGCTTCAAGATGATCCGGGCCGAACTGGGCTCGGTCTGGTTCCGGCTGCGCATCCTGGGGCAGCCGGCGCATATGATGTCCGGCCCGGCGACGCCCGGTGCCCATGCGATCCTTGCCGCGCAGCATTATATCGCGGCGCTGCAGGATCTGACCGCGGCGATCAATGCCGAGGCGAAGGGGCATGACTGGTTCGGCCATATCGCCGATCCGGTGAAGTTCAATCCGGGCAAGATCCGCGGCGGCGACTGGCTTGGCTCTGTCCCGTCGTGGTGCGAACTGGAATGCCGGCTGTCGGTGCTGCCCGGCCATGCCTTGCCCGATGTCCGCGCCCGGGTCGCGGCGACGGTCGCGGCGGTGGCGGAACAACTGGCGACCCCGGTGCCGGCGCTGACCTGGATCGGCTTTCAGGCCGATGGCCATGTGTTCCGGCCGGGGACCGAGGTCGAGACGGTGTTCACCCGCGTCCACGAATCGGTGACGGCAATGCCGCTCGAGGCGATCAGCCTGACCGCGACCAGCGACACGCGGTTCTATGACCTGTATTACGGCATCCCGACGATCTGTTCCGGCGGCATCGGTCGCGGCATGCACGCGCCCACCGAGGCGGTGAACCTTGACAGCGTGAAGCAGACGACCGAGATCATCGCCCGCTTCGTCGCCGACTGGTGCGGGCTGCGCGAGGTGCGGTAAGGGTCGCGCCTTTCGACCCGCTACAGGACCATCGAGGTGTTGCCCCGCGAATCGGCCGAGATATACGACCGGATCTGCCGGACGATCTGGTCGGCATGGCCGGCGGCCAGCCGGTCGGCGGCGGCGACGTCGCGGGCGACGATCGCCTCGATCATCTGGTCGTGTTCGTTGACATATTGCCGCGGCAGCACGTCGTTGAACGACGAATAATACAGCCGCAGGATGCGCAGCCCTTCGTCCAGCAGCCGCGCGAACAGGTCGCGGTAATAGCGGTTGCCGCCGGCCTCGGCGATGGCGACGTGGAAGTCGCGGTTGACCATGATCATCGCCACCACGTCGCGCGCCTCCACCGCTTCGTCATAGGCGGCGGCCAGCGCGCGGATCCGCGGCAGGTCGGATGGCGCATAGTTCATCGCCGCAAGCCGCGTCGTGACCCGATACATCAGCGTCAGCGCGTCGAAGAAATGCGGCAGGTTCAGAAAGTCGATCTGGCTGACGATTGTGGCGCGGTTGGGCAGGGTGGTGATCAGCCCTTCGGCCGCCAGCCGCACCATCGCCTCGCGGATCGGCGTGCGCGACAGGTTGAACCGCGCCGCAAGCTGGCTCTCGTCGATGGTCGATCCCGGCGGCAGCTTGAGTTCGATGATCTCGGCCTTGAGCGTTTCAAAGACGTGACTGACGCCCGAGCCGCGGCGCGGGGTATCAAGCGCCTCGGGTTCCTTGCGGGCCTTGCCTCGGGGCATCTGCGGCTCCTGATCGCGGGTTTCCTGATGCCAGCCTAGATGAATGGATTATGTCGATGCAATATATGTTATGTGTCGACAAGAAGCATATTTGCCGATAGGAAAGATTCGGAACCTGGGGGCGGGGCATGAAAGCAGGCGTGATCGGAGCGGGGATTATCGGCGCGACCACCGCGCTGGCCCTGTCGCGCCGCGGTCACGCCGTGACGCTGATCGACCCCGAAGCGGGCGCCGGATCGGCGGCTTTCGGCAATGCCGGCGCCTTTGCCTTTGCCGATGTCATCCCGCTTGCCACACCCGGAATCATGCGCAAGGCGCCGTTCTGGCTGCTGGATCCGAATGGGCCCTTGTCGATTCCGCCGGGCAACCTGCCGGCGATCGCGCCCTGGCTGGTGCGGTTCTGGCGGTCGTCCTGGGCCGACCGCTATGGCCCGGCCGTCGCCGCGCAATCGGCGATGATGGCGCTGTCGCAGCAGGCGCTGTCGCGGCTGGTCGTGGCGGAGAACCTTGAACATCTGTTGCGCCGCGAAGGCCAGTTGCAGGTTTACGAGGGCGAGGCGGCCTTCCGCGCCAGCCTGCCCGGCTGGGACGAACGCCGCGCGGCCGGGGTGCGGTTCGACCTGCTGGAAAGCCCGGCCGCGCTGGCCGCGATCCAGCCCGGACTTGCGCCGCGCTTTACCCATGGCGGCTGGACGCCCGACTGGATCAACGTCACCGATCCGGCGGTCTGGACAAGGGAAATGGCCGAAAGGGCCGTGGCGCATGGTGCGGTGCGCCACAAGGGCCGCGCCGACCGGCTGCGCCCGGTAGAGGGCGGGGTCGAGGTCGTCTCGGGCGGCGAAACCCTGAGGTTCGACCGCGTGGTGATTGCCGCCGGGGCCTGGTCGAAACCCCTGGCGAAAGAGGTGGGGCTGCGCCTGCCCCTGGATACCGAACGCGGCTACAACACCACTCTGCCCGCCGGCGCCTTTGACCTGCGCACGCATCTGACCTTTGCCGACCACGGCATTGTCGTGTCGAAGGTCGGCCACGGCCTGCGGGTGGGCGGCGGCGTCGAACTGGGCGGGCTGACCCGCGCGCCGCGCCTGTCGCGCGCCGCGGCATTGCTGAGGAAAGCCAAGGCGTTCCTGCCCGATCTTGAAGTAACCGGCGGCACGGAATGGATGGGGTTCCGCCCCTCGATGCCCGACAGCCTGCCGGTGATCTGCGCCGCGCCCGGCGCGCCGCAGGTCGTCATGGCCTTTGGCCACGGCCACCTTGGCCTGACCCAATCGCCGGGCACCGCCGAGATCCTTGCCGATCTGGCCGAGGGCAAGGCCCCCGCCATCGACATCACCCCGTTCCGACCTGACCGCTTTGCAGGGGCCATCGCATGAGCGTCCATACTTTCCTGTGCCTTGACGGCCATACCTGCGGCAATCCGGTGCGCCTAGTCGCCGGCGGCGGGCCGCAGCTGCGCGGCGCCGACATGATCGAGAAGCGCGCCGATTTCCTGGCCAACTGGGACTGGATCCGCACTGGCCTGATGTTCGAACCCCGCGGGCACGACATGATGTCGGGTTCCATCCTCTATCCCCCGACGCGCGCCGATTGCGACGTGGCGGTGCTGTTCATCGAAACCTCGGGCTGCCTGCCGATGTGCGGCCATGGCACCATCGGCACCATCACCATGGCCATCGAGAACGGCCTCATCACCCCGCGCGAACCGGGGCGGCTGTCCATCGACGCGCCTGCCGGCAAGGTCGACATTTCCTATGTGCAGGAGGGGCGGTTCGTCGAGGAAGTGCGGCTGACCAATGTGCCGTCCTTCCTATATGCCGAGGGGCTGACCGCCGAGGTCGAGGGACTTGGCGAGATCGTCGTGGACGTGGCCTATGGCGGCAACTTCTATGCCATCGTCGAGCCGCAGAAGAATTTCCGCGACATGGCCGATTTCACCGCCGGGGAACTGGTCGGGTTCAGCCCGAAACTGCGGCGTGCGCTGAACGAGAAATACGACTTCGTCCACCCCGAAAAGCCGGCGATCAAGGGCCTGTCGCATATCCAGTGGACGGGAGCCGCCACCGTCGCCGGGGCGCACGCCCGCAATGCGGTGTTCTATGGCGACAAGGCCATCGACCGCAGCCCCTGCGGCACCGGCACCAGCGCGCGGATGGCACAGCTTGCCGCCAAGGGCCGGCTCAAGGTCGGCGACGATTTCATCCATGAATCGATCATCGGCAGCCTGTTCAAGGGCCGGGTCGAGGCGGCGGCGACGGTCGGCAACCTGAATGCCATCGTCCCCTCGATCGGCGGCTGGGCGCGGCAGACCGGCATCAACACCATCACCATCGACACGCGCGACCCCTATGCCCACGGCTTCGTGGTGGTCTGAGGAATGACAATGACGACGACAGCCTATACCAACGCCCGCCTGCCCGACCTTGACGCCGGAAGGCTGACCGCGCCGACCACGCTGGTGGTGCGCGACGGGCGCATTGCGGGGCAGGGCACCGTCCCCGATGGCGCGCAGGTCGTGGATCTGGCCGGGCTGACGCTGATGCCGGGCTTCATCGACAGCCATTTCCATGTGGTGTCGCAGACGCTTGACATGGTGGCCGATGCGATCCAGCCCGACAGCCTTGTGGCGCTCAAGGCGGCCAGGGTGATGGAAGAGCTGCTCGATCAGGGCTTTACCACCGTCCGCGATCTTGGCGGCGCCGATTTCGGGCTGGTGCGCGGCGTGGAACTGGGGCTGATCGACGGGCCGGATCTGGTGATCTGCGGCAAGGGGCTGACCATGGCCGGCGGCCATGCCGACCCGCGCCCGCGCACCGATACCCGCAACTGGTTCGAATACCGGCTGGGCGCGATGGGCCTTGTCGCCGATGGCGTCGACGAGGTGCGCCGCGCCTGCCGCAAGATGATCAAGGAAGGCGCCCGTTTCATCAAGGTGATGGCGAACGGCGGTGTGGCGTCCCCGAACGACCCCATCGACGGGCTGCAATATTCCGATGACGAGCTGAAGGCGATGGTCGAGGAAGCCGGCAACGCCAATTCCTATGTCTCGGCCCATGTCTATTCCGATGCCTCGATCCGCCGCTGCGTGAAGCTGGGCGTCAAGTCGCTTGAGCATTGCAACCTGATCCAGCCCGAGACGGCGCAGATGGCGGCCGAGGCCGGCTGCATCGCCATCCCGACGCTGGCCGCCTATGAGGGGCTGAAGATCGACGGCGTGAAGCTGGGCCTTGGCCCGGCGGAATATGCCAAGGTCGATGTGGTGCGCGACGGCGGGCAGAAATCGCTGGCCTACATGCGCGATGCCGGGCTGCCGATGGCCTATGGCACCGACCTTCTGGGACCGCTGCGGCCGCATGGCGGTCTGGAATGGGCGCTGCTGGCGCAGGTGCTGACGCCGGTGGAAATCCTGCGCGGCATGTGGGACGCCGGCGCGAAACTCGCGCGGATGGAGGGGCAGATCGGCACGCTGGCCACCGGCGCGCGGGCCAATCTTGTCGCCGTCTCGGTCGATCCGTTCAGCGACATCTCGGCGCTTGGCCGCCCGGCCGAGACGCTGAAGCTGGTCATCAAGGACGGCCGCATCGCCCGCGACCGCCGGGTCGCGGCATGAGCGTCGACCTGCACCACGCCTTTGCGCTTGCCGCCGGCCCCGGTGCCGCGGCGGCGGTCTTTGCCTATGCCCATGCCGGGATCAATGCCGATGTCGGGTCGCTTCTGACCACGGCCTCGGTCTATGATGTGCCTGCCTTGCGGTCGCGCCGGGTGTGGACAGACGATGCCGCAGCCTATCCGACCGGCAACTTCAAGCGGCTCGACCGCAACCTTTATTTCGAACGGGTGATCGAGGGCAGGCAGCCGTTCCATTCGACCACGATCGAGGAAATCGCTACTGTCTTTTTCGACTGGGAAAAGATCCGCGACCTTGGGATGGAATCGAACATGAACCTGCCGGCGATTGCCGGGGGTGAGGTGATCGGCACGATCAACCTCTTGAACCGCAAGGGCCATTTCACCGCCGACCGCGTGGCGGCGGTGATGGCCTGGCAACCCGTCGCAACCCTGGCGTTCCTTCTGTTGCTGAAGGAAGGGGCCGAGACGGCGACATTCCATCCGGGCGGTGCCCCCGCCGGCCCCGCCGCGATGGAAGGCTGATTTCCTCCGGGGGCGGCCACGGCCCCGGACACGAAAACGGCTCCGCGACAGGGGCCGGACTACCGAAGAAAAGGGGCCGCCGTGCCCCGTCAACAGGAGCAGGGGCAACAGCGCCCCGTCACGAGGAGAACCACATGTCCAAGAAACTGATCGCCGCCGCCCTTCTGGCCACCGCGCTGACGCCGGTCGCCGTCCTGGCGCAGGACGAGCCGGTGCGGCTCGCCTTCCTGGCCGCGTCGAGCCAGAACGGCTACAACGACTCCACCTGGCAGGGCGTGCAGGCCGCTGCCGCCGAAGCCGGCAATGTCGAAGTCGAAATCTTTGACGGCGAGTTCAACGCCACCGTGCAATATTCGCAGGTCGAGGACATCATCGCCGGCGGCAACTTCGACGGCATCATCATCGCCCCGAACGACACCGTGGGCATCGCCTCGGCGCTGGAAGAAGCGACCGCCGCCGACCTTCTGGTCGCCTCGGTGCTGTTCCCGGTCGGTCCGGATCTGACCAACATGGAACCGCAGGTTCCGGGCCTGACCACCACCGTCGCGCTTGACCCGACCGTCGGTGCCGCCGCCCAGGCCGAAGCCGTTGTCGCCTATTGCGCCGACAAGGATCCCTGCCGCGTCGTCGTCATGATCGGCCAGCTGCAGTATCCGTTCGACAACCTGCGCTACGAGACGTTTGAATCGGTGCTGGCCAACCATGCCAACATCCAGATCGTCGCCACCGGCGAAGGCAACTACAACCCCGACCAGTCGCTGACCGCGATGACCGACATCCTGCAGGCCAACCCGGAAATCGACGCCGTGCTGTCGAATGCCGACCAGCACCTCCTGGGCGTCGAGATCGCGCTTGAGGATGCGGGCATCGACCCGGCCTCGGTCTATCTGATCGGCGGCGGGCTGAACCAGATCACGGTCGACAAGATCCGCGAAGGCGTGTTCGACGCCACCCTGTCGGGCAACCCCTATTCCGAGGGCTACCTGGCGGCGCAGGCGCTGATCGCGGTCGCCCGCGGCGGCGAGGCGGCGACCCATATCGACCCCTCGGCCGGCGGTGCCAACCCGCTGATCGTGACCAAGGAATGGCTGGACGCCAACCCCGACTTCACCGCCGAATGGCAGGGCTGAGCCTTTGACAGCCGGGCCGGGGGGCATTCCCCCGGCCCGTTTCCGCAACCCTTGGCGACCGGGGGCCGAATGACCGAAGGACAGATTGCCGTCAGCGTGCGGGGCGTCGCCAAGAGTTTCGGCGGCACGCGCATCCTGAACGAAATCGACGTCGACATCCTTGCCGGCGGCGTCCATGCGCTGGTCGGCGAAAACGGCGCCGGCAAGTCGAGCCTGGGCAAGATCATCGGCGGCTACTACACCGCCGACGAGGGCAGCGTCGCGATCTTCGGCGCCGAGGTGACGCGCTTTACCCCGCGCGACGCACTGGCCCATGGCGTGGCGATGATCCACCAGGAATTGCAGCTCGCCCCGGAGCTGAACGTGGTCCAGAACGTGTTTCTGGGCATCGAAAGCGCGAAAGGCGGCGTTCTGGTCAAGGGCGACCTCGAACGGTTCGCGGCGCTGGAACAGACCTGCGATTTCGGCCTTGATCCCCTGGCCAAGGTCGCCTCGCTGCGCATCGCCGAACGCCAGAAGGTCGAGATCATGCGCGCCATCGCCCGCGATGCCCGCATCATCATCATGGACGAACCGACGTCGTCGCTGACCGAGGACGAGGCCGAGCGCCTTCATGGCGTGATCCGCCGGCTCAAGGCGCAGGGCAAGACGGTGATCTACGTCAGCCACTTCCTCGACCACATCATCGCCAATTGCGACAACGTGACGGTGATGCGCGACGGCCGCGTCGTCCGCACCTCGCCCATCGCCGGCGAGACCAAGCAGAGCCTGGTCAATTCCATGCTGGGCGGTGAATCGGACATCCTGTGGCCCGAACTGCCGCCGCAACCGGGCCCCGAAGTGGCCCCGGTGGTGGAACTGCGGGGCGTGTCGACCCATACCGGCCTGTCGGACATTTCGCTCACGGTGCGGCCGGGCGAAATCGTCGGCCTGATCGGCCTTGTCGGCGCCGGCCGGACCGAGATTGCCCGCGCCCTGTTCGGCGCCGACGAGATCTCGGCCGGCGAGTATTACATCGAAGGCGAACGGCAGGGCGACCTTGATGTTCGCCGGGCGGCGGCGCGTGGCATCGGCCTTGTCCCCGAAGACCGGCGCAAGCAGGGACTGGTCCTGACCCAGACCACGCGGCCGAATATCAGTCTGGCCACGCTGGGCGCCATCAGCCGCTGGGGCATCGTCAACCGCCGGGTCGAGGTCGAGCGGGTGACCGAGATGATCCGCCATTTCGGCATCGTTCCCGCCCGTGTCGACGGCAATGTCGCGCGCTATTCCGGCGGCAACCAGCAGAAGGTGCTGTTGTCGAAATGGGCCGTCGCGCGGCCGAAACTGCTGATCCTCGACGAACCCTCGCGCGGGGTCGATATCGGCGCCCGCCAGCGCATCCATGAATTCATCGTCGAGATGGCGCGGCAGGGTGTCGCCGTCCTGCTGATCTCCTCGGAAATCGAGGAGGTGATCAACCTGTCGCACCGATCCTATCTGATGAGCAACGGGCGCATCTTTGCCGAAGAACCCTCGGCCGCCCTGACCGTCGAATCCGCCCTGCATCGCGTGTTTCTCGAACAGAGCCGCAACTCTACCCACCCGGAGGTCGCCGCCGAATGACTGCCACCCCTGCAAGCGCGCCGCGTTCGCGCCTCAAGCCCGGCAATATCGCCCGCGACTATGGCGTTGTCGTCATCATCATCGTGCTGATGGCGGTGCTGAGCTTTACCAACGCGTCGTTCCTGACGCCGCGCAACCTGCTCAACATCCTCAACCAGTGGACGCCGGTGTTCATCATCGCCTGTGCGCTGACGCTGGTCATCATCGGCGGCGGGTTCGACCTGTCGGCGGGGGCGATCTTTGCCGTGGCAGCGGTGACATCGGCGCTGATCGTGGTGAATGTCAGTCCGGTGCTGGCGATCTTTGTCGCGCCGCTGATCGGGCTGGTGCTGGGCACGATCAACGGACTGGTCATCACCGTCTTCAATGTCCATTCCTTCCTCGCCACACTTGCGACAAGCATGGTCTATCGCGGCTTTGCCGTGCTGATCAGCGACGGCAAGCAGGTGCCGGTGCGGGTGGAAAGCTTTGAATGGCTGGGCCGCGGCCGCATCGACCTGGGCTTCGCGCAGGTCAATATCGCCGTCTTCGTCATGCTCGGCTTCATGGGCATCATGATGTTCGTGCTGAACCGCACCACATTCGGCCGCGCCGTCTTTGCCGTCGGCGGCAATGAAGAGGCGGCGATCCTGTCGGGCATCCGCACCAACCGGGTCAAGGTCATCACCTTTGCCCTGTGTGGCATGGCCGCGGGGATTGCCGGCCTCATCACCACCAGCCGCGTGTCGACCGCCGAAAGCGGGTCCGGCATGGGGATCGAGTTCGAGGCGATTGCCGCGGTCATCCTTGGCGGCACCTCGATCATGGGCGGCGCCGGGGCGGTGTGGCGGTCGATGGCGGGCGTGCTGCTGATGGCGCTGATCGGCAACGGCTTCAACATCATGAACGTCGACCCGTTCTTCAAGGACCTGACCACCGGCGTCATCATCGTGCTGGCGGTCGCTCTGGCGGCCTCGGGCGGCAACCGCCGCTAGGCCCGGCCCATCCGTCAAACCCTGCGCGCGGCCCCGTCCGGGGGCCGCCCGTCCCCGTCATGCCCTTGCGGCCCAAGAGTGGGAAAACCCATGTCCGACAAGATCATCCGCGTCGCCACCGATGTCGGCGGCACCTTCACCGATCTGGTGCATTTCGAGACCGACACCAGAACCGGGCGCCAGACGGTGCGGACCGAGAAATCCGACACCACCCCGCCCGAATTCGAAAAGGGCGTGCTGAACGTGCTGGACAAGGCCGGGGTCGACATTTCCACGGTCGACTTCTTTGCCCATGGCACCACGGTCGTCATCAATTCGCTGACCGAACGCAAGGGGGCGAAGGTCGGCCTCATCACCACGCGCGGCTTTCGCGACGTGCTGGAAATCGGCCGCGGCAACCGGCCCGACTTCTTCAACCTGATGTATGAAAAGCCGGCGCCTTTCGTCGAACGCCATCTGCGCCGCGAAGTGCCGGGGCGGATGGATTTCCACGGGGCCGAACAGGTGCCGCTTGACCTGTCTGGCCTGCCGGGGATCGTTGCCGATTTCCAGGCGGCGGGCATCAATGCCGTCGCCGTCTGCCTGATCCACGCCTATGCCAACCCGGCGCATGAGGAGGCGGTGATCGCCGAATTGCGCCGGCTCTGGCCCGGTGTCGCGGCGGTGGCCAGCCACCAGATCACCCGCGAATGGCGCGAATACGAACGCACTTCGACCACGGTGCTGTCGGCCTATGTCCAGCCCGCCGCCGAACGCTATCTTGACCGGCTGGAAAAGGGCCTGACGGACAAGGGATACAACGGCAGCCTTTACATCATGCAGTCGAATTGCGGCGTCGATTCGGTCAAGGCGATCAAGGCGGTGCCGATCACCATGGTCGAAAGCGGCCCGGCCTCGGGGTTCTGGGGCGCCGCCGAACTGGGCCGGATCATCGGCGAGCCGGACGTGCTGGCGCTGGATATCGGTGGCACCACGGCGAAGTGTTCGCTCATCAAGGGCGGGCATGTCGCGATCAAGACCGACTACTGGATCGAGCGTGACCGCAAATCGGCCGGTTATCCGATCATGGTGCCGGTGGTCGATCTGGTCGAGATCGGCAACGGCGGCGGCTCCATCGCCTGGGTCGATGATTTCGACAAGCTGCATGTCGGGCCGAAATCGGCCGGCGCCATGCCCGGCCCGGCCTCCTATGGGCGCGGCGGCGTCAATGCCACCACCACCGACGCCAATCTGGCCCTGGGCCGGATCAACAAGGATTATTTCTGCGGCGGATCCGTCGTGGCCGATATGGGCGCGCTGGACACCGCGCTGGGTGGGCTGGCGAGCCGTCTGAACATGACCGCGGCCGAAGTGGCGCGCGGCATCGTCCGCATCGCCAATTCCAACATGGTCAATGCGTTGAAGCTGGTCAGCGTCAACCGCGGCCATGACCCGCGCGATTTCACGCTGGTGGTGTTCGGCGGGGGCGGGCCGATGCATGGCGTGGCTTTGGGGCAGGAACTGGGGGTGAAGAAGGTCGTGGTGCCGCGCGGCGCGCCGGTGTTTTCGGCCTGGGGCATGCTCATGTCCGACCTGCGCCGCGATTATTTCGTCACCGAACTGATGGACGGCGACAATGCCGCCGGACTGGGCCGGCTGCTGGCCGCGACCGAGGCGCGGGCGGTTGAAGACTTTGCCCGCGAAGGGGTGGCGGCCGACCGCATCACCATGAAACGCTTCATCCGCGCCCGCTACCAGAACCAGGAATTCGCGGTCGAGGTGCCGTTCCCCGCCGGTGTGCCCGACGCCGCCGGCATGGACAGGCTGATCGCCGATTTCCACGCCGCTTACGAACGCGAATACACCTACCGCCTTGATGCCGGGGTCGAGATCATCGGCCTCCATCTCATCGCTGCGTCCGAGGTCGGCAAGCTGGAAATCGTCGCGCTGCCGACCACCGGCGCCACCGTCGACAGCGCGGTCAAGGGCCGCCGCGCCGTCGATTACGCCACCGAAGGCGTGCACGAGGCGGTGATCTATGACGGCACGAAACTTGAACCCGGCCATGCCTTCGACGGCCCGGCGGTGATCGAGGATCCGGGCACCACCATCGTCGTCCATCCCGGCAACCATGTCCGCATGGACGATTTCGGCAACATCCACATCGATATCCGGGGGCAAGCATGACCCACGATCCCGTCACTTTCGACATCATCCAGAACGCGCTCGAGGCCATCGCCGACGAAATGTTCGTGGCCCAGCGCAAGGCCAGCATGTCGGCGATCATCTACGAGGTGCTGGACCTGTCGTCCTCGATCCTTGACCCGGTGGGCGACATTGCCGCTGCCGGCGCCGGCATCCCGGCCTTCATCGGCGTTCTGGACAAGGCGGTGAAGGGCATCCTCAAGAAATTCCCGCTGGATACCGTGCGGCCGGGCGACGTGTTCGCCTCGAACGATCCCTATTACGGCGGCGTCACGCATCTGAACGACATGGTGCTGGCCAGCCCGGTCTTTGCCGATGGCAGGATCGTCGCCTGGGTCGCCAATATCGCGCACTGGAACGATGTCGGCGGCAATGTGCCGGGGTCGATGTCCTCGACCGCGACCGAGATCTTCCAGGAAGGCGTGCGCATTCCGGCGGTCAAGCTGTTCGATCAGGGCACGGCCAATCAGGCGGTGTTCGACATCCTTTACGTCAACACCCGCCTGCCGGATTTCCTGCGTGGCGACCTGTGGGCCGGGATCGCGGGCTTGCGCATCGGCGAACGCCGGGTGCTGGAACTGATCGCGAAATACGGGCCCGAGACCTATCTGGCCGCGGTCAACGATTACATGGATCTGGGCGAACGCCGGGCGCTGGCCGCTCTCAAGGCGCTGCCGGCCGGGGTCTATCATTTCGAGGAGGAGCAGGACAGCGGCGCGATCCACAAGATCCGCCTGACCATCACGCCCGAGAAATTCACCGTCGACCTGACCGACAATCCGGGTCAGGCCGGGTCGAACAATTCGTCGCGCGAAGGGTCGGAGATTGCCCTGCAACTGGCGTTCAAGACCTTTACCGACCCCGAGGGGCCGGGCAACGGCGGCTGTTTCCGCCCGCTCGAGGTCATCACCAAACCGGGGACGATCTTCCATGTCGTGGAGCCGGGCGCGCTCGGCTATTACTCCGAGGTCGAGATCCGCCTGTTCGACATGACCCTGCGGGCGCTGGCGCATCACTTTCCCGGCGTGGTGCCTTCGGGCAATTTCGCCTCGATCTGCGGCACGGTCATGGGTGGCAAGCATCCCGACACCGGGCGGCACTATACGATCGTTGAACCGCAGATCGGCGGCTGGGGCGCATGGACCGGGCATGACGGCCCGTCCGGGCAGTTCAGCGGTTTCCACGGCGAAACCTTCAACTGCCCGGCCGAGATCGCCGAGGCGCGCTATGGCATGTTCGTCGACCAGGTGGCGCTGAACCCCGAACCGGGCGGTGAGGGGCAATGGCGCGGCGGCAAGGGGATCGAGGTGCATTACCGCGTCCGCGGTGACAACAATTTCCTGTCGCTGGGCTATACGCGGTCGCGGATGCCGCCCTGGGGGCAGGCGGGGGGCAAGGACGGATCGCTCAACTATGTCGAGCTGTGCCGGACCGATGGCCGCAAGGAACGCTATGCCTTTGCGACGAATGTGGTCGTCAACACCGATGACGTGATCCGCATCGTCACCGCCAATGGCGGCGGCTATGGCGATCCCAAAGCGCGCACGCCCGAGGCGGTCGAGCGTGATATCCTGAACGGCTATGTCACGCCGGAACGGGCGAAAGAGGTCTACGGCCTCTGACCACCGGACAGGAGGGCGCGCCCCCGAGCGGCCGCGCAAGCGGGCGGGGCGCCCCTCCGACCCGGCCCCCCGTCCCCTCCCGGCGGGGGGCCGGTCTTGATCAGCGGATCAAGATAAAGGTCGCCGCGCAACCCGTTGTAGTTGCGGGATAAATTCGGCTCTAATCCATTGTCCCCGCCGGGCGCTGCCGCAGCGGCTGGCGCCCCTCTGCGGTCAGTTCCCAGGCCACGCCATCCTCGATCACTGCCGCCGTCAGCCGCTTGCCATAGGCGGCGCCGGTATCAAGGTTGATGCGGTTGCCATAGCCGGTCGGCGCCTCGACCGGGGTATGGCCGTGGACCACCACCGCGCCGTGATCGGCCGTCGACAGGTGGAAATCCTTGCGGATCCACATCAGATCCTGTGGCGACTGGTCGGGCAGGGCGATGCCCGGCCGGATGCCGGCATGGACGAACAACAGGCCCGGCGCGGCGAAGGTCAGGGGCAGGGCGGCGAGAAACGCCCGATGGCCGGCCGGCACCCGCGCCTGCGCCTCGGCCACAAGATCGGCGGGGGCGCGGTTGCCGGGTTCGGCGATGCCATAGCTTTCCAGCGTGGTCTGGCCGCCGATACGGTCGTGCAGCCAGGACAGTTCGGACCGCAGGCCGGGATCGCGCAGCGCCGGATCGCGCAGGAACAGTTCGAACAGGTAATCGTGGTTGCCCTTGAGCGTCACCCAGGTCGCGCGGCCGGTGGGGCCGGCGGCAAGATAGTCGATCACCTCGGCACTTTCCGGGCCGCGGTCGACAAGATCGCCCAGATGCACCACCGGCGCGGCTTCGTCGCCGGTCAGACGCCGGTCGGCGGCGATCAGGGCATGGGCGGCGGCGAGTTTGTCGAGATGGCCGTGGATGTCGCCGATCGCGTAGATGCGGGTCACAATGCGAAATCGGGCAGCGAATCGAAGGCGCTTTTCAGCGCATCGCCCCAGCCCAGCGAGATCTGCTGGAAATAGGCATCGTCGCCGCGGATGCGCAGCCTGTCGCCGGCCTGCAGGCTGTCGCGCTGGTAGATGGTCAGGTCAAGCGGCAGTCCGACCGAGAGGTTGGCCTTGATCGTCGAATCGAAGCTGACCAGCAGCAGCTTGACCGCGGCGGCAAAGCTCATGTCGGGGTCAAAGGCGCGGACCAGGATCGGCCGGCCATATTTGGTTTCACCGATCTGCAGGAACGGGGTATCGTCGCCGGCCTCGATGAAATTGCCCTCGGGATAGATCAGGAACAGCCGCGGTTCCGATCCGCGCACCTGGCCACCAAGGATGATATTGGCGTTGAAGGTCGAATCGGCGCGCTGGCCGGCTCCGGAGGAGGTCTGGATCACCTCGCGCAGGGTTTCGCCGACATGGCGGGCGACCTGGAACATCGACGGCAGGCCAAGGACCGATGGGTTGCGATCGGTCGGCACCTTGAGCCGTTCCTCAAGCAGGCTGACCACCGCCTGCGTGGTGGCCAGATTGCCGGCGGTCATCAGCGTGACGACGGAATCGTGGTCGGACCAGGTGAACATCTTGCGATAGGTCGAGATGTTGTCGACGCCCGCATTGGTGCGGGTGTCCGACATGAACACGAGGCCCCGGTTGAGCCTGAGGCCCACACAATACGTCATCCGTCCCGCCTATTGCTGAACCTGCACCTGCGCCACGGCCAGCGACACGGTCAGATGCTCGGTCCCGGTGCCCACGCGCATCCCTGATACCGGTGCCGCCTCGGCATAGTCCAGCCCCGTCGCGACGCGGACATAGCCGGCATCGGGGCACATGCCGTTGGCGATGTCGAAGCCGACCCAGCCAAGGCCGGGGACATGCGCCTCGGCCCAGGCGTGGGTGGCGTCCTGCTCAACACGGTCGGTCATCATCAGATAGCCCGAGACATAGCGCGCCGGCACGCCCATGGCGCGGGCGGCAGCGATGAAGACATGCGCCATGTCCTGGCAGACGCCGTGCCCGGCGGTCAGCGCATCCTCGGCAGTCCAGCCGATGGCGCTGCGGCCGGGTTCATAGGCGACAGCCGCGGGGATCGCCGCCATCAGCCCGTGCAGGCGGTCAAGCACGCCGGACCCCGCCACCCCCTGCAGCAGCCGCCGCACGCCGGGGCCGGGGCGGGTCAGCGGCGTCACCCTCTCGAACAGCCAGAGCGGCGCGAAACCGCCATGCGCGCCAAGGACGCCGGCGGTATCCTCGACCTCGACCTCGCCTTCGGCATGCAGCGTCAGGCGGGTGGTGCCGGGGTCGAACGAGACCAGGTCGACAGAGTTGCGGTGGCTGTCCTCGAACCGGCATTCGGTCTTGCCGCCGGTGACGGTCAGCCGCCAGTCCAGCACCTTTTGCGCCGGGGTTTCCTTGGGCCGCAGGCGGACCTGTTGCAGGGCATAGGATACCGGCCCGTCATAGAGGTAGCTCGTGGTATGGCTGATCCGCAGGTGCATGGTCACTCATAAAACCGATAGTCGATTTCCACCTGCCGGGCGATGCCGCCCAGATTGCGCAGGTAGTCCTGGATGAATTCGTGCAGGCCGCTGTCAAAGATGTCGTCGATGCCGCGCCCGGTATAGGCGGCATTCAGCGCCGCGATCATCTCGTGCGAGGGCAGGGAGACGCCATAGTCGCGGGCGAGCCAGTCAAGGTTCTCGGCGATCTTGGCGCCGCAGAAGACCAGGCTGCGCGGCATCTTGCGGTCAAGGATCAGGAACTGCGCGATCTTGCGCGGCGTCGGATCCTGGCCGTGGGTCATGCGGAACCCGCCCTCGGCACTGACCGAGCGCAGGATGGTTTCCCACTGCACATTGTCGAGGTTCGACCCCACCGCCATCGCCGAGGGCAGCAGGACATAGTATTTCACGTCAAGTATCCGCGCTGTGCTGTCGGCGCGTTCGACGAAGGTGCCGATCCGGGCGAAATTGTAGATGTCATTGCGCAGCATGGTGCCGGTCATGGCGCCGCGGACATGCGCCGAACGCTGGCGGATCAGGTTCAGGATCTGCGGCAGGTCGCGTTCGCCGACCTTGCGCGCCAGCGCGTCGCGCAGGATCATCCAGCTTTCGTTGACGCTTTCCCAGACTTCGCGCGTCAGTGCCGTGCGCACCAGTCTGGCGTTGTTGCGCGCATTCTCGATCACGTTCAGCACCGAGGACGGGTTGTCCTTGTCGCGCAGCATCCAGTCGATGGCGTTGTCCTTGGTCACATCGCCGTATTTGCCCAGGTAGCTGCCCAGAACGGCCGCTGTCTGCAGCACCGATTGCCATTCGTCGTCGGAATGGCTGCGGGTCAGGGCGATGCGCTGCCCGGCCTCGACCAGCCGGGCCGAGGTCTCGGACCGTTCGAGGTAGCGGAACATCCAGAACAGCCCGCCTGCGGTCTTGCCCAGCATGGTCATTCTTCCAGCACCCAGGTGTCCTTGGTGCCACCCCCCTGGCTGGAGTTGACGACAAGGCTGCCCTTCTTGAGCGCCACGCGGGTCAGGCCGCCGGGGGTGATCGTCACGCCTTCGGGGCTGACAAGGACGTAAGGCCGCAGGTCCACATGGCGGGGGGCAAGGCCGGCCTTGGTAAAGATCGGCACCGTCGATAGCGCGAGCGTCGGCTGCGCGATATAGTTCGCCGGGCGGGCCAGCAGCTTTTCCCGGAATTCGGCCAGTTCCCGGCGCGAGGAGGTGGGCCCGATCAGCATCCCGTAGCCGCCCGACCCATGCACCTCCTTCACGACCAGATCGTGCAGGTTGTCGACGACATGTTTCAGCGACTCGGGGTCGGAGCAGCGCCATGTCGGGACGTTCTGCAGGATTGCCTTTTCGCCGGTATAGAATTCGACGATGTCGGGCATGTAGGAATAGATCGCCTTGTCGTCGGCGATGCCTGTGCCCGGAGCGTTGGCGATGGTGATGCCGCCGGCGCGATAGACATCGAAGATGCCCGGAACGCCCAGGCTCGAGTCGGGGCGGAAATTGAGCGGATCAAGGAAATCGTCGTCGACCCGGCGATACAGCACGTCGATCGGCTTGTATCCTTGGGTCGTGCGCATCGCCACGCGGCCGTCGACGACGCGCAGGTCATGGCCCTCGACCAGCTCGACGCCCATCTTGTCGGCCAGAAAGCTGTGTTCGTAATAGGCGGAATTGAACAGGCCCGGCGTCAGCACCGCCACCACCGGATCGCCGGTGCAGGCGGGCGGGGCGCTGGCGCACAGGCTGCGGTGCAGCCGGCGGGGATAGTCCGACACCGGCTGGACCCGGTTGCGCGAGAACAGCTCGGGGAACATCTGCAACATGGTTTCCCGGTTTTCCAGCATGTAGCTGACACCCGAAGGCGTGCGGGCATTGTCCTCGAGCACAAAGAACTGGTCCTCGCCGGTGCGCACAAGGTCGATGCCGACGATATGGGTAAAGACGCCGCCCGGCGGGGTGACGCCGATCATCTGCGGCAGGAAGGCGGCGTTTTTTGCCACCATCTCGACCGGCAGGCGGCCGGCGCGGACGATTTCCTGCCGGTGATAGATGTCATGCAGGAAGGCGTTGATGGCGCGGACCCGCTGTTCGATGCCGCGCGCCAGCCGGCCCCATTCCCGGCCCGAGATCACCCGCGGGATGATGTCGAAGGGGATCAGCCGCTCGGTCGCCTCGGCCCTTCCGTAAACGTTGAAGGTGATGCCGGTCAGGCGGAACAGATCCTCGGCCTCGCGCTGCTTGCGTTGCAGGCGGGCGGCGTCCTGTGCGTCGAACCAGTCGCGGAAAGCGGCGTAGGGGGGGCGAAGCTGGCCGTCCCCGCCCGTCATCTCGTCAAAGATCGTGGCGTTGCTCATGGGATCAGTCTGGCGGGGTGCGCGGGGCAGGACAATGCCCCGGATGGCGGTGTCGGCAGTTTCGCAAGGGCGGCGCGGCGCGATCCGGGGCAGATGCCCGAAATTTGTGCAAAGTTCGCGGATCAGGCCGTCAGCGCCGCCGCCGTGACCGCCGAAAGCGCCAGCGCCGCGGCGCCGCGGGCCCAGACCATGTCGCCCCAGGCGTGGATCTCGACCGGCGGCGCCGGGCGGCCGTGGGTCAGGGTCAGGGCCTGCGTCTCGGCCAGCACCTCGCCGGCGTAAAGATAGTCATAGCGCATCCGCTCGCCCGAGAGGATGATCAGGCCGGGGTCGAATAGCTGCACCACATTGGCCAGCCCCACCGCCAGATAGCGCCCGGCGCGGTGAAAGATCGCGGCGGCGGCGGCATTGCCGGCCTTGGCCTCGGCATACAGCGCCTCAAGCAGGGCATGGGCGCCCATGGCGCGGCGCGGATCGCGGCCGAGCGCCGTTGCCGCCTCGCGCGCCAGGGCATAATCGGCAAGATAGGCTTCAAGGCAGCCGCGCTGGCCGCACCGGCACAGCGCGCCGTCCAGCTGCACCTTGGTATGGCCCAGTTCCAGCCCCAGCCCGCGCCCGCCGCGGAACAGACGGTTGCCCAGCACAAGGCCCATGCCGACGCCGTTCTCGATGGTGACGACGGCGAAATCGGGGATCGCCCGGCCGGCGCCGAACCAGAGTTCGGCCAAAGTCAGCATGTTGGCATCGTTGTCGAGATGTACCGGCAGCCCGAAGCGCGCGGTGATCGCCGCGCGCAGGTCGGCCGGCGCGGTCAGAAGGGGCGACCATGGCACCTGTCCGCTGGTGTGATCCACCAGCCCCGACAGGCCGACGCCCAGGGCGGCGATGCGGTCGCGCGCCACCCCGGCGGCGTCCAGCAGGCTGTCGACCAGGGCGGCGGTTTCCTCGACCAGCGTGGCCGCGTCCTTGCGCTCGGGCTGGGTCGGCAGGGCGGCATCGGCGATGACGCGGCCGGCGAAATCGACCAGCACCGCGGTGTGGCGTTCGTCCGACAGCTTGATGCCGATGACCAGCCTCGCCTCGGGCACCACTTCCAGCGCGACCGGGGGCCGGCCGCGGGCGGTGTCGCGCAGGGGGCCGGCGACCTCGCGCAGGAAACCGGCGGCGATGAGGTCCTGCGTCAGCACGGTGACCGACCCGGCGCTGATGCCAAGGGCGCGGCTGATGTCGGCGCGGGCGGCGCGGCCGGCGGCGCGGACATGGTCAAAGATCATCTGCCGCAGCGGGCGCACCTCTCCACCCGGCAGAAGCGGGCCACAGCCGGGTGCGGGATCGGTCAGCGCGTCTGACATTGTTCTGTCGTCAAAGTATGTGTGCCGGGTTTCAGGGGCCAAAGGGCCTTGTCTGTCGAAATCTGGCACTTTCAGCCGCCACGTCGTCAAGTTTATTTTGACAGGAAAACTAAATCACGGCACCTTGCCCCGCGAAAGCCACGCCGGGCCACCGCCCCGAGTCGCGGCCGGCGGGGGGAATGCCATGTATATCGGCCTTGATCTGGGCACTTCGGGCCTCAAGGCGGTGCTGATCGACGATGACCAGCGCCTGCTGGCCGAGGCGACGGCGCCCCTGACCGTCAGCCGGCCGCAGGATGGCTGGTCGGAACAGGCGCCCGCCGACTGGATCGCCGCGGCCGAGGCGGTGATGACCCGGCTGGGCGATCTGTCGGCGGTGCGCGGCATCGGCCTGTCGGGGCAGATGCACGGCGCCACGCTGCTGGACTCCGGCCACAATGTCCTGCGCCCCTGCATCCTGTGGAACGACACCCGGTCCCATGCCGAGGCGGCGGCACTGGACGGCGATCCGCGCTTTCGCGCGCTGACCGGCAACATCGTCTTTCCCGGCTTCACCGCGCCCAAGCTGGCCTGGGTGGCCCGGCACGAACCGGCGATCCGCGCCAAAGTCGCCCTTGTCCTCTTGCCCAAGGATTACCTGCGCCTTTGGCTGACCGGCGAGGCGGTGGCCGAAATGTCGGATGCCGCCGGGACAAGCTGGCTTGATACCGGGCGGCGCGACTGGTCGGACGACCTTCTGGCCGCCACCGGCCTTGGCCGCGCGAACATGCCGCGGCTGGTCGAGGGATCCGAAGTTTCGGGCATCCTGCGTGACGACCTTGCCGCCCGCTGGGGCCTGCCCAAGGGCGTGGTGGTGGCCGGCGGCGGCGGCGACAATGCGGCCAGCGCGGTGGGCGTCGGCGTCGTGAAACCGGGCGAGGCCTTTGTCAGCCTTGGCACCTCGGGCGTGCTGTTCGCGGCTTCGGCCGCCTATCAGCCCGATGCCGCCAGCGCGGTCCATACCTTCTGCCATGCGCTGCCGGGGACCTGGCACCAGATGGGGGTGATCCTAGCCGCCGCCGATGCGCTGAACTGGCATGCCCGCGCCATGGGCCAGGATGCGGCGGAGCTGACCGCCGGCCTTGGCCCGCTGCAGGCGCCGGGCCGGGCGCTGTTCCTGCCCTATCTTGGCGGCGAACGGACGCCGCACAACGATGCCCATGTCCGCGGCGCGTTCCTGCATCTGGATCACGCCACCGACGGTGCCGCGCTGACCCGGGCCGTTCTGGAAGGCGTCGCCCATGCCTTTCGCGACAGTCTTGATGCCCTGACCGCCACCGGCACGACCATCACCCGGCTGATCGGCGTCGGCGGCGGCACGCGGTCCGACTATTGGGTCAAGGCCATCGCCACCGCGCTGGGAATGCCGGTGGAACTGCCCGTTGCCGGCGATTTCGGTGGCGCCTTTGGCGCGGCGCGGCTGGGGATGATGGCCGCGACCGGCGCCGGTGCCGAAATCGCCACCGCCCCCGCCATCGCCCGCGTCATCGAACCGGACAGCACCCTGACCGCCGCCTTTGCCGAGGCGCACGCCCGCTACCGCGCCGCCTATGGCGCCCTGAAATCCATCTGAGGAACCGACATGACCGACTTCTGGAAGGGCATCGCCCCCGTCGCCTTCGAAGGCCCCGCCGCCGCGAATGAATTCGCCTTCCGCCACTATGACGCGGATGCGCTGGTCGGCGGCAAGTCCATGCGCGACCACCTGCGCTTTGCGCTGGCCTATTGGCATTCCTACGCCTGGCCCGGCGGCGACCCGTTCGGCGGCCAGACCTTTGAACGGCCGTGGTTCGGCGACACGATGGACCATGCCCGGCTCAAGGCCGATGTGCATTTCGAATTGATGGACATCCTGGGCGTCGACTATTTCTGCTTTCACGACGCCGACGTGCGCCCCGAGGGCCGCGATTTCCGCGAGAACACCGACCGCCTGAACGAGATCACCGACTATTTCGCGCAGAAGATGGAGGGCAGCGGCAAGAAGCTGCTCTGGGGCACGGCCAATTTGTTCTCGCATCGCCGTTACATGGCCGGCGCCGCCACCAACCCCGATCCCGAGGTCTATGCCTTTTCCGCCGCGACGGTGAAGACCTGCATGGACGCCACCCACCGGCTGGGCGGCGAGAATTACGTCCTCTGGGGCGGGCGCGAGGGCTATGAGACGCTGCTCAACACCGACATGGGGCAGGAGCGCGCCCATGCCGGCCGCTTTCTGCAGATGGTCGTCGATTACAAGCACAGGATCGGCTTCAAGGGCGCGATCCTGATCGAGCCGAAGCCGCAGGAGCCGACCAAGCACCAGTATGATTACGACGTCGCGACGGTCTATGGTTTCCTCAAGGATTTCGGCCTTGAGGGCGAGGTGCAGGTGAATATCGAACAGGGCCACGCGATCCTTGCCGGGCATACGTTCGAACACGAACTGGCGCTGGCGCGCGAGCTGGGCATCTTCGGGTCGATCGACATGAACCGCAACGATTACCAGTCGGGCTGGGACACCGACCAGTTCCCGAACAACGTGCCGGAAATGACCCTGGCCTATTACGAGGTGCTCAAGGCCGGCGGGTTCACCACCGGCGGCACCAATTTCGACGCCAAGATCCGGCGCCAGTCGCTCGACCCTGCCGATCTGGTGCTGGCGCATGTCGGCGGCATGGATGCCTGCGCGGCGGGGCTCAAGGCCGCCCATGCCATGCTGGCCGACGACCGGCTGGAAGCGGCGCGGCGCGACCGCTATGCCGGCTGGCAGACGCCGCGGGGCAAGGCGATGCTGGCCGCCGACCTCCAGACACTGACGGCACAGGTCGAAGCCGAGGGCATCAACCCGCGGCCGGTATCGGGCCGGCAGGAACGGCTGGAAAATCTGGTGAACCGCTATCTGTGACGGCTCAGGCCGGCGCCGGATGGGCCCGGAGGTTCTGCAGCGAAAGGGGCGCGCCCGGCTCGTGCCGATAGGTGACAAGCGGGCCGTCGCGGCCGGCGGAGTAGTCAAGGCACAGCACGTTGGACGCCTGCAGCCGCGGCGTCCCTGTCAGCCAGTAATGGCCGAAAAAGACCGGCGGTGCGTCGGGCGGATAAAGCTGCGCAAGGGCGCCCGGCGGCAGGTCGCCCTCGGGCAGGGCGGCCGGATCGGGCACTGACAGGGCCGCGGCGCGCCAGCTGGGCGCGCCGGCCGGCCACCAGGCCAGGCGCATGGCGTCACGGGTGGTGCCGTCCTTGTCGATCAGGGCGAACCCCTCGGGCAGCGGCAATTCCGGCCCCTTGGCCGTCACCTCGACCGCATGATGCAGGGCGCAGGCGGGGTCAGTGGCGCGGACCAGCGCCTCGGGCGGCAGACGCCGGTCGGGCAGGGCGGTGGCAAGCCCGGTGATGGCGCTGTCGACCCAGGCGGCATGCACCGCGCGCAGGCCGGGGGTTTCGTGCCAAAGTGGAAGGGTCGTCATCCAGTCCAGGACGGCGCGGGTTTGCGGGTCGCCCATCGGGAATTCCGAAAGAAAGGCCGCGTGTTGTCGCAGGTTTTTTTCGCTGTGCGGACGCAGCCACAGGCCGGTTTCAGGATGACGGCTGTGGAATTGCAGCGCATTCAATTCGTGATTGCCCATGATCGCATCAGCCCGGCCCGAGTCGAGGCAGGCGCGGACCATGGCGATGACCCCGGCATTGTCCGGCCCACGGTCGATGAAATCGCCCAGAAACAGCAGTCTGCGGCCGGGATCGGCATGGCGCCAACTGCCGCCCCGCTGCCGCCAGCCAAGCCCGGCCAGCGCCGAGGCAAGCTTGGCCGACTGGCCGTGGATGTCGGGGATGATGTCGGTCGTGGTCAAGGGCGTGCTGTCCCGCTTGCGGGTGTGGCCGTGATCTGGCTGTGAGGAGGGGCGCGCCGCTCTGGCCCGCGTGGTGCAGAAGATCAGGTTTGACGGGGCAATGCAAGGACTGCCGGTCGGCCCCGGGCAAGGCTGCGGCAAGGGCGCTCTTGCCCGGTTGACAGGGCGCGGCCGGCGGTTCCTTCTGGCGGCCGGGAACAGGGGAGGTGTCGGTGCAGGTATCGCTGGCCGGGCGGATCGTCGTCATCACCGGGGCGGCCAGCGGCGTGGGCGCCGCCATTGCCCGCGCGGCGCAGGGCGCCGGGGCCGCGGGCCTGTTGCTCGCCGACCGCGACGGCGCCGGGCTGGCGGCGGTGGCCGCCGATTTGGGCGCCGCCGCCCATGTCGCCGACCTTGCCGATCCCGCCGCGCCCGGTGCCATAACCGCTGCCGCCATCGCCCGCTTTGGCCGCATCGACGCGCTGGTCAATGCCGCCGCGATCACCACCCGCGCGGGCTTTGCCGATGCCACGGTTCAGGATTGGGACGCGCTATTCGCCGTCAACGCCCGGGCGCCGTTCTTTCTGATGCAGGGGGCGATCCGCGACATGCTCGCCCGCGGTGCGCCGGGCAGCATCGTCAATATCCTGTCGATCAACGCCCATTGCGGCCTTCCCGAGCTTGCCATCTACAGCGCCAGCAAGGGTGCGCTTCTGACGCTGACCCGCAATGCCGCCAATGCCCATCTGGCCCAGCGAATCCGGGTCAACGGCATCAACCTTGGCTGGACCGACACACCGTCCGAGCGGGTGATGCAGGCGGAAACCCTGGGCAAGGGGCCGGGCTGGCTGGACGAGGTTGCAGCAACCATGCCGCTTGGCCGGTTGCTGACGGCAGAGGAGGCGGCGCGCCATGCGCTCTGGCTTCTCTCGGATGCCTCGGCGCCGATGACGGGGGTTGCCGTCGATCTGGACCAGTCGGTGCTGGGCGGCTAGGGGATGCAGCCGCCGCGCGATTTCGACGGCCTTGTCGCCACGCTGGTCGCCCGGCAGGCGCAGCTTTCGCCGCGCAACCGACAGGTGGCGCGGTTCCTGCTGAACCACCCCGAGGACGTGGCCCTGTCCACCGTGGTCCGGCTGGCCGCCGGCGCCGCTGTTTCGGCGGCGGCCATCACCCGGTTCGCGCAGGAACTGGGCTTTGCCGGCTTTCCCGACCTGCAGCGGGTGTTCCGCGAACGGCTGCTCGGGCCGCGGCCGACCCATGCCGACCGCCGCGCCGATGTCGACGCCAGCGCCGATCTGGACGATCCTGGCCGCGCCTTCGATTCGCTCGTGCAGGCGGCCAGCGCCTCGCTGTCGCGGATCGGCGAGGCGCTTGACCGGGGGGCGCTGGTTCGGGCGGTGGATCTTTTGGCCGGCGCAGGTGCGATCCATGTCGCCGCGGCGCGGGGCGCCTATGGCATCGGTGCCTATGCGGTTTACGGGTTGGGCCGGTCGGGGCTGCGGGCGCATCTGATCGACAATCAGGGCGCCATGCGGGCGGAACAGGTCGGCGCCATGGCACCGGGCGATGCCCTGATCGCGATCAGCTTTGACGACTATACGCCGGAAACCGTGGAAATCGCCCGCGCGGCGCAGGCGGCGGGACATTCTGTTGTCGCCATCACCGACAACGAACTGTCGCCGGTGGTGCCGCTGGCGGCGGTGGCGCTATATGTGAAAGAGGCGCGGCTCGGCCATTTCCGGTCGCAGGTGCCGGCGATGGTGCTGATGCAGTCGATCATCGTCAGCCTGGCGCAACGCAGGGCGAAGGCCGGAAATTTCTAGAAATTTCCGGCCCTTGCTGAATGTAACGGAATTTTCATATCGGCAGATGCCGAAAATTCCCTTGCAAGGCTGCGTGGCCGGGTGCAGCCTGCGCCGGGGATGGGGGACAGGATGACATCTTTCGACTTTGCCGGCGCCCATGTGCTGGTCGTCGGCGCCAGCCGCGCCGGAATCGGCGCAGCGATCGCCCGGGCCTTTCAGGACGCCGGCGCCAGTGTTGCCATCACCGGGGTCGAATCCGAACCCGCGCCCGAGGATCGCGGCCGCTTTGCCTATAGCCAGATCGACGTGACCGACATGGCGGCGATCTCGGCCCTGGCCGCGGCGACGCCGCGTCTGGACGTGCTGGTGAACGGCGCCGCGATCACCGCCCGGGGCGAGGAGATGGCGCCGGATTTCTTCGCGCGTGTGGTCGACATCAACCTGACCGGCAGTTTCCGCATGGCACTGGCCTTTCAGCCGCAACTTGCCGCGGCGAAGGGCAGCCTGATCAACATCGCCTCGATGTATGCGACCTTTGGCAGTCCGCGGAACCCGGCCTATGGCGCCTCCAAGGCGGCCATCGCGCAACTGACCAAATCGCTTGCCATCGCCTGGGCGCCCGAGGGGATTCGCGTCAATGCCATCGCGCCCGGCTTTATCGTCACCGAGCAATCGGCGCGGTCGCGCACCGATCCCGCCCATGTCCAGCGCGTGACCGAGCGCACGCCGCTGGCACGCTGGGGCCAGCCGCAGGATCTGGCCGGGGTTGCGCTTTTCCTTGCCTCGCCCATGGCCTCTTTCATCACCGGAGCGACGATCCCGGTGGACGGCGGCTATTCCATCGTGTGAAATGGTGGCGCTAACGGGGGGACAGATGGTCAACGCAGCAGTCATCGGCACGGGTTTCATCGGCACGGTCCATATCGGCGCCCTGCGCCGGCTGGGGGTGAATGTCGCGGGGGTGCTGGGGTCGACCGGGCCGCGCGGCGCCGACCGGGCGCGGGCGCTGGGGGTGGTCAAGGCCTATGGCTCGCTCGAGGATCTGTGCGCCGATCCGGCGGTGGACGTGGTGCATGTCACCTCGCCCAACCATCTGCATTACCCGCAGGTCAAGGCGATCCTTGCCGCGGGCAAGCATGTGATCTGCGAAAAGCCGCTGGCGATGACCGCCGATCAAAGCCGCGAGATGGTGACGCTGGCCAAAGCCTCGGGCAAGGTCGCGGCGGTCTGCTACAACATCCGTTTCTATCCCTTGAACCAGCAGGCGCATGGCATGGTGGCGGCGGGCGAGCTGGGCGAAATCCGCCTGATTACCGGCCATTACCATCAGGACTGGCTGGCGCTTCCCGGCGACTGGAACTGGCGGCTCGAGACCGAGGAAGGCGGCGAGCTGCGCTCGGTCGGTGACATCGGCACGCATTGGGCCGATCTGACCGGCTTCATCTGCGGGCTGCGGCCCAGCGCGGTCATGGCCGATCTGGCCACCTTCCTGACCGAACGCGACAAACCGACGGGGCCGGTCGAATCGTTTCAGGCCGCCACCGGCGCGACCGAAAAGCGGACGATCCGCACCGATGACGCGGCGGCGATCCTGCTGCGCTATCCGGGAGGGGCGCGGGGCGCCTTCACCACGTCGCAGGTCAGCTTCGGAAAGAAGAACGCGCTTACATGGGAAATCGCCGGGGCAAAGGCCGCGGCAAGCTGGGACAGCGAACATCCCGACCATCTGTGGATCGGCCATCGCGGTGCGCCGAACCAGATCCTGCAGCGCGACGCCAGCCTGATGAATGCGACGGGCGCCGCAGCGGCGGCGCTGCCCGGCGGCCATGTCGAAGGGTTTGCCGACAGTTTCCACAGCTTTTTCAAGGCAGTCTATGCCGATATTCACGCGGGCACGCGGCAGGCCGGTTCGACCTGGGCCACCTTCGAGGACGGCCATGCCGAAATGCTGTTCTGCGATGCCGTCATCGCCTCGGCCCGCGAGGGCCGATGGGTGGACATTCCGGCGAACTGAGGGAGAGACCACATGAAACTCGGCATCCTGACCGCACCTTTTCCCGACACGCCGCTTGAGGGGGTCGCCGACTGGGCCGCCGGCGCCGGGTTCGAGACCCTGGAAATCGCCTGCTGGCCCGCTGGCGGCGGCGAGGCGCGGCGCTATGCCGGCACCAGCCATATCGACGTGGACGGCATGACCCGCGGCCGCGGACAGGACATCGCAGGGGCGGTGACGGCGCGGGGGCTGACCATTTCCGGGCTTGGCTATTATCCCAACCCGCTGCATCCGGACGCCGATCACCGCGAACAGGTCATCGGCCATCTGAAAAAGGTCATCACCGCCGCCGGGCTGATGGGGGTAGGTGTGGTCAACACCTTTGTCGGCGGCGACCGCAAGCTGACCGTGGACGAGAACTGGGACCGCGCGCAGGCGATCTTTCCCGACATCGTGAAGCACGCGCGCGACAGCGGCGTCACGCTCGCCTTCGAAAACTGCCCGATGATCTTTTCCAACGACGAATGGCCGGGCGGGCACAACATCGCCTACAGCCCGCGGATCTGGCGGCGGATTTTCGAACACTGGGACGGGGTGGGGATGAATTTCGACCCCAGCCATCTGGTGCTGCAATTCATCGACATGGCCCGCTTCATCGCCGAATTCGGGCCGAAGATGGCGCATGTCCATGCCAAGGATCTGATGGTCGACCGCGACGGCCTTTATGAACGCGGCATCCTGTCGGCCGGCATGGGCTGGCAGATTCCGCGGATGCCGGGCCTGGGCGAAGTCGACTGGTCGGTGTTCTTTTCCGGCCTCTACCGCGCCGGCTATGACGGGCCGGTGGTGATCGAGCACGAGGACCGCGTGTTCGAAGGGACGGACGACAAGGTCAAGCGCGGTTTTCTCTTGGCCCGCGACGTGTTGCGCCCTTATGTGAAATAGGGGCAAGGAAACGAGTGAAGGCTCGTCATTTGGGAGGACGATACATGAAGAAATTTCTGCAAGGTGCCGCAGGTGCGGCGCTTCTGTCCGGTCTGGCCGGGACCGCCATGGCCGAGGGGCCCTATACGATCGGCATCTCGAACACGGTGCAGGGCAACGGCTGGCGCGAGGAAATGGTCTGCGCGATGAAGGCGCAGGCGCTGGCCTCGGGCGAGGTCGAAAGCCTGAACATCGCCCACCGCAACACCGATGCGGCGGGTCAGCTTGAGGATATCCGCAACCTGATCCAGGCCGGTGTCGATGCCATCGTCGTCAATCCGTCGTCTGCCGATGCGGTCAATGCCGCGATTGCCGAGGCGACCGCCGCCGGCATCGTCGTCGTCGCCGTCGACCAGGCCGTGACCGAACCCAGCGCCTGGAACATCTCGAACAACCAGGAAGAATACGCCTATCTGGGCGCCAAGTGGCTGTTCGAGCAGATGGGCGGCGAAGGTGCCGTGGTCTACATGCGCGGCGCCGCCGGTGCCGGTGCCGACAATGACCGCGATGCCGGCTTCCGCCGGGCGATGGCCGAATATCCGGGCATCACCATCGCGCAAGAGGTGTTCACCGGCTGGCAGCAGGATGTGGGCAAGCAGCAGATGCTGGACATCCTCGCCTCGGGCATTCCGTTCGGCGGGGTCTGGACCTCGGGCATCGACAACGTGATCGTCGACGCGCTGGTCGAATCCGGTGCGCCGCTGGTTCCGGTGGTCGGTGCCGACAACGCGGGCTTTGTCGGGCAATTGTCCTCGGTCGAGGGGCTGCAGGGCGCGGCCGTGTCGAACCCCGGTTCGATCGGCGGCGCGGGTGTCGCGCTGGCGCTGCAGATCCTGAACGGGCAGATGCCGGACTCGAACACCGTGCATGTGACCCCGGTGCTGTGGGACAACGTCTCGGACGAGGGCAAGGCGTCGCTCGCCGCGGCCGCCAACCCGAACCTTGACCCGGAATGGCCGGTCTCGGTCGAGATTCCGGGCTGGACCACCTATACGATGGATCAGGTCATCGCCTGCGCCGGTCCCGGCGAATAAGGCAACCGCGGCGGCCCCCCTGCGGGGCCGCCGCATACCCGTCAGCGACGCATCCCCGCCCGAACGGCGGCCGGGATCCCTTGCCGCAAACGGAGCCGCATGAGGTATTCCGCCTGTATCGAATGGCTGTTCGCCGAAGCCGCGCCGGATTTCCCCGGCCGCATCCGCGCGGCCCATGCCGCCGGGCTTGGGGCCGTCGAATTCTGGCACTGGCGCAACAAGGATATCGGCGCCATCGCCGATGCGCTGGCCGAAACCGGCCTGCCCCTGGCCGCCATGGTGGCCGAGCCGATGATCGCGCTGACCGATCCGGCGAACCATGACGATTTCCTGGCCGGGCTGGCCGACAGCAAGGCCGTGGCGCAGCGCCTTGGCTGCGGGGTGCTGATCGCCCAGACCGGCGACGACCTGCCGGGCCGGTCCCGCAGCGAACAGCGCGCGGCGCTGGTCGCGGTGCTGGTGCGGGCCGCCGATGTGCTGGCCGGCAGCGGCGTGCGGCTGGGGATCGAACCCCTGAACACCCTGGTCGACCATCCCGGCTATTACCTTTGGGACACCGCCGAGGGGCTGGACATCATCGACGAAGTGGGCCGCCCCGAAATCGGCATGACCTATGACATCTATCATTCCGGCGTGATGGGCGAACGGACCGAGGAGGTGATCGGCAGCCGCATCGACCGCGTTTTCCACCTTCATGTCGCCGACCATCCCGGCCGCGGCGCGCCGGGCAGCGGCGGGCTTGACCTGACCGACCGGCTGAACTGGCTGCACGGGCAGGGCTATGCCGGCTTTGTCGGGCTGGAATACCGCCCCGCCGGTGTCACCGCCGCGCCCTTGCCGCGGGCCGTGGCCCGCCCCGCCGATCCGACGGAAGGCCACCCATGACCGAAGAAGCCCCGATCCTTGATGCCGCCCATGTGACGAAAAGCTTTGGCGCCGTGCGCGCCCTGCGCGATGCCAGCCTTGCCTTGCGCAAGGGCGAGATCGTGGCCCTGATGGGGGCCAATGGCGCCGGCAAGTCCACTTTCGTCAAATGCCTGACCGGGGCGCAGCCGCATGACGGCGGATCGTTCCGCATCAAGGGGCAGGAGGTCCGCTTCGGCTCGCCCGCAGCGGCGCGCAGGGCCGGGCTGATCCCGGTCTATCAGGAACCGGCGCTGATCCCCGATCTTGACGTGGCGCAGAACCTGCGGCTGGGCGGCACGCCGGTCGAACCGTTCCGGCATTGGGTCAGCGAACTGGGCGTCAGCGGTCTTCGCCTTGACGACCGCATCGGCGCGCTGCCGCTCGCCTCGCTCCGGATCCTCGACATCGCGCGGGCGCTGGCGTCGGAACCCGATGTGCTGCTGCTGGACGAGGTGACGGCGGCGCTGCCGACCGATCTTGTCGACCGCGTGCTGAAGGTCGTGCGCGGACAGGCCGATGCCGGGCGGTCGGTGATCTATATATCGCACCGTTTCCCCGAAATCGCCGCGATCTGCGACCGCGCCACCGTGCTGCGCGACGGGGCGACGGTCGGCGATCTGGCCATCGCGCCGGGGGTCGAGGAACGGGTGGTCGAACTGATGCTGGGCGAAAGGCTGGCGCCCGCCGCGGCGGTGGCCGCCGGACACGCCCACAGCCGCGGCCCGGTGCGGCTGGCGGTCGATCGGCTGGCGGTGGGAACCAAGCTCGCCGATGTATCCTTTGCGCTGCACAGCGGCGAAGTGCTGGGGGTCGTGGCCCTTGAAGGGCAGGGGCAGGACGAGCTGTTCGAGGCGCTGTCGGGCTTTCGCCGCCCTGCGGCGGGCCGCATCAGCGTAGACGGCACCGACCGCAGCTTTCGCCACCCCGCCGATGCCATCGCCGCCGGCCTGACGCTGGTTCCCGGCAACCGGACCGAGGCGCTGGCCATGGTCCGTTCGGTGCGGGAAAACATCGCGCTGCCGGGCCTTGCGCCGGTCTCGGGCTGGGGGCCGATCCGCATGGCCGAAGAGGCGGCAAAGGTCGGCGAGGCCATCGAGCGGTTGCAGATCGACACCCGCGCGCAGGGCGAGGTGCGGCGGCTGTCGGGCGGCAACCAGCAGAAGGTGACCATCGGCCGCTGGATCGCCCATGGAGTCGAGACGCTGCTGCTGTTCGACCCGACCCGCGGCATCGACGTGCGGACCAAGCGGCAGATCTACCAGCTCTGCCGCGATCTGGCGGCGCAGGGGGCGGCGGTGCTGTATTACACATCCGAACTGGCCGAGGTGGCGCAGGCCTGCGACCGCGCCATCGTCATCTTCGGTGGCCGCGTGGTGGACGAAATCCCGGCAGCCGAGGCGACCGAGGCCAACCTGCTGCGCGCCGCCTATGGCCTGACGGCGGCGGACCGGGGGGCGGCGTGATGCGGGTCTTGCGACGCAATGCCTGGGTCATCGGGCTGGCCGGGTTTCTGGTCCTGCTGCTGGTGTTGACCAAGGTCATCCAGCCCACCTTCGGCGCCTCGGGCCTTGAATCGCTGGCCCGCACCGTGCTGCCTTTTGCCTTTGCCACCGCGGCGATGACGGTGGTGGTCATCGCAGGCGGCATCGACCTGTCGGTCGCCTCGGTCATGGCGGTGGCGGGGGTGACCTCGGCCAGCCTGATGGCGCAATGGGGCGTGGGCGGGACGATTCCGGCGGTGCTGGTGACGCTGGCCGCGGGTGCGGCGATGGGCGCGGTCAACGGCGGGCTGATCGTGCTGACGCGGGTGCCCGACATCGTGGTGACGCTGGCGATGATGTATGTCTGGCGCGGCGTGGCGCTGCTGATCCTCAAGGGACCGGGCGGCACGGCGACGCAATGGCTGCGCGACCTGACGCTGGGCTATGTGCCGCCGACCGGCTGGCTGCCGAATGCGGTCGCGGTGCTGGTCGTGGCCCTTGCCGTGATCTGGTGGCCCCTGTCGCGGTCGCGGCTGGGCCTGCGCATCTATGCCATCGGATCGGATGCCACGGCCGCCTTCCGATCCGGCGTGGCCATCGGGCCGACGCGGATCGCCGCCTATGCCATCGGCGGCGTCTTTGCCGCGATGGGCGGGCTGTCGCTGACCCTTGCCACCGGCGTGGGAGAGCCCATTCCCGGCCCCTATCTGATGGCCGCCGTCGCTGCCGTGGTGCTGGGCGGCGTGGCGCTGACCGGAGGCGTCGGCGGGCTGATCGGGCCGATCATCGCCGTCTTCATCCTGCGGCTGGTGCGGCTGGATCTGACACTTCTGTCGGTCGATCCGAACGTGACCACCATCATCGAGGGCACGATCATGGCCGTGGTCGTCATGATCGGCGGCATCGTCGCCTTGCGGGGGAAACGGGCATGAGCGCATCGGTCGAAACCGGCGGCGGCGGCCTTTTGCGGCTGATCCGCGACTATCCGATCCTGCCGCTTCTGGTGCTGCTGGCGGTGCTGGTGCTGGTGTTCCACCTTGGCCCCGGCCAGGTGACGCCGTTCTGGCTGGCCAACACGATCAAGTTCGCGGTGCCGCTGGCGATGCTTGCCGCCTGCCAGAACCTGACGATGTATACCGGCGGCATCGACCTGTCGGCGGCCAGCGTGGCGACGATCGCGTCCTTCGTCATGGCAACGCAGGTGCCCTTGATCGGCGCCGGGCCGGCGATCCTGCTCGCGCTCGTGCCGGCAGTGCTGATGGGGCTTCTCAACGGGTTCGGCATCGGCATCTGCCGGGTGCATCCGCTGATCATGACCATGGGCACCGGGCTGATCGGCATCGGCTGCCTGCAGGTTTACCAACGGTTCACCATCGCCACCGGGTCCGAGATCCCGGCCTTCATCGAATGGCTGGGCACCGGGCTGACCTGGGGGATTCCGAACGCACTGGTGCTGTTCGTGCCCTTCGCGGCCTTCATCATCTGGATGCAGACGCGCACCGGCTTTGGCCGCCTGCTTTATGCCGTCGGCGCGAACGAGAACGCGGCCCGGCTGTCGGGGCTGCGGCCCTGGCAGCTGTATCTGGCGCTTTACACGCTGTCGGCGCTGATCGCCGGCATCACCGGCCTGCTGTATGTCGGCCTCATCAAGGCGCCGTCGCTGTCGCTGGTCGAACCCCGCCTGCTGCCCGCGGTCGCCGCGGCGGTGATCGGCGGCACCTCGATCTTCGGCGGGCGTGGATCCTATTCCGGCACCATCGTCGGCGCGCTGATCCTGCAGGTGCTGACCTCGCTTCTGACCGTGGTGCAGATCGACGAAGGGCTGCGCGGCATCATCTTTGGCGGCATCATCGTGGTGGTGGCGGCGGTCTATATCAGGCTGACGGACAGCAGGGGGTAGCTATGGCGCGGTTCAGGGTTGTCGGCATCAACTTCGACCACATGCACATGGGCGACCTGTTGCGCCAGGTCCACGATCACCCCAAGGCCGAGATCGCCGGCATCTGCGATGCCGATCCGGCGCGGATGGCCGGCGCCATCGCCAATTTCGCGATCCCGCCCGACCGGGTGTTCACCGACCCCGCCGCCTGCATGGCGACCCGCCCCGACCTGGTGATCCTGTGCCCCGCCACCGGCGACCATGGGTCCGAGGTCGAGAGGATCGCCCCCTTCGGCGCTGATATCCTGATGGAAAAGCCCTTTGCCGCCAGCCTTGCCGATGCCGACCGCATGATCGCCGCCTGCGACCGTGCCGGGGTGCGGCTGGCGATCAACTGGCCGCTTGCCTGGTATCGCAGCCACAACACCACCAAGCGCCTGATCGACGAAGGCGTCATCGGGCAGGTCTGCGAGGTGCATTTCTACGACGGCAACCGAGGCCCGCTGTATCACCTTGCCGACAAGATCGCGGTGACGCGGGATGAGGTCGAGCGGCAGAAGCCGGACTCGTGGTGGTATAAGGCCGCTTCGGGCGGGGGCTCGCTGCTCGACTATCTTGGCTATGGCGCGACGCTGGGCACCTGGTTCCTGAACGGCGAGGCGCCGATCGAGGTCACGGCGACGACCTGGGGGGCGCCGGGGCTCGAGGTTGACGAACATGCGATCACGGTCCTGCGCTACGTTCGCGGCCTGAGCCGGATGGAGACCCGCTGGGGCACCTTCACCGACCCCTGGGTGACGCAGCCGCAGCCGAAATGCGGTTTCGTCGTCGTCGGCAGCGAGGGCACGATCACCTCATGGGATTATGACGCCCATGTCACCCTGCAAACCCGCGCCCGGCCCGAGGCGCATGACATCGCCGCCGATGTGCTGGCCGCGCCTGACCGAGCGCCCATCGAACATGTGCTGCACGCCTTTTCGACCGGCGGAGCGGTGAGGGGGCCGCTCGACCCGGCGATCTGCCGCATCGGGCAGCGCATCGTCGATACCGCCTTCGCCTCGGCCAAGGCGAAGCGCACCCTGCCGCTGATGGAGTAGAGCATGGCCGAGCGCGACGACTACGCCCTTGCCAGTGCCGAGGCGCTGGAGGTCAAGGCCCCCGATCTGCCCTACCTTCCGCCGCTGCCGAAACGCCGCCACCCCATCGCCCTGATCGGCGCCGGCGGGATTTCCTTCGCCCATCTCGACGCCTACCGCAGCCACGGGTTTGACGTGGTGGCGATCCTGTCGCGGGACGAGGCCAAGGCCCGCGCCCGGGCCGAGGAATTCTTTCCCGACGCGGCGGTGCTGACCGATTATGCCGCGCTTCTGCGGCGCGGCGATATCGAGGTCGTGGACCTGACGCCGCATCCCGAGGAACGCTATCCGCTGGTCGAACAGGCGCTGCGCGCCGGCAAGCATGTCCTGAGCCAGAAGCCCTTTGTCACCGATCTGGACGCCGGCGAACGGCTGTGCGACCTGGCCGAGGCGCGGGGCCTGCAGCTTGCCGTCAACCAGAACGGCCGCTGGTCGCCGCATATGGCCTGGATGCGCGCCGCGGTCGAGGCCGGTCTCCTGGGCGAGGTCATGTCGGTCCATTGCGGCCTGCACTGGGACCACCGCTGGATCCGCGGCACCGCCTTTGAACAGGTGCCCGACGTGGTGCTGTTCGATTTCGCCGTCCACTGGTTCGACTTCGCCACCTCGATCTTCGGACGGCTGGCGGACAGCGTGCAGGCGCTGGCGAAGTTCCCGCCTTCGGCCGGGATGGCGGCGCCGATGCTGGGATCGGCGCTGCTGGATTTCGGCACCGCGCAGGCAAGCCTGGTGTTCGATGCCGCCACGCCCTTCGGGCCGCAGGATACGACCTATATCGCCGGATCGAAGGGATCGCTGATCTCGACCGGGCCGGATCTGGGCAACCAGCGCGTCGAACTGCACACCGGGGCCGGCGTGGCGCGGCCCGACCTGCATGGCAAATGGTTCAACGACGGCTTTGCCGGCACCATGGGCGCGCTGCTCTGCGCCATCGAATCGGGACAGGAGCCGTCGAACGGCGCCCGCGGCAACCTGATGTCGCTGGCCAATTGCTTTGCCGCGCTCAAGGCGGCGCAGACCGGCGCGGCCGAGGTGCCGGGGCGGGTGCGGCTCAGGCCGTGAACCGCGCCGCCTGCCGGGCGACCCAAGGGTCGTTGAGGAAGGTCCCGAACGGAAACAGCGAGGCGACGAAGCTGCGCAGCCAGCCAAGCGGCCCGATGCGGCAGACGGCAAAGGCCATCACCATCGCCACGACATAGGCGACAAAGGCCACGCCATGCGCCATGCCGAAGGGCCGGATCACCGCATCCTGCCCCAGCCCGTATTTCAGCGGCATGGCGATCAGGAACAGCAGCAGGGTGGTCACGCCCTCGATCAGGGCGATCCTGCGGAACAGGGTCATCATCGGTCGGTCCTTCCGTAAATGCCGGCCTTGGCATCGGGCTTTGCCCCGTGGCGGGGCGGCCGGTCGTTGCTGGAGGCCTATTTGCGCGTCGGGGGCTGCGAAAGGCGACAGGTCGCCGCAGACTGGTGCGGCCCGGCATTTCGCGCTATGGCCGCGGCCATGCAGACGCCGCCCAACCCCGCCGCCCATCGCCTGTCCGTGGCGCCCATGATGGACCTGACTGATCGCGAATGTCGGTTCTTTCACCGCGTCCTGTCGCGGCATACCCTGCTTTACACCGAGATGGTGACCGCGATGGCGGTGATCCACGGCGACCGTGACCGGCTGCTCGGGTTCCATGAGGCCGAACATCCGGTGGCGCTGCAACTGGGCGGTTCGGTGCCGGCCGATCTGGCGCAGGCGGCGCGGATCGGGGCGGATTACGGCTATGACGAGATCAACCTCAACTGCGGCTGCCCGTCGGACCGCGTGCAATCGGGCTGTTTCGGCGCGGTGCTGATGAAATCGCCGGGGCTGGTGGCCGATTGCGTCGCGGCGATGATCGCGGCGCAGAGGGTCGAGGTGACGGTGAAATGCCGCATCGGCGTTGACGATGACGACCCCGAGGAGGTGCTGCCGCGGTTTCTGGAAACCGTCGCCGCCGCCGGGGTCCGCCGCTTTACCATCCATGCCCGCAAGGCCTGGCTGCAGGGGCTGTCGCCCAAGGAAAACCGCGAGATCCCGCCGCTGGACCATGGCCTTGTCCTGCGGATGAAGGCGGCGTTCCCGACGCTCGACATCTCGGTCAACGGCGGGATTGCCACGCTGGCCGAGGCTGCGGCGCTGCTGGGGCAGGGGCTGGACGGGGTGATGGTCGGGCGCGCCGCCTATCACCAGCCGTTCGATGTGCTGGGCGCGGCGGATGCGGTGATCCATGGCGGTGCAGCGGGGCTGACGCGCGAAGGCGCGGTGCTGGCGATGCTGCCACATATCGAGGCGCATCTGGCCGCCGGTGGCCGCCTGCACCAGATCACGCGGCACATGCTGGGCCTTTTCGCCGGCCAACCCGGCGCGCGCGCCTGGCGGCGGACGCTGTCCGAGGAGGCGAACCGCCCGGGCGCTGGACCCGAACTGCTGCTGCGGGCCCTGGCGCAGACCGGGCGGGCGGAAGCGGCGTGAGCGGGTGCCGGTCCTTGCGGACCGGCTCAGGAAAGAAGGGGGGCCTTCTGCCCCCCTCTTGGCCTTCGGCCAATTCACCCCCCGAGGATATTTTCGGACGTAGAATGGGGAGAGAGGGGCTCATGCCCATTCTTCGTCCATAAATATCCCCGCCGGAGGCAACCTGAGGAGGAGCCGCAAGGCGACGACGAGGCAAATACCTTGCGCCGAAGGCGCTCAACATCGCAACGCCGCGGTCAGAGATACTTGCCGGCTTCCTTGCGGGCGAAGGGTTTCATCCTGGCGCCATGGTCTTGCAGAAAGGCGCGGGCGCGGTCGGGGTCGTGTTTCGACAGATCGCGGATCCACCAGGCGACCGCCTTCTGGATGAACCAGTCGCTGTCGGGGACATAGGCCGCGCACCAGCCCAGCACGCGGTCGCGGATGGCAAGTTCGGCGGGTTTGGGGAAGTTCTGCTTGGTCCAGGGCAGGGTAAAGATCAGCGCGGCGCGGCGGGTCCACATCGCGGGCGCGGTGGTCCAGACCTCCACCTCATCCAGCCGCGACGGATCGGCCAGAAGGCGCCGTTGCCCAGCCTGCGCGACGTGATCGGCGATGGCCCAGCCGTCGAAATCGGGCAGCCAGCCGGTGATGAGCTGCCACACGCCCTCATCGGGCCGGATGCGGGCCTGCACGAAGAGCTTGGCCGCGGCGATGCGGCTTTCGTGGATGTCGGCGGCCCACAGGGCGCGGGCCAGCGCGATGCGGTCGTCAAGGCTGGTCGCGGCCCGCCAGCCATCGGCCAGTTCGGTGACGCGCGGCACCGGCACGCCCAGCACCTCGCGCGTGGTCTTGTGATAGGCGGCCATGTCGGCGGCGCGGGCGGGGTCGGCCTCGGCGCGCAGGGCGGCGATGGCGTCCTGCGGCGTCATGCGGGGCAGCCTTTCGGGGCGGCGGGACCCTGGGCCATGCTCAGCCCTCTTTCTTCACCGCCTTGATCGCGAACCACGGCGTCTTGTCGGGCTGCACGGTGTTTTCCTGGATCAGGGCGGTGATCTCGTCCATCTCGACCAGATCCATCTTTTCGGCCATGGCCTTGGGAATGAACACCGCCTCGCCGTTGTCGGCGCGGACGGCGAATGCCGGGCCGTCCTCAAGGCTTTCGGTGACAAAGCATTCGACCTTGCGGACGGTCATGGCGGTCCTTTCGTAACAGGCTTCCTAAAAGGAAGCCGGGCCTGATTAGCATCAGACCCGGCCTGCGCAAGCGCCGTAGTGCGCCGACTTAGTGTTCGGAGCGCTGGACGTTCATCGCCCGCCAAGGTGTGCTGGGATGATCGTTAACGATGAGGATGGCTTGGATGCGTTCCATCTCTTCGAGTTTCAGGGCTTCGCTGATGGTGTAGGGGACGTAGACCCTTTCGCCACTATCTTCGCGCACCGCGAATGCGGGTCGGCCCTCTTCGCTGCTAGTGATGTAGCAGTAGGCTTTCTGAACCGCCATCGCGGCGGCCGGTTGATGCATAGTCATATTGTCGTCCTCTTAAAGGTCCGAAGGGACCTATTCTTGGTTTGATTCTTTGGGCGTGAGCCCAGCTTTCAGACGGCTCGGCCGTCGAAACGGCAGGGCCAGAGGTTTTGCGAGAGTTACTAATGGTTGTGCTTGCGCCGGACTTCGTTACACAACACGAGGGGCGATGTCAAACCCCTCACTCCACCGTCACGGATTTCGCCAGGTTGCGCGGCTGGTCCACGTCGGTGCCCTTGGCGATGGCGGTGTGATAGGCCAGCAGCTGCGCCGGCACCGCGTATAGGATCGGCGCCCAGAGCGGGTCGACCTGCGGCAGCACCAGCCGTTCCCAGGGGCCGTCGCCGGCCTCTGCCGCGCCCGCCGCATCGGTGATGAGCAGGACACGCCCGCCACGCGCCATCACCTCCTGCATGTTCGAGACGGTCTTGTCGAACAATTCGTCATGCGGGGCCATGACGATCACCGGCACCGATTTGTCGATCAGCGCGATGGGCCCGTGCTTGAGTTCGCCCGATGCGTAAGCTTCGGCATGGATATAGCTGATTTCCTTGAGTTTCAGCGCCCCTTCCATCGCCAGCGGATACATGCGGCCGCGGCCCAGGAACAGGATGTCGCGCGCCTCGGCCAGCTTGAGCGACACCGCATGGGCGGCATCGCCCAGTCCCAGGGCATGGTTGACCAGTCCGGGGATCTGACGCAGGGAGGCGAGCCTGTCGGCCAGTGCTGCCGGCGTCAGGCGCCCGCGCGCCACCCCCGCCTGCAATGCCATCAGCGCCAGCACCGTCAACTGGCAGGTAAAGGCCTTGGTCGAGGCGACGCCGACCTCGACCCCGGCGAGGATCGGAAGCACCACATCGGCCTCGCGCGCGATCGAGCTTTCGGGGACATTGACCACTGCGGCGATCCGGCTGGCCTTGCCGCGGCAATAGCGCAGCGCGGCGAGCGTGTCGGCGGTTTCGCCCGACTGGCTGACGAATACCGCCAGCGTGCCCGGTTCCACCGGCGGCTCGCGATAGCGGAATTCGGACGCGACATCGACCTCGGCCGGGATGCCGGCGATCTGTTCGAACCAGTAGCGCGCCACCGTTGCGGCATAGCAGGCGGTGCCGCAGGCGACGAGGCTGATACGGCGGATGGCGGCAAAGTCGATGTCGCCGGGCAGGGCGATGGCATCGCCCGCGGCATAGGCATCCAGCGCGCGGGTCAGCACCACGGGCTGTTCGGCGATTTCCTTGGCCATGAAATGGCGGTGGCCGGCCTTGTCGATGCGGGTGGCATCCAGGCTGACGCGGCGTTCGGCGCGGTTGGCCAGCCGGCCCGCAGCATCGCGGATCACCGCGCCGGCGCGGGTGACGACGGCCATGTCGCCTTCGTCAAGATAGGTGATGCGGTCGGTCAGCGGCGCCAGAGCGATGGCATCGGATCCGACGAACATCTCGCCCTCGCCATGGCCGATGGCCAGCGGGCTGCCCTTTCGGGCGGCGATCATCAGGTCGGGTTCGCCGTCGAACAGGAACAAAAGCGCATAGGCCCCGGTCAGGCGCGGCAGGATGCGGGCGACGGCCTGTTCCGGCGTGGCGCCGGCGGCAAGCTCGCGCTCGGCCAGCATGGCGACGGTTTCGGTATCGGTGTCGGTTTCGGGCGCATAACCGTCGCGGGCCAGATCGGCGCGCAAGTCGCGGAAATTCTCGATGATGCCGTTGTGGACCACCGCGACGCGGCCGCAGCGGTGGGGATGGGCGTTCCTGATGCTGGCCGGGCCATGGGTTGCCCAACGGGTGTGGCCGATGCCGGCATGTCCGGCCAGCGGCTGATGCACCAGAAGGTCCGAGAGGTTGACAAGCTTGCCGACCGCACGGCGCCGGTCGAGGCGACCATCGGCGACGGTGGCGATGCCGGCGCTGTCATAGCCGCGATATTCCAGCCGCTTGAGCGATTCCACCAGAAGCGGCGCGACTTCGTGTGACCCGAGGACTCCGACGATACCGCACATGGCCTAGCCCTTCTGCGCCTTGAGCGCGCGCAGCCGGTCAAAGAACCTTGTGGCAAAGCCGGGCTTGACCTCTTGCCGGGCGCGGGCCACGGCGAGTGCCCCTGCCGGCACATCGGCGGTGATGACCGATCCTGTCGCCGTCATCGCGCCGTCGCCCACCGTCACCGGCGCGACCAGCATGGTGTCCGAGCCGATGAAGGCGCGCTTGCCGATGACCGTGCGGTGCTTGAACACGCCGTCATAGTTGCAGGTGATGGTGCCGGCGCCGATATTGGTCCGCTCGCCCACATCGGCGTCGCCGATATAGGACAGGTGGTTGATCTTGGCGCCTTCGTCGATCACCGCGTTCTTCACCTCGACGAAATTGCCGATATGCACGTCCTCGGCCAGTTCGGCGCCGGGGCGCAGGCGGGCGAAGGGGCCAATCACCGCGCCGCGGCTGACATGGCAGCCTTCGAGATGGCAGAAGGGTCTGATGCGGGCGCCGGTTTCGATGGTGACGCCGGGGCCGAACACGCAGGGCCCCTCGATCACGGCATCGCGGCCGATGAAGCTGTCGAAGGCAAGGATCACCGTGTCGGGGTTGGTCAGGGTGACGCCGTCCTCGACAAGCGCGGCGCGGGCGCGGGTCTGAAAGGCGGCCTCGGCTGCGGCCAGATGGGCGCGGGTGTTGACGCCCATGGTTTCAGCTTCGGGGCAGGTGACGACGGTGGCGGTCAGGCCCTGCGCACGGCCGATCTCGACGATGTCGGTGAGGTAGATCTCGCCCGCGGCATTGGCGGTGCCGACCTGCGGCAGAAGGCGCATCAGCACCGCGGTATCGGCCATGACCACACCGGAATTGTGCAGGGTCAGGGCGCGGGTCGCGGCATCGGCGTCCTTCCATTCGACGATGCGCAGCAGGCTGTCGCCTTCGGTCACCAGACGGCCATAGCGTTCCTCGGGCCGGCTTTCGAAGCCGAGCACGACGATATCGGCGCGGGTCCGCGCCTCGGCCATGCGGGCCAGGGTTTCCTCGGTGATGAAGGGCGTGTCGCCATAGAGCACCAGCGTGTCGCCTGTGGCGTCGGCCAGCGCCCCGGCGGCGCACAGCACGGCATGGCCGGTGCCCTTCTGCTCGTCCTGCCGGACGACCGTGGTGTCCGGCCAATAGGCGGTGGCGGCTGCGGCAACCTCGTCAAAGCCGGTGCCCGCGACCACGACAAGCCTGTCGGGCGCCAATGTCAGCCCGGCGCGCATGGCATGAAGCAGAAGCGGCGCCGCGGCGATTTCGTGCAGGACCTTGGGCCGGTCGGAATTCATCCGCGTGCCCTGACCGGCGGCAAGAATGACGACATTGACTGACATGGCTGCCCCCGGCCTGCTTTCGACGTGCCCGTTTTCGCCCCTTGTGTGCGCGACGGGGCAGGGACGCAAGGGGTAGGGCTTCACTTCGCCTGACACATCGTTACAGAGGCACCATGCGCCCCGCCGTGATCTTTGACCTTGACGGCACGCTTGCCGATACCAGCGGTGACCTTGTCGCCGCGGCCAATGCCTGTTTTCGCGACCTCGGGCTGGGCGACCTCCTGGATCCGGCCCGCGATGCCGGCATCGCGCTGCGCGGCGGGCGGGCGATGCTGACCGCGGGCTTTGCCCGCGTCGCCGGTTTCGGGGCCGAGGATGTGGCGCGGCACTATCCGCTGCTGCTGGACCATTACGGCGCCGCGCTGGCGGTGCATACCCGGCTTTATCCCGGCGCGATGGGGGCGGTGCTGACCTTGCGGGCGATGGGTTACGCCGTCGGCATCTGCACCAACAAGCCGGCGGCGCTGGCCGAGGCGCTGTTGCAGGCGCTCGGGGTGCGCGACGCCTTTGAAAGCCTTGTCGGCGCCGATACATTGCCGGTGCGCAAGCCCGACCCGGAACCCCTGCGCGAGGCGGCGCGGCGGGCCGGCGCCGACCCGGCCCGCGCCTGCCTTGTCGGCGACAGCGACACCGACCGGCGGACCGCCGCTGCCGCCGGGCTTCCTTCGATCCTTGTCACCTTCGGCCCCTCGGGCGAGGACATGGCGGCCCTTGCCCCCGAGGCCCTGCTGGACGATTTCGACGACCTGCCGGGGGTGGTGGCGCGGCTGGCGCTGTAGGGCCCGAACGGGGATTCCGGCGGGCCGGCCTTGTCGCAGTCCGGTGGCCCCGGCGCGTCCTGCCGCTGCCTGTCAGGACGATGACCCCGGTCACGTTGACGCAATGTCGCACCCGCGCTAGGGCTTGGCGCCCAAGGCAGGAATACCCTCATGACCAGCGCCCCGACAACAAGTGCCCCGGCGGCACCGCAAAACCGCTATGCGCTCGCCTTCATCTTCGTGACGGTGCTGCTCGACATGATCGGCTTTGGCCTGATCATGCCGGTGGTGCCGGCGCTGATCGAATCCGTCGGCCATACCGATGTCGCGGGCGCGGCGGCGATCTATGGCTGGATGGTCGTGGCCTTTTCGGTGGCGCAGTTCATCTTCGGCCCGGTGATGGGCAGCCTGTCGGATTCGTTCGGCCGGCGGCCGCTTCTGCTTCTCGCGGTGGGCGGGCTTGCCATCGACTATGTCATCGCTGCCGTTGCGCCGACCCTGTTCTGGCTGTTCGTCGGCCGGGTCTTTGCCGGTGTCTGCGGCGCCTCGGTCGTCATCGCCAGCGCCTATATCGCCGATGTGACCCGGCCCGAGGATCGCGCCCGTGCCTTTGGCATGATCGGTGCGGCCTTTGGCGTCGGTTTCGTCATCGGGCCGGCGATCGGCGGCCTGCTGGGCGAATTCGGGCCGCGGGTGCCGTTCTGGGTCGCCGCCGGCATTGCCGCGCTGAATTTCCTGTTCGGCCTGCTGATCCTGCCGGAATCGCTGCCCGCCGAAAAACGCCGGCGTTTCGACATTGCCCGCGCCAATCCGTTCGGGGTGTTCCGGGTCTTTGCCTCTTACGGCAAGGTGCTGCCGCTGCTTGCGGTGCTGGCGCTCTATTTCTTTGCCTCCTCGGTCTATCCGGCGATCTGGGCCTTCTGGGGCACCGCCCGCTTCGGCTGGTCCGAGGCGATGATCGGCGGCACGCTGGCCGTCCTTGGCATCCTTGCCGCCATCGTGCAGGGCGGGCTTTCGGGCCCGTCGGTCAGGTGGTTCGGCGAATACCGTGTCGTCGTCGGCGCGATGCTGATGGGCGGGATCATGGCGTTCTTCTATGGGCTGGCCGGATCGACGGTGACGGTTTTCGTCCTTCTGGTGCTGCACGCGCCCGAGGGGCTGGCCCATCCGGTGATGACGGCGATCCTGTCACGCTCGGTGCCCGAGGATGCGCAGGGCGAATTGCAGGGCGGGCTGTCGGCGGTGATGAACCTGATGATGATGTTCGGCACCGTGTTCTTCACCCATGTGTTCTCGCGCTTTCTGGATCCCGGCAATCCGGCCGGCACGGCGGGGGTGTCCTATTACATCGCCGGCGTGCTGATCCTTGCCGCCCTCGCCCTGTTCCTGTGGCTGGGCCGCAAGGGGCCGGTCATCCCCGAGGCGCCGCTTGCGGGCGGGGGCGAGGGCGCCTAGACCGGGGCGAGAGGTTGCCCCATGTCCGACGCCGAGAAATTCGCCAAGCCCTTTACCCAGCAGGAATCGATCCCCGAGGCGGGGATCGCCGCCGCTGTCGAGGTGATGCGCCACGGCCGCCTGCACCGCTACAACGTGGTGCCGGGCGAGGTGGCCGAGGTCGCGGCGCTTGAGGTCGAATTCGCCGCCATGACCGGCGCGCGTTTCTGCCTTGCGGTCGGGTCCGGCGGCATCGCCATCACCACGGCGCTGCGGGCGTCAGGGGTGCGGCCGGGCGACCGCGTACTGACCAATGCCTTCACCCTGGCCCCGGTGCCCGGCGCCATCGCCGCGGTCGGCGCGATCCCGGTCTATGTCGAGACGACCGAGGCGCTGGTCATCGACCTTGACGACCTGGCCCGCAAGCTGCCGCATGCGCGCCACCTGCTGTTGTCGCACATGCGCGGGCATATCTGCGACATGACGCGGCTGATGTCCTTGTGCGATGCCGCCGGGGTGACGGTGATCGAGGATTGCGCCCATACCATGGGCGCCCGCTGGGGTGGCACGCCATCGGGCCGTTTCGGGCGCTTCGGCTGCTATTCGACGCAGACCTACAAGCATCTCAACTCTGGCGAGGGCGGGCTTCTGGTCACCGACGATGCCGAGGCGATGGCGCGGGCGGTGATCCTGTCGGGCAGCTATATGCTCTTTGACCGCCATATCGCCGCGCCGGGGCCCGAGGTGTTCGAGCGGGTGAAATACGAGACGCCGAACATCTCGGGGCGGATGGACAACCTGCGCGCGGCGATCCTGCGGCCGCAACTGGCGGATCTTGCCAGCCAATGCGCGCGCTGGAACGACCGTTATGCCGTGGTCGAGGCCGGGTTGGCCGGCACCCCCGGCCTGCGGCTGATCGCCCGGCCCGAGGACGAACATTTCGTCGCCTCGTCCTTTCAGTTCCTGTTGCCGGGCTGGACGCCGGTCAAGGTGCAAGAGGTGGTCGCTCGTTGCCTTGCCCGTGGGGTCGAGCTGAAATGGTTCGGCGCGGCGGAACCGGCCGGCTTCACCTCGCGCTACGATTCCTGGCGTTATGCCCCCACGCCGCGGCTGCCACAGACCGACCGCGTGCTGGCCGGGCTCTTGGACATGCGGCTGCCGCTGACCTTCGATCTGGACGATTGCGCGCTGATCGCCCGGATCATCCGGGCCGAGGTCGGCGCAGTCTGGCAGGGGATGGGCTGACGCGGCCACGACCTGGACCCGGCGGCCGCACTATTCCTCCAGCACCGTCGCCCCGTAAAGCGGGATCGTCGCGATTGCCATCTTGGCCGAGCCTTCCGACAGGTCGTTGGCGTGGATCAGGTAGATCAGCGCCTGGTTCGCCGCATCATGGATCCGCGTCACCCGGATCGACTTGAACACCAGGGATTGCCGTTCGCGGAACACCACCTCGCCCCCGGGCGAGCGGTCGATGTCGCCGATGCGGATCGGGCCGGTCTGGACGCAGGAGATCGCGGAATTGGACGGATCCTCGAACCAGTTGCCCTGGGACAGGCGGTCGATCAGCGAACGTTCGAAATAGGCGACATGGCAAGTCACGCCCTCGACGTCGGGATCGGGGAACGATTCGATCACGATGTCATTGCCGGTCCAGTCGACACCGACACGGCCGACTTCGTCGGCAAGGGCGGGGGTCGCCATCAGGGCGATCAGGACGGGGGCAAGGAGTTTGTGACGCATGGCGGGCCTTTCGCGCGGACTTGACCGCAAATCTGGGTCGTGAACTTGCTGATGCAAGGGGCGGTTCCGCAAGCCCTGCCGCAACAGGAGGCACCGATGTTCCATTCGATGCAATTCGACCTTGGCCCCGAAGTGAACGCGCTGCGCGACATGGTGCAGGACTGGGCGCAGACAAGGCTGCGGCCGATGGCGGCCGGGATCGACCGCGACAACCTGTTTCCGCCGGCGCTGTGGCCCGAGATGGGCGCGCTGGGCCTGCTGGGCATCACGGTGCCCGAGGATCAGGGTGGTGCCGGCATGGGATATCTGGCCCATGTCGTCGCGGTCGAGGAGATCGCCCGCGCCTCGGCCTCGGTCGCGCTGTCCTATGGCGCGCATTCCAACCTGTGCGTCAACCAGATCCGGCTGAACGGCAGCGCGTCGCAGCGGGCGCGGTTCCTGCCCGGTCTTGTCGCCGGCAGCGCGGTCGGCGCGCTGGCCATGTCGGAAAGCGGCGCCGGATCCGATGTGGTGTCGATGCAGCTGCGCGCGCAGCGCGACGGCGATGACTATCTTCTGACCGGCCACAAATACTGGATCACCAACGGCCCTGTCGCCGATGTGCTGGTGGTCTATGCCAAGACCGATCCCGCCGCCGGCGCCCGCGGCATCACGGCCTTTCTGGTCGAACGCGGCACCCCCGGCTTCACTCAAGGGCCGCATTTCGACAAGCTGGGGATGCGCGGGTCGGACACGGGCGAGCTGATCTTCGACGGCGCCCGGATTCCCGCCTCGGCCGTCCTTGGCGCCGAGGGGCAGGGGGTGCGGGTGCTGATGTCGGGCCTTGACTATGAACGGGTGGTGCTGTCGGGGATCGGGCTGGGCATCATGGCCGCCTGCCTGGACGAGATCATGCCCTATCTCGCCTCGCGCCGGCAGTTCGGCCAGCCGATCGGATCGTTCCAGCTGATGCAGGGCAAGATCGCCGACATGTATGCCGCGCTCAATTCCGCCCGCGCCTATGTCTATGAGGTCGCCCGCGCCTGCGACGGCGGCAGGGTGACGCGGACCGATGCCGCGGCCTGCGTGCTTTATGCCAGCGAACAGGCGATGGTGCAGGCGCATCAGGCGGTGCAGGCGATGGGCGGGGCCGGATTTCTGGCCGATGCCCCGGTGGCCCGCCTGTTCCGCGACGCCAAGCTGATGGAGATCGGCGCCGGCACGTCGGAAATCCGCCGGATGCTGATCGGGCGCGAAATGCTGACGCAGATGGGTTAGGCTCTGGCGCCCGGCGGCCTTGCCTGCCAGCATGGCCGCAAATCACCGGGAGACGCCGCGATGAAAGCCCTGCTTGTTGCCCTGCCGTTCGTTGCGCCGTTGCCGGCCGCGGCGCAGGATCTGGTCTTTTCCACCGATGCCATCGACGCCTGTTTCGCCGAGGGCGGCTGGGAGGATTGCATCGGCACCGCCGCCAGCCAGTGCATGTCCGATACCCCGGGCGGCGATACGACCGTCGGCATGGCGGGCTGCCTTGAAGCCGAGCTGAACTGGTGGGACGCGGCGCTGAATGCGGCCTATGGCGATGTCATCGCCGCAGCGCAGGCGCTGGATGCCGAAGCTGTCGCCGATGCCCCGTCGCAAGAGGACGCCGCGCGCGAGATGCAGCGCGCCTGGATCGCCTTCCGCGATGCGACCTGCAATTACGAGGTGCTCGACTGGTTCGGCGGCACCGGGGCGAGCGTGGCCTGGACGGCCTGCCTGATGCGGATGACCGGGGAACAGGCGCTGTACCTGCAATCGGCGCTGGCGGCGGGGTAGGGCCGGGGCTGATGCGGCTGCGCCGCGACAGCCCCAGTCGCCGCCCGATTGCGCGCCCGCGCGCTTACGGGCGGCGCCCGGCACGCCACGCGCCCGGCCCGGAACGGATGCTGAAACGGGTGATGGCGCTGGGCGTGATCGGGCTGCTGCTCTTGCCGCTTGCCGGCGATCTGACCCTGGGCATCGGCAGGCCGATGGCCGCGCCTGACGGAGAGTGCCGCGTGCTGCGGGTGATCGACGGCGATACCGCCGACCTCTTCTGCGGGGCGCGGGTCGAGCGGGCGCGCCTCCTCGGCTATGATTCGCCGGAATTGTTCGGCCCGTCCTGCCCTTCGGAACTTGCCGCCGCCGTGGCGGCGAAATGGGCCCTGCGCCGGCTGATCTGGCAGGCGACCGACCTGTCGGTGGTGTTCGAGGGGCGCGACCGTTACGACCGCCGCCTTGCCCGGCTGCGGCTGGACGGGCGCGATGTCGCGGCGATGATGGTCGAGGCCGGCCATGGCCGCGCCTATGGCGGGGGCCTGCGCGAGGCGTGGTGCGGCTGACCGCGCCCCCTTAACCCCCTCGATTTCGCTGCAGCTGCACGGCGGCTGCGATTGACCCTGCCATGACCGGGGTTTAGAGAACGAGGCAAGCCATCAGCGCCTGCCCGGCCCGCCCTGCGGCGCCCCGGCGGGACAGCAGCGAAAGGACCGAGCCGTTGGACGCCAGTTTCCTGAGGGAATACCTTCCGATCCTGATCTTTCTTGGTCTTGCCATCGCCATCGGCGCGATCCTGATCCTGGCCGCCTTCATCGTCGCCGTGCGCAACCCGGACCCGGAAAAGGTCTCGGCCTATGAATGCGGCTTCAACGCCTTCGACGACGCGCGGATGAAGTTCGACGTGCGCTTCTACCTTGTGTCGATCCTGTTCATCATCTTCGACCTTGAGGTGGCGTTCCTGTTCCCCTGGGCGGTGGCCTTTGGCGACATGTCGCTGGTCGGGTTCTGGTCGATGATGGTGTTCCTGGCCGTGCTGACCATCGGCTTTGCCTATGAATGGAAGAAGGGGGCGCTGGAATGGCAATGAACGAAAGCCCCCTCGTCACCCCGGTTCCGGGGCAGACGGACCGGGTGAAATCCGCCGCCTCGGTGCCGCAGGCGGTCTTGCCGCCGGGGTCCGATCAGGTGACCGAGGTGCTGAACCGCGAGTTGCAGGACAAGGGATTCCTCGTCACCTCGACGGCCGACATCATCAACTGGGCGCGCACCGGCAGCTTGCACTGGATGACCTTCGGTCTGGCCTGCTGCGCGGTCGAGATGATGCAGACCTCGATGCCGCGCTATGATGCCGAACGCTTCGGCATCGCGCCGCGCGCCTCTCCGCGGCAATCGGACCTGATGATCGTCGCCGGCACGCTGACCAACAAGATGGCCCCGGCCCTGCGCAAGGTCTATGACCAGATGCCCGAGCCGCGCTATGTCATCTCGATGGGCAGCTGCGCCAATGGCGGCGGCTATTACCACTATTCCTATTCCGTGGTGCGCGGCTGCGACCGTATCGTGCCGGTCGACATCTATATCCCCGGCTGCCCGCCGACGGCCGAGGCGCTGCTTTACGGCCTCTTGCAGCTTCAGCGCAAGATCCGCCGCACCGGGACCATCCTCCGCTGAGGCGGACAGACGAAAGCCAGACCGATGAGCGAAGCCCTGACCGAACTGGCCCAGCATATCGAGGCGCGCCGCCCCGGTGACGTGCTGGGCTGGAGCATCGCCTATGGCGAACTGACCATCGAGATCGCCGCGGCGCGGGCGGTGCCGGTGCTTGATTTCCTCAAGGCAGATCAAAGCTGCCGCTTTTCCTCGCTGGTCGATATCACCGCGGTGGACCACCCCGAACGCCCGGCGCGGTTCGATCTGGTCTGGCACCTGCTGTCGATGTATCGCAACCAGCGGATCCGGGTGAAGGCAAAGGTGACCGAAGAGCAGATGGTGCCCTCGGTGATCGAGATCCATCCCTCTGCCGGCTGGTTCGAGCGCGAGACCTTCGACATGTTCGGCATCGTCTTTTCCGGCCACCCCGACCTGCGGCGGATCCTGACCGACTATGGCTTTCGCGGCCATCCGCTGCGCAAGGATTTCCCCACCACCGGCTATACCGAGGTCCGCTATGACGAGGTGCAGAAGCGCGTCGTCTATGAGCCGGTGAAGCTGGTGCAGGAATACCGCCAGTTCGATTTCCTGTCGCCCTGGGAGGGCGCGCAATACGTCCTGCCGGGCGATCAGAAGGCGGAGGCCAAGTGATGGACGGCGATCTGCGGCGCAACAGCTATGACGACAAGTCGTCGGATTTCGAGACCGGCGAACAGAAGATCCGCAACTTCAACATCAACTTCGGCCCGCAACACCCTGCGGCGCATGGTGTTCTGCGGCTGGTGCTGGAACTGGACGGCGAGATCGTCGAACGGGTCGATCCGCATATCGGCCTGCTGCATCGCGGCACCGAAAAGCTGATGGAAAGCCGCACCTATCTGCAGAACCTGCCCTATCTGGACCGGCTGGATTACGTCGCGCCGATGAACCAGGAACATGCCTGGTGCCTCGCGATCGAAAGGCTGACCGGCACCGTGGTGCCGCGGCGGGCCAGCCTGATCCGGGTTCTGTATTCGGAAATCGGCCGCATCCTGAACCATTTGCTGAACGTCACCACGCAGGCGATGGACGTCGGCGCGCTGACGCCGCCCCTTTGGGGGTTCGAGCAGCGCGAACAGTTGATGGTGTTCTACGAACGCGCCTGCGGCGCCCGGCTGCATTCGGCCTATTTCCGCCCCGGCGGCGTGCATCAGGATCTGCCTCCCGCGCTTCTGGACGATATCGAGGCATGGTGCGCGCAATTCTCGAAGGTGCTGGACGACATCGACGGCCTGCTGACGGAAAACCGCATCTTCAAGCAGCGCAACGCCGATATCGGCTTCGTCACCGAGGAAGACATCCAGAAATGGGGTTTCTCGGGCGTCATGGTGCGCGGTTCAGGCTTTGCCTGGGACTTGCGCCGCGCGCAACCCTATGAATGCTATGACGAATTCGACTTCAAGATTCCCGTCGGCAAGAATGGCGACTGCTATGACCGCTATCTGTGCCGCATGGCCGAGATGCGCGAATCGACGAAGATCATGCAGCAGGCGGTGGCCAAGCTGCGCGAACCGGCGGCGCGGACCGATGTTCTGGCCCGTGGCAAGCTGACGCCGCCGACCCGGGCCGAGATGAAGACCTCGATGGAATCGCTGATCCATCACTTCAAGCTCTACACCGAAGGCTTCCACGTCCCGGCGGGCGAGGTCTATGCCGCCGTCGAGGCGCCCAAAGGCGAATTCGGCGTCTATCTGGTGGCAGACGGCACCAACAAGCCGTGGCGGGCCAAGCTGCGGGCGCCGGGGTTCCTGCACCTGCAGGCGATGGACCATCTGTGCCGCGGCTATCAGCTGGCCGATGTGTCGGCGATCCTCGGCTCTCTCGACATCGTGTTCGGGGAAGTCGACCGCTGAGGGCGGTCTGCCGCGGCGGGCCGCGACAAATCCGGTGACAGCGGGCGGCAATGCGGGCAACATGGCCGCATTGCCATCCTGTTCTTCCGGATATGCCCATGTCATTTCTTCGCCTTGCGCTTGGCGCCCTTGCCATTCTGGCCTGTGTCCCACCCGTTCACGCCCAGACCTTCGGCAGACTATTCGAAGGGCAGATCGCCATTGTTACCGCGCTGCGCGGGGCGGATTGCGTCATGACCGAAAGTGCTGTCGATGGAATCGCTGCAGATGGGGCGTTTGACCCGGACGTTGTCGATTCCGCGCTCCTGCTGCTTGTCGAAAAGGGGCTGGTCATATTGGACGACGTCCGCAGCGAAGTCCGTCTGATCGCACCGCTGTGCAACCCCGCCGGCGCAGATATGCGCACGGTCCTGACGGCGACGGTGCGCCTGAGCGGCTGCCGGTTGTCCGAAGTCAACGCGGACAGGGTGCTGACCGGCCTTGGCCTGACCCAGGACATGACCCGCGACACCGCGCAGGCGATGCTGGCCGCGGGCGAGATGGTCGATCCGGAATACGGCTATATCCTTTCTCCCGCCCTCTGCGAAGGTTCGGACGGGCCGGTGCCGGCCCCGCGGGGCATGATCCTGGCGGCGCTGCGCGCGGCGCCTGACTGCGCGCTGGACCGGCGGGCGCTGGATCATGCCGGCGGCCAGGCCTTTGGCCCCGAGGGGATGGCGCGCGTTTTGGCCGCCATGGTCGAACGGGGCGAGATTTTGGGCGATGACCAGCGGCTTGCGCTTGCGGCGGGGGAGTGCCCGATCGCCGAAGCCCCCGCTGTCGGCCCGACGGAAGACCCCGAGGGTAACCGCATGGCCGCGGCCCAGGCGGCGCTGACCGCGGCGGCGATGGCCAACGACTGCACCATCGGATTCGAGGGGGCGCTGGCGGCATTGGGCGCGCAGGGCTTTACCGAGGAGGAGATCGAGGCGGCCGGCGAGGCGATGCTCGCCTCCGGCCTTGTCGACAACCTGCCGGACGAAGTGCTGCTGCTGGTCGATTGCACCGCGCCCGAGGCCGAGGGCGACCGCATGGCGGCGGCGCAGGCGGCCTTGACCGCGGCGGCGATGGCCAACGACTGCACCATCGGATTTGAGGGGGCGCTGGCGGCATTGGGCGCGCAGGGCTTTACCGAGGAGGAGATCGAGGCGGCCGGCGAGGCGATGCTCGCCTCCGGCCTTGTCGACAACCTGCCGGACGAAGTGCTGCTGCTGGTCGATTGCACCGCGCCCGAGGCCGAGGGCGACCGCATGGCGGCGGCGCAGGCGGCCTTGACCGCGGCGGCGATGGCCAACGACTGCACCATCGGATTTGAGGGGGCGCTGGCGGCATTGGGCGCGCAGGGCTTTACCGAGGAGGAGATCGAGGCGGCCGGCGAGGCGATGCTCGCCTCCGGCCTTGTCGACAACCTGCCGGACGAAGTGCTGCTGCTGGTCGATTGCACCGCGCCCGAGGCCGAGGGCGACCGCATGGCGGCGGCGCAGGCGGCCTTGACCGCGGCGGCGATGGCCAACGACTGCACCATCGGCGTCGAGGGGGCGTTGGCGGAGCTGGGCGCGCAGGGCTTTACCGAGGACGAGATCGAGGCCGCCGGCGAGGCGATGCTCGATGCCGGTCTGGCCGAAAACACCGCCGGAGACGTGCTGTTGCTCTCAGCCGAATCCTGCACTCCCCTGGCTGACCCGGCGGTCGCGTTGCCCGAGGCCGCGGATCCGGTGACTGCGATCATGCTGGCGATGCGCGACAACGGCTGCACGATCACCTCCGCCTGGCTCGAGGGACAGGAGGAGCGGCTGATCGAAACCTTCGGTGCGGAAGCCCTGGAAGCCGCCGAAAATCGGTTCGAGGCGCTGACCGCGCTGGGCGATGTCGTGATCGACAACGGGGCAGGGATCGCAACGCTTTCGGCCGATCTTTGTGCCGGCGGTCCGGGGCGGCTTGCCGGGGCCGAGCAGGCGCTGGTGGCGGCGGCCGCGGCGGATTGCACGCTCGACTTCGCAACTGCGGTCTCTGCACTCGCGGCCCAGGGTTTCGGCGAAGAGGAGGTGGAAGCGGCCGGAGAGATGATGCTGGCCCTGGGCGAGGCCGAGGATATCGGCGGCGACCGGCTGCGCTTTGCAGCGTCGCTGTGCACACCGGCAAACGAACCCGCACCGGAACCGGCGACCGACCCCGCACCCGAACCGGCACCAGAGCCCGCATCCGATCCGGCCCCCGCGCCGGTGAAGGTGCCCGCCGCCGATCCCGTCGACGTCATCGCCGCCTACAGCGTCGAATCGGCGGCATATGCCGTGGATGGCGCGCTGCGGGCGAATGGCTGCGGCATCCGGGTCAAGGATATCGCCTCGCTTGACCGGGTGCTGGTGCCGCCCCTTGCCGCGGCGCTGGCCGTCGCCCCCGGCGACCCCGCCACCGACCGCGCCCTGCGCGAACTGGCCCTGCGCGGGATCGATGCGCTGGCGGTCTCGGGCCGGCTCGCCATCCTTCCCGGCACCGGCGAGGCGCGGCTGGTCGCCTGCCCGTAACCGGCGGCGTGGCGCTTTTTGCCGCGGCGCAGCGGCGCGTGCCCGGCGGGACTGGACAATCGCGGGCGAAAGGCCCAAACCAGCCCCGTATCGCGGGGCTGCGTTGTGTCCCGCCCGTGCCCGGAGGTGACGCGATGACCCGAGCCACGATCCCCGCCGGCCTTGCCGCGGTCCTGTCCCTGGCCCTGATGGCCGGCTGCACCGCGGTGCTGCCGCCGGTGTCGAACCCGGCGCCGGTCGTGCCCGCCGTCGAACCGCTGCCTGCTGTCCTGCCGCCGCCGGCGCCGCCCAGGGACCGGCTGGTCACCGCCATCGAACAGAACGGCTGCCTGCTGACCGCCGAAAACGCCGGCGCGATCCTCTTGCGCGCCAATCTGACCCAGGCCGAGGTGCGCGAGCTTGTGCCGCAGCTTGCCGCCGAGGGCAGGGCCGAGGTTGCGGCCTCGGGCACGATCCGCATCCTTTCGGACAATTGCGTCTAAACCCCAGGCGGCGCGCCCATCGCGCCACCCAGATCCCCGGACATTCCGATGCTGCGCAGACTCCACCCCGACCAGCCCGCCAGTTTTGCCTATACCCCGGACAACCGGGCCTGGGCCGAGGCGCAGATCCGCAAATACCCCGAGGGCCGTCAGGCCAGTGCGATCATCCCGCTGCTGTGGCGGGCGCAGGAACAGGAAGGCTGGCTGACGCGGCCGGCCATCGAACATGTCGCCGACATGCTGGGCATGGCCTATATCCGCGCGCTCGAGGTCGCGACCTTCTATTTCATGTTCCAGTTGCAGCCGGTCGGCAGCCTGGCGCATGTGCAGGTCTGCGGCACCCTGTCCTGCATGATCATGGGCGCCGAGGATCTGGTCGCGGTCTGCAAGAACCGCATCGCCGCCCATGCCCATGAACTGTCCGACGACGGCCGGTTTTCCTGGGAAGAGGTCGAATGCCTGGGCGCCTGCACCAACGCGCCGATGGTGCAGATCGGCAAGGATTATTACGAGGATCTGACGCCGGAAAAGCTGGAAGGCATCCTTGACGAGCTTCTGGCCGGCCGGGTGCCGGTGCCGGGGCCGCAGAACGGCCGTTACGCCGCCGAACCGCTCAAGGGGCTGACGGCGCTGACGCAATACGAAAGCGGGCGGACGCAGTACAACGCGAGCGTGGCGCTGGCCACCGAGATCGGCGACACCGTCAAGCGCATCGACGGAACCGAGGTGCCGCTGGTGACGCCGTGGATCGAAGGCTCGGGCAAGGTGCCGGTGGCCAAGGGCGCCTCCCGGGGCGATATCGGGTCGGACAAGCCCGATCACGCCCGCGGGGTCAAGCCGGTGGCCAAGCCGCGCCCGCCGAAAGAGGCGTCTGCCGAGGCCACCCCGGCGCCGCGCGCGGTCGAGGCCGCGGGCGAGGCCGACAAGAGCAAGACCCCGCCGTCGCCGCCCGCCGGGGCGGCCGACCTGCGCGCCGCACCGACGCCCGGGGAAAGCGGCGCCGTTGCCGCGGCAACGGGCGAGGCGACCGGCGGCCAGCCGGCAGCACTGACGCCCGCGACCGGGCAGGCCGCCGGCGAAGGCGCCGATGCCGCGGCGCCGAAAACCGCCGCTTCGGCTGCGGCCCGTGCGGCGAACCCGGCCGCCGGCCCCGGCACCCGCCCGGCCGCACTGGCCGCGCCGCGCGAAGGCGGCGGCGACAACCTGAAGGAAATCGAGGGCATCGGGCCCGTGCTGGAAAACCTGTGCCACGACCTCGGCATCTTCCACTTTGACCAGATTGCCGGCTGGGGCCCCGAGGAAGTCGCCTGGATGGACAGCAATCTCAAGGGCTTCCGTGGCCGCGTGACCCGCGACCGCTGGGTGTCGCAGGCGCGGATCATCGGCGCCGAGGGGCTCGAGGCGTTCCGCCTGCGCGCCAAGACCAACGATTACTAGGGCGATGGCCGGCCCGACCGACACCGACCGCAGGATCGCCCGGCAAGCCCGGCTGGCCGGGCTGGTGATCGCCGGGACCATGGTTCTATGGCTGCTGATGCAGGCGCTCGGCGGGCATTTCGGTTGGGCGGCACGCTGGGCGTACCTGTTCGATTTCGCGGCTTTGGCCGCTTTCGTCTGGGCGCTGGTGGTGACATACAGGATCTGGCGCTTGCGCCGGGGCGATAGCTGAGGCCGGACCGGCCGCGCGAAGGGGATGGGCGGATGCTCAAGGATCAGGACCGCATCTTTACCAACATCTACGGGATGCACGACCGGACATTGGCCGGCGCCATGGCCCGCGGCCATTGGGACGGGACGAAAGAGATCCTCGGCAAGGGCCGCGACTGGATCGTGTCCGAGATGAAGGCATCCGGCCTGCGCGGCCGCGGTGGCGCCGGGTTCCCCACGGGGATGAAATGGTCCTTCATGCCCAAGGAATCCGACGGCCGGCCGGCTTATCTTGTGGTCAATGCCGACGAATCCGAACCCGGCACCTGCAAGGACCGGGAAATCATGCGCCACGACCCGCATACGCTGGTCGAGGGATGCCTGATCGCCTCGTTCGCGATGGGGGCACATGCCGCCTATATCTATATCCGCGGCGAATACATCCGCGAGAAAGAGGCGCTGCAACGCGCCATCGACGAAGCCTATGACGCCGGGCTGATCGGGCGGAATGCCTGCGGCTCGGGCTGGGATTTCGACCTGTATCTGCACCACGGCGCTGGCGCCTATATCTGCGGCGAGGAAACCGCGCTGCTGGAATCGCTGGAAGGCAAGAAGGGGATGCCGCGGATGAAGCCGCCGTTCCCCGCCGGATCGGGCCTTTATGGCTGCCCGACCACGGTGAACAATGTCGAAAGCATCGCCGTCGCCCCGACCATCCTGCGCCGCGGCGCGTCGTGGTTTGCTGGGTTCGGCCGGCAGAACAACTCGGGGACCAAGCTGTTCGCCATCTCGGGCCATGTGAACAACCCCTGCGTCGTCGAAGAGGCGATGTCGATTCCGTTCAAGGAACTGATCGACAAGCATTGCGGCGGCATCCGCGGCGGCTGGAAGAACCTCAAGGCGGTGATCCCCGGCGGGTCGTCGGTGCCCGCGCTGCGGGCCGAGACGATGGAAGAGGCGATCATGGATTTCGACTGGCTGCGCGAAAAGCGGTCGGGTCTGGGCACCGCCGCCGTCATCGTCATGGACCAGTCGGTCGACATGGTGAAGGCGATCTGGCGGCTGTCGAAATTCTACAAGCACGAAAGCTGCGGCCAGTGCACCCCCTGCCGCGAAGGCACCGGCTGGATGATGCGGGTCATGGAGCGGATGGTGAAGTGCGAGGCGGCGGTCGAGGAAATCGACATGCTGATGGACGTGACCAAGCAGGTCGAGGGCCATACGATCTGCGCGCTCGGCGATGCCGCCGCCTGGCCGATCCAGGGCCTGATCCGCAATTTCCGCGACGAGCTCGAGGCGCATCTGAAGAACGCCAAGGGCTATGCGGTGGCGGCCGAGTAGATTTCCCCCCTCGCCACGCGGCCCGGTTCATGTAGGGTCATCGCGAGAAAAGCCGGAGACACCGGCAGCGGAGGGGACGGATGGAAATCTATGGCGGCGCCGTTGCGGCGCTGGCGCTGACCTGCGCCATTCCGGTGGTCATGGCCACCCTGTCGGGAATGCAAAAGGGCAAGGCCGGCCTCGTCAGCGGGCCGGTTGCCGACGCCCGCGACGACAACCCGCTGTTCCGCATCGACCGGGCGCATCTGAACGCCGTCGAATCGATCCCCGGATTTGTTGCGCTGGCGGTGCTGGCGATGATGGCCGGGGTCGGCGCCGGCCTCTTGTCGGTGCTGTGCTGGATCTATCTGGCGGCGCGGATCGGCCATATCGTGGTCTATGTCCGCGGTGGTCCGATGGCGCGCGGTGGCAGCCTGAGAAGCATGATCCACCTCGTGGCCACGATCATCGCGCTGGTGCTGGTTGTGCTGACGGTCATCGCCGCGCTGACCTGAGGCACTGACCCCAGGGGCGGCGCGCGCGCAGGCCGGCTAGCGCATCTGTGACACCGCCCGCGGGCCTGCCGCGGTATGGTCCGGGTGCAGCGCCGCCTCATCCGCGCTGCGCCGCTTGCGAAAGGTCACGCCGATGTTCCCCCGCGCTTTGGTCCTTGTCCTGCTCGCGCTTGTTCCCGCGACCGCCCAGGCGTTCGAGGTGGTGGCGGGCGGTCGGGACTATGAAACCTGGATCACCGAGGCCGATGGCTCGGTCACGCGGGTCTATGGCGCGGTCCTGACCCTTGACGTGACCCGGCCCGAGGCGCCGCTGACGGCGGATGACCTGCCCGCCGCGCGTGAGGCCGCCGGCGCGTATTGCAGCGGGCAGGGCGGCATCCTGGCAGAGGCCGATGGTGCCGAGGCGGAATTCGACCCCGACCGGCAGATGTGGACGCTGTTCGCCTGGTGCGAGGCGTCGGACTAGCACTGTTGCAGGGAACGAAAACGTGAGCTTCCCCCTTGTGCGGGGTCGGGGGAACCGTTTCTGTTCCGGAAACAGTCAAGCCGAGTGTCCCATGCGTGTCCTGTCCCTTGCCGCTGTCCTGCCCATGACGCTGATGCTGTCGGGCTGCTTTCTGCCCATCGTGGTCCCGGGCGGTTCGGCCCCGCGCGCGCCGGGGCACGAGGTCACGCTGGACGGCCGCGCCATGACCGTCCGCCGCTCGGCCGAGACCTTTCCGGTGTCGCTGCCGATCAATGCCCTTGGCGAAAACGGCATCTCGGTCACGCCCGAGGCACCGCTGCCGGTGCGCGGGCAGGGTGAACCGGCGGTCGTCGTCAGCGGCACCGCCCTGGGCGAACGGGCGCTCGCGGCCCGCGCCGTCTATGCCGTCTGCGGCCTGACCGAGGATCAGGGCATTGCCGCCGGGTTCGAGGTGCACCGCGGCACTTATGACGCCGACCGGAGCGAAGCCCTGTTCCCCATCGCCTCCTGTCCGGCGCTTGACGGACCCGCGGCACCTTGATCCCCGGCGGCGGCTGGGCTTTGATCGGGCGGCAACCCGACGGAGGTTCCATGCGCCGCATCGCCCTTGCCGCAGCCCTCGCGCTTCCCCTCGCGGGCTGCGGTTTCATCTTCGTCCCGATGCCGGGCGATCCGCCCTGGCTGTCCGGACAGGTGAGCTATCTTGGCGCGACCTATCCGATCCGTGTGGTGAGGAATGAACCAACCCCGTCGCTTGACCCTGCGGCGCTGATCCGCCTGCCCGACGGGGGGCTGGCGGTGCCGGCAGACGCGACTTTCCCTGACACCGGACCGGCGATCCGCATCGGCGGCGTGGCGAACCGGCAGACCGCGACCGATGCCGTCGCCCAGTGGTGTTCCGAACACGGCGCGGCAGTTCGGCCGGGCTGGCGCGACGTGGTGGTGCGATTCGACGATGCCACCGGCGAACATGTCTTTTACACCGATTGCGCCGAGGCGGCATGACGCGGATCCTCGACGGTCTTGCCAGCCTCGCCGCCGCGCTGATTGCGCTCGTGGTGACGCTGCCCTGCGCCTGGTTCACCATCGCCTCGGCGCGGGCCGGCACCGCCCCGGTCTGGGCCTGGGCGCCGGCGGTGGTGCTGGCCCTGCTGGGCCTCGTGCTTGGCGTTGCATTCCTGCGCAAGGCGCTGCGCGGCATCGCCCCGTCGCGCGACAAGCGGCGCTAGCCGCGCCCCCCGTCGCGCCGCGCCCCCTGCCGCAATGCCGGCGATTTGATGCCCGAGGGGGGGGCGCGCGGGGCGGCGCTATTGAATAGCACCCGCTCCTGCCCGATTCAGGCGCAAGGGGTGAGCAGCCCCCGTTCCCGCCAGAAGGACATGCCATGATCCGCCGTTTCATCCCCCTTGCCCTGATCCTTGCCACGCCGGCGCTTGCGCTGGTGCCGCTCAAGGACCAGACCGAGATTTCCGAGGGGCTGATCGCCGCCGCCATCGCCTACGAGATCGGCGACAAATGCGATTCCATCAACGCGCGCCTTCTGCGTGGCGTGTCCTTCCTGAACGGGCTGCGCGACCGGGCCGGCGATCTGGGCTATTCCGATGCCGAGATCGACGCCTATCTGGACGACCGCGCCGAGAAAAACCGGCTGGAGTCCGTGGCGCGGCAGCGGCTGCGCGATCTTGGCGGGGTCGAGGGCGACTGGGAGAGCTATTGCGCCGTCGGCCGCGAACAGATCGCGGCGGGGACGCAGATCGGGCAGCTTCTGCGCTAGGTCCGGCGCCGGGCATCGGGCTGTCGCAAGGACGGGCGGCAGCCGTGACACTTCGCCGCCGGGGCAGGCGGCCATTTCCGGTCCGGCGCTGCAAAGGATTGGAAAGTCTTTCAGTCAGACATTGCAAAGCGCAATTTTCGCCGCGCCTGCAACATGAACCTTCTGGCACATCCCGCGCCGCCGGGTTAGAACGCCCCCAATCACGCCCGAGGGTATCCTCCAGCCGGAACATCCTGGGGCGAGGCAGCGCGAAGGATGGGCGGGCATGTCGGATTTGAAGAAGATCAGCATCGACGGGGCCGTTGTCGACGTTCCGGGCACGATGACCATCCTTCAGGCCTGCGAACAGGCCGGCGTCGAAATCCCGCGCTTCTGCTATCACGAACGGCTGTCGATCGCCGGCAACTGCCGCATGTGTCTGGTCGAGGTGGTGGGCGGCCCGCCGAAACCCACCGCTTCCTGTGCGATGCAGGTCAAGGATCTGCGCCCCGGCCCGAATGGCGAGCCGCCGGTGGTCAAGACCAATTCGCCGATGGTCAAGAAAGCGCGCGAAGGGGTGATGGAGTTTCTGCTCATCAATCACCCGCTCGACTGTCCGATCTGCGATCAGGGCGGCGAATGCGACCTGCAGGACCAGGCGATGGCCTATGGTGTCGATTTCAGCCGTTTCCGCGAACCGAAACGCGCCTCGGAAGACATCAACTTGGGCCCGCTGGTCGAAACCCACATGACGCGCTGCATTTCCTGCACGCGCTGCGTCCGCTTCACCACCGAGGTCGCCGGCATCACCCAGATGGGCCAGACCGGCCGCGGCGAGGACAGCGAGATCACCTCGTATCTGAACCAGACGCTGCAATCGAACCTTCAGGGAAACATCATCGACCTGTGCCCGGTCGGTGCGCTGGTGTCGAAACCCTATGCCTTCACCGCCCGGCCCTGGGAACTGACCAAGACCGAATCCGTCGACGTGATGGACGCGCTCGGGTCGGCGATCCGCATCGACACCAAGGGGCGCGAGGTCATGCGCATCCTGCCGCGCAACAATGACGCGGTGAACGAGGAATGGATTTCCGACAAGACCCGTTTCGTCTGGGACGGGCTGCGCCGGCAGCGGCTAGACCGGCCCTATCTGCGCGTCGCGGGCAAGCTGCGCCCGGCAACCTGGCCCGAGGCCCTGGCCGCCGCCGCGGCGGCGATGAAGGGCCGCAAGGTCGCCGGTCTGGTCGGAGATCTGGCCCCGGTCGAGGCGGCCTTCGCGCTGAAGCAACTGGTCGAGGGGCAGGGCGGCCGCGTCGAATCGCGCACCGATGGCGCCCGTCTGCCGGCCGGCAACCGCGCCGCCTATGTCGGCACCGCGACGATTGCCGACATTGATGCGGCAAGGCGCATCCTGCTGGTCGGCACCAATCCCCGGACCGAGGCGCCGGTGCTGAACGCCCGCATCCGCAAGGCCTGGACCAAGGGCGCCGATGTGGCGCTGGTCGGCCAGCCCGCCGACCTGACCTACCCTTATTTCCATCTGGGCACCGACCGCGCCGCGCTTGCCGCGCTGGTCGCGGACCCCGACATCGGCAAGGGCGCCGACCAGCCGGGCATTGTCATCGTCGGGCAGGGTGCCCTGAACGAAGCCGATGGCGCCGCCGTTCTGGCGCTGGTGCAGCGCATCTGCGAGGCCGGGAACTGCAGGCTTCTGGTGCTGCATACCGCCGCCGCCCGTGTCGGCGCGCTGGATGTGGGCGCGGTGACCGAAGGCGGGCTGTCCGCCGCGCTTGACGGGGCCGAAGTGGTCTACAACCTTGGCGCCGACGAGGTCGAGATCGGACCCGGCCCGGTGGTGATCTATCAGGGCAGCCATGGCGACCGCGGCGCGCATCGCGCCGACATCATCCTGCCCGCCGCCGCCTATACCGAGGAATCGGGCCTGTTCGTGAATACCGAAGGAAGGCCGCAACTGGCCCGCCGCGCCGGTTTCCCGCCGGGCGAGGCGAAGGAGAACTGGGCGATCCTGCGGGCGCTGTCGGCGGATGTGGGCGCCACGCAACCTTGGGATTCTTTGGCCGCGCTGCGCCGGGCGATCATCTCCGCCCATCCGCATCTGGGCCGGCTGGACGAGGTGCCGGTGAACGAAGGGCCGGCGTTGCCCGAGGCCGCGCTTGGCCATGTGCCGTTCCGCAATGCAGTGCGCGATTTCTACCTGACCAACCCGATCACCCGCGCCTCGGCACTGATGGCCGAACTCTCGCGGCTCGAGGCCGGGCGGCAGGCTGCGCCGCTGGCGGCGGAGTGAGGGTGTTGCGCGCCGCGCTGATCCCCGTCGCGCTTGCCGCCCTGCCGGGCTGCACCCCGCCGGACACCCCCGGCGGCCCCCCCGCCTATCTGGGGGTCGAGACCAACCTGCTTGACGGCGATCTGGTCAATTTCCACGTCGCCATGACCGGCGCCACCGGGGCCGAGGATGTGATCGCCTATTCGCGCTGTGCCGCCGCGGGCTATGCGGAGATCCGCGGCTATGGCTTTGCCCGCCATGTGCGGACCGTGACCGACGAACGCTCTGGCGTCTGGTCGGCGGATGCTGTTTACACCATCTCGCCAGCCCTGCCGCGCGGAACAAGAACCATCGACGCCGAGGTTGTCGCTGCCGCCTGCCGGCAAAGCGGCATCCCCACCGTGTAAAGGCCAGCAAGGACCGAGGAACGAAATGATCGCGTTTTTCACCGAAAACCCGTTCGGGATCGTGATCCTGATCCTGCTGCAGTGCCTGCTGATCCTGGTCCCGCTCCTGGTGGCGCTTGCTTTCCTGATGTATGCCGACCGCAAGATCTGGGCCGCGGTGCAGATGCGCCGGGGGCCGAACGTGGTCGGCGCCTTTGGCCTGCTGCAATCCTTTGCCGATTTCATCAAGTATATCGTCAAGGAAATCATAGTCCCCGCCGGGGCCGACCGTTTCGTGTTCTTCCTGGCGCCGATGATCACCTTTGTCGTCGCGGTGGTCGCCTGGGCGGTGATACCGTTCAATGACGGGTGGGTGCTGGCCGACATCAATGTCGCCATCCTCTATGTCCTCGCGATCTCGTCGCTGGGCGTTTACGGCATCATCATGGGCGGCTGGGCCTCGAACTCGAAATACCCGTTCCTGGGCTCGCTTCGCTCGGCGGCGCAGATGATTTCCTACGAGGTCTCGATGGGCCTCATCATCATCGGCGTGATCCTCTCGACCGGCAGCATGAATTTCGGCGACATCGTGCGGGCGCAATCGGGGGCGGGGCTCTTGTCATGGTATTGGCTGCCGCATTTCCCGATGGTGTTCCTGTTCTTCATCTCGGCCCTTGCCGAAACCAACCGCCCGCCCTTCGACCTGCCCGAGGCCGAATCGGAACTCGTCGCCGGCTATCAGGTGGAGTATTCGTCGACCCCGTTCCTTCTGTTCATGATCGGCGAACTGATGGCGGTGGTGCTGATGTGCGCGCTGACCAGCCTTCTGTTCTTTGGCGGCTGGCTGTCGCCGATCCCCGGCCTGCCGGACGGTATCCTGTGGCTGATCATCAAGATGGCCTTCTTCTTCTTCATCTTCGCCATGGTGAAGGCCATCGTCCCCCGCTACCGCTATGACCAGCTGATGCGGCTGGGCTGGAAAGTGTTCCTGCCCTTCTCGCTGGCTTGGGTGGTGCTGGTGGCGTTCCTCGCCAAATACGAAGTCTTCGGGGGCTTCTGGGCCCGCTGGATCGGAGCGTGAGATGACCCAGATCGACTATACCCGCGCTGCCAAGTACTTCCTGCTTCAGGATATTTTCGCGGGCTTCAAACTGGGTATGAAGTATTTCTTCGCCCCCAAGGCGACGCTGAATTATCCGCATGAAAAGGGGCCGCTGTCGCCCCGGTTTCGCGGCGAACATGCCTTGCGCCGCTATCCCAATGGCGAGGAACGCTGCATCGCCTGCAAGCTGTGCGAGGCGATCTGTCCGGCGCAGGCCATCACCATCGACGCCGAACCGCGCGAGGACGGCAGCCGCCGCACCACGCGCTATGACATCGACATGACCAAATGCATCTATTGCGGTTTCTGTCAGGAGGCCTGCCCGGTCGATGCCATCGTCGAGGGGCCGAATTTCGAATTCTCGACCGAAACGCGCGAGGAATTGTTCTACGACAAGGACAAGCTTCTCGACAACGGCGCCCGCTGGGAGGCCGAGATCGCCCGCAACCTTGAACTGGACGCGCCCTACAGATGACACCGCTGGCGACACAATTGCTGGCCGGGGTCGCAGGTGGCGCGGTCGTGCTGCTGGGGCAGGCCGTGCTGCGGCCCGGCGCACCGCCCGCTGAGGCGCCGCCGCCCGCGGCCGAGATTGCCGCCCCTGCGGAGCCGGCCGTGTCCGCGGTGCCTGTCCTGCTGGGCGACCTGCCGCCCGGCGCCGCGATCCTGGCCACCACGCCCGAAGCCTGCCCGCAGGGGTGGAGTGTTGCCGACGCCCTCATCACCGCCTCGGGTGCCACTGGCGGGGGTGTGCTGATCGTCGTCGGCGGGTCGTCGGAATCGCCGTCCTACCATGTCTGCGTGAACGGGTGACCAGATGACCGACAACCCATTCGCCGCCATGATGAAAATGGGTCAGGACTGGGCGCGGGCCTTCAACCCTGCGCTTGAAACCTTTACCCCCAAGGGGTTCGAAAGCCTTTGGCCGACCATGCCGAAAGAGGTGATGGAGGCGTTCTGGGGCAAGACGCTGAACCCCGAGGGGCTTGATTCCAAGACCCGCCTTCTTCTGACGCTGACCGGCCTGACCATCCTTGGCGCGCAGGGCGACGCCCAGATCCGGCTGACCGTGCGCCACGCTCGCGAGGCCGGGGCAAGCCCGCAGGAAATCGCCGAAACCATCGCCCAGGCCGGCCTGTTCGGCGGCGTGCCGGCGATGACCCGCGCCATGGAACTGGCCACCGAAGTTCTGGACAAGGACAAGGACGCATGACCGCCGCCGCCTTTGCATTCTACATCTTCGCCGTCACCGTTCTGGCCGGCGGGCTGATGACGGTTCTCAGCCGCAACCCGGTGCATTCGGTGCTGTGGCTGATCCTGTCGTTCCTGTCGGCGGCTGGCCTGTTTGTGCTGCTGGGCGCCGAATTCGTCGCCATGCTGCTGGTCATCGTCTATGTCGGCGCCGTCGCGGTGCTGTTCCTGTTCGTGGTCATGATGCTCGACGTCGATTTCGCCGAGCTGAAGGCGGAAATGGCGCGCTACATGCCCCTGGGCCTGCTGATCGGCGTCATCATCCTGATGCAGCTGGCCATCGCCTTTGGCACCTGGGACTTTTCCGAGGGCGCGATGGAGCGGCTGGCCGCCCCGGCGGGCGAGGCCGAGAACACCCGCGCGCTGGGTGTGCTGCTGTATGACCGCTATTTCCTTCTGTTCCAGCTTGCCGGCCTTGTCCTGCTGACGGCGATGATCGGCGCCATCGTGCTGACCATGCGCCACCGCACGGATGTGAAACGGCAGGACGTGCTGGCGCAGATGTTCCGCGACCCGGCAAAGGCGATGGAGCTGAAGGACGTGAAGCCGGGGCAGGGGTTGTAACCACACCCGATGCCCGCACCGGCGGGCAGGGATGGTCGGGCGGGCCCGACCGGCAAGGCAAGACACCGGGGCGCAAGACCCCAAGGAAGGCAACGAATGACGGGACGGATCAGATCGGGAAGGGGCATCGCGTTGGCGGCGATGCTGGCCGGCGCCCCCGCGGCCGCCCAGGTCGACCTGTCGGCCTGCACCGTCGACCCCGCCAGCCCCGAGGCTGCGCGCTTTGCCACTTATGACGCCGGTCCCTATGGCGACGATGCCATGGTCTATTTCGGGCAGGATCCGGCGGGCGCGACCTCTTACGCGGTGATCGAGAGCTGCCCCGCACGGCAGGCGCTGATGGTCAGCTGGCCCTCAACCTCGGTCACGCTGGGCGCCGGCGTTGTCGATGTGTTCACGGCCATGCTCTTTGCCGAGGAAAACTACACCGTCTCGGATGTCGGCGCACAGATGCGAGAGATGGGCGCCCGCACCGATTTCGCCACGCTCGACTATGAAAGCTGCGCCTGTGCGGCGCTGGCCGCCGAAGGAACCGCGCCATGATCGGACTTGAACACTACCTTTTCGTCGCGGCGGCTTTGTTCGTCATCGGCGTCTTCGGCCTGTTCCTGAACCGCAAGAACGTCATCATCATGCTGATGTCGCTGGAACTGATCCTTCTGGCCGTCAACATCAACCTGGTCGCGTTCTCGTCCTATTTGGGCGATCTGGTCGGGCAGGTCTTCACCCTTTTCGTGCTGACCGTCGCCGCGGCCGAGGCCGCGATCGGGCTGGCCATCCTCGTCATGTTCTTCCGCAACCGCGGCACGATCGACGTGGAAGACGTGAACGTGATGAAGGGCTGAACATGGCACGGGTCGGGGACAGGAACGCCTTCGGGCTGCGGGTGACGGCGGTGCGCGGCCGCTGGCTCGACCTTGAATGCGAGGCATGCCGCGAAAGCGGGTCGGCCGCGGCCGACGAATTCCAATCGACGCGCTGCGGATCGGCCCATTGCGGCGGAACGCAGGGCAAGTCTGAGTAACGGGCAGGACCGACATGGCAACCATCATCCTTTTTGCCCCGCTGGTCGGCGCGCTGATCGCCGGTTTCGGCTGGCGCGTGATCGGCGAGACGGCGGCGCAATGGGTCACGACCGGCCTTCTGTTCCTTGCCGCGCTCCTGTCCTGGATCACCTTCCTGTCCTTCGACGGCCAGCTGCACCAGATCGAGATCCTGCGCTGGATCACCTCGGGCACGCTCGACACCTCCTGGGCGATCCGGCTGGACCGGCTGACGGCGATCATGCTGATCGTCATCACCACCGTCTCCGCCTTGGTCCACCTCTATTCCTTCGGCTACATGGCCGACGACCACAACTTTCACCACGAACACTACAAGGCGCGGTTCTTTGCCTATCTGTCGTTCTTCACCTTCGCCATGCTGATGCTGGTGACGGCCGACAACCTTGTGCAGATGTTCTTTGGCTGGGAGGGGGTGGGCCTTGCCTCGTATCTTCTGATCGGCTTCTATTTCCGCAAGCCTTCGGCCAATGCCGCGGCGATCAAGGCCTTTGTCGTCAACCGTGTCGGCGATTTCGGCTTTGCCCTGGGCATCGCGGCGATCTTCTTTCTCACCGGCTCGATCAATTTCAGCGACATCTTCGCGGCGGCACCCGATCTTGCGGCCACGCAGCTGCATTTCCTGTGGACCGACTGGAACGCGGCCGAACTGATCGCCTTCCTCTTGTTCATCGGCGCGATGGGCAAGTCGGCGCAACTGTTCCTGCACACCTGGCTGCCCGACGCGATGGAGGGTCCGACGCCGGTTTCGGCGCTGATCCACGCCGCGACCATGGTCACCGCCGGCGTGTTCCTGGTCTGCCGCATGTCGCCGCTGATGGAATTCGCGCCGCATGCGAAGTCGTTCATCGTCTTCATCGGCGCCTCGACGGCCTTCTTTGCCGCGACCGTCGGGCTGGTGCAGAACGACATCAAGCGGGTGATCGCCTATTCGACCTGTTCGCAGCTTGGCTACATGTTCGTCGCCGCCGGATCGGGCGTCTATGGCGCGGCGATGTTCCACCTGTTCACCCATGCCTTCTTCAAGGCGATGCTGTTTCTGGGTGCCGGCTCGGTCATCCATGCGATGCATCACGAACAGGACATGCGGAACTATGGCGGGCTGCGGAAGAAGATCCCGCTGACCTTCTGGGCGATGATGATCGGCACGCTGGCCATCACCGGCGTCGGCATCCCGCTGACCCAGATCGGCTTTGCCGGTTTCCTGTCGAAGGATGCGGTGATCGAGAGCGCCTTTGCCGGCGGTTCCTCCTACGCCTTCTGGCTGCTGGTGATCGCGGCGGGGATGACCAGCTTCTATTCCTGGCGGCTGATCTTCCTGACCTTCTACGGCAGCCCGCGCGGCGACCATCACACCCATGACCACGCCCATGAAAGCCCGCGCTCCATGTTGGTGCCGCTTGGCGTGCTGGCGCTTGGCGCGGTGTTCTCGGGGATGATCTGGTACAATTCCTTCTTCGGTGACAGCGCCCGGGTTGCCAGCTTCTTTGGCATCCCCGAGGCGGTGGCGACCGATCATGCCGAGGCGACCGAGGGCGACCATGCTGCCGAGGCGACTGAGGGCGACCACGCGGCCGAACCGGCCGAGGCTGATCATGCCGCGGCCGAAGGCGGCGAGGGCGGCCATCACTTTGCCTTCGGCGGCCAGCCGGGCGACGGCGCCATCTATATCGGCCCCGACAACCATGTGATGGATGACGCACATGCCGCGCCGACCTGGGTCAAGGTCAGCCCGTTCATCGCCATGCTGGTGGGCCTGCTGCTGTCGGTCTACATGTATCTGGTGAACCCCGCCGCGCCGCGCAAGCTGGCCGAGGTTCAGGCACCGCTGTACCGCTTCCTCCTCAACAAGTGGTATTTCGACGAGATCTACGATTTCCTCTTCGTGCGGCCCGCCCTGTGGCTCGGCCGCTTCCTGTGGAAGCGTGGCGACGGCGAGGTCATCGACGGTACGATCAACGGCCTGGCGATGGGCGTAGTGCCTTGGCTGACCCGGCTCGCCGGTCGGGCGCAGTCGGGCTATATCTTCACCTACGCCTTCGCCATGGTCATCGGCATCGCCCTCATCCTCACCTGGGTCACGATTTTCGGGGGGGCGCACTGATGGGCAACCTTCTTTCGCTCACCACCTTCATCCCGCTGGTCGGGGCGCTGATCCTTGCCCTTTTCCTGCGCGGCGACGACGTGGCGGCGCAGCGCAATGCGAAATGGGTGGCGCTGGCGACCACCGGCTTCACCTTCATCGTGTCGCTGTTCATCCTGTTCGGCTTTGATCCGGCGCAGCCCGGCTTCCAGTTCGTCGAGGACCGGGACTGGCTGCTTGGCCTCAGCTACAAGATGGGCGTCGACGGCATTTCGGTGCTGTTCGTGATGCTGACCACCTTCCTCATGCCGCTGGTCATCGCCAGCGCATGGGAGGTGAACCGGCGCGTCAAGGAATACATGATCGCCTTCCTGATCCTCGAGACGCTGATGCTCGGCGTGTTCATGGCGCTGGATCTGGTGCTGTTCTACCTGTTCTTCGAGGCCGGGCTGATCCCGATGTTCCTCATCATCGGCATCTGGGGCGGCAAGGACCGCATCTATGCGGCGTTCAAGTTCTTCCTCTATACCTTCCTTGGCTCGGTGCTGATGCTGGTCGCCATGGTAGCGATCTGGGTCACCACCGGCACCACCGACATCGCGCATCTTTACGCCGTGGCGGGGATGACGCCCGACCAACTGGCCGCCTTCGCGACCGAGATCGGCCGCACGACCGAGGAGGTGGCCCGCTATCAGCTGCCGTCCGCGACGCTGAACGTGCTGGGCTGGTCGGTGACCGGCGGGATGCAGACGCTCTTGTGGCTGGCCTTCTTCGCCTCGTTCGCAGTGAAGATGCCGATGTGGCCGGTCCATACCTGGCTGCCCGATGCCCACGTCCAGGCGCCGACCGCCGGGTCGGTGGTGCTTGCGGCAATCCTGCTCAAGATGGGCGGTTACGGTTTCCTGCGCTTTTCCCTGCCGATGTTCCCGGTCGGGTCCGAGGTGCTGGGGTCGCTGGTCCTGTGGCTGTCGGCCATCGCCATCGTCTACACCAGCCTTGTCGCGCTGGTGCAGCAGGACATGAAAAAGCTGATCGCCTATTCGTCGGTCGCGCATATGGGCTATGTGACCATGGGCATTTTCGCGGTGAACCAGCAGGGGCTGGACGGCGCGATCTTCCAGATGCTGTCGCACGGCTTCATCTCGGGCGCGCTGTTCCTGTGCGTCGGCGTGATCTATGACCGCATGCACACGCGCGAGATCGACGCCTATGGCGGGCTGGTCAACAGGATGCCGGCCTATGCGCTGATCTTCATGTTCTTCACCATGGCCAATGTCGGCCTGCCGGGCACCTCGGGCTTTGTCGGTGAATTCCTGACGCTGCTGGGCGTGTTCCAGGTCAATACCTGGGTGGCGCTTTTCGCCGCCTCGGGGGTGATCTTCTCGGCCGCCTATGCGCTGTGGCTGTACCGCCGGGTGGTGATGGGGGATCTCATCAAGGAAAGCCTCAAGTCGATCACCGACATGACCGCGCGCGAGAAGTGGATCTTTGCGCCGCTGGTGGTGATGACGATCCTTCTGGGCGTCTATCCCAGCCTTGCCACCGATATCATCGGCCCGAGCGTCACCGCTCTGGTCGCGCAGGTCGATGCCGCCGTCGCCACGGCGGACATCGCCCAGAACTGAGGACCGGACCGATGTTTTCCGCAGATTTCCAGACCGTCCTGCCCGAAGTCCTGCTGGCGCTATACGCGATGGCGGCGCTGATTGTCGTCGTCTGGACCGGCAAGGACCGCATGGCCGGCCTTCTGACCTGGATCACCGCCGGCGTGTTCGCGGTGTTCGCGCTGTGGATCGGCAGCGGTTCGGGCACCACCCCGGCCTTCGGCGGCTCGTTCGTCGATGATGCCTTTTCCCGCTTCGCCAAGGTGGTGATCCTGCTGTCGGCGGCCTCGGTGCTGGTCATCGGCCAGGATTACATGTCACGCCGCGGCATCCTGCGTTTCGAATATCCGGTCCTGATCGCGCTGGCCGCCATCGGCATGATGGTCATGGTCTCGGCGGGGGATCTGATCTCGCTCTACATGGGGCTCGAACTGCAATCGCTGGCGCTTTATGTCGTGGCCGCGCTGCGCCGCGACAGCGCGAAATCGACCGAGGCCGGGCTCAAGTATTTCGTGCTGGGCGCGCTGTCTTCGGGCCTTTTGCTTTATGGCGCCTCGCTGACCTATGGTTTTGCCGGCACCACCGATTTCGCCGGCATCGTCGCGGCGACCCAGGGCAAGATCTCTCTGGGGTTGCTTTTCGGCCTTGTGTTCATGATCGCGGGCTTTGCCTTCAAGGTCTCGGCCGCGCCGTTCCACATGTGGACGCCGGATGTCTATGAAGGTTCGCCCACGCCGGTCACCGCCTTTTTCGCCACCGCGCCCAAGGTCGCGGCGATGGGCCTGTTCGCCCGTGTCGTCCATGATGCCTTCGGCAATGTCACCGGCGACTGGCAGCAGATCGTCGCCTTCCTCGCCGTGCTGTCGATGTTCGTCGGCGCCATCGCCGCCATCGGGCAGACCAACATCAAGCGTCTGATGGCCTATTCGTCGATCGCGCATATGGGATTCGCGCTGATGGGGCTGGCGGCCGGCACCGCCTATGGCGTGCAGGCGATGCTGATCTACATGGCGATCTATGTGACCATGAACATCGGCACCTTCGCCTTCATCCTGACGATGGAAAAGGACGGCCGCCCGGTCACCGACATCGCTTCGCTGAACATGTATTCCAGCGACCAGCCGCTCAAGGCGCTGGCCATGCTGGTGCTGCTTTTCAGCCTGGCGGGGGTGCCGCCGATGGTCGGCTTCTTCGGCAAGTTCTATGTGCTGCGCGCGGCCTATGAGGGGGGCCTTGCCTGGCTTGCCATCGCCGGGGTCATCGCCTCGGTCATCGGGGCGTTCTACTATCTGCGCATCGTCTATTTCATGTATTTCGGGTCCGAGCGCGAGCCGCTCGACCGTGCCGGATCGCCGGTGCTGTGGGCGTTCCTGATCGCCTCGGCGGCGATCATGGTGGTCGGCGTCGTCAATCTGTTCGGCATCGAACCGGCGGCCGCCCAGGCCGCAGCCGCCCTTGTCGACTGACAGCGCCCATTGGCCCAAGGGCTACCACCTTGTCAGGCTTGACGAGGTGGACAGCACCATGGCCGAGGCGCAGCGCCGCGCGCCCGGGCTGACCGGGCCGACCTGGATTCTGGCGAAACGGCAGTTGTCGGCGCGCGGCCGGCGCAACCGGCCGTGGATCATGCCCGAGGGCAACCTGGCCGCGACGCTGGTGTTCAAGCCCTGGGCGACCCCGGCCGAAGCGGCCAAGCGCAGCTTCATGGCCGCCAATGCCCTGTATCAGGCGCTGGCGATGGCGGCGCCCGGCGCGCGTCTGGCGCTGAAATGGCCGAATGACGTGCTTCTGAACGGCGGCAAGGTCGCGGGGATCCTGCTGGAAAGCGCGTCTTCGGGGCCCATGGTCGACTGGCTGGCCATCGGCATCGGCGTCAACCTGCTGAACAGCCCGGCGGTGGTGACCGAGGGCGGGTCGGCCGATCCGGTCTGCCTCAAGAAGGAAACCGGGGTCGAGATCACGCCCGAGGCGTTCCTGACCCTGCTGGCCAATGCCTATGCCACGCAAGAGGCGAAACTGGCGGCCTTCGGGTTTTCCCGCATCCGCGAGGACTGGCTGGAACATGCGGCGCGGCTGGGCGATGTCATCATCGCCCGGACCACGACGGCGGAACATGTCGGCGTGTTCGAAACCGTGGATCCCGACGGCAACCTTGTGCTGTCGACCGGGCAGGGGATGCAGATCATCCCCGCCGCGGATGTGTTCTTCTAGAAAGGGGCGGCGATGCTTCTGGCCATCGACTGCGGCAACACCAACACGGTGTTCTCGCTTTGGGACGGGGTGCAGTTCCTTGGCACCTGGCGCACTTCGACCGAATGGCAGCGCACGGCGGACCAGTATTTCGTCTGGCTGACCACGCTGATGGAACACCGCGGCCTGACGCCCGAGATCACCGATGTCATCATCAGTTCGACCGTGCCGCGGGTGGTGTTCAACCTGCGCGTCCTGGCCGACCGCTATTTCAACTGCCGCCCGCTGGTGGTGGGCAAGCCGGAATGCCGGCTGCCGGTGCCGCCGCGGGTGGACGAGGGCACGCAGGTCGGGCCCGACCGGCTGGTCAACACCGCCGGCGCCTTTGACCGCCATGGCGGCAACCTGATCGTCGTCGATTTCGGCACCGCCACGACCTTTGACGTGGTCGAGGATGACGGCGCCTATGTCGGCGGCATCATCGCGCCGGGGGTCAATACCAGCCTCGAGGCGCTGCACAACGCCGCCGCCGCCCTGCCGCATGTCGATGTCAGCCGGCCGCAGCGGGTGGTCGGCACCAACACCGTCGCCTGCATGCAATCGGGCATCTGGTTCGGCTATATCGGGCTGGTCAAGGAAATCTGCGCCCGTATCAGGGCGGAACGCGACCGCGAGATGAAGGTGATCGGCACCGGGGGCCTTGCGGTTCTGTTCGGGACGACCGATGTGCTGTTCGACGCGATCGAGGACGACCTGACGATGCACGGCCTGACCGTGATCCACAAATTCAACAAGGAAACCGCATGACCGGCGAACGGCTGATCTATCTTCCCCTTGGCGGCGCCGGTGAGATCGGCATGAATGCCTATGTCTATGGCTGGGGACAGCCGGGGAAGGAACGGCTGATCGTCGTCGATCTGGGCGTGACATTCCCCGACATGGACACCTCGCCCGGTGTCGACCTGATCCTGCCGGACGCGACCTGGCTGATCCAGAATCGCGACCGGATCGAGGCGGTCTTCATCACCCATGCGCATGAGGATCACGTCGGCGCCGTGGGCCTCTTGTGGGACCGGCTGCGGGTCAAGGTCCATGCGCGGAAATTCACCGCCGCCATCGCCCGGACCAAGCTGGACGAACAGGGCGCGCCGAACACCGCGCTGCAGGTGGTGGAGCAATGGCCGGCGATGGTGCAGGCCGGGCCGTTCCGCGTCGGTTTCGTGCCGATCAGCCATTCGATCCCCGAAAGCGCCGGTCTGGTCATCGACACGCCGGCGGGCCGCATCATCCATTCCGGCGATTTCAAGATCGACCTTGATCCGGTGGTGGGCGAGGCGTTCGACCGTGACCTCTGGGCCGAAATCGCAGCGCCCGGCGTCCGCGCCCTGATGTGCGATTCGACCAATGTCTTTTCGCCGCATCCCGGCCGTTCGGAATCGACCCTTGGCCCGGCGCTGGAAACCCTGCTGGTGAAATCGCCCGGCATGGTGGTGGCGACGACATTCGCTTCGAACGTCGCGCGGCTGAAAACGCTGGCGACGGCGGCGCAGCGCGCCGGTCGCTCGGTCGTGCTCTTGGGGCGGGCGATGCGGCGGATGGTGGAAACCGCGATCGAGACCGGGCTCTTGACCGATTTCCCGACCGTGATCCCGCCCGAGGATGCCGCGACGATGCCGCGCGCCAACCTGCTGGTGCTGGCGACCGGATCGCAGGGCGAACGCCGCGCCGCCACCGCGCAACTGGCGCAGGGATCCTATCTGGGGATTTCGCTGAAAGAGGGCGATACCTATCTGTTCTCGTCCCGCACGATTCCGGGCAATGAGCGCGGCGTGATCCGCATCTGGAACCTGCTGTCGGAAAAGGGCGTGCAGGTGGTGGACGACATGGGCGGGATCTACCATGTCTCGGGCCATGCCAACCGACCCGACCTCGAGGCGTTCCACGACATCATCCGGCCGCAGGTCCTGATCCCGATGCATGGCGAGCATCGCCATCTGCGCGAACATGCCGAAATCGCCCGCGCCCGTGGCCTTCAGGCGATGATCGCGACCAACGGCATGATGGTGGACCTGACCGCCGGGGCGCCGAAAGTGGCGGAATATGTCGATGCCGGGCGCACTTACCTTGACGGAACCGTGCTGATCGGTGCGATGGACGGCATCGTCCGCGACCGCATCCGCATGGCGCTGAACGGCCATGTCACGGTGACGCTGATCATCGACGAGAATGACGAGCTGCTGGGCGACGCCTGGTGCGAGCTGCGCGGCCTTGCGGAAACCGGAAGGTCGAGCGCGGGGCTGGTCGAGATCCTGGAAGGAGAGCTGACCCGCTTTGTCGGCCGCGCCGACCGCAAGACCATCCTGGACGAGGACAAGCTGGACAAGGAACTGACCCGCATCGTCCGGCAGGTGGCGCAGAACGAGATCGGCAAGAAGCCCGAAGTGACGGTGGTGGTGTCGCGGCTGTCCTGAGGCACGCGGCGGGACCGGGATGGCTCAGGCGGGGAGATGATCCCGCCCGGGGCTATTCCCGGCAGACATAGACCGCGCCGCCCACCGCCATGACGGTGACGGCGGCGGCGCCGGCGGCAGCCGGGGTGGCAAGGGCGGCGCCCACCGCTCCGGCGCCCTGGCCCAGAAGCGACATCAGCGCCGAGGATTGCCCGGTCAGCAGCATCGCGCCCGACGTCGAGGCCAGCGCCCTGACACCATCGCCGAAATCCTCGACCTCTTGCCCCGTGGCAAGCGAGGTGACGGCGCGGGCCACTGCGGCGCCATCGGCGGCGGTATTGTTCACGCGGTCGCAGATCGTCACCCGGCAGCGGCCGCGAAAGTTGCGCTCGCCCGGTACCAGAAGCCAGCCTTCATCGTCCGGCGCCTCGGACAGGCAATAGCCGTCGATTTCATCCAGGGCGAGGATGCCGCCCAGATAGGCGATGGTGGTGGCACTGTCGCAGGCGACCGGATTGCCCCAGGCGCGGTTCCACAGGCCCGAGGGCCAGCCAAGCAGCCGTTCGCGCAGCGAGACGCCGGGGTTGTCAAGGATCGCGCCGGGGGCGATGGCGATGTCCAGGCGATTGACCCGCGTCACGCAGGCGCGGTCCTGCGCGGCGGCAGGCGCGGCCAGCGTCAGGGCGGCAAGAAGGATCGGCAAGGGGGCGCGCATTCGGGGCATCCGCAGAAGGGTCATGAGCGGTCTAGCCGAAACGGGCGCGGTGCGGGATTGACGATCGCGCGAGGGGCGGGTGAGACCCACGGGACCGATCCCGAGGGGCCGCCGTGGCGGCCCCGCCCGGGCATACAGGCGGATTTACCCCGCCCGGCGCTGGTCGAAGCTTTTCAGGATGAATGACGGCGTGTCGTCGCCCATGCCGATGATGCGATCCTCGGGGCGGTCGCGGCGGTTGCGGTCGCGGCGGTCCTGACGCGGCTCGGGCCGGGCTTCGGGCGCGGCATCGTGGTCATGCCGGTGTTCGCGCGCCGGACGGCTGGCCTCGGCGGCGACGGTTTCCAGCACGGCTTCCTCGCGCGGTTCCTCGCGCTTGCGGCTGCGGCGATCTTCTCCGCGCGGCTTGTCGCCGCCGCGGCTGCGGTCCGGACGCGGCCGGTCCTCGCGCACCGGCCGCTCTTCGCGGGGCGGGCGCGCCGGCATGTCGCCAAGCGGGTTGTCGATGCGCGGGATTTCCTTCTGCACCAGCTTTTCGATGGCTTCGAGGTTCTTGGCATCGCGCGGCGTGGCGATCATCAGCGCCTTGCCGCTGCGGCCGGCGCGGCCGGTGCGGCCGATGCGGTGGACGTAATCCTCGGAATGCGAGGGGACGTCGAACTGGAACACATGCGTCACCGCCGGAATATCCAGCCCGCGCGCCGCCACGTCCGAGGCGACAAGGAACCGCACCTTGCCGTCACGGAAACCGTCCAGCGTGCGCATCCGTTGCGACTGGTCAAGGTCGCCATGGATCGGCTCGGCGTTGTAGCCGTATTTCTTGAGCGATTTCGCGACGATATCCACATCGGTCTTGCGGTTGCAGAAGATGATCGCGTTGGTGCAGGCCTCGCCCTCGGCGTCGATCAGCGCGCGCAGCACGGCGCGCTTTTCCGATCCTTCGTTCTCGCGCGCGGACGCCTTGAACTGCACCAGCCCCTGGGCGATGTTTTCGCCGGTGGTGGCGGCGCGGGCGACCTCGACCTTGACCGGCGTGTGCAGGAAGGTGTTGGTGATCCGCTCGATTTCCGGCGCCATGGTGGCCGAGAAGAACAGCGTCTGCCGGGTGAAGGGCGTCAGGTTGAAGATGCGTTCGATATCGGGGATGAACCCCATGTCGAGCATGCGGTCGGCCTCGTCCACCACCATGATCTGCACGCCGGTAAGGAGCAGCTTGCCGCGTTCGAAATGGTCAAGAAGGCGGCCCGGCGTCGCGATCAGCACATCGACGCCACGGTCGATCATCTGGTCCTGGTCCTTGAAGCTGACGCCGCCGATAAGCAGCGCCTTGGTCAGCTTCATGTGCTTGGTATATTTGTCGAAATTCTCGGCCACCTGGGCGGCGAGTTCGCGGGTGGGACACAGCACGAGGCTGCGCGGCATCCGCGCGCGGGCCCGGCCGCGGCCCAGAAGCGTGATCATCGGCAGCACGAAAGAGGCGGTCTTGCCGGTGCCGGTCTGGGCGATGCCCAGCACGTCCTTGCCTTCCAGCGCGGGGGGGATGGCCCCGGCCTGGATCGGGGTCGGGGTCTGGTAACCGGCTTCGGCCACCGCCTGAAGAACCTTCGGATCAAGGTTCAGGTCGGAAAATTGGGTCATGCGCGTCCTTGGCGGCCCGGTGACGGTCAGTGACTCGGCCGGGCGGGTGAAGGGACGCAAGGTTCCGGGGGCGTCCCGCGGTCTGCCCTGCCGGATTGCAGGACCATGGCCCGTTAGCCGAAAACCGCCATGGCGTCAAGGATCAAGCGCCGTCGGATGCAGGACGGGACGGTATCCGGCGGCCAGTGCGGCCACGGTCGGGGCCGGGGTCAGGACGGTGACGGCGCCGGGGGGCATGGCGGCGGGCGGGCCGTATCCGGCCATCGTGAAGGGCCGCAGCGCGCCGGCAGCGACCAGCGCCGGCCCGGTGCTGGACAGGATCATCGTCCCCTCGGGAAGGTTGCCCGCCACTTCGGTCCAGCGACGTTGCATCCGCCCGTCAAGCCGCGCGCGGTGCAATTGGCGGTCAAGGTCGGCGGCGCCGGCGACGGGCCCGTTGGCCCGGTCCCAGGCGGCGCGGAACGCGGTCCAGTCGGCGCGACGGCATTCGGCGCAGGGCCGGTGCCCGGCGGCCAGCGCCACCGCCTCGTCCAGGAAGAACAGTTCGGTATAGGCATGCGGCGCCATCAGGGGGCGGCGCCGGCCCTTGAAGGCGGTCAGGCAGCAAATCCAGTGCGGATGCCGCCAGCGGGCGCGGATGCGGCCGCTGTCGTCATGCAGGATGCCGCGGTTGCCCATGAACAGGCCGCGGCCGGGCAGGGCGGCGATCTCTTGCGTGGGCAGGGCGCGGTTCTGGCGGGGCATGAGCGGCAGAATGCCGATTGTCGCGTCCCATGCAAGTCACGCCAACCGGACGGGGAACCGGCGGGGCCGCTGGCGGTTTCTCCCTCAAGGTCGGGTGCCGATGTCTGCCGCGCGTGTTCGTCCCCGATACGCGCCGGAGGATATCCGGCATCCGGCCGCCCTTCGCCTGCCCGCCCTTCATCCGCGCGAGGATTGCATGCTGATCCGCTACGGTTACGACTTCACCCTCGATTGTCCGCAGCCGACGCCCATGGTGTGCCTTGTCTCGGCCCGGCCCGAGCATGACGCCGCGCTGGCGGCGCCCGAACTGCACCGCACCCTGCCTCAGGTCGAGGGGCATTTCTACCTCGACAGTTTCGGCAACCGCTGCCTGCGCTTTACCGCCCCGGCCGGGCGGCTGCACATGCAGGGCAGCGGCCTTATCCGCGCCGATGACCGGCCCGATCCGGTCGATGCCGGCGCGGCCGAGCACCGGATCGAGGATCTGCCCGACGAGGCGCTGATCTTTCTCCAGGGCTCGCGCTATTGCGAGACCGATCTGATGGCGCAATTCGCGTGGGAGACGTTCGGAGGCCTTGCCCCCGGCTGGGGGCGGGTGCAGGCCATCGTCGATTGGGTGCATGACCATATCCGCTTTGACTATCAGGCGGCCCGCGCCACCCGCACCGCGCGCGAGGCATGGGAGGAGGGCACCGGCGTCTGCCGCGACTTTGCCCATCTGGCGATCACGCTTTGCCGCTGCCTGAACATCCCGGCGCGCTATGTGAACGGCCATCTGGGCGATATCGGTGTGCCGTGGAACCCCGATCCGATGGATTATGCGGCCTGGATGGAGGTCTATCTTGGCGGGTGCTGGCACACGTTCGATCCCAGGAACAACGCCCGCCGCATCGGACGAATCGTTGTGGCCCGCGGGCGCGACGCGGTGGACGTGCCGATGATCCAGTCGTTCGGGCCGCATGTGTTGAGCGGGTTTGCGGTGGTGGCAGAGGAGGAGCGGGCGGCGGCCTAGGGTCGGATCGCGCGCGCGATCCGTAACGGAGCCCGCGCGGGCTCCGTCAGCGTTTTCCGGGCGGAAAACGCCTCTAGGCCACCATCATCTCTTTCGTCGCCGTCAGCCGGATCTCCGGGTGGTCCCTGACAACCCGGTCGATGTCCCATTGCAGGCGGGTCAGGAACACCACGTCGCCGTCGTTGTCATGGGCGATATGCTGTTTGTTCTTGTTCACAAAGGCCTCGACAGCGTCCCGGCTGCCGCCGACCCAGCGGGCCGAGGTGAACTGCGATCCCTCGAACCGCACCGGCAGGCCGTATTCGCCCTCGATCCGCGACGCCAGCACCTCGAACTGCAGGGCGCCGACAACGCCGACGATATAGCCCGAGCCGATCATCGGCTTGAACACTTTCGCCGCCCCTTCCTCGGCGAATTGCATCAGCGCCTTTTCCAGATGCTTGGCCTTCATCGGATCGGCGGCGCGGACGGTCTGCAGCAGCTCCGGCGCGAAGGAGGGGATGCCGGTCACCCGCAGCGCCTCTCCTTCGGTCAGGGTGTCGCCGATGCGCAGCTGGCCGTGGTTGGGGATGCCGATGATGTCGCCGGCCCAGGCCTCGTCCGCCAACTGCCGGTCGGCGGCAAGAAACAGCACCGGGTTCGCCACGGTGATCGGCTTGCCGGCACGGACATGGTGCAGCTTCATGCCGCGTTCGAAATGGCCCGAGGCGAGGCGGACAAAGGCCACCCGGTCGCGGTGCTTGGGGTCCATGTTCGCCTGAACCTTGAACACAAAGCCGGAAACCGTTGATTCATCAGGGGAAATCTGCCGCGGTTCGGCCCGTTGCACCTGCGGTTCGGGGCCATAGATGCCGATCCCCTCCATCAGCTCGCGCACGCCAAAGGAATTGATGGCCGAGCCGAACCAGATCGGCGTCATATGCCCTTCCAGCACCGCCTGCCGGTCGAAGGCGGGCAAGAGCGCGCGCGCCATCTCGAGTTCTTCCCGCAGCTTTTTCAGAACGTCTTCAGGCAGATGCGCGGCGATCTTCGGGTCGTCGACGCCGTCGATGCGGATCGATTCCGCCACCCGGTTGCGGTCGGCGCGGTCCATCAGATCCAGCCGGTCGTTGAGCAGGTCGTAGCAGCCGATGAAATCGCGCCCCGAGCCGATGGGCCACGACGCCGGGGTGACGTCGATGGCAAGGTTTTCCTGAATCTCGTCGATGATCTCGAACGTGTCGCGCGCCTCGCGGTCCATCTTGTTGCAGAAGGTCAGGATCGGCAGGTCGCGCAGGCGGCAGACCTCGAACAGCTTGCGGGTCTGGCTTTCCACGCCCTTGGCGCCGTCGATGACCATGATCGCGGCATCCACCGCGGTCAGGGTGCGATAGGTGTCCTCGGAAAAGTCGCCGTGGCCCGGCGTGTCGACCAGGTTGAAGCGCCAGGCGCCGTAGTCGAACGACATCGCCGAGGCCGAGACCGAGATGCCGCGGTCCTTTTCCATCTGCAGGAAGTCCGACCGCGTGCGCCGCGCCTCACCCTTGGCGCGGACCTGGCCCGCCATCTGGATCGCGCCGCCGAACAGCAGGAACTTTTCGGTCAGCGTGGTCTTGCCGGCGTCGGGGTGGGCGATGATCGCAAAGGTCCGGCGGCGGGCGATTTCGGGCGGAAGGGGGGCGAGGTTCGACATGGGCTGCGTTTAGCAGGACGCCGGCGAAAGGCAACGCTGGCGGGAAGTGACCGGCTGCAGAGGGCAGCGCGGCCGCCGCTATTGAATAGCAGCCGCCAGCGGCGCACGGTGGCATCACCTGCCGGTGCAGTTTGAATCGGGTGAACGAGGAGTCTATTCATCATGCGAAATCAGAAAACCATGCTGTCCTGTCTGACGGCCATTGGCCTGCTTGCCGGATGTGGCGAAACCGGCGGCCTGACCGACGCGGACCGCTACTACACTGAACAGTACGATCTGATGATGGACCTGCAGACCGCATATCCCGGCTCGACGGCCACGATCTCGCCCGATTCCGGCATCCTTGCGCGCTCTGACACCGCGTCCTACGACGGCGTGACGGTGATGAACTTTCCGACCCCAGGCGGCCAGACCTCGCTTTTGGGGCAGACCCACCTGAGCGTCAATTTCAACAGCAACCGGTTCAATGGCGAAATCACGGATGTCGTTGGCTTGCAGGCAGGCGGACGTGCCGAGACCTACAACGGCACGATCACGATTGGTGCGCCTGTGGGTGGCAACCCGACCGGCACCATCGACACCACCCGTGCCTATGTCGCGCAGGCGCCGATCTTTGGCAATCTGACCGGCGCCGGCAATGTCCAGGTCGCCGGCAATGTCTGGGGCAATTTCTATGAACGGCCCGGTATGGCCGGTGTCGGTGACGGCCTGATGTTCAATCTGGCGCCCGGCACTGTGCTGACCCTGAACAGCCAGGTCGGCACCGGTATGCAGGTCATCGCCGAAAACTAATCCGCCCCGCTGGCGCGGCGGAGCAGATCTGCCGCGTCGGCGCCCGACAGCAGGCTTTCGGCGACTTCATAGGATTGGTGCCGGCGCTGTTCATGGGCGCCCGGGGCCACGCCTTCGGGCACGGCGGCGCGGGTGCGCGGGTCGATCAGCAGGGATTCCGCGGCGATCCCCTCGGCATAGATGATCTGGTGCTGGTCGAACAGCAACTGGAAATAGTCGACGAATCCGCCCTCCTCCTGCACCACCGAAGTGCCGTTGATCAGGTGGCGGACCTTGACCAGAACCTCGGCCCGGCCGGTGCCAAGCCGGTCCTGCCGCTGCCAGACGAAGATGCGATGGTCGGGCGACAGCACCAGGTCGTTCTCGTTGTGCAGCGTGCCCTTGCGGATCACCACCGGGGAAAAGGCGCCGGTGGCGCGCAGGGTTGTCTGCCCGACCCAGCGCACCGGCTGCGGCCCGTCATCGCGGGTCAGCACGCGGTCGCCGGGCCGGATATCCTCGATCGCGACCTGCGCGCCCGAGGCCAGCGTGATATGCGTGCCGCGCGCGAAAGAGACGCAGGCGACCTCGGCCAGGCGCGTGGTGGCGGCGTGGCGGTCGACACCCACAAGACGATAGGGCGTGCGCGGCAAAAGCTCGGCCAGCGGCAGGAGGTGGACATCGACGACGCCGCCGTCCTCGAGTTCGACCAGGATCAGCACTTCGACCGTGCTTCCGTCCGGCACCATCAGGATGGCGCAGGAATCAAGCACGAGGTCATGACCGACCGCCCCCGTCTCGCCCCCCGGTTCGATGCGGAAGGCGCGGGCATCGTCGCCGACGGACATGCACAGCCGCTGCCGCGCGCTGCCGGGGACCAGTTCATAGATGTCGTCCATCACCAGTTCGTCGGCAAAGCCCATCGGTTCGCCCTGCGCCACACCTTCGGTGGCGCGAAAGGCGTCGGCGGGCAGGACGGTCAGGGTCTGGCGGGTCGTCACAGTATCGGTCATTGCATCCGGGCCGTGGAATCGGTCAATTTTCGTCTTGTAACATGAGGATGGCAAGGCCAAGGGGCCATTGCGGCGAAACCGGGCCGGAGGGCGGAAAATGGATCTTGGACTGACGGGACGGCGGGCGCTGGTCTGCGCCGCCTCGCGCGGGCTGGGGCGCGGCGTTGCCCGCGCCCTTGCGGCCGAGGGCGTGGCGCTGGTGCTGAACGCGCGCGGGGCAGGGGCTCTCGAGGAGACGGCGGCGGCGATCCGCGCCGATTTCGCCGTGCCGGTGGTGACTGTCGCGGCAGACATCACCACAGCCGCGGGGCGCGATGCGGTGCTGGCAGTGGCGGGCGCCCCCGACATCCTTGTCACCAATGCCGGCGGCCCGCCTCCCGGCCGCTGGCAGGACTGGAGCCGCGCCGATCTGCTGGCCGCGGTCGAGGCGAACATGCTGACGCCCATCGACCTGATGCAGCGCCTCTTGCCCGGAATGGTGGCGCAGGGCTGGGGCAGGGTGGTCAACATCACCTCGTCCTCGGTCAAGGCGCCGATCCCCGAGCTTGGCCTGTCGAACATGGCCCGCACCGGGCTGACCGGCTATGTCGCCGGCGTCGCGCGGCAGGTGGCGCGGTCGGGTGTGACGATCAACAACCTCTTGCCCGGCCAGCACGATACCGACCGCATCGCCGCGCTGAACCGCGCGCGCGCCGCGGCGCAGGATCTGACGCCCGAGGCGGTGCGGCAGGCGGCCGAGGCGGCGATTCCGGCCGGCCGCTATGGCACCGCGGCCGAATTCGGCGCCGTGGCGGCGTTCCTGTGTTCGCGGCAGGCAGGGTTCATCACCGGGCAGAACATCCTGGCCGATGGCGGCGCGGTGCTGGCGACGATCTGAGCCTTGTCCGGCTTGCCTGCGCTGCGGACGGTTGCTAGGCCCTGCGCATGGAAATGTCCGTGCCCGTTCCTCCCCGCCTGCTGGTCGAGGGGCTGACCCGCGTCCTTGACGGACGGGCGGTCGTCGACGGTGTCAGCTTTGCGGTGCAGGCCGGGCAGGTGTCCTGCCTTCTTGGCCCTTCGGGCTGCGGCAAATCCACCACCCTGCGCATGGTCGCCGGGGTGGACCGGCCCGACGGCGGCCGCATCCTTGGCGATGGCCGCGTGTTCTGGCAGGACGGCGCCGGCCTGCCGCCGGAACGGCGCGGCGTCGGCCTGATGTTTCAGGATTTCGCCCTGTTCCCGCATCTGTCGGTGGCGGCGAACATCGCCTTCGGCCTGACCGGGCCCGCCGCGGACAAGCGGGCGCGGGTGGCCGGGCTGCTGGACCGGGTCGGCCTGTCGCGCCATGTCGACGCCTTTCCGCATCAGCTTTCGGGGGGCGAACAGCAGCGGGTCGCGCTGGCGCGGGCGCTGGCGCCGCGCCCCGGCATCCTGCTGATGGACGAGCCCTTTTCCGGGCTGGATACCCGCCTGCGCGACGACATCCGCGACGAGACGCTGGCCCTGCTCAAGGACGAGGGCGCGGCGGTGCTGCTGGTGACGCACGAGCCGTCCGAAGCGATGCGGATGGCCGATGAAATCCTGCTGATGCGCGCCGGCAGGATCGTCCAGCGCGGCGCGCCGTGGGAGATCTACGACCGTCCGGTCGATTGCGCCGCGGCGGCGTTCTTTTCCGACCTGAACCGGATCGCCGGCCGGGTGCGGAACGGCAGGGTCGATACCGCCTTTGGCGCCTTCGACGCGGCCGGCCTGCCCGAGGGCGCGGCGGCAGAAATCGTCATCCGGCCACAGCACCTGCGCCTCGACTTTGGCCGCGCCGGCCAGCCGCCGCGCCCGACCGAGGCTGACGGCACTGCGCAGGCCGGCACGGTGGACAGCGCGCGCTTTCTGGGAATGGAAAGCATCGTGCGCCTGCGACTGGCCGACAGCGGCGCGGAAATCCGCGCCTCTGTGCCGCGGGTGTTCCTGCCGCCGCCCGGCACCCTTTTCTGGGTCAGCCTGCCGCGCGCCCGCTGCCACGTCTTTGCCGCCTGAGGGTCAGGGCAGCGGGGGCCGGGGGTCGTGCCTCTCGGACACAAGGTAATCGGCCAGCGTCCGTCCCGGTTCATCGACGAACAACTGCGGCAGGACGCGCAAGCTGTCGATGCGGTCGATGCGGAACACGCGGAAATCTGCGCGCCATTCGCACCAGGCGGTGACGGTCCAGACCCGGCCCCAATAGTCAAGCTGCAGCGGCCGGATCACCCGTTCGCTCTGGGTGCCGTCGTCCTTGACATAGGTAATGCGCAGCTTTTGCCGGGCGCGCACCGCGGCACGGATCGCCGGCATGTGGCGAAAGCCTTTCGCCGCATCGGCAAAGGGATAGACGGCGAACCCCCAGGCGGTGGGCGGGGTGCGGCGGTCCTCGGGCAGGACGGCGTCGATCTTGGCCGACAGGCTGGCGGCGGCGCGGCTCAGCTCCTCGTCCGCGGCTTCGCCGACGATGGCCATGCCCAGATGCAGCGCCTCGAGTTCCGTCATCGTCAGGTTCAGCGGCGGCAGCGTGATGGCGGCGGTGGCCATGTAGCCCAGGCCGCGTTCACCGGCGATGGGCACGCCCGAGGCGACGAGCGTGTCCATGTCGCGATAGATGGTGCGCACCGATACTTCCAGCCGGTCGGCCAGATCCTGCGCCCGGTGCAACCGGCCGTCGCGCAGGATCTGGATCAGGTCGAACAGGCGGTCGGTGCGGGGCATCTCGGCGGGAACAAAAGGGCTACTGACAGGATAATGTCAAAAGTTCGCGCTGGCGAGGGCCGCCGCCGCCGCCGTCCCCTTTTTCTTGTCCCCGCGTTCCGGCTAGAACGTCCGGGTATTTCATCGCGGGTCGCATGCGGCCCGCCACCGGAGGGAACGACATGCTCAACAACATCGGCCTTCCCGGCCTTCTCCTTATCGCGGTCGTGGTGCTCGTGCTGTTCGGGCGCGGCAAGATCTCGACCATGATGGGCGAGGTCGGCAAGGGCATCACCGCCTTCAAGCGCGGCGTGGACGACGGCAAGAAGGAACTCGAGGAACAGGCCGCCGCCGCGCGCGACGTGACCCCGACCGAAGAACGCGACCGCGTGTAAGCGCGACAGACGCGAGGGGCTGGGATGTTCGATCTCGGATGGGGTGAGCTGCTGCTCATCGGGGTGGTGGCGCTGATCGTGGTGGGTCCAAAGGACCTGCCCCTGCTGTTCCGCCAGATCGGCCGGTTCACCGGCAAGGCCCGCGGCATGGCGCGCGAATTCAGCCGCGCGATGGAGGCCGCCGCCGACGAGGCCGGGGTCAAGGACATCGACCGCACGATCCGCGCCGCCGCCGATCCGATGAAATCGGCCAGCACCGCGCTGCGCGACCTGACCGGCCTCAAGACCCCGGCGAAACCCCCGGCCAAGCCCGCCGCCCCCGGCAGCGCCACCGCCGATCTGGCCGCCAAACGCGCAGAGGAACGGGCCGCGGCGACCACCACGGCCGCCGCCAAGGCGCCGCTGCCCCCGACCGATCCAGCGCCTGCGCCCGCGCCCGCATCCGCCCCGGCGGCGGCCGAAACCCCGACCGAGGACGGCAAATGACCAAGGCCGACGACATCGACGACAGCTCGGCCCCGCTGATCGAGCATCTGGCCGAACTGCGCAACCGCATCCTGTGGTCGCTTCTGGCCTTTGTCGTGGCGATGGTGATCTGCTTCACCGTCTGGGAGCCGATCTTCAACTTCCTCAAGCGCCCGCTTTGCGATGCGATGATCCGCTATGGCGCGGCCGACTGCGACCTGATCTTCATCTCGCTCCAGGAAGGCTTCTTCATGGCCTTCAACATCTCGATGGTCGCGGGGCTGGCGCTGTCATTCCCGGTCATCGGCTACCAGATGTGGCGCTTTGTGGCCCCCGGCCTTTACAAGTCGGAAAAGAACGCCTTCCTGCCCTTCCTCGTCGCCTCGCCCTTCATGTTCCTGCTTGGCGCGGCGGTGGCCTATTACATCGTCGTGCCCTTGGCCTTCGACTTTTTCCTGTCGTTCCAGCAGCCCGTCGGCGCCGAGGCGCTGGCCGAAGGCGCCGAAGCCGCCGAAACGACGACCGAAGCCACCTTCACCGGCGGCGGCATCGTGTTCCAGGGGTCGGCGCAGGCCTATCTGTCGCTGACCATGAAATTCATCATGGCCTTCGGCCTCTGCTTCCAGTTGCCGGTGCTGCTGACGCTGATGGGCAAGGCGGGCATCGTGTCGGCGGCCGGGCTGTCCCGGATGCGCAAATATGCCATCGTGGTGATCCTGATGGTCTCGGCCGTGGCCACTCCGCCCGACATGATGAGCCAGGTCATCCTCTTTGCCGCGATCTATCCGCTCTATGAACTCTCGATCCTGCTGGTGAAGCGGATCGAACGCCAGAAGGACGAGGCGGCGCGGGCCGAAGGCGTGATCGGCGAGGGCGAGAGCCTGTTCGACCAGGGCGACGGGACGGACGAGACCAAGGCATGACCGACGACCTGTTGCGGCGGATCGCCGAGGCGCTGGAGCGGATCGCCCCGGCGCCGGCGCCGACCCCGGACCTGCACCGCGCCACGGCCTTTGTCTGGCATACCGAACCCGACCGGCTGATCGCGGTCGATCAGGTCAGCCGCATCGACGTCGACCTGCTGGTCGGCGTTGACCGCGCCCGCGATACGCTTCTGGCCAATACCCGTCAGTTCGCCGCCGGGCATCCGGCGAACAACGCGCTTTTGTGGGGCGCGCGCGGCATGGGAAAATCCAGCCTGGTCAAGGCAATCCACGGCGCCCTTCAGGCGGATTTCCCCGGCCTGAAACTGGTCGAGGTGCTGCGCGAGGATCTGCCTTCGATCGCGCGCTGCCTTGCCATCCTGAAACAGGCGCCGGGCCGCTTCATCCTGTTCTGCGACGATCTGTCGTTCAGTCATGACGACAGCCACTACAAAAGCCTCAAGGCCGTGCTTGACGGCGGCATCGAGGGACGGCCGGACAATGTGATCCTCTATGCCACCTCGAACCGCCGCCACCTGATGCCGCGCGACATGATCGAGAACGAACGGCAGACGGCGATTTCTCCCTCCGAGGCGACCGAAGAGAAAGTGTCGCTGTCGGACCGTTTCGGGCTGTGGCTGGGCTTTCATCCCTGCACCCAGGACGAATACCTGGCGATGATCCGCGGCTATTGCGACCAGTGGAACATCGACATCGACGACGCGACACTGCGGGCCGAGGCGATCGAGTGGCAGGCGACGCGCGGCGGCCGGTCGGGGCGGGTGGCCTGGCAGTATTTCACCGATCTGGCGGGGCGGCGCGGGGTGGCGCTGTAGGGGTTCCCGGCTGCAAAGCGCCGCCCGCCGTCGCCTCAACCCCCGAATTTGGCCTTGACGCGCGCGTCCCGCCCGCCGCCCTGCGGCGCGGTCCGGTCAAAGCCGCATCAACCTAGACGCGCGCCTTCCCGGGTTTTCATCTTTGCACAAATACCCTCTGGGGGTCCGGGGGGCGAAGCGCCCCCGGCGCCTTCCACAAGCGTGACCCCTCAGGACCGGCCCCGGTAAGGTGGGTCTTGACCCACCCTACGGCAGGAACTGCGCCGGATCCTGGCTGGCCATCCCCCGCCGCACCTCGAAATGCAGGAAGGCCGGGTCGCCGGCGCGGACCCGGCCGATGACCTGGCCGCGGGCAACGGTCGCATCCTTGGCCACGGTCAGGTTGTCGATATGGGTATAGACGGTCAGCAGGTTGCCGGAATGGCGGATCACCACGATCTGGATGCCTTCGGTATTGGTCGTCACCGCCGCGACGGTGCCGGCCTCGGCGGCGCGGACCTCGGTCCCGGCGGCGGCGCCGATGTCGATGCCTTCGTTGCGGCCCGGCGCATAGGCGCGGATGATCGAGCCCGAGACCGGCATCGCCAGTTGCGAACTGGCGGCGGGCGCGGTCTGCTGGCTGCCAAGATCGGGCGCCGGGGTCGGTGCCGCGGGGGTGGCGGCGGCGGCGGGCGCCTCGTCCTCGGGCAGGGGTTGTGCGGCCGAGGGCGGCACCGGCGTCGGGCTGCCCTGTCCGGGCTGGGTGGCGGCGGCGGCGGTTGCCGGCGGCCGGCCGCCGGTCAGGGGCACCAGCAACTGCTGGCCCTCGCGCACTGCCAGATCGGCGCCAAGGCCGTTCCACGCGGCGATATCGCCGACCGGCACGTTGTAAAGCCGCGCGATGGAATAGGCGGTCTCGCCGCGGGCGACCTGATGGCGCACGGGTTCGGTGGGGGCTTGTCCGAAGGGCACGTCGGCTGCCGGGGCTGCCGCCGCCGTGCTGCCCGACAGGGGCGTCGTCGTCACCGTGCCGGCGCGGTCGATGGCCGCCCCTGCCAGTGTCGTCACATCGACGCCGCCGGCCGAGGGCAGGGCGGTGGTCGTGGTGCCCGCAACGCGGGTCGGCAGCGCCACCAGTTCGTCGCGGCGCAGGACGGCATCGGGCGAGATGCCGTTGAACCGGGCCAGTTCCTCGGCATTGACGCCGATGCGGCCGGCGATGGTGCGGACCGTGTCGCCCTCTTGCGCCACTGCCACCTGCGAATTGGGATAGGTGATGATGCCGCGGGAATCGGGCTGCGGCCGGCTGGCGGCGACCTGTGCCGCGGGTGTGGTGGAAAACCCGTCCGACAGGCCGCGCAGGTCGGCATCCAGCGGTTCGCCGCCGCAGGCCGACAGAAGCGCCAGCGCGGCAGTGCCGGCGGTCAGGCGCAGCAGGGTGGGTCGGCTCAACTGCATCGTCCTCGTCCTCGCTCTGGACCCTTGTGCGCCGGGGCCTTCCATTCCGTCCCGGTCAGTCCTGCGCCATCCCCTCGACCAGCGGCACGAAGCGCACGGGGCGAAGTTCCTCGTAGTCGAAACCCGCCTCGCTGCGGGTGACGCGGATCAGGCTTTGCACCGTGTCCGACTGCCCGACCGGAAGCACCATGATACCGCCGATCCGCAGCTGCGCCAAGAGCGGCCCCGGCGGATCCTCGGCCGCCGCGGTGACGAGGATGCGATCGAAGGGCGCCTGTTCGGGCAGGCCGCGGGTGCCGTCGGCGGCAAAGGCGGTGATGTTCGACAGGTCAAGCGCGGCAAAGACCTCGCGCGCCTCGGCCACCAGCCTTCGGTGACGGTCGACGGTATAGACCCGCCGGGCGAGCAGGGCGAGGATCGCCGCCTGATAGCCCGAACCGGTCCCGACCTCGAGCACCTTGTCGCGCGGCTGCACGTCCAGCGCCTGGGTCATCAGGCCGACGACCGAGGGCTGGCTGATGGTCTGGCCGCAGGCGATGGGCAGCGGCATGTCGTCCTGGGCGCGGTCGGCGAAATGGCCGCGGACGAACAGGCTGCGGTCGATCTGTTCCATGGCCGAGAGCACGCGGCTGTCGGTCACCCCGCGCGAGCGCAGGGCGAAGACAAAGCGCATCCGTTCCTCGGGATCGCCGGTCATGTCGGGGCCGCAAAGGCGGCGCGCAGCGACCCGAGCATGTCATGCGCGGTCAGGTCGGCGCGCAGGGGTGTCACGGAAATCCGCCCCTCGACATTGGCCTGAACGTCGGTGCCGGCGCCGGTGCGTTCCATCTGCGGCCCGGATTTCACCCACAGGAACCGCCGCCCGGTGGGCGACAGCGAATGTTCCACCGTATGTTTGGTCTGCCGGCGGAACCCCTGCGCCGTCACTTCGGTGCCCTGCACCGCGACCGCGGCCACCGGCGGGAAATTCACGTTGTAAAACAGCCGATAGGCGTCATCGCCCCATTGCCCGGCGGCCAGGATCTGGCGCACCACGGCCGCGCCATGGGCGGCCGCGGCCTCGTAAGGGTCGGCCATGGCAAGGTTTTCCGGCCCGAAGAACTGCGACAGCGCCACGGCCGGCAGGCCCTGCAGGGCCGCCTCCATCGCGGCGCCGATGGTGCCGGAATACAGCACGTTTTCCCCGGCATTGTTGCCGCGGTTGACCCCCGACAGCACCAGATCGGGCGGCCGGCCCGCCATCGCGTCGTAAAGCGCCGCCAGCACGCAATCGGCAGGGCTGCCCTCGGCGGCAAAGCGGCGGTCCGAGAGCCGGGCGATCATCGTCGGATGGGTGTAACTGATGGCATGGCCGACGCCCGATTGCTCGAACGCCGGGGCGACGGTCCAGACCTCGCCCTCGGGCCCCGCCAGATCGGCCGCGATGCGTTCAAGCACCGCAAGCCCCGGAGCGTTGATGCCGTCGTCATTGGTCAGAAGGATGCGCATGAAACCCCGCCTGTCGCCCATTTCCTTAAGGGGCGGGACGGCATGCCGCAACCCGGCCTCAGCCAAGGATTTCGGGGCGTAGCCGCGCTGCCTCATCCATGGGCGGGGTCAGGGCGCTGCGATCCTCGCCCGGATGGAAGCGGGCGCGCAGCGCGGTGGGCATCGGCCGGGGCGACAGGATCGCCACCTGCGGGCCGGTGCGCCGGCTTTCGGCCTGCCAAGACCGCGCCAGCGCGATCTGCGCCGCCTTGGTCGCGCCGTAATGGCCATAGAATTTCTCGCCGCCGCGGGGATCGTCAAAGAACACCGCGCGGCCGTCATGGCCCAGAAGCGGCGCCACATACATGATCAGCCGTTGCGTCGCCTTGACGTTCACCGCAAGGCATTTGTCGAAATCCTTGTCGGCCAGATGCCCGGCCGGCGCCAGCGGGCCGGCGTGGATCGCGGCATGGACCCAGAGGTCAAGCTTGCCCCAGCGGTCATGGATGCCGCGGCACAATTGCTGCATCGCCTCGGGCACGGTCACATCCATCGGCGCCAGCGTGGCCTGCCCGCCCCTGGCGCGGATCGCGTCGTCCAGTTCCTCGAGAGCGCCGGTGGTGCGGGCGACGGCGACGACATGAAAATCGGGGGCGAGCGACAGGGCGACGGCATGGCCCAGCCCGCGGCTGGCGCCGGTGACAAGGGCGATCTTCTGGGCGCTCATGCTTGGGTCTCCGTGGCGTTGTGGCGGATGGCAAGTTCGGCGCGGGCGGCGGAAAGGTCGCCGTCGATGCCGGCCCAGCCGCAGAACAGGTCGAAATCCTGGGACAGGGTTTCCAGCCGCATCGGCAGGACATGGGTCTTGTCGCGCAGGAACGAGGTGATGTTTTCCGTCACCGTGTCGACGTAATCGCGGCAGGTGTCGATCAGGCTGGCCCGCGGCATCCGCGCCAGCGACCGGGCGAGGATGTCGGTGCGATAGGCGCGCATGATGCCGATGGCCGAGCGGTCGGCGAAACTGCGCGCCACCGCCTCGGGGTCGCGGGTCAGGTGGACATAGGCGGCGCGGTCGCCCCAGGCGCGGTCGAGCCGGCCCAGCATCCAGGACAGCCGGTTGTCGACCTCGATATGGCGGTCGGGCCAGGCGAAACGGTCCGGCCCGGTGATATGGGTGCGGGTCTCGTGCCCGGCGGTCCAGCCGGGCAGATGCGCGGCGGCGCGGGCAAAGGTCATCGAACCGCAGCGCCCGGTGCACAGGACAAGGATGACCGTGGGGAAGCCGCTCAAGAAAACGCCTCGGCCAGACGCAGGGTGACAAGCCGCGCCACCAGCGGTTGCGGCAGCGGATGGCCTGGCGTGAACTGCACCGCGCCCGGCGTGTAGCGGAATCCGCCGGCGTCAAGCTCGTCCCTGAGGTGCGGGATGATGCCGCCGGAATGCGGGTAATAGCCGCAGTGGCGGGCAAAACCGGCGTAGCCGGCAATGACCGCCTTGCCGATGCGGAAACCGGGCATGCCATAGGAGATGACTTCCTCGGCCTCGGGGATCAGGTCGCGGATCTGGCTGCGCAGCACGGAAAGCGCGGCGCGCTGCTCCTCGGGGCGGCTGGCCAGATAGCTGTCATGGCTTTCGGCATGGGTCATGCCCGTGTCATGTCCCCGTTTCGGACCGGATGCAAGCCGGCCGACATTTCAGTCTTGACTGAAATGTTGGTGGCGCCGATGCTGGGCAGGCAAGGGAGGGCCGCCATGGACCGCAGCTATTCGTCAGGGCGCAGGGATGGCGCCGCCAGCCATGTCATCACCCTGTCGCAGGTGTTCCCGCATCCGCTTCCGGCGGTCTGGGCGGCGTTCCTTTCGCCCGAGCGGCTGGCGCGCTGGTTCGCCCCCGTCACCGGCGATCTGCGCCCGGGCGGGCGCTATCAGGTGCAGGGCAATGCCGGCGGCAGCATCGAAAGCTGCGAACCCGAACGCCGCATCGCCCTGACATGGGAGGCGATGGGCAGCACAAGCTGGGTGGTGCTGGATTTCGCCGCCGAGGGCGCCGGCACCCGCCTGACGCTGACCCATACCGCCCGGGCGCAGGATTTGCCCCCCGGTTTCTGGGAAACCTACGGGCCGGGGGCCACCGGCGTCGGCTGGGAACTGGGCTTTGTCGGTCTGGGCTTGCACCTGCCGCAGCCCGAGGCGCCGCGGCCGGACGATTTCGAAACGCAATGGGTCGCCTCGCCCGAGGGCCGTGCCGCGATCATCGCCAGCGCCCGCGGCTGGACCGATGCCGCGGTGGCAGGCGGGCAAGAGGCGGCGTCGACCGCCGGCTGGGCGGCGGAACTCGTCGCCTTCTACACCGGCCAGCCCCTGGCGGCGGACGAGGGCTGATGCATCCCTTGACCGTGCTTGGCGATCCGGTGCGTCGGTCACTTCTGGACCGGCTGGCTGCCGGCGAATGCCCGGCGGGGCAGTTGGCCCATGCGGCAAGGGCCGATTTCGGCATCGGCGCCTCGGCGGTGTCGCAGCATCTGGCGGTGCTGCGGCAGGCGGGGTTCGTCACCATGCGGCCGCGCGGGCGGGAACGGCTTTACCGCATTTCGGGCGAGGGGTTTTCGGTGGCGCAGGGCTGGCTCGACCGATTCCGGCCGTTCTGGGCGGCGGCGATGGACCGGCTAGCGGCGGATCTGGAGCGCGAGGCGGCGGGAGACTTTCCGTCCGACCGCGCCTGAAAATTCTATAATTTTCAGCCTACTCTGCCGCGGTCTTCATCTGGAAACCCTTCTCGACCATATCCGCCGGAACCACCGGATAATCGCCCGAGAAGCAGGCATCGCAATAGCGCGGCGCTGCCGGATCGCGGCCCGCGGCCTCGCCCACGGCGCGGTAAAGCCCGTCGAGCGAGATGAAGTTCAGGCTGTCGACGCCCAGATGGTCGCGCATCTCGTCCTCGCTCATCGTCGCGGCCAGAAGCTTGTCCCGGTTCGGCGTGTCGACGCCATAGAAACACGGCCAGGCGGTGGGGGGCGAGGCGATACGGAAATGCACCTCGGCGGCGCCGGCATCAAGGATCATCTGCTTGATCTTGAGGCTGGTCGTGCCGCGCACCACGGAATCGTCGACCAGGATGATGCGCTTGCCGGCGATCAGCGCGCGGTTCACGTTCAGCTTGAGCCGGACGCCCATGTTGCGGATCTGTTCGCTGGGTTCGATGAAGGTGCGCCCGACATATTGGTTGCGGATGATGCCCATGCCATAGGGAATGCCGCTTTCGCGGGCATAGCCGATGGCGGCGGGGGTGCCGCTGTCGGGCACCGGACAGACCAGATCGGCCGCGACCGGCGCCTCTTGTGCCAGAACCTTGCCGATCGCCTCGCGCGTTTCATAGACCGAGCGGCCGCCGATGATCGAATCGGGGCGGCTGAAATAGACATGTTCAAAGATGCAGAACCGCGACGGGCGGGGGCGGAAGGGAAAAAAGCTCTCCACGCCCTTGGCGGCCGAGATCACCACCATTTCGCCCGGCGCGATCTCGCGCACGAAATCGGCGCCGATGATGTCCAGCGCGCAGGTTTCCGAGGCCAGCACCCAGCCCTCGCCGACCCGGCCCAGCACCAAGGGCCGCACCCCCAGCGCATCGCGGCAGCCGATCAGCTTGGTCCGCGTCATGGCGATGACCGAAAACGCGCCTTCGCATTTGCGCAGCGCATCCTCGACCCGGTCGGGCAGGGTGCGGCCCATCGACCGCGCCATCAGGTGGATGATGCATTCGGAATCGCTGCCCGACTGGAAGATCGAGCCGCGCTCGATCAGTTCGCGACGCAGGGCGTCGGCATTGGTCAGGTTGCCGTTATGCGCGATGGCGACGCCGCCCAGCGACAATTCGCCAAAGAAAGGCTGCACGTCGCGGATCGCGGTCTGGCCCTTGTTGCCGGCGGTCGAATAGCGGACATGGCCGATGCCGATGGGGCCGGGCAGGCTTTCCATCACCTCGCGCGAGGTGAAATTGTCGCGGACATAGCCCATGCGCCGGGCCTGATGGAAACCGCCGATATCCTCGTGCGTGACGATGCCGCCAGCCTCTTGCCCGCGATGCTGCAGGGCATGAAGGCCAAGGGCGACGAATTGCGCCGCGTTCTGGACGCCGACCACGCCGAACACGCCGCATTCCTCGCGCAGCTTGTCGTCGTCGAAAGGATGCGCGGGATAGCGCGGCTCAGCAGTCAGCGACGGCATCTGGCTCTCCGAATCCGGGGGACGCGGGGTCCACATAGACCCTTGGCAGAGGACTGTCATCCCGCCTTCATGCGGCAGAGCGGTGCAAATGCGCGCGAGGCGCCGGTCAGTTGCCGGTGGTGGTGTCGGTGGCGGGGGCCGCTGCCGGTTCAACGGGCGTGGCCGGGGCCGCGCAATCGCCGACAAGCTGCTGATATTGCGTGGTGATCCAGCCAAGGGCACGTTCGGGATCCTGCCCCTCGATCCGTTCGGTCAGGCGCGAGAACACCGCGGCGGCGCGGCTGTCCTCGATCATCGGGATGTCCTGCGCCGACAGCACGGTCTCGTAGATGAAAAAGGCGATGGCGACCAGAATCACGCCGCGCAGCACGCCGAACAGGAAGCCGAGGCCCTGATCGAGCGCACCAAGGGCGGAACGCTGCACCACCGAGGAAAACAGCGGCGTGAAGATCGACACCACCACAAGGACCACGGCAAAGACCGCGGCGAAGGCGGCGATGATCGAGAGTTCGCAGCTGTCGCCGATGAATTCGCCCAGCACCGGCACCTGACGGACCAGCGGCTGCACCTTGTCGGCGAACAGGAAGGCGACGATGGCGGCGCCGACCCAGCCGGCAATCGCCAGCGCCTCGCGCACGAAGCCGCGCGCATAGGCCAGCAGCGCGGACAGGACGATGATGACGCCCACAACGGCGTCGATGACGGTAAAGCCTTCCATCTGTCCCTCACGCGCCCTTCTATGCCTCGGGGCCGGTCAATTCCTGCACAGCCTGGACCAGTTCGCCGTATTCACGAAGGGCCAGACCCTGACTGCCGCCGCGTTTCGGACGCTGCGGCAGGATGGCGGTTGTGAAACCAAGTTTCTGCGCCTCTTTCAACCTGTATTCCGTCTGTGCGACCGGCCGCAGGGCGCCAGACAGGCTGATCTCTCCGAAAATCACCGATTGTGGATCAATCACCACGCCGGCGCGTGCGGAAACCAGCGCCAGCGCCACCGCCAGATCGGCGGCAGGTTCGCCGATGCGCAGGCCGCCGGCGACGTTCAGGTAGACATCCATGCCGGCAAAGGCGATGCCGGCGCGGGATTCGAGCACGGCCAGGATCATCGCCAGCCTGCCGCCGTCCCAGCCCACCACCGACCGCCGCGCCTGCCCCGAGGGCGCCGGCGCGACCAGCGCCTGGAATTCGCAGAGGATCGGGCGCGAGCCCTCGATCCCGGCAAAGACCGCCGAACCGGGGGCAGGGCGCGCGCGTTCCGACAGGAACAGGGCCGAAGGGTTCTTCACCTCGGCCAGACCGCGGCCCGTCATCTCGAACACGCCGATCTCGTCGGCGGGGCCGAAGCGGTTCTTGACGGCGCGCAGGATGCGGAACTGGTGGCCGCGTTCGCCTTCGAAATACAGAACGGTGTCGACCATGTGCTCGATCACGCGCGGGCCGGCGATGGCGCCTTCCTTGGTGACATGGCCGACCATGACGACGGCGATACCGCGCCGCTTGGCGAAGGCCGTCAGCTCATGCGCGGCGGCGCGGACCTGACTGACCGAACCCGGCGCGGCCTCGACAGTGTCCAGCCACATGGTCTGGATCGAATCGATGATGGCAAGGTCGGGCCGTTCGGCGTCGAGCGTGGTCAGGATGTCGCGCAAGGCGGTTTCCGAGGCGAGGTGCACCGGGCTTTCGCTCAGCCCCAGCCGTTCGGCGCGCATCTGCACCTGGGCTGCGGATTCCTCGCCGGTGATGTAGATGACCTTGAGGCCGTTGCGGGCGAACCGCGCCGCGGCCTGCAAGAGCAGCGTCGATTTGCCGATGCCGGGATCGCCGCCAAGCAGGATGGCCGAGGCAGGGACAAGGCCGCCGCCCAGCACCCGGTCAAGTTCGTCCACCCCGGCCCTGGTCCGGGGCGGGGTTTCGGCCGTGGTCCGAAGATCGGTCAGGGTCAGGGACTGGCCGCGGCGCAGCGTGGCCGCCGCGCCTTGCGACAGGGGCACGTCCTCGACGATCGAATTCCAGGCGCCACAGGCGTCGCAGCGCCCGGCCCAGCGCGGATGCGCGGCGCCGCAGGCGGTGCAGTGAAAGGTCATGTCCCTGGCCATGGCCCGTTGTGGCGCGGATGGAGGGCGGCGGCAAGGCGGGCCGGTCCTTGCGGACCGGCAGAAGAAGGAAGGGGGGCCTTCTGCCCCCCTCTTGGCCTGCGGCCAATTCACCCCCCGAGGATATTTGGGGACGAAGA
>CAZIOT010000009.1:2673-159071 GCA_964540965.1 uncultured Rubellimicrobium sp. | reverse complement strand
CGATCGTCCCGATGTTCACATGCGGCTTGTTACGTTCGAATTTTGCCTTACCCATCTCGGGCTCTCCTCATTTCGGGGGCGGGGATCCCCGCCGGATTTCGGGGTAAGGTGGGTCGAGACCCACCCTACGGGCGCCATCAGGCGTATTTCTTCTGGATCTCGTCCGAGATGTTCTGCGGCACGGCTTCGTAATGGTCGAACTGCATGGTGAACACCGCGCGTCCCGAGGTCATCGACCGCAGGGTGTTGATGTAGCCGAACATGTTGGCTAACGGCACGAAGGCATTGATGACATTGGCGTTGCCGCGGCTGTCCTGCCCGTTGATCATGCCCCGGCGCGAGGTCAGGTCGCCGATGACGCTGCCGGTGTAATCCTCGGGCGTCACCACTTCGACCTTCATGATCGGCTCCAGCAGCTTGGCCCCGGCCTTCTTCATGCCTTCGCGCATGCACATCCGCGCGGCGATTTCGAAGGCCAGCACCGAGGAGTCGACATCGTGGAACTTACCGTCCAGCAGCGCCACCTTGAAGTCGATGACCGGGAAGCCCGCGAGCGGACCCGAGTCCATCACCGACTTGATGCCCTTTTCGACGCCCGGGATGTATTCCTTGGGCACCGTGCCGCCGACGATCTTGGATTCGAAGGAATAGCCTTCGCCCGGCTCGGTCGGGGTGATCTGCAGCTTGACTTCGGCGAACTGGCCCGACCCACCGGTCTGCTTCTTGTGGGTATAGGTGTGTTCGACTTCGCGGCTGATGGTTTCGCGATAGGCCACCTGCGGCGCACCGATATTCGCCTCGACCTTGAACTCGCGGCGCATGCGGTCGACGAGGATGTCGAGGTGCAATTCGCCCATGCCGCGCATGATCGTCTGGCCCGATTCGAAGTTGGTCTCGACGCGGAACGACGGATCCTCGGCGGCCAGGCGGGCGAGGGCGATGCCCATCTTCTCCTGGTCGGCCTTGGTCTTGGGCTCGACGGCGATCTCGATCACCGGATCGGGGAAGGTCATCGTTTCAAGGACGACCGGGTCCTTTTCCGAGCACAGGGTGTCGCCGGTGGTGGTGTCCTTGAGGCCGGCCAGGGCGATGATGTCGCCGGCATAGGCCTCTTCGATTTCCTCGCGGTTGTTGGCGTGCATCATCATCATGCGGCCAACACGTTCCTTCTTGCCCTTGGTCGAGTTCAGCATGCCGTCGCCCTTCTTGAGGACGCCGGAATACAGCCGGGTGAAGGTCAGCGAGCCGACGAACGGGTCGTTCATGATCTTGAACGCCAGCGCCGAGAACGGCTGGTCATCATCCGCCGAACGGGCGATGTCGCGGGTTTCGGTCTCGTCACCGGGACGGAAGCCCATGTAGGGTTTCACGTCCAGCGGCGAGGGCAGGTAGTCGATCACGGCGTTCAGCATCGGCTGCACGCCCTTGTTCTTGAACGACGAACCGGCCAGCACCGGGACGAAGGACATCGACAGGCAGCCCTTGCGGATCAGCTTGCGCAGCGCGTCGACCTCGGGTTCCTTGCCCTCGAGGTAATCTTCCATCGCCGCGTCGTCCATCTCGACGGCGAGTTCGATCATCTTGCCGCGCCATTCCTCGGCCAGCTCCTGAAGGCTGTCGCGGATCGGCTGACGGGTCCAGTGGGCGCCCAGATCCTCGCCCTTCCAGGTCCATTCTTCCATCGTCACGAGGTCGATGATGCCTTCGAGCTTGTCTTCGGCACCGATCGGCAGCGCGACCGGGCACGGGGTCGCGCCGGTGCGGTCCTTGATCATCTTGACGCAGTTGAAGAAGTCGGCGCCGATCTTGTCCATCTTGTTGACATAGACGATGCGCGGCACTTCATAGCGGTCGGCCTGCCGCCAGACGGTTTCCGTCTGCGGCTCGACACCGGCGTTGGCGTCCAGCAGGCACACCGCGCCGTCAAGCACGGCCAGCGAGCGTTCGACTTCGATGGTGAAGTCGACGTGGCCGGGCGTGTCGATGATGTTGAAGCGGTGGCGCGGGCCCTTGTGCTCGTCATCTTCGGTCCGCGACCAGAAGGTGGTCGTGGCGGCGGAGGTGATGGTGATGCCCCGCTCCTGCTCCTGCTCCATCCAGTCCATCGTCGCGGCGCCGTCATGGACTTCGCCGATCCGGTGCGACTTGCCGGTGTAGTAGAGGATCCGCTCGGTCGTCGTCGTCTTGCCCGCGTCGATATGGGCCATGATGCCGAAGTTGCGGTAGAGGTTCAGGGGGTATTCGCGCGCCATCTTCGTGGCTCCTTACCAGCGGTAATGGCTGAACGCCTTGTTCGCGTCGGCCATCTTGTGGGTGTCCTCACGCTTCTTCACCGCGGCACCGCGGTTGTTCAGCGCATCGACCAGTTCGCCGGCAAGGCGTTCTTCCATCGTGTTCTCGTTGCGCTTCTTGGACGCATCGATCAGCCAGCGGATCGCCAGCGCCTCGCGGCGCTCGGCGCGGACTTCGACGGGGACCTGATAGGTGGCCCCGCCGACGCGGCGCGAACGCACTTCGAGCGACGGCTTGATGTTGTCGAGGGCCTCGTGGAACACGTCCACCGGCTCTTTCTTCAGACGGCCCTGGACGCGGTCAAAGGCGGAATAGACGATGCCTTCGGCGACCGACTTCTTCCCGTCGACCATCAGGTTGTTCATGAACTTGGTCACAACCTTGTCGCCATACTTGGCGTCGGGCAGGACTTCGCGTTTTTCGGCGGCGTGGCGGCGCGACATGGATCAGATCCTCACTTCGGACGCTTGGCGCCGTACTTCGACCGGCGCTGCTTGCGGTTCTTGACACCCTGGGTGTCAAGGACACCGCGCAGGATGTGGTAACGGACGCCCGGCAAGTCCTTGACCCGGCCGCCGCGGATGAGCACGACCGAGTGCTCTTGCAGGTTGTGGCTTTCGCCGGGGATGTAGGAGATCACCTCGAACGAGTTCGTCAGGCGAACCTTCGCGACCTTCCGCATGGCCGAGTTCGGCTTCTTCGGGGTCGTCGTGTAAACACGGGTGCAGACGCCGCGCTTCTGCGGGCAGCCTTCAAGGTGCTGCGACTTGGATTTCGTCACTTTGGGCTGCCGCGGCTTGCGGATCAGCTGCTGGATCGTAGGCATTGGGCGGTGTTCCCCGGTTCCTAACACATGTGTCGCGGCCCCGTAGGTCCGCAGTTTCGATGACATGCCCCATGCGTCCATGAAGCACAAAAATCCGCAGGCGTTCCCATGCCGGGAACGGTGCGGTTGGTCCCAGAGGATCGGAGCGGCAGGCGCCCGGATCATGACCACAAATTTCTCTGGATGGCGAACAGACCAAGGGCCTGTGCCAAGTGGGCGCCGTATAGGGGGAGTCGCGGGGGGTGTCAACAGGCGGCGGGCGGCGGTTTGCCGCCCCGGACCCGACCTAGGCCTGCGCCGCCTTGACCCGCCGTTCCCGCCAGAACGCATAGGCGCCCGAGGCGACGACGATGGCAGCGCCGACCAGCGTCCAGCCGTCCGGCACCTCGCCAAACACGACAAAGCCCACCAGCATGGCGATGACCAGGCTCATGTAGCGGAACGGCGCCACGAAGGCGAGATCGCCGACCCGCATCGACGCGACCGAGGTGACATAGCCGACAAAGATCGCCGCCATCGCCCCGCCGAGAATCGCCATCTCGGGCAGGCCGACCGGCGACCAGCCGGTAAAGGGCACCCCTGCCCCGGCCACCAGCGTCACCACCACAGACGAGACCACCGCCACCGTCAGGGACGGCACCGCCGGGGACAGCATCCGCGAAAAGATGTCGCGGGCAGTGACACAGGCCACCGTCGCCACGCCCAGAAGTGACCACAGGGTAAAGCCCTCGGTCCCCGGCCGCACGATGATGAGCACACCGGCCAGACCGACGAGAATCGCAAGGCTGCGCCGCCAGCCCAGCCTTTCGCGCAGGAACAGCACCCCGGCCAGCGTCACCGTCAGCGGCAGCGCCTGCAGGATGGCCGACAGGTTGCCCAGCGGCATGTGGAACAACGCCGAGACGAACAGGACGGCGCCCGCAGCCTCGCCCGCGGCGCGGCCCAGCATCAGCGCCCAGTCGCGGCGCCCGAAGGACAGGCTCAGCTGCCCGCGCCGGCGTGCCAGCCAGAGCATGAACAGGCTGACCCCCGCCCCGCGCAGGAACAGCGACTGCCAGACCGACATGTCGCCGCCCAGCAATTTCATGAACATGTCGTTCACGGTGAACGCCGCCATCGCCCCGATCATCAGGAGCGCGCCGCGCATGTTGTCCGAAGTGCCACCCATCCCGCCCCGATAGCGGCGATGGGTGATGGACGCCAGAGGCGATCCCGTGCGAGATGCCGCCACCATGACCGAACGCTTTACAGTCTTTGCCGCCATGCGCAACGAGGGCGCCTTCATCGTCGAATGGGTGGCGTGGTATCGGATGCTGGGGTTCCGCGTCCTTGTCGGCTACAACGACTGCACCGACCATTCGCCCGACCTGCTGGGCGCCCTTGCCCATGCCGGCTGGATCGAGCATTTCGAACACGCGCCCGGCGCGCTGAACCCCAAGGCGTCGGCCTATCGCGCAGCGCGGCGGCAACCGGCCCTGGCACAGACCGACTGGCTGCTGATCTGCGATGTCGACGAATTCCTGGTGCCCCATGTGGGCGACGGCAGCATCGGCAGCTACCTCGACCATATCGGCCGTGACCATCAGGGCGTCGCCTTTCACTGGCGTTGCTTCGGCACCGGCGGGCAGGAACGGTACGAGGACCGGCTGGTGCATCGCACCTTTACCCGCTGCAGCCCGGCCGCCGACCGGATCAACATCAACTTCAAGACCCTGATGCGCGAGCCCTTGCGGTTTCGCCGGCTGGACGATCACGCCCCGCATGGCTTTGACGGCGACTGGGGCAAGGGCAACGCCCATTTCGTCGATGGCGAGGGAAGGGTGATCGACCGCTTCCTGACGCAGGAGGGCCCGGTCCGCTTTACCGGGGTCGAGGAAATCAGCCACCGGATGGCGCAGATGAACCACTACATCCTGCGCTGGAAGGAAAGTTTTGACGCCAAGCGCGGCACGCCCTCGGCCTCGGCCGGCAAGGACCGCTATACCGACCGCTTCTTCCGCGCCCGCGACCGCAACGAAGAAACCGACCTGTCGGCGATGATCCTTGCCGACCGATTCGATGCCGTCCATGCGCAGGCGATGGCCCTGCCCGACATCCGCTGGCTGCATCACCTGTGCTGCGCCGATTATGTCGCGCGGCTATGTGCCGCCGCCGGCCGGCCGTTCGACGACGACCCGCGCTGGCGCTTTCACATGGCCGAGGCCGCGCGCGACTGAACCAGGTCGGGCAGGTTCGCCTCGATCCAGCTGGTCAGCGCGGCGACCCGCGCTGCCGCCTCGTGCCCCAGCGGCGTCAGGCCGTATTCGACATGCGGCGGCACCACGTCAAAGGCGCGGCGGTGAACCATGCCGACGCCTTCCAGCTGGTCCAGCGTCTGCGCCAGCATCCGTTCGCTGACGCCGCCGATCCGCCGCCGCAACTGGGCAAAGCGATGGGTGCCGGTATACAGCACCAGCAGCACCAGAACCCCCCATTTGGTGGTCAGGCGGTTCAGCACCTCGCGCGAGGGGCAGGCGTCCGACAGGACATCGGCAGCGGGCAGGCGGGCGGCGACGATTTCCGGGGTCATCTCACACTAACATTTTTGTATGTTCTTCTCTTTCGTAAGTATGGTGCTATCTCGGGCCGGTCAACCCTGATGCGGAGTTCATCATGACCATTGCCGTCACCGGCGCCACCGGCCAGTTGGGCCGCCTTGCCATCGCCGCCCTCAAGGCGCGTGGCGCAACGCCCATCGCCCTTGCCCGCTCGCCCGAAAAGGCCGCCGATCTGGGGGTCGAGGTGCGGGCCTTTGACTATGACGCCGCCGATCCCGCCGCGCTGGCAGGGATCGACACGCTGGTGCTGATCTCGGCCAACGAGATCGGCAAGCGCGCGCCGCAGCACAAGGCCGCCATCGCCGCGGCCAAGGCGGCGGGGGTCAAGCGCATCCTCTATACCTCGCTGCTCAAGGCCGATGCCGGCGGGATGAAGCTGGGGCAAGAGCATCTCGAGACGGAAGCCGCGCTGAAGGCATCCGGCATCCCCGCAACGGTGCTGCGCAACGGCTGGTATACCGAAAACCACACCGGGACGCTGCCCGGCGCGATTGCCGCAGGCGCGCTGATCGGTTCCTCTGGCGAAGGGCGCATCGCTTCGGCCAGCCGTGCCGACTTTGCCGAGGCGATCGCGGTGACGGCGACCGGCGAGGGCCATGCCGGCCAGACCTATGAACTGGCGGGCGACACGGCCTTTACCATGGCGGAATACGCCGCCGAAGTCTCGCGCCTGACGGGCAGGACCATCCCCTACAACAACCTGCCCGAGGCGGAATACGCCAGCATCCTGGGCACGTTCGGCCTGCCGCCGGTGTTCGCAGGGGTCCTTGCCGACAGCGATGCCCGGGCCGCCACCGGCGCCCTGCACGACGACAGCCACACCCTGTCGCGGCTGATCGGGCGCCCGACGACGCCATGGCAACAGACGGTTGCGGCGGCGGTGCGGGGATAATCGCGTCGGGCGGACCGCCTGTTGCCGCCCGATCCACCCGGTCAACCCCCGCCGCGCTGCCGGTCAGGCGGGGGGCCGCCGCGTTCACCCGTCCCGCCGGGGTAGCGCGCCGGTCAACCGCCCCGGCGCCATCCGGCAACGAAAAAAGGGCCCCGCGAGGGGCCCTTTCCATTCCGTCGGGACCGGATCAATCCCGGCTTTCGGGCGTGTCCACGATCAGCGTGTCGAACTCGTCGCCGCCGATCACGTCGTCCGCCGTCGGCGCCGTCAGCGCAAGCGCGGCCTGAGCCTCGTCCCGCTTCTGTTCGATCACCGCGGCGTCCCGCTCGGTCGCGATCCGCTTGAGCCGCGAGGTTGCGCCGCCGGTGCCGGCCGGGATCAGCCGGCCGACGATGACGTTTTCCTTCAGGCCCACCAGCTTGTCGACCTTGCCCTGCACCGACGCTTCGGTCAGTACGCGGGTGGTTTCCTGGAACGACGCCGCCGAGATGAAGCTGCGGGTCTGCAGCGACGCCTTGGTGATGCCCAGCAGAACCGGCTCGGCCTTGGCCTCGCGCAGACCGCGCTTGCGGGCGCGCTCGTTCTCTTCCTCAAGCTCGGTGCGTTCGACCTGCTCGCCCTTGAGCAGGGTGGTGTCGCCCGAATCCATCACTTCCAGCTTCTGCAGCATCTGCCGGACGATGACCTCGATGTGCTTGTCGTTGATCTTCACGCCCTGCAGGCGATAGACCTCTTGCACCTCGTTGATCATGTAATCCGCCAGCGCCTCGACCCCGAGGATCGCCAGGATGTCGTGCGGCGCCGGGTTGCCGTCCATGATGAAATCGCCCTTCTGGACGAAATCGCCTTCTTGAACCGGAATATGTTTCCCCTTCGGGATCATGTATTCTTTCTTGTCCAGCGATTCATCGACCGGCTCGATCGTCACGCGGCGCTTGTTCTTGTAATCCTTGCCGAAACGGACATAGCCGTCGATTTCCGCAATGATCGCGTGGTCCTTGGGACGACGCGCCTCGAACAGTTCGGCCACCCGCGGCAGACCGCCGGTGATGTCCTTGGTCTTGGCGCCTTCGCGCGGGATGCGCGCCACCACGTCGCCGGCCGAGATCTCTTGCCCGTCCTCGACCGAGAGGATGGCATCGACCGACATCGGATAGGTGACCGGGTTGCCCAGGTCGTTGCGCACCGGCTGGCCGTCCTTGTCGACGACAAGGATCTCGGGCTTGAGATCGCTGCCGCGCGGCACCGACCGCCAGTCGGTGACGATGCGCTGGGTCATGCCCGTCGCCTCGTCCGTCTCCTCGCGCACGGCGATACCGTTGACCAGATCGACGAATCGCGCCACGCCGCCCTTTTCGGCGATGATTGGCAGGGTGTAGGGGTCCCATTCGATCAGCTTGGTGCCGCGGGCAATCTCCTGCCCGTCCTTGACGAACACCTTGGAGCCGTAGCCGACCTTGTGCTGCGCCCGCTCTTCACCGGCCTCGTCGACAATGGCGATGACCATGTTGCGGCCCATGACGATCTGTTCGCCATTGGCGTTGACCAGCAGGTTGGCGTTGCGGAACTCGATCTTGCCGGCCTGCGAGGCTTCGAGGAACGATTGCTGGCCGCCCTGCGCCACGCCGCCGATGTGGAAGGTCCGCATCGTCAGCTGGGTGCCGGGTTCGCCGATCGACTGCGCGGCGATGATGCCGACAGCCTCGCCGATGTTGACCAGCGTGCCGCGCGCCAGATCGCGGCCATAGCAGGCGGCGCAGACGCCATCCTCGCTGTCGCAGGTCAGCGGGCTGCGGATCCGCATCCGCGCGACGCCCGCCTGTTCGATCATGTCGGACTTGCGTTCGTCGATCAGTTCGCCGGCCTTGACGATCACCTCGTCGGTGCCCGGCCGCAGCACGTCATCGGCCGAGACCCGGCCCAGGACGCGTTCGGCGAGCGAGGACACGACCTCGCCGTCGTTGACCGCCGCCATCGCGGTGATCGCCCGGTCGGTGCCGCAATCGGGGATGCGGATGATGCAGTCCTGCGCCACATCGACCAGACGCCGCGTCAGATAGCCCGAGTTGGCGGTCTTGAGCGCGGTGTCCGACAGGCCTTTGCGGGCGCCGTGGGTCGAGTTGAAGTATTCAAGAACGGTCAGACCTTCCTTGAAGTTCGAGATGATCGGCGTCTCGATGATCTCGCCCGAGGGCTTGGCCATCAGGCCGCGCATCCCGCCCAGCTGCTTCATCTGCGTGACCGAGCCGCGGGCGCCCGAGTGCGCCATCATGTAGACCGAGTTCGGTTCGCGGTCGGCGCCGTTGTCGTCCTTCTGCACGGCGCTGATGGTGTCCATCATCGCCGCCGTCACCTTGTCGTTGCACTTCGACCAGGCATCGACGACCTTGTTGTATTTCTCACCCTGGGTGATCAGGCCGTCCATGTATTGCTGTTCGAAATCCTTGACCTGATCGCGGGTTTCCTCGACCAGTTTCCACTTGGCCTCGGGGATCACCATGTCGTCCTTGCCGAAGGAAATCCCGGCACGGAACGCCTCGCGGAAGCCGGCGCCCATGATCTGGTCGCAGAAGATCACCGATTCCTTCTGGCCGCAGTAGCGGTAAACGGTGTCGATGACGTTCTGCACGTCCTTCTTGCGCAGCAGGCGGTTGACCAGGCTGAAGGGCGCCTTGGCATTCAGCGGCAGCAGGTTGCCCAGCCGCAGCCGGCCCGGCGTCGTCTCGACCCGTTCCCAGACTTCCTGACCTTCGTTGTCGATCTGCTTGATCCGCGCCTTGATCCGGGCGTGCAGGTGCACCGCCCCGGCGGCCAGCGCCAGTTCGACTTCGGTGATGTCGGCGAATTCCATGCCTTCGCCCGGCATCCCCGACCGTTCGATGGTCGTGTAATACAGGCCAAGCACCATGTCCTGCGACGGCACGATGATCGGCGCGCCGTTGGCGGGCGACAGCACGTTGTTCGTGGACATCATCAGCACGCGCGCCTCAAGCTGGGCTTCCAGCGAAAGGGGAACGTGGACCGCCATCTGGTCGCCGTCGAAGTCGGCGTTGAAGGCCGAGCAGACCAGCGGGTGAAGCTGGATCGCCTTGCCCTCGATCAGCACGGGCTCGAACGCCTGGATGCCCAGACGGTGAAGCGTCGGCGCGCGGTTGAGCATGACCGGGTGCTCGCGAATGACTTCGTCGAGGATGTCCCAGACTTCCTTGCGTTCCTTCTCAACCCACTTCTTCGCCTGCTTCAGGGTCATCGACAGACCCTTGGCATCGAGACGCGCGTAGATGAACGGCTTGAACAGCTCGAGCGCCATCTTCTTGGGCAGACCACACTGGTGCAGCTTGAGTTCCGGTCCGGTCACGATGACCGAACGGCCCGAGTAGTCGACGCGCTTGCCGAGCAGGTTCTGGCGGAACCGGCCCTGCTTGCCCTTCAGCATGTCGGACAGCGACTTCAGCGGACGCTTGTTGGCGCCGGTGATGACGCGGCCGCGGCGGCCGTTGTCGAACAGGGCGTCGACCGATTCCTGCAGCATCCGCTTTTCGTTGCGGACGATGATGTCGGGCGCGCGCAGTTCGATCAGCCGCTTGAGGCGATTGTTGCGGTTGATGACCCGGCGATACAGGTCGTTCAGGTCGGACGTGGCGAACCGGCCGCCGTCAAGCGGCACCAGCGGCCGCAGTTCGGGCGGGATGACCGGGATCACGGTCAGGATCATCCATTCCGGACGGTTGCCGGATTCAAGGAAGCTCTCGACGATCTTCAGCCGCTTGATGATCTTCTTGGGCTTCAGCTCGCCGGTCGCTTCCTTCAATTCCTCGCGCAGCTGGTCGGCGGTGCCTTCCAGATCGATCGCGGCCAGCATCTCGCGGATCGCCTCGGCGCCGATATTGGCGGTAAAGGCGTCGATGCCATACTGGTCCTGCGCGTCGAGGAACTGCTCTTCGTTCAGCAACTGGCCGTATTTCAGGTCGGTCAGGCCGGGTTCGATGACGACGTAGTTTTCGAAGTAGAGGATGCGTTCGAGATCACGCAGCGTCATGTCCAGCATCAGGCCGATGCGGGAGGGCAGCGATTTCAGGAACCAGATGTGGGCGACGGGCGCGGCCAGTTCGATATGGCCCATCCGTTCGCGGCGCACCTTTTGCAGGGTGACTTCCACGCCGCACTTTTCGCAGACGACGCCGCGATACTTCATGCGCTTGTATTTGCCGCACAGGCATTCGTAGTCCTTGATCGGCCCGAAAATGCGCGCGCAGAACAGCCCGTCACGTTCGGGCTTGAACGTGCGGTAGTTGATGGTTTCCGGCTTCTTGATCTCGCCGAAGGACCACGACAGGATCCGCTCCGGCGACGCGAGCGAGACCTTGATCTCGTCAAAGGTCTTGGCCGGGGTCAGCGGATTGAACGGGTTGTTGGTCAGTTCCTGGTTCATCTTGATACCTCAGAGGTTCGGTCGGGCGCGGGAGGACCCGGAAAATTCGCGAATTTTCCGGGCGCATGGGAATTTCGCGAAATTCCCTATTCCTCCGCCTCCGCGTCCAGGAGTTCCATGTTCAGCCCGAGGCCGCGGACTTCCTTCACCAGCACGTTGAAGGATTCCGGCACGCCGGCCTCGAAATTGTCTTCGCCCTTGACGATCGATTCATAGACCTTGGTCCGGCCCGCCACGTCGTCCGACTTCACCGTCAGCATTTCCTGCAGGGTATAGGCGGCACCGTAGGCTTCCAGAGCCCAGACCTCCATTTCCCCGAAACGCTGGCCGCCGAACTGGGCCTTGCCGCCCAGCGGCTGCTGGGTGACGAGGCTGTAGGGCCCGGTCGAACGCGCGTGGATCTTGTCGTCGACAAGGTGGTGCAGCTTGAGCAGATACTTCACCCCGACCGTCACCGGCCGCTGGAAGCGTTCGCCCGTCCGCCCGTCGAACAGCCAGGACTGCCCCGAGGTGTCGAAGCCCGCCCGCATCAGCGCATTGTTCACATCGGCCTCTTTCGCGCCGTCGAAGACGGGCGTGGCGATGGGAACGCCGCGGGTCACGGTGGCGGCGGTCTCGACCAGTTCGTCCTCGTCCAGGCCCTTCAGCCCTTCGTCATAGACGTCCTCGCCATAGGCGATGCGCAGCGCCTCGCGCACCGGGGTCAGGTCGCCCGACCGCCGGTATTCCGCCAGCGCCTCGTCGATCTGGAGCCCGAGGCCGCGCGCGGCCCAGCCCATGTGGGTTTCCAGGATCTGGCCGACGTTCATGCGCGAGGGCACGCCCAGCGGATTGAGGCAGAAGTCGACCGGGGTGCCGTCGGCAAGGAAGGGCATGTCCTCTTGCGGGACAACGCGCGAAATCACGCCCTTGTTGCCGTGACGGCCGGCCATCTTGTCGCCCGGCTGCAGCTTGCGCTTCACCGCGACAAAGACCTTGACCATCTTCATCACGCCCGGAGGCAGGTCGTCGCCGCGGCGGACCTTTTCCACCTTGTCCTCGAAACGATGATCGAGCGTGCGCTTCTGCACTTCGTATTGCTCGTTCAGCGCCTCGACGATCTTGGCGTCGGCCTCGTCCGAGAGGGCCATCTGCCACCACTGGCCACGGCTGAATTCCGCCAGAACCTCGTCGGTGATGACGGTATTGGCCTTGAGACCCTTCGGCCCCTTGACCGCGGTCTTGCCCATGATCAGCGACTTGAGCCGCGCATAGATGTTGCGGTCAAGGATGGCCAATTCGTCGTCGCGGTCGCGCGCCAGACGTTCCACCATCTCGCGCTCGATCTGGAGCGCGCGTTCGTCCTTGTCGACGCCGTGGCGGTTGAACACCCGGACCTCGACAACGGTGCCGAAATCGCCCGGCGGCAGCCGCAGCGAGGTGTCGCGCACGTCCGACGCCTTTTCGCCGAAGATGGCGCGCAAGAGCTTTTCTTCCGGCGTCATCGGCGATTCACCCTTGGGGGTGATCTTGCCGACCAGAATGTCCCCGGGGCCGACTTCGGCACCGATATAGACGATCCCGGCTTCGTCGAGGTTGCGCAGCGCCTCTTCGCCCACGTTCGGAATGTCGCGGGTGATTTCCTCGGGCCCGAGCTTGGTGTCGCGGGCCGACACCTCGAACTCCTCGATATGGATCGAGGTGAACACGTCTTCCTTGACGATGCGTTCCGAGATCAGGATCGAGTCTTCGTAGTTGTAGCCATTCCACGGCATGAAGGCGACGACCACGTTCTTGCCCAGCGCAAGCTCGCCCATGTCGGTCGAGGGGCCGTCGGCGATGACGTCGCCGCGGGCCACCATGTCACCCACCTTCACCAGCGGACGCTGGTTGATGCAGGTGTTCTGGTTCGACCGCTGGAACTTGCGCAGGCGATAGATGTCGACGCCCGGATCGCCCACTTCAAGGCCATCGGTCGCCCGCACCACGATGCGCAGCGCATCGACCTGGTCGATGATGCCGCCGCGGCGCGCCATGATCGCGGCGCCGGAATCCTGCGCCACCTTGGCCTCGATCCCGGTGCCGACCAGCGGCGCCTCGGCCTGAAGCAGCGGAACCGCCTGCTTCTGCATGTTCGAGCCCATCAGCGCCCGGTTGGCGTCGTCGTTTTCCAGGAACGGAATCAGCGACGCGGCGACCGAGACAAGCTGCTTGGGCGACACGTCGATCAGGTCGACCTGATCGCGCGGCGCCAGCAGGTATTCGCCGGCCTGACGGGTGTTGACCAGATCGTTGACGAAGCGGCCTTCGGTGTCGAGCGTGGCGTTGGCCTGCGCGACGGTGTGGCGCATCTCCTCGGTCGCGGACATGTAGCGGACGTCATCGGTGACCTGCCCGTCCTGCACGCGGCGGTAGGGGGTTTCGATGAAGCCATACTTGTTGACCCGCGCAAAGGTCGCGAGGTTGTTGATCAGGCCGATATTCGGGCCTTCCGGCGTCTCGATCGGGCACATCCGGCCATAGTGGGTCGGGTGGACGTCGCGCACCTCGAACCCGGCGCGTTCGCGGGTCAGACCGCCCGGCCCGAGGGCCGACAGGCGCCGCTTGTGCGACACTTCGGACAGCGGGTTGGTCTGGTCCATGAACTGCGACAGCTGCGAGGAGCCGAAGAATTCGCGCACCGCGGCCGCAGCCGGTTTGGCGTTGATCAGGTCCTGCGGCATGACGGTGTCGATATCGACCGACGACATGCGTTCCTTGATCGCGCGTTCCATGCGCAGCAGGCCGACGCGATACTGGTTCTCCATCAGCTCGCCGACCGAGCGCACCCGGCGGTTGCCGAGGTGGTCGATGTCGTCGATCTCGCCTTTGCCGTCGCGCAGTTCGACCAGCGCCTTGATGCAGGCGGTGATGTCCTGGCGGTCCAGCGTGCGCTGGGTGTCCGGCTTGTCGAGGTCGAGACGCATGTTCATCTTGACCCGGCCAACGGCCGACAGGTCATAGCGTTCCTTGTCGAAGAACAAGGTGTCGAACAGGCTGCTGGCGCTTTCCACGGTCGGCGGTTCGCCGGGACGCATGACCTTGTAGATTTCCATGAGAGCCATCTCACGGTTCCACGCCTTGTCCGAGGCCATCGTGTTGCGGATGTAGGGGCCGACATTGATGTTGTCGATGTCGAGCACCGGCAGCACGGTATGGCCGGCATCCATCAGATCCTTGACGGTGCCGCCGGTGACGTTGCCGTCACGGTCGGTGTCGATGGTCAGCTCGTCGCCGGCCTCGACATAGATGGCGCCGTTCTGCGGATTGATGATGTCGCGGGCGATGAACTTGCCCACGATATGCTTGAACGGAACGACAAGGTTGGTGACCTGGCCGTCGTCGATCAGCTTTTTCACCATGCGCGGGGTCATCTTTTCCCCGGCCTTGCAGATGACTTCGCCGGTGGCGGCATCGACAAGATCATAGGTCGGACGGGTGCCACGGACCCGCTCGGGGAAGAACTTGGTCACCCAGCCGTTCGACTTCTTGTCATAGGTATAGTCGACGGTCTGGTAATAGGCATCCATGATGCCTTCCTGATCCATGCCAAGGGCATAGAGCAGGGTCGTCACCGGCAGCTTGCGGCGGCGGTCGATGCGGGCGAACACCAGATCCTTGGCGTCGAATTCGAAATCCAGCCACGAGCCGCGATAGGGAATGATCCGGCAGGCGAACAGGAGCTTGCCCGAGGAATGGGTCTTGCCCTTGTCATGGTCGAAGAACACGCCGGGCGAACGGTGCATCTGGGATACGATGACCCGTTCGGTGCCGTTCACGATGAACGTCCCGTTCTGCGTCATGAGCGGCATGTCGCCCATGAACACGTCCTGTTCCTTGATATCCTTCACCGACCGCGCGCCGGTATCCTCGTCGACATCGAACACGATCAGGCGCAGGGTGACCTTCAGCGGCGCCGAATAGGTCATGTCGCGCTGCTGGCATTCCTGCACGTCATATTTCGGCTTCTCGAGCTCGTATTTCACGAATTCGAGCACCGCGGTCTCGTTGAAGTCCTTGATCGGGAACACGGACTGGAACACGCCCATGATGCCTTCGCCGTCCGCCGGCTTTTCGCCGTCGCCCGAGTTCAGGAACAGGTCGTAGGATGCCTTCTGAACCTCGATCAGGTTCGGCATATCCAGCACTTCGCGGATCTTGCCATAGTATTTCCGCAGGCGTTTCTGGCCAAGGAAGGATTGCGCCATGAGCGTCGTCACCTTTGCAAATCTCTGCCAGACGCCAGTCCGCCGGGGCCGCGGAAGGCGTCTCTGAGAAGGGGTAGCGGGGTCCATGCGCGGGCGCCGTCCCAATGGCGCCCATCCGACCCGCGACCTGCCCGAGACGGACGCACATATGCATCCCTCTGAGACAGGTCAAGCAGGACCGGCGCAAAGACCGATCCTGCCCGAACCTGGATGCTGGCGGTGGGGTGACCCCCACCCTACGAATGCGTAGGGTGGGCAATCGCCCACCGCGCCGGACGATCAGGCCAGTTCGACCTTGGCGCCGGCTTCTTCCAGCTTCTTCTTCATCGCTTCGGCGTCGGCCTTGGCAATGCCTTCCTTGACCTTGCCGCCGGCCTCGACCAGATCCTTGGCTTCCTTCAGGCCAAGGCCGGTGATCGCGCGCACTTCCTTGATCACGTTGATCTTGTTGGCGCCCGCGTCCTTGAGGACCACGTCGAATTCGGTCTTTTCTTCCTCGGCCGGGGCGGCAGCGCCACCCGCGGCGGGGCCGGCAACCATGACAGCGCCGCCGGCGGCGGGTTCGATGCCATACTTGTCCTTGAGGATGGTCTTCAGCTCTTGCGCTTGCAGGAGGGTCAGGCCGACGATTTCTTCGGCGAGTTTGTTCAGATCAGCCATTTCATGCTTTCCGTTCGTTCAGGGTGTTTTTCCGACATCGGGGCATTCCGCCACACGACGAAGGCGTTCAGGGTTGCTCTCTCAGGCGGCCTTCTCTTCGATCGCCTTGAGGATGCCCGCGATATTCGCCGCAGGCGCGCCGATCGCACCGGCAAGGCTCGCAGCCGGGGAGCCGATCATCGACACGATCTGAGCGATCAGCTCTTCACGCGACGGCATCGACGCCACAGCCTTGACCCCGGCCGGGTCCAGGGCCGCATTGCCCATCGCCCCGCCAAGGATCACGAACTTGTCGTTCTTCTTGGCATAGGCGTCCGTGACCTTCGCCGCAGCGACGGGGTCTTCGGAATAGGCGAACACGGTCATGCCCTTGAGAAGCGCACCCATGCTTTCGCCGGGCTGGCCCTGAAGGGCGATCTTGGCGAGCTTGTTCTTGGCGACGCGGACGGAACCCCCGACATCGCGCATCTGCGCGCGGAGGTCCTGCATCTGAGCAACCGTCATGCCTTCGTAGTGGGCAACCACCACGACGCCAGAGCTTTCGAAGATCTGGCCGAGTTCCTCGACCACTTTCTCTTTCTTGGCTCTATCCACGGTCTTCTCCAAGTTTGGGGTTTCCCCCGGCTCATTGTCCCGCGAGGATCGTCTCCCGCGGGTCTTCGGGTCCGTTACCGGGTGCCCGAGGCCCAGATCGCCCGACAGGGGAATCCCCCGACGGAAATCTCGTCCCATGGCTCCCGTCTCGGGAAGGACTTAGCGGGGGAAACCCCCTGCCCTCCGTCTCGGACAGGTGAGGCCGTTTCCGGCCCCGCCACCCCTTGCGGGGATTTCGGGTAAGGTGGGTCTGGACCCACCTTACGAAACGCTTACACGGCGGCCGTCGTCGCCACGTCGACCGACACGCCCGGCCCCATCGTGGACGAGACCGACACCTTCTTCATGTAGGTGCCCTTCGCCCCGGTCGGCTTGGCGCGCTGGACCGCATCCACGAAGGCGCGGATGTTCTCTTCCAGCTTGGCGGCGTCGAACGACACCTTGCCGACGCCGGCATGGATGACGCCGGCCTTTTCGACCTTGAACTGGACCTGACCGCCCTTGGCGTCGGTCACGGCCTGCTTGACGTCCATCGTCACCGTGCCGACCTTGGGGTTCGGCATCAGGTTGCGCGGCCCGAGGATCTTGCCCAGGCGGCCGACAAGCGGCATCAGATCCGGGGTGGCGATGCAGCGGTCGAAATTGATTTCGCCCTTCTGGATCGTCTCCATCAGATCCTCGGCGCCGACGATGTCGGCCCCGGCGGCCTTGGCCTCGTCCGCCTTGGCGCCGCGCGCAAAGACGGCGACGCGCACCGTCTTGCCGGTGCCGTTCGGCAGGTTGACCGAGCCGCGGACCATCTGGTCGGCGTGGCGGGGATCGACGCCCAGGTTCAGCGCGACCTCGACGGTCTCGTCGAACTTGGCGCTTGCCGCGGACTTGACCAGCGCCACGGCTTCGGACAGCGGCAGATAGGCCTTGCCTTCAAAGGCCTTGGCCGCAGCGGTGAAACGCTTTCCAACTTTGGCCATGACTTACCCCTTGACCTCGATGCCCATGGACTTGGCCGAACCGATGACCGTCTGCATCGCGCCCTCGATCGTGGTCGCGTTCAGATCCTTCATCTTGGCTTCGGCGATCTGGCGCACCTGCGCCAGCGTCACGGTCCCGGCGACTTCCTTGCCCGGCTTCACGCTCGCCTTGGGGCGGTTGCGCTTGCCCACGGGCTTGAGGCCCGCCGCCTTCTTGAGGAAGAACGACGCCGGCGGGGTCTTGATGTCCAGCGTGAACGACTTGTCCTGATAATAGGTGATCACGACAGGCGTCGGGGCGCCGGGTTCGATATCTGCGGTCTTGGCGTTGAACGCCTTGCAGAATTCCATGATGTTCAGGCCGCGCTGGCCCAGGGCCGGACCGACCGGCGGCGAGGGGTTCGCCTGCCCCGCCTTCACCTGGAGCTTCAGCGAGCCCATGACTTTCTTGGCCATCTGGCCGTCTCCTTCTTGTGGTAAGGTGGGTCAGGACCCACCCTACATGCCAAACCCCCGGACCGGCGCGCCGCCGGGGTCCCGTTTGCGTGGTCCGGGTGCGGGGCCGCGGCCCCTGCCCTCCCACGGACCCTTCGTTGCCGAAGGGCCGTCCGCCTCAGGCCACCTTGGTAACCTGGGTGAATTCCAGTTCGACCGGCGTCGGCCGGCCGAAGATCGACACCGACACCTTGAGCCGGCTTTCCGCCTCGTCCACTTCCTCGACCATACCGTCGAAGCCGTCGAACGGGCCGTCGTTGACCTTGACCCGCTCGCCGATCTCGAAATGGATCAGCGTGCGCGGCGCTTCCTCACCGGCGACGACGCGGCCGATCATCGACTGCACTTCGGCATCGCGCATCGGCATCGGCCGGCCCTGCGGCCCCAGGAACCCCGTCACCCGGTTGATCGAGGTGATCAGGTGATAGGCCTCGTCCGACATCTCCATATGCACCAGCACATAGCCGGGCATGAAGCGGCGTTCGGTCTGCACCTTCTTGCCGCGGCGGATCTCGATGACTTCCTCGGTCGGCACCAGAACCTCGTCGATCTGGTCGCCCAGGTTCTTTTCCGCCACCTTGGTGCGAATCTGTTCGGCGATCTTCTTCTCGAAGTTCGAGAGGACCGAGACCGAATACCACCGTTTCGCCATCGTCTGCGACACCTGCGCTTGCGCCGGCGCCAGCGCCGGAAGGTTCTTTCATTACCGGGACTTGCATCCCGTCCGCCCAAAATGGAAAACGGCGCGGGGCAAGAGATTCGCCGCGCGCCATGGGTCGGATCGCGGCCGTTTAGCGCCTTGATGCCACAAGATCAAGGGCTTGGTCGCGCCTTATCCGAAGAAGGTCAGGATCGCCTGGATGCCCCAGCGGATCACCAGGTCGACGACCGAGAAGAAGATCGCCGCCAGACCGGCCAGAACGACGACCATGATCGTCGTCAGCATGACCTCGCGCCGCGTCGGCCAGACGATCTTGGAGATTTCCGAGCGCGTCTGCTGGATGAACTGCGCGGGCGTGGTGCGGGCCATCACCGGCCTCCTTTGGCTCTGACCGGGGCGACATACGGGGCCGGGCCGGGGAAATCAAGGGTTGCGGACAGCGTCGCGCAGGCGGACACGGGATGGCGCCGATACACAGCGCGATGCGCCGATAGGAAACCCGCGCTTGCGGCCGGAAACCCCGCCGGCAGAAATCCGTGGCCGGACGCGGCCGCACCGGCCGCCCGCCCATTGACCGCCGCGCGCCGTCCCGTCACCAGCCCCGCCACCGCGCCCGCAACCCCGGCACCTTCAGGAGCCATGATGACCAAGTTCGTGCTGACAGTGACCTGCCCCTCGACCCGCGGCATCGTGGCCGCCATCGCCGGGTTCCTTGCCGGCCACGGCTGCAACATCAGCGATTCGTCGCAGTTCGACGATATCGAGACCGGCAATTTCTTCATGCGCATCAGCTTTGCGTCCGAGGAAGGTATCGGCCTTGACGCCCTGCGCACCGGGTTCGCCGCCGTGGCACAGCCCTTTGCGATGGACTGGGCGATCCATGACGAGGGAACCAAGGCCCGCGTCGTCGTCATGGTCAGCCGCTTTGGCCATTGCCTGAACGACCTGCTGTACCGCTGGCGGATCGGCGCGCTGCCGATCGACATCGTCGCGGTGATCTCGAACCACATGGACTACCAGAAGCTCGTGGTGAACCACGACATTCCCTATTACTGCATCAAGGTCACGAAAGAGAACAAGCCGCAGGCCGAGGCCGAACAGCTGCGCATCGTGACCGAAACCGGCGCCGACCTGATCGTGCTGGCCCGCTACATGCAGGTGCTGTCGGACGAGATGTGCCGCAGGATGTCGGGGCGGATCATCAACATCCACCATTCCTTCCTGCCCTCGTTCAAGGGCGCCAACCCCTACAAGCAGGCCTATGAGCGCGGGGTCAAGCTGATCGGCGCGACCTCGCATTACGTCACGGCCGACCTCGACGAGGGGCCGATCATCGAACAGGACATCATCCGCGTGACGCATGCGCAATCGCCCGAGGATTACGTCAGCCTTGGCCGCGACGTGGAAAGCCAGGTTCTGGCCCGCGCGATCCATGCCCATATCCACCGGCGCGTGTTCCTGAACGGGCACAAGACCGTGGTTTTCCCGGCTTCGCCGGGATCCTATGCTTCGGAACGGATGGGCTAGGACGAAAATTCGCGAATTTTCAGATGGCTGCGGAAATTCGCGAATTTCCGGTCCGGCGCGTCAGGCCCGCCGGGCCAAACGCTCGCGCCACAGGGTGAACAGGCCGGCGGCGACGACGATGGCAGCGCCGAGGATGACGTTGATCTTCAGCGGCTCGTGGAACACCGCCACCCCGACCGCGGCGGCAAAGACCAGTTGCAGATAGGCAAAGGGCTGCACCGCGCTCGCCTCGGCCACCTCGTAGCATTTGATGAGAAGCCAGTGCCCGGTCGCCCCCGAGATCATCAAGAGCGCCATGAACCCCCAGTCCATGGCCGTCATCGCCTCCCAATGCCACAGGCCGAGCGGTGTCAGCGCCAGCGCGCCGACGGTTCCGGTCCAGAAGAACGAGGTCGCGGCGCTGTCGCGCCGCGCAGCGTAGCGGGTGAGCAGGCCATAGATGGCAAAGAGCGTGGCCGAGGCGAGGGGGATCAGCGCTGCCGGCGCAAACACCGTGACGCCGGGTTCGAGGATGACCAGCACGCCGGCAAAGCCCACGCCGATCGCCGCCCACCGCCGCCAGCCCACCTTCTCGCCCAGAACCGGGCCGGACAGGGCGGCGACCAGCAGCGGATAGCAGGTAAAGATCGCATGGCTTTCGACCAGCCCAAGCCGGACAAAGGCCGCGACCATGACGCAAATCTCGGCGACAAGGATCAGGCCGCGCAGGATCTGCAGCAAGGGCTGCGTGGTGCGGGCGGCATTGGCGATGCTGCCCGACTGGCGCGCGGCGATGGCGATGACGAAGGCGGCGAAGAACCAGAACCGCAGCATCACCACCATATAGACGTTGTAGGTCTCGGCCAGATGCCGCGAAAACCCGTCCTGCGCGGCAAAGACCAGACTGGTGGCGACCATCAGCCAGATGCCAAGGCGGACGTCGTTCCTTTGCGCGGGGGCGGTGGTCACGGCTTGCGGGCCTTCGTCATGTGGCGCTTGCGGCCATAGCCCTGCGCCCGCTCGACCTCAAGCCCGGCCGCGTCCAGCGCGCGGCGCACATGGCCGGCAGCGGTATAGGTGGCCAGCGTGCCGCCAGAGACCAGCCGGGCGGCGACTGTCTGCAGCAGAGGCGCCTCCCACAATTCGGGGTTCTTGGCGGGGGAAAAACCGTCGAGGAACCAGGCATCCACCGACCCCGGCCAAAGCGGCAGGCTGTCGCGGGCATCGCCGGGGATGACGGTCAGGCGCACGCCATGGGGCGTGGCGCCGGCAAGCGCGGCGCCCAGCAGCGGCGCCAGCGGCGCGAGTTCGGGAAAGGCGGCCAGCGCGCGGGCGCGGTCGGCCGGGGCCATCGGAAAGGCTTCGAAACTGGTGTAATGCAGCGCGCCGGGACCGCCCGCCGCGATCCAGCCGGCAATGGTCGCGAGAAAGTTCAGTCCGGTGCCAAAGCCCAGTTCCGCGATGCGGAACCCGTCACGGAACCGGCCGGGCAGGCCGTTGCCGGCAAGAAACACATGCCGCGTCTCGGCCAGCCCGCCCTGAAGCGAGAAATAGGGATCGTCGAACCGGGTCGAGACCGGAACCGTTCCATCCGTCCAGTCAAGCTCGGCGTGCTGGCCGTTCATCGCGATCTGCCCTAGGGATGGGCCGTTCATGCGACGGGACGAGGCGGATGGCAATCGCGGATGTGACGGTTCTGGGCGCGGGCGCCTTCGGCCTGTCGGTGGCCTGGGCCTGCGCAAGGCGCGGCGCGCGGGTGCAGGTGATCGACCCCGCCGGACCGGGCGCCGGCGCCTCGGGCGGGTTGGTCGGCGCGCTGGCGCCCCACGCGCCCGACCAGTGGGACGAGGCCAAGGCGTTCCAGTTCCGCGCGCTGGCGATGGCCGAGACGTTCTGGGCCGGGGTCGCAGCAGCCGGCGGCGGCGACCCCGGCTATGCCAGGCTGGGCCGGTTGCAGCCGCTGGCCGATCAGGCCGCCGTCGACCGCGCCGGGGCGCGGGCATCGGCGGCAGGGGACCTGTGGCCCGGCTTCCGCTGGGAGGTGACGGGCGAACCCGGCGCCTTCGCGCCGGTATCGCCCGCCGGCCTGTGGATCCGCGACACCCTCTCGGCCCGGCTGAACCCGCGCCGCGCGGTGGCGGCGCTGGTCGCCGCGATCCGCGCGGCGGGCGGCACCGTCGGCTCGGACGGATCGCCCGCAGGGCGCATCGTCCGTGCCACGGGGGCCGCGGGGCTGGTGGCAGCGGGCCTTGGGCAGGGGATCAAGGGCCAGGCGGCGCTCCTGCGGTTCGACGCCGGCGCGGTGCCGCAGATCTATGCCGGCGGCGTGCATGTTGTGCCGCATGATGACGGCACCGTCGCCATCGGCTCGACCACCGAGCGCGACTTTTCCGACCCTTCCGCGACCGATGACCGGCTTGACGCGGTGATCGCCGCGGCGCGCGCCGCGGTGCCGGCGCTGGGTTCGGCGCCGGTCGTGGCCCGCTGGGCGGGCCTGCGGCCGCGCGCCGCGGGCCGCCTGCCGCTTCTGGGCCAGGACCCTGCCAATCCCGGTGCCTTCATCGCCAACGGCGGCTTCAAGACCGGCTTCGGATTGGCGCCTTTGGCGGGGGAAGTGATGGCGGACCTGCTGCTCGACGACAGCGACCGGGGGATTCCGGCGGGGTTTCGTCCCTGAGGACCGACATGGGGCAGACCGCGATCCCGCGCTTCACTCCAGCCGGGCGGGCAGGTCCATGCCCTTCAGCGCCTCGACCGTGGCCAGCGGCCGCCGGCCTTCGCGTTGCAGTTCCGTGACGGCCACTGCGCCCTCGCCGCAGGCAACGGTCAGCCCCTCAAGCACCTCGCCGGGCGCCCCCCGCCCCGCCACAACGCGCGAGCGCAGCAGTTTGAGCCGTTCGCCCCCGGCCAGGCACCAGGCGCCGGGAAACGGCGACAGGCCGCGGATCTGGCGGTCCACCTCTGCCGCCGGCCGGGTCCAGTCCACCCGCGCCTCGGCCTTGTCGATCTTCGCGGCATAGGTCACGCCCTCGGCCGCCTGCGGCACCGGCGGCAGCCCCGGCAGATGCGCCAGCGCATCGGTGATGGCGCGGGCGCCGGTGGCGGCCAGACTGTCGTGCAGGTCGCCGGTGGTCTGCCCGGCGCCGATGGCGACGGGCACCCGCAGCAGGACCGGCCCGGTGTCCAGACCCGCCTCCATCCGCATGATGCAGATGCCGGTTTCAGCATCGCCGGCCATGACCGCGCGATGGATCGGCGCCGCCCCGCGCCAGCGCGGCAGCAGAGAGGCATGGATGTTCAGGCAGCCAAGCCGCGGTGCGTCCAGCACCGGCTGCGGCAGGATCAGGCCATAGGCGACCACCACGGCGACATCGGCATTCAGGGCGGCAAAGTCGGCCTGATCGGTGGCGTCCTTCAGCCGCGCCGGGTGCCGCACCGGCAGGCCCAGCGCCAGCGCGCGGGCATGGACCGGCGAAGGCCGGTCTTTTTGCCCGCGCCCGGCGGGGCGGGGGGGCTGGGTATAGACACAGGCGATGTCGTGGCCGGCCGCGACCAGCGCCTCGAGCGCGGGGACCGAAAATTCCGGCGTGCCCATGAAGACGATGCGCATGGCGCTGCTCCCGGTAAGGTGGGTCAAGACCCACCCTGTTTCCGCGCCTTGCGCAAGAGCATGTCGCGTTTCACCCGGCTCAGGCGGTCGAAATACATCCGGCCGGCAAGGTGGTCGATCTGGTGCTGCACGCTTGTCGCCCAGAGGCCGACGAAATCGCGGTCCTCTTCTGCGCCGCTGTCGTTCAGGAACCGCACCGTCACCGCACGCGGCCGGGCGATCACCGCCGACACGCCCGGCAGGTTGGGCGAGGCTTCCTCGTGGTCGCGCAACTGCACGCTGGCATGCAGCACCCGCGGATTGGCCATGCGCACCGCCTGCCCGCGCGCCTCGCTCGCATCGACCACGGCAAGGGCCAGCGGTATGCCCAGCTGCACCGCGGCCAGTCCGACACCGGGCATCGCGTCCATCGCCGCGATCATCTCCTCCCAGAACGCGCGCACCTCGTCGGTCACCGCATCGACCGGCGCGGCCGGCGTGCGCAGCCCGGGATGCGGCCAGCGCAGGAAGGGACGGTGGGTCATGGCTTGGCGTCGGGCGGCAGCGGCACCGCGTCGTGGTCAAGGATCAGGATGCCGTCCAGATGGTCGGTCTCGTGCTGGACGATCACCGCCGCCGGGCCAAGGAACACCCCTTCGCGCCGCGCTCCGGTTTCGTCCTGCCAGCGCAGCCGGACCTCGGCCGGGCGGGCGACGCGGCGCGCGACACCGGGGATCGAGAGGCAGGCCTCGTCATAGACCTGCCGCCCGTCCGAGGCGCGCAGCACCTCGGGGTTGACGAACACCGCCGGCGCCGGAATGCCCGACTTCCAGTCGACATCCATCACGAACATGCGGCAGGTCATCGCCACCTGCGGCGCGGCAAGGCCGCGGCCGCGGGCGTCATACATCGTCTCGAACATGTCGGCCGCCAGCGCCCGCAGGTTGGCGTCGAAATCGACAACCGGGGCGCAGGTCACCCGCAGCCGCGGGTCGGGATGAATCACGATGGGGCGGATCGCCATGGTCAGAGCCGCGACTGCCGCACGCGGTCGCGCTTGAGCTTTTCCATCTTGCGGGTGATCATGCCGCGCTTGATCGGCGACAGATAGTCGATGAACAGCCGCCCGTTCAGATGGTCGATCTCGTGCTGGACGCAGGTCGACCACAGGCCGGTGAAATGCTCTTCGTGGCCGGCACCGTCCAGCCCCAGCCAGCGCACCTTCACCCCGGCCGGGCGGGTCACCTCGGCGTAATGGTCGGGAATCGACAGGCAGCCCTCGTCATAGGTGCTCTGATCGTCCGAGGACCAGACCACCTCGGGGTTCAGCAGGACCATCGGCCGCGGCGGCGTGTCCTCGTCCTTGACGCAATCCATCACCAGCAGGCGGATCATCTGGCCGACCTGCGGCGCGGCCAGTCCGATGCCCGGCGCGTCATACATGGTTTCCAGCATGTCATCGGCCAGCCGGCGCAGGCTGTCGTCGATGGCGCCGACTGGCTTGCAGACGGTCTTGAGGCGCGGATCGGGGTGCAAAAGGATGTGTCGCAGGCTCATGATCGCGTGAGATAGGCCAAGGGCCGCTGCGGCGCAACGGCCATGGCCCCCCTTGCGCCTGCCGCGGCAAGGGGCAAGCTGGCGCCAAAGGAGAGTCCCATGAGCTTTGACGAAGAGATCGACCGCCGCGGCACCCATTGCGCCAAATGGGACATGATGGAGAGCTTCAGCGGCGTCAGCCCGGCGGACGGGCTGGCGATGTGGGTCGCCGACATGGATTTCCGCCCCCCCGCCGTGGTGCAGCAGGCAGTCGAGCGCATGGCGGCGCATGGCATCTACGGCTATTTCGGCGATGAGAGCGCCTTTCTTGCCGCCCTGCGCTGGTGGATGGCCACGCGGCACGGCTGGGATGTCGAACCCGATCAGGTCTTTACCACCCATGGTCTTGTCAACGGCACAGCACTTTGCATCGACGCCTTTACCCGGCCCGGCGACGGCGTGGTGCTGATGACCCCGGTCTATCACGCCTTCGCCCGCATCATCCGCGCCGCCGGGCGCGAGGTGGTGGAATGCCCGCTGCTGAATGCCGGCGGCCGCTATGAAATGGATTTCACCACCTGGGACGCGCAGATGACCGGGCGCGAGCGGATGCTGATCCTGTGTTCGCCGCACAATCCCGGCGGCAGGGTGTGGACCCGCGCCGAACTCGAAGGGGTCGCCGATTTCGCCCGCCGGCACGACCTGATCCTGATCTCGGACGAGATCCACCACGACCTCGTGCTGCCGGGGCACAAGCACCTGCCGATGGCGCTGATCCCCGGCATCGCCGACCGGCTGGTCATGATGACGGCGACGACCAAGACCTTCAACATCGCCGGCGCCCATACCGGCAATGTCATCATTCCCGACCCGGCGCTGCGCGCGACCTTTGCCGGCCGCATGGCGGCGCTTGGGATCTCGCCCAATTCCTTCGGCATGAACATGGCGACGGCGGCCTATTCGCCCGAAGGCGCCGCCTGGGTCGATGATCTGGTCGCCTATGTCGACGGCAACCGGCAGGTCTTTGACGCCGGGGTCAATGCGATTCCCGGCGTGCGGTCGATGCCGCTCGAGGCGACCTATCTTGCCTGGGTCGATTTCACCGGCACCGGCATGGACCCCGCCGAAATCGCGCGCCGCATCGGGCAAGAGGCGCGGATCGCGGTGAATGCCGGCGAAAGCTTTGGCCTGGGCGGCAGCGGCTTTGTCCGCTTCAACCTGGCCACGCCGCGGGCGCGGGTGGAACAGGCGGTCGCGCGCCTGCAGGCCGCCTTCGGGGATTTGCAGTAAGGTGGACCCGGCCCTGCGGCTGGCAAGCTGGAACATCCGCGCCGGACTCGGATCGGACCTGCGGCGTGATGCCGAAAGGGTGCTGTCGGCGATCGCCGCCATGGCACCCGACCTGATCGCCCTGCAAGAGGCCGATTTCCGCATGGGCGCCCGCCCCACCGCCCTGCCCCGCAGTCTGATCCGCGACATCACCGGGATGGACGCCCTTGGCGTCGGCGCCAACGAGGTCAGCCTTGGCTGGCACGGCAACGCCATCCTGGCCCGGCCGGGGCTGGCCCTGGCCTCGGTCGAGCGGGTCGACCTGCCGGGGCTGGAACCGCGCGGGGCGGTGATCGCCGACATCGCCGGGGCATTTCCGCTGCGGCTGGTCGCGGCGCATTTCGGCCTGTTGCGCCGCTCGCGCCGGCTGCAGTTCGATCAGGTCCGCACCGCGCTTGACCGGCTCGAGCCGCTGCCGACGGTCATCACCGGCGATTTCAACGAATGGTCGCGCAAGGTCGGGCTGGGGCGGATCGCGCGGCATTTCACGCTCGTCACGCCGCGCGGCACCTATCCCGCCCGGCTGGCCCGCGCGCCACTGGACCGCATGGCCCATACCGATGACCTGTCGGTCAGCCTGATCGACCTGCCGCGCGGCCGCGCGCCCTTTGCCTCGGACCATCTGCCGATTCTGGCCGAGGTCCGGCCGGTTCAGCCGGCGGGTTCCGGACCTGCCTAGAACAGTCTTGGAATCAGCGCCGCCGGCGCCTCGGTCTCGCGCACGAAATCGACCGGCGGGCGGTCGTTCACCGCGGTATTCCACTTGAACTCGAACAGCCGCTCGCCGTTCTCGTCGTGGCTGGCGACGACAAGGCATTGGTAGATATGCCGCGGCCCGTCATAGAGGTCGACAAAGCCGCGCAGATGCGGCGCGTCCTTGGCCGACAGCGAGAATCCGCCGTCCCACAGCCGCAGGATGCGGTGGATGCGGTCGCCGTCATGAATGCACAGCTTGCTCGACCGGCGCAGCATGGCCAGTCGCGCATCCTCGAGCCCCTTTCGCACCGCCTCGGGCAGAAAATCGGACATGTGAATCTCCCCGCACCCACCTGGATAATTGGGGCGATGCGGTGGAAAAACAAGGATAGTTCCACGCTGCGGCGCAGCTTGTGCGTGGCGGACACAGTGCCCCCCACCGCTTGACAAGCCGGGCAGTGCCGGCCCCAGATAGGGTCATTCACCCCTTTCATTTTCCGGTCAGACCATGCACAGATCCCTTGCTTTCCTCGCCCTTCTCGCCCTTGCCCCACCTGCCGGCGCACAGGGCATCTCGGCACAATACGCCGATGCCTTTGCCCGATTCAGCGGTGTCGATGCCGCGGCAGAGATGGACCTGGCGACCGCCGCCGCTGCCGTCTCGGCGATGATTCCCGCCCTTGCCGGCAACTGGACCCAGATCGGCCAGCTTGCCGGCGGCACCGGCGCCTATGACGATTCGCTGCTGGCCGAACATTGCCGGCCGCTGGTCTGGGTGCTGACCCCGACCTCGCCCTGGAGTTTCGACCTGACCGCAACGCCGGTGCGGGAAGATGCGCCGCGCCTGACGATCCGCCACGATTACGCCGGATGGAACCTGTTCCAGCGCAGTCGCGATACCACCTCCTGGCTGGAGCGCCTGGGCATGACCGACGAGTCGCGCCTGCCGCACGGAATATTCGTGGCGGATGGCAGTCAGGGCCGGGTGCGGCTGTTCCACCCCTCGCCCGACATCCTTGTTTTCCTGCCCGAGGTCGGGCCGGCGGAATTCCTTGCCCGCTGCCCCGCCTAGCATCACAGTGCGCCGCCGTAATGTTCGACCATGGCCGCCAGATCGTCGGGCGGGGTCCGGGTGGTCAGGAAGGCACGGGCATTCGGCATGATCGAGAAGATCGACCCGTCCGAGAAGAAGGTGGTGTCGGTGACGAAGATCACGCTGGTGTCGGGCTGGCGGAACTGGGCGACGTCGGCGACGGCCAGCGCCGATCCCTCGGCCAGCACCAGGTCGAGGATGATGACGTCAAAGGGCCTTGCCGCGATCAGCGATACCGCCGTGTCGGCGTCCGCGGCAATCGCCACGTCCATGCCCTGCCGCCCAAGATGCCGCGCCCAGAGCACGGCAAGATCCGGCGTGCTTTCCACGATCAGAACCTGCATTTGATCCATCCAATACACCCGAAAAACACAATCGAACGCGCCTCAGCCATGAAAGCAGATCCTGTGCCTCAGGTATTAACGAAAGCTTAACTCTGCCGCTGAGGTGGCGCCGTCGGCGGAAAATTGCCCTAACGTCACCTGCCGGCCGGACGCAACATCTTGGGGATAACCCGCCGGTGACCGCCAAGGGTCGTTGACGTCGGGCGGGCCGCTCCGCCATTCTTGCCGCCGGACGGAATCGGCAGGACAGGATGCGCTTCACCCGGCTTCGGCTCAACGGCTTCAAGAGCTTTGTCGACCCGACCGATCTGGTCATCGCCGAGGGGCTGACCGGCATCGTCGGGCCGAACGGCTGCGGCAAGTCGAACTTGCTCGAGGCGATGCGCTGGGTGATGGGGGAAAACCGCCCCACGGCCATGCGCGGCGACGGGATGGAGGACGTGATCTTTGCCGGCGCCGCCACCCGGCCGGCCCGCAACTATGCCGAAGTCGCGCTGACCATCGACAATTCCGAAAGGCTGGCGCCGGCCGCCTTCAACGATTCCGACGCGCTGGAAATCACCCGCCGCATCACCCGCGATGCCGGTTCGGCCTATCGCGTGCAGGGCAAGGAAGTGCGCGCCCGCGACGTGCAGATGCTGTTCGCCGATGCCTCGACCGGGGCGCATTCGCCGGCGCTGGTGCGGCAGGGGCAGATTGCCGAGCTGATCAACGCCCGGCCTACGGCGCGGCGCCGCATCCTTGAAGAAGCGGCGGGAATCGCCGGGCTTTACCAGCGCCGGCACGAAGCCGAACTCAAGCTGAAGGGCGCCGAACAGAACCTGAGCCGTGTCGATGACGTGATCGAACAACTGGCCGGGCAATTGGCGCAACTGGCGCGGCAGGCGCAGGCCGCGGCCCGCTATCGCGAGATCGGCACGGCGCTGCGCCGGGCCGAAGGGCTGCTGCTGTGGCGGCGCTGGGACGAGGCGCGGGTGGCGGCGGTCGCGGCCGCATCCGCCCTGCAGGAGCGGGCGGTGGCGGCCGCGCGGGCCGAATCCGCCGCCGTGGCGGCGGTCGCGGCCCGCGGCGCGGCCGAGGCCGCGCTTCCCCCCCTGCACGAGGAGGAGGCGATCGCCGGTGCCGTCCTGAACCGGCTGCGCATCGAACAGGCCGGGCTGGCCGAGGAGGCGCGGCAGGCCGAGGCGCGGATTGCCGCGCTTGTCGGCCAGATCGCCCAGATGCAGGCCGATGCCGACCGCGAATCGGCGCTGAACCGCGATGCCGACGACACGCTTGCCCGCCTTTCGCGCGAGGCCGCGGATCTGGCCCGCGCCGCCGAGGGTCACGACAGCCGCCTCGCCCTCGCGGCCGAGGCCGCGCGCGAGGCGGCGGCTGCCCTGGCCGCTGTCGAGGCCGACCACGCCAGGCAGACCGAGGATTCCGCCCGGCTGTCCGCCCGCCACCAGACCGCGCAGCGCCTGTCCGAGGATCAGCGCCGCGCCCTGACACGGGCCGAAGCCGAGGCGGCCCGCGCCGGCACCGCCGGCGCCGAGGCCGCCGCCGCCCTGGACCGCGCCGCCGGGGAACTGGACGCCGCACGCGCCGCCGAAGCCATGGCCGCCAACACCGCCGCCAGCGCCGAACAGGTTCTGGCCGAGGCCGAGGCCGCCCGGTCCGAGACGCAGGGCCGCGAATCGGATGCCCGCGCCGCCCGGTCCGCCGCCGAAGGAGAGGCCGCGGCGCTGCGCGCCGAAGTCGCCGCGCTGGCGCGGCTGGTCGAACGCGACACCAGGACCGGCGGGCAGGTGCTGGACCTGCTCTCGGTCGCGCCGGGGTACGAAAAGGCGCTTGGCGCCGCCCTGGCCGAGGATCTGCGCGCCCCCGCCGATCCGGCGCCGGGCCGCACCGGCTGGGCGCCGCTGGATCCCTATGCCGACGCGCCGCCGCTGCCCGCCAGCGCCGCGCCGCTTGCGGCGCAGGTGCAGGCGCCCGCCGTGCTGGCACGGCGGCTGGCGCAGGTCGGCGTCGTGGACGCCCATCAGGGCGATGCGCTGCAGGCGCTGCTGCGCCCCGGCCAGCGGCTGGTCAGCCGCGACGGCGACCTCTGGCGCTGGGACGGCTACCGCGTCAGCGCCGCCGATGCGCCCTCGACCGCCGCGCTGCGCCTGCAGCAACTGAACCGGCTGGTCGAACTGAAGCGCGACCTTGAGGACGCCCAAGCGCGCGCCGAAGGCGCCGCCCTGGCCCATGACCAACTGTCGAAACGCCTTGCCGCGCTGGCCGAAGCCGATGGCAAGGCGCGCACCGCCCGCCGCGACGCCGACCGCCTGCTGACCGAGGCGCAGCGCCGGCTGTCGCGCGCCGAGGCCGACCTGACCCTTGCCAACGGCCGGCGCGAGGCCGCCGCCGATGCCCTGGCCCGCCATGCCGAGGAAGCCGGAACCGCCCGCGCCGCGCTGGCCGAGGCCGAAGCCGCCCTGGCCGCCCTCCCCGATCTTGCCGTCACCCGCGCCGCGCTCGACCTTGCCCGCCGCGAGGTCGATACCGCGCGCGAGGCGATGCTGGCGCGGCGGTCGGCCCATGACGACCTGCGCCGGCAGGGCGAGGGGCGGCAGCGCCGCGCCGATGCCATCGCGCGGGAAACCGCGCAATGGACCGACCGCCGCGCCACCGCCGCCACCCGCAGCGCCGACCTGATCGCCCGGCAGGATCGCGCCGCCGCGGATCTGAAATCCGCCCGCGCCGCCCCGGCCGAAATCGCGGCGCGCGCGGCGACCCTGGCCGATCTCCTCGACCGCGCCGAAACCCGCCGCGCCCGCGCCGCCGATGCCCTAGCCTCCGCGCAGTCTGCCCTGCGCGAGGCGCAGTCGGACGAACGCACCGCCGAACGCGCCGCCGGCGAGGCGCGCGAAGCGCGCGCGCGGGCCGAGGCGGTGAGCGACGCCGCAGCCCTTGCCACAGGCGAGGCCGAGATGCGCATCGCCGAGACGCTTGACACCACGCCCGCCGCTCTGGCCGCCGAGCTGGCGCCCGACCCCGCCGCCATTCCCGACGCCCAGGCGCTGGAAACCGAAACCGCCCTCTTGCGCCGCAGGCGCGAGGCGCTTGGCGCCGTCAACCTGCGCGCCGAGGATGACGCCCGCGCGGTGCAGACCGATCACGACAATCTGGTGCGGGAAAAATCCGACCTCGAGGACGCGATCCGCGCCCTGCGCGGCGGCATCGGCAGCCTCAACCGCGAGGGGCGCGAACGGCTGCTGACCGCGTTCGAACAGGTCAACGGCAATTTCACCCTGCTGTTCAAGCATCTGTTCGGCGGTGGCGAGGCGCGGCTGGAACTGGTCGAATCCGACGACCCGCTGGAAGCCGGACTTGAGATCATGTGCCAGCCGCCGGGCAAGAAACTGTCGACCCTCTCGCTTCTGTCGGGCGGCGAACAGACGCTGACCGCACTGGCGCTGATCTTTGCCGTCTTTCTGGCCAACCCGGCGCCGATCTGCGTGCTGGACGAGGTGGACGCGCCGCTGGACGATTCCAACGTCACCCGCTTTTGCGACCTGATGGACGAAATGACGCGGCGGACCGACACGCGTTTTCTGGTCATCACCCACCACGCCGTGACGATGAGCCGGATGGACCGCCTGTTCGGCGTCACCATGGGCGAACAGGGGGTCAGCCAATTGGTCAGCGTCGACCTGCGCCGGGCCGAGGCGCTGGTGGCATAGGGCCCCGCCGGGCGGGGCCCCACCACTTCGGATCTGGCTCAGATCTGGTCGCGCAGCGTCTCGCCGGCCGAGATGTCGCATTGGCCGGGGTTGGGCTCGGCATTGTATTGCTGCACCACGCCGTCGACCGCATAGGCCGAATACCGCTTTGACCGGCCGAAGAACCCGATGGGCGGCGCGTCAAAGCTGACGCCAAGCCCCTTGGTGAATTCGCCGGTCGCATCGGACAGGAAGGTGATGCCGGCCTTGTCGCCGCCGGTCGCCTTGGCCCAGGCGTCCATCACATGCGGACCGTCGGTGGCGATGCAGACGATCTCCTCCACGCCCTTGCCGCGCAGATCGTCGGCCACGCGGATGAACGAGGGCACATGCAGCGTCGAACAGGTGCCGGTATAGGCGCCGGGCAGGCCAAAGAACGCCACCTTGCGGCCGCTGAACAAATCCGCCGCCTTGATCTGGTCCACGCCGTTGGCCCCCAGCCGGAAGAATGTCGCGTCAGGCAGGCTTGCCCCGATTCCGATCGTCATGTCGCGCCCCTTTTTGGTAATTGCGTCCGATGCTGTGGGATATAGGGTGCGCCGCCGGATGAGGCCACCGCGAGAGGGAAAAAACATGACTCATGTCGTCGTCGTGGGCGCCGGGCAGGCCGGATGCGCCCTGGTGGCCAAGCTGCGCGCCGAAGGGTTCGACGGACAGATCACCCTGATCGGCGAGGAACCGGTGCCGCCCTACCAGCGCCCGCCGCTGTCCAAGGCCTATCTGCTGGGCGAGATGGAGCTGGAACGGCTGTTCCTGCGCCCCGCCGCCTTTTACGCCGATCACGGCATCGACCTGCGCCTGTCCACCCGTGTCGAACGGATCGACCCCGCCGCCCGCACGGTGACGCTGGTCGGGGGCGAGGTGCTGGCCTATGACGCGCTGGCGCTGACCACCGGATCGACCCCGCGCCGCCTGCCCGCCGCCATCGGCGGCGATCTGCCCGGCGTTCTGGTCATGCGCGACCTGAAGGACGCCGACCGCATGGCGCCCGAACTGGTCGCCGGGCGCCGCGTCGTCATCATCGGCGGCGGCTATATCGGGCTCGAGGCCGCGGCGGTCTGCGCGAAAAAGGGCATGGAGGTGACGCTGGTCGAGGCCGCGCCGCGCATCCTGCAACGGGTTGCCGCGATTGCGACCTCGGATTACTTCCGCGCGCTGCACGGGACGCATGGCGTGACCATCCGCGAAGGCGTGGGCGTCGACCGGCTTGAGGGCGAGGGGCATGTCAGCGCCGTTCATCTGGCCGATGGCACCGTCCTGCCCGCCGATCTGGTGGTGGTCGGGGTCGGCATCACGCCGAACACCGCGCTGGCCGGGGCCGCCGGGCTGACCATCGACAATGGCATCTGGACCGACGACCACGCCCGCACCTCGGACCCGCATATCTGGGCGGCGGGCGATTGCGCCAGCCTGACCTTCAACGGCCAGCGCATCCGGCTGGAATCGGTCGGCAACGCCATCGACCAGGCCGAAGTGGCCGCGCTGAACATCATGGGCCGCGATGTGACCTATGTGCCGGCGCCGTGGTTCTGGTCGGACCAATATGATTGCCACCTGCAGATCGCCGGGCTGAACATCGGCCACGATGCCGTGCATGTCCGCCGCGAGGGCGATGCGCTGTCGCACTGGTATTACTGCGGCGACCGGCTGGTCGCCGTCGATGCCATGTCCGACAGCCGCGCCTACATGGTGGGCAAGCGCCTGATCGAGGCCGGACGGTCGCCCGATCCGGCGCTGGTCGTCGATCCGGCGACCAACCTCAAGGCGCTGCTGAAAGGGTGAGGATCGTCGGCGGCCTTCACCGCGGCCTGACGCTGGCCGACATCGGCAAGGGCGACCCGGCCGCGCATCTGCGGCCGACCTCGGACCGGGTGCGCGAGGCGATCTTCAACGTGCTTCTGGGCGGGCGCTTTGGCAATCCGGTTGCCGGCGCCCATGTGCTTGACCTGTTCGCCGGCACCGGCGCCCTCGGGATCGAGGCGCTGTCGCGCGGCGCCGCCCTTGCGACCTTTGTCGATTCGGGCCGCGTGGCGCAGGGCCTGATCCGCGACAATCTGCGCCGCGCCCGGCGCGAGGGCGACGGGCGGCTGATCGCCGCCGAAGTCGCCCGGATTCCGCCCTGCGACGGCCCGCCGGCACGGCTGGTCTTTCTGGACCCGCCCTATGGCCGTTTGATGGGACAGGCCGCGATCACCGCGGCCCAGAATGGCGGTTGGATCGCCGCCGATGCGGTGATCGTGTGGGAGGAGGCGACCCCCCAGTCCCCCCCGCCCGGCTTTGCCCTGGCCGACCAGCGCCGCTATGGCGACACCCATGTCACGTTTCTGACCCCGGACCCGGCCTGACGCCCCTTGCCTTCGGCGCCGCCGCGTTGTCACCTTGACCGGCAACCTTCAGGAGGCAGCGATGGCGTGGAGTGACAGGGACCGCAAGCTGGGCATGGACCGCCCGATCACGCGGCGGGATTTTCTGGACGGCGTGGCGCTGACCATCGGCGCCTCGGCGCTGGGTGTGGCGGGGTTCCGCCCCGGTGCCGCGCGGGCGCAGGGCGCGCCGGCCTATCCGCCCTCGGGCACCGGGCTTCAGGGCCAGACCGACAGCGCCCAGAACGTGATGCACGCGATCCGCGACGGATCGTTCGACGCCAATGGCGCCGCTACCGCGACCGGCGAAACCTATGATCTTGTCGTGGTCGGCGCCGGCTTGTCGGGCCTTGCCGCCGCCTTCCTCTATCGCCAGCAGATGCCCGGGGCAAAGGTGCTGCTGATCGACCCGCTGGCCGATTTCGGCGGCCATGCCAAGCGCAACGAATTCACCGCCTCGAACGGCAAGACGCTGATCGGCTATGGCGGCAGCCAGTCGATGCAGACGCCCACCTATTTCAGCCCCGCCGTGCATCAGCTTTTGCGCGACATCGGCATCCAGGTCGAAAAGTTCGAGGAATATTACGACCATGCCTGGGCCGAGGATCGCGGCCTTGGCAGCGCGATCTTCTTTGACCAGGCGAAATGGGGGCAGGACAAGCTGGTGCTGCGCGCCGGCAAATCGACCGCCGAATGGGTGGCCGAGACCCCGATGAACGACACCGCCAAGGCGCAACTGGTCGAGCTGATCGACGCCCCGCGCGACTGGCTGCCCGACATGACCCCGGAACAGCGGGTGGAAAAGCTCGCCTCGATCACCTACCGGCAATTCCTTGAGGAAATCTGCGGTTACGACCCGCAGGTCGGCGATTTCTATCAGGGTTCGACCCAGGGCTATTTCGGCGTCGGCATCGACGCCTGTTCGGCCATCGACGCCCGCGCCAACTGGAACCCGGGGTTCGACGGCATGGATCTGGGCGAATTCACGCCGCGGCAGAACAGCCCTTCGGGGCGGCTGGGCCTGACCGACCCCGACCCCTACATCTACCACTTCCCCGATGGCAACGCCGGCGTCGCCCGGTCGCTGGTGCGCGCACTGATTCCCGCCGCGCTGCCCGGATCGACGATGGAGGATCTGGTCACCACCCCCGTCGATTACGGCCTTCTCGACCTGCCCGAGAATGAGGTGCGGCTGCGGCTGAATTCAACCGCCGTCAAAGTGGCACATGATGGAGAGCCGGGAACGGCCACCTCTGTCACTGTGACATATGAAAATGGCGGCGCGCTGCATTCGGTCAGCGCCGGCCATGTCGTGCTGGCCTGCTGGCACCGCGTCATCCCCTATCTTACCTCCGAGATCTCGGACGAACAGGTTTCCGCGCTGAACGACCAGCAGAAGGTGCCGCTGATCTATACCAATGTGCAGTTGCGCAACTGGCGCGCGCTGGACGAACTCAAGATCGAAGGCGTCCGTGCCCGCGGCAATTTCTGGAGCGGCTTCGACATCGACTTTCCGGTGTCGATGGGCGACTACAGGTTCGCCGATACGCCCGACGATCCGGTGGTGCTGCACCTGTCCAAGGTGCTGGTCGAACCCGGGCTGGCGCCGCGCCAGCAGGCCCTGGCCGGCAAGCGGCAGCTTTACACGCTGACCTTCGAGGATCTGGAGCGGTCGATCCGCGAGCTTCTGGCCAGATCGCTCGCCGGCACCAGTTTCGACCCGGCGACCGACATCGAGGCGATCACCTGCAACCGCTGGAGCCACGGCTATGCCTTTGAATACATGTGGCCCGGCGATGCGTTCTGGCCGGACGGCCCGCTGCCGATCGAGACCGCGCGGCAGGGCTGGGGCCGCATCGCCATCGCCAACGCCGATTCGGGCGCCTATGCCTATTGCCATTCGGCCATCGACCAGGCGACCCGCGCCGTGCGCGACCTGATCGGCGCCCCGGAAGGCGCGCCCGATTTCTCGCATTTCCCCGGCCCGCCGGTGGATATGCTGAACCTCAAATAAGGGTCGCAGCATGGGCGGGCAACGCCGCCCAGTCGTCAAAACACCACGCGCCGGGAAAGTCCGCGATCCCGGCGCGGCGATAACCCCTCGTGTGCAGGGCAAAGGGCACGCCGGCGGCCTGCGCGGTGGCGAAATCGACCTCGCTGTCGCCGACAAAGAGCAGCGGCGGGCCCAGTGGCGCAAAGGCGGCGTGCAGCGGCGCCGGATCGGGTTTCAGAACCGGCAGGCTGTCGCCGCCGATCACCGCCCTGAACAAGGGCGCGATGCCCAGGGCGGCAAGCAGTGCCCGCGTCGGCCCCGCCGGTTTGTTGGTGCAGATGCCCAAGGCATGGCCCTGCGCCGCCAGATCGCGCAGCGCCCGCGCGGCGCCGGGGAACAGGGCGGCGCCGGCGGTATCCTCCTCGGCCCCGGCGACAAAGGCCGCGTGCAGGCGCGGCAGGTCGGCCTCGGCCAGTCCCCGCGCCGCGATCATCCGGGCGACGAACACCCTGGCGCCATTGCCGATAAAGCCCTTGGTCTGGTCAAGGGTCAGCGGCTCTGCCCCCTCGTCCGCGAGCACGGCATTGGCCGCCGCCATGATCTGCTCGGCGCTGTCGACCAGCGTGCCGTCAAGGTCAAAGACGATGGCGCCCATCAGCCGGCCGCGGCGCGCAGGGCGGCGATATTGGCCGCATAGGGCGCCGGATTGTCGACCGAGCCGCCCTTGAACGCCGCCGATCCGGCGACCAGCACGTCGGCCCCTGCCGCCCGCACCTCGCCCGCGTTGGCCGGGGTGACGCCGCCGTCGACCTGCAGGTGGATCGGCCTTTCGCCGATCATCGCCCGGATCGCTGCGATCTTGGGCAGCATCTCACGGATGAACGACTGGCCACCGAAACCGGGGTTCACCGACATGACGCAGATCAGGTCAAGGCTGTCGAGCAGCCAGGGCAACCCGTCCAGCCCGGTGCCGGGGTTGATCGCAAGACCAGCCTTGGCGCCGGCGGCGCGGATGGTCTGCAAGGTGCGGTGGACATGCGGCCCGGCCTCGGGGTGGACTGTCAGCACATCGGCGCCGGCGGCAACGAAATCGGCCAGCCAGGTATCGACCGGCGACACCATCAGATGCACGTCCATCACGCCCTTGATATGCGGCCGCAGCGCCCGCGCGGTCATCGGGCCGAAGGACAGGTTCGGCACGAAATGCCCGTCCATCACATCGACATGCACCCAATCAGCCCCGGCACCTTCGATGGCGCGGCATTCGGCGCCGAAATTGGCGAAATCGGCCGACAGGATCGAGGGGGCGATCTTGACCGTCCGGTCGAAGGGGCGGGTGAAGGGCATGGGCGGGCTCCGGTTTGGCTCGCCCCGGCCTTAGCGCAAAGCGGTCAGCAGCGAAAGCGAGGGAAAGCCGTCGGGCCGCCAGCCGTTCGCCCGTTGCCAGGCGCGGATCGCCCCCACGGTGCGCGGGCCGATGCGCCCGTCGATGCCCTGCGTGTCGAACCCCGCCGCGGTCAGCCGGCGTTGCAGTTCCAGCCGCTCATCCAGCGTCAGGGCGCGTTCGTGGCGCGGCCAGTCATGGGCGATGGCCGGCCCGCCGCGCAGCCGGTCGGCCAGATGGCCGACGGCAACGACATAGGCGTCGGCGGTGTTATACCGTTCCAGCACGTTGAAATTGCGGAAGGTCATGAAGGCGGCGCCATCGGCACCCCCCGGCAAGAGGATCACCGCCGCGCCATGATCGGGCACCGGCGCGCCGGTCACATCGCGGATGCCAAGGCCGGTCCAGTAGCTGACCGGCTGGCGGTTGGTGTCACGGGCAAGGGCGTAATCGAACCCCTCGGGCAGCGTCACCTCGACCCCCCAGGGCTGGCCCGCGACCCAGCCCTGACCGGCCAGATAGGCCGCGGTCGAGGCAAGCGCGTCGGCCGGATCGTCGGACCAGATGTCGCGCCGCCTGTCGCCGTCCCAATCCTGCGCCCACAGCGCCCAGGAGGTGGGAAGGAACTGCGTATGCCCCATCGCCCCGGCCCAGGATCCGCGCAGGTCGTCCGGCGCCACATGGCCACCGTCAAGGATTTTCAGCGCCTGCACGAACTGGTCGCTGAAGAAGGCCCCCCGCCGCCCGTCCGCCGCCAGGGTCGCCAGCGCCGAAAGCACCGGAATGTCGCCGCGCACCGCGCCATAGGCCGATTCCAGCCCCCAGATGGCCGCGATCACATGGCGGTCGACGCCATGGCGGGCCTCGATCTGTGCCAGAAGGTCGGCATTCGCCGCCAGGGCGCGCTGCCCCGCGGCGATGCGGTCGTCCGAGACGGCGGTGTCGAGGTAATCCCAGATCGTCTTGGTGAATTCGTTCTGGCGACGGTCGGCGGCGATCACCTCAGGCAGCCATTCGATGCCGGCCAGCGCGGCATCGACGGTGGCCGGGCTGACGCCTTCGGCCAGTGCCCGGTCACGGATGCCCGCGACCCAACTGGCCAGTGCGGCGGCAGGATCGGCGATGTCGACCGGGGCTGCCGGATCGGGCAGGTTTTCGGCCTGCGCCGCACCCGCCAGCAGGACCAGCGCCAGCCATCTCATCCCAGACGCGCCAGCAGGTCGCGCGATGCCTGGCCGGTGACCGGCAGACCGCGGGCGCGCTGGAATGCCTCGATGGCGCGGACGGTGTTGGCGCCGATCACCCCGTCGTCGCCGCCGGTGTCGAACCCGGCGGCGGTCAGCCGTTGTTGCAGGCGGATGCGGTCGGCCTGGGTCAGCCCGCTTGCGTCGGCCCCAAAGCCGGCGCGCAAGGGGCCGAAGCCCCGGATACGGTCGGACAGATAGCCCACCGCAAACATGTAGTTGCGGGCGTTGTTGTAGCGGCCGATGATGCTGAAATTGCGGAAGGTCAGGAAGGCCGGCCCCCCCGCCTGCGGCCGGGTCAGCTCGGCCCCGCCCGAGGCGGGCAAGGCCCCCTGCGCCGCCCGCACCCCGGCCGTGGCCCAGTCGCCGGCATCACGGCTGCCGCCCTCGACGCCGTCGGCCTCGACCTCCATCCCCCAGGGCTGGCCGCGCCGCCAGCCCATGTCCGACAGATAGGCGGCGGCCGAGGCAAGCGCGTCGGTCGGATCGGCCGACCAGATGTCGCGCCGTCCGTCCCCGGTGAAATCGACGGCATGGGCGAGATAGGTGGTCGGGATGAACTGGGTGTGTCCCATGGCGCCGGCCCACGACCCCAGCATCCGCGACGGCGCCACGTCGCCGGACTGGAGGATCTTGAGCGCCGCCAGCAACTGGCTTTCATAAAACCCAGCGCGCCGCCCGTCATAGGCCAGCGTCGAGGTCGCCGAAATCACCGGGATCGCGCCCAGCCTAGTGCCATAGCGGCTTTCGATGCCCCAGATCGCGCAGGTCACATGCGCCTCGACGCCATAGCGGGCCTCGATGGCGCGCAGCGTGTCGCCATGCTGCGCAAACATCTGCCGCCCCTGCGCCACCCGGTCCTCGCCGGCGGTGATGGCCAGGTAATCCTCAAGGCTGCGCCGGGTCTCGGTCTGGTTGCGGTCGCGTTCGACCACGCCGGGGGTGAAACCGGCGGCGGCAAAGGCCGCTTCATAGGTGCGTTCGGAAATCCCATCGGCCAGGGCGCGGGCCTTGAACCGGGCCACCCAGTCGGACCAGCCGCTGTTCGGCACGGCGGGAAGGCCGCCATCGGCGACCGGCGCCGCGGGGGCATAGCGACGCCCGCAGGCGGCAACCGCCAGCGCGCCGATCCCCGCCAAAGCCGCCCGCCGCGTCGCCCGCATCGCATTCTCCGTCACCAGTCCGGCAAGACTAGAGCACCGGCCCGGCGGGTAAAGCAGCGGCGGGGCACATCGGCGTGAAGGCGCCTGACCCGGACGGGGCGCCTAATGCCGAACCCGGCGCACCTTGCGCTTTTCCGCCGCCGCTTTGGCCTTGGCCTGCCCCAGCTTGCGCCGGGGCGCCTTGCCGCCGCGGGCTGTCCCGGCGCGCGGCAGGGCGTGGTCGTCAAGCGTCACCAGTTCCGCCACCAGCCCGCCCGACACCGGCGTCACCTCGGACAGTTTCACCGTCACCCGCTGCCCCAGCCGGATCACCTGCCCGCTGTCGACGCCGGTCAGGGTCTGGCTGTCGGCATCGTAACGGAAGTATTCGGACCCGAGCGACCGGATCGGCACCAGGGCATCGGCGCCCGAATCGTCCAGCTTCACGAACAGGCCGAATTTCTGCACCCCGCTGATGCGGCCGCCGAATTGGGTGCCGACACGGTCGGCCAGATAGGCGGCCAGATAGCGGTCGGTGGTGTCGCGTTCCGCCTGCATCGAGCGGCGTTCGGTATCGGAAATCACCTGCGCCGTGTCGTCCAGCGTCTCGATATCCTCGGGCGACAGGCCGTCGCTGCCCCAGCCATGCGCCGAAATCAGAGCGCGATGCACGATCAGGTCGGAATAGCGCCGGATGGGCGAGGTGAAATGGGCGTAGTTGCGCAAGGCCAGCCCGAAATGGCCGAAATTCTGCGGGCTGTAATAGGCCTGCGTCATCGACCGCAGCGTCGCCATGTTGATCAGCTCGTCCTGATCGGTGCCTTCGGCCTGTTTCAGCAGCCGGTTGAGGTGCTGGGTTTTCAGCACCTGCCCCTTTGCCAGGACCAGCCCCGAGGCCTGCGCCACCTCGCGCAGGGAATCGATCTTTTCCGGATTCGGCTCTTCGTGGACGCGGAACAGAAGCGGCGTCTTGCGGGCGATCAGCGCCTCGGCTGCGGCGACATTGGCCAGCACCATGAATTCCTCGATCAGGCGGTGCGCGTCGAGCCGTTCCTTGAAGGCGACCGACAGCACGCGGCCCTGATCGTCCAGCACGATCCGCCGCTCGGGCAGGTCGATGTCAAGCGGCTCGCGTTCGGCCCTGGCCAGCTTGAGCGCCCCGAAGGCGGCGCAAAGCGGCTTCAGCACCGGTTCGACCAGCGCCTCATACGGGGACGGCAGCCCGTCGACCGCCGCCTGCACGGCGCCGTATTCCAGCGATCCGCGCGACAACATCAGGCCGCGGTGGAACTTGTGCCCGATCAGCCCGCCGCGGGCGTTGATCCGCATCCGCACGGCGATGCAGGCGCGCGGCACGCCTTCGTGCAGCGAACAGAGGTCGCCTGACAGCCGGTCGGGCAGCATCGGCACCACGCGGTCCGGGAAATAGGTGGAATTGCCGCGCCGCCGCGCCTCGCGGTCCAGCGCCGACTGCGGCCGGACGTAATGCGCAACATCGGCGATGGCGACCCAGACGACATGGCCACCCGGATTGGCGGGGTCGTCATCGGCCTGCGCATAGACCGCATCGTCGCGGTCGCGGGCGTCCTCGGGGTCGATGGTGACAAGTGGCAGGTGGGTCAGATCCTCGCGCCCTTTCGGGCCGGCGGGTTTCGCGGCATCGGCTTCGGCCACGGCGGCATCGGGGAAATGGTCGGGGATGTTGTGCTGGTGGATGGCGATCAGCGACACCGCCCGCGGCGCCGCCGGATCGCCCAGCCGGGCGACGACGCGCGCCTTGGGCAGACCAAGGCGGCCCTTCGGCCCGACCTGTTCGGCCTCGACCAGTTCACCGTCCTTCGCGCCGCCGTCCATGCCGGGGCCTACCGCCCATTGGCTGGTCGCGCCCTTGTCCACCGGCAGGATGCGGCCGCCCTGGCTGTCCTGCCGATAGACGCCAAGGATGCGCAACGGATTGGCGCCGATCCGGCGCACCACCCGCCCTTCGATGAAATCGCCGCCCGGCACGGCGGTGATCTTCGCCAGAACCCGGTCGCCCGGCCCAAGCGCCTGATCCCCCGCCTTCTGCGCCACGGTGATGACCGGCCCCTGGCCCGCGCCCGACCATTCCAGCATCCGCGCCACAAGGTCGCCATCGGCATCGGTGCCGGTGATCTCGATCACGCCGACCGGGGGCAGCGCCCCGCGGTCGCGATAGCTGCGCTTGCGCTTTTGCAGGTGGCCCTCGTCCTCAAGCTCTCGCAACAGGCGCTTGAGGTCGATGCGCGCCGCGCCCTTGATGCCAAAGGCACGGGCGATGTCGCGTTTCGCGGTTTCGGTGGGATTGTCGGCAATCCATTGCAGGATCGCCTCTTTCGAGGGGAGATCGGTCATGGTCCCGACCTAGCATGGCCGGCGCGGCGCGTCATTGCGAATGTCGCAGGGGGGCCTTCCGCCCCCCTCGTCGCTGCGCTCCTCACCCCCTGAGGATATTTATGGACGAAGAATGAGGGCAAAGACTCTCTTGCCCATTCTTCGTCCCCAAATATCCCCCGCCGGGAGGCACCCCGAGGAGGAGCCGAAGGCGACGACGAGACAAAAGGAATGCGCCGCAGGCGCGCGATAGTCTTACTTCAGTTCCACCTGCGCCCGCGCGCTTTGGCCGTTGGCGTCGATCACCACCAACGCGGAAAAGCCGCGGCCAAGGTCGGGCAAGGGCACCTCGCGGTCGCGGGTGGTCAGCACCGGCAGGCCGTTGGCAAGCCAGGTGAAGGGCGGGGCGCCTTCGGTCACGCGGGCGACGATGGTGGTGCCCTCGACCACGGCGCCGTCGGGGGGAAAGGCGATTTCCGGGCCGCCTTCGGGCGCGGCCCCCGGCGGGCGGAACCGTTGCAACGGCAGGGGCAGCCGGTCGCCGGCGACGATCAGCGTGGCGGGCGGCGGCGGCGGCAGAGGCGTCACCTGTCCAGCCGTGCGGGCAAAGGCCGAAAACATCACCGGCGCGGCCAGGTCGCCGCCAAAGGCGCCGGGCACCGGCGTGCCGTCGGCCCGCCCCATCCAGACGCCGACGACGTAACGCCCGTCGAACCCCAGCGCCCAGGCATCACGGTGACCGTAAGAGGTGCCGGTTTTCCACGCGATGCCGTCCTGCACCACCCCGGCGGGGCGCGGCACGTCGCGCAAGATGTCGGCGACCTGCCAGGCGGCGGTTTCGGCCAGCACCCGGCGCGGCAGGAAACCGGGCGTCGGATCGGGCGTCACCCGCAGATCCACCGCCTCCCCGCCGTTGCCCAGCGCGGCATAGACCCGCATCAGGTCGGACAGGCTCATCCCCAGACCGCCAAGGCCGACGGCCAGCCCCGGCGCGCCGCCGCCGGGGATCACCGGATCTGTCCCCGCCCGCCGCAGCGCCGCCATCAGGTGCTGCGGCCCCATCGCGTCCAGCAGGCTGACCGCCGGAATGTTGAGCGACCATTGCAGCGCCTGCCGCACCCGCAGTTCGCCGCGGAACACCCCGTCGAAATTCTGCGGCCGGTAGCCGTCGAAATCGACCGGCCGGTCGGCGATCAGCGTTTCGGGATGCGCAAGGCCGCGGTCGAAGGCCAGCCCGTAGATCACCGGCTTGAGCGTCGATCCGGGCGAACGCAGGGCGGTGGTCATGTCGACAAAGCCCTGTCGCGCATCGGCCTGATAGGACGACGATCCGACCGTGGCGAGGATTTCGCCGCTGCGGTGATCGGCGACCATGATCGCGACCTGCAGGCGGTCGGCCTCACCGGCCACCGCCGCCCGCGCCAGATCCTCGACCCGCGCCTGAAGGTTCGCGTCAAGCGTGGTCAGGTGCAGCGCCAGAAGCGGATTTTCAGACCGCAGCCGGTCGGCCAGATGCGGGGCGAGCAGGGGAAATTCCCGCCGGCGGTCGGGCGAGCGTTCGGTCAGGGCGGCTGCCGCCTCCTCGGCCGTCAGGATGCCGTCGCGGGCCATCCGCGCCAGCACGCGGTCGCGGGCGGCGCGGGCGGCGTCGGGGTGGCGGTCGGGCCGCCGGCTTTCGGGGGCCTGCGGCAGCGCGACCAGAAGCGCCGCCTCGGCCGGGGTCAGCCGCGCCGGCGGCTTGCCGAACCAGGCATAGGCGGCGGCGCGCACCCCTTCGATATTGCCGCCAAAGGGGGCGCGGTTCAGGTAGATCGTCAGGATCTCGTCCTTGGAAAACCGCCGCTCGAGCGCCAGCGCCACGCGGATCTGGCGCAGCTTGCCATCCCAGGCACCGGTGCCCGAATCCTCGATCAGCCGGGCGACCTGCATGGTCAGGGTCGATCCACCCGACACCACGCGCCCGTTGGTCGCCGCCTGCCACAGCGCGCGGGCCATGGCCCAGGGATCGACGCCGGCATGGTCGTAGAAGCGCCCGTCTTCATAGCGGACCAGCATCTGGACGTAAGCCGCGTCGACCGCATCCAGCGTGACCGCCATCCGCCAGCGCCCGTCCGCGACCGTATAGGCGCGCAAAAGCGCGCCGTTACGGTCCAGCACCTCGACCGATTGCTCGGCGACCAGCACCGGCAGCACGGTGGCGTCGATCCAGCGGTCGAACGCATCGCGCGCCGCCGCCGCGCTGAACATCAGCACGGCGGCAAGGATCAGCCAGCGGGCGCGCATCCTACTCGGTGACCGTCACCGTGCCGGCATCGGTATGGGCGCGCATCTGGGGACGATACATGTCCTCCACGCTCGCCGCCGGGTGATGGAAGGTGCCGGGGCTGACGGCGCGCACCACATAGGCCAGCCGCACTGGCACCTGATCGCGCAGATCCACGGCCGCCAGGAAACGGTCCTGCCGGAATTCGGCGTGGTTCGGCTCGACCGTCTCAAGCCAGGACAGGGCGGATATGTCGCCGCCGCGGATCAGGTTGGGATTGTCGATCTCGAACCCGGCGGGCAGCGGATCGGCGACCATCAGCCGCGCCTCTTGCCGGCCCAGGGGTTCGACCGTCAGCACCGTGACAAGGCGGGTGCCGGCCTGCACCTGATCGGGCGTCGTCGCGGTGCCATCCATGGTGAAGTATTCGCGACGGATCGCATAGCCCTGCCCGCCCGCGGGCGGCGGGGTTTCCGGCACGCCAAAGGTGGTGACCGTCAGGTCGGTGGCACTGTCGCCGCCATTCGCGACCAGCACCGGCGCCACGGCCGCGTCATCGGCGCGGACGCGCACCACCGGCCCGTCGGGCACCTGCCCGTCCAGCGTGATCCCGGCGCTGCGCAGGTCGTCGATCAGGGCATTCGCGGCCATCAGCGTCCAGACCGCCTCTTGCGTCGAAACCCTTGTGCCCAGCCCGGCCAGCCGCGCCGACAGCAGGTCACGGTCGACGGCAGTCGACCCGGCCTCGACGGCAAGGGTCAGGACCGCGGCGATGTCGCGGGCCTGCGTGCCGTAATCGACCCGCCAGACGGATTGCGCCGGTTCCTTGCCCAGGCCCCGGATCTGCGCCTGCGCCTGCGCGAACATCGCATCCGCCCGCGGCTGGTCGCCATAGAAGGCGAGCGCCGCGCCCAGTTGTGCCGAGGCAAGCGGCGTGGTGAAGGCAAAGGCGCGTTCGTCGGCGTAATAGCGCAGGTCGCCCACCGCCGCCTCGCCCTCGCGCGCAAGGACCATCAGCGCATAGGCCATGTCCTCGCCCCCGGATTCGAACTCGGGATAGTAGTTGACGGCGTTCGTCAGGTTGTCGAGCGCCGAACGCCAGGCGGTTTCCGGCACCTCGTGGCCGCGGGCACGGGCGCGGGCCAGGAAATCGGTGACATAGGCGTCAAGCCACATGTCGCCCGACCACGGCCCCCACAGCCCGAAGGCGCCGTTGGCCGACTGGTTGGCCAGAACCGCGGTGATCGACTGCGCGATCCGCTGTTCGATCTGGTCGCCGCTGCCCAGCCCCATCGCCTGCGCCACATCGTCGAAATAGAGAAGCGGCATCGCCGCCGAGGTGATCTGTTCGGTGCAGCCATAGGGATAGCGGTCGAGCATGTTCAGCAGCCCCGCCGCATCGAACCGCGCCAGCGGCCCGACCGAAAGCGTCGCCTCGCCCGTGCCGGGAACCATGCCGGCAAAGACGGCATCGTCAAAGGTAAAGGTCTCGCCCGCGGCCAGCGTCAGGCGCAGGGTCTGGCTGACCTCGGGGTCGTTCAGTTGCACCGGGATCGTCAGCACCTTGACCAGTTCGCGGCCGTCCGGCGTGGTAAGCGTCACGGTGATCGGGTGGATGCCGGGGTTCAGCGCGGTGATCGGCAGCGACAGCCGGGCGGACCCTTCCGCCTCCAGCCGCACCGCGGCGGGGATCAGTTGCGTGTCGAGCCGCAGGCCGTCGCTTTCCACCGTCAGCGCCATCTCGCCCGCCGGCCCTTCGGCATGGGTCAGTTCCAGGAGCAGGCGCGAGGCATCGCCCGGCGCCATGAACCGCGGGACCGAGGCGGTGACGACCACCGGATCGCGCACCAGCACCTCGGATTCCGCCTGGCCGACGCCACGGTCCGACCAGGCCACCGCCATCAGCCGCACGGTGCCGTTGAACGACGGCAGGTCGAAGGCGATTTCGGCACGGCCATTGGCATCGACCTGCACCGGGCCTTCGAAATAGGCGACCAGTTCTTCGGTCGGCGGGGGCGATTGCAGGGCCAAGGACAGCGTGGCATCGCCGCCCGAGCGCACATCGCCCATGGCGCCGGTCATGCCGTCGATCAGCCGCCCATAGACATCGCGCAGGTCCACGCCCAGCCGCCGCTGGCCGAAATACCAGGCCGAAGGGTCGGGGCTGTCAAAGGCGGTCAGGTTCAGGATGCCGACATCGACGGCCGCGAGGGTGACCCAGGCCGGTTCGCCCGGCAGCGCGCCCTGCACATCGACCGCGACCGTCAGGGGGCCGCGCGGGGCCGCCGACAGCGGGCTTTCGATGATGACCGAAAGCTGGCGGTCGCCCGGATCGACCGCGGCATGGACCAGCCCCAGCGCCCGCGACGGGTTGCGGCCCGCGGCCTCGTCCATCGGCCGGATCACGGCGGCGGTGACATAGGCGCCGGTGCCCCAATCCTCGGTCACTTCAAGGGGGATCAGGTTCTCGCCCTCGGTCACCTCGACCGCGACGCGGTGGATCACCCGGTCCGACAGGACCGAGACCAGCGCCGTGCCGGCAAAGCGCGGCACGATCCGCAGTGTGGCCGTATCGCCGACGGCATAGCTTTCGGCGTCAAGCGAGGCTTCCAGAACGTCGGGAGTGTCGTCGCCCTCGGACGCGCCCCACCAGCCGGCCCAGAAGCTGGCCGAGGACGCGGCATAGCTGCCGTCCGTCGCCTCGACCACCAGTTCGTATTCGCCCCAGCCGACCGGGGCCGAGACGCGCAGCGGCGCCGAGCCAAGCTGCGCCTGCCCCGAGGCGACCCGTTCCCGTGTCGTCACCGGATCCCAGTTCCAGTAGCCATAAAGCGAATACCACTGATATTCGGTCCTGACCCGGTTGATGGTCCATTCGACCGCCAGAGGCTGCGGTTTCAGGTCCGGTCCCAGCGCGATCAGGTCAAAGGCGGCCTCGCCGCCCTCGGGCACCACCGCGTCAAAGGCCGGGCGCAGGCCGATCATCACCGCATCGGGCAGGACAGTGGCCGAAACCTGCCGTTCCACCGGCCGGCCCGACCCTTCGGTGACGCGCAGCGTGGCGGTCGCGGTCAGCGGCCGGGTCGCGGTTTCGACAAAGGGCAGCGTGGCATCGACCACGGCACGGCCCTCGGCATCGGTGCGGGCGCCGCCCAGCATCTCGACCAGGGTCGAGAACGGCTCGTCCTCGCGGCCAAAGACGTAACCGTCCCAGCCGGGCAGGCTGCTGGCAGAAGCAAGGATCACCTCGCCCTCGACGGCCAGATCGGCACCGGGCGGGCCGAACAGCCAGGTCGCGGTCAGATCGACGGGCAGGGTGCCGTTCAGCGCCACGGTATCGGGGGCGGTCAGGTCCACATCGACACGCTCGGGCAGGAAATCCTCGACCAGAACGCGGGTTGTGGCCAGCGCCGGGGCATCGACATCGGCCTTGACCTCGATCGTCCAGGTACCGCGCGGGGCCGAGGGCGCGATGGGCAGGGCAAAGACATGGCCGCCGCCGGCATCAAGCGGGCTGGCGACGCGGGCATATTCGACGCCATCGGGCCGGGTCAGGATCGCGGTCAGCGGCACGCCGGGCAGCGCGCGCGCCTGATCGTCGCGCACCAGCGCGGTCAGATGCACCACCTCGCCCGCGCGATAGGCGCCGCGGTCGGTGGCAAGGAACACATCCATCGGCCCGGCGGGCTCTCGCCCGTCGACACCACGGTCGGACAGGTCAAAGGCCGGGTCGCTCAGCGACAGGAAGGTCATGTCGTCGCCCGCCGTCACCGTCAGCAGCGCCGGCTCGGCCGAGCCGATGCCGCGGGTCAGGCCGGCTTCGAAGACCGCGGTGCCGCTGGCATCCGTGACAGCCGTGCCCAGCACGGCATTGGCGCGGTTGACCAACTGCACCTCGGCCCCGGCGACCGGCGCGGCGCTGGTCAGGCTGCGCACATCGACCGTCAGCCCGTCGCTGCCCAGCATCGAGGAAAGCCCGAGATCGGACAGCACGAACCACTGGCTTGCCGGCGGATCCTCATAGGGATCGGCGCCGGGAATGCCGGCCGACAGGACATAGAGCCCGGCGGGCTGGCCCTCCAGCGCCTCGACCAGCGGGATGCGCGTCAGCACGTCGCGGTTCATCTCTTGCGGCACGGTCAGGGTGCCGGTCCAGACCGTCTCGCCGATGGTGTCGTCAAAGCTCCAGTCGTAAAGCGGCCAGCCGAACATGTCGCCCTGCAGCGTGCGCAGGATGTTGCGGTCGGACACGCGCGACAGCGACAGATCGACCTCGGGCAGGTTCACCGTCTCGATCGGGATGCCGGCATCGGCGGTGCGCGGCAGGACATAGGCGCGGGTGGTAAAGCGCGCCTGCGGGCTGCGGTCGCGGACATATAGGTTCAGCGCGACCGGGCGCACCAGCGTCTCGCCGCTGGCAGCCGGCAGGCCGGCGCGCAGGGTGACGGCATAGCGCCGGCCATGTTCGACGCCATCAAGGCACAGCTGGCTACCCGAGATATCGACGGTAAAGGACGCATCGGGCATCTGCACGAATGGCGCGTAATCCACCCCGGCGGCGACCAGCGGTTCGTTGAAATTGACGCAAAGCCGCGGGGTTTCGGCATCGCTGTCAACCTGGGTGTCGGCGACGCGGAAGCCGTAAAGCCCGATCAGCCGGTCCAGCACCTCCTCCAGATCGCGGCGGGGCTGGATGTCCTGCGCCAGCCGCAGGGCATCAATGCCCAGTCGGCCACGACCCTCGTTTTCCAGCGCCGCGGCAAGCCGGGCAAGGATTTCGGTGCGCGTCCCGGCATCGCCGGTCCGCATCCAGGCCGAAATCAGCGCCGGAATCACCCGGCTGCGGGCAAACGAGATTTCTTCGGACGAGGCATTGCCGGCACTGGCGCCCAGCCGGGCGTAATCCATCCAGTCGCCGGCATTGTCGCCCATGGCGATGGCCGCGCCCATGAAGCGGAAGGCGCCGATCATGTCGCCCTGCCCCTCGGCCCGCTGCGAGGCCTGGCGCAGTTCGACCGCGCCATAGCCGTCCGAGGAATGGTCGCGGCCGATCTCGCGCGCAACGGTTTCAGCCCGGTCGATGTCGGCGGGATCCAGGAACGACAGATCGGCAACCCGCGCCGGGGCCGCTGCCAGGACGGTCGGATCGGTCGGCAGGATCAGTCCGGAAATCGCCCCGGCAAAGGGCGTCGCCGGACCCGAAATGCCCTTGGGGAAACACGAATTCGACCGCGCGTTGAAGGTGAAGGCCACACAGGCCGCGTCGGCCAGGCAGGTCGCCTGACAGGCATCGAGCGTGGTGTCGAAATACTGGCCCAGGTCGCCGCCGGGAAAATCGGTGTCGCGCTGGATCGCCACGCGCGCATCGGGCACGCCGTTGTCGGCAAGGGCGGCAAGCGGCAGCACCGCAAGGGCGGCAAGGATCAGGCGGCGCATCAAAATTCTCCCGCAGGATGGGGGTCAATGCCGTCAGGGTCGCATGGGAAGGCCGGCCGGCGCAATGCCGTGACCTGCCGCAGCAGGACAGGTTTTCCCGACTTCACGCCAAGTTGTGACGGACGAACACCGGCCGGTCTTGGGTCGAGGCCTCGGCATCCCAGGCATAGCCGCCGGTGTCGAAGTCGCGCAGATGCGCCGGGTCGTCCAGCCGGTTCAGGATGATGAACCGCGCCATCGCCCCGCGCGCCTGCTTGGCGTAGAAACTGACGATGCTGCGCTTGCCGGCCCGGTCCTCAAGGAAGACCGGCTGGATCACCCGCAGATTCAGCGCCGGCCGGCGGGCGGCGTGGAAATATTCCTCGCTGGCGCAGGCGACCAGCAGATCGCTGCCCAGCGCCGCCGCCTCGGCGTTCAGGCGCCGGGCGATGTTGTCGCCCCAGAAATCGTAAAGATTGCCACCGCGCCGGGTCTTCAGCCGGCTGCCCATTTCCAGCCGATAGGGCTGGATCGTGTCGAGCGGGCGCAAGAGGCCGTAAAGCCCCGACAGGATGCGCAGATGGTCCTGGGCAAACCGCAGGTCGTCGGGGCCGAAGGTGCGCGCATCCAGCCCGACATAGGTATCGCCGGCAAAGGCCATCACCGCCGGGCGCACCGCCTCGGGCGCGGGATCGTCGGCCCAGTCGCGAAAACGGTCGCGGTTCAGCCGGGCCAGGTCGTCGGACAGGTCCATCAGCCCCTTGAGGTCGCGCAAGGTCAGGTTGCGCATGGTCCGCGCCAGCCGCGCCGCCTCGGCCGGCCACAGGGGTTCGGTCAGGGGCAGGTCGGCGGGCAGGGGCGCCGGGCCGAAATCGAGCTTCTTGGCGGGGGACAGGACGATAAGCATGGGATTGGAGTGCCGTTCGCCGCCGCCCCCGTCAAGGGCGCAACCGGGACGCCTGCCCGCCGCGCGGGCCGTCCCGAAATCCGCGGGCGCCCCTATCCTTGGGCCAGCACCGCCAGGAACGCCGGGCCAAAGCGTTCCACCTTCTGCTCGCCCATGCCCTGCACCCGGAGGAGGTCGGCCAGCGTCCGCGGCCGCCGTTCGGCGATCTGGGCAAGGGTGCTGGTGGTGCAGGTCAGGTATTTGCCGGTCCCGTCCTCGCCCCGGACCAGCGCTGCCTGCGCGTCGGCCAGCCGGTCGAACAGGGCGCCGTGGCCGCCGGCCGCCAGCCGGGCGCGGGCCGGATGCACCGTCGCCCCGGCGCCGGTGATGACCTCAAGAAACACCCGGCCATAGCTGTCGAGCTTTTTCGCGCCCACGCCGTTGATCGCCGCCATCTCGTCCAGCGTCTGCGGCCGGCGTTCGGCCATCTCGATCAGCGTGCGGTCGGGAAAGACGACATAGGCCGGCACGTTGGCGGCATCGGCCAGCGCCCGGCGCCGGGCCTTGAGGGCCGAGAGCAGCGCCTCGTCCTCTTCGGCGACCTGTGCCCGCACCACCGGGCCGCTGCGGTCGCGCAAGGCATCCTTGCGCAGGGAAATCGCCGCCTCGCCCCGCAGGATCGGGCGGGCGCGGTCGGTCATACGCAGCGCGCCGTGGCGTTCGGCATCGGGGCGGACCAGATCATGGCCCATCATCTGGCGAAAGATCGTTGTCCATGCGCGCTTGTCGTGATCCTTGCCGATGCCGAAGGTCGGCAGCCGGTCATGGCCGCGGTCGCGCACCTTGTCGGTCAGCGTGCCGGTCAGGATGTCGGTCAGATGCCCGACGCCAAAGGATTCGCCGGTGCGCAGCACCGCCGACAGGGCCATGCGCACCGGGGTCGTCGCGTCGAACACCTCGGGCGGGCGGGCGCAAAGGTCGCAATTGCCGCAGGGTCCGGCGTCCTCGCCGAAATAGCGCAGCAGAGCCTGCCGCCGGCACCCCAAAGCCTCGGCCAGACCCAGAAGCGCGTTCAGCCGCCCGTGGTCGGCGTCCTTGCGTTCGGGGGGTGCCGCGCCTTCGTCGATCTGCTGCCGGCGAAAACGCACGTCGTCGGGGCCATAGAGCGTCAGCGTTTCCGCCGCCGCCCCGTCGCGCCCCGAGCGGCCGATTTCCTGATAATAGCTCTCGATCGATTTCGGCAGGTCGGCATGGGCGACCCAGCGGATGTCGGGCTTGTCGATGCCCATGCCGAAGGCGACGGTGGCGGCGACGATCAGGCCATCCTCGCGCTGGAAACGCTCCTCGGCCCGGCGGCGGTCGTCGGGGTCCATGCCGGCGTGATAATGGATCGCGGCATGGCCGGCGTCGCGCAACGCCTGCGCCAGCACCTCGGTCTTGTTGCGCGTGCCACAATAGACGATGCCCGACTGGCCCTTGCGCGCCCCGGCAAAGCGCAGGATCTGGTCGCGCGGGCTCTCCTTGACGGCAAATTTCAGATGGATGTTCGGCCGGTCGAAACCGCGCAGAAAGGTCAGCGGCGCCTGCCCGCCGAACAGCTTTTCGACGATCTCGGCCCGGGTTTCGGCATCGGCGGTCGCGGTAAAGGCAGCGAGCGGCACGCCCAGATCGCGGCGCAGGTCGCCGATGCGCAGGTAATCGGGGCGGAAATCATGGCCCCACTGGCTGACGCAATGCGCCTCGTCCACCGCGATCAGGCCGACCCCGGCGCGTTTCAGCCAGCCGGTGCCGGCGGAAAGCCGTTCCGGCGCGATGTAGAGGAGCTTCAGCCGCCCTGCCGCCAGCGCCTCGTGCACGGTGCGGGTCTCGTCCTCGGTATTGCCCGAGGTAATCGCCCCGGCCTCGACCCCTGCTGCCGTCAGCGCGCGGACCTGATCGCGCATCAGCGCGATAAGGGGCGAGACGACCAGCGTCACCCCGTCGCGCAAGAGCGCCGGCAGTTGAAAGCACAGCGACTTGCCGCCGCCGGTGGGCATGATCGCCAGCACCTCGCGCCCGGTGGCCACGGCATCGACGATCTCGCCCTGACCGGGGCGAAAGGCGTCGAATCCGAACACATCGCGCAAAAGCTGCTCGGCAGGGGGCATGGCACCGTTTCTTCAGACTGCTCGCAGCCTTGCTTACAGGAATGAAGAATCGGTCAACAAGGCTGGAAACGCCAACGGCCTTCAAAGCCCGGTGCCAGAACCGTCCGGTCGCCGGGCCTAGATCAGCCCCGGCACCACCCGGATCTCGCCGGTCACCAGCCCGCGCCAGTTTGTCTGCGGCGCGTTCACGCGGGTCGCCGCGGCCGGATGGGCCGGGTCCAGCGCCCCCAGCCGGATCAGCAGCGCCGCCATCACCGCCTCGGACGCGCGGGAAGCGCCATCGGTGATCTTGAGCGCGATGCCCGTCCGCCGTTCGGGGATGATCGCGACATAGACGCCTTCGGCCCCGCCCTTGATCGCGACCTTGCCGCCCGTCGCGCGCATCAGTTCGGTGCAGGCCCGCGTCTCGCCGGCAATCAGTTCGGGAAAGGCCATCATGGCCTGAACGAGCCGGCCCTGCGCCGCCGCGCGCGCGCCGCTGCGGTCGCCGGCGGTCGCAAACCGCTCCATCGCGCGGGCCAGCCCGGTGACGGTGGTGGCGAAATTCGGCGCCGAGCAACCGTCGATGCCGTAGCCGGGCGATGGCTCGCCCGTCACGTCCTCGAACGCCTCGCGCACGGCCTTTTGCACTGGATGGTCGGGTTCGACATATTCCGATCCGGCACCCAGATGCAGGTTCAGGGTCAGGAACCCGGCATGTTTGCCGGAACAATTGTTGTGGTACTGGCAGGGCGCGGTCCCGGCGCGGACCAGCGCGTCGCGCGCGGCGCGGTCGCCCGGCTCGTGCGCGCCGCAGCGGAAATCGCCGTCCGACAGGCCGATGTCGTTCAGCCAGGCGCGCACCCGGTCGGTGTGATAGGCGGCGCCGATATGGCTGGCGCAGGCCAGCGCCAGCCGGTCCTGTGACAGGTCATGGCGGTCGGCCGCGCCCGATTCGACCAGGGGCAGCGCCTGGATCATCTTGGCCGAGGATCGCGGATAGATCACGCAATCGGGATCGCCCCAGGCGGCCTCGACCACGCCGTCGCGCAGGATCACCGCATGGCCGCGATGCACGCATTCCAGCCGCCCGCCGCGCCAGACCTCGACCAGATCGACCGCCTGTCCCATCGCCCCCAGCCCCCTCTTGGCATGAATCCGCGCAGCCTTGTGACCCTGCGGGGGTTTTCCCCGGCGCGGGTTCTGCGTTAGACCTACCGCTATCGGGTTGACAGCCGCCCTTCCAGAGACAAAAGGCGCAGATCAGGCGCCGGACCGGCGGCAGAGGCAGGAACAGCTTGGAGGCTGGGCAATGAGGAACGGACTGGCTCGCGCGGTGGCGATCGGCGTGGCATTGGCCGCCCACACCGCCCAGGCGCAAGAGACCACCACCAACCAGGTCGCCGCCACGACGGACTGGAGCGTGTTCGAGGAAACCGATCCGACCGAGTGCTTTGCCGTATCGGCGCCCAAGGAACAGGCCAACACCCGCGACGGCCAGCCGGTCGAGGTGTCGCGCGGCGAAACCCTGCTGTTCGTGTTCTACCGCCCGGCCGAAGGCGTCGACGGGCAGGTGACCTTCACCGGCGGCTATCCCTTTGCCGAAGGCTCTGAGGTCTCGCTCGACATCGGCGGCACGCAATACACCCTGTTCACCGAAGGCGAATGGGCCTGGCCCGCCACGCCCGAGGATGACGCCCGTATCGTCGCCGCGATGCGCTCGGGCAGTTCGGCGATCCTGACCGGCGTGTCGGGACGCGGTACCCAGACGCAGGACACGTTCAGCCTTCTGGGTTTCACGGCAACCGTAGACGAAGCGAGGACCAGATGCGCAAGCTGACCCTGCTGGCATTGCTGACCGCCACCTGCGCGACGCAAGGTCTGGCGCAGGAAACCACCGACAACCGCGTCGCCGCCACGACGGACTGGAGCGTGTTCCAGGAAACCGAACCGACCGAATGCTTTGCGGTCTCGGCACCCAAGGAATCGCTCAACACCCGCGACGGCCAGCCGGTCGAGGTGTCGCGCGGCGAAACCCTGCTGTTCGTGTTCTACCGCCCGGGCGAAGGCGTTGACGGGCAGGTCACCTTCACCGGCGGCTATCCCTTTGCCGCCAATTCGACGGTGACGCTCGACATCGGCGGCACGCAATACACGCTGTTCACCGAAGGCGAATGGGCCTGGCCCGCCACGGCCGAAGATGACGCCCGTATCGTCGCGGCCATGCGTTCGGGCAGTTCGGCGATCCTGACCGGCGTGTCCGGACGCGGCACCCAGACGCAGGACACGTTCAGCCTTCTGGGCTTTACCGCCTCGGTCGACGAGGCGCGGACGCGATGCAGCGGCTGAGTGCCGCGCTGGTCCTGACCGTTCTGGCCGGAACGGCCGCCGCGCAGCAGGCGCAGCGGGCCGAGGTCTTTGGTGCCTGGGCGGTCTATGTCGATGACGAACCGCGCCAGTGCATCGCCTTTGCCACCGCCGCCACCGAAACCGGCTGGCCCGAGGGCAGCAGCGGCGACGCCTCGCAGATGCTGGTCACCTGGCGCGAGAATACCGCCGGGCAGGTGACGTTCCGCGCCGGTGGCCATCCGATTGCCGCGGGCAGCGCGCTGGCCCTGACCGCGGCCGAGGTGCGGATACCGATGTTCACCGATGGCGACTGGGCCTGGACCGCCGACCCCGCCGACGACATCCGCGCCATCGAGGCCATGGGCCGCGCCGAGACCGCCGGCATGTCGCTGGTCGCCGAAGGCGCGGTGCCCGTCACCGTCACCTTTGCACTCGCGGGTTTCGCCGATGCGGCGGCGCGGGCGGCGATACTGTGTTCCGGGGCCTGACGCGCGGCTTGGAAAATCGCCGCATCGGTGTTATGTGCCGCCTCTGACCCCCGCCCTCCAGGTTGACATGAACGCCCCCCTTCCGGCGCAAGCCGCCATCACGCAGGATGTGCTGACCCTTCCCCGCAAGCTGCCGCAGGGCGGCCCGGCCAATCTTGCCGGCATGACGCGGGACGAGATGCGCGCGGCGCTGATCGCCGCCGGCACCCCGGAAGAGCAGGCCAAGATGCGGCTGGGACAGGTCTGGCAATGGGTTTACCATTGGGGCGTGCGCGATTTCGCACAGATGACCAATCTGGCCAAGGACTATCGCGCGCTTCTTGCCGCGAATTTCACCATCGACCGCCCGGAAGTGGTGTCGAAACAGATCTCGGCCGACGGCACCCGCAAGTATCTGGTGCGCATCGCCGGCGGGCACGAGGTCGAGGTCGTCTATATCCCGGAAGAGGACCGCGGCACGCTGTGCGTTTCAAGCCAGGTCGGCTGCACTCTGACCTGTTCCTTCTGCCATACCGGCACGCAAAAGCTGGTGCGCAACCTGACCGCGGCGGAAATCGTCGGCCAGGTGATGATGGCGCGCGACGATCTGGGCGAATGGCCGGTGCCCGGCGCGCCCAAGGACGAAACCCGCCTCTTGTCCAACATCGTGCTGATGGGCATGGGCGAGCCGCTGTACAACTTCGACGCCGTGCGCGACGCGATGAAGATCGCCATGGACGGCGAGGGGATCGGCCTGTCGCGGCGCCGGATCACCCTGTCGACCTCGGGCGTGGTGCCGGAAATCGCCCGTGCGGCGACGGAAATCGGCTGCCAGCTGGCGGTGTCGTTCCATGCCACCACCGATGCCGTGCGCGACGTGCTGGTGCCGATCAACAAGCGCTGGAACATCGCCACGCTGCTGGACGCCTTGCGCGCCTATCCCGGTCTGTCCAATTCGGAACGGATCACCTTTGAATATGTCATGCTCGCGGGCGTCAACGACAGCGATGAAGATGCCCACCGGCTGGTGGAACTGATCCGCGGCATCCCGGCCAAGATCAACCTGATCCCGTTCAACGAATGGCCAGGCGCGCCCTATCGGCGGTCCAGCGGCAACCGGATTCATGCCTTTGCCGACATCATCTACAAGGCCGGCTATGCCAGCCCGATCCGCACCCCGCGCGGCGAGGATATCATGGCCGCCTGCGGCCAGCTGAAATCGGCCACCGAACGGGCCCGCAAAAGCCGGGCCGAAATCGCGGCAGAGGCGGGGTTGTCCGCGTAAGGTGGGTCAAGACCCACCCTACCCTTCCCGGCACGCCCGCGGTAGAAGGCGGGCAAAAGCGGAGGGCAGCGATGCGGATCAAGATCAACCAGATCGACTTTGAGGTGACCCCGGTGCCGGGGCCGGTGCGCCTTGCGCTGTTGTCCGACCCGGTGCTGATGCAGGCGATCCTGCGCGACATCTGGGAATGGGACGCCGTGGCGAAGTCCGGCAAGGCCCTGACCCCCCTGTTCGAAAACCGCGCCGCGGTTCTGCCGAACGGCCTGACCTTCTTCGTGCCCAGGACCGATGCCGAAGGCCGGCTTGTCAAGGCCGAGGCGCCATCGACCAGCATGGCGAAGCGGTTCCTCAAGGCGACGGGCGCCAAATCGCTGAACGAATTGATGGGCGCGATGAACCGCGTGGTCGAGCTGAACCGCAAGACGGTGCCGTTCGAAGAGTTCCGCCCGCTGAACGCCACCGCCTCTTACCGCATCCGCATGTACACCGACTTTTCGGCGGTCAAGATCGAGAATGCCGCCCGCAACCTTGCCGCCTATATCCTGCTGCCGGCGCAGGTCGGCTTTCACGCCGAATTGGGCGTGATCCCCGATACCGCGGCGCATGAGGCCGCGGTGGCCGCCGGGGTCGATGTGAACGCCATGCGCCCCGGTTTCATCGTCCCGGCCAGGGCGCCCGCCACCCTTGGCATGCGCCGCGCCGCGCTGGCCAAGGCGTTCGACGAACTGCAGGCCGAACTGGTGGCGCAGGGCGGCCCCGAAACCTCGACCCCGATCCAGAAGATGCGCGCGGCGCGGCTGGCGACCGAATGGCGGGCGCTGGACCCGCAGCCGGTGAAGACGAACTGAAGGCAGGGCGGGTTTTACCCGCCCCCCTTTTCGCGATGGCCCGCGCGTCAGGCCAGCAGCGCCTGCGCCTCGGCCGCCGACAGCGCCGCCGGGCGCTCGCAGGTGGTGGTCAGCCCGACGAACCGCCGTTCCGCCCCGGCGCGCAGGATGCCGGTCATCACATCGACGGCATGGACCGCGAGATCGGCATTGCAGCGGTGCTGCCGCCCCTCGTCGATCGCCGCCGCCATGTCGGCCAGCCCGGCACAGCGGTAATTCGCCCGGTCGCGCCCCTGCCCGTCCTGCATGTTCGGCTTGCCGAACGGATGGCTGGCGGTGTCGAGGTCGACCGGATCGCCCTCGCCGCCGGCAATCTGCACCTCGCCGCCGAAGAAATTCGGATCGGGAACGTAAAGCGAGGCGTCGGTGCCATAAAGCTCCATGTTCGGATGCCGGTTCTTCCACACGTCCCAGGACGCCGACAAAGTGACCGTGGCGCCGTTGGCGAATTCCAGCAGCGCGTGGATATTGGTCGGCGTGTCCACCGGCACCGTCTGCCCCAGCCTGTCGCCATTGCCGATGGTCCGCGTCGGGAAAGACGCATTGGCCAGCGCCGCGACCGATTTCACCGGCCCGATCAACTGGATCAGATCGGTGATGTAATAGGGGCCAAGGTCCAGCACCGGCCCGCCGCCGGGCTGAAAGAAGAAATCGGGGTTTGGGTGCCAGGCCTCCATCCCGCGGCTCATCACATGGCAGGATCCGGCGACGACCCGGCCGATGCGGCCGTCGTCGATGGCCGCCCGCGCCGCCTGATGCGCGCCGCCAAGAAAGGTGTCGGGGGCCGACCCCAGACGCAGGCGCTTTTTCGCGGCAAGGTCGACCAGATCGCGGCCCTCATCCAGCGTCAGCACCAACGGCTTTTCCGAATAGGCGTGCTTGCCGGCGTTCAGGATCGCCTTTGACACCTCGTAATGCACCGCCGGCACCGTCAGGTTGACGATCACATCGACATCGCCCGCGGCCAGAAGATCATCGACCGTTTCCGCGCGCACGCCGAATTCTGCGGCCCGCGCCCTGGCAGCCGCCGGGTTGATATCCGCAACCGCCCGCACCTCGAGCGACCGGAACAGCGGCGCGAGGTTCAGATACGCGGTCGAGATATTGCCGCATCCGATGATGCCGACACCGAGTTTCGCCATGATTACCAGCCCTTGACCGTGGCCAGCGACCGCGCGGCAAAGCGCGCGTCATCGGCCGGATTGTCATGTTCGATCACGAAATGGCTGACGCCCAGCGCATCAAGCTGCGCCTTGATCGGCGCCCAGTCGGTGGTGCCGTGGCCGACATCGGCCCAGCCGTCCTCGGCCGTGGTGCCGGCAGGCGCGCGGTCCTTGACATGCACGGCTTTGACCTTGCTGCCGAATTTCCTCAGCTCGGCCACCCGGTCCTTGCCGGCGACGCCGACCCAGCCCAGGTCAAGCTCAAGGTCCACGCCCGCCGCGGCGATCAGGTCCAGCGGGGTTTCGCCGCCGCCCAGATCGACCAGCTCGAAATCGTGGTTGTGCCAGCCATAGGCGAACCCGGCATCCTGCACCGGCTTGCCGATCCGCGCCAGACGCGCGCCGAAGGCGGCCCAGCCGGCCTTGTCGGTCGGGCGCTGGTCGGGATGGATCCAGGGGATGAACACCTTGTCCATGCCCAGGGTGCGGGCAACCTGCACTGCCCGCGCGGGGTCGTTTTCCACCATGTCGATGGCGAAATGCCCCGAGGGCATGGTCAGCCCGTTGGCATCCAGCCCGGCCTTCAGCGCGTCAAGCTGGTCGTAAAGCCCGCCATACCCCTCGGTCGCGGTAAAGCCGGCCTTGGCCAGCATGGAAAGCGTCTTGTCGAGCGGGCCGAAGTTGCGCGAGCAGTAAAGCTGATAGGCGATGGTCGCCATGGGTCGTCCTTTCCTAAGGCTGCGCGGTGGTCGCGGACCACAGGTCGCGCAGGGTAAAACGGGGCTGTGCGGCGGGATCGTCGGGCGTGAAGGTCACGGTGCCGTCGAAACCGGGGAACAGGGTGAAGGCGTTCATGTCGAACCGGCCGGGCACATCGGCCTCCACCGTGACGTAAAAGGCGGGGGCCGCGGCCCCGACCGTCACGCGCCAGCGGCCATCCTCTTGCGCGACGCGCTGGGTCAGGCCCGAGGGGCGCAGGTCATAGCTTTTCCACGGCCGCGGCGCGTGGACATCGTCGCCGCCCTGACCGCCGCCCTCCCAGATGATGGCCAGAACCTCGTCCTCGGCCAGCGTATCCGGCGGCACCATGGCGGCCGTCACCGCGGCATCGGGGCCGACATCGACCGTCGCCACCCCAAGGTCGCGCACCGGACCCGAGACCGACGCGGCAAGCCAGCGCACGGTCAGCCGCAGCGGTTCGGGCAGGTCGCTGACCGCCCTGAGGGCGATGGCATCGCCCTGGGGCACCGCGGTCACGATCACCGGCTGGAAGAACTGCTGCGCCATGTAATGCAGCATCTTCCACCCGCCGCCGTAATCCAGCGAGGACCACGAACAGACCGGCCAGGTGTCATTGAGCTGCCAATACAGCGTGCCCATGCAATGCGGCTTGAGGCTGCGCCAATGCGTCACCGCGGTCTTGATCGCCATGCCCTGCTGGATCTGGCTGAGCCAGACGAAATCGGCGAACCGTTCGGGCCAGCGGAAATAGCGGAACATGGTTTCCGCGATCCGGGCGTTGCCGCCCTTGTTCTTCTGGTGGCTTTCGAACACCGGCGCGGCGATGTTGCGGTCGGCGGGGTCGGCAAAGCGTTCGATCACCGGCATCGACGGATAGGACTGGAAGCCGAATTCCGAACAGAATCGCGGGCTTACGTCGCGGTAATGGTCAAAGTCGCGCCCTTCGTGCCAGACCGACCAGAAATGCATGTCGCCCGATCCGTCATCGTGCCAGGCGTCGCCGAAATTCATCGGGCCGGGGCTGGGGCTGGAGGGCCACCAGTTCGCATCTGGATCGGTCGCCTTGAGAGCGGCTTCGATGCAGCGGTTCAGCCGGTCGTAGTTCACCAGATAGCGGTCGCGGTCCTTGCGGCTTTCCGGAAACCAGGTCAGCGCCCCGATCAGTTCGTTGTCGCCGCACCAGAGGGCAAGGCTTGCGTGATGCTGAAGCCGGGCGACGTTGTCCTTCACCTCGGCCTCGATCTCGGCCAGGAAATCGGGGGTAGAGGGGTAGAGGTTGCAGGCGAACATGAAATCCTGCCAGACCATCAGGCCCAGCTCGTCGCAGGCGTCGTAAAAGCTGTCCGGTTCATACCGGCCGCCGCCCCAGACGCGGATCATGTTCATGTTGGCGTCGACGGCGGATTGCAGCAGGCCGCGGGTCTTTTCGGGGGTGATCCGCCCGGCCAGCGCGTCCGCCGGAATCCAGTTCGCCCCCTTGGCAAAGACATCGCGGCCGTTGACGCGAAAGCCAAAGGACAGGCCCGCCGCATCCTTTTCGGTGATAAGCGACAGGTCGCGCAGGCCGATGCGGCGGGTGGCCGTCGCGCCCGCGCAGGTCACGTTCAGGTCGTGCAGGGTGGGGGCACCCTGCCCCGCCGGCCACCACAATTCCGCCCCGCGCACCGCCAGCACCGGGAATGCGCGACCGGCGACGACCGGGGCCGTCGCGGTGACGCCGCACAGCGTGGCGGTCAGCAGAGTACCGTCGGGGATATGGGCGCAGGACACCGACAGCGCCACCTCGATCCGGTCGGCCAGATGGGTCTGGTGGACGAGGATATCACCGATCCGCGGCCCGATCGGCTCGATCCGCAGCGCGCCGGTCACGCCAAAGGGGGCCAGCGCGATATTCCAGTCCCAGCCGAAATCGCACGCGGGCTTGCGCAGCATGTTGCCGTTCGGGATCGGGCAGTTCTGCTCGGCATAGGGCACGAAGAACGGCTGATCCGCCTGCGCCTCGTTCGCGGCGCGGGTGGCGGAATGGAAGGTGATCTCGATCACGTTCTCGCCCCGCTGCGCCATCCGCGACAGGTCGGCGCGGAACCGGCGAAAGGCGTTGCGGGTGGTCAGGGCAAGCTTTTCGTTCACCCAGATCGTGCAGACGCAATCCAGCCCGTCCACCACCAGTTCCACATCGGTGCGGTCCAGCGTGAAGACCCGCCGCGCGGTCCAGTCGCGGTCGGCGATCCAGCGGGTGTCGTATTCGTTGCGCCCCCAGTAGGGGTCGGCGATCAGCCCGGCCTCCTGCAGCGCGGTGATGCCGTCGCCGGGCAGGGTGACCGGGCAGGCGAACTCTCCGGTTTCGTCGCGCAATTCCCAGCGGCCGGAAAGGTCGGCCGCGCCTGCAACCTGGATCACAGCCGCGCCTCGGTCTGTTTGTCGAACAGGCTGGACTTGGACGGGTCAAGGCCGATGCGCATCGGCTCGCCCTTGTGGACGCGGGCCTGGCCGTCGATGCGGATGCGGAACGGATTGCCGGCAAGGTTGGCCCAGACCAGCGTATCGGCCCCCATCGGCTCGACCAGGTCGACGGTCGTGTCGATCTGCACCGGCGCGCGGGCGACCAGTTCGCCGGTCACCACATGTTCGGGCCGGATGCCGATGGTCGCCGGCCGGTCGGCCACCTGAGGCGCGCCAAAGGCATAGCCCGTCATCGGCAGCGCCATCCCCTGCGCCTTGAACACCCCGCCTTCCAGATGCCCGTCGATGAAATTCATCGACGGCGAGCCGATGAAGTCGGCGACATAGCGGTTCAGCGGCCGGTTATAGATCTCGTCCGGGCTGGCCAGTTGCAGGATGTTGCCGCCCTTCATGATCGCGATCCGGTCGGCAAGGGTCATCGCCTCGACCTGATCGTGGGTCACATAGATCATCGTGTTGCCAAGGCTGTCATGCAGCCGCTTGATTTCCACCCGCAGGTCGGCGCGGAGTTTCGCGTCAAGGTTCGACAGCGGTTCGTCGAACAGGAACACGTCGACGTCGCGCACCAGTGCGCGGCCGATCGCCACCCGCTGCCGCTGGCCGCCCGACAGGGCGCCGGGCTTGCGATCAAGCAGGTGTTCGATCTGCAGGATGCCGGCGGCGCGGGCGACGCGTGCCTCGATCTCGGTCTTGGGCATGCGCGCGTTCTTCAGCCCGAACGACATGTTCCCGCGCACCGTCATCTGCGGATAAAGCGCATAGGACTGGAACACCATGCCGATGCCGCGTTCGGACGGTTCCTTCCAGGTCACGTTGCGGCCCTTGATCCAGATCTGCCCGGCAGTCGGTTCAAGCAGGCCGGCGATGCAGTTCAGCAGCGTGGACTTGCCGCAGCCCGACGACCCGAGCAGGACCAGAAACTCGCCCTCGGCAATGTCGAGGTCGAGCGAGTTCAGCACCTTGACCGCACCGAAATGCAGGTCGAGGTTCTTGATCTGGACGGAAGGGGTGGTGGTGTGGACGTTCATGGAGGTCAGCCTTTCACGGCACCGGCGGCGATGCCGCGGACGAACAGCTTGCCGGAGACAAAGTAGATGACGAGGGGGACAAGGCCGGTCAGCAGCGTCGCGGCCATGTTCACATTGTATTCCTTCACCCCCTGCACCGAGTTGACGATGTTGTTGAGCTGCACCGTCATCGGATAGATCTCGGGCTTGGTATAGATCACCCCGAACAGGAAATCGTTCCAGATTCCCGTGACTTGCAGGATCACCGCCACGACGAAGATCGGCAGCGACATCGGCAGCAGCACGCGGAAATAGATGCCCCAGAACCCGGCACCGTCGACGCGGGCCGCCTTGATAAGCTCTTCGGGCAGCGAGACGAAATAGTTGCGGAACAGCAGCGTCAGGATCGGCATGCCGAAGATGGTATGGACGATGACCAGCCCGCCCAAAGTGCCATAGATCTGCACCTTGCCCAGCCCGACCAGCTGCGTGAAGAACGACAGCCCGTCGCCCATCGACCGCAGCAGAAGGACGATGGGATACAGCATCACCTGATAGGGGATGAAGGCGCCGATCAGCAGGATGGAAAAGAACAGATCCGCGCCCTTGAAGCGCCAGTTGGCGATGGCATAGCCCGACACGCTCGCCACCGCGATCGACACGATGACCGAGGGGACAAGGATGCGGACCGAGTTCCAGAAGCCGCGGCTGAGGCCGTCGCAGTTGATGCCGGTGCAGGCCTCGGCCCAGGCCTTGACCCAGTATTGAAAGGTGATCTCCTGCGGCACGCCAAAGACATTGCCCTGCCGGATCTCGTCCATGTGCTTGAGCGAGGTGACGACCATCACCCAGAGCGGCAGCAGGAAATACAGCGCAAAGATGCCAAGCGTGACGTAAAGCGCGATGTTCTTGCCCGAAAGCGCGCTTTTCGGCCGCGGCCCCTGCGGTTCGGCGCCCATGGGGGCGGTATTGACGGACAGGTCAGCCACGCTTTTTCCCCCCGAATTCGAGATAGGCCCAGGGGATCAGGATGATCGCCACCGTCACCAGCATCATGGTCGAGGCGGCAAAGCCCTGCGCCAGGTTCTGGTCCTTGAACATGCGGTCCATCACCACCAGCGCCGGCATCTGGCTGGCGATGCCCGGACCGCCGGATGTCTGCGCCACCACAAGGTCATAGACCTTGACGATGCCCGAGGCGATCAGCACCAGCGCGGTGACGAACACCGGCCGCATCATCGGGATGATGACATGGGTATAGGTCTTCCAGGTCGGGATGCCGTCGACGCGGGCGGCCTTCCAGATCTCCTCGTCGATGCCGCGCAGCCCCGCCAGCATGATGACCATGACAAGGCCGGTGCCCTGCCAGATCCCGGCGATGAGGATACCGTAGATGACGATATCGGGGTTGTTCAGCGGGTCGAAGGCGAAACTTTCCCAGCCCCAGGAACGGATGACATGCTGCAACCCGAACTCGGGGTTGAGGATCCATTGCCAGACCAGCCCCGTCACGATGAAGGACAGCGCGAACGGGTAGAGATAGATGGTGCGGAAGATCGATTCGCCCCGCACCTTGCGGTCAAGCAGCGTGGCAAGGAAGAAACCGATGCAGAGCGTCAGGATCAGCGACAGCACGCCATAGGTGGCAAGGTTGCCGATGGCGACCAGCCAGCGGCGGTCGCCCCACAGCCGGTCATATTGCGCCAGCCCCACCCAGTCCCATTTCGGCAAAAGCCGCGAACTGGTAAAGGAATGCGCCACCGTCCACAGGGTGCAGCCGACAAAGACCACCACTGCGATCAGGATCATCGGGATCGAGGCGGTCTTGGCCGCAAGGTTTCGCCACAGCCTTGACGGCCGGCGCGCAACCTCTGCGGTCGCGGCGCCGGCGGACGCGGCTTCTTCCACCACTGCCATCGCGGTCATCCTCCCTCAAGGATTTTGGGCCATCTTGGCGCGAAACCTCGCGTGGCCCAAGCAGGGATGCAAAGGGGCCCGGCCGTTTCCGGCCGGGCCCCCGCGCAGTCTGCTATCAGTCGGCCGAGCCGATGATTTCCGCGTAGCGCGCCTGCGCGTCGGCGGCGCTCATGTCCGAGTTCCAGAACTCGACCATCAGGTCTTCGACCTGGCCCTGGGTGTCCGGAGACAGGCTCATGTCGCCCGAGGGCAGGATGTTGCCGGCGGCAAGGATCTCGAGACCCTTCTTCATGCAGTCGTTGGCCGCGGCAAGATCGACGTCGCCGCGCACCGGCAGCGAACCCTTGGCCAGGTTGAACGACACCTGCACTTCGGGCGAAACGATCAGCGAGGCAAGTTCAAGCTGCATCCGGCGGGTGTCCTCGTCGTCGATGACGGGGAAGTAGAAGGCGTCGCCGCCGGTATCGAGGATCTGGTTCACACCGAGGCCCGGAAGGCAGGTATAGTCGGTGCCGGCGGTCTGCCCGGCAACGGCGAATTCGCCCTGCGCCCAGTCACCCATGATCTGGCCGCCGGCCTGGCCGGTGATGACCAGGTTGGTCGCCTGGTTCCAGTCCTGCACGTTCGAATTGGAGGCCATCTCGCGCGCGGCGACCGCCGCTTCGAAGACGCGGGCATAGTCCGCACCGCCGGCGACTTCGGCGCTCTTGTCGATGTTCACCGCGCGCCAGGCATCCGGGCCGGCGATGGCGACGGCCATCACGCCGAAGGCGCCCGAGGTCTGCCAGGGCTGCTGGCCCAGAGCGAGGGGGATCTTGCCTGACGCTTCCAGCGCGGGGGCGGCGGCGACGAATTCGTCCCAGTTGGTCGGCACGGCCACGCCGGCATCGGTGAAGGCCTGGTTCGACAGCCACAGCCACTGCCACGAGTGGATGTTGATCGGCGCGCAATAGACGCGGCCCTCATAGGTGCAGGCATCCAGAAGCGAGATCGGGCGGATGATCTCGCGCCAGTTCTGCTCTTCGGCCAGTTCGGTCAGGTCGGTCAGAAGGCCGGCCTGGATCAGTTCCTCGGCCTGGCGGCCATGGTTGAGCTGGGTGGCGCCCATCGGGTCGCCGCCAAGGATGCGGCTGATGATGATCGGACGGGCGGTGCCGCCGGAACCGGCGATGGCGCCGTCAACCCACACGTCGCCGGTGGCGTTGAACGCCTCGGCCAGCTTGGCCACGGCAGCGGCTTCGCCGCCCGAGGTCCACCAGTGCGTGACCTCGAGCTCTCCCGCGCTCGCGGCCCCGGCACCCATGATCGCCGTCGCGGCAAGCAGTCTGGCGGTGAGTTTCACGATTCTTCTCCTCCCTGATCTAAATCGTTGTAGAAATTTCTATATCGTTTTAGCTTGGTCAGGCAAGACAAAATCTGCGCCGATGTTGCCGCGGGTTGCAGGGTGGGATAAGCCGCCCGGATCACGGCGCCTAACCTGCGGCGGACCAAGGAATTCCTGGCCGGGAGGGCCGAAGTGCCAACGAAGGACGAGGGCGGGAGAGACGCGTTCCCTCTGCCCGAGAAGCCCACGCTCAAGACCATCGCGCAGCTGTCGGGGCTGGCCGTGCCGACGGTCAGCCGCGCGCTGAACGACGCTCCCGACATCGGCGCCGAGACGAAAAAGCTGGTGCGCCGAATCGCCGACGAGATCGGCTATGTCCCCAACCGCGCCGGGGTCCGCCTGCGCACCGGGCGGACCAATGTCATCAGCCTTGTCATCTCGACCGAACACGACAACCAGACGGGGCGGCTGATTTCCTCGATTGCCGGCACTTTGCGCGGCACGCCCTATCACATCATCATCACGCCGTTCTTCCCCGGCGAGGATGTGATGAAGCCGATCCGCTATATCGTCGAAACCGGATCCGCCGATGCGATCATCTTCAACCAGACCGAGCCGCAGGATCCGCGCGTCCTGTATCTGATGGAGCGGAATTTCCCCTTTGCCACCCATGGCCGCACCGACTGGGCCGACCGCCACGCCTGGTTCGACTTCGACAACACCGCCTTCGGCGAGATCGGGGTGCGGCGGCTGGCGCGGCGCGGGCGGCGGCACATGGCGCTGCTTGGCCCGCCCGCGGGGCAGAACTATGCGCAGAACACGCTGGACGGCACCACCCATGCCGCCGCCGATCTGGGGCTGACGCTGATGCGCATCCCCGGCGTCACCAGCGACGATTCGGTCGGCATGGTGCGCGAGGAGGTCGCCGCGTTCCTGCAGGCGAACCCGCAGGTCGACGGCATCATCTGCTCGTCCACCGCGGGCGCGATGGGTGCCGTCGGCGGGATCGAGGCGCAGGGCCGCCACCTTGGCCAGGACATCGACGTGTTCGCCAAGGGCTCGGTCGAGTTCCTGCAGACCTTCCGCCCGGCGATCACCGCCATCGACGAGGATGTGCGCGCCGCCGGCGAATTCCTTGCCCGCGCCGCGATGCAGGCGATCCGCGACCCGTCACGGCCGCCGATGCAGGGGCTGGACGTGCCGCAGGACGGCGAAGGATAGGGCGGGCCGGCAGGGCCGGCCTGAAAGCCCCGAAACCCTCATTCGGCTTCTTCGGGCCACAAATATCCTTGGGGTTTGCCGCCGCGAACGCCATCGGTCCGAGCAAGCGGCGGCATGATTGGCCGAAGGCCAAGAGGGGGCGGAAGGCCCCCTTCTTCCTTCGCCGGGCTGAAGCCCGGCGCCGCCCTCAGGTCCGCCCCGGAATGTGTTCGCGCTTCTTCCCGGCGCCCTTCCAGTCGCGGATCATCGCCACCGCTTCTTCCGCGCTGTCGACATAGCGAAACAGGTCAAGATCGGCCGGCGCGATGGTCCCGGCCTCGACCAGCAGGTTCCAGTCGATGACCTGTTCCCAGAACGCCCGGCCGAAGAACAGGAACGGCACCTGTTCCATCCGCCCGGTCTGGATCAGGGTCAGCGATTCGAACATCTCGTCCATCGTGCCGAAACCGCCGGGAAAGACGCAGATCGCCTTGGCCCGCATCAGGAAATGCATCTTGCGGATGGCGAAGTAATGGAAATTGAAGCTCAGTTCCGGCGTGACATACGGGTTCGGCACCTGTTCGTGCGGCAGCACGATGTTCAGCCCGATCGACCGTCCGCCCGCCTCGGCGGCGCCGCGGTTGCCCGCCTCCATGACTCCCGGCCCGCCGCCGGTGCAGATGATGTTCTCCTTGCCGCCCGCGGCCAGCGACAGCCGCGTCATCTCGAAGGCAAAGCGCCGCGCCTCCTCGTAATAGCGCGTCAGGTCCGCCAGCATCGGCGTGCGGGCGCGGTCGCGGTGTTCGGGCGCCGGGATCCGCGCGCCGCCGAACATGACGATGGTGGACCGGATCCCGGCCTCTTCCAGCGCGACCTCGGGCTTCATCAGCTCAAGCTGAAGGCGGACGGGCCGCAGATCCTCGCGCAGCAGAAAATCCTGGTCGGCAAAGGCCAGCCGGTAGGTCGGCGACAAGGATTGCGGCGTCGCCGGCACCTGTTCGGCGGCAACGGTATCCTGCACGGAATCGCGCAACGGATGGCGGCGGTCGTCCTTCATGGCTCGGTCCTTGTGGGTCATGGCCGCGACATGGCACTGATGACGGCGAAAGTCCAACCAAAGGCCCCGTGATGACCCCTGCCCCCAGCCGCGAAGACATTGCCGCCGCCCATGCCCGCATCGCCCCGCATATCCACCGTACCCCGGTGATGGCCTCGGTGATCGAGGGCCGCAGGCTGGCGTTCAAGTTCGAGAACATGCAGGTCACCGGCAGTTTCAAGGCGCGCGGCGCGTTCAATACACTCCTGTCGGCGCAGGTGCCGGCGGCGGGGGTGGTCGCGGCCTCGGGCGGCAATCATGGCGCGGCGGTCGCCCATGCGGCGGTGACCCTTGGCCATCCGGCGCAAATCTTTGTCCCCGAATATGCCGGGCCGGCGAAGATCGGCCTGATTCGCGCCACCGGCGCCGGCCTCACCGTGGTGCCGGGGACATATCAGGAGGCCGCGGATGCCGCCCGGGCGCATGAGGACGCGACCGGCGCCATGCAGGTGCATCCCTATGACGCAGCGCCCACCCTTGCCGGGCAGGGCAGCCTGTTCCGCGAATGGGACGAACAGGGGCTCGAGGCCGACACGGTGCTGATCGCGGTCGGTGGCGGCGGGCTGATCGGCGGCGCGCTGGCCTGGTGGCAGGGCCGGCGCAAGGTGGTGGCGGTCGAACCCGTGCTGGCGCCCACCCTGCACGAGGCGCTGATCCACGGGCCCGGCCACGAGGTCGCCGTCGGCGGCATCGCCGCCAATGCGCTGGGGGCCAAGCGTATCGGCCGGATGGCCTTTGATCTGGCCCGCGCTGCCGGGGTGCCGGCGATCCTGGTGACGGATGACGCGATTGCCGCCGCGCAGCGCCTGCTCTGGGACCGCTTCCGGCAATATGTCGAACCGGCCGGGGCGACGGCGCTGGCCGCCCTGACCGCCGGCGCCTATGTCCCCGCGCCGGACGAAAGGGTCGCGGTGCTGGTCTGCGGCGCCAATCCGGCGCCGGGGCCCTTCGGGTAAGGTGGGTCCAGACCCACCTTACGTTGCGTCCCACCCCTGCCGCCGCTATGCACCCTGCGACCAGCAAAGGATCCCGCCATGACCCACGCCGCGCTTGAATCCGCCATCGAAACAGCCTGGGAGGGTCGCGACACCATCACCCCCGCCACCACAGGCGCCGCGCGCGAGGCGATCGAGGCGACGCTCGACGCGCTCGACACTGGCGCCCTGCGGGTGGCGGAACGGCAGGCCGACGGACAGTGGCGCGTGAACCAATGGGCGAAAAAGGCGGTGCTGCTTGGCTTCCGCCTCAAGGACATGGAGCCGCTGGCCGGCGGGCCGCAGGATTCGGTCTGGTGGGACAAGGTGGACACCAAGTTCAAGGGCTGGGGCGACAACCAGTGGAAGGCCGCCGGTTTCCGCGCCGTCCCCGGCGCCATCGTCCGCCGCTCGGCCCATATCGCCAAGGGCGTGGTGCTGATGCCGTCCTTCGTCAACCTTGGCGCCCATGTCGGCGAGGGCACCATGGTCGACACCTGGGCCACGGTCGGTTCCTGCGCCCAGATCGGCCGCAACGTCCACCTGTCCGGCGGCGTCGGCATCGGCGGCGTTCTGGAACCGATGCAGGCCGGCCCGACGATCATCGAGGACAATTGCTTTATCGGCGCCCGGTCGGAAGTGGTCGAAGGCTGCATTGTCCGCGAAGGCTCGGTCCTGGGAATGGGCGTATTCATCGGCAAATCGACCAAGATCGTCGACCGCGATACCGGCGCGGTGATGTATGGCGAGGTTCCCGCCGGATCGGTCGTCGTCGCCGGGTCGATGCCGTCGAAGAACGGCGTCAATCTGTATTGCGCGGTGATCGTGAAGCGGGTGGACGCAAAGACGCGGTCGAAGACCAGTATCAACGAGTTGTTGCGGGATTGATCCGGCGGCCACCCGCAGCGTCATCGCCGCGCTGGCGGACCTGATCCGGGCCGCGCCGCGCGAGGTGTTCGAGACCATTGCCAACAGCGAACCCTATGCCGTGCCGGGCGATGCTGACCGGCACCTGCGGGCGCTGGACGAGGTTGTGACCCGGTTCGACGGCAACCTGAACCGGCAGCCCGACAACACGTGGTTCCCGCGCGAGCCGGTCGAGCTTGTCTCCTTTGGCTCGGGGGGGCGTGACCCCGGGGTGATCGCCGTGGCCAATGCGCTCTTGATGATTGCGGACCTTGACCGCGGCAGAGCCGACTACATGTTCCTCCGCTGGCACCGACATCCCGGGGCTGCGTTCTTCAACGCCCTGCCGCCCGATCTGCGCGAACCCCTTCTTGCCGGGCTCGCGATCCTGCGCGACACGCCAAATTGGTCGTAATGGCTGCGCCTCGCACAATCCGCGGAACCGCCCGCCCGCCCCGCGCGTTGCCCCCCGCATTTGACCTGACGGAGGGGACCATGGGTTTGGGGATTGTCCTGTCGATCATCATCGGCGGGCTGGCGGGCTGGATCGCGAGCATGATCATGAAGGCCGATACCGGCCTGATCGTGAACATCATTCTGGGCATCGTCGGCGCGCTGGTGCTGAATGTCGTTCTTGGCTGGGCCGGGATCACTGCCGAACGGGACTGGCTGCCGCAGCTGATCGTCGGCGCGCTGGGCGCCTGCATCCTGATCTGGATCGGCCGCGCCGTCCGCCGTTAGGCCCGCTTCCGGCGGCGCCCCGGAACGGCTATGCCGCAGGGCATGGCCGTTTCTCTTTCCTCGCTCACCGATCTGGCCGCGCATCGTTTCGATGACATCATCGACGTGCGCGCGCCGGCGGAATTTGCGCTTGACCATCTGCCCGGCGCCCTCAGCCTGCCGGTGCTGGACGATACGGAACGGGCGCGGGTCGGCACGATCTACAAGCAGCTCTCGCCCTTTGACGCGCGCAAGTTGGGCGCCGCACTGGTGGCGCGCAATGCCGCCCGGCATATCGAAACCGTGCTCTACGACCGGCCCGGCGGTTGGCGGCCCCTGGTCTATTGCTGGCGCGGCGGGCAAAGGTCGGGTTCCTTTGCCACCATCCTGGGCCAGATCGGCTGGCGGGTCGAAACGCTTGCCGGCGGCTACAAGGCCTGGCGCAAGCTGGTGCTGACCGAACTGACGCTGACCCCGGTGCGGGCGCCGGTGATCGTTCTGGACGGCAATACAGGGTCGGCCAAGACCGAACTGCTCAACCTGCTGCCGGCCCGCGGCGTGCAGGTCATCGACCTCGAGGGGCTGGCGAACCATCGCGGATCGGTGTTCGGCGCCATCGGGCCGCAGCCGGCGCAGACCGGGTTTGAAACCGCGCTGGCGCTGCGGCTTGCCGCGCTTGACCCCGCACGCCCGGTGGTGGTCGAGGCCGAAAGCGCCAAGGTCGGCGACCTGCGCCTGCCGCCGCGCCTTTGGGCGGCGATGAAGGCGGCGCCGCGCATCGCCCTTGCCGTGCCGCGCGCCGCGCGGGCCGATTACCTGACCCGCGCCTATGCCGATGTCGCCGCCGATGGCGCCCGACTTGCGGCGCTGATCGACCTGTTGCGCCCCTATCAGCCGAAGGACCGGATCGACGGCTGGCTGGCCATGGCCGAGGCCGGGGATTTCGCCGCGCTTGCCGACGGGCTGATGCAGCACCACTATGACCCACGCTATGACCGTCACCGCGACCGCTGGGCCGTGCTGGTGACCGAGATCGCGGCCGACAGCCTTGCTCCGGCCACCCTGCCAGCCCTTGCCGACACCATCGCCGCCACGATCCAGACCATGAGGCCCGCATGACTTCCGAACCAAGGCTCACCTCCCTGTCCCATGGCGGCGGCTGCGGCTGCAAGATTGCGCCCGGCGTGCTGTCGGGCATCCTGCGCGGCACCCCCGCCCTGCCCGTGCCCGAGGCGCTGCTGGTCGGGATCGAGACCGCCGACGACGCCGCCGTCTGGCGGCTGAACGACCATCAGGCGCTGGTCGCCACCACCGATTTCTTCATGCCGGTGGTGGATGACCCGCGCGATTTCGGCCGCATCGCCGCGACCAATGCCATTTCCGATGTCTATGCCATGGGCGGCACGCCGATCATGGCCCTGGCCATCGTCGGGATGCCGGTCAGCGTGCTGTCGGTCGAAACCATCGGCAGCATCCTGTCGGGCGGGGCCGAGGTCTGCGCCGCCGCCGGCATTCCGGTCGCCGGCGGCCATACCATCGATTCGGTCGAGCCGATCTATGGCCTTGTCGTGATGGGCCTTGTCGACCCGGCGCTGGTCCGCCGCAATGCCGCGGCACAGGCCGGCGACGTGCTGGTGCTGGGCAAGCCGCTGGGCGTCGGCGTGCTGTCGGCGGCGTTGAAGAAGGGCAATCTGGATGCTGCCGGCTATGCAGGGATGATCGACACCACCACCCGGCTGAACACGCCGGGGCCGGACCTTGCCCGCCTGCCCGGCGTCCATGCGATGACCGATGTGACCGGCTTTGGTCTGGGCGGTCATGCGCTGGAAATGGCGCGGGGTGCCGGGCTGGACGTGCTGATCGACTGGCCGGCGGTGCCGCTGCTGGACGGTGCCGCCGCCCTTGCCGCGGCAGGCAATGTCACCGGCGCCTCGGGCCGCAACTGGGCCAGCTACGGCGGCGAGATCGACCTGCCCGCAGATTTCGATCCCGTGGCCCGCGCCCTTCTGACCGATCCGCAGACCTCGGGCGGGCTGCTGGTCGCCTGCGCCAAGGATACCGTGGCCGAGGTTCTGGCCACCTTCGCACGCCACGGCTTTGCCGAGGCCGCGGTGATCGGCCGGACCGCGCCGCGCGCCGGGGATGCCCCGCGGGCGCGGGTCGCCTTGGGAATGTGACGCCCTATCCCGACAGTGCGTCCTGCAACCAGGCCCGCGCCACCCGCCATTGCCGCTTGAGCGTCGAGACCGAGACCCCATCGGCCTCGGCGATCTCTTCCAGCGTCAACCCGGCGAAATAGCGTTTCTCGACCAGCCGGACCAGATCGGAGTCGACCTCGGCCAGTCTCTGCAACGCCTCGTGGATCGCCTCGGCGTCGATGCCGTTGTCCTCGGGCGCGGCGCTTTCGGCGATCTCGGTGATGAGGGTGACTTTCGGTCCGCCGCGCTTGTCGGCGCGTTCCTTGCGGATTTCGTCGATCAGCACCTGCCGCATGACATGCGCCGAAAAGGCAAAGAAATGCGTGCGTTCGCGGGTCGAGATGCGGCGCTGGCCGATGATGCGGATCGCGGCGCCGTTGACCAGCTCGGTCGGGGCGACAAAGGCGCCGGCGCGGTCGCGGGCCAGAATGCGATGCGCCAACCCGCGCAATTCGTCATAGACCTGCCCCAAAAGCCGGTCGCGCTGCGCCGGCGTCAGCGAGGTGACCTCGAACTCCGGCTCGGCCATGCGATCCCCCTTCAAGGCGGCTTGCCGGCACAAGGTGGCACGGCGCGCGGCAAAAGGGAACGCCGCGCTTGTCGGCCAGCCGGCGCCACGGCAGGTTGGCGGCAAGGGGGCGCCATGGCTGTCGCAGTGCTGGATATCGGCAAGACCAATGTGAAACTGTCGGCCGTCACCGCCGACGGCAGGATTGCGGAGACGCTGTCCACCGCCAACCCGGTGCTGCCCGGCCCGCCATGGGTGCATCACGACCTTGCCGGGCTGAACCGCTGGCTGACTGACGCTCTGGCCGCGCTGGCCCGGCGCCACGGTCTGCGCCATGTCATCGCCGTCGGCCATGGTGCCGCCGGCATGCTGACCGGCGATGGTGACAGCGCCGACGGCCTTGCCCTGCCGATGGCCGACTACGAACAGCCAACCCCGGCTGAGGTCGCGGATTATCCCGCGCTCGCCGGCGATTACGCCAGCCGCGGCAGTGCGGTGATGCCGGGGATGACCCATACCGCGCGGCAGCTGCTGCTGGCCGAACGCACCCGGCCGCAGGATTTTGTCGCCGCCCGCCACTGTCTTGGCGTGCCGCAATATTGGGCCTGGCGGCTGTCGGGCACCGCGGTCAGCGAGGCCTCTACCCTTGCCGCGCAATCGCATCTGTGGACGCCGGGACGGGGCTGGGCGCCCATCGTCGCCGCGCGCGGCTGGGGGCGGCTGATGCCGGAGATGGTCCATGCCGGCGCGGACTTGGGCGCGCTGCGCCCCGGCGCCGGCCTGCCGCCGCTGCGCGTCCATGCCGGGGCGCATGACAGTTCGGCCGGGTTTCACCGCTATCAGGCGGCGGGGATGGCCGGGATGGTCGTCGTCTCGACCGGGACATGGATCGTCGCGCTGACCGATGCCGTCCCGCAGGCCATGGCCGAGCCGCTGACCCTGAATGCCGACCCCGCCGGAAACCCTCTTGCCGGGGCGCTGGCCATGGGCGGGCGGACCTATGCCCGCATCGCCGGTCCGCAGCCGGCGGATGCCCGCGCCGATACCCGCGCCCTGCACCGTCTGGTCGCCGGCGGCGCGGCCAGGACCGCGGCCGAACGCCACGCGCTTGCCGTCCTGACCGTCGCGCTTGACACCGTGGCGCTGGTCGAGGCGCTGGCCTCCGGCCTGCCGGTGGTGCTGGACGGATCGTTCCTGCGCGACCCCGCCTTTGCCGCGCTGGTCGCCGCGCTGCGGCCCGGCCGGCGCACGCTGGTCAATGCCGAACCCTATGGCGTCGCGCTGGGCGCCGCGGCCCTTGCCACCGGACAGGCGCCGCCCCTTGCCCTGACGGACGCGGCGCCCCTGTCGCTGCCGGGCCTCAGCGGCTATGCAGAGGCATACCGGCACGGAGGGGCAGCATGACCGAAGCGGAACGGGACCTGCGGGCTCGCATGGTCGCCACCTGCCGCGCGATGAACGCCAGAGGCATCAATCAGGGCACCGCCGGCAACCTGTCGGCCCGCTTTGGCGAGGGCTTTCTCGTCACCCCGTCGTCGATGCCCTATGACGCGATGCAGCCCGGCGACATCGTGGAGATGGGCTGGGACGGCAGCTATGCCGGCGGCAGGCGCCCCTCGTCGGAATGGCGGTTCCATCGCGACATCCTGCGCGCGCGGGCGGATGTCGATTCAGTCCTGCATTGCCATTCGACCCATGCCACGGCCGTCGCCTGCCACCACCGCGACATTCCCGCCTTCCACTACATGGTGGGCGTGATGGGCGGCCCCACCCTGCGCTGCGCCGCCTATGCCACCTTCGGCACGCAGGCGCTGTCGGACGCCGCCCTGGCCGCGCTGGACGGGCGGATGGCCTGCCTTCTGGGCCAGCACGGCCAGATCGCCCTGGGCAAGACCCCGGAATCGGCCCTGTGGATGGCGGTCGAGGTCGAGGCGCTGGCGCATATGTATGTCGCGGCCCTTGCCCTGGGCGAACCGCCGGTGCTGTCCGACGCCGAAATGGCGCGCGTCATCGGCCAGATGCGGCGGATGAGCTATGGCCTTGGCCCCGAAGAGGACGGGTCGGGCGACATGGCCCGCCCGCGCGGCGCCTGAACCGCTAACGGCGGTAATAGTCGCGGAACCAGTCGACAAAGGCGGCGACACCGTCACGCAGCGCGGTGCGCGGCCGGGCGCCGGTCAGCCGTTCAAGCAGGGTCACGTCGGCCCAGGTCGCCGGCACATCGCCGGTCTGCATCGGCAGAAGGTTGCGCTGCGCCTTGCGACCCAGGCAGTCCTCGAGCACCGCGACGAAATCCTCAAGCCCGACCGGCTGGCCGTTGCCGATATTGACCACCCGGCAGGGCGCCACCGGCGACAGGCTGTCACCCTCGACCGCCGGGGCATCGCCGGGCACCCTGTCGATCAGCAGCCGGATCGCCTGCACCAGATCGGCGACATAGGTGAAATCGCGCGCCATGCGGCCGCCGTTGTAAAGGTCGATCGGCCGGTCCGACAGGATTGCGTCGGTGAACCTGAACAACGCCATGTCGGGCCGCCCCCAGGGCCCGTAGACGGTGAAGAAGCGGAACAGGGTCACCGGCACGCGATTCACATGCGCCCAGGAATGGGCCATCGCCTCCATCGCCGACTTGGTCGCGGCATAGATCGTCAGCGGCAGCGCCGCCTTGTCGGCTTCGCGGAACGGCAGGCCGGGATTGGCGCCATAGACCGAGGATGTCGAGGCCATCAGCAGATGCCGCACCCCCGCCGCCCGCGCCCAGTCGAGCACAAGGAAACTGCCGGTGACATTGCTGTCGACATAGGACCGCGGGTTTTCCAGCGAATAGCGCACCCCGGCCTGCGCGGCGAGGTGGACGATGATTTCCGGCCGGAAGGCGGCGACGGCAGCGGCGGCGGCGGGATCGTCCAGCATGGCCTCGACCGCGGCAAAACCCGGCTCGCGCCGCAGGATCGCGTGGCGCTGCCGTTTCAGCGCCACGTCGTAGTAATCGGTCATCCCGTCCAGACCAAGAACCGTCATCCCCTCGGCCAGCAAGAGCCGGCACAGGTGAAAGCCGATGAACCCGGCGCTGCCGGTGACAAGGACGCGGGTCAAGGCGCGCCGGTCCAGTCGGCGACCCTGACCGCGGCCCGGCCGCGGATATCCTCGGCCGACAGGCCCAGCGACAGGGTGAAGGAACCGCCCGTCACCCGCCACTGCCGCGCGGCCTCGTTCCAATGGGCAAAGGCGCGCGGGCCAAGGTCGAAACCGATCTCGGCCGCCTCGCCCGGATCAAGCGCCAGCTTGCGGAACGCCTTCAGCTCCATCGCCGGGCGCGGCAGGGCCGGCCGGTCCTCGCCCACATAAAGCTGCACCACGCTGGACCCGGCGCGGGCGCCGGTATTGGTCAGCCGCGCGGTGACGCGAACGCCGGTGCCCGAGGCCTCGGCAGACAGGAGTTGCAGGTCGAACCCCGTGTAGGACAGGCCATGCCCGAAGGCGAACATCGGTGCGATGCCGTGGCGCTGATAGTGGCGATAGCCGATGAATACGCCTTCCTCATAGCGCACCTTGCCGTTCAGGCCGGGATAGACCTCGGGATCCTGGCTTTGCGCCGGATTGTCGGCCCAGCGGCGGGGAAAGGTCTGGGGCAGGCGGCCGCCCGGCTCGGTCTCGCCCGACAGCACATCGGCGATGGCATTGCCGCATTCCTGCCCCGGATACCACGCCTGCAGCACCGCCGCCGCATCGCCCATCCACGGCAATTCCACCGGCCCGCCGGTTTGCAGCACGACAACGGTGCGCGGATTGGCGGCGATGACGGCGGCAACCAGTTCGTCCTGCCGGCCGGGCAGGGCGATGCCCTGCAGGTCGCTGCCCTCGGTATCCCATTCGCCGTTGCGGCCGATGCAGACCACGGCGACATCGGCCCCGGCAGCCACCTGCGCCGCCTGCGCGATCGCCGCATCGCCCAGGGGCAGGCCGATGCCCAGCCGGAAGGCGCTGAATTGCAGGTTGTCGCCGCGCCGCGCGGTCATTTCCAGCACCACGGCATGATCCTGCCCGGCGGTCAGCGCCACCTCGCCCACCACCTCGTCGCAGCCCTCTTCAAAGAAGGTGCGGCCCTTGGTCCACAGGCTGGCATCGGCGACAAGCCTGCCGTCGACGAACACCCGCGCCGGGCCGGTGGCGGCAATGCCGACACGGTGCAGACCCGACTCCGCCGGGCGGAACCTGCCACTGACCCGCAGGCTGAAGCCGTCCGGGGCGACCTTGCCGCCGCCCGGCACGATGATGAACTGGTTGCCGTCGGGCATCTCCTCGACATGCGCCGGGGCACCGCCGAAATGCAGGTTGTCGAAATATTCGGCGTGCAACGGCCCTTGCAGGACGGGTTCCCAGCGATGGTTGGTGCAGCCCGGCGCATGGCTGACGTTTTCGGCGCCATAGCGGGCGGTCAGCCCCTGCAACGGCGACACCGTGTAGTGCGGGTTCAGCTGCGCCGAGCCGCCGCCCATCACCTGCGCCACCGCAGCATTCGGCCCGATGACGGCGATGCGTCCGGGGTTTTCTCCCAGCGGCAGCAGCCCGTCGTTTGTCAGCAGCACCGTCCCCGCTGCCCCGGCGCGGCGGATCAGGGCGCGGGTTTCCGGGCGGTCATCGGCGACCTCGACCCGCGGCGTCAGGTCGCGCAGCGCCCCGGTCCGCGCCATGACCCGCAGCATGTTCAGCACCCGCTCGCGCACCGTAGCGGCGCCGACCTCGCCCGCCTGCACCGCGGCGACCAGTTTCGCGCCGCGGTCGCGCGTCGGCCCCGGCATTTCCAGATCCAGCCCGGCATTGACCGTCGGCGCCGTGCTGCGAGAGCCGAACCAGTCGGACATGACGATCCCGTCATAGCCCCAGTCGCCGCGCAGCACCGTGGTCAAAAGCCACGGGTTTTCCGCGGTATAGGTGCCATTCAGCTTGTTGTAGGAGGACATGACCCCCCATGTCCCGGCCAGTTTCACCGCATCCTCGAACGGGCGCAGGTAGATTTCGCGCAAGGCGCGCTCGCCGATCTCGGAATCGATGGTGGTGCGCTCAATTTCCGATTCGTTGCCGGCGAAATGCTTGATCGTCGCGCCGACACCCTGCCCCTGCAGGCCGCGTACATAGCCGACGGCGAGGGCGGCGGTCAGTTCCGGATCCTCGGAATAGCATTCGAAATTGCGGCCGTTCGTCACCGAACGATGGATGTTCACCGTCGGGGCCAGCGACATATGCGCGCCCTTCGACCTGACCTCGGCCGCAAGGGCGGCGCCCACCGCCTCGGCCAGTGCCGGATCCCAGCTTGCGCCCAGCGCGATGCCGACCGGAAAGGCCGCCGCGGTGACGCCGCCGGTCAGCGATCCGCCGCCGCGGGCGCCGTTCGGGCCGTCGGTGACGCGCAGCTCGCCGATGCCCAGCCGGGCGTTCCCCGCCACCGACCAGAAATCGGCGCCCGACAGCAGCGCCACCTGTTCGTCCAGCGTCATCGCATCGACCAGCGCGGCGATCTCGGTCTCGGTCATGGCAGCCCCCCCCGTTTTGGTCAGCTTGACCATGCCGGTGCGACCGGGGCAAGCCTTGCGCCCCTTCCCCTTGCGCCGTATGGGCCGGGCGCTATCAAGGACGGGCAACAGGGCGAGGCGTGCATGAAGATCGCGATGATCGGCACAGGCTATGTCGGGCTGGTCTCGGGCGTGTGCTTTTCCGACTTCGGGCACGAGGTCGTCTGCGTCGACCGCGACGCCGCCAAGATCGACCTGCTTCGCGCCGGCGGCGTGCCGATCTATGAACCGGGGCTCGAGGGGCTGATCGCCCGAAACATCGCCGCGGGGCGGTTGAGCTTTACCACCGATCTCAAGGGTGCCGTCGACGGCGCCGGGGCGGTGTTCATCGCCGTGGGCACCCCGGCGCGGCGCGGCGATGGCCATGCCGACCTGACCTATGTCTTTGCCGCCGCCCGCGAAATCGCCGCGGCGCTGACCGGGCCAACAGTGGTGGTGACGAAATCGACGGTGCCGGTCGGCACCAACCGCCGGATTGCCGAAATCCTGCGCGAGGTGCGGCCCGACCTGCCGGCCGAAGTCGCCTCGAACCCGGAATTCCTGCGCGAGGGCGCCGCGATCGAGGATTTCATGAAGCCCGACCGGGTGATCGTCGGCATCGAAAGCGACCGCGCCCGCACGGTTCTGGCCGAGGTCTATCGCCCGCTCTATCTGCGCGACTTTCCCGTGGTCTATACCGGGCTGGAAACCGCGGAGCTGGTGAAATACGCGGCCAACGCCTTTCTGGCCACCAAGATCACTTTCATCAACGAAATCGCCACCTTGTGCGAAAAGGTCGGCGCCGATGTCAAGGATGTCGCCCGCGGCATGGGGCTGGACGGGCGGATCGGATCGAAATTCCTGCACTCCGGGCCGGGTTACGGCGGGTCGTGCTTTCCCAAGGACACGCAGGCCCTGGCCCGCATCGGGCAGGACCATGGCGCGCCGCAGCGGATCACCGAAACGGTGGTGGCGGTGAATGACGCCCACCGGCGGCGGATGGTGGACAAGATCACCGACCTGTGCGGCGGATCGGTCGCCGGGCGGACCATTGCCGTGCTGGGCGTGACCTTCAAGCCCAACACCGACGACATGCGCGAGGCGCCGGCACTGACCGTGGTGCCGGCGCTGATCGGGGCCGGGGCGCGGGTGCGGATCGTCGATCCGCAGGGCCGGCGCGAGGGCGCGGCGCTCTTGCCCGGCGCCGAATGGCTGACCGATCCCTATGCCGCCGCGACCGGCGCCGGGGCGCTGGTCATCCTGACCGAATGGAACGAATTCCGCGCGCTGGATCTGCGCCGGCTGGCCGGGCTGATGGCCGATCCGCGGCTGGCCGACCTGCGCAACATCTATTCCGGCGCCGATGCTCTGGCGGCGGGCTTTGTCGCCTATACCGGCGTCGGCCGGCCTGCCCTGGGTGCCTGAATGCGACTGTTGTCCATCGGCGAGGCGATGGTGGAACTGTCGCAGGCGACGGGCGGGCTGTGGCGGCTGGGCTTTGCCGGCGACACGCTGAACACCGCCTGGTATGCCCGCGCCCTGCTGCCCGCCGGCTGGTCGGTAGAGTATTTCACCCGGCTGGGCGGCGATCCATTTTCGGGCCGGATGCTGGATTTCCTTGCGGACAACGGCATCGGCACCGAAGGTATCGTCCGCGATCCAGACCGCAGCGTCGGGCTTTACGCCATCGAACTGCACGACGGCGAGCGCAGCTTTGCCTATTGGCGCGGCCAGTCCGCCGCCCGGCATCTGGCCGATGATCGCGCCGCGCTGGGGGCCGTGATCGCCGGGGCCGATGCTGTCTATTTCTCGGGCATCACGCTGGCGATCCTTGCCCCCGCGGCGCGCGCGCATCTGCTGTCCGCGGTCGGCGCCGCGCGCGCGGCCGGGCGGCTGACGGTGTTCGATCCGAACATCCGCACCCGGCTGTGGCAGGACGCGGCGGAAATGCGCGCGGCGCTGACCGCCGCCGCCGCCGTGTCCTGCATTGTCCTGCCCAGCTTCGATGACGAGGCGGCGGCCTTTGGCGACACGGGTCCCGACGCCTGCGCCGCGCGCTGGATCGCCGCCGGCGCGGCCGAGGTCGTGGTCAAGAACGGCGGCGGGCCGATGACGGTGGCCACGCCTTCATCGCGCGAGGTGATCGCGGTCGAACGGGCAAGACCCGTCGACAGCACCGGCGCCGGCGACAGCTTCAACGGTGCCTTCCTTGCGGCGCGGCTGACCGGCGCGGATCCGGTCGCCGCCGCCCGCGCCGGCCATGCGATGTCGCTGCGCGTCATCGCCCAACCCGGCGCGCTGATCCCCATGGCCGAACTGCGCCGCACCTGACACTTTTCGCTGCACTGCCGCGAAAATGCCCGCAATGGTTCTTGACCGGGCCATCTTTCGCGGTATGTGAATGAACATTCATTCTCGGACCCGACCATGCCCGATTCCAGCACCACCACCGCCCCCGCCCGCCGCGCCGCGCCGCCCGCGGTCCTGCCGCGCGCCGATGAAATCCTTGACCAGTGCACATCCGCCTTTGCGCTCAAGGGCTTTGACGGAGCCTCGATGCAGGATCTGGCGCGCGCCGCCGGGATGTCGGCCTCGAATTTCTACCGTTACTTCGCGTCCAAGGATGCGATCATCGTCGCGCTGGTCGACCGCAAGATGGCGGAAATCGAACGCCGCTTTTCGGACCTGCATCAGGCCGAGCTTCTGCGCCCGCTGCTGCTGGAAACGCTGGCCGACTATCTGTCGCGCGAAAAGAACGAGGCCGATGGCGCGCTTTGGGCCGAAATCCAGTCCGCCGCCAGCCGCCGCCCGGCGGTGGCCGAGGCGATGATGCGGATGGAGGCGACGGTGACGACCTATATCCTGCAGCTTTTCACCCGCATGTCCGGCCGCCCGCAGGCCGAGGTCGAGGATCTGTTTCGCCCCCATGCGGCGATGATCTTCCTCTTGTCGCGCGGCGCGATGATGACGCGCTGCGGCGTGACCAGCCCGCTTGACCCGGAAAATCCGCAGCGGCTGATCTCTCTGGTCATGCGCGCCGTGGACCAGATCCTTGACGATATTTCCTCGCCCCGAGTGACCCCGTGATGCGTGCCCTTCCCCTCGCCCTTCTTCTGTCGCTGCCCCTGCCGCTGCTTGCGCAAGAGGCGGCGCCCTCTGCGACCGCCCCGGCGATCACCGTCGCCAGCGCCGTCATCGCCGAACTGTCGGACCGGGTCTATGCCTCGGGCCGTATCGCCCCGGTCGAAGAGGTCGCGGTCGCGCCGCAGATCGAGGGGCAGCGGATCGAAACCCTGCTGGTCGATCTGGGCGACTGGGTGGAACAGGGGCAGGTCATGGCGGAACTTGCCGATGAAACCCTGATCCTGCAACGCAGCCAGTTGCAGGCCAGCCAGCAATCGGCCCTTGCCGCGCTGGCCCAGGCCGAAGCGCAGCTTGCCGTCGCGCAGGCCAATGCCGACGAGGCTGTACGCGTGCGCGACCGGACCCAGACCCTGCGGGCCGAGGGCGCCTCGTCGCAAGCGGCGCTGGATCAGGCCGGGGCGGCGGCGTCCTCGGCCCTTGCGCAGGTCACGGCGACCGAACAGGCCATCGCCGCGGCGCGGGCGCAGGTCGATCTGGCCGCGCTCCAGCTTGAAAATGTCGAGATCAACATCCAGCGCACCCGCATCACCGCACCGGTGGCCGGCCTTGTTTCGGCCCGCAACGCGCAGGTCGGGGCCATCGCCAGCGCCGCCGGGCAGCCGATGTTCGTGCTGATCCGCGACGGCGCCTTGGAATTGCAGGCCGATATCGCCGAACAGGACGTGCTGCGCGTGGTCGCCGGACAGGATGCCAGCCTGCGCCCGGTCGGCGCCACGGCGCCGCTGCCCGGCCATGTCCGGCTGGTCGACCCGACCGTCGATGCCGCGACCCGGCTGGGCCGCGTCCGCATCGCCATCGACGATCCGACGCAGGTGCGCTCGGGCCTGTTCGCCGAAGCCGAGATCCTGCTGGCCCGCCGCAGCGGCGTGGCCCTGCCCGTCACCGCGGTGCAGACCCCCGCCGATGGCGCCGCCCGTGTGCTGCGCGTCGATGCCCAAGGCATCGTCAGCGAGGTCGAGGTGGTGACCGGCATCCGCGACGGCGCCCTGATCGAGATCGTCTCGGGCCTTGCCCAGGGCGATATGGTGGTTGCCCGTGCCGGCGCCTTTGTCCGCCCCGGCGACCAGATCACCCCGGTGCCGGCCGCCCCGGCCGCCCCGACCAACTGAGGCCCGCCATGAACTTCTCAGCCTGGTCGATCCGCAACCCGATCGCGCCGATCCTTGCCTTCGTGATGTTCCTGTTTCTTGGCTGGTCGTCGTTCAACAACCTGCCGATCACCCGCTTTCCCAACATCGACCTGCCCCTGGTCGCCGTCACCGTGACGCAAGCGGGCGCCGCCCCGGCCGAGCTTGAGGCGCAGGTGACCAAAGAGGTCGAGGATGCGGTGGCCGGCATCGCCGGGGTCAAGGAAGTCTCCTCCTCGGTCGCCGACGGGGTTTCCACCACCGTCGTCCAGTTCCGCATGGAAGTGCCGACCGACAAGGCGGTGCAGGACGTCAAGGACGCCATCGACCGCATCATCGGCGACCTTCCCGCCGATGCCGACGCGCCGACCGTGACCCGGATCGACGTCGAGGGGCAGGCGATCATGACCTTCGCCGTGTCCTCGCCCGGCATGACCATCGAGGAACTGTCCTGGTTCGTCGACGACACGATCAAGCGCGCCTTGCAGGGCAAGCCCGGCGTCGGCCGGATCGACCGCTATGGCGGCGCCGACCGGGAAATCCGCGTCGAGCTGGATTCGGTCCGGCTGGACAGTTTCGGCATCACCGCCGCCGCGGTCAGCCAGCAGTTGCGCGCCACCAACACCGATCTTGGCGCCGGCCGTTCGGAAATCGGCGGTTCGGAACAGGTGATCCGCACCCTGGGCGATGCTGCCACCGCCGAGGATCTGTCGAACACCACCATCGCCTTGCCCTCGGGTCGTTTCGTGCGGCTGGGAGAGCTTGGCCAGGTCATCGACACCTACGAGGAACTGCGGTCCTTCTCGCGCTACAACGGCGAACAGGTGGTGACCTTTGCCGTGTTCCGGGCCAAGGGCGCCTCCGAGGTCTCGGTTGCCGAGGTGGTCAACGAACAGCTTGACCTTCTGCGCGCCGCGCATCCCGACGTGTCCATCGTCAAGGTCGACGATACTGTCGGCTACACCTATGGAAACTACGACTCGGCGATCAAGACGCTGCTTGAGGGCGCGATCCTTGCCGTCATCGTGGTGTTTCTGTTCCTGCGCAACTGGCGCGCCACGCTGATCGCCGCCGTCGCCCTGCCCCTGTCGGCGATTCCGACCTTCTGGCTGATGGATCTGCTGGGCTTTTCGCTGAACCTTGTCAGCTTCCTTGCCCTGACGCTGGCCACCGGGATTCTGGTCGACGATGCCATCGTGGAAATCGAGAACATTTCCCGACACATCCGCATGGGCAAGACCCCCTATCGCGCCGCGATGGAGGCCGCCGACGAGATCGGGATGGCGGTCATCACCACGACCCTGACCATCGTCGCGGTCTTTGTGCCGGTGTCGTTCATGGGTGGCATCCCCGGCCAGTATTTCATGCAATTCGGCCTGACCGTCGGCATCGCGGTGCTGTTCTCGCTGGCCGTCGCCCGCCTCATCACGCCGATGATGGCCGCCTACCTGATGCGCCCCGGCGATGCGCATGACGACCACGAACGCGAAGGCTGGGTGATGAAGGGCTATACGCTTCTCGTCAAGGCGACGATGAGCGTGCGCTATCTGACCGCCGTCGCCGCCATCGGCGCGCTGGCCGTGTCGGTGTATTTCATGATGAAGGTGCCGGGCAGTTTCCTCCCGCCCGAGGACGTGAGCCGGATTTCCATTTCCGTCGAACTGCCGCCGGGTTCGGTCCTGGCCGATACCGATGCCACGACCGAGGCGATGCGGCAGATCATCCTCGAGGTCGAAGGCGTGCGCGACGTGTTCGTGCTGGGCGGATCCTCGCCCACCGGCGACCTGGATATCCGGCTGGGCACGGTGACGGTGCTGCTGGATCCGCTGGACCATTCGCTGGAACACAAGCTGCTGAGCATCGCCCATGACCTGCCCCTTGTCGGGCAATACATCCCGGTCCCCGAAAGCGCGGGCCGCGAGATCGCCCAGCACGACATCGAGGCCGAGATCTTTGCCCGGCTGGAAGCCGTCCCCGACATCCGCGCCTTCAAGCTGAACGACCGCGGATCGCGCGACATCACCTATTCGATCCTTGCGGACGACGAAGCGGGCCTGAACGAGGCGGTTGCCCGGCTGGAAGAGGCCCTGCGCGGCGACCCCCTGCTGGCCAACGTCGCCTCCTCGGGTGCGCTGCCGCGGCCCGAGGTGCAGATCGTGCCGCGCGCCGACGAAGCCGCCCGGTTGGGGGTGACGACCAGCGCCATCGCCCAGACGGTGCGCGTCGCCACCATCGGCGATTTCGACGCGGCGCTTGCCAAGGTCTCGATCGACAACCGCATGATCCCGGTGCGGGTCGAGCTGTCGCAAGACATGCGCAGCGATCTGGCCCGGCTGGGGGCATTGCGGGTGCCGACCAGCACCGGCGCCACGGTGCCCCTTAACGCGGTTGCCGACATCTTCATGGCCGAGGGGCCGTCGACCATAAACCGCCTGAACCGCGAACGGTTGGCCACCATCGGCGCCAACCTGCCGCCCGGCGTGGCGCTGGGCACCGCCACCGCGCGGTTCATGGAACTGGCCAGCGCCGTGGACCTGCCGCCCGGCGTGCGCATCGCCGAATCGGGCGACGCCGAGGTGCAGCAGGAAATGGTGCAGTCCTTTGGCACGGCGATGATCATGGGCGTCATGCTGGTGCTGACCGTGCTGATCCTGCTGTTCGGCTCGGTCATCCAGCCGATGACCATCGTCCTGTCGCTGCCGATGGCCATCGGCGGGGTTGCCGCGGCCCTGCTTCTGACCAACAGCCCGCTGTCGATGCCGGTCTATATCGGCATCCTGATGCTGATGGGCATCGTCACCAAGAACGCCATCCTGCTGGTCGATTTCGCCATCGAGATGCGCAAGCGCGGCCTGTCGCGGTTCGAGGCAATGGTCGAGGCCGGGCGCAAGCGGGCGCGGCCCATCGTCATGACCTCGATCGCGATGTCGGCGGGGATGCTGCCCTCGGCCCTTGGCGTGGGCGAGGGCGGGTCGTTCCGCGCGCCGATGGCCACCGCGGTCATTGGCGGCATCGTCGCCTCGACCGTGCTGTCGCTGGTCATCGTGCCGTCGTTCTTCCTGATCATGGACGACGTGCAACGCGCTGCGCAGTGGCTGTTCGGCCGCATGATCGGCCCGCGCGAGGATGAACCGGCCGAAACCACCACGGCCGAGGTCGCCGCCTCGGTCGCCAGCCAGCAGGCCGAACTGGTGGGTCTGCGCCGGCGACTGTCGGTGCTGGAAGGCACCGCGCATCCGCCGAAACTGGCCGCAGAGTAGCAGAGCGCGACCATTCGCCCCGCCCCCGCGCGCGGAAATGTTTGCCGCGCGGGGGTTGGACCAATGTCACATATTGGCTAAGTCATCGGCGACCGGGGTTAGCCCTGTACCGCCACTGCGGTGCGGCCACACACGAGGAGAGGAACCCATGAGGCACCTGACGCTTGGCGCGGTTCTCGCGCTTGCCGCCGTCCCCGCCTTTGCCGAAGGCGATGCCGCGGCCGGGGAAGAACAGTTCGCCCGTCAATGCGTGGCCTGCCATGTCATCGCGACCCCCGCGGGCGAGGTTCTGGCCGGCCGCAACGCCCGCACCGGCCCGAACCTTTTCGGCATCGTCGGAGAGGCGCCGGGCGCGGTCGAGGATTTCGACTTTTCCGATGCCCTGATCGACTGGGGCGCCGCCGGCGCCGTCTGGGACGAGGAGACCCTGGTCGGCTACATCATGAACCCGACGCGGTTCGTCCGCGAACAGCTGGGCAATGACCGGGCGCGGGTGAAGATGGCCTTTCAGGTCCGCGACGAACAGGACGCGCACGACATCTTCGCCTATCTCGAATCGCTTCAGCCGGCGGAATAGGCCGGGCTGGCAACGCCAAAAGGGGGCCGGCGTTCATCGCGCCGGCCCCTTGTCATTCCAGATTGGTGTGCCGGGCGCGGATCGTCGCCGCGGTTTCGCCGCGCAGGTCGCGCAGGCGCAGCACCAGCATTTCGGACACCAGGAACAGCGCCCCCTCGAACACCGATCCCATCGGCAGGACCGAGGCCGCTGCGCCGCGGTCGTCGGCCATGGTCTGTGCCGGAATCGTCAGGATCAGGTCGCAGGCGGCAGGGGTCGGCCCCGCGGGCCGGGCGGTGATGCAGGCGGTGGCGGCGCCGGCAGCCCGGGCGACCGTGACCAGCGCCTGCACCGTCGGCAGGTCGCCCGGCCCGGCCGCAACCAGCACCAGATCGCCCGGCCCGACCGGCGGCATCGCCATGTCGCCCCAGACATGGGCATCGCAGCCAAGGTGATACAGCCGCATCGCCAGCGCCCGCATCATCAGCCCCTCGCGCCCGGCGCCATGCAGCACGATGCGCCCTGCCCGGGCGATGGCCTGCACCAGCGCCTCGAACGCGGCGGGGTCGGTCGCGGCGGCGGCGCGGCCGATCTCTGCCGCGGCCCCGGCAGCCCCGGCGATCATGCGCCCCAGGTCCGGCGCAGCACGGCAAGCCAGTTCTTCCACGCGAGCCTTTCGATCAGCCCCTCGTCATAGCCGTGGTCGCGCATCGCCTGCAGCAGGTTGGGCAGGCCGGCGGCATCGCCGATGCCTTCGGGGATCGTCGCGCCGTCGAAATCGGACCCCAGCCCGACCCGATCCTCGCCCAGCCGCCCGATCAGGTGGTCAAGATGCCGCAGCACCGACCCCCAGCCCACCGCCGGGTTCTTGCGCCCGTCCGGCCGCAGGAAGGCGGTGGCGAAATTCAGCCCGACCATGCCGTCGCTGTCGCGGATCGCGTCAAGCTGGCGGTCGGTCAGGTTGCGGCTGGACCGGGTGATGGCATGGGCGTTCGAATGGGTGGCGACCAGCGGCGCGTCGGACAGCGCCGCCACATCGTCGAACCCCTTTTCGTTCATGTGGCTGAGGTCGATCATGATCTTCAGCCGGTTGCATTCCCGCACCAGCCTTTTGCCGGCATCGGTCAACCCCGGCCCGGTATCGGGCGAGGACGGAAAGGCGAAGGGCACGCCATGGCCAAAGGCGGTCGGCCGGCTCCACACCGGGCCAAGCGAGCGCAGGCCCAGCGCATGGAACAGGTGCAGGGCATCAAGGCTTTCGTCGATCGGCTCGGCCCCCTCCATGTGCAGGACGGCGGCAAAGCGGCCATCGGCCATCGCCGCCTCGATTTCCCCGGCGGTGTGGCACAGGGCGAAGTCGGGGAAGGCGCGGGCCAGTCCGCGCAGATGCCCGGCCATGGCAAGCGCCACCGGCTGCGCCGCGGCCAGCGTCAGCGGCGGCGGCAGCGGCATCGCATAGGGCGGATTGTCCATCTGCCGTTCCATCTCGGCCGCATCGCCGCCGGCGGGCGAGGGGATGTAGATCGCGAAAAGCCCGCCGAAAAGGCCGCCGGCGCGGGCGCGCGGCGCGTCGATATGGCCGGTGCCGTCGCCCTCGCGCCAGATCGCATCGCGCCGCGCCGGCGCCTGCCACAGGCGCAGCAGGAAATCGTTGTGGCCATCGAAAACGGGAACGGGCATTGCGGACCTCGGTCAGGGACGGCGACAGGCGTAGACCGCGGCGGCGGCGGCGGCAATATGGCGAAATTGGTCAGGCCAAGTGACCAGTTGGGGCTTTTCGCCCCGTGCCAAAGCGGCTATCACGGCCGCGACATGACCTGCCACAAGGGATTCCCCCGATGAAACTGCTGCGCCACGGGCCCCGCGGGGCCGAACGTCCGGGGCTTCTGGCCGCCGACGGCACCATCCGCGACCTGAGCGGTCTGGTCCCCGACATCGGCGGCGCCGTGCTGTCGGATGCCGGCCTTGCCATGCTGCGCGGCGTCGATCCGGCGGCCCTGCCCGTGGTCCCTGCCGACACCCGCCTTGGCGCCTGCGTCGCCGGCACCGGCAAGTTCATCTGCATCGGCCTGAACTACTCGGACCACGCGGCCGAAACCAACGCCACCGTCCCGCCCGAGCCTATCATCTTCATGAAGGCCACCAGCGCCATCTGCGGCCCGAACGACCCGATCATCATCCCCCGCACCTCGGTCAAGACCGACTGGGAGGTCGAGCTGGCCGTCATCATCGGCAAGGCCGCCAAATACGTCTCGCAAGAGGATGCCCTGTCCCATGTCGCGGGCTATGCGGTGACCAATGACGTGTCCGAACGCGCCTTCCAGACCGAACGGTCGGGGCAATGGACCAAGGGCAAGTCCTGCGACAATTTCGGCCAGATCGGCCCCTGGCTGGTGACGCGCGACGAGGTGGCCGATCCGCAGAACCTCAAGATGTGGCTGACCGTCAACGGCCAGACCATGCAGAACGGCACCACCGCGACCATGGTCTATGGCGTCGCCTATCTGGTGTCCTACCTGTCGCAGTTCATGACCCTGCATCCGGGCGACGTGATTTCCACCGGCACCCCGCCGGGCGTCGGGCTGGGGATGAAGCCGCAACGCTTCCTCAAGGCCGGCGAGGTGGTGGAGCTGGAAATCGAAGGGCTGGGCCGGCAGCGTCAGGACGTGATCGCCGACTGACACCGCCATGGGCCAGTTCGCCTTTCATGATCCCGTTGCCATCGCGGCCGCATTCCTGTCGGCCGCGATCATCGGCATCGCGAAGGGCGGCCTGACCGGGGTCGGCGTGCTGGCGGTGCCGGTGATGGCGCTGGTCATATCGCCGGTGACGGCGGCGGCCATCACGCTGCCGATCCTCATCATCTCGGATTTCGTCGCGGTCTATACCTGGTGGAAGACCTGGGACATCCGCACCTTCCGCCTGATGATGCCCGGCGCCATCGCCGGCATCGCGCTGGGCTGGGCGACGGCGCATTACGTCTCGGACGATGTGGTGCGGCTGATCGTCGGCGTCATCGCCGTGGCCTTCGTCCTGCGCTGGCTGACGCAAAGCGCCGCGCGCCGGGCGGAAAAGGCGCCGCACAATCCGGCAAAGGCCAGTTTCTGGGGCGCTTTGACGGGCTATACGTCATTCGTCGCCCATGCCGGCGGGCCGCCCTATCAGGTCTATACCATGCCGCTCGGCCTTGATCCGCGCAGCTATACCGGCACCAATGTCCTGACCTTCACGGTCATCAACCTGGTCAAGGTGCTGCCCTATTTCATGCTTGGCCAGTTCGCCGCCGACAATCTGGTGTCCTCGGCCATCCTGATCCCGGTCGCCGTAGCCTTTACCTTTGTCGGCGCCTGGATCGTCCGCCGGATGCGGGCCGAGGTGTTCTATCCGGTCACCTATGCGCTGGTGGCGCTGGTCGGCGCCAAGCTGATCTGGGACGGCATCGCCGGTCTGACCGGCTGAACCCCGCCCGTTAGCGCCAACATCGCCCATTGAACCTGCTATCCTGCCGACGCATGTTCCGCGCGAATCGCGAATCTCATGGAGGCGCCAATGGCAATCCGCACCGTCGTCTGGGGCGAAAACGTCCACGAACAGAAAAGCAAGGTCGTCGCCGACCTGTATCCCAAGGGCATGCATGCCTGCATCGCCGACGCGCTGAACACCGACGCCGGGATCACCGCCACCACCGCCGTGTTGCAGGATCCCGAACACGGCCTGACCGCCGCGCGCCTCGCTGAAACCGATGTGCTGGTCTGGTGGGGTCATGCCGCCCATGGCGATGTCAAGGACGAGGTGGTCGAGCGGGTCGCCGAAGCCGTCTGGTCGGGCATGGGCCTGATCGTGCTGCATTCGGGCCATTTCTCGAAGATCTTCAAGCGCCTGATGGGTGCCCCCTGCAACCTGTCCTGGCGCGAGGCCGGCGAGCGCGAGCGCCTTTGGCTGACCAGCCGCAACCACCCGATCGCCCAGGGCCTGCCCGACCATTTCGAGCTTGAGAACGAGGAAATGTATGGCGAACCCTTTGGCGTGCCCGAGCCGCTGGAAACCGTATTCGTGTCGTGGTTCCAGGGCGGCGAGGTGTTCCGCTCGGGCCTGACCTACAAGCGCGGCGCCGGCAATGTGTTCTACTTCCGCCCCGGCCACGAAACCTATCCGACCTATCACGACGCCAATGTGCAGCTGGTGCTGAGGAACTCGGTGAAATGGGCCCATAACCCGGCCTCGCGGATCGCCAACCCGACCGATGCGCCGAACAGCCCGGTGGAAACCGCGCTCGAGTCGATCACCGCGCGCGGCGGGTCGCTGCACGAAAAGGGTCAGGAGGGTTTCCGGTGAAGCCCGTCCGCATCCTGGTCGTCGGCACCGGCGGCATGGCCAAGGCCCATGTCGAGGCCTATCAGGCGATCGAGGGCGTGACCGTGGTGGCCGGCGTCGATACCAATGCCGACCGTCTTGCCGCCTTCAATGCCGCGCATGGCATCGGCCATGGCTTCGGCTCGGTCGCCGAGGCGATTGCCTGGGGCGAATTCGACGCGGTGTCGAATGTCACCCCCGACCCCGTGCATTACCCGACGACGATGCCGCTGATCGCCGCGGGCAAGCACGTGATGTGCGAAAAGCCGCTGGCGGCCAACTATCCCCATGCCGCCGAAATGGCAGCGGCGGCGGAACAGTCGGGCATCATCAACATGGTGAACCTGACCTATCGCAACGTCGCCTCGCTGAACGAGGCGGCGCGGCTGATCGCCGGCGGCGCCATCGGCGCCGTCCGCCATTTCGAGGCGTCCTATCTGCAATCCTGGCTGACCCAGCCGGCCTGGGGGCATTGGGACAAGGAAAGCCAGTGGCTGTGGCGGCTGTCCACCGCGCATGGCTCCATGGGCGTTCTTGGCGATGTCGGCGTCCATATCCTTGATTTCGCGACCTTTGCCGCGGGGTCGGGCGCGGCCAGCGTGTCGTGCCGGCTGCAGACCTTCGACAAGGCGCCGGGGGGAAAGATCGGCGAATACACGCTGGACGCCAACGACAGCGCGGTGCTGCACCTGCGGCTGGACAACGGCGCCATCGGTGTCATCCATGCCACCCGCTTTGCCTCGGGCCATTTCAACGACCTGACGCTGCGGATTTTCGGCACGGAGGGCGGGCTTGAGGTGAAGTGGGAAAACAACGTCTCGACCCTGCGCGGATCCCTGGGCGCGGACATGATGTCCGCGACCTGGAAAGACCTGCCCTGCCCCGAGGTCAAGACCAACTATGTCCGCTTTATCGAGGCGATCCGCGCCGGTGCCCAGGTGAAACCCGATTTCGCCCGCGGCGCCGCGCTGCAAAAGGTGCTCGACCTTGCCGTCGCCTCGGACAAGGCGCATTCGGTCGACCTGACGGTGTGACTTGCGCGCCCTGCATTTGGCGGCTTTAGTGCCGCCAGATGCAATTTCAGGCCGGACGATGCCGGATATTCCCGTTCCCGCGATCTATTTCCATCCCGATCAGGTAGAAGGCCAGGGCCGCGATCTGGTCGGCCGACGCTCGGCCGGGGAAAGCTTTCTCAAGGGTTTCCTCCGCCACGCCGGCGGCGACAGCGTCCGCGCCGTTGTGGAAAGCGCCGGCGCGGCCAAGGAATTCGAGGCGCGCGTCCGCGCATTGGGCGATACCCGTCCGATCACCGTCACCGAATTGCGCGGATCGTCCGATTTCACCGCCGCCGGCACGGTGTTCTTTCCCACCCCCGGCTTTCAGTCCGCCGCCTGGCGCCGCTTGCGATACGGCGCTTTCCGCTGTTCGCTGGTCGGCCTTACCCATACCGTCTCGACGAAACGCATCATCGAAAACCTGCACGGGCTGATGTCGCAGCCGGTCGAGCCCTGGGACGCGATCATCTGCACCTCGCGCGCGGTGCAATCGGTGGTGAAGCGGCAGTTCGAGCTTGAGACCGAGTTCTTTCGTCACCGTTTCGGCGCCACGCGGATGCCCTTGCCGCAACTGCCGGTGATCCCGCTTGGCATCGAGACCGCCGATTTCGCCCCCCAGCCCGGCGCCCGCGAAAGGCTGCGCGCGGCGCAGGGCGTCGCCCCGGATGCGGTGGTGGTCCTGACCATGGGCCGGCTGTCGGTGGTGGAAAAGGCCAATCCGGTGCCCCTGATGCTGGCGCTGGAACAGGCCGCCGAAAAGACCGGGCGCGACGTGCATCTGTGGATGGCCGGCTGGGCCAGCCGGGCCGAGGAAGAGGCGCTGCACCGCGAGGCCGGCGCCGCCCTGTGCAAGCGGGTGAAATTCGCGCTGCTTGATGGCCGCGACCCCGACCTGCGCCGCAACATCTGGTCGGCGGCCGACATATTCACCCTGCCCGCCGACTCCATCCAGGAAACCTTCGGCCTTGTCCCGGTCGAGGCGATGGCCGCCGGCCTGCCGGTGGTGATGCCCGACTGGGACGGTTTTCGCGATACCGTGCCGCATGGCACCGCCGGGCTCCGCGTCGCCACCAGCATGGCTCCGCCCGGCAGCGGCGCCACGCTCGCCCGCCGCTTTGCCGACGATACCGACAGCTATCTCCAGTATCTGACGCTGGTGCAGGCGCAGATCCAGATCGACGTGCCCGCCTATGCCGCCGCCTTTGCCGCGCTGATCGGCAATGACGACCTGCGCCGCCGCATGGGGCAGGCGGCGATGGGCCATGCCAGGCACGCCTATGACTGGGCCGCCGTGATCCCGCATTATCTGGCGCTGGCGCAGGAGCTTGCCGCGCTTCGGGCGCGCAGCACCGTCTCGACCCCGGTGCTTGGCCCCGGTGCGATCAGCCCGCTTGAGGTCGATCCCTTCGACCTTTACCGCGACTATCCGACAAGGGTTTTCGGCCCCGACACCATCCTGCACCCCGGCAGCCCCGCCGATGCAGAGCGGATCACGCTTCTGTCCCGGCTGTCGGGACAGGCGCTGTATCGTCGCCAGCACGCCACCGCCGACGCCCTGTTGCAGCTTGCCGCAGCCGTGCAGGCGAAAGGCCCGGTCAGCCTGCGCGATCTGGCGGCCGCCGGCGGCGCCAGCCCCGAGGCGGTGATGGCCGCCGCGCTGCAACTGGCCAAATTCGACATTCTTAGGCTGGCGCCCGAACCGCCGCGTCCTTGAGGGAGTGAAAGCGATGAGATTCGAGGTGACCTTCGAACAGACCGGGCCGCAGGCCGCGCCTTCGGGCCCGCTGACCGTGGGCTGGTGCCTGACCGAACCCAAGACCGGCATCATCTATTTCCCGCCGGAACGGGTGCGCTCGGTGGACCTGAACCGTCGCCATGCCAAATCGGCCAGCCGCTGCCCGGCGGTGATCAGCCTCGAGGCGCGCTATTTCGTCATCCGCTGCCCGTTCGACCTCAACATCGGCTTTTTCCGTGATGAAAAGGGCAAGCCGGGCCTTCGTAACCTGGCCGGCGAGGCAAGCACGATCCGCGCCTCGAAACTGGGCGAAAAGCTGCATGTCACGAACGAGGTGGAATGGCGCCACCCCGATGTGCCGACAATCCAGCTGGCGCTGCCCTACATCTTCGTCGCCGACGAACCCTGCTACATGAGCCAGGTTGCGCCCTTCATGCACTACCAGCGCAACCCGCTGCCGGGCACGATCTTTGGCGGGCGCTTTCCGATCAATGTCTGGCCGCGGCCCTTGATGTGGGCCTTCGAATGGCATGACACCACCAAGCCCATCGTCATCAACCGCGGCGATCCGCTGTTCTACGCCACGTTCGAGACGACGCCGCAGGACCGCAGCATCGCCATGGTCGAAACCGAGATCACCAAGGAGGTCGCCGAATACTTTGACCTGATTTCCGGCGCGGTGAACTACGTCAACCAGACCTTTTCCCTGTTCGAGGCGGCCGAGGCGCGCCGCCCCGAGACACTGCTGCGTCCGGTCCGCCGCCACGGCGGGGACCAGGGATGACCTCTGCCCGGCTGAACGCGCTGCGCGACCGCGCGACCGGCGCCCACCGCGCCGGCAAGCTGACCGAGGCGCTGGCGGCCTATGCCGAATACCTGGCCGAAGTGCCCGGGGACGGGGCGATCTGGTCGAACCTTGGCGTGCTGTTCCGCGTCCAGTCGCGCCACGACCTTGCCATCGCCGCACAGGAACGCGCCTATGCCCTTGACCCGGACAACCGCGGCACGCTGAACAATTTCGCCAATATCCTGAACGATGTGGGCGAAAACGAACGCTCGCTTGAATTGCGGCGCCGGCTGATCGCGCTGGAACCCGGCGATGCGATGGCCAAGGCGATGGAGGGCAAGAGCCTGCGCGCCCTTGGCCGCCATGACGAATCGATCGCCGTCCTGAAGCGCCATGGCGCCGCCCATCCCGGCTTTCACGAACTGACGATCCAGCTTGCGCTGACGGAACTGGCCGCCGGGAACTATACCGACGGTTTCCGTCACTACGACGCCCGCTGGCTGACCGGAGAGCTCAAGCCGCGGCAGATGGTGACGCCGAAATGGGACGGCGGCGACCTGACCGGCAAGACCATCCTTGTCCTGCCCGAACAGGGCTTTGGCGATGCCGTCACCTTTGCCCGTTTCCTGCCGGTGCTGCGTCGGTTCAACCCGAAACGGGTGCTGCTTCTGTGCGAAAAGCCGCTTCTGCGGCTGATGGCCGGAGTCGAGGGCGCCGATTGGGTCGGCCTGCAACCCGACGAACCCTATGATGTCTGGACCAACATCATGGACCTGCCGCCGCTGCATTTCGATGCCGATGCCGCGGTCCCGCCCCCCACCCGCCTGACCGTGCCCGAGGACAGCCGCGCCCGTGCCCGCGCCATCACTGCGCCTCACAAGGGCAAATTCAAGGTCGGCGTGGTCTGGTGCGGCTCTGTCACCTACCGCGCAAACGCCTTCCGCTCGTTCAGCCACACGCTGCTGCACCGCCTGCTCGACGTGCCCGGCGTGCAGATGTTCTCGCTGTACAAGGGGCCCGAGCTTGAGGCCTTCAAGGCCGATGGCAGCAGCGCGCTGATCGTCGATGCCGCCTCGACCGACCGCGATTTCGCCGATTGCGCCGCGATGATGCAGGAAATGGACCTGATCGTCACCTCCTGCACCGCCACCTGCCATATCGCCGGCTCGCTGGGCCGGCCGACCTGGACGCTCTTGCACTGGGATGCGTTCTGGCTCTGGCAACTCGAACGCGAGAGCAGTCCGTGGTATCCTTCGATGCGCCTTTACCGGCAGGACCGGCCGCGCGACTGGCCGGGCGTGCTGGAACGGGTGCGCAGCGACCTTGCCGCCCTTGCGGCGCCGAAGGGGGACAGATGACTGACATTCTGGTGCCGACCTCGCCCGGCGAGCTGATCGACAAGCTGACGATCCTGCGGCTCAAGGCCGAACGGATCGCCGATGCCGCAAAACTGGCCAATGTCCGTCACGAACAGGCAGTGCTGCTGGCCACCGCCGACGCCCACCTGCCGCCCTCGGACCGGCTTTCGGAACTGTGGGACGCGCTTTACGGGATCAACGCCCGCCTCTGGGTGATCGAGGACGACATCCGCGATTGCGAACGCGCCGGCGATTTCGGCCCGGCCTTCATCGGCCTTGCCCGCGCGGTCTATCGGGTCAACGACGAACGCGCCGCGGTAAAGAAGGCGATCAACCTGCATCTCGGCTCGCTCATTGTCGAGGAAAAGTCCTACGCCGACTATCTGGGCAAGGAGGGCGGCAATGGCCGATGACCGCATCGCCGACCTGCGCCGCACCGCGCAGGAGATCCTGGCCGAACAGGCGCGGCTGCTCGAGGGCGACCGTTCGCGTCGCCGCGGCCAGATCAACCGCCGCATCCACGAACTGCGCCACATGCTGACGCAGGGCTATCCCTATTCCAGCCAGGCCGGTCAGGATGTGGTCGTCGACCGTATCCTCGGCGGCAGGCGCGGCGGCACCTTTGTCGATATCGGCGGCTATGACGGCACCACCGGGTCGAACACGCTGTTCTTCGAATTCTGGCGCGGCTGGACCGGCGTCCTTGTCGAACCCGTTCCCGCGCAGCTGGCGCGCGCCAAGATGGTGCGCCGCTGCCCCTGTCTGGGCCTTGCCGTCGCCGCCGTCGACGGCGACGCCGATTTCATCGAGATCAGCGAAGGTTACACGCAGATGAGCGGGCTGTCGGCCAGCTATGACCCCGGCCTGCTCGACCGGGTGCGCGCCGATCCGCGGCACAAGGAGCGCAGCTTTCGCGTCCAGACCCGCACCATCGCCGGCATCCTGGCCGATGCCGGTATCCCCGACCCCGACTTCATCTCGCTCGACATCGAGGGCGGCGAGGCCGCGGCGCTGTCCGCCTTTCCCTTTGACCGCCACAACGTCGCCGTCTGGGCGATCGAGAACAACACCGGCGGGCCAGAGATCGCGCGCATCATGACCCATGCCGGCTATGATCTGGTCGAATTCTGCGGCCCCGACGAAATATGGCGCCGGCGTGGCCTTTGACCTCGATTTGAATCGTCAAGGCCGGGTTAACCCCTGACCCCTTATCCCGATTGCGGGTGAGTTAGGGATGGGACAGATGGCACAGGCCGGAAATGCGCCTGTCATCATCAAGCGCAAGAAGGTGATCGCCGGCGGCGGTCACCACGGCGGGGCATGGAAGGTCGCCTACGCCGATTTCGTGACCGCGATGATGGCATTCTTCATGCTGATGTGGCTGCTGAACGCGACCACGGAACAGCAACGCAAGGGAATCGCCGATTACTTTGCGCCGGTGGCGCCGATCAGCCGCACCTCGGGCGGCTCGGACGGCATGTTCGGCGGCGACAGCCCCTCCTCTCTTGACCCGATGGCCAACACCGGAGAGGGGCTGGCTCTGGGCATCGCCGGTCAATCGACCTTTCCGCAATTCGACGACGCCGACGGCTCGGCCGCCGCGGCGGCGGTCGAAACCGCCACGCTGGAACAGGTCGAGGACGCGCTTCTGGGTCGCGGCGGCGAAAGCCTGCTGTCGGACATGGCGTTGCGCCATGTCGTCACCCGGCTGACGGACGAGGGGCTGGTGATCGAGGTCTTTGCCCTGCCCGATGCCCCGATCTTTGACGGAACCACCGCCGAACCGCTGCCCGTCACCCGGGAAATCGTCGAAACCATTGCCACCATGGCCAGCATCGTCACAAACCCATTGGCCATTGACGCCTATGTGCCCTCGCAGCCGGTGGTGCTGGCCGACAGCCCGGTATGGGATCTGTCCTCGGCCCGTGCCGGGGTGCTGCGGCGGCTGATGCAGGACGGCGGGTTTGACCTTGCCCGCCTGCGCCGCCTGACTGGGCATGGCGACTCGAGTCCGGCCACCGACAACCCGCTGTCCGAACGCAACGACAGGTTCGAGATCACGCTCCTGCGGACCGAGCGCCAGCGTTAGCGCGTCCTTAAGACACCGCGCGCTATAGGAGGGCTGCTTCATCCGCAGCCCGAAAGGCCCCCCATGACGATCTCGTCCTCGCTCAACGCCGGTGTCGCCGGTCTGAACGCCAACGCCAACCGGCTGGCGACCATTTCGGACAACATCGCCAATTCCTCGACCTATGGCTACAAGCGGGCGGTGACCGATTTCCACGCCATGGTCATCAATTCCGGCAAGGGCAGCTACACCGCCGGCGGCGTCCGCACCACTTCGGCCCGGCTGATCGACGAACGCGGCGCGCTGATCTCGACCGCCAGCGCCACCGATCTTGCCGTGCGCGGCCGCGGCATGCTGCCGGTCACCACCGGATCCTCGGTCAATGTCGCCAATGGCCAGCAGGATCTGCTGCTGACCACGACCGGATCGTTCCTGACCGACCAGAACGGCTATCTCACCACCAGCGGCGGCCTGATGCTCTTGGGCTGGCCCGCCAACAGTGACGGCACCATCCCGGCCTATCCGCGCGACACAATGGCGGGGCTTGAACCGGTGCGGATCAACCGCAACCAGCTTTCGGGCGAACCGACGACAGCCTTCGACCTTATCGTCAACCTGCCCGCAACCGAATCCGCGGCGGGCGCCCCCGGCGACAGCCGCGAACTCTCCATCGAATATTTCGACAACCTCGGCAAATCGGCCAATGTCGGTGTCAGCTTCAGCCCGGTGGTGCCCGCCACCGGATCGTCGAACCAGTGGACGATGACCCTGACCGACAGCGCCTCGGGCGGGGCGGTGATCGGCGAATACACCCTGACATTCGACAGTTCGCGCGGCGGCGGCGGCACGCTTCTTTCCGTCACCACGACCAGCGGCGGCGCCTATGACCCGGCGACCGGCCTGATGACGGTGAACGTCGCCGGCGGCCCGATCGAGGTCAACATCGGCGCCCTCGGCTCGCCCAGCGGCATGACGCAGCTGTCCGATTCCTTCGCCCCCGTCGACATCAGCAAGAACGGCTCGGCCGCCGGCAACCTGACCTCGGTCGAGGTCGATGCCAACGGCTATGTCCACGCCCTGTTCGACACCGGCATCACCCGGACCATCTACCAGATTCCGCTGGTCGACGTGCCGAACCCCAACGGCCTGGCCGTGTTCGACGACCAGACCTACGGCGTCACCTCGGACAGCGGCTCGTTCTTCCTGTGGGATGCCGGCGACGGCCCCACCGGCGAAATCCTGGGTTACGCGCGCGAGGAATCGGCCACCGATGTCGCCGGCGAACTGACCAGCCTGATCCAGACGCAACGCGCCTATTCCTCCAACGCCAAGGTCATCCAGACCGTGGACGAGATGTTGCAGGAAACCACCAATATCAAGCGGTAAGGACCAAAGCCGATGAGCCTGTCGCATTCCCTGTCCAACGCGCTGAGCGGGCTTGCCGCCACCTCGCGCATGGCCGAAACGGTGTCGTCGAACCTCGCCAACGCCCTGACCGAAGGCTATGGCCGGCGCGAGGTCCTGCTGTCGGCGCGTGTCCTGGGCGGACAGGGCGGCGGCGTGCGCGTCGACGGCATCGCCCGCATCGTCGACCGCGGCATCCTGTCCGACCGCCGCGCCGCCGAGTCGGTGATGACGGCCAGCGACCTGACCCTCGGCGCACTCGGCCGGGTCGAAACCGCCATCGGCACCGCCGGCGCCGGCGACGGCATCGCCGCCCGGCTGGCCGCGCTGCAATCCTCCCTGACCTCGGCCGCGGCGAACCCGTCCTCGGAAATCGCGCTGGGCACCCTGCGCGACCGGCTGAACGGGCTGGCCAGCGGCATCAACGCCGCCGCCGCCGCCGTCCAGAAAGAGCGGCTTGCCGCCGACGGCCGGATCGCCAGCGACATCGCCACCCTCAACCGCAGCCTCAAGGCGCTGGAAGAGGTGAACCTCGGCATCGCCAATGCGGTCAACACCGGGCAGGACGCCGCGGCGCTGATGGACCAGCGACAGGGCATCGTCGACACCATCGCCCGCATCGTCCCGGTGCGCGAACTCGACAGGTCGGCCGGGCAGATCGCCCTTGTCACCACGGGCGGCGAGGTGCTGATCGACGGCCCCGCACGCGAATACGGCTTTGCCGCCGTCCATACCATGACCGCCGACATGACCCTTGGGACCGGCGCGCTTTCGGGCCTGACCCGCGACGGCCAGCCGATCAGCGGCACCGCTCTGATGGACGGCGGCTCGCTCGGCGCCGCGTTCCGGCTGCGCGATACCGTGCTGCCCGGACAGGCCGCAGAGCTTGATGCCCTTGCCGCCGACCTGATCGACCGCTTCACCAACCCCGCCGTCGACCCGACCCTCGGCGCCACCACTCCCGGCCTGTTCACCGATGCCGGCGGCCGCCGCGATCCCGCCGACACCACCGGCCTTGCCAGCCGCCTTGCCGTCAATGCCGCCATCGACCCGGCGCGGGGCGGGGCCCTCTGGCGGCTGCGCGATGGGGTCGGCGCCACCGCGGCCGGCCCGGTCGGCAATGCGACACAGCTTGACGCCTGGACCGACGCGCTCGATTCCACCGCCGCGGGCGCCAGTTTCGCCGACCGCACCGCCAGCCTTGCTGCCGGCGCCGGCAACGCCCGCCTGCGGGCCGAAGAATCGCAGTCCTATGCGACCGGCCGCTATGCCGCCTTGCGCGACTCCGAACTTGCCGGCGGCGTCGATTCCGACGCCGAAACCGCGCTGCTTCTGCGCATCGAACAGACCTATGCCGCCAATGCCCGGGTTCTCACGGCCATCGACGACATGATCCGCACCCTGATGGAGATCTGACCCATGGCCCTCACGTCCATCGGCGACATGGCCCGGCATTTCGCCGGCCTGCGCAACACCACCGCGCTCAAGGAACGGCTGGCGCAACTCTCGGCCGAGGTCGCCTCGGGCCAGGTCGCCGATCCGGTGGCGCATCTGAACGGGCGTTCCGATCTTCTGGTCGACCTCGACCGCACCATCACGCTGCGGACCACCGAACAGAAGGCCAGCGCCGCGCTGGGCGCGCGCCTTGACACCACGCAGGTCGCGCTCGACTCGATCGAGGCGCAGCGCAGCACCCTGTCCTCGGATTTGCTGGCCCTGCCGATCGCCGCCGCGCCCTCGGTCATCGCCGGCGCCGCGGCCAAGGCGCAAGCCGGGCTCGAGACGGTGATCTCGGCGCTGAACGGGCGGCAGGGCGGCGAAAGCCTGTTCGCCGGCACTGCCACCGACAGCCCGGCCCTGGCCGGCGCCGGCACGGTGATGACCGCGCTGCGCAGCGCGGTCGCCGGCGCGACCGATGCCGCCGACCTGACCGCCCGTATCGACAGCTTCTTTGACGACCCCGCCGGCGGCTTTGCCACCACCGTCTACCGCGGCGACACCGGCAGCGCCGCCACCCGCCGCATCGGCGACCTGACCGTGACGCTCGACCCCCGCGCCGACGCGGCCGAACTGAAGGCGGTAATGAAGTCGCTGGCCAAGGCCGCCATGGCCGGCGACCCCGGCATGACGCTGTCGGACAATGACCGCGCCACCGCCCTGCGCGACGCCGGCACCGGCCTTGTCGCCGCCGCCGAAGGCCTGACCGCGACCCGCGCCCGGCTGGGCGCCACGCAAGAGGCCGTCGATGCCGCCACCGCCCGGCAGGGGGCGGCGCTGTCGGCGGCAAAGATGCTGCGCAACGACCTGATCGCCGCCGACCCCTACGAAGCCGCCACCGCCCTGACCGAGGTGCAGACCCGCCTTGACACGCAATATGCGGTCACGGCGCGGCTCGCCGGCCTGTCGCTCGGGGCCTATCTCTGATGCGCGCGCTGCTTCTTGCCGCGCTGGTCGCCCTGCCCTTTGCCGCGCCCGTCACGGCAAGCCCGGTCAGGATCAAGGATCTGGTCGAATTCGACGGCGTGCGCTCGAACGAGCTGGTCGGTTATGGCCTTGTCGTCGGCCTGAACGGGACCGGCGACGGCCTGCGGAATTCGCCGTTCACCGAAGAAATCATGGCCAATATCCTGGAACGGCTGGGGGTGAACGTCACCGGCGAACAGTTCCGGCCGCGCAATGTGGCCGCGGTTCTGGTCACCGCTACCCTGCCGCCCTTTGCCCGCGCCGGATCGCCGATCGACGTCACGGTCTCGGCCATCGGCGACGCGTCGAGCCTGCTTGGCGGCACCCTGGTCATGACGCCGCTGAACGCTGCGGACGGCGACATCTATGCCGTGGCGCAGGGCACGATCATCGCCGGCGGCGTCAGCGCCGAAGGCGAAGCCGCCACCGTCACCCAAGGCGTGCCCACCGCCGGGGTGATCCCCGCCGGCGCCACCGTGGAACGCGAGGTCGCCTTTGCCCTGTCGGACCTGTCCTATGTCCGCCTGGCCCTGCGCACCCCCGATTTCACCACCGCCGGCCGCATCGAAGGCGCCGTCAACGCAGAATTCGGCCGTCAGGTCGCCATCATGCTGGATGCCGGCACGGTCGAACTCGACATCGGCGCCATGCGGATGCCCTCGCCCGCCCACGCCCTGGGCCGGATCGAGAATATCCTGGTCGAGCCGGAAACCCGCGCCCGCGTCGTCGTCGACCAGCGCTCGGGCACCATCGTCATGGGCGAGGACGTGCGGATCAGCCGCGTCGCCGTCAGCCAGGGCGGCCTGACCCTGACCGTCGAGGAAGCACCGCTGGTGGTGCAGCCGAACCCGTTTTCCGAAGGCGAGACGGTGGTGGTGCCGCGCAGCAATGTCGGCATCGCGACCGAGCAGGGCGGCCTTGCCGAGGTCGGCGAAGGGACCAGCCTGTCCGAGGTGGTCGCCGGTCTGAACGCACTGGGCGTGGCGCCGACCGACATGATCGACATCCTGAAAAGCATCCGCGCCGCCGGGGCGCTTCATGCGGAATTCATCGTGCGCTGAGCGGCGATGCGCGGCGCGTGATACAAGGACGCGTCATGAACGGCGGACCGAGTCGGCTTCTACCCGACTTTCCGCCGTCGCACCTGCCGCTCCCCGAAACGGTTCCTTGCCGCCACCGCGATTGCCCCGCGAGCGGGGCACTGTGGCAAACGACCGGCGGGGCCGGAGCTTTTTCGCAGCCAGGGGTTGCACCTGACGCTCCTGACCGCGCCACCGGCCTGGCGAGTCGAAGCGATAATCGGCCGGTGCCACGCGGTCGCAGTGCCACTTGCGGCGGCTTTCGAGTTAGCCTTCGACCGAATCCCGACCATGGGCGGTGGCCCGCATCCGGCCGCAGTGCTGCAAACCGGCGGCCGCGCTCAGGGCATAGAGGTTCCGGTGAGCGGACTGGGCAGATCGCTGATGCACATCAGCGCTTTCGTCGGACATCGCAGGTGTGTGCAACGGGCTTACGACGCCACAAGTGCGGCGGCCGGTTCAGCTTACCCGCTGCCCCGGTCCTGCCTCTACCCTCGGCTACCTGACCGACGCGCCGGCTGTGCGGCGACATCGCTCAATCCGGACCGACACAGGACCGGCCCTGCGGCAGGCGCGCGATCTCAGCCGTAACTCCGCACCAGACTGGCGGCGATCAGGCTCCAGCCGTCGGCGACGACGAAGAAGGCCAGCTTGAACGGCAGAGAGACGATGGCCGGCGGCACCATCATCATGCCCATCGACATCAGGACCGCGGCGACGACGAGGTCGATGATGAGGAACGGCAGGTAGATGAGGAAACCGATGCGGAACGCCTTTTCGATCTCGGAAAGCAGGAACGAGGGCACCAGCACCGAAAGCGGCGCCGCTTCGGGCGTGACCGCGGCGTCAAGGCCGGGCCGCAGCTCAGCCAGCGCCGCAAAGGTATCGGGCTCGACGCGGGCCGCCATGAAGCCGCGGAATGGCTCGACAGCGCGGCCCGCCGCCTCCTCGAGCGGCATGGTGCCTTCGACATAGGGTTCAACGCCCCCGGTCCAGGCGGCGGTCAGCACCGGCTCCATCACGAACCACGACAGGAACAACGCGAGGCTGACGATCAGCATGTTCGGCGGCGATTGCTGCAGGCCGATGGCCTGCCGCAGGATCGACAGCACGGTGACGACGAAGGGAAAGCAGGTGATGGTGACGGCCAGTCCCGGCACGATGCTGAGAATTGTAACCAGCAGCAGGATCTGGATCGACCGTTCCGCCAGAGAGCCGTCGCCGGCCAGCTGGCCCAGCGCGTCAAAATCCTGCGCAGCAGCCGCCGTGGGCAATAGAAGCGCCAGGGCGGCGAGGGCAAGAAGCCGCATTCAGCCCAGTCCCCCGCCCAGATTGGCGACTTCGGTCAGGCGGACGGCCAGTTGCCCCGGCTCGCCGCCTTCCAGTTCCTGCAACTCGCCGCGGGCGATCAGCCGGTCGCCGATGTAGAGTTCGACCGGGTCGTCGGCGCGTCGGTCAAGCGCGAGCACCGCGTTTTCGCCCAAAGCCAGCAGGTCGCGCACGGCGGGGCGGGCGCGGCCGACGGAAATCGTGATCTCGATCGGCAGGTCGCGCAGCGGGTTGTCGGCCACGGCTTCGATACCGGGCATCATCTGGTCAGCCATGGGACGGGTTCCTTGCGGGTTCGATACAAAGTGCGGCCAGTGCCGCATCGACATCGGCGGCCAGCCGGCCGCAGTCGAATGCGGTCGATTGCGCCGACGTCTCGATCAGCGCCTGCCCGCGGGCGAGCGCCGGATCCGCACGCAGGACGAAGGGCGCGCGGGCCAGCGCGGCGAGGGCGGCGTCGACAGCGGCGTGATCCTCGGGCGGGACGCGCAGCACGGCGGGGCGCGCCAGATCGGCGACAACGGCGGCGTCGAGCTCCTCGGCCAGGGCGACGCCAAGGGTGTCTTGCAGTACCGCCGGCACGATGCGGTCGGCCAGGGCGCGGAACAATGGCCGCAACCGGGCCAGTATCTGCGCCTCGGCCTCGCGATAACCAAAGCAGAGATCGGCGATGCGCTGCGCCGTCTCGGCGCTGAGCGCGGTGGCCTCGGCCCGTGCCGCCGCCTGGCCTTCGTCAAAGCCCGCCGCATGGCCGGCCTTCCAGTCGGCGCCGGGACTGCCGGCCTCTGGCGGGGTGGCGGTGTCGAAACTTTCCAGAAGGGCGAGCCGGACCATCATGCACGCTCACGCCGGGCCGGTTCCTCGATCCAGGTCTGCAGGATCTGGATCGTCTCGTCCTGCCGCTCCTCGATCAGGCGGCGCAGACGGGTCACCGGGTCGATGATCTCGGCCTCGGGCATCACGCGGGCGGTGTCGGGCAACGGCGCTGGCAAGCCGACCGGGGCGGCCGGCAGCAGGGCGGTGCTGTCATCGGTCAGGGCGGCGCGGCGCGAGGTCAGGATCGGCCGCAGCACGAACAGGCCAAGGATCAGCGCCACCGCCGCCAGCACCGCAAGCCGCACCAGCCCCATCACGTCAAGAAACCCGGCCCCGGCGACGCCTTCGGTGCCGCCCTCTGCCACCGGCTCGAACGCCATCGAGCGGATGGTGATCTCGTCGCCGCGGGCGGCGTCGAAACCGACGGCCGAGGCGACAAGATCGCGCAGGGCCGTCATCTCTTCCTCGCTGCGCGGCGTGGTGGTGACGCTGCCGTCGGCGGCGGTCGTCGTCAGGTCGTTGACCAGCACGGCCACGGTAAGCCGCCGCACCGCACCGGGGGCACGCACCACCTCGCGGCTGGTTTCCGACAGGTCATAGTTGGTCAGCGTCCGCGATTCGCTGTCGGTCGATTGTGACCCGCCGCCCTGCGCGCCCGCCTCTCCGTCCGGCAGGTTCGAGGCGACGGTGACGGCACCGGCCGCGGCATTCTGCGCCGAGCGGGCGTTTTCCTGCACCTCGGTGGAAATCGCGATGCGGCTGTCGGGGTCGATGCGGCGTTCGACCACGGATTCCGATTCGGTGACGGTTTCGACCGCGACCTCGACCACGGCATTGCCCGGCCCGACCCGCGCCTCGATCAGGCGGGTCGCCCGATGGCGCAATTCCTCGGCCCGCGAATCGCCGGCGCCGGCCGGATCGTCGGCGGGGACCAGGCCGGTTTCGGCGTCGATCACCGCCACATCCTCGGGCCGCAGGCCGCTGACCGCCGAGGCGACCAGATAGCGCAGCGCCCGCGCCTGATCGGCGCTGAGCGCGGTGCCGCCGGTGCCGATCGTGACGGCGGCGGTGGCGCGGGCGTCGCGGGCAAACGGCCGGTCCGGCGCGGCCGAGATATGGACGCGGGCGGTGCGCACCCCGGGCACCGACAGGATGGTCCGTGCCAGCTCGCCTTCCTTCGCGCGCCAGTAGGCGGCGTCGAACATCTGCGATGTGGTGCCAAATCCGCTAAGCGAATCAAGCAGCTCATAGCCCTGCGACGAGCTTTCCGGCAGCCCTTCGCCGGCCAGCGACAACCGCAGCAGATCGCGGTCGGCGGTGGTGACCCAGATCGCGTCGCCACGCACCTCATAGACCACGCCGCGCTGGTCAAGCGCGGTGATGACACCGCCGGCGGCGCCCGGATCCAGCCCGGCATAGAGCAGCGCCATGTCGCGCGCGCCGGCGCCCCGCGTCAGGCCCAGCACCGCGGCAAAGACCGCGAGGGCCGCCCCGATGACGACAAGCCGCCGCCGGGCGCCAAGGGTCGACCAGACGTTCAGAAGATTGGTCATGTGGCAGGATCCTTGCTGGCCGGGTTTCTCCCGACGGGGGCACCATGAACCGGACAGCCTTAACAATCGGTTAGTCCCTGCCGGTCTATGACGGGTGAAATTCCAGAAGGGATGAACCCGATGACCGCGACTGCCGATCCGGCCGATGTGCCACCGAAGAAACGTTCGAAACTGCCGCTGATCCTGGGGCTTGTGCTGGCCATCGCCGGGGCGGGGGGCGGGTTCATGGCTGTGCGCCTGGGTCTACTGGGTGGCGGCGGCACCACCCACGAATCAGCGCCCGAGACTGCGACCGACGCCCATGCCGCCCCCGCCGTCGCCCCGGTCAGCTATGTCGCGCTCGACCCGCTGATCGTGAACATGCCGCGCTCGACCGGCCGGCAGTTCCTGCGATTCGCCGCCTCGCTCGAGGTCGTGGAGGGTCAGGCAGCGGCGGTCGAAGCGGTGAAACCGCGCATCGCCGATGTGATGAACAGCTATCTGCGCGCGGTCGAGCCCGAGGATTTCGAGGATCAGATGATCCTGACCCTGATCCGGTCGCAGCTTCTGCGCCGCATCCAGGTCGTCACCGGCGAGGGCCGGGTGCGCGACCTGCTTGTCACCGAATTCGTGCTGAACTGAGGGGCCGCGATGAATGCGATTGCCGATATCCTGATGGCCGCCGGCGCGATGGGCGCGGGCCTGTACTGCATCGTCCTGGCCCGCCGCCTGCGGCGGTTCACCGATCTCGAGAAGGGCGTCGGCGGCGCCGTCGCCGTCCTGTCGGCCCAGGTCGACGACCTGTCGCGGATGCTGCAGGGCGCCGAAACCCGCGCCGGCGAGGCCGCGGCGCAGCTTGCTGCCGTGTCCGACCGGGCCGAGGCCGCGGCGGGCCGGCTGGAACTGCTGCTCGCCTCGCTGCACGACCTGCCAGAGCCGGCGCCACGGCCGGCCTCCTCGGTCTTCGTGCGCCATCCCGAAATGGTGGGGCGGCGCTGATGGCCGTGCGCAATCGCCGCAGGCCCGGCGTGTTGGGCTGGCTTGCCATCCTCCTGTTCGGCTCGGGCGTGGTGCGGCTGGGCGGGCACGCCGACATGGCCTTCGCCGTCGGCACCGAACCGCCGGCCGAAACGGCCGAGGTCGCCGGCACCTGCGTTGCCGAACAGGGCACCGGCGCCCTGCTGGACGCGTTCCGCACCCGCGAATCGCGGCTGGCCGAGCGCGAGCGCGCCCTGGCCGACCGAGAACAGGCCGTCGCGGTGGCCACGGCGCAGATCGAGGAAAAGATTGCGGAACTTGCCAGCGCCGAACAATCCCTTGCCGAGATGATTGCACTGGCCGACAGCGCCGCGCAGGACGATCTCGACCGGCTGACCGCGGTCTATGAAAACATGAAGCCGCAGGATGCCGCGGTGCTGTTCGAAACCATGGATCCCGCCTTCAGCGCCGGATTCCTTGGCATGATGCAGCCCGCTGCCGCCGCCGCGATCATGGCCGGGCTGACGCCCGAGCGCGCCTATTCGATCAGCGTCATCCTTGCCGGCCGCAACACCGGTGCCCCCACCGAATGAAGACGAAACCTTAACCCCTCTCTGCAAGGGTCGGGGCGGAATGAACGCAGGCAAGGAACCGCTGGCATGATCGGGATCATCGGCATCGTCATCATCTTCGCGATGGTTTTCGGCGGCTATATCCTTGCCGGGGGCAAGCTGACCATCATCATGAAATCGCTGCCGTTCGAGATGATGATGATCGGCGGCGCCGCCATCGGCGCCTTTGTCATCTCGAACGACGGGGCGGCGATCAAGCACACGCTCAAGGACATGGGCAAGGTGTTCAAGGGCGCGAAATGGAAGCACGGCGATTATCGCGACCTCTTGTGCCTTCTGTTCGAATTGATCCGGCTGGCCCGGTCGAATCCCGTCGCTCTTGAAGAACACATCGAGAAGCCGGGCGAATCGCCCATCTTCGGCAAGTATCCGAAAATCCAGAAGGATCACGAGGCGGTCGACCTGATCTGCGACACCCTGCGCTCGGCCTCGATGAATTACGACGACCCCCATCAGGTCGAGGAGGTGCTGGAAAAGCGCATCGAGGCGCATCAGCAGCACGCGCTGCATTCGCCCCATGCGCTGCAGACCATCGCCGACGGCCTGCCGGCCCTGGGCATCGTTGCCGCCGTGCTGGGCGTCATCAAGACCATGGGGTCCATCGACCAGCCGCCCGAGGTGCTGGGCAAGCTGATCGGTGGCGCGCTGGTCGGCACATTCCTGGGCGTGTTTCTGGCCTATGGCATGGTCGGCCCCTTCGCCTCGAAACTGAAAGCGGTGCTGGACGAAGAGATCCATTTCTACCGCCTGATCCGCGAGGTGCTGGTCGCCAACCTCTACCAGCACCCGCCGCAGATCTGCATCGAGGTCGGACGCCAGAACACGCCAGGCCACAACCGGCCAAGCTTTACCGAACTGGAAGAGGCGTTGAAGGCGACGAAGGAGGCGGCATGATCCGGTTTGCCATCCTTCTGTCGCTGCTTGCCACCGCGGCGACCGCGCAGGAGATCGCAGTGCAGTCGGGCGAACACGCCGGCTTCAGCCGGCTGTCCGTCGCCGCCGGTGAAGGCACCGGCTGGCGGGCCGGCCGCACCGCCGACGGCTATGCGCTGATCCTCGACCGCGACGACGGCTTTGCCATCGGCAGCGTGTTCGAGATGATCCCGCGCAGCCGCATCGCAGAGGTGACGGCAGAGCCGGGCCGGCTAGACATCCGCCTGGGCTGCGACTGCCATCTCCAGGCCTTTGCCTGGCAGCGCGGCTGGCTGATCCTCGACGTGATCGAAGGGCCGCCCGACCCCGCCTCGCCCTTCGAGGTGCGGTTGGATGGCGACGCGCCCCGGCCGCCCGCCGCGGACAGCGCGATCCCGCTGTTCACGGCCCGCCCGCGCGACCTGCCCCTGCCCTTCGCCGTCCCCGCCTTGCCCGCCGACAGTCCACCCGCGGTGGAAGCCGAACCGCGCGACCGCGCCGCCGCCATCGAACGCGCCATGGCCGAAGGCATTGCCCGCGGCGCCGCGCAGGGCCTGCTCGACCTTGCCGTCACCGATCCGCGCGACGATGCGGCAGGGCAGCCGCCGGTGGTGCCCGGCGACACGCCCGCCGCCGCGATCCCTGTCGGCGAGGGCCGCCCCGGCATCCTGACCCGCACCGGCGCCGACCAGACCGCCCCCGCTGGCCTATCCGAAAGCGGCCGCAGTTGCCTGCCCGACGACAGGTTCGATCTGGCCGGCTGGACCGGCACCGGCGACTATGCCACCGAACTGGGCGCCGCCCGGCTGGCCCTGACCAACGAGCTCGACCGTACCGCCCCCGGCGCCGTCGAACATCTGGCAAGGGTCCAGATCGCCTTCGGCTTTGGTCGCGAGGCGCGGCAGGTCCTTGATCTCGACGGCGGGCAAAGCCAGGAACGCGACCTGCTGCGCCTGCTCGCCCTTCTGGTCGAGGGCGAGCCGGTGACGCCGGCGGCGCTGGCCGATCAGGCCGGTTGCACCGGCGCCGTGGCGCTGTGGCGCGCGCTGGCCCGCGACAGCCTTGACGGCACCGGCGAGGTAGAGCGCACCGCGATCGAGGCCGCCTGGCGCCTGTTGCCACCCTCCTTGCGCGGCGCCATCGGCCTGCGCCTTGCGCCGATCTTCGGCGCCGCTGGCGATGTGCTCGGCGCTGCGGACCTGATCGACCACGCCGTCACCAGCAGCACCGATCAGCCCGCCGCCGCCGATCTTGCCCGCACCGAAGTCGCGCTTGCCGCCAACGAACCGCTTGCCGCGCTCGACCACCTCGAAAGCCTTGCCAGCGAGGACCCCGAGCTTTCCCCGGCTGCAGCGATCGCCATGGTCGATGTCGCGCTCGCCCAGGGCCAGGTTCCCGATGCCGGCACGCTCGACCTCCTGCGGGCGCTCCGCTTCGAATACCGCGGCCGGGCCGAGGAAGCCGATCTCGCCGGGGCCGAGACCCGCCTGCTTGCCGCGCTTGGCCGCTATGGCGAGGCGCTGGCAAGCGCCGCGACCCTGCCCGAGATGCGACAGGGCCCGGCGCTGTCGCAGGTGCTGGCCGAACTCACCGATCATGGCGATGACGCGACCTTTCTCGACATCGCCTATCAGCCCCTGCGCACCGATCTGGCGCCCGAAACCGTCAACCTGGCCGCCGCGCGGCTGATCGCCCTCGGCTTTCCCGACCGCGCGCTTGACCTTCTGGACCCGACCGCCGCCGGCCCGGCACTTGCCGAACGCCGCTATCTGCGGGCCGAGGCCGCCGCCGCCCTGGGCCGCAGCGATCAGGTCGAGGCCGAACTGATCGGCCTCTCGGACCCGAGGTCCGAGGCGTTGCGCGCCGCGACCGGCCTTGCGCGCCTGTCCGGCGAGACCGAGGTCGCGGACGATGCCGCCTGGGCATCGGGTGACTGGGCAGCCCTGGAACGCAGCGCCGACCCCCTGCTTCGGGATGCCGCGGTAGCGATGGAAACCCCGCCTGCCCCCTTGCCCGACACCACGCCGCTCGCCGCCCGATCCGCCCTGCTGGACGAAGCCGAGCGGACCCGGTCGCTGGCGCAGGATCTGCTGTCGCGCTTTGCCGCACCATGACCGGTTAACCGGATCGCAACCCGCCACCGTCCAGACTGGGGCGAGAGAACCGCAGAATGCGCATGACCCGACTGATTCCCCTCGTCCTTGCGACACTCGCCGCTAGCCCTGCCCTTGCCGGGGCGGAAACGCTTTGCCTTGACGCCGCGCGCCTTGCCGCCGAACGGACCGGCGTGCCCTATGCGGTGCTTCTGGCCATCAGCCAGACTGAAACCGGCCGTAACCGCGGCGGAAGCATCCAGCCCTGGCCCTGGACGATCAACGATTCGGGCGACGGCGCCTGGTTCGACAGCCGGGCCGAGGCGCAGACGTATGCCGAAGGCGCGCTGGCCGCCGGGCGCACCAGCTTTGACCTTGGCTGTTTCCAGTTGAACTACCGCTGGCATGGCGAGGGTTTCGCTTCGCTCGACGCCATGCTCGACCCCGAACAGAACGCACTTTATGCCGCCCGTTTCCTGGCGCAGCTTCATGCCGAAAGCGGCGACTGGTCGGTTGCCGCCGGCGCCTATCATTCGCGGACCGAGGTCCATGCCGACCGCTACCGTGAAAGGTTCGATGCGCTTCTCGCTGCCGCCGGGGGCGAGGCGGCGGCCCCCGTCGAAGTCGCGGTGATCCGCGAGAACCCATTCCCGCTGCTCCAGCCGACCGAGGGCCCGCGCGCCATCGGCTCGCTGGTGCCGCTTGGCAACGAAGGCTGACCCGATGCCCACCCTGTCGCTCCGCAGCCTGTTCCAGCCGACGATCATCTTCGCGCTCGCCCTCATGGCGGTGATCGTGATGATGATCCTGCCGATGCCGGCGGTGGTGCTCGACATCGGCCTTGCCGCCTCCTTCGCGCTGGCCATCCTGATCTTCACCGTCACGCTGTTCGTCGAACGGCCGCTCGATTTCTCGTCCTTCCCGACCGTGCTTCTGGCCTCGCTGATGCTGCGGCTGTCGCTGAACGTATCCTCGACCAAGCTCATCATCAGCCAGGGCCATACCGGCACCCATGCCGCGGGCGAGGTGATCGAGGGCTTTGCCAGCTTCGTCATGGGCGGGTCGGTGCTGATCGGGCTCGTGGTGTTCGGCGTGCTGCTGATCGTCAACTTCGTCGTCATCAACAAGGGCGCCGCGCGCATGGCCGAGGTCGGGGCCCGTTTCGCGCTGGACGCCATGCCGGGCAAGCAGCTGGCCATCGACGCCGACCTCGCCTCGGGCGCCATCGACCATGCCGAAGCGCGGGCGCGGCGCGAACGCGAACAGGCCGAGACGACCTTCTACGGCTCGCTCGACGGCGCCTCGAAATTCGTCAAGGGAGATGCCGTCGCCGGGCTGCTCATCACCGGGCTGAACCTGGTGGTCGGGCTGATCGTCGGCACGGTCGTGCATGGCTTGCCGGTTACGCAAGCCTTTGAAACCTATGCAATCCTGACGGTGGGTGACGGCCTTACCAGCCAGATCCCCGCCGTCATCATCTCGGTCGGATCCGCGCTCTTGCTGTCGCGCGGCGGGCAAAGCGGATCGTCGGATGCGGCCCTTGTCGGACAGCTTTCGCGCCATCCCGCCGCGCTTGCCACCGTTGCGCTCCTGATGCTGGTCTTTGCCGTGGTGCCGGGCCTGCCCTTCCTGCCCTTCGTCAGCGGCGCTGCGGTTCTGGGCGCCTCGGCCTGGTTCGCGGAACGGCGGCGGCAGGCGGCGATCAGGCCGCCCGTGGCCGCCGGCCCCATCGCGCCGCCGCCCCGCGCCTCGATGGGCGACCTGCTCGATCTCGACGACATCCATGTCGAGTTCTCGCCCGATCTGGTCGACATGGTCCTGGATCCCGCCAACGGGCTCGATGCGCGGATCGCCTCGATGCGCAACCATGTGGCGACCGCCTATGGCCTGCTCCTGCCCGACATCCGGCTGACCGACAATCCCGGCCTGCCGCCCGCAACCTATGTCATCCGCATCCATGGCGTCGAACAGGCGCGCGACAGCCTGCGCCCCGGCCGTCTTTTGACGCTGCTTTCGGGGCACGGCGCCGCCCCTCCGGGCGAGGACGTGCGCGAACCCGTCTATGGCGCCAACGCCCGCTGGATTTCCCCCGCCGATCAGGATTCGGCCGCCCTGTCCGGCCTGACCACCGTCTGGCCGGCCGAGGTCCTGGCCACCCACCTGCTCGAGGTGGTCAAGCGCAACTTTCCGCGGCTGCTCACGCTCAAGGCGCTGCGCCGCCTGCTCGACGAGATGGTGAACCTGACCGACAAGAGCCGGGCCGAGGTCAACCGCCGCATGCTTGACGAACTGATCCCCGACCGGGTGCCGGTGGACCTGCTGCTGTCGGTCTTGCGGCTGTTGCTCGAGGAACGGGTGTCGATCCGCAACCTGCCGCTGATCCTCGAATCCATCGCCGAGGGGCGGCAGGTGTCGAATGCCGCCGATGCCATCGCCGAACATGTCCGCCGCAGCCTGGGTTTCCAGCTGGTCGGAGAGCTTCGGCGCCCCGACGGCACCATCCCGCTGGTGCAGCTGGCCCCGGAATGGGAGGAAACCTTCCAGTCCTACCAGATCGCCGGCGACCGCGGCGGCACCGATGTCGCGCTGCCGCCCGACGAATTCACCCGCCTTGCCGGTGCGATCGCCGACCGTCTGGCGCGCGTGTCGGAAAACGGCATCTATCCGGCGGTGGTCACCTCGGGCCGGCGGCGGCGGTTCCTGCGCACGGTGATGGCGGCCAAGGGCATCCCGAACCCGGTGCTGTCGTTCGAGGAGATCGGCATCGACGCCCGCCCCGCGCTGGTCGGCGTGGTCGCCGCATGATCCCGGTGCTGACGGCTCTGTCAGATCTGGCCGGGCCCTGGCTGTGGTCCGGCCTTGTCGTCTTTCTGCGGGTCGGCGCGGTGGCGGCGCTCGCCCCGGCCTTTGGCGAACAGACGGTGCCGGCGCGGGTGCGGCTGGCGGTGGCGCTGGCCTTTGCCCTGGCCGTGCTGCCCGCGGTGGCGCCGCTCGTGCCCCCTCCCTCCGGTCCGCTCGCGGTCCTGCGCATCTGCGGCGCCGAGGTGATTGCCGGCCTGACCTTCGGCATAGTCCTGCGCCTGATGGTGATGGCCTTGCAGACCGCCGGCAGCATCGCCGCGCAGTCGATCTCGCTGGCGCAGATTGCCGGTGGCGGCGTTGCCGCCGAACCGGCGCCGGCGGTGGGGCATCTCCTGGTGCTGGGTGGCCTCGCGCTTGCTGCCAGCGGCGGGCTGCATGTGCGGCTGGCCCTGTTCCTGATCGACGGCTATGCCCTGATCCCGGCCGGCACCCTGCCCGATGCCGGCACCCTGGCCCAGGCCGGGATTGGCGCCGTGGCCCGCAGTTTCGCGCTGGCCTTCTCGTTCGCCCTGCCCTTCGTCATCGCGGCGCTGCTCTACAACCTGCTGCTCGGCGCGATCAACCGAGCCATGCCGCAGCTCATGGTCACCTTCATCGGCGCCCCGGCCCTGACCGGCGGCGCGCTGGCGCTTCTGCTTCTGGCGGCGCCCGTGCTGCTGCAACTGTGGACCGGCGCGCTGGATGTCGTGCTGGCCGATCCGTTCGGGGGCACGCGATGAGCGACAGCGCCGAGGGCGGCGAGAAATCCCATGCAGCGACCGAACACAAGCTGGACGAGGCGCGCAAGCGCGGTGACCGGCCGCTCTCGACCGATGCCACCACGGCGGCCGTCTATCTGGGCTTCGGCCTTGCCGCGATGACCCTTGGCGGCGGCGCGCTCGTCTCGGTCGGCGCGGTGCTGACCAGCATGCTGTCGCGCGCCGACGGGCTGGCCGAAACCGCGCTGTCCGGGTCGCCGGCGCCGGTGCTGGGGCCGTGGCTGATGCAGGTCGCGGCCGGAATGGCGCCGTGGTTCGGCATTCCGGCCGCCCTCGCGCTGCTTGCCCTGCTGGCGCAGGGCGCGCCGGCCTTCACCCCGTCGCGGCTCGCGCCGAAACTGTCGCGCATCTCGCCCCTGTCGACGGCAAAGCAGAAATTCGGCACGCAGGGCATGGTCGAGTTCCTGAAATCGCTCGCCAAGCTGACCGTGCTGGGCATCGTTCTGGCGCAGTATACCCTTGCCCGCCTCGACCAGATCGTGGCGAGCGCGTCGCTTGAGCCGGGGCCGGGGGCGACGGTTCTCGGCAATCTCCTCCTCGGCCTTGTCACCCGCGTCATCGTCGTCGCCTGCATCTTTGCGGTGGCGGATGTGCTGTGGCAGCAGGCCTCGTTCCGGCGCCGCAACCGCATGACCCGGCAGGAAGTCATCGATGAGATGAAGGAAAGCGAGGGCGATCCCGCGCTGAAGCAGCAGCGCCGCGCCCGCGCGGTCGCCATCGCCACCGCCCCCCTGCGCAAGGCCGTAGTCGAGGCCGAGGTGGTGATCGTCAACCCGACGCATTACGCCGTGGCGCTGGCCTGGGACCGCGCCGGCGGCCGCGCGCCGGTCTGCGTCGCCAAGGGCATGGACGAGATCGCCGCCCGCATCCGCGAGATCGCGGCCGAAAACGGCGTGCCGATCCAGTCCGACCCGCCCACCGCCCGCGCCATCCATGCCGAAGTCCCGGTCGGACAGGAAATCGACCGCCGCCATTACCGCGCCGTCGCCGCCGCCATCCGCTTTGCCGAACGCATCCGTGACGGGGCGCGCGCATGACCGGCCGACGCGAGATGGAGGGGCTGGTCGCGATGACTGCGGCGATCCGCGCTGCGGCCGAGGCACAGCTTGGCGCCCTGCGCGCCGAAGAAGCCACGCTGCGCGCGCGGCTGGCCGAGCTTGAGGGCAGCGTTCACGCCCGCGCCGCCAGCGTCACCGCCGAGGATGCGGCGCTGCGCGCCGGCGCCGACCTGCGCTGGGAACGCTGGGTCGACAACCGCCGGCGGGCACTGAACGGCGAACTCGCCCGACTGCTTGCCCGGATCGACGAGGCGCGGCGCCGGCTGGCCCGCGACCATGGCCGCAGCGAGGTCGCAAGCGAACTGGCCCGCGAGATGCGGGCCAGGCTTGCGGCGGAACGGGAAGGTCGGGCCGAGCGCGGCTGGTGATCACACGTCCTGACGCACGATGTCGATGATCAGGACATCGGTGACGATCCCGCCCAGCACCTGCTGCGCCGCGGCGCGCAGGCTGTTCCGCAGCACCCGCATGTTCGAGGCTGCGGTGAACATGCCTTCGAACCCGCCGGTGTTGGAATGGTCGAACAGGACCTGAAGAAAGGAATCGCGCAGCCGCGGCTCACGCGCCAGCACGGTTTCCTGCTGCCCGGGGGCGACCTCGAGACTTAGGGTCAGCACCACCATCGCCACCACATCGCCGCCCTGCACGACAGGCACGATGAACTGGTTGTTCAGCCGGGCATATTCCGGCCCGCCGCTCGACTCGCCATGGTCGTCGGCAGCAGGGGCGGCAGCGGGCGCGGCCTCCTCATGCGCCGCCTCGCCGGTTTCGCCGTGGGCCTCTCCGGCCGCAGCGGCCTGCTCTGGCGCCGTTTCGTGACCCGCGGCCTCGTCCGCGGCAGGGGACGGGGCCAGGAACATCGCCGCACCGACACCGCCGCCGGCACCGACGATGAACAGGATCAGCGGCAGGATCATCGCTTTCATCGCAACCCCCTAGAACGGCAGCACATGGTCAAGCGCCTGCTGGCCCCAGCGGGCATTCTGCGCCTCGGTGATCTGGCCGCGGCCGCCGTAGGAAATCCGCGCGGCGGCGATCTTGTCATAGTTCACCTCGTTCTGGCGCGAGATGTCGGCCGGCCGGACATAGCCCGACACCAGAAGTTCGCGCAGCTCGTCGTTGACCCGCACCTCCTGCTGGCCCGAAATCTGCAGGACGCCGTTCGGCAGCACATCGACAACCGTGGCTGCGACCCGCAATGTCAGCTGTTCGTTGCGCTGCACCGATCCGTCGCCGGCAAATCGCCCGTTCGAATCGAGCGCCACGGCCGGCGCCAGCGGGATCCCGGCATCGAGTTCCGCCCCGAACAGGGCCTCGACCCCCATCTCCTGGCTGCCGGTGCGCGAGGTGTCGGTCGCGTTGGAAATCGAGGCGCTGTCGTCGATCTCGATCACCACGGTCAGGATGTCGCCACGGCGGATGGCGCGGTTGTCGCCCAGAAGCGACCCCCGCTCGCCGGTCCAGAGCGAGGCGGTCTGCACCTCGGCCCGGGTCGGCAGGGGGTCGATGTCATAGGGCATGCCGGGCGACATCATCGCCTGGTGTTCGTCCGTCATCGCCTGCGGCGAGAATTCGGGCGTGCCGCCCAGGCGGCCGGTCGGGCCGCAGGCGATCAGGATCAGCGGCAGGGCAAGGGGGGCAAGGCGCATCGACGGTCCTTCAGTTGTTCACATGGCCGGCGCCATCGGTGCCGATCACCGCGGTCACGGTGCTGCGCGACCCCAGGTTCATCACCCGGATCGCATCGCCCGGCCCGGCGCGGTCCAGCGCGCGGCCATCGGCGGTGATGGTCAGGCTTCCCGCCTGATAGATCAGCGGAATCAGCTGGTTACGCTCGACGATTGCCGGGAATCCGACATCGCCGGGCCGGATCGGCCGGTTGGCATACAGCGCCACCCGCGCCTCCATGCCGACGACAAGCGCCGGGTCGTCGACGGCACCGGGCACCTCCATGTCGCGGATGAGCAGATCTTCGGGCGCGATGATGCTGCGCGCCGGGATGGTGCGGGCGGCGACCACCACATCGGCGGCGGCAGGGGCCGCCAGCGCGGCAAGGCAGAGGGCAAGCCGGATCATCGCATCGCCACCATGGCGCCCAGCATCTGGTCGGCCGCGGAAATCACCTTGGAATTCAGCTCGTAGCCGCGCTGCGCCTCGATCAGGTCGGTGACTTCCTTCACCGGATCGACGGTGGAATCCTCGAGATAGCCCTGCCGGACCACGCCAAGGCCATCGAGCCCCGGCGTCGACACCAGCGCCGGCCCCGAGGCACCGGTTTCCAGAAACAGGTTCGACCCGATGGCCTCGAGCCCCTTGGGGTTGGTGAAACCCGACAGGGTAAGCTGGCCCAGGAATTCGGGTTCGACCCGGTCGGCGAAATTGGCATAGACCTCGCCATCGGGGTTGATGTCGATGGAGCGCGCATCCGAGGGCACGGTGATCTGCGGCGCCACCGCATAGCCGTCATTGGTCACGATCAGCCCGTCGCCGGTCAACTTGAGCGCGCCGTCGCGGGTATAGGCGGCGCGGCCATCGGGCATCGTCACCTCGATATAGCCCTGCCCCTCGATGGCGATGTCAAGATCGCCGCCGGTCTGCGCCAGCGCCCCCTGCCCCAGCAGGACCGACACCGCGGTCGGCCGCACGCCAAGCCCAAGCTGGACCCCGGTCGGCAGCACCGTACCATCGGCGGCATTGATGGTGCCGGGACGGGCAAGCTGTTGATAATGCAGGTCGGCAAATTCGGCCCGGCGGGCGTTGTAGCCGGTGGTGTTCATGTTGGCGAGGTTGTTCGAGATGACCTCGACCCGCATCTGCTGCGCGCTCATCCCGGCAGCGGCGATTTCCAGTGCGCGCATGGCGCCCCCCTTTGGTTAACGGCCCACGGCCTGGATGACGCTGCGGATCCGCTGATCCTCGCGGTCGAGAAAGCCCTGACCCAGTTCGTAAGCGCGCTGCACCTCGATCATCCGGGTGATCTGGGCCACGGCATTGACGTTCGAATCCTCGAGCGCGCCCTGCACCAGGCTCGCCTCGGCGGCCGGTTCCCAGCCACTGGGGGCGGCGAACATCACCCCGTCCGACCGGGTGAGTTCGGCCGGGTCGACGGGCATCACAAGGCCGATCTGCCCGACCGGCTGGCCATCGGCCGAAATGGTACCATCGGCGGCAATCGCCACATTCCCCGCCCCCGTGGGCACAAAGACCGGCGCACCGCCGGCATCCAGCACCGGCCAGCCCTCCGCGGTGACAAGATCGCCGTTCTCGTTCGGGGTGAAACTGCCCGCACGGGTCAGCCGCTCGCCCTCGGGCGTGGCGACCAGAAAGAACCCCTCGCCCTCGATGGCAAGGTCATAGGTGCCGCCCGTCACCGCCAGCGCGCCTTGCACGAAATCGGTTTCGCGCACGCGCGCGGCGGCCATGGACAGGGATGGGCCCTCCGGTCCGGTCGAGCGGATATATTCCGAAAACACTACGCCCTCGGCGCGGAATCCGGTGGTATTGGCGTTGGCGATGTTGTTGGCCACGGCGCGCATTTCCGACATGAGGCCCGATTGCCGCGTCAGCCCGGCATAGATCGCGTTTTCCATTCAGCCCCCGACGATCGCCGGCGCGATGGTCCCGCGCAGCAAGCTGACCAGCGTTTCGGTCATGAAGCCCATGGTGATCCAGAACACCGCGACGATGGCGGCAAGTTTCGGCACGAAGGTCAGCGTCATTTCCTGGACCGAGGTCAGCGCCTGGAACAGGCCGATGACCAGACCGGCGGCCAGCGCCACGCCCAGCACCGGCATCGAGATCACCGTTGCCGTCCACAGGGCCTGCCGCAACAGGTCGTAGATTTGCCCGTTTTCCATGTCACACCGGCATCCGCAGGATTTCCTGATAGGCCTCGACCACCTTGTTGCGCACCGTCACCGCCGTCTCGATGGCCAGTTCGGTCTGCGCCAGCGCCTGCACCAGCGCATGCGGATCGGTGCCGCCGGTCATCGCGCCGATGGCGGCCTGATCGCCCGCCGCCATGGTGCGGGCGAAATCGGACAGGGCCTGCGTGGCCAGTCCGCCTTCGGTCCCGGGCTGCGGCTGGGTCGCGGCGCGGGTGGCGGCATAGCGTTCGGCGACAAGCGATGGGTTCACGATCATCAGGATTCTCCTAGCGGCGCAGAAGGTCGAGCAGAGAGGCCGACATCTGCCGGATCTGGTCGAACATCTTGAGGTTGGCTTCGTAGCTGCGCCCGGCTTCGCGGGCGTCGGCGATTTCGACGAGAAGGTTGACGTTCGACCCGTCGTGATAGCCCTCGGCATCGGCCATCGGATGCGAAGGGTCGTAAATCCGGTCAAGCGGCGTCTGGTCCAGCTCCATCCGGCCGGCCTGCACGGCGCCGGTGGGGCTGCCGCCCTCGACCGCCTCGGCAAAGCTCATCGTCTTGCGGTGGTAGCCGGGGGTGTCGGCATTGGCGATATTCTCGGACAGGTAGCGCAGGCGCTGCGCCTGCGCCTGCATTCCGCTGGTGGCCACGCGCAGGGCATCGGCGAAATCGGCCATGATCTAGCGCCCCAAAGCCGTGCGCAACACGGTCAGCCCGTGGCGATAGATGGCGAGCGCGCGGGAATGTTCCCGTGCGGCATCGACCGAGGCGAGCATCTCGGTTTCAAGCGAGACGGTATTGCCGTTCGGCGCCGCCTCGCCCCCGGCATCCGCGGCCCTTGCGGCGGCGGTGGCGGCGTCACCGGCCAGATGGCCGGGGCGGCTGGTGCGCAGGGCAAGCCCGCCGTCGGCATAGCTGGCCGCGAAATCGCCCAACCGCTGGGCGCGATAGCCGGGCGTGTCGGCATTGGCGATATTGGTCGCCGTGACGGCCTGACGCGCCCCGGCATGGGCGGCCATGGCGCCCGACAGGCGAAAGACATCCAGATTTTCGAACATCGGGGCTTCTCCCTCGATTGGCTTCAACCTTGCCTTAAGCCTGATTCCCTAAGGATCGGTTCATGGCGAACGCCTCCTTCACCGAAAGGCCCCGGAAAATGCCCGACCCGATTCTCGACCGTGCCACCGCCGCCGTCCAGCGGCTGTCGCGCGCCATGCCCGCCGGGCGCATCACCGGCGCCGCCGGCGGCGGTCTGGTGGCCGGCGGCATCGCCGGCGGCGTCCGGCTGGGCGACCGGGCCGAGATCCTGCGCCAGGGCACGCCGCTTCAGGCCGAGGTGATCCGCGTCGCGGGCGAGGATGTGCTGCTCTTGCCCGAAGGCGGGGCCGAAGGCGTGGGTCTGGACGATCCGGTGCGCGTGCTGCCGCTGCCGGTGTTCGCGCCCGATGACGACTGGATCGGCCGCGTCATCGACCCCGACGGGCGGCCGCTTGACGGCAGGCCGCTGCTGCCGGGACTGGTGCCGCGGCCGGTGCGCGCCGAACCGCCGCCGGCGCAGGGTCGCCGCGCGCTGGGCGCGCGGCTGGCCACCGGCTATGCCGTGTTCGACACGCTTCTGCCGCTGGTCCGCGGCCAGCGCATCGGGCTGTTCGCCGGCTCGGGCGTCGGCAAGTCCACGCTGCTGGCCGGCCTTGCCCGCGGGGTCGAGGCCGATGTCATCGTCATCGGCCTTGTCGGCGAACGCGGCCGCGAATTGCGCCACTTTGTCGAGGATGTTCTGGGGGCCAGGGGCATGGCCCGCGCCGTCGTCGTTGCCGCGACGTCGGACCGTGCGCCGCAGGTGCGGCGGCGCTGCGCCTGGGCGGCGACGGCAGTGGCAGAACATTTCCGCGACCGCGGGCTGAACGTGCTTCTGCTGATCGACAGCGTCACCCGCTTTGCCGAAGCGCATCGCGAGCTTTCGGCCGCCGCCGGCGAACCCGCCGCCCTGCGCGGCTTTCCCGCCTCGACCGGGCCGGCGATTGCCGGCCTGTGCGAAAGGGCCGGGCCGGGGGGGCCCGATCAGGGCGACATCACCGCGATCTATTCGGTGCTGGTGGCGGGGTCGGACATGGACGAACCCGTGGCCGACATGCTGCGTGGCGTGCTGGACGGCCATGTCGTGCTGGACCGCGCCATCGCCGAGGGCGGGCGGTTTCCTGCGGTCGATCTTCTGCGATCGGTCTCGCGGTCGCTACCGGACGCGGCCAGCGCCGCCGAGAATACCCTGATCGGCGAGGCGCGCGGCCACCTTGGCACCTATGACCGGGCCGCGCTCATGATCCGCGCCGGGCTTTACGTCGCCGGCAGCGATCCCAGGATCGACGCCGCCATCGCAGTGCAACCGGCGCTCGAGGCCTTCCTCGCCCGCCGCGACGGATCGACGCCCGAGGCGAGTTTTGTCGCCCTGCGCCAGGCCCTCGCCACCGCCCGCAACGCCGCAGGCCCGCGAGCGACCGGGCCGGCGCGGCCGGCACGAGGGGGGTAAGGCAGAGTTCCGGCAAGGGGGGCCACGGCAAGCGGTCCGTTCGGGGCGCCAACAGCTGGGGCGGACGCGGGCCGATCGCGGGGACGATGCGCCGGGAACCCGTCAAACCGAGTCGCCGCGGAAGGATGACCGCAGCGGATGCGATCCCGCTTGCGCGGCGACGGAACCTCAGGCGGACAACCACATCGCCCGGCCGGAGGGGCCTTCGGGCACACGCCAATTGTGCCTCGGTGCCCCACCACATCGCCCGTCTGGCGACCGCAGGTTCGGGCGCCGTGCTTCCCGGCGGGCCGAGCGGAAAAGCTCGCGCCGGACGCGCCCTCAGGCCGATTGCAGCAGGCTCAACGCCACCTGGCCCGCAGAATAACCCGAACTGCCCGCAGCGATTTCCGACCGCACCAGGAACAGCCGGATCAGCTTTTCCCGAACCTCTTCATCGGCGAAATCGGCGACCTGATCGGTGCCGAACACCGAATCGGAACGTTGCTTGAAGGTGGCAAGCTGCTGTTCCACGTCGAGGGTGCCAAAGCTGGTCGGCAAGCCCAGGGCCACCTCGAACATGTCGCGCAACGAGGTGTTGCCCATCACCGAATACCAGCGCGCGTTGTTGCTGGCCGCGCCCGCCACCACATCGCCAAGCGCGTCGGAGAAGTTCAGAGCCTGCCGCAGGGTGCCGTCGACCTCGCCCACCGCGGCCTCGAACCGGCGATCTTCGTAGCGGGCGATGATCTTGTCGGCGAAACCCGAGGTGGCGATGGTCGGCACGCCGTTGCCATAGCCGAAGGCGAAGGCGAACTGGGCATAGCGCTTGTCCGCCAGCCGGTTGGCCAGCGCACCGTCACTGATGGTGCCGTCGCTCAGCACCTTCTTGATAAAGGCCTTGGCGTTGATGTCGTCCTCAAGCCCGAAGGCGCCCAGCGCCACTTCCAGCAGGCGGCGGTCGCCGACCAGCGCCTCGGCCGTGGTCGCCCTGGCGATGTTTTCGCGAAAGTATTCGGTCGCCCGCTTGACCGTGCCGCTTTCGACAAAGCTTTCCTGCTGCCGCTCCAGCGTGCGGGACAGAAACGTCCATCCCGCATAGCCCGTCATCGGAATGATCGGGGAAAAGCTCATGTCGGCCTCGCCGCTGCGGCCAGAAGCCGCTCCTCGCGCGGCAACAGCCCCCGCAGGCGTTTCAGGGCGCGGTAGTGGTCGCCGGCGATCACCGCCTCGGTCGCATCGGCAAGATGGGCGCGGCTGTCGGGGTCGGACAGGGCCTGGCTCAGCTGTTCGATGCCGCGCAACAGCTGATGGCGCGCCTGTGCGACATCGGCATCGCCCGACAGCGCCAGTTGGGCGACATAGCAGACGCGCCGAACCGGGGTGTTGGCTTCATCCGGGCGGATCGCATCGCGCAGCCGCAGGATGTTGGCGTTGGGCGTCAGGATGGCCAGGCGAGAGCGGCGGTCGCCATTCTCGATCACCGCGCCATTGACCAGCACCCGCTCTTTCGGGCCCAGCTTGAGGACAAGGCCGGTCATGACGGCACCCTTGCCGCCGCGCGACCGCCAAGGCCGCGGATCATCGCGGTATTGATCTCGATCAGCGGTTCTGCCCCGGCCTCGCCGGCCAGGACGCGCCGACTGTGGTGGTCGGTGAATTCCGCCAGCCAGAAGATGCGGGCGCGCAAATCGGGGTCAAGGCCGTTTCCGTCGTCGGACACATCGGCGGCGATGCGTGTCCACAGGCGGCGGTTGTCGTGGATGGCGGCGACAAGCGCCGGAAAGCCGGCAACAAGCGCGGCGTTCAGCCGGGCCGTCACCTCGGCAAAGACCGACAGTTCGGCCGAGCGGGCAGAGCGCAGCGGCGCCTGCCCCGGGGCATAGGCCTGACGGGCAAGATAGGTTGCGTTCACGGGATGTCCTTTCGGGACAGGGCAATGCGGCCACGGCTTTGCCGCGGCGGATCAGGTGCCGGGGCGGGGGTGATCCCCCGCCCCGCCTTGCCTTAGCGGAACAGCGACAGGATCGACTGCGGCGCCTGGTTGGCGATCGACAGCGACTGGATGCCCAGCTGCTGCTGCACCTGCAGCGCCTGGAGCTTGGCCGAAGCCTCTTCCATGTTGGCGTCGACCAGGGTGCCGATGCCGGTCTTGAGAGCATCGGTCAGGTTCGACACGAACTTGGCCTGCGTCTCGATCCGGCCCTCGACCGAACCAAAGGCCGCAGCGGCATCGACCGCGGTCTGGATCATGTATTCGATCGAGGTCAGCGCCGCATTGGCCCCGCTCTCGGTCGTGACGTTGAAGTTGTTCAGCTCTTCCAGACCGCCGCCGATGGTGACCGAGGTCGGCGTGGTCAGCGTGTCGATCCGGGCGGCGACGGTATCGGTCGCATCCGTCATCGTCGAGGTGACCGACAGGCTGCTGCCCGAAGCGGTCACGTTCACCACCTTGGTGTCGAGGCCGTTCTTTGCCGCATAGATGGCAAAGGACTGCGCCAGGCCCTTGGCGATATCGCCGGCGGTATCGCCATCGCGGGCGATATACATGATCTTCTGCGCGTCCGCCGCGGTGGCGCCGGTCGTGTAGGTGGCAGCGGTGAACTTGGACGAATCGGCGTCGGTGCCGGTCAACCCGATCGAATAGACCTGACCGCCCGCCGTGCCGGTGCGGTTGACCGCCATGGTCTGGGTCTGCGTCGCGTTCAGCGTCACCGCCGCGGTGGATACCGCAACTGTGCCACCAGCCACCGCCCGCGCCTTGGTGGTCAGGTCGTTCTTGCCGACGGCGATGTCGGTGGCGGTGACACCGGTGCCCGAACGGTCAAGCGAGGACAGCACGTTCACCGTGCCCGACCCGGCCGTTGCAGCATTGTTCGACAGAAGGTTCAGCCCGTTGAACTGGGCGGCACCCACGACCGAATTCACCTGGTCGCGCAACGCCTCGATATCGGTCTGGATCTTGGCGCGGTCGACGTTTGCCTCCTGGCTCGCGACGATCTTGTCCTTCATCTTGGTCAGAAGGTCGGTCACGGTTTCCGACGCCTGGCGGGCGACGGCGACCGTCGATTCGCCCAGCGACAGCGAATCCGAGATGCCGTTGAAGCCGGCAACGTCGGATTCCATCACCTTCGAGATCGCCCAGATCGCCGAATTGTCCTTGGCGCTGGCGATGTCCTTGCCGGTCGAGATGACCGACTGGGTCTTGGAGAGGTCCGCGTTGATCGACTTGAGCGTTTGCAGCGCGACCATCGCGCCGTTGTTGGTCAGAATGCTGGACATGTCTGGTCCTGTGATGGGGGCGCCTTTTGCGCCGTGGTTTCGTGACGCCGCGGACGGGCCGCGGCATGGCAAGTCATTCTGACCGTTGCGGAACCGGCCGATCTGCCGGTGCTGCGCCATCCGTCGGGATGCAGGGCAATGTCTGGGGCGCTCTCCCCTAACAACTCGCTAATCCCCGCCGGCAAGATGCGCAGGATTTGAGGCAATTCAGGCCCGACGCTCGAAGCGGGCGGGTTCCCCGGCGATTTCCGACCGGCTGCCGTCGCGCCCGTAGGCGCAAAAGCCGGCGCCGGCGCGGATCGCGCCCAATCGCGACGCGCCGTCACGCAAACCCTCGCGCGCGGCCAGAAGCAGACGTTGATTGCGGCCCACCTGCGCGGCAAGGCGCCGCAGCGTCACGGGCGATTCACGGCCGATCCGGCCCAGAAGGCGGGCCTTTTCGCCTGACAGCGCGTCGATCCGGTCAAAATCGGCGTCAAGGATCGCGCGGCGTTCGGTGTCAAGCAGGGCGGACAGGCGCTCAGCCGTCATGGCGCCGGCTCAGCGACTGGAACAGTGATTCGGTCAGACCGATGCCGCCCGCGCGCACCAGTTCCGCGGCCTGGGCGTCGACAAGGAACGAGGCGAACTGCTCCTCTCCCGCGCCGCCGGAAAAGCCCGGCGCGGCTTTGCCAAGCCCCGCGGATTTCAGCATCTCGGCAAGGAACGAGGTCTCAAGCCGTTCGGCCGCGCTGCGCAGCGAGGCGGTGCGGGCGGCGGTTGGGTCGGATACGGGCGGGATCATGGCGGCTCCTCATGGATGATCCGCGATGATTCTCCGGTCCCGGTAAAGATCCGGTAAGTTTCGGCTGGCAGAACGGGCGAAACAGACCGGACGAATCGCCCATGCAGATCGCGCCTTCCGCCGCCGTACCGGCCCCGACCCAAGTCCTGCCGCCGCGCGGCAGCGGTGCCGAGGGCTTTCTTGCCGTCCTGGCCAGCTTGCGCAGCCCGCCGCAGACCGGCGACACGGCAGGTAAGGTGACGCAGACGCCCGAGGATTCGGGCGAAACCGACGACATTGTGGAGGATACCGGCGATCCGGCCGCAATTGCGGCGCCGGTCGCACAACTGCCCGCCGAGGCCGAGACCGCGGACGCCGATACACCCCCGGTGATCGCAGCAAGGCCCCAGACCACCGTTCAGATGCCGGCCATCCCGCAGGCAGGCACCGCCGAATTGCCCGACGCAGCGCCCGGCCCCTCGCTGCCTGCCGATGCCCCCGCAATGACCACGCCCGCGGATCCCATCACCGAAACGCCGCGTTTCGCCGCCGCCCTGCCGCCGGAAAAGCCAACGATTTCCGTCGCAAAGGCCGAGACGCCGGCGCCGCCGACCGCCATTTCCGCTGTGCAGGCGGCGGCGGATGCCGGCGACAGGCACGACGGCGCGGAAGATCCTCCAGCCCGGCGCGACCGCAAATCCGCAACGCCGCCGGCAGCGGCAGAGGCGGTGACCGCCGCGCCCACGAACCAGCGCCCCGGACCCCATTTCGCCATTGTTGGCAGCGCCGACGCCCTGATGCAGGACACGAAAGACACCGCGCCCACAGCCTTGGCGCCCGCCTCGGACACCACGGCGCCCCATACGGTCGAACGCACCACCCACGCCCCGCGCCTGCACCCGACCGCAGAGGCCGCCGTGTCGCGGCAGATCGCGATGGCCATCGAACGCACGACAGACGGCCAGACCGAAATCCGCCTTGACCCCGCCGAGCTCGGCCGGGTGCGTCTGACGCTCCATGCCAGCGACCAGGCGGTGACGGTGACAATCCATGCCGAGCGGCCCGAGACGCTCGACCTGATCCGCCGCAATATGGACAGCCTGACCGGGGATCTGCGCGCGCTGGGCTATTCCGACATCGGGCTGAACCTGAGCGGCGGCACCGGCAACCGCCAGGACCGCACCGGTCCGCAGTCGCCGCAATTCGACGCGCCCGCCCTCTCGCCCGTCGACGACCCCGCCCTTCCCCGGCTCGCCGCCGTCCGCAACGGCGGGCTGGACCTGCGCCTGTAGGAGAACCCGCATGACCAACACCGCAGCCGTCACCGGCACCGCGACGACGCCCTTCACCAGCGGCAGTTCCGGCCGCGTCATCAGTTCCGATTTCGAGACCTTCCTCAAGATGCTGACGACGCAGATCGAAAATCAGGACCCCCTGAACCCGGTCGAGGCATCGGATTACGCCGTGCAGCTGGCGACCTTTTCCGGCGTCGAACAACAGGTTCTGACCAACCAGTGGCTTGAGAGCCTGTCGGGCCAGATGAACATCAGCGGTCTGGCGCAGATGGGCGCCTGGGTCGGGCAAGAGGTACGGGCGGCGATGCCGGTCTGGTTCGACGGCAGCCCGGTCACCATCGCCCCGAACCCTGCCGCCGTCGCAGAAGAGGTCGATCTTGTCGTCACCGATTCCTCGGGGACCGAGATCCAGCGCATGGCGCTGCCGGTTTCCTCGGATCCGGTCGAATGGGCCGGGGTCACCCGCGACGGCGTACCGCTGCCGACCGGGCTTTATTCCTTCACCGTCGAAAGCCGCGCCCGCGGCGAAGTGATCCTGTCGGAACAGGCCGAAGTCTATGCCACCGTGCGCGAGGTGCGGGCGGAAAACGGCGGCCTTGTCCTGCTGATGCCCGGCGAAGTGCCGGTCGACAGTTCCGCCGTGACCGCACTACGCAACCCGGGCTGAGCGATGGTGGCCGGCCTGATCCGTGGCCTTGTGCGGCGCTGCGCCCGGCTGGTCGCAAGGCTGTGGGGCCCGGCGTCTTGCGGGCAGGCCACCGGACCCCGGTCAGATCAGCGTGCCGATCCAGACCGCGCCCAGCGCCAGCGCCGCCCCGGCGGCCAGCCAGAGCAGGTCCATGCCCCTGCGGCGCGGCACCCGCGGCTCCGGCTGACGGATCAGCGCCCGTTCGGCCATCTGCGGCAGGCGGGGTCCGAACCGCCCCAGCACCCGCAAGGTCATCGCCAGATCGCGCAGCATCGCCCGCGGGCCGATCGAATCGGCGACATAGGTCTCGACCACCGGGCGCGCCGATTGCCAGATGTTGATATGCGGGTCGAGCGTGCGGGCCACTCCTTCGACCACCACCATGGTGCGTTGCAGAAGGATAAGTTCGGTTCGGGTCTGCATCCCGAAAAGCTCGGTCACTTCAAAGAGATAGGACAGAAGCCGCGCCATCGAGATACGGGTGGCATCCATGCCGAAGATCGGCTCGCCCACCGCGCGCAAGGCGCGGGCAAAGTCGTCGATGTCGCGGTCGGCGGGGACATAGCCGGCCTCGAAATGCACCTCGGCCACGCGGCGGTAATCGCGTCGGATGAAACCGAACAGGATCTCGGCATAGACACGGCGGGTATATTCGTCGATCCGCCCCATGATGCCGAAATCATAGGCGACGATGGCGCCGTCGTCGGCGATCTTGAGGTTGCCCTGGTGCATGTCGCCGTGAAACAGCCCGTCGCGCAACGCGTGGCTCAGGAACAGCTGCAGCACCCGTTCGGCCAAGGCGCGTCGGTCGTGCCCGGCGGCCTCGATCAGCGCCACATCGGCGGCGTTGATCCCGTCGACCCAGCCCAGCGTCATCACCCGCCGCCCGGTCAGATCCCAGCGCACCGGCGGCACACGGAACCCGGCATCGTCGCGCGTCGTCATCGCGAATTCCGAGGCCGAGGCCGCCTCGAGCCGCAGGTCGAGTTCGGCGGTGACGATCGAATCGAAATGCGCGACCACATCGCGCGGGCGCAGCCGGCGCGAAAACGGGGCGAGAAATTCGATCAGCCCGGCGGCAAAGTAGAAGGCGTCGACATCGCGGCGAAAGGCCCGTTCGATACCGGGGCGCAGTACCTTGACCGCGACCGCCTCGCCGGTGCCGCGCAGCCGCGCCTTGTGCACCTGCGCGATCGAGGCGGCGGCGACGGGTTCGGAGAAGTCGTCGAAAAGGGCCGACACCGGCTCGCCCAGTTCCATCTCGACCGCGGCCCTGGCCTCGTCCAGGGGAAAGGGCGGCAGCCGGTCCTGCAGGACGCGCAACTGTTCAGCCAGCACCGGCCCGACCACATCGGGCCGCGTCGACAGGATCTGGCCGAACTTGACATAGGCCGGACCAAGCGCAGTCAGCGCCCGCGTCGCGGGCGGCATCGCCGGATCGCCGGCATAGCCCAGCCAGCGGAACGGCCAGACCAGCGTGCGCAATACCCCCCGCACCAGCGGCGGCGCATCCATCGCGTCCAGCACCAGCCGCATCGCCCCGGTGCGTTCAAAGGTCGCGCCGGTGCGGATCAGCCGCAGGATGTTGTGCGGGCCCCTTATATCTTCCACCCCGAATGCAGGCAGGCGACGCCCAGGGTCAGGTTGCGAAAGCGGGCATTGCCGAACCCGGCGGCGCGGATCATCGCCAGGAACGTCTCCTGGTCGGGGAAGCGGCGGATCGATTCCACGAGATATTGATAAGAGGCGCGGTCATTCGCGATTACCTGCCCCATCGCCGGGATGACGTTGAAGGAGTAGAGGTCATAAAGCCGCTGCATCGCCCGGTTCGGCAGATGGCTGAATTCAAGCACCATCAGCCGGCCCCCCGGTTTCAGCACGCGCCAGGCCTCGGCCAGCGCATCCTGCGGCCGGGTGACGTTCCGGATGCCGAAGCTGATGGTGTAGACATCGAAACTCGCATCGGGAAAGGGCAAGGCCATGGCGTCGCCCACCACCCAGTCAAGGCTGGCGGCCATCCGCTCGGCCTCGGCCCGCTTGCGGCCTTCGACCAGCATCGGTTCGGTGAGGTCAAGCACCGTGGCATGGCCATGACCGGCGCGTTTCAGAAAGCGGAAGGCGATGTCGCCGGTGCCTCCCGCCACATCAAGCAGCCGCTGGCCCGGGCGCGGCGCCAGCCAGTCCATCATCGCGTCCTTCCACAGGCGATGGATGCCGCCGCTCATCACGTCGTTCATCACATCATAGCGCGAGGCGACCGAGGTGAAGACACCCTGCACCCGCCCGGCCTTGTCGGCCTCGGGCACGGTTTCATAGCCGAAATGGGTCGTGCGGTTCGCGTCGCTCATGGTCCGCCCCGAAAAGGTCGCAAGCCGCATATAGCGCATTGCACGGGAAGCGAAACCCGCCTGGATGACGCAGATGGACAAGACGGTGGCGCTGGCCGAAATGGCGGCGATTTCGGGAATGACACGACAGGCGCTGATCCTGTTCGGCCTGATGGCGGCGGGCCTGATCCTGCGCTTTCTGGCCCGCCGCCGGGCGCGGCAGCGCGAAGGGCGGCTGGACGGGCTGATGCGGCCGACGCTGGCGGCCCGGCTGGCCCGGCCGTTGCCCGCGGAAGCGGCGCTGATCGCCGGAATCGGCACCGGCGGTGCGGCGCGGCAATCGCTCGACAGCCAGGTGTTGCGGCCCTCGCCGGGGCTGAAGATGCTCGTGGTGATCGTGGTCGGGCTGATGCTGGTGTGGTGGCTGGGCGGCGGGTTGGCCTTTACTGGCGTGGAGGGGCTGGTGCCGGAGCGCGCGCCGGTCATGGAAGGGCTGGTGATTGCCGCCGGGCTGTGGTCGCTGGTCTGGGTACTGACCTGGGAACTGCGCTGGAACCGGGACGAGATCGTATTGACCCGGCTGGTGTTTTTCCGCCGGGCCCGGCGCTGGCGCGATCTGACCGGCGTGCTGGACAGCCGCCATCACGATTATGTCCTGACTTTTGCCGACGGCAGCCGCTTGCGGGTGCTGAAAAACCTGACCGGCATCGACGGGTTCCTGGAACAGGTGACGATGCGCTTGCGTCCGAAGGGGGACGATCCGCGGATGGGCGGGCGGCGCTGACGGCTGGACGCAGGGCGAGAGGCCCCCGTTGCGCCCCGCGCCGGCCCGCCCTAGGGTCGCGCTTTCCCGATCCGAAGGCCCGCCATGCCCGAACTGCCCGAAGTCGAAACCGTCCGTCGCGGTCTGGCCCCGGTCATGGAGGGGCAACGCATCGCCGCGGTGCAGGTCAACCGCCCCGACCTGCGCTTTCCCCTGCCCGAGGGGCTGGCCGACCGGCTGGCCGGCACGCAGGTCACCGCGCTGCGCCGGCGGTCGAAATACATCCTTGCCGATCTCGACAGCGGCGAGACGCTGCTGATCCACCTGGGCATGTCGGGGCGGATGCTGGTTTCGGGGCAGATGCTGGGCCAGTTCCACCACGACCACCCGGCGCCCGCCCGCCATGACCATGTGGTGTTCGACATGGCGAACGGCGCCCGTGTCACCTTCAACGATGCGCGGCGGTTCGGGGCGATGGACCTGATGGCGACCGAAAGCGCCGCCGACCACTGGCTGCTGCGCGACCTGGGGCCGGAACCGCTGGGCAACGGCTTTCATGCCGATTACCTTGCCGGGCGGCTGACGGGCAGGCGCACGCCGGTCAAGACGGCGCTGCTTGACCAGCGGATCGTCGCGGGACTTGGCAATATCTATGTCTCGGAATCGCTCTACCGCGCCGGCGTCCATCCGGCGCGTCTGGCCGGCGACCTTGGCGGGGCCGAGGTCGCGACCCTGATCCCGGTGATCCGCACGGTGCTGGACGAGGCGATTGCCGCCGGCGGCTCCTCGCTGCGCGATTTCCGCCGGGCAGATGGCGAACTGGGCTATTTCCAGCACGCGTTCCGCGTCTATGACCGCGCCGGCGCGCCCTGCCCGACGCCCGGCTGCACCGGCACGATCGAACGCATGGTGCAGTCGGGCCGGTCGACCTTCTTCTGCCCGGTCTGCCAGCACTGACTTGCGCCCGACGCCCTGTCGGGCGACAAGCCGGCAGCAGCAGGGGGCGCGAAAATGGGCTATGAAACGCTGATCGTGGACGATGCCGATGGCATCTGCACCCTCACGCTGAACCGGCCGCAGGCGATGAACGCGCTGTCGGCGCAGGTCTGGGCGGAGCTTGCCCGCGCCATGACCGCGGCCGAGGCCGATCCGGCGGTCCGCGTGATCCTGATCGCCGGCAGCGACCGTGCCTTTGCCGCCGGCGCCGACATCACCGAGATGGCGGGCAAGACCTATCTGGACATGGTGACGTCCGATTACCTCGTCGCCGCCTCGACCGCGGTGGCCGAGGTGCGCAAGCCGGTCATCGCCGCCACCGCCGGCTATTGCCTGGGCGGCGGGCTGGAACTGGCGATGATGTGCGACATCGTGATCGCCGCCGAGACCGCGAAATTCGGCCAGCCCGAGATCAACCTTGGCATCATCGCCGGCCTTGGCGGCACCCAGCGCCTGACCCGCGCCGTGGGCAAGGCCAAGGCGATGGACCTGCATCTGACCGGTCGCTTCATGGACGCGGCCGAGGCCGAGCGGGCCGGCCTTGTCGCGCGGATCGTCCCCGCCGACCGCCTGATGGACGAAGCCCGCGCCGCCGCGCTGAAGATCGCCGAGAAAAGCCGGCTTGCGGTGACGCTGGCCAAGGAAGCGGTCAACCGCAGTTTCGAGACCACGCTGGCCGAGGGCCTCTTGCACGAACGCCGGCTGTTCCAGTCGCTTTTCGCCACCGAGGACCAGAAGGAAGGCATGGCCGCCTTCCGCGAAAAGCGCAGCCCGCAGTTCCGCGACCGCTGAACGGGCTTTCCTTCCCGGCCGACATGCGCTAAAGGCGCCTCCGACATGCGCGTGGGCCCGCTTTGGCAAGATTCGTTCCGGTCTGCGACCGGGGTGGGTTCATGGCATTCCGAAACATGAACCGCGAACGAGAAAGCCCAGATGGCCAATACCGCCCAATCCGCCAAGCGCGCCCGTCAGTCCGAGCGTCGTCAGGACATCAACAAGATGCGCAAGTCGCGCATCCGCACGTTCCTGCGCAAGGTCGAAGAGGCGATCGCCTCGGGTGACAAGGATGCCGCGGCCGCCGCGCTCAAGGCCGCCCAGCCCGAATTGATGCGTGGCGTGACCAAGGGCCTGTTCCACAAGAACACCGCCTCGCGCAAGGTTTCGCGCCTTGCCGCGCGGGTCAAGGCCGTCGGCACCCAGGCCTGAGCCCTGGGGCTGAGGCAACGCGCCACAGGAAAAACCAGGGGGGGGCGTGCCTGCGGGCGCGCCCCCTTTGCGTTCACGACATCGCGACTCGGGGCCTGGACATGAGCGGGCCTGTCAATCCCCTCGCGTCGCCGCGCCCCGCAAATCCGGGTGCCTTGGCACCACTGCCACAGCAGCAACACGCAACCCTGCCGGAATCCTTGGGCGGGGGGATTCTTTGTCGTGAAAGCCGGCGTCAAGCAGGTTGTTCGGTTGAAGCCGGTCCAAGCCAGTTGCTAGCTTGGCGCTGCGATTCACAGGGTTCCGGGGGAACCGAGAGACTGAAACCGGCGGGCGGACCCGGCCTTGGGGAAGGCGGGGCCACCATGGGGCGCCGGTTGGCCTAAGACCCGTGTGCAGCTTGGGGCTGTGTCGGCGGGGCAGGTTTGCGCGGCAGCAATGCCGCGGCCAGTCGGCTATTCTTCCGGGGCAGGTGGCGGCGTGATGCCGCGACCGGGCCGGCGGCAGGACGGGGACTCACCCCCGGACTGCGCGTTCTTTTCCCTTGTCCGTCGCAGAAGGAAGGGCAGCCTTGGGGGGTTGCCCGCGGCATTCGCGCCGCGAACGGAATGAACTGGGTCTGGGACAACGATGCCAAGCGAACTGTGGGGAGCGATCAGGGATGAATTGCGTGTCACCGTCGGCGCCAACAATTACCGCAACTGGATCGAGCCGCTGGGCTTTGGCACGCTGAAGGACGGCGTTCTGACGCTGCGGGTGCCGACCAGCTTCATGGGCACCTATGTCGCGCAGCACTTCGGCGAGCAGATCCTTTACCACGCCGGACGCGCCGGGCTGGCCGCGCAACGGCTGGCCTTCGCCACGCAGGGCCTGCGCAAGGCCGCGCCCGCCGATACCGCCGCCGAGCCCGCGCCCGAGGACCAGCCCGAGACACAGGACGACCCGGCCGAGGGTCTGGACCACCGTTTCACCTTTGACCGTTTCGTGGTCGGCAAGCCGAACGAACTGGCCCATGCCGCGGCCCGTCGCGTCGCCGAAGGCGCCGCCGTCACCTTCAACCCGCTGTTCCTTTATGGCGGGGTCGGCCTTGGCAAGACCCACCTCATGCATGCCATCGCGCATGAATTGCGCTCGCGCCAGCCGCATCTCAAGGTGCTGTACCTGTCGGCCGAACAGTTCATGTATCGCTTCATCACCGCCCTGCGCGACCGCCGCATGATGGATTTCAAGCAGCTGTTCCGCGCCGTCGACGTGCTGATGGTCGATGACGTGCAGTTCATGGCCGGCAAGGATTCCACGCAAGAGGAATTCTTTCACACGTTCAACGCGCTGGTCGATGCCCGCAAGCAGATCATCATCTCGGCCGACCGTTCGCCGGGCGAGATCAAGGATCTCGAGGAACGGATCAAGTCGCGCCTGCAGTGCGGCCTTGTCGTCGACCTGCACCCGACCGATTACGAACTGCGGCTGGGCGTGCTGCAATCCAAGGCCGATTTCTATGCCGGCCAGTATGGCGACATCGCGATCCAGCCCGGCGTGCTGGAATTCCTCGCGCACCGGATCTCGACCAACGTCCGCATTCTGGAAGGCGCCCTGACCCGGCTTTACGCCTTTGCCAGCCTTGTCGGGCGCGAGATCACGCTGGAACTGACGCAGGATTGTCTGGCCGACATGCTGCGCAGCCACGACCGCAAGATCTCGATCGAGGAAATCCAGCGCAAGGTGTCCGATCACTTCAACATCCGCCTGTCCGACATGATCGGGCCAAAGCGGCTGCGGTCCTATGCGCGGCCGCGGCAGATGGCGATGTATCTGGCCAAGACGCTGACCAACCGCTCGCTGCCGGAAATCGGCCGGCGGTTCGGCGGGCGCGACCACACCACGATCATGCACGGCGTCCGCCGGATCGAGGAACTGATGGCCACCGACAGCCAGATCGCCGATGATGTGGAGCTTCTGCGTCGCGCGCTGGAAGGATAGTCCAGCCCTCTTGAGCAACGGCGGGAATCGGCTAGGGTTCGCGTCCCGGCGTTGGCGCCGGGCGGACCGGGGGTAGGAAGATGAAATTCAGCATCGAACGCGGCGCGCTGCTCAAGGCCGTGGCCCAGGCGCAATCGGTCGTCGAACGGCGCAACACGATCCCGATTCTCGCCAATGTGCTGATCGAGGCCGAGGGCGACAGCGTGCAATTCCGCGCCACCGATCTTGACATCGAGGTCGTGGATCGCGCCCCGGCGATGGTCGAAAAGGCCGGCGCCACCACGGTCGCCGCCGTCCTGCTGAACGAGATTGTGCGCAAGCTGCCCGATGGCGCGCTGGTCACCCTTGCCGACAACCAGCAACCGGGCCGCCTGACGATTTCCGCAGGGCGGTCGACTTTCGCGCTGGCCACGCTTCCGCGCGAGGATTTCCCGGTCATGGCCTCGTCGGACTATGCCACCAATTTCGCCGCCCCGGCGCCGGTGCTGCGGCGGTTGTTCGACAAGTCGAAATTCGCCATCTCGACCGAGGAAACCCGCTATTACCTGAACGGCGTCTACATGCATGTCGCCCAGTCCGAAGATGGCGCCATGCTGCGCTGCGTCGCGACCGACGGCCACCGCCTTGCCCGGATCGACGCGCCCCTGCCGCCGGGGGCCGAGGGCATGGCCGGCGTCATCGTGCCGCGCAAGACCGTGGGCGAATTGCGCAAGCTGCTGGACGATGACGAGGCGCAGATCGCGGTCAGCGTCAGCGAGACCAAGATCCGCTTTGCCACCCCGGCGATCACCCTGACCTCCAAGGTCATCGACGGCACCTTTCCGGACTACACCCGCGTCATCCCGACCGGCAACGCCCGCCGGCTCGAGGTTGATGCCGCGGAATTCGCCCGCGCGGTCGACCGCGTCGCCACCGTGTCGTCGGAGCGGTCGCGCGCGGTGAAGATGAGCCTGGACGAGGACAGGCTGGTCCTGTCGGTCAACGCGCCCGACAGCGGCGCTGCGGAAGAGGAACTGGCCGTCGCCTATGGCGACGAAAAGCTCGACATCGGATTCAACGCCAAATACCTGCTGGAAATCGCCAGCCAGGTCGACCGCGAGAACGCGGTGTTCCTGTTCAACTCGTCCAACGACCCCACCCTGATGCGCGAAGGCAACGACACGAGCGCCGTCTATGTCGTGATGCCGATGCGGGTCTAGGCTCCGGAAATTTCGCGAAATTTCCGGCAGGTCAGGAAATTCGCGAATTTCCTGACCCCTGCGGAAACCGATGGCCGTTCTCACCCATCTCACCCTGTCGCATTTCCGCTCGCACCGCGCCCGGCGGCTGCAGTTCGACGGCCGGCCGGTGGCGCTGCACGGGCCGAACGGTGCCGGCAAGACCAACCTGATCGAGGCGATCTCGCTGCTGTCGCCCGGCCGCGGCCTGCGTGGTGCCGCGACCGGCGATCTTGCCCGCCGCCCCGAACAGCTTGGCTGGAAGGTCGCCGCCGACATCGCCGGGCACGAGGTCGAGACCTGGGCCGAGCCCGGCCAGAGCCGCGAGGTCAGGATCGACGGCAAGGCTTCGGCGCAGGTCGGGCTGGCGCGGATCGCCGCCGTCCTCTGGCTGATCCCGGCAATGGACCGCCTGTGGATCGAGGGCGCCGAGGGCCGGCGACGCTTTCTTGACCGCGCGACGATGAGCTTTCTTCCCGACCACGCGCAGGCGGTCATCGACTATGACAAGGCGATGCGCGAAAGGAACCGCCTGCTCAAGGACATGGTGCGTGACGGGCATTGGTATGTCGCGCTGGAACAGCAGATGGCGCAGGCGGGGGCGCGGATGACGGCGAACCGGCTGCAGGCGCTTGACGCGCTGGCCGCGGCGCAGGCGGGTGCGGCATCGGCCTTTCCCGCCGCCACGCTGGCGCTGACCCATGCCGAGGCCGAACCGCCCGGCGACGAAGCCGGCCTGGCCGAGGTCCTGGCCCGCAACCGCCAGCGCGACCTGTCGGCCGGGCGCACCCTGATCGGCCCGCATCGCGCCGACCTGTCGGCGCTGTGGGACGCCAAGGGGATCGCCGCCGCCGAATGTTCGACCGGCGAACAGAAGGCGCTGCTTATCTCGCTGATCCTTGCCAATGCCCGCGCTTTATCGGCCCGCGACGGCAGCCCGCCGATCCTGCTGCTGGACGAGGTGGCCGCCCATCTCGACGCCGGCCGCCGGGCCGCGCTCTATGACGAGATCTGCGCCCTGGGCGCGCAGGCGTTCATGACCGGCACCGGCGCCGAACTGTTCGAGGAACTGGGGCAGCGGGCGCAGCACTGGCAAGTGACCGAAACGCCGGGTGGCAGCGCGTTGCACAGCGCCTGACCCTTGCCGGCACCGCCGGGCGGCGCCAATGTCGCGCGGCAGAAGGAAAGGCCGACAATGACACCGCAGCGCGTGACGCTCATCACCCTTGGCGTGGCCGATCTGGCGCGGGCGCGGGGGTTTTATGCCGCGCTGGGCTGGACCCCGGCGGACGGGGCCGAAGGTGTGTCCTTTTACCAGATGCAGGGCAGCGTCCTTGGCCTGTTCGGCCGCGCGGATCTTGCTGCCGATCAGGGGCGGCCCGGCGCGGGGTTGGGCACCGGGGCGATGACGCTCGCGCAGAATTTCGCCACCCGGGCCGAGGTCGATGCCGCCTTTGCGCTGGCGCTTGCCGCCGGCGCCACGCCGCTGAAACCGCCCGAGGCGGTGTTCTGGGGCGGCTATTCCGGCTATTGGGCCGACCCTGACGGCCATGTCTGGGAAGTCGCGCTGAATCCGTTCTGGCCGCTTGGCCCCGATGGCAGCCTGACCCTGCCCGGCGGGGTCGAGACCGTGGTTGAGGCCGATCTGACGCCGGAGATCGACAGCGCCATCGCCGCGCTGCTTGCCCAGTCCTTCGACACCGATTTCGGCGGCCGCAGCTTTTACCAGACCCGCCATCACTGGCGCCACCTGATCCGGGCCGATGGCCGGGTGATCGCCCATGTTGCCGCGCAATTGCGCGCGGTGCGGCTGGGCAGGCGGCTGATGACCGTAGCAGGGCTGGCCGAGGTCGCGACCGACGCCGGCCATCGCGGGCAGGGCCATGCCGCCCGGCTGGTCCGCGCCGCCATCGACAAGGCGGCACAGGGCCCGGCGCAGGCAGTGATCCTGTTCGGCGAAGCCCCGCTTTACGCCGCCGCCGGGTTCCGCAAGGCGCCGAACCCGCTCCTTTGGACCGACATGCTTGGCGCCCGCACCGGCAAGACGAAACGCGAGCCGGCCGAAGTGCTGATGGTGCTGCCGCTGAAGGGTGTAACCTGGGACGACAGCGCCGAACTCGACATGATGGGCAGCCTGATTTGACCGTCACCTTCTGGCAACTTCTGGCCTATGCCGGCGGCATGGCGGCGCTTTGGGCGGTGCCCGGCCCGGTCTGGGTGGCACTGACCGCCCGCACCATGGCCGGCGGCTTTGCCGCCGCCTGGCCCTTGGCGGTGGGCGTGGCGCTGGGCGACCTGGTCTGGCCACTGGCCGCCATCCTGGGCCTGTCGTGGATCCTGTCGCTCTACGGCGATTTCCTGACCGTGCTGCGCTGGGTCGCCGCGGCGGTGTTCATCGGCATGGGCCTGCTTCTTTTGCGCAATCCGGCCACGGCGCCCGGCACCGACCGCCACCTCACCCGACCCGGCATGTGGGCGGGGTTTACCGTCGGCCTTGCCGCGGTCATCGGCAACCCCAAGGCGATCCTGTTCTACATGGGCGCGCTGCCCGGATTCTTCCCGCTCGACCGCCTGCGCTGGCCCGACATCGTCGCGATCATCCTGATTTCCGCCGTGGTGCCGATGCTGGGCAACCTCGGCCTTGCCCTGTTCATCGACCGGGCGCGGCGGCTCTTGTCCAGCCCCGCCGCCATCCGGCGGATGACCGTGGGCGCCGGGGTTCTGCTGATCTGCGTCGGGCTGGTCATTCCCGTGCTTTGAGCCCGCAAAATATGGGGGGAAAGCGTGACAATGCCCCCCATGGCGGGTATAAACCCGCAGGTTTGAAGTCAGGAAATCCCCCATGTCCGCCGCAACAGCCGCAGCCAATGCCTATGGCGCCGATTCCATCAAGGTTCTCAGGGGCTTGGATGCCGTCCGCAAGCGTCCGGGCATGTATATCGGCGACACCGACGACGGCTCGGGCCTGCACCACATGGTCTATGAGGTGGTCGACAACGGCATTGACGAGGCGCTGGCCGGCCATGCCACCGAAGTGCGGGTGAAAATTCACGCCGATTCCAGCGTCTCGGTGCGCGACAACGGCCGCGGCATCCCCGTCGACATGCACAGGGAAGAGGGCGTTTCCGCCGCCGAGGTCATCATGACCCAGCTCCATGCCGGCGGCAAATTCGACAATACCGCCGATGACGGCAACGCCTACAAGGTGTCGGGCGGGCTGCACGGCGTCGGCGTGTCGGTGGTGAATGCGCTGTCCGACTGGCTGGAACTGCGGGTCTGGCGCAACGATACCGAATATTTCGCCCGCTTCGAACGCGGCGACACCGTGGAACATGTGCGCGAAATCGGCCCCGCCCCCGGCGAAAAGGGCACCGAGGTGCGGTTCCTCGCCTCAAGCCGGCTTGCCGATGCCGAGGGCACCTTCTCGAATCTCGACTATCACTTCGAGGTGCTGGAAAAGCGGTTGCGCGAACTGGCCTTCCTCAATTCCGGCGTCCGCATCATCCTCGAGGATGACCGCCCCGCCGTGCCGCTGCATACCGAGCTGTATTACGAAGGCGGCGTGCGGGAATTCGTCAAATACCTTGACCGCTCCAAGACGCCGCTGATCCCGGCGCCGATCTACATGACCGGCGAACGTGGCGGCATCGGCGTCGAGGTCGCGATGTGGTGGAACGACAGCTACCACGAAACCGTGCTGCCCTTTACCAACAACATCCCGCAGCGCGACGGCGGCACCCATCTGGCCGCCTTCCGTGCCGCGCTGACGCGGACCATCACCAAATACGCGCAGGACAGCGGCATCCAGAAGCGCGAGAAGGTCGATTTCACCGGCGATGATGCGCGCGAGGGGCTGACATGCGTGCTGTCGGTCAAGGTGCCCGACCCGAAATTCTCCAGCCAGACCAAGGACAAGCTGGTGTCGTCCGAAGTTCGCCCCGCAGTCGAGGGGCTGGTCGGCGAAAAGCTGGCGGAATGGTTCGAGGAAAACCCCGGGCCCGCAAAGGCCATCATCGGCAAGATCGTCGAGGCGGCGCTGGCGCGCGAGGCGGCGCGCAAGGCGCGGGAACTGACCCGGCGCAAGAACCCGATGGACATGGATTACAACGCCGCCAAGCTCAAGGATTGTTCGGAAAAGGATCCGTCCAAGACCGAGGTGTTCCTTGTCGAGGGCGACAGCGCCGGCGGCTCGGCCCAGACCGGGCGCGACCGGCGGACGCAGGCGATCCTGCCGCTCAAGGGCAAGATCCTGAACGTGGAACGCGCGCGGTTCGACCGGATGCTGTCATCGCAGGAAATCGGCAATCTGGTGATGGCGCTGGGCACCGGCATCGGGCGGGACGAATTCAACCTGTCAAAGCTGCGCTACCACAAGGTCGTCATCATGACCGACGCCGACGTCGACGGCGCGCATATCCGCACGCTGTTGCTGACCTTCTTCTTCCGCCAGATGCCCGAACTGATCGAGGCGGGGCATGTCTATATCGCCCAGCCGCCGCTGTACAAGGTTTCGCGCGGGAAATCCGAGGTTTACCTCAAGGATCAGGCCGCGATGGACGATTACCTGGTGCAGCAGGGCGTCGACGGCGCGGTGCTGCGCCTGGGTTCGGGCGCCGAAATGGCCGGCGCCGACCTGGTTCGCGTGGTCGAGGAAGCGCGGCAGCTCAAGCGGGTGCTCGACGCCTTTCCGACCAACTACCCCCGCCATATCCTGGAACAGGCGGCGATTGCCGGCGCCTTTGTCGCCGGCGCCGTCGATGCCGACCTGCAGGGCATCGCCGACACCATCGCCCGCCGGCTGGACCTGATCGCGCTGGAATACGAACGCGGCTGGACCGGGCGCATCACCCAGGACAAGGGCATCCGTCTGGCGCGCATCCTGCGCGGGGTCGAGGAGATCCGCACCCTTGACGGCGCCATGCTGCGGTCGGGAGAAGCGCGGCGCACCGGGTCCTTCACCCGGTCCCTGCAAGAGGTTTACCAATTGCCGGCGGTGCTGGTGCGCAAGGACCGCTCGCAACTGATCCACGGGCCGCTCGACCTTCTGAAGGCGGTCCTGCAAGAGGGCGAAAAGGGGCTGACGCTGCAACGCTACAAGGGTCTGGGCGAGATGAACCCCGACCAGCTATGGGAAACCACCCTCGACCCCGAGGCGCGGACCCTGTTGCAGGTGCGTGTGGACGACGTGACCGAGGCCGACGACCTGTTCACCAAGCTGATGGGCGACACGGTGGAACCCCGCCGCGAGTTCATCCAGCAGAACGCGCTGAGCGTGGCGAATCTGGATTTTTGAGGCTGGCGCTACCGTACCCGGCGGAACAATGCCGCGGCGCCGGCGATGACCATCACGATCCGCACCACATGCGTCACGGCGACATAGGCCACGTCCTGATGCATGGCCAGCGCCAGCAGGCTCATCTCGGTCAGGCCGCCGGGGGAATAGGCAAGAAAGGCCTGTTCCATCGGCAGCCTCGTCCACCAGTGGACCAGCGCGGCGAACACCACCGCCACCGCGATCATCGAGGTCGAGGACAAGAGCGCCAGCCCCATGTCGCGCGCGATCAGTCGCGGCGAGATGCCGGCAAACCGGCAGCCGATGGTCGTGCCGATGACCAGTTGCGCCGCGATGACGAACAAGGTCGGCGGTGGCACATGCACCAGCCCGCTGACATGGGCGATGCCGCTCAGCACCATCGGTCCGAAAAGCTGATGCGCCGGCAGGCGCAGCCGGCGGCCCAGCGGCGTGCCGAGGACGCCGGCGCCGATCATGATCGCCCAGTCGCGCCAGCCCAGCGCGCCAAGCGGCACCCAGGACTGCCCGCCCGTGGTGCTGACACCCAGGAAATAGCCAAAGAACAGCGACACGCAGAGGATGACGATCAGCACCCGGCAGGCATGGGCCATGGCGATGCGGCGGTCGTCGCCGCCGGCGGCATGGCCCAGGATGATCATCTCGTTCAGGCCGCCGGGCATCGCGGCGAAATAGGCGGTCGCATGGTCAAGCCCGCCGATCCGGCGATAGAGCGCATAGGACAGCGCCGCCGCGACGGTCAGGAACGCCGGGAGAAGCAGCATCGTCGCCGTCCAGCGCGGCACCGCCGCCGCCACTTCGGGGGTGAGAGAGGAGCCAAGCATCACGCCGATCACCGGAATGACAAAGGGGCGCATCCGCGCCGGCCCTTCGATGGGCAGCCCGGCAAGCGCCGCGATGGTCAGGCAGATCATCGGCCCCAGCATCCAGGGCAGCGGCATCTGCACGCCATAGGCCAGCGCGCCTGAGCCAAGTCCCAATGCCAGCGCGAACAGGATGCGCGGCCCGAAGGCCGCCCGCCAGATCACGCGCCGCCCCCGATATGCGCGCGGCCCCGGCCCGCGGCCAGCGCCACCTGCCGGTGCCGTTCGCGATAGCGGGCGCGGTCGGCCGCGCTGCGGGTCGCCGCGCAATGCGGGCAGGCGACCCCCTCTTCATAGGCCGGATCGGCCCGGTCCTCGGGCGACAGTGGCATCCGGCAGGCGCGGCACAGGCTGTACGCCCCCTGCACCAGCCCGTGCCCGACCGAGACCCTTTCGTCAAAGACAAAGCATTCGCCCTGCCACAGGCTCTCACCCTCGGGCACCTGTTCCAGATATTTCAGGATGCCGCCCCTAAGGTGGAACACCTCGTTCACGCCCTGTGACAGCAGGTAGGAGGTCGATTTTTCGCAGCGGATGCCGCCGGTGCAGAACATGGCGATACGCTTGCCGGCCAGACGGTCGCGATTGTCGGCCCACCAGCGCGGGAAATCGGTGAAGGCGGCGGTGCCGGGGTCGATGGCGCCGGCAAAGGTGCCGATGGCCACCTCATAGGCGTTGCGTGTGTCGATCATCGCCACATCGGGGTCGGTGACCAGCGCGTTCCAGTCGGCGGCATCGACATGGGTGCCGACAGCGGCGGTCGGGTCGATGCCCGGCTGGCCCAGGGTCACGATCTCGGGCTTGAGCCGCAGCTTGAGCCGCAGGAACGGCATTGCCGCGGTTGTGCTTTCCTTCCATTCGAGCGCGGCAAGGCCGGGCTCGGCCCGCAGCGCGGCGATCAGGGCAAGGACGGCATCGCGCGGGCCGGCGACGGTGCCGTTCACGCCCTCGCCGGCCAGGATCAGGGTGCCGCGCAGCCCGCCGTCGCGGCACAGGGGCAGCAGCCTGTCGCGCAAGGCGGCGGGATCGGCAAGGCGGGCAAAGTGGTAAAGGGCTGCAACCGTGACCATGCGTCCCGCTTACGCGGCAGCGCCCTCAGGGGCAAGCCGTGGAACCGGCCAGAGGCTGCCGCGTTGACAGGCCAGACCCCGACCGGACGGCGGCAGGTCAGGTTTGCCCGCATGGAACGGCCGGGCCTTTCCTGCGAAACTGCCGTTATTGGACGAAAGGAATTGCGATGCAGAATGTTCGACTGGGCGAGACCCGCTACAACGACCGCGCCGGCGCTTTCGAGGCGCGGGTGGATGTGCAGCGCGGCGACATCACCTTCCGCTATCCGGCGCGGGTGATCGCGCCGCCCGACGCCGACCGTGACTGGGTGGAAACCGCCCTTGTCCGCAACGCCCTGGGCCAGTCCGACAGCCCGACGCTTCACTGACTGCAAAAGGGGCCTTTTGGCCCCTTTTCAGTTGTCGTTGATGTCGTGGTGGATGACCTTGACCTGCCCGCGTCCCGATTTGAAGCGGTTGACCAGCACGATATAGGCCACCAGCGACAGCACGGCGAAGATGACCAGCAGCCAGGGCGCCGCCAGCGGCAGAATGCCGATGGCCAGAAGCAGGCCCACGACCATCGCGCCCGCGGCAAAACCGAGGAAGATGTAGCCGGGGATCAGCACCTCGAGGATGGCAAGGACCAGCCCCGCTGCCACCCAGGCCCACCACGTCGCCCAGAGCGGATTGTCGAACATCAGGACTTGCCTCCTCCGAACATGCGGAACGCATTGGCAAAAGCCTCGAGCGCATTGGCCGGCACGACGATGGTCTGCTTGCCGCTGCCATTGCCCAGCGCGGTCAGCGCCTCGACCTGTTTCAGCGCCACCTGATACTGCGCCGCCTCGATCCCGTTCTTGGCGATGGCCTCGGCCACGACGCCGGTGGCATAGGCTTCGGCATCGGCCTCGATCCGGCGGGCCTCGGACTGTTTCTGCGCGGCGTAAAGCTCGGCATCGGCCTGCAGTTCGACGGCGCGCTTCTTGCCCTCGGCCTCGGTCACCTGGGCGCGGCGGGCGCGTTCGGCGTTCAGCTGCTGCATCATCGCCGCGCGCGTCTGCTGGTCCAGGTTCACGTCCAGGATCTCGGCCCGCGTCACCTCGATCCCCCAGTCGTCGACCTGATCGGCCAGCTGGGTGCGGATCGCGTTGATCAGGGTAGAGCGGTTCGACTGGACCTGATCCAGCTCCATCCGGCCGATTTCCGACCGCACGATGCCGGTGACCGTGGTGCTGATCGCGGCATCGACATCGCGGATGCGATAGACGGTCTTTTCCGGTTCGATGATGCGGTAGAACACCGAGGTTTCCACCGCCACCAGCACGTTGTCCGAGGTGATGGCGTCCTGGCTTGACGACGGCAACTGCCGCTCGAGGATCGAGATCTTGTGCGCCACCCGATCCAGGAACGGCACGATCAGGTTGAACCCCGGCCCCAGAACCGACCGCAGCCGGCCAAACCGTTCAACCACGAACTTTTCCGACTGCGGCACGATGCGCACGCCGGCGAAGATGACGACGATGATGAAAAGCGCGACGAGGATAAGGACAAGGTTGCTGCCCAGGAACTGGGTCAACTGCGACTGGAAATCGTTCATGTCGGGGGATCCTTTCATGCGCGGCAGACTAACCCGTTCATTCCCGGCGTGAAAGTGCGGTCTGCCCGTCCTGCCACAGAAAGAATCGTTCCCGCAGGTAGGGCACCGCATCGGGCAGGGCGCGGTATTCGTCGGGGGTGATCAGCCGCCAGCCCTGCCCTTCGTTGCCAAAGCGGATCTGCCCCTCGGCCGTGGCGGGCAGCGCCAGGACAAAGAACCACGCCGTCCGGCCCGGATGATGGGCGGCCGGAAACTCTCGCTTCCACAGCACCGGCACCCCAGACAGGTCAAGCCCGACCTCCTCGCGCGTTTCGCGGATCATGCAGGCTTCGGGCGTCTCGTCGCCCTCGCACCCGCCGCCGGGCAGATCCCACATGTTGGGGCAGGGAATGTCCGGCCGGTCGTCGCGCAGCGTGACCAGCAGGCGACCGTCGATCAGGATCGCCGCCTTGGCGCCGACAAAGCTCACTTCGGATCGGGGGGCGCGTCGCGATGCGCGGCCATATAGGCGCGCAGCACCGCCTGCATCCGGGTGATATGCCCCTTGCCGCCCGAGGTGCGGACGAACCAGTCATAGACATCGGGATCGACCCGCAGATGCACCGACCGCGCCTTTTTCGGATAGACGACGACAGCGTTTTCCCAAAAGGAATCGGGCAGATCCGGGCCTTCGGGCGCGTCGGGGTTATGGTAAAGCTCACCCCGTTCATGCATCGCCTCGATCTCTTCCAGCGTCGCTGTCCTGATATTTCCTTCGGTCACGTCGTCCTCCCTTCCGGGCTGAAATCAGGCGGCAGGTGTCGCCGCGCTGCGTGAAAACCACAACGAAACATTCCTCGCCCACACGACCCACGGCGACACAGCGCACCTCGCCATAGTCGGTGCGCCCGTCGATCTCTGTCAGCACCGGGCCGCGAAAGATGCGGGCGGCATACAGAAAATCGACCCCGTGCTTGTCAAGGTTCGCCTGCCGTTTGTCGTCGTCCCAGTCGAACTGCATTGCCGGTTCCGCTGCCTGTCGGGCAAGGAATGGCAAGGCGGCGTTAAGGCCGGGTTAACGCTGCCAAGATACACAAATTGTGTCCACAATTCAAGCGGACAGAACCTCGACGCACAGCACGGTCGGCAGGTGGCGGGCGACCTCAGACCAGCTTTCGCCCTCGTCAGCCGAAGCAAAGACCGAACCGGAGTTGGTGCCGAAATAGACCCCCGCCGGCGTCGCGCGGTCGGTTGCCATCGACTGCCGCAGCACGGTGAAAAAGCACGCCTCTTGCGGCAGGCCGTCGCGGCAATCGGTCCAGCTGTCGCCCCCGTCGACCGATTTCCATACCGCGGCCTGTGCATCGGGCGGAAAGCGGCCCGAGGAATCGCCGTTCATCGGGATCACCCACAGCGTCTCGGGGTCGCGCGGATGCACGGCCACCGGAAAGCCGAAATCGGACGGCAGCCCGGCGGACTTGTTCGACCAGCTGCGCCCGCCGTCGCGCGACCGCCAGACGCCGTGGTGGTTCTGCTGATACAGCACATCGCCATCGCCCGGCGCCCGCACCATGTTGTGGACGCAATAGCCGATCTCGTCGCCATGGCCGTGATCGTCGTGGACCACCTCGTCATTGGCGCGCCGCACCCGGCGTTCAAAGGTCTTGCCGCCATCCTCGGTCGCGAACACGCCGGCGGCAGAAATCCCCAGCCACAGCTTTTCCGTCTGCGCCGGATCGGCGACGATGGTGTGCAGGGTCAGCCCGGCGGCGCCGGGTTCCCATTCCGGCCGGGTCGGATGGTCGGTCAGCGCCTGCACCTTGCGGAAGGTGGCGCCATCGTCGTCGCTGGCGAACAGGGTCGCCGGCTTGGTTCCCGCGTAAAGGACATTCCCGACGCGGGAGAGCGACCAGACGGCATCGACCTCGCCTGTGAAGGGCGCGGGTTCCGGCACCGGCACGCCCCAGGCCGCTGCCTGCGCCGGGTCGTTCATCATCCATTTGTCAAAGTCGCCGTTCGACAGCTTGGTCAGCGCCCATGTCGCGCCGCCGTCCGCGGACCGCCAGACCCCGGCGCCGAACCAGCCGTTGCCGCCGCCGGCCCAGATTGTGCCGCCGTCCGAGGCGAAATGGTTGATCGACCAGCCGTCACAGAACGGACCGCGGACCGTGAACCTTTCGCCGGTGCCCCGGTCAAGCAGGAATGCGCCCTTGGTGGTGCCGACAAGCAGGGTGACCGACATGGCAGACTCCATTGATATCAACTGATCCTGACACAGCCGGAACAAAGGCACAACATCGCCATTTCCGGCCGGGTCCGGGCGACGTATGATCAGCCATCATGCCCGCGCTTTGCCGTGATTGCCTGACGCCGTTCGACTCCGGCAGCCGCTGCCCGGCCTGCCGGTCGCCGCGCGTCACGCGGCACGCGGAACTGTTCGACCTCACCATCGCCCACATGGACTGCGACGCCTTTTTCGCCAGCGTCGAAAAGCGCGACAACCCGGAGCTGGTCGACAAGCCGGTCATCGTCGGCGGTGGCAAGCGGGGCGTCGTGTCGACCTGCTGCTATCTGGCGCGGATCAAGGGCGTCCGCTCGGCGATGCCGATGTTCCAGGCGCTGAAGCTCTGCCCCGAGGCGGTGGTGGTCCGCCCGCGGTTCGACGCCTATGTCGAAGCCTCGCGTGCCATCCGCGCGATGATGGACGACCTGACGCCGGTGGTCGAACCGCTCAGCCTTGACGAGGCGTTCATGGACCTGACCGGCACCGAACGGCTGCATGGCGCGCCGCCGGCGGTCATGCTGGCGCGGCTGGTCAAGCGGATGAAGGACGAACTGGGCCTGACCGGTTCCATCGGCCTGTCGCACAACAAATTCCTGGCCAAGGTCGCCTCGGATCTGGACAAGCCGCGCGGGTTTTCCGTCATCGGCCGGGCCGAGACGGTCGATTTCCTGCGCCCGCGCCCGGTGCGGCTGATCTGGGGCATCGGTCCTTCGGCGCAGGAATCGCTCGACAAGGCCGGCATCCGCACCTTTGCCGATCTCGAACGCTGGGACCGCGACGAATTGTTCCGCCGTTTCGGCCATATGGGCGAACGGCTGTGGCATCTGGCGCGGGGGCAGGATCACCGCCGCGTCAGCCCGCACGAACCCGTCCGCTCGATTTCCAACGAGACGACCTTTCACGAGGACACCGCCGACCCCGACATTCTGGACGGCCATATCTGGCGGATGGCGGAAAAATGCGCGAGCCGGGCGAAGGCCAAGGGCAAGGCGGGGCGTGTCGTCGTGCTCAAGCTGAAACGCGCCAATCACACGCTGATTTCGCGCCGGCTGTCGCTGCACCAGCCGACACAGACCGCCGACATGATCTATCGCACCGCGCGCGGGTTGTTCGATCAGGTGCAGGACCGCGGGCCCTATCGCCTGCTGGGCGTCGGCCTGTCCGAAATCGTCGAGGACGCCGGCGCCGACATTCAGGCGGACCTGCTTGACCCCGAAGCCGCGCGCCGGGTCGGGGCCGAACGCGCGGCCGACGCGATCCGGGCGCGGTTCGGCAAGGATGCGATCATCAAGGGCCGGTCGCTGCGCTGAGGACCGGCGCCAGCAGCCGGTCAAGCGCCGGCGGATCGGCCAGCACCAGCCGCACCGGCAGCGTCAGGATCGAGGCGCGCAGGTCCGGCGGTAGACGCATCGCATCCTTTTCGGTGGTGACAAGGCGGGCGTTCAGGCTGCGCGCCTCGGCCTCCAGCCGGGTCAGCAGGGCGCGGGGTAGCGGCTGGTGGTCATCCAGCGCCACGGTGCGGACCAGATCGGCGCCAAGACCGCGCAGGGTGGCGAACATCTTGTCCGGCCGGCCGATGCCGGCAAAGGCCATCACCCGCAGGCCCTGCCACGGCATCCCGGTGGGCAGCGGCTGCAACTCGGCCTCGATCACCGGCAGGGCGACCGGCCAGCGCGCGGCATGGCCGGCGCGGGCGGCGGGCGGACCGATCAGGACAACGGCATCGGCGCGGGCAAGACCGGCGGACACGGGTTCGCGCAGGGGACCGGCGGGCAGGCACAACCCGTTGCCGAACCCGACCTCGGCATCGACCACGACCAGCGACAGATCCTTGGCCACCGACGGATTCTGGAACCCATCATCCAGCACGATAACCTGCGCGCCGGCGGCCTCGGCCGCGCGCACCCCGGCGGCACGGTCGCGCGCCACCCAGACCGGTGCAAAGGCCGACAGAAGCAGCGGTTCGTCCCCGACCTCGGCCGCGGAATGGTCGCGTTCCGACACCGGTACCGGGCCGCGCAGACTGCCGCCATGGCCGCGGCTGACGACCTGGGCGGCGATGCCGCGCGCCGCAAACTGCATCAGCAGCGCCATGACCACCGGCGTCTTGCCGGTGCCGCCGGCGTTGAGGTTGCCGACGCAGATCACCGGCACCCCGGCACGGTAGCCGGGCCGCGCCACCCGCCGCGCCGTCGCCGCAGCATAGAGCGCGCCCAGCGGGCGCAGCAGCGTCGCGGTCAGGCCCGGCGCCTGCGGATCGCGGTTCCAGAACGCCGGCGCCCTCATCGCGCCGGCTCCAGCCGCTGGTGCAGCAGTTCGGCGACCCGGTTGGCCACGACGCTGCCCGCGGTCGCCACCTCCCACGCGGCCTGCACCATGGCGGCGCAGCGGTCGGGCGACAGCAGCGCCTCGACCGCATGGCCCAGATTCGGGCCCGAGCGCACCGACCGCGCCGCGCCGGCATGGGTCAGCCGGGCAAAGGCCGCGGCATGGGGATGGGTGGCGCCACCATGCAGGATCGCGGTGCCCAGCGCCGCCGCCTCATAGGGATGGCGTGTGGCGCCGGTGGTCAGCGTGCCGCCCAGATAGGTGATCGGCGCCAGCCGATACCAAAGCCCGATTTCGGTCGGGCCATCGGCAAGATAGACCTCGGTCGCCTCCTCGGGTTCGGCGCCTTCGGCCCGGGACGAGGCATTGAGCCCTGCCTGCCGCAGGGCGGCGCCGATGGCCCCCACATCCTCGGCCCGCGCCGGGGCAAGGATCAGGAGCAGCCGATGCGCCACCCGCACCGCCTGCCGATAGGCGGAGATCACGTCCGGCACCTCGGCCAGCGGCACTTCGGCGGCAAGCCAGACCGGCCGCGGCCCGATGGTCTGTGCCAGGTCGCGGCGTTCGCGTTCGTTGCAGGCCGGCGGGCGCGGCGCGGGGTCAAGCGCGCCCGTCACCTCGACCCTGTCGTCGGCCAGCCCCATCCGCACCAGCCGGTTCGCGGCGACATGATCGGCGGCCAGGGCATGGTCCAGCCCCGCGACCAGCGCCGCCGCGGCGCCCGGAATCCAGTGCCCCGGTTCCAGCCCCAGCCGCTCGGCCTGCGCCTCGACCAGCAGTCGCGGATAGCCGCCGGTGGCGGTTTCGGTCAGAAGCTGCGGCCGGAAATCGCCGTCGAGCCAGATCAGCGCCGCCGGCCGGATCGCCGCCAGAAAATCGCGCACCGGCCCACGGTATTCCGGCGGCGCCGGCAGCACCGTCACCCCCGGCATCCGCGGCAGATCGCCGCCCGGCAGCGTCACCACCCAGCGCGCGGCAAGCCCCTCGGCCTCGACAGCCTCGGCAAGGGCCGGGATCGCGGCGATGCGGTCGGGGCGCGGGCAATGCGCCCAAAGCAGCACCTCGGCCCCGCGCAGGGCGGGGCGGGCGGGCGCGGCATAGGGCACGTCGCCCGGTCCGCGGCGCAGCGCCAGCCAGGCGGCAAGGGACAGCGACCGCGACATTCCCGCCCGTCAGCCCGCCGCCAGCGGCGTATCGGCCAGCCGGTGCAGATGCGCCACGAAATACCGCATATGGGCGTTGTCGACGGTGCGCTGCGCCTCGGCCTTCCAGGCAAGGTGGGCGCTGGCGTAATCGGGATAGATGCCGACGATATGGATCGCCTGCACGTCCTTGAATTCGGTCCCGGCGGGGTCGACCAGTTCGCCGCCGTAAACCAGATGCAGAAGTTGGGCCATGTCATGCTCCAGCGTGCTTGCTGACTGCGCAACCTATTGCCTGCGCTGCCGCGGTCAAGATGCTGCGCTGCGGCATCGGCCCCGTCAGGCGCCGGCCAACATCAGCCCGTCGATCAGGATCGACGGCACCACGCGCCCGGTATGCACGCGCCCGTCATTGCCGGGCACGATCCGGGCCAGCATGTCGATCAGGTTGCCGGCGACGGTGCATTCGTGGACCGGATGCAGGATGCGGCCGTTTTCCACCCAGAAGCCATTGGCGCCACGGGAATAATCCCCGGTGTTGGGGTTGATCGTCGATCCGATCATGCCGGTGACATAAAGGCCGGTGCCCATGTCGCGGATCAGGTCGTCAAGCCCGGCGGCGCCCGGCGTCAGCGTCAGATTGCCTACCGCCGGATGCGGCTGGCCTCCCGGGCCGCGGGCGGCATTGGCGGTGCTTTGCAGCCCCAGCTTGCGCGCGGTGCCCAGATCCAGCGTCCAGGTCGTCAGCACGCCGTCCTCGACGATATGGCGCGGCACGGTCGGCAGCCCCTCGGCATCGAACAGGCGCGAGCCGCCGATGCGCGGGCGATGCGGATCTTCGGTCAGCGACAGGCCGGCGGGCAGCACCGGCTTGCCCAGCCGGTCGCGCAGGAAACTGGCGCCGCGGGCGATGGCGGCGCCGTTGATCGCGGACAGAAGATGGCCGATCAGCGCGCCCGACACCCGTTCGTCGAACAGAACCGGATAGCGGCCCGTCGGCGGCTTGACTGCGCCCAGCCGGGCGACAGCGCGGGTGCCGGCGGTGCGGCCGATCCTTTCCGGGCTGTCCAGATCGGCGGCATGGATGCGGCTGTCATAGTCGTAATCGCGTTCCATCGCGGTGCCGGTGCCGCCGATGGCGGTGCAGGACAGGCCGTTGTCGCTGCGGTCGTAACCGGCGGAAAACCCGTTCGTGGCCGCAAGATGCACCTGCCGTCGCCCGTAGCCGGCCGAGGCCGACTGCACCTGCGTCACCCCTGCGACCGCCATCGCCGCCGCCTCGGACCGGCGGGCCGCCTCCTCGAGCGCGGCGGGATCGGGTTCCGCGGCGCTGTCGCACAGGTCAAGCCGGGCGGAATCGGTGTCCTGCGCCAGTTGCGACGGATCGGCGATGCCGTCGAACGGATCCTCGGGTGCCTCGCGCGCCATGGCGACGGCGCGTTCCGCCATCTCGGCCAGGGTCGCGTCGCGGGTGTCCGAGGACGAGACGATCGCCGAGCGCCGCCCGACAAAGACCCGCAGCCCGATGTCGGTGCCTTCGGACCGTTCGGCCTGTTCCAGACGTCCCTGGCGCACGTCGATGGACAGGGATGTCGCGGCAACGGCCAGCGCATCGGCCTGATCGGCCCCGGCCCTGCGGGCGGCGTCGATCATTCGGGCGGTCAGGTCGGCAAGATCGGGCATCGGCGTTCCTTCGGGCAGGCTGTGGCCCGAGGTAGTGCCTGCGACCCCGCCCCGCAAGCGGTCAGAACGGCACTGGCGCGCCGTTCACCGTCATCCTGCCGCTTTCGTCCAGGGCAATCGTGGATTCAAGCCGGTCCTCTCCGGTCGGGCGGCCAAAGCCGGCCAGCGCGGCACGGACGCCGGCAATGCCTTCGGGCGGCAAAAGCCCGGCCCGCGCCACCTGATCCAGCAGCGCATAGGCGCCGGTCAGAACGAAATCGCCCTGCCCGGACGGCGGCGGCAGCGCGGCGGTCAGCGCCTGAAGCTCGTCCCAGCCAATCGCCCCGGTGCCGGTCAGTTCCGCCCCGGCATAGGCCAGCCGCAGGTCATCCAGCGACAGAGTGCGCAGCGCGACGACCACCGCGTCCACGTCGATTCGGCGGGCGACGTTCTGCACATCGGTCAGGTCATTCAGGATCTCGCCGGTGGCGCGGATCGCCAGCCGCAGGTCGGCGGGCTGGTGCAGGCCCTCGGGCGCCATGGCGCCGCCGATCAGCAGCCACACCGCTTCGTCGGCCTGCAATCCGGTCAGGTCCATGGCAAACAGCGCCGTCTGTTCGCCCTGCCCGGCCAGCAGCGGTAGTTGAAGCTGCCCGCTGCCACTGGCCAGCGAAAAGCCCAGGGTGCCGATCCCGATCTGGGAAAGGTCGGTGGCATAGGTGTAATCGGTCTGTTCGCCACGCAACAGCAGGCCATCCGCCGCCAGCCGCAGGTAATTGTTGCCCTGCCCCGCCGTCTGCCGGTCGTCCGAGACGACAAGGCCGCCGCTTTGCGTCATGGTCTGCGACGCAACGGCCATGGCGCGCGACTCCGCCTCGATGACAAGGCCCGCGCGCAGGGCGGGTGCGAGGTTCAGGAAGTCGACCGGTGTTTCCGGCAGCATCGCCGTGACCGCGCCCAGGCTTTCGGTCAGGTCGACGACCGCGTGGCTGCTGGCGTCGTCGAACTGGAACTGGGCATCGCTGACTGCACGGGTGCCGCGCTGGGTCAGGCTGACCTGCATCAGCGGTCCGCTTTCGATGTCAAGCTGGGTCACCGGCTCGAACACCGTCACGAACAGGCGGGTCTGAACCCCCTCGGCATCGAATCCCGGCCCCGCGTCAAAGCTGTCGAGGGTGAAATCCATCCGGTCGGCGATGATCGACAGGCGGATCGCCTCGGGCGTGCCACTGGCATGGCCGATGGGGTTGACAAAGCGCGTGGTGAACGCGGCCGAGGCGTCGTATTCGGGCGCATCGGTCAGGTGCAGCGCCACGGTGACGGTCTGCGGCGCCGTCAGGTCGATCTCGACCGCGCCGTCGCCGGTCTCGGTCATCACGGTATCGGTCGCCTGCCACGACAGGACACCGGCGTCAAACGGCAGCACGATCTCGCCGCTCTGGCCGGTCACGGTCACGGTGGCGCCGTCGCGCTGCAGATCGCCCCGCAGCGCGATGCCCATCCGGGCGAACATGTCGAC
>CAZIOT010000009.1:0-2663 GCA_964540965.1 uncultured Rubellimicrobium sp. | reverse complement strand
GCGCATTCCACAGGTCATCGGCGGTGATGTCGGCAAGGGCAGGCGCGGACAGAAGGCAGAGCAGCGCGGTTGCGGGGGCAAGGCGGGTCATGGCGTCCTCCTGTCGGCCGGAAAGGGAAAGGGGGCGCGGTTTTGTCCGCGCCCCCCGGTCGTCAGGTCACTGCAGCATCTGGCCGTTGGCCATCAGATGCCCGTCGGCAGTGAATTCGATCTTCGAGGTCAGCATGTCGTCGCCCACCGGGACCGAGAACATGCCCATCATCATCCGCACGCCCATCACCTGCTCTTCGGGAACGATGCCGATCTGCACCAGCTTGTCGATCAGGCCGTTGACGCCGTTCAGCGCGATGTCGACGGTGCCGACCGGTTTGGGCATGCCGCCATAGGTGGCAAGGTCGGTGTTGTCGAAGGTCAGCGCGCCGGTGGCATGGGCATCGGCGCCACCAAGGGCGACGGTGATGTCGTTGATGGTCAGCGAGTTCAGGTCGCCCGGAACCGTCGTATCCATCATGCCGCCTTCGCTGGCGCCCGGATCGGTCAGGTCGACCTTCAGCGTCGCGGTGCCCGACACGTCGACCGTCACCGTCGCCGGATCGCGCGGGATCACGGCGCCGGGATCGATCATCGCCCACAGCTCCTCGTTCACGGTCAGCCCGCCAAGGTTGAGCCGTCCGGCGAAATCAGCCGGGGCGTCGGTCGGCGACATCGGCATCGCCAGCCGGAAGTCGAGCGCATTCAGCCCGACCGTCACCGGGAACGGCAGTTCGGCCGAGGTCATCGCCGTGGTCAGCCCCTGCAGGCCGAAACTGTAGTCCAGCGCGGCATGGTCGATGGCAAAGGCGACATTGCCGCCGGTCGCCGTCATCGTGCCATCGGTGGCGGCGCCATCCTCCATCGCGTTGAAGGTGAAGTTGCTGGCGCCGAACGAATAGGTGCCGTCCACGTCCAGCCCGGCGGCAAAGGGATTGGCCCCTTCGACATCCATCCCGGTCGAGGGCACGACCGCCACCATCTGCAGCACCAGCGCAGCCATGGTGCCGTTGACGGTAAAGCTCGCCCCGTCCTCGGACCCGGTGGCCTTCACGTCGACCGATTCGACGTTCATGTCATAGTCGAGCGTCTTGAGGTCGGTCCCGGTCGAGGTATAGCCGCCGCTGACATTGTTCATCCCGACGACGATCTCGGCCGGCACCGGGACGCCTTCCTCGGTCAGCTGGTCAAGCTCGACGGTGATCCGCGGTGCGGTCATCTGGTAGGTGAGGTTTCCCGGCGCGCCAGACACGTTCATCGCCAGCCCGGCCTGCGTCATCGACAGGTCGACGGTAAAGGGCTTGCCCTCTTCGTCGATGCCTTCGATGTGCAGCGGATAGGTGTCCGACATGGTGACGGCCACGGTGCCATCGGCCTGTTCGGTCAGGACAAGCTGGGCGAGCGACCCCGAGGCGGTGGCGCCATCGTCGGTCATGCTGAAACCAAGGTCGGTCACCGTCAGCACGCCGCCGGCATAGGTTTCCGAGCCGATGGTGACACCGTTCTCGCCGTACATGCCCATGTTCGACTTCCAGTCGTCCCAGACCTGCTGGGCCGTGACCTGAGCGAAGGCGCCGGTGGTGGAAAGCAGCATGGCAAGGTAGCTTGCCGGAACGGCGTAATGAAATGCGGTCATCTGCGACCCTTTCTGTGTAAATCCACGCGCAGTTTTCAAGGTCCGGCCCCCTGCGGTCAAGGTCCGGAAAACTGGACCAAACCCTAGTCGCGGATTAGGCTGGGGGAAAGGGGCTTTGGCGGGGATCACGAAGTTGTCGGAACGGGTTGCACTGATTACCGGGGCCAGCCGGGGCATTGGCGCGGCGGCTGCGCGGGCCTTTGCCGATGCCGGCTTTCGCGTGGCGCTTCTGGCGCGCAACAGCGAGGCGATTGCCGAAATCGCGGGCAGCATCGGCCCGTCGGCGCTGGCGATTCCCTGCGATGTCTCGCGCTGGTGGGAGGTCGAGCAAGCGGTGGCCGCCACGGTCTCGACCTTTGGCCGGCTCGACGTTCTGGTGAACAACGCCGCGGTGATCGGGCCGCTGGCGCCGCTGGCCGAGGTCGACCCCGAGGATTGGGGCCGCGCCGCCGACATCAACCTCAAGGGCGTGTTCCACGGCATCCGCGCCGCGCTGCCGGTGATGCTGGCCCAGGGCGGCGGCACGGTGCTGACGGTGTCGTCGGGCGCCGCCCATCACGCGATCGAGGGCTGGTCGTCCTACTGCGCCGCCAAGGCCGGGGTGGCGATGCTGACCGAACAGCTGCATGTGGAATACGGCGCCCGGGGCATCCGCGCCATGGGCCTGTCGCCGGGAACGGTCGCGACCGACATGCAGCGCGCGATCCGCGACAGCGGGGTCAGCGAGGTGAGCCGGCTGGACTGGTCGGTGCATGTGCCCCCGGACTGGCCGGCCGCCGCATTGGTCTGGATGACCGGCCCGGACGCCGCCGGCCACGCCGGCCAGGAACTGTCGCTGCGGGAGGACTGGCTGCGGCGGGCGATCGGGGTGGGGTAGGCAACATCGGCAGCGCCGGCGTAGGGTGGGCAACCGCCCACCATCCACCCCGGCGCAATTGCAATGGTGGGCGGTTGCCCACCCTTGTCTCTTGAAGCTGTGTCAAGCTGCTGGAGGCAG
>CAZIOT010000008.1:189111-194177 GCA_964540965.1 uncultured Rubellimicrobium sp. | reverse complement strand
CCTCTTGGCCTGCGGCCAATTCACCCCCCGAGGATATTTTCGGACGAAGAATGAGGAGGAGCGCGCCTCTTGCTCATTCTTCGTCCACAAATATCCCCGCCGGAGGCTAACCCGAGGAGGAGCCGAAGGCGACGACGAGACAAGGACTCTGCGCCGCAGGCGCGCCGCCGGGTCAGAGGCTGAGGCCGAGGGTGATCGTGCCGTTGGTCACACCGGCTGTGGCCGAGGTCTCGACCCCGTTCGCGCCGAAGCTGGCGCCGATGCTGCCGGTCGGCACGAAGGGATCGCCGTCGGCGCCGCAGGCGGCGAGCGTCAGGACGGCAAGAAGGGCCAGGCGTTTCATCCGAGCAGTCCTTTCCAGCGGGCAACCTGTTCGCGCACCCGCGCGGGCGCGGTGCCGCCATAGGATAGCCGCGAGGCGACGGAATTTTCCACTCCCAGAACCGTGAAGACATCGGCTTCGATGCCCGGATGGACCGATTGCATCTCCTCGAGCGTCAGGTCGGGCAGGTCGACGCCGCGCCTTTCGGCCAGCGCCACGAGCGTGCCGGTGACATGATGGGCCTGCCGGAACGGCAGCCCGAGCCGGCGCACCAGCCAGTCGGCAAGGTCGGTCGCGGTGGAAAAGCCGGTGGCGGCGGCGGCCTGCATCACCTTTGGGTCGGGCGTCAGGTCGCTGACCATGCCGGTCATCGCGGCCAGCGCCAGAAACAGGGTGTCGGCGGCATCGAAGACCTGTTCCTTGTCCTCCTGCATGTCCTTGGAATAGGTCAGCGGCAACCCCTTCATCACCGTCATCAACGCAATACTGGCGCCCAGGATCCGGCCGATCTTGGCGCGGATCAGTTCTGCCGCATCCGGGTTGCGTTTCTGCGGCATGATCGAGGATCCGGTCGACCAGCGGTCCGACAGGCGGACGAAGCGGAATTGCGCGGTGGACCAGATCACCAGTTCCTCGGCCAGCCGCGAAAGGTGCATGGCCGTGATCGAGGCCGCGCCGAGGAAATCGAGCGCGAAATCGCGGTCCGACACCGCGTCGAGCGAATTGGCCATCGGCCGGTCAAAGCCCAGCGCCGCCGCCGTCATCTGCCGGTCGATGGGGAACCCGGTGCCGGCAAGGGCAGCGGCGCCCAGCGGGCTTTCGTTCATCCGCCGCCGCGCATCGGCAAAGCGCGAGCGGTCGCGGGCCAGCATCTCGACATAGGCCAGCATGTGGTGGCCAAAGGTCACCGGCTGCGCGACCTGCAGGTGCGTGAAGCCGGGCATCACCATCCCGGCGCCGGCCTCGGCCTGTGCCAGCAGCGCCTTTTGCAGCGCGGCAAGGGCGGTGTCCGCCGCGTCGCATTGGTCGCGGACCCAGAGGCGGAAATCGACGGCCACCTGATCGTTGCGGCTGCGCGCGGTGTGAAGCCGGCCGGCGGGGTCGCCGATCACCTCTTTCAGCCGCGATTCCACGTTCATGTGGATGTCCTCGAGCGCGGTGGAAAAGGCGAATGTGCCCGCCTCGATCTCTGACAAGACGGTGAGCAGCCCTTCCCGGATCGCCTGCGCATCGCTAGGGTCGATGATGCCTGTCGCGGCCAGCATCGCCGCATGGGCGCGCGAGGCCGCGATGTCCTGCGCCGCCAACCGCCGGTCGAACCCGATCGAGGCATTGATCGCCTCCATGATCGCATCCGGCCCGGCGGCAAAGCGGCCGCCCCACATCGTGTTGGATTTCGCGCTCATCGTCGGCCCTTCGGAGGTTCCATGCGTCTTGCTCTCGCGGCTCTTTACCTGTCCCTCGCCGGGGCTGCAAACGCCGATCCCGCCAGCCTTCGGGCGCTGGCGGTCGGCGGGATGGAGAAGCTCTCCGTGCTGGACGAGCCGCTTGCCGTGCCGGACGTGGCCTTTCTTGATGCCGAAGGCGCCGAACTGCGGCTGACGGACTATGCCGGGCAGGTGCTGGTGGTGAATTTCTGGGCGACCTGGTGCGCGCCCTGCCGGGAAGAGATGCCGACGCTGGCCGCCTTGCAGGAGGCCCTGGGCGGCGAGGATTTCCGCGTGGTGACGATCGCGACGGGGCGCAACGATCCGGTGGGCATGGAGCAGTTCCTGACCGAGGTCGGCGCCGGCGATCTGCCGCGCAACACCGATCCGCGTCAGGCGCTTGCCCGGGCCATGGGGGTGCTGGGCCTGCCGGTGACGGTGATCGTCGACCGCGACGGGCATGAGGTGGCGCGGCTGCTGGGCGGTGCCGACTGGAACGGGGCGGAGGCGCGGGCGGTGTTCGCGGCGCTGGTCGGGGGGTGAGGGGGTGGTGGGCGTTTGCCCACCCTACACCTGCGGGCCGGCGCGGCCGTGGGGTGGGGGGTTCCCCGCCGTGGGCTCCCGCCCGTAATACAGCCCGACCACATGTTCCGCCTCGGCGAAGAACAGCCAGCGCGAGGCGAATATGCCGGTCAGGTGGAACACGGCGGCCAGACCGGCTCCGGCGATGCCAAACGGCATGAGCAGGATCAGCACCGGCAGGGCATATCCGCAGACCAGCGCGATGACACGCAACCGCAAGGCGTGCCTGCGGCCGATTCGGTGGACCATTTCCTTGAGCAGATAGTTCGTGCCGGTATGGGGCGGAGCGAACTGGCGCAGCGCGCCGCCGGTCAGGCCGGTGGCGGTGGCAAGCGTATGGCCCGATGCGGCAAAGGCGCGGTCGCCACGGTGCCACCACCAGAGCTGCAGCCCCATGGCCGCGACCAGAAGCGGGATCGCGATCAACCTTTGCCCGGCGAGGATCGCGCCGCCGGCCAGCGCCAGCGTCAGGAACAGCGCCGGCGTCGACCAGTCGCGCCAGCGCGGCACGGTTTTCATCTGGGTGTAGATCATCGCCGTGGTCAGCACGGTGAACAGCGCAAGGCCCGCGCCGACCAGACCCGGCATGACCAGACGGTGGCCCCAGAACACCAGCCCGGCGCCGTAAAGGGCCATGAGCAGAAGGGTGGCGACGGCGCTGACGCCCTCGCGGCTCAGCCAGCTGGTGCGCCATTGGGTGAAGGCACGCCATGCCCTCTCCGGGTGGCCGAGGTGGAAGGTCGAGGCGACGAGGCCGCCAACGGCAAGGCCATAGGCCAGCGCGAACAGGCCGAAGGCGAAAAGCCCGGTGACGGCGGGCAGGCCGAGGCCGAGCCAGAACAGCAGGCCGAAACCGGCGCCTGACAGGGTCGAGAAGATGATGACCGAGGGTGCGGGATGCATCAGGCGCCCTCACCGTGGGCGGCACCCGCCGGGAGGGCTGTCTGCCCCCCCGGACCCCCCCGAGGATATTTGTGGACGAAGAATGAGCGGAAGAGGGTTTGGATTAGGGAGGCCTGCCGGCGGACAGGGAGGACCGGCACCGTAGGGTGGACAATCGCCCACGATGGGGCGCGGCGGGCGGTTGCGCACCTTCCGGGGCGGCTCGCACCGGCCCGTGGTGGTGCGGCGTTGTCCGAGGGAGCGAGGATGGGGTGTTTGTGAACTCCCGATGCCGTCGGGTGGGCAATCGCCCACCATTCCGCGCGGTGGGCGGTTGCCCACCCTACAGGTTCCGCCCTCATCGTTCGCCTCCCGGCAGCGCCGACAGCGCGCGGTCGAGCCAGCCGAGGAAACCGCGCGGCGTGTCGGCCACGGGGGCCAGATAGGGGGCCAGCACGTCGAATTCGGGCAGGGCGTCGCGCGGGCGGGGGGGCAGGTATTTGTTGGTCGGCCTGGTGCCCTGATCGGGCATCAGGTCGATGCCGCCGCGTTCGGCGCTCAGGCGGCTGACATGGCTGTCGGGGTCGCCGAGGTCGCCGAAATGCCGGGCGCCCGCCGGGCAGGTGCGGACGCAGGCGGGGGTGCGGTCGATCTCGGGGAGGTTGTCGTTGTAGATGCGGTCGACGCAAAGGGTGCATTTCTTCATCACCCCGGCCTTGGCGTCCATCTCGCGCGCGCCATAGGGGCAGGCCCAGGCGCACAGGCCGCAGCCGATGCAGGCGTTTTCGTTGACCAGAACGATCCCGTCCTCGGCACGTTTGTAGCTGGCGCCGGTCGGGCAGACGGTGACGCAGGGCGCGTTGTCGCAATGCAGGCAGGATTTCGGGAAATGGACGATGCGGGCGGGGGCGGCCTCGGGCTGCACCTCGTAGGTGTGGACGCGGTTGAGGAAGGTGCCGTGGGGATCGGCGCCATAGGGGTCCTGATCGGACAGGGGGGCGCCGTAATTCTCGGTGTTCCAGCCCTTGCAGGCGACGACGCAGGCATGACAGCCGACGCAGGTGTCAAGGTCGATGACGAGTCCGAGCTTGCGCGTGGTGCTGGCGGGGAGGGTGGTCATTTTCGGCCCCCGGGGCGGTGGGCGGATGCCCACCCTACCTGCCATGCGATTTCCTCGGGCCCTTCGGGCACCGGGCTGCCGAGCGGGGGGAAGGCGGGCTGCGCCTGATCAGGGGCCGCGCATCTTTCTACCCGTACGCGCAGGTCGAACCATGCCGCCTGTCCGGTGATCGGGTCGGAGTTGCTCCACCTTTGCCCGTCGCCGCGCGGCGGCAGCAGTTCCGAGATGAGGTGGTTGAGCAGGAAGCCCCTCGTCGCCTCGGGCGCGTCCGGCGACAGCGCCCAGGCCCCCTTGCGCTTGCCGATGGCGTTCCAGGTCCAGACGGTGTTCGGGTTCAGCGCCGCCATCAGGGCGACCGGCACCGTGATCTCTCCATGCGGAGAGGTGACGCGCGCCCAGTCACCTTCGGCAAAGCCCTCACGCTCCCAGATCGCGGTCGGGACATAGAGCGGATTGACCCCATGGATCTGCCGCAGCCAGGCGTTCTGGGTGCCCCAGGAATGATACATCGCCATCGGCCGCTGGGTCAGCGCATGGGTCGGAAAGGCGTCAAGGTCGGTCAGGTCGTCGCCAAAGGGCGGATACCAGACGGGCAGCGGGTCCATCGTGGTCAGGATGCGGCCGCGCAGGTGGTCGGGGGGCTGGCGGGTGCCTTCGCCCTCGGCGGCAAGCTGGAAACGGCGCAGCGGTTCGGACCAGAGCTGGAAGATATAGGGCTGCGGCGCGTCGTAGA
>CAZIOT010000008.1:186781-189101 GCA_964540965.1 uncultured Rubellimicrobium sp. | reverse complement strand
GCACCGCCCAGTCCTGATAGGCCCTGGACCAGGGTTTATAGAAGGCGGCCTCTTCGGGCACATGTTCCATCCAGAAGCCGCCATTGGCGATGTAGCTGTCGATCTGCGCGGCGTTCGCCTCTCCGCGCCCGTGTTGCAGCCCCTGCGGCCCCTTGCGCCAGCCGGCCAGCGGGCCGATGCCGGGGCGGCGGATGTGGTTGACGATGTAATCGGCGTAATCGGCATATTTCGCCGTCCCGTCCGGGTTGACGAATCCCGGCAGGCCAAGGCGGTGGCCCAGGTCGCACAACACCGACTGGAAGCCGCGCACATCGCGGTCGGGCTGGATCACCGGCCAGCGGATCGCATCGGCGGCGGCATCGGCCTCGCAGATCGGGCGGTCGAGCAGGGAAATGCAATCGTGGCGTTCGAGATATGTGGTGTCGGGAAGCACAAGGTCGGCATAGGCGACCATTTCCGACGAATAGGCATCGGAATAGATGATGCGGGGAATGACGTATTCGCCGTTCGCATCGGTATCGGTGAGCATCGCCATGGTCTGCGCGGTATTCATCGACGAATTCCACGCCATGTTCGCCATATACAGGAACAGCGTGTCGATCCGGTAGGGATCGCCGGCATGGGCATTGGCGATGACCATATGCATGAGGCCATGCGCCGACATCGGGTTTTCCCAGGAAAACGCCTTGTCGATGCGGGCGGGGGCGCCCTCGGCGGTCAGGCACAGGTCGTCGGGGCCGTGGACATAGCCCAGATGCGGCCCGTCCAGCGGCGCCCCCGGCGTCACCCGGCAATGCGGTTTCGGATGCGCGGTGACGGGTTTCGGATAGGGCGGCTTCATCCGGAAGCCGCCGGGGGTTTCGACCGACCCGATCAGCACCTGCAGCACATGCAGCGCGCGGGCGGTCTGGAAGCCGTTGGAATGGGCGCTGATGCCGCGCATGGCGTGGAAACTGACCGGGCGGCCGGTCATGTTCGGGTGCCGCTTGCCCCGGAAATCCACCCATTCCCGGTCCAGGACGATGGCCTCGTCAAAGGCCACCCGGGCGATTTCCGCGGCCAGCGCGCGGATGCGCGGGGCGGGGATGCCGGTCAGGTCGGCCACCGCCTCGGGCGCATATTGCGGGTCGAGGTATTTTTCCGCCATGTGGTGCAGGACGGGGCGATGCGTCACCCCGGCATGGCGGTAGGTGGCGGAAAGGTCGGGATCGACCCCCGCGCCGTTCCAGGGTGCCAGATGGCCGGTGCGGCGGTCGATGACCTGCGGCTGGCCCTGTTCGTCGCGCAGCAAGAGGCCGTTCTGGGGCGACGCCGGGTCTTCGTTCACCAGGCAGGGGGCGTTGGTGAATTGCGCGAGATAGGGCAGGTCGATCTTGCCCGCCTGCATCAGGCAATGGATCAGGGACAGGATCAAAAGCCCGTCGGTGCCGGGGGTGATGCCGAACCAGTCGTCGGCGATGGCGTTGTAGCCGGTGCGGATCGGGTTGATCCCGACCACCCGCGCGCCGCGCGCCTTGATCTGCCCCAGCCCGATCTTGATCGGGTTGCTGTCGTGATCCTCGGCCACGCCGAACAGGATGAACAGTTTCGTCCTCTCCCAATCCGGCTGGCCGAATTCCCAGAACGCGCCCCCGATCGTGTAGATGCCGCCCGCCGCCATGTTGACGCTGCAGAACCCGCCGTGGGCGGCGTAATTGGGCGTGCCATAGGCCTGCGCCCAGAGGCCGGTGAAGGATTGCGACTGGTCGCGCCCGGTAAAGAAGGCAAGCCTTTCGGGCGCGGTATCGCGGATCGGTTTCAGCCAGCCCGTGGCGATGTCCAGCGCCTCTTCCCAGGAAATCTCGCGGAATTCGCCCGACCCGCGCGGGCCTGTCCGCAACAGCGGCGCACGCAGCCGGGACGGGGCGTTCACCTGCATGATCCCGGCGCTGCCCTTGGCGCACAGGACGCCCCTGTTCACCGGATGGTCGCGGTTGCCCTCGATATAGGCGACTTTCATTTTGCCATCGGGGCCGCCCTTCATGTGCACGTTGATCCCGCAGCGGCAGGCGCACATGTAGCAGGTCGTCTTGCGCACCTCGTCCGAGACATGGGGCGACAGGTTCAGGACGGGCTGGGTCATTGGCCTCTTTCCATCAGGGCCGCGGCCTCTTGCGCGATGGTGCGTTCCTCCTCGGCCTTGACGACATACACCGGAACGGCGCCGGCCCACAGCAGGCCGGCGGTGATGCGGTCGCGGATGGCGACGCCGTGTTCGCCGATGCCGCCGGTGAAGGCGATGGCATCAAGCCCGCCCATCGCGGCGATGGCTGACCCGGCC
>CAZIOT010000008.1:0-186771 GCA_964540965.1 uncultured Rubellimicrobium sp. | reverse complement strand
CGCACGGCCCAATAGCAGAAATGCTCGACGGCAAAGCGCGCCGCCTGATCGTCGCGGGACAGGATCGTCGCCATGTCGTTGGTGCCCGCCAGCGCCTTCAGCCCGCTTTCGCGGTTCAGGATGTCCGCTGCCCGCGCAATGCCGTGATCCTCGGCCAGCCGCAGCACGGCCATGCCGTCGATCTGTCCGGTGCGGCTGCCCATCACCAGCCCGTCCAGCGGCGAATAGCCCATCGAGGTAGCGACCGATCGCCCGTCCAGGATGGCGCAAAGCGAAGCGCCGTTGCCCAGATGCAGCGCAAGCAGGCGGCGCGGCAAGGGGTTTATCGTCCCCACCAGCCCGGCATAGCTGATGCCGTGAAAGCCGAAGCGGCGGATGCCCTTGTCGCGCTCGGCCTGCGGCAGGGCATAGATCACGGCGACCGGCGGATTGCTGGCGTGAAAGGCGGTGTCGAAACTTGCGTATTGCGGCAGGTCGGGGGCAAGCCGGGCCATGGCGCGGATACCGGCCAGATTGGCCGGATTGTGCAGCGGCGCCAGCGTCACGCAGGCTTCGATGGCGGCCTCGACCGCCGGGCTGATGCGGGTGGCGGCGGTCAGCCCGGCACCGCCATGGACGACCCGATGCGCCGCGGCGGTCAGGCGCTCCACCGGAAAGCCCTCGCGCGCGGCGGCGGCAAGGATCAGGCCCAGCGCGGCGGTATGGTCGGGCGCGACGGTTCCGGTGGTGCCCGTGGCGTCGCGCAATGTGGCCGCGCCGCCGATCTCGGACACCTGCCATGTGCCAAGGCTGTCAAGCGCGACGGAAAACACCGTCACCTTGAGCGAGGAGGAGCCGGCGTTCAGCACAAGGATCATGCCGCCCGCCCCGCTGCGGCAGGGCGGCGGATCACGGCCGCCCGATCCGGCGCCCGCCCCCGGCCCTTGGGGGTATCCGGACCGGAATGAAAACGCCCCTTGCCTTTCATCTTTGCATAAATACCCCCCGCGGAGCGTCCGCAGCCGCCACGCTCGGGGCGGTCGCAGGACAGGCGCCCGCGAGGCGGGGCATATGACGGCGGTCGCCTCACCGTCCCATCCCCGCGACGACCATCCCGAGCGCGGCCGAGGCGATGCGGTCGGCCGCGCCCTGCGACCGCGAGGTCAGCAGAAGCGGCACCTTCAGCCCCATCACCACGCCTCCCGCGCAGGCCGCCATGCCCAGCGACATCAGCTTGAAAAGCGCGTTGCCCGTGGTGATCTCGGGCACCTGGATGATGTCGGCCCGGCCCGCGACATCGCTGGCAAAGCCCTTGATCGCGGCACTTTCCGCCGAAAGGATCAGGTCGAGCGCCAGCGGCCCTTCGACCACCGCGCGGGGCAGGGCGGTTTTCGCCCAGGCGGCGATGACCGCCGCCTCGCCCGTGCAGGGGATGCCGGGGGTCACGTCTTCGGACGGGGCCAGAAGGCCGACCCGGGGCTGCGCGATGCCCAAACCTTCGGCCAGCCGCACCACATGCGCAAGGATGGCCTGCCGCTGGTCCACCGTCGGCGCGGTGTTCAGCGCGGCATCGGTCAGAAGGAGCGGCCGGTCATCGCCGGGCAGGGTGATGTGAAAGACATGGCCGCAGACGGTGCCGCGTTCGCGCAGGCCCATGGCGCTGGGCAACAGGCCCTTGAGGAAGGTCGAGGTATGGATCTGCCCCTTCATGATGGCGTCGGCCTCGCCCTTCACCGCCAGCGCGGCGGCGGCGGGGGCGGCGGCCTCGGCCGGGGCCGGGATCAGGCGGATGCCGGCGATATCCCAGCCGATGGTTTCCGCGGCGGCGGCGATCTTGCCGGGGTCGCCCAGCAGGATCGGCTCGGCAAAGCCGGCCTCGACCGCCTCGCGCAGGCCCTGAAGGGGGGTGACCGCGCCGGCATTGACCAGCGCCACGCGCGGCACCCTGAGGCTGCGGGACTGCGCGAGAAGCCGGGCGGGCGCCTCGGGGGACAGGGGGGAAACAAAGGGATGTCGGGTCATTCCGGCCTCGGCTGCTCGAACCGGAAGGTGGCAAGGGCGGCGGACAAGGGCAAGGGGATGTTCATGCCAGCGATTTGCCGATGGCAAGAACAGAGAGCGCGGCGAGCAGCGCGATCGCGAAACGGCGGAAGCCGGCGGGCGCGGCCGAGAGGAACCGTCGTCCCCCGGCCCAGACGCCAAGGATCATCAGCGGCAGGCCCATTGCGGTGGCGACCAGCGTGTCGCGCCCGATCATGCCCTGCCAGGCCATCAACGGCAGGGTCCAGAGGTCGAGCAGGGTGAAATAGGCAATCGATGTGGCGCGAAAGGCGGCGGCCGGCAGCGTCTGCGCGGCAAAGAACACCGCGACCGGCAGCCCGCCCACCGCGGCGCCATTGGCAAGGCCCGAGATCAGCCCGGTGCCCAGATGCGCCGCCGGACCGGGGCTGCGCCGCAGGTGCCACCCGGCCAGCAACGCCGCGCACATCGCCAGCACATAGGTGGCGATGATGATGCGCGACAGGTCGGGGCCGACCGCCGCCAGCGCCCAGACCGACAGCGGCACGCCGATCAGGCAGCCAAGAAACAGCCAGCGCACCCGCCACCATTGCACATCGCCACGGATGCCGCGGGCCTGCTGCGCGGTCAGCGCGATGTCGCCCAGCACCACGACCGGAACAAGGTTCATCGGATCGGTGACAAGCGATGCGCCCGTCACCACCAGCGCCGCAAAGCCAAAGCCCGAATAGCCGCGGACAAAGGCGGCGCCCAGAAGGACGACCGCGATCCAGCAGGTCTCGAACGGGCCAAGGCCGAAGGGCACTATCCAACCTGCGCGGCGGCCATGTCGGCCGGGTCGATCCCCGCCACCGCCACCGGCTTTTTCATGGCGTCGCGGCGGAACGGCTCTCCCAGTTCCTGATTGATCAGCGCCTCGATCAGCGTGGTCTTGCCGGCCTTCTGGTCGGCGATGGCCTTTGCCAGCGCATCGCGCAATTCGTCCATGGTTTTCGCCTGGACGCCCTGCAATCCGCAGGCTTTCGCAATTCCGGCATAGCTGACATCGGTATCGAGTTCGGTGCCGACGAAATTGTCGTCATACCACAGGGTCGAATTGCGCTTTTCCGCGCCCCATTGGTAATTGCGGAACACGACCATGGTGATGGCCGGCCATTCCTTGCGGCCAATGGCGGTCAGTTCGGTGACGGAAATGCCGAATGCGCCGTCGCCGGCGAAACCGACGACCGGCACGTCGGGGCAGCCGATCTTGGCCCCGATGATCGAGGGCAGGCCATAGCCGCAGGGGCCGAACAGGCCGGGGGCCAGGTATTTGCGCCCCGATTCGAAGGTCGGATAGGCGTTGCCGATGGCACAGTTGTTGCCGATGTCACTGGAAATGATCGCCTCTTTCGGCAGCGCGGACTGGATCGCGCGCCAGGCCATGCGTGGCGACATCCAGTCGGGCTTGTCGGCGCGGGCGCGCTGGTTCCAGGTCGTGCCGGGATCGTCGTCCTCGTGATCCATCGACGACAATTGCTGCGCCCAGGCCGATTTCTTTTGCGCGATCAGGGCGCGGCGTTCGGCACGTCCGGTATCGCCAGCCGTATCGCGGACACGCGCTAAAATCGCCCGGGCGGCTTTTCCAGCATCGCCGACGATACCCACACTCACAGTTTTTGTCAGCCCGATCCTTGACGGGTTGATGTCTACTTGAATGATCCTGGCCTTGTCCGGCCAGTAGTTCAGCCCGTAGCCCGGCAGCGTTGAAAACGGATTAAGCCGGGTGCCCAGACACAATACCACATCGGCACCCGAAATCAACTCCATTGCCGCTTTGGATCCGTTATAGCCCAGGGGCCCGGCGAACAGGGGATGCGAGCCGGGGAAGGCGTCGTTGTGCTGGTAGCCGACGCAGACCGGCGCATCCAGCCGCTCGGCCAGCGCCATCGCATCGGGGATGGCGCCCGACAGCACCACGCCGGCGCCATTCAGGATCACCGGAAAGCGGGCCCCGGACAGCAGGTCGGCCGCCTGTTGCAACGCCTGTTCGCCGCCCTCGGGCCGTTCAAAGGCGACGATCTGCGGCAGCTCGATGTCGATCTCGCGGGTCCAGAAATCGCGCGGCATGTTGATCTGCGCCGGGGCCGAGGCGCGTTTGGCGGCCAGGATGACGCGGTTCAACACCTCGGCCACGCGGGCGGGGTCGCGCACCTCCTCCTGATAGGCGACCATGTCCTTGAACAGGGCCATCTGTTCGACCTCCTGGAAGCCGCCCTGGCCGATGGTGCGGTTCGCCGCCTGCGGCGTGACCAGCAGGACGGGGGAGTGATTCCAGTAGGCGGTCTTTACCGCGGTGACGAAATTGGTGATGCCGGGGCCGTTCTGGGCGATCATCATGCTCATCTTGCCGGTGGCGCGGGTATAGCCATCGGCCATCATCCCGCCCGACCCTTCATGCGCGCAGTCCCAGAAGGTGATGCCGGCCCTGGGGAACAGGTCGGATATGGGCATGAACGCCGACCCGATGATGCCAAAGGCGTGGCGGATGCCATGCATCTGCAGGGTCTTGACGAAGGCTTCTTCGGTGGTCATGCGCATGGATCGGGCTCCGGTAAGGTGGGTCAGGACCCACCTTACGGGGTATGCGCCGGGCGTGACAGCGGCGTGTAGGGCCAGATGGGGCGGGGGGATGGGGCCAGCGCTGTCCGACGCCGGTCCGCCGGCTGACTCATCCTAGAGGAGGCCGATGCCTTCGGCGATACGTGCCACCGGGATGCTCGACCAGGCGAGGCGGTAGTATTCCTGCGGCGGGGCATGGTGGGCGGGTGCCCACCCTACCGGCCCCGTAGGGTGGGCACCCGCCCACCGTCCGCCGCCGGCAAAGAACGCCCCGCCCGGTTCGATCAGCACCCCCTTCTCCCGCAACCGGGCCGCCTCAACCCCCATGTCCCGCCCCGGCGCGCGCAGCCACAGCGACGACCCTCCCGCCGCGGGCCGGCCCACCACGGTCAGACCCGCCGCAAGAACCGCCGCCTCCATCGCCGCCCGCCGCTCGGCATAGGCGCGGCCCGTGCGGCGGATCAGGGCGTCGTAATGCCCGCGCGACAGGAAATGCGCGAGCGTCCGCTGCACATGCCCCGGCGGATGGCGCAGCGACAGTGCGCGCAACGCCCGCGCGCGGGCGATGAACGGTGCCGGGCCGACAAGGTAGCCCAAGCGCAGCCCCGGAAACACCGATTTGGAAAACGATCCGACATAGATCACCCGCCCGCCGCGGTCCAACGCCTTGAGCGCCGGCGACAGGGACTGCCCCGCCGGCAGTTCGAATTCGTAATCGTCCTCGACCACGATCATGTCGCGCGCCTCGGCCAGCGCCAGCAGCGCCTCGCGCCGGGGGATCGGCATGGTCACGGTCGTGGGGCACTGGTGGGCGGGGGTGCAGAACACCACGTCGACCTCGGGCAGCGCCTTGGGCGGCAGGCCGTCGCCGTCGACCGCAACCGGCGTCAGGGCGCAGCCGGTCTGCGACAAGATCCCGCGCAGCGCCGGATAGCCCGGATCCTCCATCGCCACCCGCCGCCCCGGCGTCAGGATCTGCGCTGCCAGCCACAGCGCGTTCTGGGCGCCCATGGTCAGCAGGATCTCGGACGGCGAGGCAAGGATGCCGCGGCGGGGCAGCATCTGGCGGGCGATGAAGTCGACAAGCAGCGGATCGTCGCCGTCATACTGGTCGGTGGCCAGCGATTCCCAATCGCGCCGCCCCAGCGCCTGCAGGGCGCACAGCCGCCAGTTGGCGGCATCGAACAAGGTCGGATCGGGCTGGCCGTAGATGAAATTGTAGCGGAAACGCGCCCAGTCGCGCGGCTTTTCCAGGCCAAGCGCCGGGACCGCCGGACCCAGCCGCGCCGCCCAGTCAACCGTGGTCACCGCCGGGCTTTGCGGCGCGAACGCGGGCGGTTCGGGGGCGTTGGCCGAGACGAAATAGCCCGACCGGCCGCGGGCGGTCAGGTAATCGTCGGCGACAAGCTCGGTATAGGCGAGCGTCACCGTGATGCGGCTGACGCCGAGATGGGCGGCAAGGCCGCGGGTCGAGGGCATCTTCTCGCCCGCGCGAAAGCGGCCGGACAGGATGCCGGCGGCAACCATCTGCTGGATGCGCCCTTGCAGGGTGCCATGGGTATGCGGGTCGAGCAGGAAGGATTCGGCGGGAATGGGCATCGTCTGGACATAGCCGGCGCGGCGGCTGGACCAAACCATGCCGGGGTGCATTCCGCAATGGCGGCGGGAGCGGGCCGGACCGATATTGCCATTGACGCGGGGCCGCCGCCCGACGAACCATGACGACGATTGCCGCCCCGTTTCCGGTGCCCGTTCGCGTTCACCGGACGTCCTTGCCTGCCCCTTCCCGCAACCTCCCATACCAGGAGTCATTTCCAGCATGCCCCCGGAAGAAATTGCCCTGTTGCGCCAGATCCTGACGCGACTCGAGCGGGTAGAGCGACTGGCCCAGAGCTATTCGCTGGATCAGGGCCGCACCCTGAGCGTGATGAAGGACGGATTCCGCATGGTCGTCGACGTGCGCTCCGTCGACCTTGGGCAATGGCTGATCCGCAACGGCGAATGGGAGGGGGCCTACAGCGCGATCCTGCGCAAGCTGATCCGCCCCGACGAGGTTCTTGTCGATGTCGGTGCCAACCAGGGTTGGTACACGCTGATGGCTGCAAACCTCATCAAGCAGAAGGGCTGGACAAAGACCGCCCAGGTGACGGCGATCGAGCCGAACATCGAATTGTGCGACAACATCCGCACCTCTCTTTTTGCCAACGGCTTTCAATCCTACTGCAAGGTGCTCAACCAGGCGGTTTCCGACCGGGAGGAAAGGCTGTTTCTGGCCACGCTGGAGGACATGAAGGGCAGCAGCACCACGCGGCGGCGCAGCGGCGCACTGCGCAACCAGGGGCAGGTGACGGAGACCGAGGTGGACGCGCTGCCGCTCGACAATCTGCTGTCGGCGCCGAACGCGCGGATGCCGACCCTTATCAAGGCCGATGTCGAGGGTTGGGAAGGCGTGATGCTGAACGGCGCCAGACGAATCCTCAAGGACAGCCCGGGCCTGCGCATGATGCTGGAATGGTCGGTCCAGATGGACGCGACCCCCTTTGGCCGCCGCGCCTCGGGAGAGATGCTGGGCGACCTTGGGTTTCGTGTATTCACGGTCGAGGGCACAAAGCTGGTGGAAGCCGCCTGGGGCGACCTCATGGATTTTCCGGGCCTGATGAACCTTTACATCGCGCGCGAGGATCTTGTCGCCGTGATCGCGGCGGGCTGAGGCCCGTCGCACGATCTTGCGCCGGCGTCACCGCCGGCGCTTCGTTTTACAGCGAACGTCAGGCAAACACCTTGGCGATCGCCCGGTCCACGGCTCCGACGATCTGGTCGATGTCGTCCTTGGTCGCGATAAGTGCCGGCGCGAACAGCAGCACATTGTTGAACCCCGGAACCGAGCGGTTGGACGCGCCGATGATGACGCCCTGCGCCATGCAGTCGCCCGTCACCTGCGGGATCGACTTTTCGTCCACCGGCTCGCGCGTGGTGCGGTCCTTGACCAGTTCGATGCCGGCGAACAGGCCCTTGCCGCGCACGTCGCCGATCACCCGATGCTTGTCCATCAGCGCGTGCAGCCGGTCCTGCAGGTAGTCGCCCATCCGCACCGAATTGCCGCACAGATCCTCGTCCTCGATGATCTTCATGTTCTCCAGCGCCGCCACCGGCCCCGAGGTGCAGCCGCCAAAGGTCGAGATGTCGCGGAAATGGCCCAGCCGGTCGGTGTCGTCCTTGAACATCTCGAACACGCGTTCGGTCGTGACGCAGCAGGAAATCGCCGCATAGCCCGAGGCAACGCCCTTGGCCATGGTCACGATGTCGGGCTCGACGCCATATTGCTGATAGCCGAACCAGGTGCCGGTGCGGCCCAGCCCGCAGACCACCTCGTCGATATGCAGAAGGATGTCGTATTTGCGGCAGATCTCCTGCACCTTTTCCCAATAGCCACGGGGCGGGGTGATGATGCCGCCGCCGGCGGTGATCGGTTCAAGGCAGAGGGCGCCCACGGTGTCGGGGCCTTCGCGCAGGATCACCGCCTCGATCGCCTCGGCGGCCTTTTCGCCGTAGTGATCGCCGGCCATGCCCGGCGCGGCGCGGTATTCAAGGCAATGCGGCACCTCGACGAAACCGGGGGCGAAGGGGCCATACATCGCGTTGCGGTCCTGCTGGCCGCCGGCGGACAGGCAGGCGATGGTGGTGCCGTGGTAGTCGCGGTCGCGGTAAAGGATCTTCGACTTGCGCCCGCCATGGTGCTTGTGGCTGATCTGGCGCACCATCTTGAACGCCTTCTCGTTCGCCTCGGACCCGGAGTTGGCGTAATAGACGCGGGACAGGCCCGGCATCTTGGAAATCAGCCGCTCGGCGAATTGCGCGCCGGGCACGGTGCCGGCGGCGCCGGCGTAATAGCACATCTTCACCAGCTGGTCGCGCACGGCATTGGCAATGCTTTCACGGCCATAGCCGACATTCACCGTCCAGACCGCGCCCGACACCGCATCGACATGTTCCTTGCCGTTTATGTCCCACAGGCGCATCCCCTTGCCTTCGACAAAGATCTTGGGGTCCACCGTCTCGAACGGCTTGTGCTGGACCAGGTGGTGCCAGACATGGGCGCGGTCGGCTTCGATGACGGCGCGGGGATCGTTGGGGCGGAGCGTGTCCATGGGTGGCCTCGGGACGGCGGGGTTGATCTGGTCTGCGCAGGGGCGATGCGCCCTGCCTGCCTGACGGGCAGTCTGCGTCCGCCGCAAGGGGGGTCAATAGGGCCAAACCATGGGGTTACTTGATGCCAGTTTTGTGACCGGGAACCGCCGCCCGCCGCAACCTGCCGGAAATGCAGGGCTTTGTCGGTGGCGGCCGGTTCGGCCCCGCCCCGCCGCCGGGGAAGCATCCTGTCGTGACGGATTGACGGACAGGATGGAATTTTTTTCGCTGGCCCCTGCCGGAGTGGATTGCATCCGTTTTCGGCCTTCGGGCAGGTTGGGTCTGGGCGGGGGGCCCGTTCCATGATCCAAAAGGCCCGCTGTCCGAAGGTGGCTGACGCCGCCCAACAGCAGGGGTCCGCGAGACCCCACAGACAGGAGAGAGAGATGAAGAAGCTTCTTCTTGGCACTGCGGCCGGGCTGTCGCTGTCGGCGGGCATGGCCTTTGCCGAGGTCGACGAGCTGCATGTGGCCTATTTCCTCGAATGGCCGATGCCCTTCCAGTATGCGAAGGTGCAGGGCCTGTACGAGGAGGCGCTGGGCATTCCGGTGACCTGGACCGCCTTTGACACCGGCGTCGCCATGTCGGCGGCGATGGCCTCGGGCGATATCGACATCGCGGTCAGCCAGGGTGTCCCGCCCTTCGTGGTGGCGACCAGCGCCGGGCAGGATCTGCAGGTGATCGACGTCGCGGTGTCCTATTCCGACAACGACAATTGCGTGGTGCGGTCGGACCTGGAAATCACCAAGGACAACGCCGGCGCCGAACTGCCGGGGTCGAAGGTCGCCGTGCCGCTTGGCACCGCGGCGCATTACGGCTTCCTGCGGCAGATGGAATATTTCGGCGTACCGCTCGACAGCCTTGAGGTTGTCGACATGGCGCCGCCCGATGGCGCCGCCGCCCTGCTGCAGGGCGCGGTCGACATGATGTGCGGCTATGGCGCCGCCATCACCCGGGCGCAGGAAAACGGCAATGTCCTGCTGACCGGGGCCGAGAAAGAGGCGGTCGGCATCCTGGTGTTCGACGTCACCTCCTCGCCCGCGGCCTTTGTCGCCGAGAACCCCGATACCGTGGCCGGTTTCCTGGCCGTCACCGCGGCGATGAATGCCGCCTGGAACGACGGATCCATGGTCGAGGAGATGATCCCGGTCATCGCCGCCGATTCCGGCATGGACGAACAGGCGACGCGCGACTTCATGGCGACGTTCAAGTTCCCCTCGATCGAGGATCAGCTTTCGGCCTCGTGGCTGGGCGGCAACGCGCAGACCTTCATGAAGGGCGTGGCCGATGTCTTTGTCGCCTCGGGGTCGATCCCGGCGGCGCTGGACAGCTATGAGGCGGCGGTGAACACCGCGCCGCTCGCGGCTGCGGCCCAGATCAACGCGGCGGAATGACGGCTGCGGCAGCGGCGGGACAGCCGCCGCTGCCCGCCGTGATGCAACAGGGACCGGGCCGGCGCGGCCCGGCCCGGCTGCCCCATGGGGATTACCACAAGCCATGAGCCATCTGGTCATCGACCATCTTTCGATGCGGTTCGACCTGCCCAACGGCGCGGCGGTGCAGGCGCTCAAGGACGTGTCGCTGAGCCTTGAAAAGGGCGAGCTTCTGTCGGTCCTTGGCCCCTCGGGCTGCGGCAAGACCACGCTTCTGAACATCGTCGCCGGGTTCCTGTCGCCGACCGAGGGCGCGGTGACGCTGGACGGCGCCCGCATCACCGGGCCGGGGCCGGAGCGCGGCATGGTGTTCCAGCAGGGCGCGCTGTTCGAATGGATGAGCGTGCGCGAGAACGTGGGCTTTGGCCCGCGGATGAAGGGCATGCCACGGGCCGAGGCGGCAGGGATCGTCGACCATCTGCTTGAAACCGTGGGACTGGCCGATTTCAAGGAAAAGGCGGTCTATGAGCTTTCGGGCGGGATGCAGCAGCGCGTGGCGCTGGCCCGCTGCCTTGCCAACGACCCCGAGGTGATCCTGATGGACGAGCCTCTGGGCGCGCTTGACGCGCTGACGCGGGAAAAGATGCAGGGGCTGGTGCTGCGGCTGTGGAAGGAAACCGGCAAGACCATCATCCTCATCACCCATTCGGTCGAGGAGGCGCTGCTTCTGGGTGAACGCCTGCTGGTCATGGCGCCGCGCCCCGGCCGCATCCATCGCGAATACCGTCTGCCCTTTGCCGACATCGGCGCCGGCGGCGACCTGCGCGCGATCAAGAAACACCCCGATTTCGGCCTGCGCCGCGAAGAGATCCTGGGCATGATCTGGGATATGGAGGAAGAAATCATGGGCCGGGCCGAGGCATAGGATGGATCTCCTTCGCGAACTTGGCGCCGAATTCTGGACCGTTCTGGTCACCGTCACCCGGGCGCTGCCCTGGCTTGCCGCCTATGTCGTGCTGATCCTGCTGACACTGGCCATCTGGCGCTGGGTCAAGCGTTTCCTGACGCCGCGGCATGATTTCAGCAGCCTCAAGACCGTGACCTTCGGCGACGAAAGCGCGGTGAAATCGAACTTCGTCGCCTCGGTGGTCTCGGTCCTGGTGATCTTCCTGTTCTGGGGGGCCTTCACCGGGTCGCGCCTGCTGCCCGGTTACCTGCACGCCCCCGCGGCCTTTACCGGCGAGGGCAGTTTCACCTATGCCACCGTCGCGACCGACGGCACCACGGGCGAGGCGGTGGTGCATGTCACCGTGCATCGGCAGGGCGCCAGCGTCGAGGCCCCGCCCGAGGCCGCCGCGGGTACCGGCATCGCGCGCGACGATTACCTTGCCGTGCAGGCCTATCGCAGCGAACTCATCAAGCCCGAGGACAACGATACCGTGACGCAGGCGGATGGCGCCCGTGTCACGGCCGTCAACGGCACCCCGGTCGAACCGGGCGGGCCTGCGGTCGATGTCGGCTGGGGCGAGGTCAACATGACCCCGCGCGGCACGCTGAACGTGACGCCCGACACCGGCTGGCAGATGGAGCCGATCTGGCTGCCGCCGCCAGAGGCGGTCTGGGCGCGGCTGGTCGAGATCGCGCAGGACGGATTCCGCAATTCGTCGCTGGCGGCGCATCTGGGCTTTTCGCTCTTCCGGGTGCTGGTCGGGTTCCTGCTCGGCGCGATCGTCGGCATACCGCTCGGCTATGCCATGGGCCTGTCGGACTGGTTCCGCGGCTGGTTCGACCCGATCGTCGAATTCATGCGGCCGGTGCCGCCCCTTGCACTGATCCCTCTGGTCATCATCTGGGCGGGCATCGGCGAGGTCGGCAAGATCGTGCTTTTGTTCCTTGCCGCGCTGTGGATCATGGCCATCGCGGCGCGCGCCGGCGTCAGCGGCGTGCGGATCAGCAAGGTCCACGCCGCCTATTCGCTGGGCGCGTCGAAATGGCAGATCATGCGCCATGTCATCATCCCCAATTCCCTGCCCGAGATCTTTACCGGCGCCCGCGTCGCGATGGGCGTCTGCTGGGGGACTGTCGTCGCGGCCGAACTGGTCGCGGCCGACAAGGGGGCGGGGATGATGATCATGACCGCCTCGAAATTCCAGAACACCGACATCGTGTTGATGGGCATCATCCTGATCGGCGTCATCGGCTTTGCCATCGACATGCTGATGCGCTGGGCCGAACGGGCGCTGGTGCCGTGGAAGGGCAAGGCCTAGGGAGAAAATTCCAGAATTTTCTTGCCTTTACCCGGCGTCCGGGCGGTTGCGGTGCAGCCAGCGCCCGGCCTTGCGGCGGCCCCAGATGATCGCCCGTGCCACCGGCCCGCGCAGAAGCGGCAGGTCAAGCGCCAGGAGCGCTAGCCCAAGGGGCAGCATCCACAGGCCCAGGACCGGCAGGAACGACACCACCCCGCCGCAGATCAGCAACAGGGCCAGCGGGATCCGGACCAGCCGGGCGCGGTCGTCCTCGACCCAGTCAAGGAAACCGTCAAGCCGCGGGTTGCGGCCGCGCAGGATGTCGATCTGGCGGTAGAGGCGGGCCTTGACCTTGGCGCGGCGGCGAGAGGCATCTGCGGGCATGATGCGTTGAACATGGGCGGATTTCACCGCTTGTTCAACGCCCGGCTTGTGCAGATCCGTCGCAGGGGCCGCGGGCTTCGGCGGTTTGGCGCCCAGACTGCGGGCGCCTGGCAAAGAAAAGGCCCCCCGCGGGGGGCCTTTCCCGGGTCCGGCGCCGGGTTTACGACGGATATTCCGCCGAAATCCCTTCGACATAGAAGTTCAGGGTCGAAAGCTGCTCGTCTGTCGCGACCTCGCCCTCGGCCAGCCAGGGGCTGCCGTCCTGCTTGTTGATCGGGCCGGTGAACGGGTGGTAGCTGCGATCGGTGATCGCGGCGATCATCGCCTCGGCCTCGGCCTTGACCTCGGCGGGGACGGCTTCGGTGATCTCGCCGATGACCACATGGCCCTCGGCCATGCCGCCCCAGGTGTGCTGGCTTTGCCAGGTGCCGTCGATCATCGCCTGCACCCGATCGATGTAGTAGGGGCCCCAGTTGTCGATGATCGAGGCGACGCGCGGCATCGGCTTGAACGCCGCCATGTCAGAGGCCTGGCCAAAGGTATAGACGCCGCCCGCCTCGGCCGCGGCGGCCTGCGGCGCGGTGGAATCGGTGTGCTGCAGGATCACGTCGACGCCCTGTTCGATCATCGCCTTGGCGGCATCGGCCTCTTTCGCCGGGTCGAACCAGGTATAGGCCCAGATCACCACCATCTCGACGTTCGGATTGACCTTCTTCGCGTGCAGGAAGGACGAATTGATGCCCTGGATCACCTCGGGGATCGGATAGGATCCGATATAGCCGATCTTGTTCGACTTGGTCAGCCGGCCCGCCATCGTGCCCAGCACGGCGCGGCCTTCGTAGAAGCGCGAATCATAGACGGCCAGGTTGGCCGCGGTCTGGTAGCCGGTGGCATGTTCGAACATCACGTCGGGGAACTGCGCCGCGGCGGCGACGGTCGCGTCCATGTAGCCGAACGAGGTGGTGAAGATCAGCTTGGCGCCCGACATCACCATCTGGGTGATGGCGCCGATGGCATCGGCCGATTCCGGCACCGATTCCTGATAGATCGATTCGACGGCATCACCGAAATGCGCCTGCATTTCCTGCCGGCCAAGGTCGTGCTGGTAGGTCCAGCCGCCATCGCCCACCGGCCCGATGTAGATGAAGCCGACCTTGAGCGGATCCTGTGCCCGCACCGGCAGGCCCAGTGCCGCCAGCGTCGCGGCGCCCGCGCCCGAGGCGAGGAGGGTTCTTCTTTTCATGGCAGTCTCCCTTTTTGGTTGGCGCTAGTGCGCGGCATGAAAACTCTGGCCCAGCGACCCCGGCGCCTGAAGGCTGGCGCGGCCGCGTCCGGCCGACAGGATCACAAGCGTGATGATGGTGACAAGATAGGGCGCCATCGACAGGATCTCGACCGGGATCGCGGCGCCGGCCGCCTGCAGGTTCAGCTGCAGAACGCCGATGCCGCCGAAAAGATATGCGCCCAGGATCAGGCGCAGCGGCCGCCAGCTGGCAAAGACCACGATGACCAGCGCGATCCAGCCCTGCCCGGCGGTGACGCCCTCGGTATAGGTCGGGACGCGCACGAGGCTCAGATAGGCGCCGCCCAGACCGGCCAGGGCGCCGCCGAACATGATCGCCATCATGCGGATGCGCACCACCTTGTAGCCCAGGGCATGGGCGGCGGCGTGGTTTTCGCCAACCGCGCGCAGCACCAGCCCGGCGCGGGTGCGGTTGAGGAAATACCAGACTGCGACGCAAAGGATCAGCGACAGATAGACGATGACGTCGTGCCGGAACAGGATCGGCCCAAGCCAGGGGATGTCGGACAGCAGCGGAACCGGCAGCCGCGGCGTCGATGGCGCCTGCACCCCGACATAGCCCTGACCGATCAGCGCGGCGAGGCCGAGTCCGAACAGCGTCAGCGCCAGCCCGGTCGCCACCTGGTTCGACAGCAGGAACTGCGTCAGAAAGCCGAAGATCACGGAGAGGAGCGCGCCGCCCAGAGCCGCGGCGACAAAGCCGGCCAGCGGCGATCCGGTTGCCACCGCGACGACGAATCCGGTGACGGCGCCGGTGATCATCATGCCCTCGACGCCAAGGTTCAGCACGCCGGCCCGCTCGACCACGCATTCGCCCAGCGAGGCCAGCAGGATCGGTGTCGCCGAGACCATGATCGAGGCCAGCAGCAGGACGGGATTGATCGCGGAGAGATCCATCAGGCGGTCCTTCCCTTGGCTTGGCCTTTGCCTTGCCCAAAACGCAGCCGGTAGGCGGTGAACACGTCGAGCGCGAGGAGGAAGAAAAGGAGCATCCCCTGGAACAGCTGGATCGCCGCGCGCGGCAGTTGCAGCTGTTGCTGCGCCATGTCGCCGCCGACATAGGTCAGTGCCATGAGGATGCCGGCAAAGAAGATGCCGACCGGATGCAGCCGACCCAGGAAGGCGACGATGATGGCGGTAAAGCCATAGCCGACCGCGAAGTCGATGTTGATGACGCGGGCGGGGCCGCTGGCCTCGAACACGCCTGCAAGCCCGGCAAGCGCGCCCGAGATCGCCATGCACAGCACCACAAGCCGGCCCGGCGCCACGCCGCCAAAGGCGGCGGCGCGCGGCGCCTGCCCGGACAGGCGGATGTCATAACCCAGCCGGTGGCGGGCGAAGATCACATAGGCGGCGACGACCGCGGCCAGCGCCGCGACCCCGCCCCAGTGGATACCCAGCCCCGAAACAAGGGTGCCGTTCGACGACGACGCCCAGCCCTGCAGGTCGCGCGATCCGGGGCGGCCATAGCCCTCGGGGTTGCGCAACAGGCCGGTGGCCATGCGGCCAAGGATGTTGTCGGCGACATAGACCAGCATCAGCGAGACGAGGATCTCGTTGGTGCCGAGTTTGACCTTGAGCAGCGCCGGGATCATCGCCCAGAGCAGGCCGCCCAGCGCGCCGCACAGGACCATGAGGACAAAGATCATCCGGCTGTCGGCGGGATAGAAGGCCAGCCCCGCCGCGGCACCGCAGACGGCGCCAAGGATATACTGGCCCTCGGCGCCGATGTTCCAGATCCCGGCACGAAAACCGAAGGACAGGCCGATGGCGATCAGGATCAGCGGCGTCGCCTTGATCCCCATCTGGGCGCGGGTGTAGCCCGCGAAGGGGCCGAATAGCGGATCCCAGAAGATGGTGCGGATGGTGACGAAAGGATCCTTGCCCAGCAGGGCGAACAGGATGCCGCCGGCGATCATCGTCGCGATCACCGCCACCACCGGCGTGCCATAGCGCCAGAAGACCGATGGCTGCGGACGGCGTTCAAGACGGATCATGCGGAAGGTCCGGGCTGGGGCAGGGCGCCGTAGGGTGGGCAATCGCCCACCGCGGCGCCAATGGTCCCGGCCGGTGGGCGATTGCCCACCCTACGGGCCGGCAGGGGGATCAACCCGCGGTCACACATGCGCCATCTCCATGTCATGGGCGCCGCCCAGCATCAGGCCGATGCGGTCCATCGTCAGCCCCTCGGTCGGCACCGGGGGCGACAGGCGGCCGGCGTTCAAGGCGGCGAAACGGTCGGCGATCTCAATGATCTCGTCCAGATCCTGGCTGACGACGATGACCCCGGCGCCGCCCGCGGCAAGGTCCAGCAGCGCCTGCCGGATCGCGGCGGCGGCGGCGGCATCGACGCCCCAGGTCGGCTGGTTGACCACCAGAACCTCGGGCTTTTGCAGGATCTCGCGGCCGATGACGAATTTCTGCAGGTTGCCGCCCGACAGCGACCGCGCCGCGACCTCGGTTCCCGGGGTGCGCACGTCGAAGGCGGCGATGATGCGTTCGGCAAAGCGGCGGGCGCCGCCCCAGTCGATGAAGCCGCCCCGCACCAGCCGTTCGCGCGCGGCGCCGGTCATCAGCGCGTTTTCGGTCAGGCTCATGTCCGGGGCAGCGGCATGGCCCATGCGTTCCTCGGGCGCGGCCAGCAGGCCGCGAAGGCGGCGGGCATTCGGGCCAAGGGCGCTGACATCGGCCCTGTCCAGCGTGATCGTCCCCGGCGCCGTCCGCATTTCGCCCGAGAGCGCCAGCAAAAGCTCGTCCTGGCCGTTGCCGGCAACGCCGCCGATGCCCAGCACCTCGCCCCGGTTCACCGACAGCGCCACGTCGCGCAAGGCGGTGCCGAAGGCGCGGGGCGAGGCTGCGGTCAGGCCGCGCACCGCCAACACCGGCGCCCCGGTGGGGCGCGCGGCGCGGGCCGGCGCCTTGAGTTCCGCTCCGACCATCAGTTCCGCCATCTCGCGCGCCGAGGTCGCGCGCGGGTCGCAGGTCGCCACCACCCGGCCCAGCCGCAGGATCGTCGCGTCCTCGCACAGCGCGCGGATCTCCTCGAGCTTGTGGCTGATGTAGAGGATCGAGGTGCCCTCGCTGCGCAGCTTGCGCAGCGTGTCGAACAGGATCGTCACCTCTTGCGGCGTCAGCACCGAGGTGGGTTCGTCCATGATGAGCAGGCGCGGCGATTGCAGCAGGCAACGGATGATCTCGACCCGCTGGCGTTCGCCGGCCGACAGGTCGCCGACGGTGCGGCCGGGGTCGAGCGGCAGGCCATAGGCCTGCGAGACGTCGGTGATCTTGGCCGCGAGATCGCGCATCGGCGGCGGGCTTTCCATGCCAAGGGCGATGTTTTCCGCCACGTTCAGCGCGTCGAACAGCGAAAAGTGCTGGAACACCATCGCCACCCCCGCCGCCCGCGCCGCGCGCGGCTCGGCCGGCGCATAGGGCCGGCCGGAAAGCGTCATGGTCCCGGCATCGGGGCGGACAAGGCCGTAGATCGTCTTGACCAGCGTCGACTTGCCGGCGCCGTTCTCGCCCAGAAGGGCATGGACCTGGCCCGGCTGGATATCAAAGGAAATGTCGGAATTGGCCACGACGCGCGGATAGGCCTTGGTCAGGCCACGAAGGGACAGGAGCGGCTCGCTCATCCGGTTCGTATCTCCCCTGCGGCAGCCTCGTTCCGGGCCACTCGTCCCTGTTTCAGTAACGCGGCGGCGACGCCTACGGCAATGGCCTGCGGATGTTTTCCCAGGGCGGGATCGCCGATCGGGCAGGCAATCCGCGAAATCCGCGCCTCGTCGTGACCAAGCAGCCGCAGTCGCGTGCGGAATCGCGCCCATTTCGTCGCCGATCCGATCAGGCCGCAGGCGGCAAAGCCGCGGTTCAGCAGCGCGTGGCACAGGGCAAGGTCGGTGTCATGGCTGAGCGTGACGATCAGGTGTCCGGCATCGGCCGGCACATGGGCGGCCAGCCGTGGCAGGTCGGCTGCGGGAATCGCCGTGACCTCGGGCGCCTCGGGGAAACGGTCGGGGCCGATGTCGGCCCAGGTGATCTCCCACTCGGGCAGGGGCGACAGGACCTGCACCAGCGCCCGGCCGACATGACCCGCGCCCCAGATCCACAAGGGCCGGCGCGGCAGCGGCGGCCCTTCGACCAGCCAGCCGGCGATGTCCTGCGGCGGCTGCCCCGGCCGCCATGCGGCCAGTGCAGCCGCAACCGCGGGCGTACGCGCCATGGGCGCGATCGCCCGCGCAAAGGGCAATCCGGCCGGCAGGTTCTGCGGGTCGAACCGCTCCCACAGGAGCGTCACCGACCCGCCGCAGCACTGGCCCAGCGCCGGGCCCAGCGGAAGCGTCCGCACCGCGCGCGGTGCCGCTTCCGCCAGCATCGCCCGTGCCGCCCGGATCGCCTCCCATTCGAGCGTGCCGCCGCCGATGGTGCCGTCCTGCCCGCCGTCCCAGACCAGCATGGCCGTTCCCGCCTCGCGCGGGACCGATCCGGCGGTGCGCAGCACCAGCACCCGGATCACCGCGCCATGTGCGGCGACCGCCTGCCGCAGTGCGGGCAGATCCAGGCTCATCCCCGGGCCCGTTCCACCGCCGCCAGCACCTTTTCGGCGGTGGCGGGGGCCTGCAGGTCGGGCCAATGCGGGCCGCAGGCGGCGCAGGCATCGGCCAGCGCCAGGAAGGCCGAAATGCCCAGGTTGAACGGCGGCTCGCCCACCGCCTTTGAGCGATAGACCGTCTGCACCGGGTTTTCCCCGTCCCAGAGGGCGACGTTGAACACCTCGGGCCGGTCGGAACAGGCCGGGATCTTGTAGGTCGAGGGCGCATGCGTGCGCAGGCGGCCCTTGCCGTCCCAGACCAGCTCCTCGGTCGTCAGCCAGCCGGCGCCCTGCACCCAGGCGCCCTCGATCTGGCCGATGTCGAGCGCGGGGTTCAGGCTGTGGCCGCAATCGTGCAGGATGTCGGTGCGCAGCACGCGGTTTTCGCCGGTCAGCGTGTCGATGACCACTTCGCTGATCGCCGCGCCATAGGCGAAATAGAAGAACGGCCGCCCCTGGCCGCGGGCGCGGTCCCAGTTCAGATCCGGGGTCCGGTAGAACCCGGTCGCCGACAGGCCGACCCGGTTCTGGTAGCACAGCATCGCGGCCTGACCGAAGGTCAGGCGCTCGGCCCCGACCTCGACATGGCCGTCGGCGAAACGGACCGTGGCGGGCGGCACCTGATGCAGCGCGGCAAGGCATTCGGCCATGCGGTCGCGGATGGTGTCGGCGGCGTTCTGCGCCGCCATGCCGTTCAGGTCGGTGCCCGAGGAGGCAGCGGTGGCCGAGGTGTTGGGCACCTTGGCGGTGTCGGTCGGGGTGATCCTGACCTGTTCGGCACCGATACCGAACCGGGCCGCCACCACCTGCGCCACCTTCTGGAACAGGCCCTGGCCCATTTCCGTGCCGCCATGGTTCAGCAGGACCGAACCATCGGCATAGACATGGACCAGGGCGCCTGCCTGATTGAGATGCGTGAGCGTGAACGAGATACCGAATTTCACCGGGCAAAAGCCGATGCCGCGCTTGAGGATCGGATTTTCACTGTTCCAGCGGGCGATTGCCGCCTTGCGCGCCGCGTAATCCGCAGATTTCTGCAAGCGGTCGGTCAGCTCGTGCAGGATGAAGTCGGTGACTTCCATGCCGTAGGGCGTGGTATTTGGCAGCGGCCGGTTGGCCGCCGGCGAATGCGCGCCGCCGAATTTCCGCGTCGCGCCGGTGCCCGAGGTGATCTGCGACGCCCGCGTCAACGGCGGTTCGTCGGGCAGCTTCGTCACCGCCTTTGCCGCGACATGCGGCGCCGGGCCGGTCATCGGCGCGTAATAGTTCAGCCGCCGGATCGCCACCGGATCCATGCCCAGCACATGCGCCAGATGGTCCATCGCCCGTTCGGTGCCCAGTATCCCCTGCGGCCCGCCAAAGCCGCGATAGGCGGTGGCCGATTGGGTGTTGGTCCGCAGGCGGTGCGAGGTGATACGGATCGCCGGGATCAGGTAGGAGGCATCGGTGTGCAGCATCGCCCGGTCGGCCACCGGCATCGACAGGTCGGTCGACCAGCCGCAGCGCACCAGATGCGTCACGTCCATCGCGCTGATCCGCCCGTCATCGCTGTAACCGATGTCATAGCTGATGCGGAAATCGTGGCGCTTGCCGGTGATGGTCATGTCGTCGTCGCGATCGTAGCGCATCTTGCAGGGCCGCCCGGTCTTGACTGCGGCCATGGCGCAGGACATCGCCAGCGCGTTACCCTGGCTTTCCTTGCCGCCAAAGCCGCCGCCCATCCGCCGGCATTCGATGCGCACCGCATTCATGTGCAGGCCAAGGGCATGCGCGACCTTGTGCTGGATTTCCGAAGGATGCTGGGTCGAGGAAATGACATGCACCCCGCCGTCATCCATCGGCAGCGCGGCGGCGATCTGGCCCTCTAGGTAGAAATGTTCCTGCCCGCCCATCTCGAACGTGCCTTGCAGGCGGTGGGGGGCGGCGGCAAGCGCCGCTTCGGCGTCGCCCTTCTGCCAGATGACCGGCCCGCCCTCGAACCGCTCATCGGCGGCAAGCGCCTGATCCACCGTCAGGATCGGCGGTTCCTCGGCAATCTCGATCCTGGCCAGCCGTGCCGCCTTGCGCGCGGCAAGGTGGCTTTCGGCGACGACAAGGAAGATCGGCTGGCCGACGAAATGCACTGTCCCTTCGGCCAGCATCGGCTCGGGGACCGGGTTCGGCGACACGTCGTTATCATGCGGAACGTCCGCGGCGGTATAGACGGCAACGACCCCCGGCGCGGCGCGCACCGGGCCAAGGTCCAGCGCGGTGATGGTGCCGCGGGCGACGGGCGACAGGCCGAAGGCCAGATGCAGCGCGTTTCCGGGCAGCGCGATGTCGTCGGTATAGCGCGCCTGCCCGGTGACATGCAGCGGCGCGGAATCATGCGGCAGAGATTTGTGCACACTCATGCCCGGATCCTCCGCACATCGACCTCATGGCCGCCCAGATCGGCAAAGTAGCGGCCCAGCAGGTTCTGCGCCGCCTTCAGCCTGTAGGCGGCCGAGGCGCGCATGTCGGTCAAGGGCTGGAAATCCACGGCAAAGGCGGGCAGGGCGGCGGAGATGGTTTCCGCGGTCCAGGGCTGGCCCGTCAGCGCCGCCTCAACCGCGGCGGCGCGTTTGGGGATCCCGGCCATGCCGCCAAAGGCGATCCGGGCCGCTTGCACTTTTCCGTCCTGAACCGTCACATTGAACGCCCCGCAGACGGCGGAAATGTCCTGATCGAACCTTTTCGACAATTTGTAGACCCGCAGCGCCGGGGCGGCGGCGGGAATGGTGATCGCCTCAAGGAACTCTCCCGCCGCGCGGTCCTGCCTGCCGTAATCCAGAAAGAACGCCTCGGCCGGCAGGTCGCGGCGGGTGTCGCCGTGGCGCAGGTGCAGGGTGGCGCCCAGCGCGATCAGCACCGGAGGATTGTCGCCGATGGGCGAGCCGTTGGCGACATTGCCCCCCAGCGTCGCCGCGTTGCGGATCTGGGTCGAGGCATAGCGGCGCAGCATCTGCGCCCAGCTTGGGTGGCGGTCGCGCACCGCGGCAAGCAGGTCGGTGATCGTCGCCATGGCACCGATGCGCAAGGAGGCGCCTTCGTCGCGGATATAGGCCAGATCCTTGACCCGGTTAAGGAAAATCGGCTTGGGCAGTTCGCGCAACTGCTTGGTCACCCAAAGGCCGACATCGGTTGCGCCGGCGATCAGCGTGGCGTCGGGGTTGGCGGCGTAATGGGCGGCAAGGGTGTCGACGGTGGTCGGACCCTCGTAGGGTGGGTCAAGACCCACCTTACCCGCGTCGGCAAGCATCCAGTCCGGCACCGGGGCCGCCTCGGCCGCCTCGGCGGCGCGGATGATCGGGGCATAGCCGGTGCAGCGGCACAGGTTGCCCGACAGCACGTCGTCATGGTCGCGCCGTCCGTCCTTGTGGCCGACCGCCAGCGACACGACAAAGCCCGGCGTGCAGAAGCCGCATTGCGAGCCGTGGTGATCGACCATCGCCTGCTGCACCGGATGCAGGGCGCCGCCGGGGCCGGAAATCCCTTCGACGGTGCGCACGGCGCGGCCGGGCAACTGGCCCATGAACAGGATGCAGGCATTGACCGCGCGGCTGCCGGCCTCATCGGTCAACATCACCGTGCAGGCGCCGCAATCGCCCTCGTTGCAGCCTTCCTTGGTGCCTTTCAGCCCGCGCCTTTCGCGCAGGAAATCCAGCAGGGTTTCCGTCGGCCCGACCTCGGCCCGAACCGTCTCTCCGTTGAGAAGAAACGCGATGTCCATGAATTGTCCTGCCGCGTTACCCTGACGACCGGGGGACAGTGGACGGTCGATGCGGCGTAGACCGTCAGCCCCTTTGCTGTTGCCGATGAAAGCGCCGCTGCGTCACATTGACAAGCCCATATCGACCGGCTTGCGGCCGTCGCGGGGCCGGGGAAGGGTGCGGCAGACCCGTTTTCCGGAGGTGACATGCCGATTCCCGCCGCCCTGCAGGGCCGCCTGCGCCTGCCCGCCATCGCCGCGCCGATGTTTCTGACCTCGGGCCCCGATCTGGTGGTCGAGGTCAGCCGCTCGGGCCTGATCGGCACCTTTCCGGCGCTGAACTGCCGCACCAATGCGGGGTTTTCCGACTGGCTTGACCAGATCGAGGCGCGGCTGGGGCCCGATCCGCTGTATGGCGTCAATTACATCGTCCACCGCAGCAACCCGCGGGCCGAAGCGGATTTGCGCACCATCGTCGAGCGGCGCGTGCCCCTTGTCATCACCTCGCTGGGCGCCGCGGCCGAAGTGGTGCAGGCGGTGCAGTCCTATGGCGGGCTGGTGTTCCATGACGTGATCTCGCGCCGGCATGCGGAAAAGGCGGCGGCGGCAGGGGTCGACGGGATCATCGCGGTGAGCGCGGGGGCGGGCGGCCATTCCGGCACCATCAACCCCTTTGCTCTGGTGGCCGAAATCCGGCAGGTCTTTGACGGCACGATCATTCTGGGCGGCGCCATCAACACCGGGGCGCAGGTGCTGGCGGCGCGGGTGATGGGCGCCGATTTCGCCTATCTGGGCACAAGGTTCATCGCCACGCGCGAGGCGATGGTGCAGGACGGCTTCAAGGACATGATCCGCGCCTCGACCGCGGCCGACATCCTTTACACGCCGAACATCTCGGGCGTGGCGGCGAATTTCCTGCGGCCGTCGATCGTGGCGCAGGGGCTGGACCCCGACAACCTGCCGCACCATGGCGGGCTGGACATGGGATCCGAGGCGAAGGCGTGGAAAACCCTGTGGTCGGCCGGTCATGGCGTCGGCGGCATCCGCGACCTGCCCGGCGCCGCGGAACTGTGCGAGCGGCTGATCGCGGAATACCGCGCGGCGGCGGGCGCGGTGGCGAGGGATCCCTTCGCGGGATAGGGGCGGAACGCCGGGCGCGCCCCGTCAGACCTGCCAGCCCGGCTTGCGCCTTTCGAAGAACGCGGTGATGCCTTCTTGTGCCTCTGGGCTTTCCCAGGCTTTGACGAGGGCGGTTGCGGTGCGGTCGATCACGGTGTCGTCGATGGCGGGGCCGAGGCTTCGGACCAGGGCCTTGGCGCGGGCGACGGCGGCGGGGGCGGTGGCGAGATAGGGGGTGACCTCGGCCTCGGTCGCGGCGTCGAGGTCGGTTGCGGTGCGGGCGATCAGGCCGAGGCGCACCGCCTCGGGCGCGGCAAAGCGGCGGGCGGAAAAGAACACCTCGCGCGCCCGCGCCTCGCCCATGCGGGCGGTGACATAGGGGCCGATGGTGGCGGGAATGATGCCGAGGCGGGTTTCGCTGAAGGCGAAGACCGCCGTGTCCGCCGCGACCGCCACGTCGCAGACGGCGATCAGGCCAAGGCCGCCGCCATAGGCCGGCCCGTTCACGCGCCCGACCAGCGGTTTGGGCAGGTCGTTCAGCGCCCGCAGCATCAGGGCAAGGCGGCGGGCGCCGGCGGCGCGGGTGGCGCTGTCGGCGGCCATCTGGTCCTGCATCCAGCCCAGATCGGCGCCGGCGCAGAAACTGTCGCCGGCGCCGGTCAGGATCACCGCGCGGATGCCGTCATCGGCGGCGATGCGGGCGGCGGCCGCGGTCAGGTCGGCGATCATCGCGGCCGACATGGCGTTGTGGCGGTCGGGCCGGTTCAGCAGCAGGGTGGCGATGCCGCGCGGGTCGGTGGTCAGGGTCAGGGTGTCGAACATCGGCCTATCCGCTGCGCAGGGCGCGGGCCAGCGCGGCGGCCTGCGCGAGGATCCGGGGGTCGAGCCCGGTGACAAGACCGCGGGCGGCCAGGTGCGCGGCGACGCGTTCGGTCGCGACATTGCCGGCGGCGCCGGGGGCATAGGGGCAGCCGCCCAGCCCGCCGGCCGCGGCGTCGAACACGCGCAGCCCGCGGGCAAGGGCCACGTCGATATGGTCCAGCGCCCGGCCCGCGGTGTCGTGGAAATGCCCGGCCAGGCGGTCGGGCGGCAGTTCGGACAGCACCGCCTGCAGCATGGCGTCGACCTCGTCCGGCCGGGCGCGGCCCAGGGTGTCGCCCAGGCTGACCTCGGCGCAGCCAAGATCGCGCAGCAGGGCCGCGACGCGGGCCGCTTCGGCGGGGGCGATGGCGCCGGCATAGGGGCAATGGGTGACGGTCGAGACATAGCCGCGCAGGCGGATGCCGTCCTGCGCCGCCGCCGCCGCCACCGGGGCGAACCGGTCGATGCTTTCGGCGATGGAGCAGTTGAGGTTGGCTTGCGAGAACGCCTCGGAGGCGGCGGCAAAGACCGCGACCTCGCCGGCGCCGGCGGCGCGCGCGGCCTCATAGCCCTTGAGGTTCGGGGTCAGCACGGCATAGGTCACGCCGGGGCGGCGGGCGATGCCGGCCATGACCTCGGCCGCATCGGCCAGCTGCGGCACCCATTTCGGGCTGACAAAGCTGGTCACCTCGATCCGGGCAAAGCCGGCCTGCGACAGCAGGTCGACCAGGGCGATCTTGTCGGCTGCCGGGATCAGGCGCGCTTCGTTCTGCAACCCGTCGCGCGGGCCGACCTCGACGATCTCGACCCTGTCAGGCATCGTCGAACTCCAGCCGGATCAGGGCGGCGCCGGCCTCGACCTGATCGCCGGGGGCGGCAAGGGTCTCGCCGACGCGACCGTCGCCGGCGGCGGTCAGGGCATGTTCCATCTTCATCGCCTCGAGCACGGCCAGGCGCTGGCCGCGGGTGACGCGGTCGCCGGCGGCGACGCCCAGCGATTTGACCAGCCCCGGCATCGGCGCGCGCAGGATGCCGTCGCCGGCATCGCTGTCGGCGGCACGGGCCAGGGGGTCGTGCGGGGTCAGCTGCCAGGCCGGATCGCCAAAGACGGTGACGCCGCCGGCATGGACCAGCGCGGCGGGCGCCGGCTGGCCGTCGATGCGCCAGCCGTCCGGGCCAAGGCTTGCGTCGAACACCTGCCCCCCGGTCTCGGCCGTGACATGGCCGCGGCCGTGGCAGGTCAGCCGCACCCTGCCTTCGGCAAAGGCCACGGTCTGCGGCAGGGGCGTCCACAGGGTGAAGCCGGCAAGGGCGCCGCCGCCGTCCTCGACCCCAAGGGCCAGCGCGGCGCGGACCAGCGCCTGCGGCGGCAGGGCCGGGGTGGCGGTCAGCGCGGCAAGGTCGCGGCCGATCAGGCCGGTGTCGACCTGAGCGGCGGCAAAGCCGGGATGGCGGGCAAGCGCGGCCAGGAAGGCGAGGTTGGTGGTGGTGCCCGCCACCTGCGTCCCGGCCAGCGCCCGCGACAGGCGCGACAGGGCGATGGCGCGGGTCGGGCCATGGCTGACGATCTTGGCGATCATCGGGTCATACCAGGGGCTGATGCGGTCGCCGGTCCGCACCCCCGAATCGGCGCGGATGCCGGGCGGGAAGGAGAGATGCGCCAAGGTGCCGGTGGCGGGCAGGAACCCGGCGCCGACATCCTCGGCATAAAGCCGGGCCTCGAAGGCGTGGCCGGCCAGCGGGATCGCCTCTTGCGCGAGCGGCAGCGGTTCGCCGGCGGCGACGCGCAGCTGCCATTCGACCAGATCAAGGCCGGTCACCGCCTCGGTCACCGGATGTTCGACCTGCAGCCGCGTGTTCATCTCCATGAACCAGAAGCGGTCGGGGCGCAGGCCGTCCGATCCGTCGACGATGAATTCCACCGTGCCGGCGCCGGCATAGCCGATGGCGCGGGCGGCGCGCACCGCGGCGGCGCCCATGGCGTCGCGCATCGCGGGGGTCATGCCGGGGGCGGGCGCCTCCTCGATCACCTTCTGGTGGCGGCGTTGCAGCGAACAGTCGCGTTCATACAGGTGGACGGCATCGCGTCCGTCGCCGAACACCTGCACCTCGATATGGCGCGGCCGGTCGATCCATTTCTCGATCAGGACGGCGGCGTTGCCGAAGGCGCCCTGCGCCTCTCCTTGCGCGCCGGCCAGCGCCGCGGCGAAATCGCCCGGCGCATCGACGCGGCGCATCCCCTTGCCGCCGCCGCCCGCCACCGCCTTGATGAGGACCGGAAAGCCGATGGCCGCGGCCTGCCGGGCCAGGTTGTCGGGCGACTGGTCGTCGCCCTGCCAGCCGGGCACCACCGGGACCCCGGCGTCCGACATCAGTCGCTTGGCCGCGTCTTTCAGCCCCATGGCGCGGATCGCCGCGGCCGAGGGGCCGATGAACACAAGGCCGGCGGCGGTGACGGCATCGACGAAATCGGGGTTTTCCGACAGGAAGCCATAGCCGGGATGGATCGCCTGCGCCCCGGTCGCCAGCGCCGCGGCGATGATCCTGTCGCCGCGCAAATAGCTGTCGGCGGGGGCCGCGCCGCCGATGGCCACCGCCTCATCGGCCATCAGCACATGCAGCGCCCCGGCATCGGCATCGGAATGGACCGCGACCGTGGAAATGCCCATGGCGCGGGCGGTGCGGATGACGCGGACCGCGATCTCGCCCCGGTTGGCGATCAGGATCTTGTGGAACATCATGGTTCCTTAGGGATAAGGTCGTCCATGTCACGACAGCCACCGCCGCGATGGATCATGGCATGGCAATTGGCACACACTATTGCCAGGTCTGTCAGACGCACCACACCACCTTCACGCGGCAGTTCTGCCAAAGGCAATTTGTGGTGGACATGGGCATATCCGCGCCCTTCTTCGCCATAGGTAGTGAGGAAGTCAAAACCACACCCCGGCACCTCACAGCACAGCCGACCACCATTCAGCTTCAGCGCCTGCTCGATCCTGGCGGTTCGCGCTGCACGCTCACGCTTGCGGTGCAGCGTCATGCGACGGCGGCTCTCTCCTTCGCTGAATTCTTGAACCGCAGCATCCCAGACCCGGCCACCTGTCGTAGGCCGTGAGCCACGGACGAGGGTGAAGGCACCCGTGCTCGCATCATAGGCTGCCACATGCCACGCCATCGGGTCGAGCCACCGTCCTGACGCACCACCGCTGCCCCGAGTTTGTCGGTCGAGTATAACAACGCGCAGTTCGGATCGGCTTTCATATGCACTATGAACAGCCTTGTCCAAGCGCCGCGCACGCGCATGCCGTGGTCCGCTTTCTGACTTTGCAGATTGTCGCAAGTTCAGATCTTGAACGATGGCCCCATCTCGTTCGCGCAGATTCTCGAACCATATGTTGACGAGGCAGCGGTCGCCCTCGGTAAAACACCACTCGTAGCAGTACTTCGGATTTGCACCGGGTGCGCCGTCGTAATTCGCCCAATCGGATACGTCGAAACCTGCGTTCCGGACAAGGTCGATGACCTGCGGCTTGTGTTTCGGTCGAAGGGTCGCGAGGTCGAATTGCATGGTGCTACATCCTGAACACGCCAAAGCGCGTCGGCTCGATCGGCGCGTTCAGGCTGGCCGACAGCGACAGCGCCAGCACGGCGCGGGTCTGGCGCGGGTCGATGATGCCGTCGTCCCAAAGCCGGGCAGACGCGTAAAGCGGATGCGACTGGCGCTCGAACATCTCGATGGTCGGGCGGCGGAAGGCGGCTTCGTCCTCGGGCGACCATGTGCCGCCCGACCGTTCGATCCCCTCGCGCCGCACCGTCGCCAGCACGCCGGCGGCCTGTTCGCCGCCCATCACCGAGATGCGGGAATTGGGCCAGGTCCACAGGAACCGCGGCCCATAGGCGCGACCGGCCATGCCGTAATTGCCGGCGCCGAAACTGCCGCCGACGATCAGGGTGATCTTCGGCACCGCGGTCGTCGCCACCGCCGTCACCAGCTTGGCGCCGTGGCGGGCGATGCCTTCGTTCTCGTATTTGCGCCCGACCATGAAGCCGGTGATGTTCTGCAGGAACACGAGCGGGATGCGCCGCTGCGCGCAGAGTTCGACGAAATGCGCGCCCTTGATCGCGCTTTCGGAAAACAGCACGCCGTTGTTGGCGACGATCCCCACCGGGCAGCCGGCGACATGGGCGAATCCCGTCACCAGCGTCTCGCCGAACCGCGCCTTGAACTCGTCGAAGCGACTGCCGTCGACGACGCGGCCGATCAGTTCGCGGATGTCCCAGGGGGTGCGCAGGTCGGCGGGGACCACCCCCAGGATCTCTTCCGGGTCAAGCACCGGATCCTCGGGCGCCTGCCATTGCACGGTGTCGGGCCGTGTCCGGTTCAGCCCGGCCACCGCGCGGCGGGCAAGGGCGAGGGCATGGCCATCGTCATCGGCCAGATAATCGGCGACGCCCGACAGCCTTGTATGCACATCGCCGCCGCCCAGATCCTCGGCGCTGACGATTTCCCCCGTCGCCGCCCGGACGAGCGGCGGGCCGGCGAGGAAGATCGTGCCCTGGCCCTTCACGATGATCGAGACATCGGCCATCGCCGGCACATAGGCGCCGCCGGCGGTGCAGGACCCCATGACGACCGCGATCTGGGCGATGCCCTTCGCGCTCATCTGCGCCTGGTTGTAGAAGATGCGGCCGAAATGGTCGCGGTCGGGGAACACCTCGTCCTGGTTGGGCAGGTTGGCGCCGCCCGAGTCCACCAGATAGACGCAAGGAAGCGCGCATTCCGCGGCGATCTCCTGCGCCCGCAGGTGTTTCTTCACCGTCATCGGGTAATAGGTGCCGCCCTTGACCGTGGCGTCATTGGCCACGACCATCACCTCCTGCCCCATGACGCGGCCGATGCCGGCGATCAGCCCGGCCGCCGGGGCGGCACCGTCATAAAGGCCATGCGCGGCCGTGGCCCCGATCTCGAGGAAGGGCGATCCGGCATCAAGCAGCCCCGCCACCCGGTCGCGCGGCAGCATCTTGCCCCGCCCGACATGCCGGGCGGCCGCGGCGGGACCGCCCCCCGCGGCGGCAAGCGCGGCGGCGCCGCGCACCTGCTCCAGCGCCTGAAGATGCGCCGCCCGGTTGGCACGGAAGGCGTCGGACGAAGGAAGGATGTGTGAGGTCAGGGGCAAGGTTCAGGTCCGCCGTTCACTTGCATCCCCCGCCCGGCAGCGCATTCCGCCTTGGCATTGCTGCCGCCGGACGGCACGGACGCAGGATTCGTTTGCCGGCATGATCCATCACCCGGCGCGAAGAGTCGCCGGAAATCTCGCGCGCGGCGGCGGATTCACCGAAGAAAAGCGCGGATCGGGCCGAAACCGCCGGGCGGACGTGCCTGCTTCTAAACCCGGCAAGGCTCTGCTATCGCGAGCGAAGGTTGAGGAAGGAGAACCGGATGGAGCCGCAGCCCCTGCCGGACTGGCAGGATCAGGAGATGATGCCGCTGGTGTCGCGCCCGCTGGGCATCCTCACCCTCGTGATGGAGGATCCGGCGGTCATTCTGGACACGCCCCATGGCAACCGCAAGGTCGTGCGCGTTACCGGCGGCAGCCTGATCGGGCCGCGCCTGCGGGCCGAGGTTCTGCCGGGCGGCGGTGACTGGACGCTGTTCCGCGGCGATGGCGTCCTGACGCTGGACGTGCGGCTGACGCTGCGCAGCCATGACGGGGCGATGATCTACATGACCTATATCGGCCTGCGCTATGCCGTGCCCGAGGCCGCGGCGCGGCTTGCCCGCAACGAACCCGTCGCAGCGGCCGAGATGTATTTCCGCACCTCGCCGGTGTTCGAGACCGGCGACGACCGGTATTCCTGGCTCAGCCGCCGGCTGTTCATCGGCGTTGGCGAGCGGCTGCGGTTCGGGCCGCGCTATCATATCCACGAGATCCTCTGACCCGGCCGCGCCCGGCGGCCACTCGACTTTGCCTGCCGCCTTGGCGATAGAGGGCTGGGTGGCGCGCGGGGGCGGATGGACGCGATCGAACTGACCGATGTGGCGCTGGCGCGCGAGGACCGTCCGGTGTTCGACGGGCTGAATTTGCGGCTGGAGGAAGGCCGCATCGGCATCGTCGGCCGCAATGGCGCCGGCAAGTCGCAGCTGTTGCGGCTGATCGCCGGGCTGGCGGCACCTGACCGCGGCACCGTACGGCTGGGCGGCATCGACCCGGCGGCCGACCGCAAGGCGGCGTTGCGGGCCGTCGGCGTGCTGTTCCAGAACCCCGATCACCAGCTCATCTTTCCCACCGTGGACGAGGAGCTGTCCTTTGGCCTGACCGCGCAGGGCGTCACCCGGGACGAGGCGGCGGCGCGCGGTGCCGCGATGCTGGCCCGTTTCGGCCGGTCGGACTGGGCCGGGCGCAATGTGCAGACCCTGTCGCAGGGGCAACGGCATCTGTTGTGCCTGATGGCGGTGCTGCTGATGGAGCCGCGGACCATCCTGCTTGACGAACCCTTTGCCGGGCTCGACCTGCTCACCTCGCTGAAACTGCAGGGGATTCTTGCCGGTTTGCCGCAAAGGACGCTGCATGTGTCGCATGATCTGACGGCGTTGCGCGATTGCGACCGGGTGATCTGGCTTGATGCCGGGCGGGTGGTGGCGGACGGGCCGCCGGCCGGGGTTCTGGTCGATTATGCGGCAGCGATGACCGAAAGGGCGGGCGATGATCGCAGCGACCTTTGACCGGCCGACCTGGGCGCATTCCGTCCCGGCCGCGGTTAAATTCGGCACCCTGCTGGTGGTGACGATTGTCATTTTGCGACTTGATAGCCCGCAAGCCCTTGGCCTTATGCTGCTGGCCCTTGCGGCGCTTTACCTTTCCTGCGGTCTTGCCCTTGCCAGGGCCGGTCTGCGCGCCCTGCGCGGCATTGCCATCGCCGCGGCGCTGATCGCGCTTTGGCACCTTGTCACCGGCCGGCCGGATGCGGCGCTGGTCCTGCCGCTGCGCCTGATCCTTGCGGTGCTGGCCGCGACATTTGTCACCCTCACCACCCGGCTGGACGAGATCTCGGCGCTGGTCGACCGGCTTCTGGCGCTGGTCAGGGTGCCCGCCGTGCCCCGCCGTCGCCTGGCGCTGGCCATCGCGCTGACCATCCGTTTCGTGCCGGTGCTGCGCGACAAGGGCGCCGCGCTGTCCGACGCCTGGCGGGCGCGGTCGCCGCGCCGACCCGGCGTGCGCATCGCGCTGCCGCTGGCGCTGATCGCGATTGACGATGCCGAGCGTGTCGGCGAAGCCTTGCGCGCCCGCGGGGGCGCCTGACAGGAGAACCACATGGAACGCAACATCGCGCTCATCGCGCTTTTCGCCGCGCTGATCGGGGCAATGGCGCTCTTGCCGGGGCTGACGCTCGCCTCGGGCATTCCGATCACCGCGCAATCGCTGGGCGTGATGCTGGCCGGCACCGTGCTGGGCGCGCGCAAGGGGGCGCTGGCGGTGCTGCTGTACCTGCTGCTCATCGCCCTTGGCCTGCCGATTGCCGCCAATGGCGGCGCCGGGTTGGGCGTGTTCACCCGGCCCTCGATTGGCTATCTGATCGGCTTTCCGGTCGGGGCCTTTGTCATCGGCCTTGTCGCCGACAGGTTTGCCGAACCGATGCGCTTTGTGCCTGCCATGGTGGCTGCGCTGGTCGGCGGCATGGTGGTGGTGACCGTGTTCGGCATCATCGGGATGTGGATCATGCTGGGCGTGACCCTGCCCGAGGCCATCGCCTTTGCCGCGCCCTATCTGCCGGGCGACATCATCAAGGCGGTGATCGCCGGCGGCATCACCCAGGCGCTTTATGCCGCGCGGCCGGGACTGGCCGCGCTTCGCGCCTGACTGCGCCCCGACCACGGGGCGGGGCCCCGGCCCGCCTTTGACAGAATGCCCGCCATTTCAGCACCTTGCCCCCCTTGGGGCGAGGCCGGGCAGTTGCGGCCCGCGCCGGAGTCGTCGCCGGGCACGCAACCCGCCGAAAGGGAAGATTTCCCCTGCGCGGCGCGACCCGCAGCCAGGTTCGGTTGTTGACGTAGGGTCAACGGGCTTGACTCGCTGCCCGCCTTTCTGGCCGACTTGGCAGCGGGACGAGAACACTCGCCCCCGGCTCAAGGCCCTGCCTTGCGACCGGGAACAAGAATGCCCGGTCGCAAGTCCGAAGCGGCCGGTGCCAACAGAAAGAGGATTTTCATGAAAAGACTTCTCGCATTGGGCAGCCTTGGGGTTCTGGGCGCGTTCGCGGCCGGCACCGCCTCGGCCGGCACGCTCGAGGACGTGATCGCGCGCGGCACGCTGAAATGCGGCGTCAACACCGGCCTGGCCGGCTTTGCCGCGCCGAATGCCGATGGCGCCTGGGAGGGATTCGACGTCGACATGTGCCGCGCTGTGGCCGCCGCCGTGCTGGGCGATGCGTCCAAGGTCGAATACACGCCGCTGTCCACCGAAACCCGCTTCACCGCCCTCGCCTCGGGCGAGATCGACATGCTGGCGCGGGTCTCGACCTGGACCTTCTCGCGCGATACCGACCTCAAGCTCGACTTCGTCGGCGTCAACTACTATGACGGGCAGGGCTTCATGGTGCCGACGGCGCTGGGTGTCACCTCGGCGCTGGAACTGGACGGCGCCACCGTCTGCATCCAGACCGGCACCACGACCGAACTGAACCTGTCGGATTATTTCCGCACCAACGGCATGACCTACGAGCCGGTCCCCGTCGCCACCAATGCCGAAGGCCAGCAACAATATCTGGCGGGCGCCTGCGACACCTATACCACCGATGCCTCGGGCCTGGCGGCCACCCGCGCCACATTTGAAACCCCCGGCGATCACATCATCCTGCCGGAGATCATCTCGAAGGAACCGCTGGCCATCGTCGTCCGGCACGGTGACGATGCCTGGGCCGATGTCGTGCGCTGGTCGTTCAACGCCATGGTCGCGGCCGAGGATTACGGCGTCACCTCGGCCAATGTCGAGGAACTGTCGGCCGGCACCGAGAACCCGGAAATCAACCGGCTTCTGGGGGTCGATGGCGAGCTGGGGGCAATGGCCGGCCTGCCCAACGACTGGGCCAAGCAGATCATCCTTCAGGTCGGCAACTATGGCGAATCGTTCGAGCGCAACCTGGGCGTCAACACCCCCATCGCGCTGGAACGCGGCCTGAACGCGCAATGGACCGACGGCGGCCTGCAGTATTCGCCGCCGTTCCGGTGATCCTGACACGGCGCGGGTGATCCCCGCCGCCCATTTGACCCGGTTGCGGGGCGTCACAGGCGCCCCGCACCATCGCCCGCCAGCGGACGCAAAGCCGGATCAACCGGAGCGGAACCGCGGCGCGGGTGCCACGGGGAGACGACATGACCACCAGCGTCCACACAGCCGGCGGCTTCCGGCTGAGCCAGCTTATCTATGACACCCGCTATCGTTCGCTGACCATCCAGGCGGTGGCCTTCATCCTGTTGATGCTGGGCCTTTGGGAACTGGTGTCCAATACGATCTACAACCTGCGCGCGCTCGGCAAGGATTTCAATTTCAGCTATCTGGGCAATCGCGCCGGATACGACATCAACCAGATGCTGATCCCCTACAATGCCGACATGACCCATGGCCGGGCGGTGCTGGTCGGCATCCTGAACACGCTGCTTGTCTCGGTCATGGGGATCGTGCTGGCGACGGTGATCGGGGTGATGGCCGGGGTGCTGCGGCTGTCGCGCAACTGGCTGGTCGCGCGGCTGATGACGGTCTATGTCGAGATCTTCCGCAACGTGCCGCTGCTGCTCTGGATCCTGCTGATCTTCGCCGTCATGTCCGAGGCGATGCCGCAGCCGCGCGATTTCAAGCCGAATGCAGAAGGGGTAGCCGAGGCGTCGATGCTGTTCGGGCAGTCGGTGGCGATCACCAACCGCGGCGTCTATCTGCCGGCGCCGGTGTTCCACACGGGTTCCTTCGTCGTCGTGGTGGCGTTCCTTTTGAGCATCGGCGGGGCGCTGGCCTGGCGGCGCCATGCGCGCAAGGCGCTGTATGACAGCGGCCGCGACCTGCCGATGGTCTGGCCGGCGCTGGCGATCCTGATCGTGCCGACGGTGCTGCTTTTCTTCGCGATGGGGCGGCCGATCACCCTGGAATATCCGGCGCTGACCGGGTTCAATTTCAGCGGCGGGCTGCAAATCCGCAACCCGCTGATCGCCCTGTGGCTGGCGCTGTCGCTTTATACCGGGGCCTTCATCGCCGAGAATGTCCGCGCCGGCATCCTTGCGGTGTCCAGGGGCCAGACCGAGGCCGCCTATGCCCTTGGCCTGTCGCCCGGCCGCACCACCAGCCTTGTCGTGCTGCCGCAGGCGCTGCGCGTCATCATCCCGCCGCTGATCTCGCAATACCTCAACCTCATCAAGAATTCGTCGCTGGCCATCGCCGTCGGCTACATGGACGTGAAGGCGACGCTGGGCGGCATCTCGATCAACCAGACGGGGCGCGAGCTTGAGGGGATGCTGCTGATGGGCCTGTTCTATCTGGTCATCAGCATTGTCGTGTCCACGGCGATGAATGCGTTCAACGCCCGCATCCGGCTGAAGGAGCGGTAACATGTCCGAACTTCACGCCGGAACCGTGGCCTACGTCCGCGACACTATGATCCCGCCGGCGCCGCCGCCGCGCGGCGAGGGCGGCGCGCTGAACTGGCTGCGCGACAACCTGTTCCCAAGCTGGCTGAACGCGATCCTCACCGTGGTTGCGGTGGCGGCGGTGGTCTGGGTCGTGGCCCATGTGGCGCCGTGGATGTGGCGCGGCATCTGGCACGCCGGATCGCTGACCGAATGCCGCGCCATCCGTGACGAGCTTTACGGCCCCGGCGTCAGCGCCGCCTGTTTCGCGGTGCTGACCGACCGCTGGCACCAGCTTGTCTTCGGTTTCTATCCGCAGACGCAGTACTGGCGGCCGATCCTGTCACTGGTCATCCTGCTGGCTGCGCTCGCGCCGGTCCTGTTCTCGCGGGTGCCGCGGGTGTTCTTCGTGTTTACCGCCATCGCCCCTTTCGCGATCTTCTGGCTGCTCTGGGGCGGCAGCATCTGGGGGCCGGTGTGGATCGCGGCAAGCTTTCTTCTGGGCGCGGCGGTCCTGTCCGACCTGTCGAGCGCCAACCGGATCGTCGCGGCGGTGCTGGCACTGGCCGCGGTGCTGGGCTTCTGGCTGTTTCTGGCCGGGCCGCTGACCGGAGTCATGACGCGCACCCTGCCGCTGGCCCTGCCGTCGGTCGAAACGCGCGAATTCGGCGGCTTCCTGCTGTCGTTCATCATCGGCGTCTCGGGCATGGCGCTGTCCTTTCCGCTGGGCATCCTCCTTGCGCTGGGCCGGCGGTCGGATCTGCCGTTGATCAAGGCGATCTCGGTCGGCTTCATCGAGCTGATCCGCGGCGTGCCGCTGATCGTCTGGCTGTTCACCGCCTCGCTTCTGCTCAACTACTTCCTGCCGCCGGGGACGACCTTTGACCTGATGCTGCGCGTCATCATCATGGTGACGCTGTTCGCCGCCGCCTATATCGCCGAGGTGATTCGCGGCGGTCTGGCCGCCCTGCCGCGCGGGCAATACGAGGCGGGCGATTCACTGGGCCTCGACTACTGGCTGTCGATGCGGCTGATCATCCTGCCGCAGGCGCTCAAGATCTCGATCCCCGGCCTCGTCAACACCTTCATCAGCATGCTCAAGGACACGACGCTGGTGATGTTCATCGGCCTTCTTGACCCGATCGGCCTGTCCAACTCGATCCGCGCCGATACCGACTGGAACGGCGTCTATTGGGAACTGTTCCTGTTCATCGGGCTGATGTTCTTCATCGTCTGCTTCGGCATGTCCCGCTACTCGCAATATCTCGAGCGCAAGCTGCGCCGCGACTACCGCTAGGAGGTCCGCATGACCACTCCCGCCCCTGCCGCCGCACCCGAGGCCGATGGTCCCGCCATCGAGATCACCGGCATGAACAAATGGTATGGCAGCTTCCATGTCCTGCGCGACATCGACCTGACCGTCGCCCGCGGCGAAAGGATCGTCATCTGCGGCCCCTCGGGGTCGGGCAAGTCGACGCTGATCCGCTGCATCAACCGGCTTGAGGAACACCAGTCGGGGCGGATCGTCGTCGATGGCACCGAACTGTCCAGCGACATCAAGAACATCGACAAGGTGCGGTCCGAAGTCGGCATGGTGTTCCAGCATTTCAACCTGTTCCCGCATCTGACGATTCTGGAAAACTGCACGCTGGCGCCGATCTGGGTGCGCAAGGTGCCGCGCAAGGAAGCCGAGGAAACGGCGATGTATTTCCTTGAAAAGGTGAAGATTCCCGAACAGGCGCTGAAATACCCCGGCCAGTTGTCGGGCGGCCAGCAGCAGCGCGTCGCCATCGCGCGGTCTCTGTGCATGAAGCCGCGGATCATGCTGTTCGACGAACCGACCAGCGCCCTTGACCCCGAGATGATCAAGGAGGTGCTGGATACCATGATCGGGCTGGCCGAAGACGGGATGACCATGCTGTGCGTGACGCACGAGATGGGCTTTGCCCAGGCCGTCGCCGACCGGGTGATCTTCATGGCCGACGGACAGATCGTCGAACAGAACAACCCGCACGACTTCTTCCACAACCCGCAGTCCGACCGCACGAAGCAGTTCCTGAGCCAGATCCTCGGGCACTGATCCGGTTGGCGTCCGGCGGGCCGGCGGGGTAGGGTCGCGCCATGACCGACCAGCCCCGATTCATCCACCTGCGCGTCCATTCCGAACATTCGCTGCTGGAAGGCGCGGTGCCGGTCAAGAAGCTGGCCGACCTTGCGGCCAAGGCCGGAATGCCGGCGGTGGCGCTGACCGACACCAACGCCATGTTCGCGGCGCTGGAGTTTTCCGAATATGCCGTCAAGGCCGGGGTGCAGCCGATCATCGGCTGCCAGTTGTCGCTGGCCTATATCGCCACCGAGCCGGGCAAACGGCCGGAACCGCCGGCGCCGGTGGTGCTGCTGGCGCAGTCGGAAACCGGCTGGATGAACCTGATGAAGCTGAACTCCTGCGCCTATCTGGATGCAGAGGGCCAGTTGCCGCAGGTCACGGTCGAGGAACTGGCGCGCTATTCCGCCGGGCTGATCTGCCTGACCGGCGGGCCGGACGGCCCCGTCGGGCGGCTCCTTCAGGCCGGGCAGCAGGCGCGGGCGCAGGCGCTGCTTGGCCGCCTTGCCGCGATCTATCCGAACCGGCTGTATGTCGAACTCCAGCGCCACCCCGGCGACACCGGCCAGCCCGAAGCCGAACGGCAGACCGAGCGCGGCCATGTCGAGATGGCCTATGCCATGGACCTGCCGCTGGTTGCGACCAATGACGTCTATTTCCCGAAACCCGAGCTGTACGAGGCGCATGACGCGCTGATCTGCATCGCCGAGGGCGCCTATGTCGACCAGCAGGAACCGCGCCGGCGCCTGACGCCGCAGCATTACTTCAAGACGCAGGCCGAGATGGCAGCCCTCTTTGCCGACCTGCCCGAGGCGCTCGAGAACACGGTCGAGATCGCGCGCCGCTGCGCCTTTCGCGCGCCAAAGCGCAAGCCGATCCTGCCGCGTTTTGCCGAAAACGAGGTCGAGGAACTGCGCCGGCAGGCGAAAGAGGGGCTGCGCGCCCGGCTGGCGGTCATTCCGCCGGCGGCCTCGGTGGAAGACTATGAAAGCCGGCTCGACTTTGAACTGGGCATCATCGAACAGATGGGGTTCCCGGGCTATTTCCTGATCGTTGCCGATTTCATCAAATGGGCGAAATCGCATGGCATCCCGGTCGGCCCCGGCCGGGGGTCGGGCGCCGGGTCGCTGGTCGCCTATGCGCTGACCATCACCGACCTTGATCCGCTGCGTTACAGCCTGCTGTTCGAACGCTTCCTGAACCCCGAACGGGTGTCGATGCCCGACTTCGACATCGACTTCTGCATGGACCGCCGCGAAGAGGTGATCCGCTATGTGCAGGACCGCTACGGGCGCGAGAAGGTCGGCCAGATCATCACCTTTGGCGCGCTTCTGTCCAAGGCGGCGGTGCGCGACGTGGGCCGCGTGTTGCAGATGCCCTACGGACATGTGGACCGGATTTCCAAGATGATTCCCGTCGAGGGGGTCAAGCCGGTCAGCATCGAAAAGGCGCTGGCGGACGAACCCCGCCTGCGCGAGGCGGCGAATGCCGAAGAGGTGGTGAAGCGCCTTCTCGACTACGCCCGGCAGATCGAGGGGCTCTTGCGCAACGCCTCGACCCATGCCGCGGGCGTGGTGATCGGCGACCGGCCGCTGGACGAACTGGTGCCGCTCTATCAGGACCCGCGGTCGGACATGCCGGCGACCCAGTTCAACATGAAATGGGTGGAACAGGCCGGGCTGGTCAAATTCGACTTTCTGGGCCTGAAAACCCTGACCGTGATCCAGAACGCGGTCGAGCTGATCCGCAAATCCGGGCGCGACCTGACCGTGGCGGCCGACGGAACAAGGCTGTACGACGCGCCGCCGGGGTTCGAATACGACATCGGCGCCATCCCGCTCGATGACGCGAAATCCTATGATCTCTATTCGCGGGCGCGCACGGTTGCGGTGTTCCAGGTGGAATCCTCGGGGATGATGGACGCGCTCAAGCGCATGAGGCCGACCTGCATCGAGGATATCGTGGCGCTTGTCGCCCTCTATCGTCCCGGCCCGATGGAGAACATCCCCGCCTATTGCGAGGTCAAGAACGGCCTGCGCGAGATCGAGCCGCTGCACGCGACCATCGACCATATCCTCAAGGAAACGCAGGGCATCATCGTCTATCAGGAACAGGTGATGCAGATCGCGCAGGAAATGGCCGGCTATTCGCTGGGCGGCGCCGACCTGCTGCGCCGGGCGATGGGCAAGAAGATCCCCGAGGAGATGGCCAAGGAACGGCCCAAGTTCCTTGAGGGCGCCAAGGCGACGCATGGCATCGACGCGAAGAAGGCGGGCGAGGTCTTTGACCTGCTCGAGAAATTCGCCAACTACGGCTTCAACAAGAGCCACGCTGCCGCCTATGCGGTGGTCAGCTACCAGACGGCGTGGCTCAAGGCCAATCACCCGGTCGAATTCATGGCCGGGGTGATGAACTGCGACATCCACCTGACCGACAAGCTGGGCACCTATTTCCAGGAGGTGCGCAAGGGGCTTGGCATCGGCCATGTGCCGCCCTGCGTCAACCGCAGCCTTGCCACCTTTGACGTGCGCGACGGCAAGCTGGTCTATGCGCTGGGCGCGCTCAAGAATGTCGGTGTCGATGCGATGCGGCTGATTGTCGAGGGGCGGGGGACAAGGCCCTTTGTCACCCTGTTCGATTTTGCCCGTCGCGTCGACCTGAAGCGGATCGGCAAGCGGCCCCTGGAAATGCTGGCCCGTGCCGGCGCGTTCGATGTGCTTGACCCGAACCGGCGGCGGGTGATGGAGGGGCTGGACGCCCTGGCCGCCTATTCGGCGGCGATCCACGACCAGAAGGGATCGTCGCAGGTCAGCCTGTTCGGCGAGGCCGGCGATGACCTGCCCGAACCGCGGCTGCCCAAGGTGCCCGACTGGGTGCCGGCGGAACGGCTGGCCGAGGAATTCAAGGCGGTCGGGTTCTACCTGACGGGGCATCCGCTGGACGATTACATGGCCGCCCTGCGCCGCAAGGGCGTGCTGACGCTGGACGAGGTGGCGGCGCGGGCGGCGGGCGGCGCGTTCGTCGCCAGGATGGCCGGCACCGTTGCCGGGCGGCAGGAACGCAAATCGGCACGCGGCAACCGGTTCGCCTTTGCACAACTGTCGGACCCGACAGGGCAATACGAGGTGACGCTGTTCTCCGAGGTGCTGGAACAGGCGCGGCCGCATCTGGAAACCGGGATGCAGGTGGTGGTGCAGGCCGAGGCGACGCTCGAGGCCGACCAGCTCAAGCTGCTGGCGCGGTCGGTGACGCCGGTGGAACCGCTGGTCGCCGATGCCGGCGGCAGCGGGCTGCGGGTATTCCTTGAACGGGCCGAGGCCATCGCCACGGCGCAGACCGTGCTGGAAAAGGCGCTGGCCGACCTGCCGCGCGTCGGCCGCGGTCCGGTCCTGCTGACCGTGATGGACCCCGATCTGGGCGAGGTCGACCTGGACATCGGCCGGGAATTTCCGGTGACGCCGCAGGTGCGCGGCGCCTTGCGCTCGCTGCCGGGGATCCTCGAGGTCGAAGAGATCTAGGGGCCTGCCCCCGGCCGCCGGAAATCGGTGGACCGGGGCAGGGCGCGCCGCTAGGCTTGCCCGATCCCCTTGGTCTAAGGCAGAAATCCGATGCGTCCCGTCCTTGCCCTTGCTGCCCTGACCGGCCTTGCCGCCTGCCTTGACGCTGGCGCCGGTCCCGCGCTGCCCGACAGCGGCGCCGCGCCGGAAATCGTCGCCGGCACCCTGCTGCCCTTTGGCGAGGTCGGGCGCGTCTGCGGGCTGGACGAGGCGGCGCTTGGCACGCCGGTGGAAACCGCCGCGCGCTATACCCTTTGGGACAGCGCCGCCGGCTCGGTCGAGCCGCGGACCCATTATGTCACCGGCATCGACGGCGGCTGCGCGGTGCAGTTCACCGCCGCCATGGTCCTGTTCGGCGATGTCGCCACGCACGAGGCGATGCGCTATCGCGGCGACAATGCCGACCAGCCCTGGTCGGCGGTCGATACGGCCTATGAAGAGGTCAAGGCCGCCTTTTGCGGCGTCGCCTCGGGCCAGCCCTGCGGCGCCCGCGCCGAAGACCTTGCCGCCCGCACCGCCTTTGTCACCGCCTATGAAACCTTCGGCGCCGGCCACCGCTTTGCCGAGATCCTGCTTTATCAGGGGCAGGTCGCCGCGGCGGGGCTGAAGGACATCTGACCTACCAGTGCGGCGGGCGCTGGTTGGGGTCGGGGGCGTCGCCCGCCGCCTCGCGTTCGGCCTCGCGCTCCATCAGCATCTGCACCCGCCGCGTCAGCACCGCGATCTCGCGTTCCTGACGGGCGACGATGTCGGACAGTTCGTCGGTCAGCCGGATCAGATGGGCAAGGCGTTCTTCCACTTCGGTCAGGTCGGTCATGGGTCAGCTCCGGGCGTGGCGGGCCAGTTCGCGGCGATGCTGGCCGACAGAAGCGCGGCATCGCCGCGGTGCCAGTCCTTGCGGTCGGCGTAAAGAAAGGCGGCAAGGCCCAGCGCGCCGCCATCCAGCGCAAGGCGGGCGACGTCATCGGGGACGATGGTCTGCCGCCCGGCCACCTCGCGCCGCGGCAGGCTCAGGCCGGGCAGGGTGACATCGACAAGTTCGGTGCAGAACAGGCAACCGGGCGTCGCCATGTCGAAGCGGAAGTCAAAGGGCGTGCCGATGTGGCCGGTCAGGCGCAGGACTGCCGCGCGGCGTTCGGCGCGCGCCAGCCCGGCGGGCCGCAGCACCGCGATGCCGTCGGCATCGGCAAGGCGCGCCAGCGGCACCGGGGCAACGGCGGCGCCGCTCGCCTCGATCGCCAGGGTGCCGCCGGCGCGGACCGCCTCGCGCAGCGGCAGGATCGCCGGATCAGACCACAGGCCCAGCGCGCGCAGATCGGCCTCGGACCCCAGCACCAGCGCGGCATGGTTGAAATAGCCGGGCAGGACATTTCCGGTCAGGTGCTGCCGCGTCGACACCATCAGGATATCGAGCGGCTGTACCTCGTCTGCCAGCGCCGCCAGCGCCTCAGGATGCCGCGCCAGATGGCCGGGGCGCAGCGCCATGTCGCGTCCCATCGGGGTCAGCGCCGGCAGCACGGTGGCGAGGTTTTCCAGCGCGGCCGGGCTGAACGGCACAGCCAGTGCGCAGCAGGCGGACAGGTCGGTGGTGGAATCGGCGGGCAGGTCGCCCGGTCCGGTATGGCCGGCGCAACCGGCCAGGACCGCCAGCACCAGCGCGGCAAGCACCCTCACGCGCGGCCCGAAATCGCCGACAGGCTGGCCGGATCGGCGCCCAGAAGCGCCAGCGCGCGGGACCATTTGCTGTCGTCCTCTGCGTCGAACAGGATGTCGGCCTCGGCATCGGCGACCAGCCAGCCGTTCTGGGCGATCTCGGCCTCGAGCTGGCCCGGACCCCAGCCGGAATAACCCAGCGCGAACAGCGCCCGCTCGGGGCCGCGACCCTCGGCCAGCCGTTCCAGCACATCGAGCGTCGCCGAAAGCGAGGTGCCGCCATCCACCGTCATCGTGCCATGCGCCGAACGGTATTCGGCGCTGTGCAGCACGAAGCCGCGGCCATGTTCCACCGGCCCGCCGAAATGGACGCGGATGTCGCGGGCGCCGCGCGAATGCGGAATGTCCAGCTGGTCAAGCAGCGCCGGAAAGTTCACGTCCGCCGCCGGCTTGTTCACGATCAGGCCCATGGCACCATCGGCGGAATGGGCGCAGAGGAACACCACACTGCGCGCGAAGCGCGGGTCGCCCATGCCGGGCATGGCGATCAGCAGCTTGGCCGTGAGGGGCGAGACCTGAACCATGTCCCGATGATGTGATGCCGGAAGGCCACGCGCAAGGGGGCGGTGGCGGGGGTCTCAAGCCAACGTGACTTTCCAATCCGCGGCCTTCGGCCAAGGAATGGGCCATGCTTCGCGCCGCCCTTGCCGCCCTTGTCATATTCCTGCCCGCAGCCGCCCCGGCGCAGTCCGCCCTGCCCGAGGGCGTGGTGCAGGTCGACATCCTGCCCGGCTGGCAGACCGACCGCGGCACCCGCATGGCGGCGATCCGCTTTCGCCTTGCGCCGGGGTGGAAGACCTACTGGCGTGCACCGGGCGAGGCGGGGATTCCGCCGCTGTTCAGCTTTGACGGTTCGCAGAATGTCGCGGCCGCGGCCTTTCACTGGCCGGTGCCGCAGGTGTTCGAACAATCGGGCATGCAGTCCATCGGCTATCTGGACGAGGTGGTGATCCCGGTCGAGATCACCCTTGGCGACGCCGGCGCGCCGGCCCGCCTGGCCGGCCATGTCGCATTCGGCATCTGTGACGAGATCTGCGTGCCGGTCGAGGCGCGGTTCGACGCCGAACTCCCGGTCGAGGGCCGGCGCGATCCGGCGATTGCCGCCGCCCTTGTCGATCAGCCGCTGACCGCGTCGGGCGCCGGGGCCGGCACCGTGACCTGCGCGCTGGCGGCCTCCGGGCGCGGCCTGACGCTGACCGCGCGCCTGCCGCTGCCGCCCAGCGGCGGCGAGGAGGTGGTGGTGGTCGAAACAGGCGACCCCGGCCTTTGGGTCTCGCCGGCCGAGGTGACGCGGCAGGGCGATGTGCTGATCGCCAGCGCCGACCTGCTGCCGACCGACGGGCGCGCGGTGGCGGTCGACCGCTCTGCCTTGCGCTTTACCGTGCTGGGCGCCGACCGCGCCGTCGATATCCTTGGCTGCGCCGCGGGTTAGCGCCTCACAGATCCATGCGGAACCTGATGCCGCTGCCGTCGCGGCGCTGAAAGCCGCGGGCGGCATGGAATGCCTGTGCGGCGTGGTTGTCGGGATGGGCGCCGATCGCGATCAGGTCGCAGGATTGCGCCCGCGCCCGGTCGATGCAGGCCGCGACCAGCGCGCTGCCGATGCCGCGCCCGCGGTGGTCGGGATCGGTCCACAGGCTGGTGATCTCGATCCCGCGGCGACCGGCGGGCAGGTGGCAAAGGCGGGTGAAGGCGGCAAAGCCGGCAGCCGCCCCGTCAGCCCGGGCGACCAGCGCATGGCACCACGGGTCGGGGCCGAACAGGTCGCGCGCCAACGTGGCCGCGGTCAGGGTGGCGGCATCGCCGTGGTGGGCGGCCAGCGCGCCGGCCATGCGCAGGATCGCCGCGCCATCCTGTGGCGCGGCCGGCGCGACCGTGATCGTCACGCGCCGCCGGCGGCCGCCGGATCCATCCAGACCACCTCGAGCACATGGCCGTCGGGGTCGGAATAGCTTTGGCCATACATGAAGCCCAGGTCCTGCGGCTTGCCGTTGTCGCTGCCGCCGTTGGCGACCACCGCCGCGCCAAAGGCATCGACCGCCTCGCGGCTGTCGCGGGTCAGCGCGATCAGGGCCGAGGTCGCGGCCTGCGTGTCGGCGATGGGCCGGGGCGAGAAGCCGGCGAATTTCCCGTGGGTCATGATCATGAAATAGATCGTCTCGGACACCACGACGCAGGCGGTTTCATCATCCGAGAATTGCGGATTGATCGAAAAGCCAAGCGATTCGTAGAATGCCCGCGACCGTGCGATATCGGTCACGGGCAGGTTGATGAAAACCATCTGCGGCATGGAAAGTCCTCCGGTGGGACGCGCGCGGGGGGAAGCGTGCGGGCGGCCAGTGTCGCTGCGGATCGCCGGAAGGGCAAGATGGCAGAGCGCCGGGTAACGATCAGCTTTGACAACGGGCCGGACCCCGAGGTGACGCCCGCCGTGCTGGACCTGCTGGCGCGGCGCGGCCTGCGGGCGTTGTTCTTTCCGGTCGGCGAACGGCTGCTTTGGCCCGGTGCGCCGGAACTGATGCGCCGCGCGGCGGCCGAGGGCCATGGCATCGGCAACCACACCTTTTCTCACCCGCGCCCCTTTGGCGCGCTGCCGCTGGCACAGGCGATCAGGGAGATCGACCGCACCGATTCGCTGCTTGGCGACCTGATCGCGCCCGAGCGGATGTTCCGCCCCTCGGCCGGCGGCGGCGTGCTGCGGCCCGGTGTGCTGACGCAGGGCATCGTCGACCATCTGGCGGCAAGCGGGCATACGCTGGTCTTGTGGTCGGTGGTGGCCGGCGACTGGACCGGCGGCGATTGGGTTGACCTGGCAATGGAGCGGATCACGGCGCAGTCGCACGCGCTGATCGCCCTGCACGACATTGCCGGCGGCGGCATGGCGGATCTGGAACGCTTCGTTGACCGGCTTGACGGTGCCGGCATCGCGGTCGCGCCCGATCCGCCCGCGGATTGCGTGCCGATGCGGCGGGGCCGGGTGGTGGGGCCGCTTGACGGGATCGTGGGCTGACCGGCACCCCCCTGATGGACTTATGGCCGACATAAGCCCCCCTGATCCACTTCGACGCTAGTGTAGGCCGACGAGGCAGGAGGAATCGGCCAAAGGCGGCCGGGTGAACGCATGGACAGCATGGATCGGACGGTCGCGACGGCGGCGCCCGCAGCGAGGACGGCTCGCACCGCGGCAGAGCGCGCCCGCGCGCGAACCCGCACCGCTGTCTGGGCCTGCTGGGTGGCGCTGATTGTCCTGATGCTGGTCGGCATGCAGGTGCTGAATGCGACACAGGGCAACATCGTCATGCCGCGCCCCGCCGCGGTGGCCCGGCAGTTCGTCCTTTTGTGGTCCGATGCCACGATGATCAACGCCCTGGGCCAGTCGCTGGCGGTGCTTGTCCTGGGCTTCGTGCTGGCCGCCAGCACCGGCATCATCGGCGGCGTCATTCTGGGCGGATTTCCCTTTCTCAACCGGGTGCTTGATCCGTTCGTCAATGCGATGAACGCAACGCCCGGCGCCGCCTTCATCCCGCTCGTCATCGTCTGGTTCGGCCTTTATACCGAGGCGAAGGTGGTCGTGGTCTGGAACGCCGCCTTCTTTCCGATCCTGATCAACACCGCCTCGGGCATCGCCAGCGCCAACCGCGATCTGGTCGAGATGGCGCAATCCTTCGGCGCCTCGCGCCGGGCCCTGTTCTGGCAGGTCATGGTGCCCGATGCGCTGCCCTCGATCCTGTCGGGGCTGCGCATCGGCGCCGCGATCTGCACGGTCGGCACGGTCATTGCCGAGATGACGATGGCGCAATCGGGCCTTGGCGGGCTCTTGGTGGCGGCCGGCAACCGTTTCCAGATGGACAAGTATTTCGCCGTCGTCATCGTGCTGATGGCGCTTGGCACCGCGATCACCGCCGCCCTGCGCTGGGTCGAGCGGCGCTATGGCCGCTGGCGGGCCTGAGGCTGCGATGACCGAACCCCTGATCCGTCTCAATGCCGTCGGCAAGTCCTTCAAGGACGGCAAGGTCGAGGCCCTGCGCGGCATCAGCTTTGATGTCGGCGCGGGCGAATTCATCAGCCTTGTCGGCCCCTCGGGCTGCGGCAAGACCACGCTGCTGCGGCTGATGAACGGGCTGATCCGGCCCGATACCGGCAGCGTCACTGTGGGCGGCCGGCCGCCTGACCCCAGTTCGGACATGGCCATGGTGTTCCAGTCGGCGCGGCTCTTGCCGTGGCGGACGGTGGCGGGGAACATCGAATTCGTCCTTGCCTTGCGGGGACTTGACCGCGCAACGCGGGCGGCGCGGGCGCTGGCGCTGCTGGGTGCCGTGGGCCTGCGCGATTTCGCCGACGCCTATCCGCACGAGCTTTCGGGGGGGATGCAAAGCCGCGTCGGGCTGGCCCGCGCGCTGGCGGTGGAACCGCAGGTCCTGCTGATGGACGAACCCTTTGCCGCGCTGGATGCCATGACGCGCGAGACGCTGCGGGCCGAACTGTTGCGCATGTGGGCGCGCCGGCGGATGGCGGTGGTCTTTGTCACCCATGACATCGACGAGGCGATCCTGCTGTCGCAGCGGGTCGTCCTTTTGCGCCCGCGTCCCGGCCGCGTGGACCAGATCGTGACCGTCGATCTTCCGGAACCGCGCTGGCAGCACGACCCGCGCGCCACCCCCGCCTTTGTCGACCTGCGCCGCCACCTGTGGAACAGCATCCACGCCATGGCCCGCGACGGCGCCGTGCTCGAGGAGCTGGCCGGCGCCTTTGGCGATGCCGATAAGCCGGGCCTATCGCAAGGATAGAGGGCCAGCCATCGCACTCGCGCATTATGACTGTCTGACCGCCCGGGGGAACGGCGGGGAGGACAGGCTGATGACGGAACCGAGGGCGGGGGTGTTGTCCCCGATCGCCGAGGCGGACTGGTCGCGCGACCGCGCGGCACATCTTCTGGAAAGGGCCGGATTCGGCGGCCCGCCCGCAGAGGTGGACCGGCTGGCAGCGATGACCCCGGCGCAGGCTGTCGATGCCATGCTGGCGGGCGGCGACACATCGGACCTGTCGGCATTCGACCATTCCGGCGTCTGGGATGCGACGTTGACGCATTTCCCGCCCAGCCGCCCGGCGGCGACCGAACTGGCCGAACGCACCGGCGAATCGATGGGGGTCAAGGTGAAACCGGGCGGCAGCCGGCCGCTGCAGCCGGTGACCGACCGTTTCTTCTACTGGCTGCGGGCGACCCTGCTGGAAACCCGCCGCGTCGCCTTCTGGTGGATCGACCGCATGGTGCGCTCGCGCCATCCGCTGGCCGAGAAGATGACCCTGTTCTGGCACGGCCATTTCGCCACCAGCGAGGAAAAGCTGCGCGACTACCGCAAGGCCCTGCACCAGATCGAAACCCTGCGCGAAGGCGCCTTGGGCAGTTTCCGCGACCTGCTGACGGCGGTGTCCAAGGATCCGGCGATGCTGGTGTTCCTTGATGCCGCGCTGAACGTGCGCGGCGCCCCGAACGAGAATTTCGGCCGCGAGGTCATGGAACTCTTCACCATGGGCGTCGGCAACTATACCGAGGACGACATCCGCGAGGCGGCCCGCGCCTTTACCGGCTGGGGCCATGACGACCTGATCTTCGTCTTCGATCCCGACCGGCACGACCCCGGCATCAAGCGGTTCCTGGGCCGCGAAGGGGCGTTCGACGGCGACGACATCCTGCGCATCATCCTGGAACAGGAACAGACGGCCAATTACATCGCCGCCAAGATCTATCGCTTCTTCGTGCGCGAAGATCCGGATGGCGACCTGATCCGCCGGCTGGGCGCGGCGTTCCGCGACGGCGACTATGCCATCACGCCCTTCCTGCGGATGCTGTTCCTGAGCGAGGATTTCTACAGCGCCGCCTCGGTCGCCACGCATATCAAGTCGCCGACGGAACTGATCGTCTCGACCTATCGCAAGCTGGGCCTGTCCAGCCTGCCCGGCGTGCCCGACCCCAACAGCGTCGGCCGCACGCTGGGGCAGGTGCTGCTTTATCCCCCGACTGTCGCCGGCTGGTCGGGCGGGCGGGCGTGGCTGACGCCCGGCCTGCTGTTCGAACGCGGCAATTTCGCCAAGGACGTGCTGTTTCCCGACATGGTGGGCTTTCAGGAACCGATGCACGACCCCGGCGACGAGGTGATCCGCGTCAACCGCAACATCAACGCCGGGATGGAGATCACCGCCGCCACGCTTGAAGATGGGGCCGCGCCCAGCATGGTCGACGGCATCCGCGAGACGTTCAACACCCGCTATGCCAGCCTCAACGGCTGGCAAGAGGCGATGCGCCGGGTCAAGCCGATCCCGCGGGCGCCGGGGCAATTCAGCCTGGCCGAGATGATCGACGGCGCTGCAACCGCCGAACAGGCGGTGGACACGCTGGCCGACAGGTTCCTGCGGCTGCCGCTGTCGGCCCCGGCGCGCGAGGCGCTGGTCGCCATGCTGACGGACGAGATCGGCACCGACGACCTGGCCGAGGCCGAGACCTATCTTGAACCGGCGCTGCGCCGGGTGGCGCATGGCATCCTGTCGGCGCCGCAATACCAGCTTGCGTAAGGGGACGGCATCATGGCGAAGACACCGAAACTGACCGGCGCCGAACGTGACGGGCTGATCCGCGCCGGATACGGCAGCATGGTGATGGAGGGGGCGGGCGGCATCACCACCTCGCCGGTGTTCAGCCGGGTGGCGCAGAACAACACCACCGACCGCATCCTTGTGATCGTGGAGCTTTCGGGCGGCAATGACGGGCTCAATACCGTGATCCCCCATGCCGACGATGCCTATTATGCCGCGCGCCCGCATCTGGGCATCCGCAAGCAGAACCTGATCGGCATCGACGACCATTTCGGCTTTCAGCGCACGATGACCGGCTTTGAGCGGCTGTGGAAGGACGGCCAGATGGGCATCGTCCACGGGGTCGGCTACGACCAGCCGTCATTCTCGCATTTCTCGTCCATGGCCTTCTGGCAGACCGGCGCGCCGAACTCGGGCGAGGCCTATGGCTGGCTGGGCCGGCTGGCCGATACGCTGGATCCGCTGGGTCACAACCGCAATTTCCTTGTCAATATCGACGATCACCAGTCGCTGGCGGTGCGGGCGATGAACCATGTGCCGCTGGTCTTTGACGACCCCGAGAAATTCACCCGCCGCGCCGATTACTCCGAAGCCGAGGTGATGAAGGCCATCGACGCCCGCGGCAACGGCACCGGCAATCCGGCGCTGGATTTCGTGATGGAGATCGGCGCCAGCGCGTCCAGCAGCGAACGGCTGGTCCGCGATGCCTGGGCGTCCTACCAGACTCCGGTGAATTATGGCCTTGCGCCCTTTGGCCTGGAACGGGTCGCGGCGCTGATCGCGGCCGATTTTCCGACCCGGGTGTTCTATGTGCCCTACCGCAACAACGCCTTTGACACCCATGTCTATCAGGCTGATGGCCATGCGCGGCTGTGGTCCTATACCTCGGACCATATCTCGGCCTTCCTGGCCGACATGGACCGGCTGGGCCGCGGCGATGACGTGGTGGTGATGGTGTTCAGCGAATTCGGCCGCCGCGTTGCCGAAAACACCAGCCTGGGCACCGATCACGGCACCGCCGGCCCGGCCTTCATCCTGGGCAAGGGCGTGACCGGCGGCCATTACGGCGCGCCGCCCAGCCTGACCGATCTCGACGAGGGCAACCTGAAATACACCACCGATTTCCGCCGCCTCTATTCCACGCTGATCCGCGGCTGGATGGGCCATGATCGCGTGACCGAAGTCCTGAGCCAGGATTTCGCTCCGCTCCAGGTCTTTGCCCGCGCCGCCTGAGCTTTCCCCCCACCTGCAACCGGCCACGCCGGAAGGAGAATACATGCAGATGCTTCGCAGCCTTGCCCTGTCGGGCGCCACCCTTGCCGCGATGACCGGTGCCGCCGTCGCGCAGGACGACATGCTGGAACTGACCGTCGCGCTGGCGGTCATCGACGCCAATTTCAACACCACCACCGCGTCGGTGTTCCGGCTTGCCGACGAGATGGGCTATTTCGAACGCCATGGCGTGGAGGTGACCTATGTCTCGCTTGACGGCACCCCGGCGGCGGTTGCGGCGCTGAATTCGGGCGATGTCGACCTGGCCGACATCGGCATCGACGCGGCGATTCGCCTGCGCGCCGAAAACGACGTGCTGGTGCGCGGCATCATCACGTCCTCGATCGGGCCGGCCTTCCTGATCGCCGGCCGCGACGAAATCCAGACGCTGGCCGATCTTGCCGGGCGCAGCTTTGCCATCGCCGACAACGGCAGCCTGGACCATACGCTGACCCAGGCCGTGCTGCGCGCCAACGACGCCGAGGAGCCGTCCTGGGTCGCCATCGGCGCCCCCGATGTGCGGGTGCAGGCGCTGGCCGCGGGGCAAATCGACGCCACCACGGTGTCCTTCGGCACCTGGTCGTCGATCGATGGCACGCCCGGCCTGCATGTCATCATGACGCCCGACGAGTTTGCGCAGGACGCGCCGACGCTGACGAAATTCGTCGCCGGTCTGGAATCCACGCTGGAGGAAAAGCACGAGGCGATCCAGCGTTTCACCAATGCGCTGCTTGAAGCGTCGCGCGCGTTGCAGGCCGATCCGGAGGGCTGGGTCGATGCCGCCGCCGCCGCGCGCCCCGACCTGACCCGCGAGGCGCTGGAACGCACCGCGCAACTGAACCTGACCCGCTGGTGCATCAACGGCTGCATGACCACCGACAACGTGCAATCGGCGCTCGACTTCATCTATTCCAACCCCGAATTCGCCGGCGTGCCGGTGGTCGGCGGCGATGATCTGGTCGACTATTCCTTCACCACCCAGGCGCTTGAAGAATTGGGCGTCGCCGGCGGGGATGCGCTGGACGCGCGCAACTGAGGATTGATCCGCAGGGAGGACACCGGGTTTTCCTTGCGGATCACAGCTCTGTGCGGCCTCGCGGCATAACCCATTCAAGGTAAGAAATTACCGGCATCCTGCCATAGGGTGCCGGTAATTTCCTTTTCCGGATTGTGTCATGCCCACCTATTCTTCCGTCTCCCCCTTGGCCGCCGCCAATAGCGAGGGCTGGCTGGCCGCCATGCCCGGCAGCCCGGCAATCGAGATCAACATTTTCGGCACGCTGGCGCGGTTCCAGAATGCCGACGGCACCTGGACCGTGTTCCACGGCGATCTTGGCGGGTTCTCGCTGTCAGGCGGGCAGTTGCAGGGCACGGTCCGCTGGATGACGCTGTGCACCGGGTCGGGCGGGTTCGAGAGCATGGTCGAACAGCAGGCCTATGGCGGATTGTTCGACCATATCAGCTTCAGCGCCAGCGCCTTCATGGCCGGCAGCATCGACACCCGCGCGCAGATCCTCTTCAACCGCAGCGGCGTGGTGTTCAACGGCGACGGGTTCAACAACACCTTCACCAACGCGCTTGGCGCCTCGACCTTCAACGGCGGCGCCGGGTCCGACACGGTCAGCTTTGCCCATGCCTCGGCCGGCCTGTCGCTGTCGCTGGGCAGCGGGATTCCGGCCAGCACCTGGGCGGCCGGCCTGGTGTTCAACAGTATCGAGAACCTGACCGGCACAAGGTTCAGCGACACGCTGGGCGGCGACAGCGGGCGCAACACCCTGTCGGGCGGCGACGGCGCCGATTCCCTGTTCGGCGGCGGCGGCGACGACACGTTGTTGGGAGGCGCGGGGGACGACTGGCTGGATGCGGGCTTCATGGGACCCGATGGCGATCTTGTCCATGGTGACAGCGGCACCGACACGCTCGCCTTCGGGCAGATCACCTATGTAGGGATGATCATCAGCCTGAACACCGCCGATTCCGGCGTCGCGCACGAGATGCTTGCCATGCCCTTGGAGCAGCGTTTCAGCGGCATCGAGATCATCCGCGGCACCAACCAGGGCGACCGCTATCGCGGCAGCACGGCGGGCGACAGCTTTCTTGGCAGCGGCGGCGGCGACACGATCAACGGCTTTGCCGGCGACGACCGGCTTTATGGCGGCGACGGCGGCGACAGGATCAGCGGAGATGCCGGCAATGACACGCTTTGGGGCGACGGCGGCGCCGACACGCTTTATGGCGGCTATGGCGACGACACGCTCTATGGCGACGGGCAGAACGACACCGTGGCCTATGACCAGACCTATGTCATCGGCCAGCCGCAGATCCAACAGATCGTGGTGACGCTGAACGACGGGGGCGCGTCCTTTGCCACCTCGACCAACGGCGGCACCGACACGCTTTTCGCGATCAGCCATGTGCTCGGCAGTGCCGGCTGGGACATCATCGTCGGCAACAGCGGCAACAACATCCTGTCGGGGATCTGGGGCAACGACCGCATCCTTGGCCGCCACGGCGACGACACCGTTCTGGGCGGCGACGGCAACGACGTGTTGTTCGGCGATGACGACTGGGGCTATCAGGGCGGCTCGGCCGCCTATGGCAGCGATTCCGTCAACGGCGGCGACGGCGACGACAGCATCGTCGCCGGGCTGGGCAATGATTCGGTTGCCGGCGGCACCGGGTTCGATACGCTCGACTATTCCGCCATCATCTCGGAATGGGGCGACGGCTTTTACTATGTCGTGGCCAGCCTGGCCTCGGGGGTCGCGCAGAAATACTACTACAGCTTTTACGATGGCGAGGCGTTTGCCGCCGGCACCGACACGATCAGGGGCGGCGCGCTGGCGGTCGAGCGGCTGATCGGCACCACCGAAAGCGACTGGCTGCAAGGCAGCAACCTGTCCGAAACGCTGATGGGCAGCTATGGCAGCGACGCGCTGATCGGGCTTAACGGCCATGACTGGCTGGATGGCGGCCAGGACGGCGACAGCATGGCCGGCGGTGCCGGCAACGACACCTATGTCGTCGACTCGGCTGCGGACACGGTGACCGAGGCGCGCGGCGCCGGCACCGACACGATCATCACCGCCCTTGACGGCACGACCCTGGCCGACAATTTCGAAAACCTGACCCTGACCGGCCTTGCCCGCACCGCCACCGGCAACGCGGTCAACAACACGCTGACCGGCAATGCGCAGGACAACACGCTTCTGGGCATGACCGGCAACGATACCCTTTTCGGCGGTGACGGCGCCGACTGGCTGGATGGCGGGCGCGGCGCCGACACCTTGTACGGCGGTGCCGGGGCCGATGTCTTTGTCATCACGCGCGCGCTGCAAAGCCCGGTCGGTGCCGGCGACGTGATCCGCGGGTTCGACACCGCCGACCGCATCGACCTGAGCGATATCGACGCCAACACCACGATCGCCGGCAATCAGGCGTTCGGTTTCGTGCCGTATGACTGGTCAGGTGCCTTTACCGGCGTGGCCGGGCAATTGCGGGTCACCTATTCCAGTGGGACCTATACCGTCCTTGGCGACCTTGACGGCGATCGCGCCGCCGATGTGCAGTTTTCGGTCGAATTCTGGGTGTCCAACTCGTGGTTGCAGGGCGAACATTTCATCCTGTGACGGTCAATTGCCCCAGACCACGGCATTCTCGTGCCGGCGGATCAGGCTGCGCAGGTCGGCAAAGCCGTCGGCGATATGGGTGGCCAGCTTCTCGGCCGCCGGCAGCCGCGGCGCGCCGGCCATGCGCAGGATGCCGAGCGACCGTTCCGGCTGCGGGATCTTGACCGGCAGCACGGTGACCTGGCGTTCCTTGCGAAAGGCAAAGACCACCGAATGCGGCAGAACCGCCAGCGCATCGGTTTCGTCCAGATAGTTCAGCACCGACAGAAGCGAGCCGCCGGTATAGCGGACCGCCACCTCGGTCATGCCGATGGACAGCAGGATCGCGTGCAGATCGGCCAGAAGGGGCGAGCCGGGCAGCGGCGCGATCCACGGATAGGCCAGCAGGTCGTCGGCGCCGATCCGGCGCTTTTTCATCAGCGGATGGGCGGTGTTGCAGGCCACGATGTTGCGGCCGGGCAGGATTTCGGCAAAGTCGAAACCCGATCCGGCCTCGACCACGCCCAGGGGACAGATGGCCAGGTCAAGCTGGTTCGATTTGATCCCGGCCTGAAGTTCCGGCACGTTGCCATAGGACTGGTCGACGCGGATGTCGGGTTGCAGGCGCTGGAATTCGCCGATCATCCGGCTGATCCAGCAATCCATGAAATAGGGCACGCCGGAAATCCGCACCGTGCCCAGCGAGCCGCGCTGAAAGCTTTGCACCGTTTCCGATGCCTTGCGGCTGGCCTCGAGGATGACCTTGCCGTGCATCGCCAGTTGCCGGCCGATCAGCGTCGGCACCAGCGGCCGGCGCCCGGCCTCGAACAGCGGCTCTCCCAGCCGCTTTTCCATATGGCCAATGGTGCGCGAGACGGCGGGCTGCGACAGGCCCAGCATCGCCGCGCCCTCGGTCACGCCCCCCGCCTCGACCACCGCCGCCAGCTGGGCCAGATGCCGTTCCTCGAACTTCATAACAGTTTGGTATGTTGTCCGCGAAAGAAATGATTCTCAAGCGGCAATGCGCGGCTAGGCTGACCGTCAGGAAAGAGGCCTGAGGGGGGATCGGGATGGACGGCCGCGGCGCGCAGCTGGTGGAAAGGCAGCCTGACCGGGCGTTCCGCGCCCGGACCGGACGCAGCCCCGACGCGCGCCTGGCCAAGGTGCTGTCCGTCATCGTCGATCATCTGGGCCGCGTCGTCACCGAAACCGGCGCCACCCGCGAAGACCTGCGCCGGCTGATCGGTTTCCTGACCGAGGTTGGCGAATACACGTCCGAGCAGCGGCAGGAATGGGTGCTGCTGGCCGATACCCTGGGCCTGACCAGCATGGTCGAGGCGCAATCGGTGCGCCGCCCCGAGGGCGCGACGCCCAACACGCTGATCGGCCCGTTCTATCGCGAAGGCGCACCGGCGCGGGCCGATGGCGAATCGATCTCGATCGACGGCAAGGGCGAGGCGCTGGTCTTTGCCGCCACCGTGACCGACCTTGACGGCCAGCCGGTGGCCGGGGCCGCGGTCGAGGTCTGGCAGGCCAATGCCGAGGGCCGCTATGAAAATCAGGAGCCGGACCGGCAACCCGAATTCAACCTGCGCGGCATCTATCGCAGCGGCGCCGATGGCGCGGTCACCCTCCGCGCGGTGCGGCCCGGCCGTTACGGCGTGCCGGCCGACGGGCCGGTGGGGCGGCTGTTGCTGGCGCTGGGCCTCGGCCTGATGCGGCCGGCGCATCTGCATTTCCGGATCAGCGCGCCGGGGTTCCAGCGGCTGACCACGCATGTCTTCGACCGCGCCGACCCGGCGCTGGACCGTGACCCGCTGTTTGCCGTGCATCCGGCACTTGCGACCGATTTCAGCCGCGGGGACGATGGCACCCTGCGCGCCGCCTACCGCTTTGTCCTGGCCCGAGCCCGGGCCGGAGAGGACAGCGTCTGACAGAAACCGGCCCCCCGGAGGGGTCAGAGGAGGAGGAAATCATGGCACTGGTGAGCGGTTATCACCATCTCACGATGTCCACGCATGGCGCGCAGGACGATTACGATTTCTATACCGGGGCGCTGGGCCTCTATTCGGTGAAAAAGACCGTGCTGTTTGACGGGGTGATCCCGGTCTATCACCTGTATTACGGGTCGCAGAACGGCGATGCCTCGACCATTCTCACCACTTTCCCGTTCAAGAAACCCGGCGTCTATGGCCGCCGCGGCACCAACCAGTCGCGCACGATCATGCAGGCGATCCCGGTGGGTTCGGCCGATTTCTGGGTCAACCGCCTGAACGGCAAGGGCATTGCCGCGACCAAGGGCGAACGCTTTGGCCTGACGCGGGTGATGTTCCTGCATCCCTGCGGCATCCCGCATGAACTGGTGGAAAACCCCGCCGACAGCCGCCAGCCCATCGTGAACGAGGCGGCCGGGATCGGCGCGGCCCATGGCATCAAGGGCATCTACGGCGGCGGCGTGGCCGTGTCGGACGTGGCGGCGATGGAGGAATTCCTCGAAGGCGGCTTCGGCTTTGCCCGTGCCGCCAAGGCGGGCAATGATTCCATGTGGATCGTGCCCGAAAACGACGGCATCCAGTCGGTGGTCGAGGTGCTTGAGGACACCGTCAGCCCGCAAGGCACCTGGACCCTTTCGGGCGGCACCATCCACCACCTCGCATTCAACACCGGCGACGAGGACAACCAGTACAAGCTGAAAGGTCAGCTTGAGGGCCTGGGCTATACCGATGTGTCCGAACAGAAGGACCGGATGTATTTCAAGTCGATGTACATGCGTTCGCCCGGCGGGGCGCTGTTCGAACTGGCCTGGACCGTGCCCGAGGGATGGGCGCGCGACGAACCGGCCGGTTCCATCGGCAAGTCGCTGGTGTTCCCGCCCTGGTTCAAGGACCGCGAGGCGGAACTGCGCGAAGGTCTGGAACCGATCGCGTTCTGAGATGACCGAACCGCTTGTCATCGGCGCCGGGGAGGGGGACGCGGGCGTGGCCTGCGTCCTCATCCACGGGCGCGGCCAGACGCCCGAGGACATGGCCGAAATCGCCGCGGCCACGGGCGCCCGCGCCTGCCGCTTTGTCCTGCCGCGGGCGGCCGGCCAAAGCTGGTATGCGGCCAAAGCGGTCGATCCGATGACGGCGCAGACGCAGGGGGAACTTGCCGCCTCGCTGGCGCAGGTCGGTGCGGCGGTGGCACTGGCGCGCGCTAGCGGCCGGCCGCTGCTGATCGCCGGCTTTTCGCAGGGCGCCTGCATGGCGGCGGAATATGCCGCCCGCGTGGCCCGGCCCGACGCCCTGTGCCTGTTCACCGGCTGCCGCGTCGGCGGGGGCGGGGCGTTGCCGCCGCTGGACGGTCTGCCGGTCTATGCCTCTTGCGGCGATGACGATCCGTGGATTCCGCTGGCGGATTTCACCGCTATGGCCGCCGGTTTCGCCCGCGCCGGTGCGCGGGTCCGGACCGATGTGTTCCCCGGCCGCCCGCATGCGGTTTCCGCGACCGAAATCGCCGCCCTTGCCGGACTGCTGGCCGATCTGGCCGCAGGCCGCATACCTCTGGAGGCAGGCAGATGACCCCCTTCACCTTCGCCGGCATCCCGACCCGCGTTCTCTTCGGCTCTGGCACCATCGCGCAGGCGGGCGACGAGGTGAAACGCCTGGGCCGGTCGCGCGCGCTGGTGCTGTCGACGCCCAATCAGGCGGCGGATGCCGAACGGCTGGCCGGCCTGCTGGGCGATCTGGCGGCGGGCACCTTTACCGATGCCACCATGCACACGCCCACCGATGTGACGGCGCGGGCGGTGGCCGCGTATCAGGCGGCGGGCGCCGATTGCGTGGTGTCGCTGGGCGGCGGATCGACCACCGGCCTTGGCAAGGCGATTGCCGTCAGGACCGGCGCCGATCAGGTGGTGATCCCGACGACCTATGCCGGGTCCGAGATGACCGATATCCTGGGAGAGACGGCGGACGGAAAAAAGTCCACCCGCCGCGACCCGGCGATCCGGCCGGAAACCGTCATCTATGACGTCGACCTGACGCTGACCCTGCCGCCGGCGCTGACCGTGACAAGCGCGCTGAACGCCATCGCCCACGGGGTCGAGGCGCTGTATGCCCCCGACGCCAACCCGATCCTGTCGCTGATGAGCGTGGAGGCGATGCGCGCCTTCAAGGCCGGCCTGCCGGTGGTGACCCGCGATCCGGGCAATACGGCGGCGCGGTCCGAGGTGCTCTATGGCGCCTGGCTGTGTTCGACGGCGCTGGGCTATATCTCGATGGCGCTGCATCACAAGCTGGCGCATGTGCTGGGCGGGTCGTTCAACACGCCGCATGCCGAAACCCACGCGATCCTGATCCCGCATACCGCCGCGTTCAACGCCGTCGCGGCGGGCAGGGAACTGGCGCCGGTGGCGGACATCTTTGGCAGCGTCGGCGGCGGCTTGTGGGACTTTGCCAAGGAGTGCGGCGCGCCGCTGCGGCTGGCCGATCTGGGCCTGACCGAGGCCGATCTGGACCGGGCGGCAGAGATCGCGGTGCAGAACCCCTACTGGAACCCGCGGCCCTTTGACCGGAACGACATCCGCAAGCTGTTGCAGGCGGCATGGGAGGGCGCCCGGCCGCACCTTTAGAAAATTCGCGAATTTTCTGCGCGCGCCGGATTTTCGCGAAAATCCGCGCCACAACCAAGACACCATCAAGGGAGGAGAACGACATGCTGACCAGACGCAAGTTCCTGAGAAACACCGGCGCCTCGGGCCTGATCCTGAGCGCCTCCGGCCTTGCCGCGCCCGCCATCGCGCAAGGCACCACGATCCGCATCGGCTATGTCTCGCCCCAGACCGGGCCGCTGGCCGGCTTTGCCGAGGCCGACGCCTTTACCCTCGACATGTATGCCAGGAAGGCCGCGGAACTGGGCCTTGATGTGCAGGTCATCGTCAAGGACAGCCAGTCGAACCCCAACCGCGCCGCCGAAGTCTCCTCGGAACTGATCGTCGACGACGAAATCCACCTGATGCTGGTCGCCTCGACGCCCGAAACGACCAATCCGGTGGCCACCGTCTGCGAAAGCGAAGGCATCCCCGTCATCTCGACCAAGGCGCCCTGGCAGCCGTGGTTCATCGGCCAGCAGGGCAACCCCACCGATCCGACATCTTGGCAGCCCTTCAACTATGCCTTCCACTATTTCTGGGGGCTCGAGGACGTGATCGCCGTCTTCACCAACATGTGGAACCAGCTGGACACCAACAAGCAGGTCGGAGGGCTGTTCCCGAACGATGCCGACGGCAATGCCTGGGGCGATCCGGCCAATGGCGTCGCGCCCGGTTTCCTTGCCGCGGGCTATACCACGACCGACCCCGGCCGCTATCAGAACCTGACCGACGATTTCAGCGCGCAGATCAACGCCTTCAAGGCGGCGAATGCCGAGATCATCACCGGCGTGGTGATCCCGCCCGATTTCACCACCTTCCGCAACCAGTCGCTGCAACAGGGGCTGACGCCCAAGGCGATCACCGTCGCCAAGGCGATCCTGTTCCCGCAATCGGTCGAGGCTTTGGGCGAGTCCGGGCACAACCTGTCGTCCGAAGTGTGGTGGAGCCGCAACCACCCCTTCACCTCGTCGCTGACCGGGCAAAGCGCCGGCGATCTTGCCGATGATTTCGAGGCGTTCTCGGGCCGGCCGTGGACGCAGCCCATCGGCTTTGTCCATTCGCTGTTCGAAGTGGCGACCGATGTCATCACCCGCGCCGACGATCCGACCGATCCCGATGCCGTGGCCGAGGCGATTGCCGCCACCGACCTGGACACGATGGTCGGCCATATCGCCTGGAACGGGCAGGGCGTGCCGGAATTCGCCGCGAAAAACGTCTGCAAGACGCCGCTGGTCGGCGGCCAGTGGCGGCGGCAGGATGACGGCACCTTCCAGCTTGTCGTGGTCGACAACCAGACCGCGCCCGACATCCCGACGCAGGGAAGCATGGAATCGCTGGTCTGATCCCGCACCCGGCCGGCACCCCCGGCCGGGACGCCCCCGATGAGGTAGCCTTGGCCCTTCTCAGCCTTGCCAATGTCTCGAAAAGTTTCGGTGCCCTCAAGGTCACCGATCAGGTGACGCTTGCCGTCGAGGCGGGCGAGGCCCTTGGCATCATCGGCCCGAACGGGGCCGGGAAATCGACGCTGTTCAACCTGATTACCGGCAACCTGCGGCCCGATGCCGGCACGGTGACGCTGATGGGCCGCGACGTGACCCGCGTCTCGCCCATGGAACGCTGCCTGATGGGCGTGGGGCGCAGTTTCCAGATCCCGCAGCCCTTTGACAGCCTGACGGTGTTCGAGAACCTTGTCGTCGCCGCCACCCATGGCCGCGGCCTGCCCGAACGCGAGGTGACGGAAGATTGCGCCGCGATCCTGCGCCAGACCGAGCTTTTGCCGCGCGCCAATGCGCCGGCGGGGTCGCTGTCGCTGCTTCAGCGCAAGCGGCTGGAACTGGCGCGGGCAATGGCGACCGGGCCGAAACTGCTGCTGCTGGACGAAATCGCCGGTGGCCTGACCGAGGGCGAATGCGCGGCGCTGGTCGACACGATCCGCGCCGTCCATGCCACCGGTGTCACCATCGTCTGGATCGAACATGTGCTGCATGCGCTGACGTCGGTGGTGTCGCGGCTGGTGGTGCTCGATTTCGGCAAGGTCATCGCCGAGGGGCTGCCTGACGAGGTGATGGCGCGGCGCGAGGTGCGCGAAATCTATCTGGGGATCGAGGTCTGATGCTGCTGGAGACCCGCGGACTGACGGCGCGCTACGGCCTGTTCCAGGCGCTGTTCGGCGTCGATATCGCGCTGGACGAGGGCGAATGCGTGGCGATCATCGGTGCGAACGGCGCCGGCAAGACCACGCTCATGCGATCGGTTGCCGGCGTTCTTGCCAACGCCGCCGACCAGTTGCTGTTCGAGGGGCGGCCCATTGGCCACCTGCCGGCCGAGGAGGTGATGCAGCTGGGCATCGCCATGGTGCCCGAGGGGCGGCGGCTGTTCCCGTCGCTGACGGTCGAGGAAAACCTGCTGATCGGCGCCCATGCCCGCAGCGGCCGCGGCCCGTGGAACCTTGATGCCGTCTATGACCTGTTCCCGATCCTGAAGGAGCGGCGGAAGAACGCCGGCACGCAACTGTCGGGCGGCCAGCAGCAGATGGTCGCCATCGGCCGCGCACTGATGAGCAATCCGCGGGTCATCCTGTGCGACGAGATCAGCCTTGGGCTGGCGCCGGTGGTGATCCGCGACATCTATGCCGCGCTGCCGAAGATCCGTGCCGGAGGCGCCAGCGTGATTGTCGTCGAACAGGATATCGGTCAGGCGCTGAAGGTCGCCAACCGGGTCTATTGCATGATGGAGGGCCGCGTCACCCTGTCGGGCCGCCCGGAGAACCTGAGCCGTGCCGCGATCCACGACGCCTATTTCGGGGCGCAGGCATGAGCGGGCAGCGCGAGCGGTGGGTCGGGACCCACCTTACGGGTGCTTCATTCCGAAGGTTTGCGCCGGTGGCGGCCGCCCGGGGGGCGCTTCGCCCCCCCGGACCCCCCAGAGGATATTTGTGGACGAAGAATGAGGAAGGCGCGGGGGTGCGGGCATGAACTGGCTCGACACCATCGTGCAGGGCGTGCTGCTGGGCGGGCTTTATGCCCTGTTCGCGGCGGGGCTTAGCCTGGTCTTCGGCATCATGCGCCTTGTGAACCTGGCCCATGGCGACCTGATCGTGCTGGGCGCCTATCTGGTGCTGGGCGCGACCACGGCCCTGGGGATCAACCCGTTCCTTGCCGCGCTGGTCGCCATGCCGCTGATGTTCGCGCTGGGCTGGGGGCTGCAGCGCGGGGTGCTGAACCGGGTGCTGGGCCCCGACATCCTGCCGCCGCTGCTGGTGACCTTCGGCCTGTCCATCGTGCTGCAGAACGGCCTGCTCATGGGCTTTACCGCCGACAGCCGGCGGGTTTCGGGCGGGGCGCTGGAGACTGCCTCGGTCGATCTGGGGCCGGTGACGGTGGGGATCATGCCGCTTCTGACCTTTGGTTCGGCCATCGCGGTGATCCTGGCGCTGAACTTCATCTTCTACCGCACGGCGCTGGGCCGTGCCTTTCGCGCCACGAGCGACGATCCGGTGACGGCCAGCCTGATGGGCATCCGGCCAAAGGCGATCTTTGCGCAGGCGACCGGCATCGCCATGGTCGTCGTCACCATCGCCGCGCTTTATCTGGGGATGCGGGCGAATTTCGACCCGACCATCGGGCCGGCGCGGCTGATCTATGCGTTCGAGGCGGTCATCATCGGCGGCCTTGGCAGCCTGTGGGGCACGCTGGCGGGCGGGGTCATCATCGGTGTCGCGCAGACGCTGGGAGCGGCGATCAACCCGGAATGGCAGATCCTTGCCGGCCATGTCGCCTTTGTCGTCGTGCTGCTGCTGCGGCCGCGCGGCCTGTTTCCAAGGGCGTTCGACTGATGGCCTATACCTCTGCCACCCGCACCCGCGCCTCGACCATCGCCGCTGTCGCAGCGGTGGCGGTCATCGTTCTTGCCATCGCGCTGCCGGCCTTTGCCGGGCGCGGGCTGATCCAGGATCTGTTCTTCATCCTGACCATGCTGGTGCTGGCGCAATTCTGGAACCTGCTGGCCGGCTATGGCGGGCTGGTCAGCGTCGGCCAGCAGGCCTTTGTCGGGCTTGGCGCCTATGCCATGTTCGGCGCGGCCATCTACTGGGGTCTTGACCCGGTGCTGGCGCTGCCCCTGTCGGGGCTGTTCGCGCTGGCTGTCGCGGTGCCGACGGCGTTCTTCGTCTTTCGCCTGAACGGCGCCTATTTCGCCATCGGCACCTGGGTCGTGGCCGAGATCATCCGCCTTCTCGTCGCGCAGTGGAAGGGCGTCGGCGGCGGCACCGGCACATCGCTGCCGCGCGAGGTGACCGGGGACATGGTTCTGACCGGCTGGATCGAACAGGCCTTCGACGTGCGCGCCGCCGCGGCGCAGGACATCCTTACCTACTGGCTGGCGCTGGCGCTGGCGGTGCTGACCACCGGCGGCATCTATCTGCTTTTGCGGTCAAGGGCCGGGCTGGCGCTGGCCGCCGTCCGCGACAATGCCGAAGCGGCGCGCGCCGTCGGCGTCGATGCGGGCCGCATGAAATGGCTGGTGTTCCTCACCGCCGCCTTTGGCACCGGCATCTGCGGCGGGCTGATCTACCTGCAGAAGGGCCGCATCAGCCCCGATGCCGCCTTTGCCGTCACCGACTGGACGGCCTATGTGATCTTCATCGCCGTCATCGGCGGCATCGGCACCATCGAGGGGCCGATCGTCGGCGTGCTGGTGTTCTTTGCGCTGCAGACTTTGTTTGCGGACTATGGCTCGGCCTATCTTCTGGCCCTGGGCCTGATCGCCATTGCGGTGATGCTTTTCGCGCGCCGCGGGCTTTGGGGACTTTTCACCGACAGGACCGGCATCCGCCTATTCCCCATCCGGCGGCGGCTGACCGGCATCGACACGAGGGAGTGACATGACAAATTCCGGTGCAGACATAACCACCGACGTTCTCATCATCGGCACCGGCCCGGCGGGCGCGGCCACTGCGGCGCTTCTGTCGTCCTCGGGCGTGCCGAACATGGTGGTCAACCGCTACCGCTGGCTGGCCGACACGCCGCGGGCGCATATCACCAACCAGCGCGCGATGGAGGTGCTGCGCGACCTGGGCCGCGATGTCGAGGACGAAGCCTATATGTTCGCCTCGGGGCAGGAGCTCATGGGCAACAACGTCTTTTGCGAGAGCCTTGCCGGGGAAGAGATCGGGCGGATGCTGTCCTGGGGCAACGCGCCGGAAAGCAAGGCCGAACATCTGCGCTCCTCGCCCACGCTCATGAACGACCTGCCGCAGACCTTCATGGAGCCGCTCCTGTTCAAGACCGCCTGTTCGCGCGGCACGCAGGCGCGGATGAGCACGGAATACCTGTCCCATGTGGAGGATGCCGAAGGCGTCACCGCGACGCTTCGCGACCGGCTGACCGGCAAGGAATTCACGGTCCGGGCGAAATTCCTGGTCGGTGCCGATGGCGGCAATTCGCTGGTCGCGCAGAACTGCGGGCTGCCCTTTGCCGGCAAGATGGGCGTCGGCGGGTCGATGAACATCCTGTTCCGCGCCGACCTGTCGCGTTACGTCGCGCACCGGCCCAGCGTCCTTTACTGGGTCATGCAGCCCGGCGCCAATGTCGGCGGCATCGGCATGGGGCTGGTCCGCATGGTGCGGCCCTGGAACGAATGGCTGATCGTCTGGGGCTATGACATCAACGAACCGCCGCCCGAGATCACCCCGGAATACGCGACCGAGGTGGCGCGGCAGCTGGTCGGCGATCCCGATCTGGAAATCGAGCTGCTCAAGGCCAATACCTGGACCGTGAACAACTGCTATGCGACTCATATGCAGACCGACCGCGTGTTCATCATGGGCGATGCCGCGCACCGGCATCCGCCGTCGAACGGGCTGGGGTCGAACACATCCATTCAGGATTCCTTCAATCTGGCGTGGAAACTGGCGCTGGCCTGCAAGGGGCAGGCGGGGCCGGGGTTGCTGCGGACCTATTCCGAGGAACGCGCCCCGGTGGCCAAGCAGATCGTCACCCGCGCCAACCAGTCGATCACCGAATTCGGGCCGATCTTCGAGGCTTTGGGCCTGCTCGGGTCCGTCGATCCGGTGAAGATGCAGGAGAACATGGAGGCGCGCGCCAATACCGGCAGCGCCGCCGAAGAGCAGCGCGAGGCCTTGCGCAAGGCCATCGCCTTCAAGAAATACGAATTCGACGCCCATGGCGTCGAGATGAACCAGCGCTATACCTCGCAGGCGGTGGTCCGCGACGGGCAGATGCCGCCGCCGGCCGATGTCGATCTCGAACTGCATTTCCAGCAGACGACCTGGCCGGGCGCCCGGCTGCCGCATGCCTGGCTGTTCGATGCGAAGGGCGACAGGCTCTCGACCCTCGACCTGTGCGGCCATGGCGATTTCAGCATCCTGACCGGCATCGGCGGCGAGGCCTGGGCCGAGGCGGCCGCGACGGTCAGCGCCGAAACCGGCGTCCCGATCCATGTCCACATCATCGGCCCGCGTCGCGCCGTGCAGGACCATCTGGGCGACTGGAGCCGCATCCGCGACACCGCCGACGCCGGCTGCGTCCTTGTCCGGCCCGACCACCATGTCGCCTGGCGTGCCGCCACGCTGCCGGCCGATCCCGTCGCCGAATTGCGCCGGGTGATGGCCACCATTCTCGCCTGAGGAGGCACAGATGATCCGTGATGCAAAAGGCTCTGACGAACAGGGCTATTTCACCGAGGAGACTTCTGCCGAGGTCGTCATCTCGCGCAATGCCCATGCAAAGGACGCCCGGCTGGCCGAGGTGATGGCGGTGATCGTCAAGCACCTTCATGCGGCGGTGAAGGAAATCGAGCCGACGCAGGAGGAATGGTTCAAGTCGATCATGTTCCTGACCGAGACCGGGCATCTCTGCAACGAATGGCGGCAGGAATTCATCCTGCTGTCGGACGTGCTGGGCGTGTCGATGCTGGTCGATGCGATCAACAACCGCAAACCCTCGGGCGCGTCGGAATCGACCGTTCTGGGGCCGTTCCATGTGGCCGATGCGCCGGAACTGCCCTTGGGCGCCGATATCTGCCTCGACCAGAAGGGCGACAAGATGCTGGTCAAGGGCCGGATCCTGTCCACCGACGGGACGCCGCTGGCCAATGCAAAGATCGACGTCTGGCAGGCCAATGACGAAGGGTTCTACGACGTGCAGCAGAAGGGCATCCAGCCCGATTTCAACCTGCGCGGCGTGTTCCGCACCAATGCGGCCGGCGAATACTGGTTCCAGGGGGTGAAGCCGAAATACTACCCGATTCCCGATGACGGGACCGTGGGCAAGATGCTGGGCGCGCTGGGCCGGCATCCCTATCGCCCGGCGCATCTGCACTACATCATCGAGGCGGACGGGCATGAAAGCCTGACCACCCATATCTTCGATCCCGATGATCCCTACATCAACTCGGACGCGGTGTTCGGGGTCAAGGAAAGTCTTATGGCCCGCTTCGACTGGACCACGGATCCGGCACAGATGGCGGCTGACGGTATGGTCATACCGTATTACAAGGTCGTCCATGATTTCGTTCTCGCACCGAAGGCAAAATGACCGACCACAGCGGAAAACCCTGCATCATCTGCGTCGCGATCACCGGATCGCTGCCGACCAAGGCCGATAATCCGGCGGTGCCGGTGACGGTGGCCGAACAGGTCGAATCGACCCATGAGGCCTGGGAGGCCGGCGCCGCCATCGCGCATTGCCATGTGCGCGATGACGAGGGCCGGCCGACCAGCGACCCCGAAAGGTTCGCCCGGCTGAAGGAGGGGCTTGAACGGCATTGCCCCGGCCTGATCGTGCAACTGTCCACCGGCGGGCGGTCGGGGGCTGGGCAGGCGCGCGGCGGGATGCTGCCGCTCAGGCCCGACATGGCCTCGCTTTCGGTCGGGTCGAACAACTTTCCGACGCGGGTCTATGAAAACCCGCCCGATCTGGTCGACTGGCTGGCGGCCGAGATGCTGCAATATGGTGTCAAGCCCGAGATCGAGGCCTTTGACCTCAGCCATATCTTCAAGGCGGCCGACATGGCGGCGCGGGGGCAACTGGCGGGCACGCCCTATGTGCAGTTCGTCATGGGGGTCAGGAACGCCATGCCGGCCGACCGGGCGGCGTTCGATTTCATGATCCAGACCGTGCAGCGCCTGTTCGGCGCCGACGCGCCGTGGTGCGCCGCGGGAATCGGGCCGAACCAGATCGTCCTGAACGAATGGGCGGTGTCCTCGGGCGGGCATGCGCGCACCGGGCTTGAGGACAACGTGCGGCTGGACCGCAGCACGCTGGCGCCGTCGAACGCGGCGCTGGTGCGGCGGGTGGTGGACCTGTGCGGGCGGTATCACCGCCCGGTGGCGACCACCGCTGAGGCGCGGGCGATTCTGGGCCTGCGCGCGGCGTGACCCGGACAACAGGCTGAAAATTCTAGAATTTTCAGCGCGCCCCCAAATGTCCGGACATTCGGGGGCGCTTGCCGTCAGCGCAGGTCCGCCGCCCTGCGACTCTGCTTTCGCCGCCGGAAAATTCCTGATCTTTCGGGGCGGTCAGGCTGTGGCGGTGCCGGCTTCATCGCCGATCCGACGAAACCGCCGTCATTCCGACGAATGCCTTCGCCTGCTTTCGGCAGTTGTGCAGATGCCGCGGGGTTGTGGGCGCTTCCCCCTTGCACTTTCCCGCGACTGGCCGACAGGATGGGGACAGCCTGCAACCAAAGCGGGACCAGAACCGTTTTCATCGCGGCAAGGCCGGGCCGGGACGCCGGGCTGCGCCGCCACATCAACAGGGAGACAGACCGCATGACACTCAAGTCCGCACTTCTGGCGGGAACCGCCGCCGTCCTTATGGCGCCGGCCGCCTGGGCCCAGGCCACCCATCCGACCACGGGCGAGGCGCTTTCCGACAACCAGACCTTCACCTATCGGGTGCTGGACGAGTTTCCGTCGATCGACCCCAACCTGGTCGAGGACGTGGAAGGCTCGCACGTTGCCCGCAACCTGTTCGAAGGGCTGATGAACCAGGATGCCGAGGGCAATGTCGTGCCCGGCGTTGCCACCGGTTTCACCGTCTCGGACGACGGGCTGGTCTATACCTTCACGCTGCGTCCCGAAGCCAAGTGGTCGGACGGCCAGGCGGTCACCGCGAATGATTTCGTCTATTCCTGGCGCCGCGCCGCCGACCCCGCCACCGCCTCGGAATACCAGTGGTATATGGGCCTGATGGCGATCCAGAACGTGGATGAGGTCATGGCCGGCGAGATGACCCCCGACCAGCTGGGCGTCGTCGCTCTGGATGACCACACGCTGCAGGTCACGCTGCACACCGCGCTGCGCTATTTCCCGCAGATGGTGACCCACACCACCACCTTCCCGGTGCCGCAATGGACCATCGAGGCGCATGGCGACCAGTGGACCCAGCCCGGCAACATGGTGTCGAACGGCGCCTATGTCCTGTCCGAGCGCGTGCCGCAGGAAAAGATCGTCCTGACCCGCAACGACCAGTATTGGGACAACGCCAATACCGTCATGGAGACGGTGACGGCGATGATCATCAATGACGAGAACGCGGCCCTGACCCGCTATCTCGCCGGCGAGCTCGACCAGACCGACGTGCCCGCGGGCCAGTTCCCCGCCCTGCACGAACAATACCCGGACGAGGCGGTGTCGGTGCCGAACCTCTGCTCCTACTACTACAACATCAACCTGACCGAGACCGGCAATCCCGCGCTGCAGGACGTCCGCGTGCGCGAGGCGCTGGCGCTGGCCATCGACCGCGACGTGATCGTCAACAACGTGCTGGCGGGCGGGCAGGTGCCGGCCTATTCGCTGACCCACTGGGCCGTCGCCGGCTGGGAAGTTCCCAGCGTCGACTATGCCGGCTGGACCCAGGCGGAACGCGATGCCCGCGCGGTCGAGCTGATGGCCGAGGCCGGCTTTGGCAACGGCGGCGAGCCGCTGACCCTCGACATCCTGTTCAACACCTCGGAAGCGCACCAGTCCATCGCGGTCGCCATCGGCCAGATGTGGAAGCAGAAGCTGGGCGTCGACACCACGCTGGCCAATCAGGAATGGCAGACCTTCCTGACCGCCCGCGGCGAACAGGACTATGAAATCGCGCGCGCCGGCTGGTGCGCCGACTATAACGAGGCGTCGTCGTTCCTTGACATCATGCAGTCGGAATCGGGCTACAACGACTCCAAGTATGTGAACGCCGACTATGACGCCCACATGCTGGCCGCCCGCACCGCTGCCGATCCGCTGGCCGACTATCAGGCCGCCGAGGCGCTGATCCAGCGCGACTTCCCGATCCTGCCGATCTACTTCTATTCGACGGTCAACATGCAGGATGCGGCGATCAAGGGCTATCCGTTCGAAAACGCGCAGGAAAACTGGTATGCCCGGACCCTGTATCGCGTCGCCGAATAAGGGCTGAGCAAACGCGGTCCCGCGCCCGGCACCTCCGGGCGCGGGATCGTCTTTTGACCGTTTCCGTCTGCGGGACAGCATCATGCTCAGCTTTATCGCCCGGCGCCTTGCGGTGGCCGTCCCCACGATCCTGATCCTGATCGTGATTTCCTATGTCCTGATGTTCACGGCCCCCGGCGGCCCGTTCAACAGCGAACGGCCCCTGCCGCCGCAGGTGCTGGCCAATATCGAGGCGCGCTACGGTCTGGACCAGCCTTACTGGAAACAGGTGGCGGTCTATATCTGGAACATCCTGCATTTCGATTTCGGCCCGTCGTTCCAGTATCGCGACCAGACCGTCAACTCGATCATCGCGCAGGGTTTTCCGGTGACGCTGACCTATGGCCTCTGGGCCTTTGCCATCGCCGTGACCGTCGGGGTCACGCTGGGCGTGGTGGCGGCGGTGCGGCAGAACACCTGGCTTGACTATATCGCCGTCGGCACCTCGGTCGGGTTGCAGGTGCTGCCGAATTTCGTTCTGGCGCCGATCCTGGTGCTGATCTTCACGCTGTGGCTGGGCTGGCTGCCCGGCGGCGGCTGGAACGGCGGCCAATGGCAATATGTCGTGCTGCCGGTGGTGGCGCTGGCCACCTCCTATACCGCCTCGATCACCCGGATCACGCGGTCCTCGATGCTGGAAGTGCTCAATTCCGGCTTCATCCGCACCGCGCGGGCCAAGGGCCTGCCGATGCGGCGCATCATCCTGCGCCATGCGCTCAAGCCGGCGCTTCTGCCGGTTCTCAGCTATCTTGGCCCGGCCTTTGTCGCGATGATCACCGGATCCTTCGTCATCGACATGTATTTCTCGACCGGCGGTATCGGCACCTTCTTTGTCAATTCGGCATTGAACCGCGACTATTCGGTCATCATGGGCATCACCATTCTGGTCGGCGTCCTTACCATCCTGTTCAGCCTTGTGGTCGACATCCTCTATGCGTGGATCGACCCCAAGATCCGCTACTAAAGGGGGGCGGCCATGGCCTTTGTCTCCAAAGCCACCGCCCGCGATCTCGAGGCGATGCAGGCCGAAACCGGCCGCTCGCTCTGGGCCGATGCGCGGCGGCGCTTCATGCGTAACCGCGCCGCCGTCGCCTCGCTGGTCGTCTTGGCGCTGATCGTGCTGTTCGCCTTCTTCGGCGGCTGGTTCGCCGCCTGGGACAATGAAACCGTCGACTGGTCGGCGCTGGGCACCGGGGCCGCGACCAACGGACGGCCCTCGATCGCCACCGGCCATTATTTCGGCACCGACACCGAGGGGCGCGACCTGTTCGCCCGCACCGTGCAGGGCACGCGGATGTCGCTGATGGTCGGCATCGTCGGCTCGCTGGTGGCGGTGATCGTCGGCACGCTTTACGGCGCGATTTCCGGCTATTTCGGCGGCCGTACCGACCAGATCATGATGCGGATCGTCGATGTGCTGATGTCGATCCCGTTCATGTTCGTGCTGATCCTGCTTCTGGTCATCTTCGGCCGGTCCATGGCGATGATCTTTGTCGGCGTCGGGCTGATCTCCTGGCTTGACATGGCGCGGATCGCCCGCGGCCAGACGATGAGCATCAAACACAAGGAATTCGTCGAGGCGGCGGTGGCCATCGGGGTGCGCCCGCTGACCATCATCGTCCGCCACATCGTGCCGAACCTTGCCGGCATCGTCATCGTCTATGCCACGCTCCTGATCCCCGGCATGATCGTCACCGAAAGCTTCATCAGCTTCCTGGGCCTTGGCGTGCAGGATCCACAGACCTCGCTGGGCGCGCTGATCGCCAAGGGCGCGGGACAGATCCAATATGGCCTGCTGTGGATGCTGATCTATCCGCTGATCGCCTTCGTCGCCATGCTCTACGCCTTCTTCTTCGTCGGCGACGGGCTGCGCGACGCGCTCGACCCGAAGGATCGGTAAATGCAAGCCAAGCCAGCCCGGTGCGCGCCATGAGACTGTTGGAAGTTGAAAATCTGCAAGTGACCTTCAAGACCGGCGACCTGCCGGTCAATGCGGTCAACGGCGTGTCCTTCGCCATCGACAAGGCCGAGACCCTGGCCATCGTCGGCGAGAGCGGATCGGGCAAAAGCCAGACTGCCTATGCGGCGATGGGCCTGCTGGCGGCGAACGGCCGGGCCACGGGCAAGGTGACCTTCGATGGCCGCGACCTGCTGAATCTGCCGGCGGCAGAGCTGAACAGGGTCCGCGCCAACGACATCGCGATGATCTTTCAGGATCCGATGACCTCGCTCAATCCCTACATGCGGATCAGCGACCAGATGGCCGAGGTGCTGGTGCTGCACAAGGGCATGGCCAAGCGCGCCGCGGTGGCCGAGGCGGTGAAGATGCTGGACGCCGTGCGCATTCCCGATGCCGCCCGGCGCATCACCATGTATCCGCACGAATTTTCCGGCGGGATGCGGCAGCGGATCATGATCGCCATGGCGCTCTTGTGCCGCCCGCGCCTGATCATCGCCGACGAGCCGACCACTGCGCTCGACGTGACGGTGCAGGCGCAGATCATGAAGCTCTTGGCCGAAATCCGCGCCGATTTCGGTACCGCCATCATCCTCATCACCCATGACCTGGGCGTGGTCGCCGGGTTCTGCGACCGCACGCTGGTCATGTATGGCGGCCAGGTGATGGAGGAGGCGCCGACCGAGGCGCTGTTCGCCCGCCCGACCCATCCCTATACCGCCGGCCTGATGGCGGCAGTGCCGCGGATCGACCGCGACGACGACGCGCTGCGCACCATCGCGGGCGAGCCGCCCGACATGTCGCGGCTGCCGCCCGGTTGCCCGTTCAGCCCGCGCTGCGCCATCGCCCGCGATTTCTGCGCCACGACGCGCGCGCCGATCGAATCGCCCGAACCCGGCCGCCGCCGCGCCTGCCACGCCGCCCCGTCGGAAGTGACGCCCGAGGAGGTCGCGGCATGACCGACACCGCCCTTGCCCCCGCCACCGCGACCACCGGACCGCTGCTCAGCGTCCGCGACCTGCGCGTGACCTTCGACGTGCGCCCGCCCGGCGCCTGGCCCTGGACGCCTTCGCTGAAACTTCAGGCGGTCGGCGGGGTCAGCTTCGACCTTGCCCCCGGCGCGGCCCTGGGCGTCGTCGGCGAATCGGGGTCGGGAAAGTCGACGCTGGCGCGCGCGATTGTCGGCACGATTCCGTCAAGCGGCGGCAATGTCGTGTTCCAGGGCCGCGACCTGACGGCGATGGACGCCGCCGAACGCCGCCGCCACCGCCGCGACGTGCAGATGGTGTTCCAGGATCCGCTGGCGGCACTGAACCCGCGGATGAATGTCGGCGACATCATCGCCGAGCCGCTGATGACCCACGAACCCGAGGTCGGCCGCAAGGAGGCGCGGCGCCGCGCCGCCGAACTGATGGAGCGGGTCGGTCTGCTGCCGAACCTCATCAACCGCTATCCGCATGAATTTTCCGGCGGCCAGTGCCAGCGCATCGGCATCGCCCGGGCGCTGATCCTGCGGCCGAAACTGGTGATCTGCGACGAACCCGTCTCGGCGCTTGACGTGTCGGTGCGGGCGCAGGTGGTCAACCTGCTCAAGGAATTGCAGCGCGACATGGGCGTGGCGATGATCTTCATCGCGCATGACCTGTCGGTGGTGCGCCATGTCTCGGACCGGATCCTTGTCATGTATCTGGGCCGGATGATGGAAACCGCGCCCAGCCATCCGCTGACCGCGACGCCGCTGCATCCCTATACCCGCGCGCTTATCGCCGCGGTGCCGATCCCCGATCCGGTGCTGGAAAAGGCGCGGCCGCGGCCGGTGCTGGAAGGGGAACTGCCCTCGCCGATGAACCCGCCGTCGGGCTGCGTGTTCCGCACCCGCTGCCCCATCGCCCAGCCTTCCTGCGCCGAGGCACCGCCGCCGGTGCTGGAGCCGTCGCCGGGCCATCTTGTCGCCTGCCCGTTCTATCATCTGGCCTGACGCAGCGCCCGCCCCTATAAGGCGGGCGATGTGAATGAAAGGTGCGACCATGCCCAGCGAGCTGTCCCCCATCGACAAGGCCAAGTTCGTGGCGGCCAAGCGCGCGACCCGCTTTGTGGAATCGGGCATGAAGGTGGGGCTTGGCACCGGATCGACCGCCGCCTGGCTGGTGCGCTGCCTGGGCGAGTTGGTGCGCGAGGAGGGCCTGCGCATCCGCGGCGTGCCGACCTCGGCCCGCACCGCGGCCTTGGCGCGCGAGGTCGGGATCGAGGTCATCTCGCTCGACGAGGCGAAATGGCTGGACGTGACCATCGACGGCGCCGACGAATTCGACGCCGGGCTGAACCTGATCAAGGGCGGCGGCGGCGCGCTCTTGCAGGAAAAGATCGTGGCCACGGCCAGCGACCAGATGGTGGTGGTCGCCGATATCTCGAAACAGGTGGAAACGCTGGGCGCCTTTCCGCTGCCGGTCGAGGTGATCCCCTTCGGCTGGCAGACGACCAAGCTTCTGATCGAGGAGACGCTGATCGGGCTGGACGTGCTGGGCCGGACCACGACGCTGCGCATGAACGGCGCCACGCCCTATGTCACCGACGAGGGCAACCATATCGTCGACCTGCACCTGAACCGGATCGGCAACGCCCGGCAACTTAGCCTGGTGCTGAACCAGATCCCCGGCGTGGTGGAAAACGGCCTGTTCATCGACATCTGCGATGCGGTGGTGATCGGCTACGGCGACGGCCGGGTCGAGGTCCGCGACATGGGCCGCGGCGAGGTCGAGGAAACCCGGTTCGAATTCCTCGAGACCGACAACATCTTTACCGAAGTGGCCGAATAGGGCGGGGCGCCGGGCTGAAGCCCGGCGGAAGGAAGAAGGGGGGGCCTTCCGCCCCCCTCTGCGCCTTGCGGCGCATTCACCCCCGGAGGATATTTCCGGACGAAGAATGAGGAAGAGAGGCTCACACTCATTCTTCGTCCCCAACGTGTTGCCGCGCTCTCGGACCGATGGCGAGCACGGCAACACACCCCGCCGGAGGCAAACCTGAGGAGGAGCCGCAAGGCGACGACGAGGCAAGGACTCATGCGCCGAAGGCGCTCTGTTCGGCAGACCGTCCAGGGCGCGGGCGGCTGGCATCCGCGCCGCTCTTGTGGGATAGACGGGCGGTTCCAGCGAAAGGCCCGCGTCATGACCCCCTTCGACTACGACCTTTTCGTCATCGGCGGCGGCTCGGGCGGTGTGCGTGCCGCGCGGATGTCGGCCGCGGCGGGCGCCCGTGTCGCCCTGGCCGAGGAAAGCCGCATGGGCGGCACCTGTGTCATCCGCGGCTGCGTGCCGAAAAAGCTGATGGTCTTTGCCGCGGGCTTTGCCGACCTGCCGGCCGAGGCGCGGGCCTATGGCTGGGACATCGGCGACGGCCGCTTTGACTGGCCCGCCTTCCGGGGCCGCCTGCATGCCGAACTGGACCGGCTGGAAGGCGTCTATCGCCACCTCCTTGCCAGTTCGGGCGTCACGGTGCTGGACGAACGGGTGACCCTTGCCGGTCCGCACGAGATCCGCCGCGCCGATGGCAGCATCGTCACCGCCGCGCATATCCTGATCGCCACCGGCGGCCGGCCCGAACGGCCCGACCTGCCCAATGCGCAGATGGGCATCGTCTCGGACGACATCTTCCAGCTTGACCAGTTGCCGAAGTCGATCCTGATCGTCGGCGGGGGTTTCATCGCCTGCGAGATGGCGGGGATCCTGCATGGCATGGGGGTCGAGGTGACGCTTGCCTATCGCGGCGCGCAGATCCTGCGCGGCTTCGACGACGAGGCGCGTGGCATGGTGGCCGAGGCGATGCAGGCCCGCGGGATCACCATCGCGCTTGGCGCCTCGATCGCCGCGATGGGGCCGCCGGAGGCCGATTTCGATCTGCCGCTGGGCGAGGCGGTGCCGGCCATGGCGGCAACCGGCGGGCCGGTCAAGGTGCGGCTGACCAATGGCCGCGAACGCCTGTTCGACCAGGTGCTGTTCGCCACCGGCCGCCGGCCGAACACCGCCGGGCTGGGGCTTGATACGCTGGGCATCGCCATGGGCCGCCGTGGCGAGGTCGTGGTCGATGCCTATTCGCAGACCGCCGTGCCCTCGATCCATGCCATCGGCGATGTCACCGGCCGGGTGGCGCTGACTCCGGTGGCGATCCGCGAGGGCATGGCCTTTGCCGACACCATTTTCCGCGGCATTCCCACGCCGGTCGACCATGACCTGATCCCGATGGCGGTGTTCACCCAGCCCGAGCTTGGCACCATCGGCCTGACCGAAGAGGCGGCGCGCGAGCGCGAGCCGGTCGAGATCTATGCCACCGGCTTTCGCCCGATGCGCAGCGCCTTTGCCGGGTCGGCAGCGCGGGTGCTGATGAAGCTGGTGGTTTCCAGGGCGACGCGCCGGGTTCTGGGCTGCCATATCGTGGCGCCCGAGGCCGGGGAAATGATCCAGCTTGCCGCCATCGCCATCCGCATGGGCGCCACGAAAGAGGATTTCGACCGCACGGTTGCGGTGCATCCGACCATGGCCGAGGAACTGGTGACGATGCGCAACCCGGTCAGGAGCGCTTGAAATCGCCGGCATCCTGCACAATTAGGGTGCAACAGGACGTGCGAGGGAAGAAAGAGCGACATGGCGGGTAACAACGGTGGCCCCTGGGGCGGTGGCGGCGGCAATCGCGGCAACGGCAGCGGTGGGGGCGATGACGACAGGCGACCGGCGCCGCCGCGGCGTCCGGGCGAAGGTCCGCAGATTCCGGAACTCGACCAGATCGTGAACAAGGGCCGCGAACAGCTGCGCGTCCTGATGGGCGGCGGCGGCGGCCGGCGGCCGAACGGGGCCGGCGGCGGTGGCGGCAGCGGCTTTCAGTTGACCCGCGGCACCATCGGGCTTGCGGCGCTGGCCGCGGCCGGGCTTTGGGCCTTCATGTCCTTCTACACGGTGCGGCCCGAAGAACGCTCGGTCGAGATGTTCCTGGGGCGGTTTTCCGCCACCGGAGAGCCCGGCCTCAATTTTGCGCCCTGGCCGCTGGTCACCTATGAAGTGGTCAATGTGACCTCGGAACGGACCGAATCGATCGGTGCCTCGGGGGCGGTCGGCGACGAATCCGGGCTGATGCTGACCACCGATGCCAACCTTGTCGATATCGGCTTTCAGGTGGTGTGGAACGTCAACGATCCGGCGAAATTCCTGTTCAACATCCGCGACGCGGAACAGACCGTCCGCGCCGCCGCGGAATCGGTGATGCGCGAGATCATCGCCGCCTCGCAACTGGCGCCGATCCTGAACACCGAACGCGGCTCGATCGCCGACAATGCCCAGGCCGGGATTCAGGCCGCGCTTGATGCCTATGATTCCGGCATTACCGTGGTGCGGGTCAACCTGCAGAAGGCCGATCCGCCGACCGAGGTGATCGACAGCTTCCGCCGCGTGCAGGCGGCCGAACAGGAACGTGACCGGCTCGAGCGGCAGGCGGATGCCTATTCGAACCGACGGCTGGCCGAAGCCCGCGGCCAGGCCGCGCAGGTGATCGAAGAGGCTGAAGCCTATCGCGCCCAGACCATCAACGACGCGCTGGGCGAGGCGAGCCGGTTCACCGCTGTGCTGACCGAATACCTGAACGCGCCCGAGGTCACGCGCCGGCGCCTGTACCTTGACACCATGGCCGATGTGCTGGGCACGGTGCCCAAGATCGTGCTGGACGATGCCGTTGCCGGTGGCAACGGCGGCCAGGGCGTGGTGCCCTTCCTGCCGCTTGACCAACTGATCCGCCCGAATGCCGCCGCGCCCGCGGCCGGTGCCACCGCCACCACGACGACGGGGAACTAGGCCAATGAACCGCGCGATCTATGTCCTCATTGCCGCTGTCATCGCGGTGGTCGTCCTCCTGTCGTCGGTCTTCGTGGTCAACGAAAAGGAAAAGGCGCTGGTCCTGCAGTTCGGCCAGATCCGCCAGGTGATCGAAGAGCCCGGCCTCGCCTTCAAGATTCCGCTGATCCAGGAGGTGGTGCGCTATGACGACCGCATCCTCAGCCTCGACACCGAAACCATCGAGGTGACACCCTCGGACGACCGCCGGCTGGTGGTCGATGCCTTTGCCCGCTACCGCATCGCCGATGTGGTGGCGTTCCGGCAGGCGGTGGGCGTCGGCGGCGTGCAGGTGGCCGAGGACCGGCTGTCCTCGATCCTCAACGCCAAGATCCGCGAGGTTCTGGGCGCCGAGAACGTGACCTCGGACACCATCCTGTCCTCGGACCGGCGCAGCCTGATGAACCGCATCCGCGACCTGGCGCAGGTCGAGGCGGCGAACCTTGGGCTGGAAGTCGTCGATGTGCGGCTGAAGCAGACCAACCTGCCGTCGCAGAACCTGGACGCGACCTTTGCCCGGATGCAGGCCGAACGCGACCGCGAGGCGGCGGACGAGATCGCTCGCGGCAACGAGGCGGCGCAACGGGTGCAGGCGCTGGCCGACCGCACGGTGGTGGAAACCGTCTCCGCGGCGGAACGCGAGGCGCAGGTGACGCGGGGCGAGGCCGATGCCCGCGCCAACCGCATCTTCGCCGAAGCCTATGGCGCGAACCCGGAGTTCTTTGACTTCTACCGCTCGCTGCAGGCCTATCGCCAGGCGCTGCAGGCCGGCAATTCGACCATGGTGCTGACGCCGGATTCGTCGTTCTTCGACTATCTCTATTCGGGGAACGGTAACGCCGAGACCGCGCCCGCGGTGACCGAGGCCGACCGCGCCGCGGCGCAGGCGGCGCTGGATGCCGCCGAGGCCGAGGAAGCGCGCGCCGAGGCCGAAGCCGCCCGCGCCGCCGCCGAGGCCGCCGCGGCCGCGGCCACCGCAGCGGGGACCGAGGCGGGGACAGAGGCGGGCGAAGTCGCCCCCGAGGCCGAGGTGCCGGCGGAGCCGGTCGAGGCCGAACCCGCCGACGACGCGACGGAAACCGCCCCCGCGTCGCCCTGATGACCTGGGCCCTGACCGGCCTTGGCCTGCTTCTGGTGGCCGAGGGCCTGGTCTGGGCCCTGGCCCCGGGCATGATCGAGGATCTGCTTGCCGCCCTTCGCAGGTTGTCGCCGGAACAGCGCCGGCTGATCGGGCTGGCGGCGGTGGCCCTGGGGGTGGCGTTCCTCTGGCTGGCGCGGGCGCCGGGCTGAAGCCCGGCGAAGGAAGAAGGGGGTCCTCGGACCCCCCTCTGCGCCTGCGGCGCATTCACCCCCCGAGGATATTTGGGGACGAAGAATGAACAAGAGAGCCACTCTTCCTCATTCTTCGTCTATAACGTGTTGCCGCGCCCTCGGACCAGTGGCGGTCGCGGCAACACACCCCGCCGGAGGCACCCTGAGGAGGAGCCGAAGGCGACGACGAGGCAAGGATTCGGCGCCGAAGGCGCTCTGCACGGCGAGGATGGGGCCGGGGCCGGCCTGTAACACTCCTTCACCGCGGTTTGACGCGCCGCGACCGGGCTTTGCGTTGCACCTCGCCCCGCCGCGGTGAATGATGCCCGCCAGGCGGGTCGGCTGCCGGGACGATCCGGCGCCGCCCCCTTCAACAAGGAGCTTACCCCCCGTGTCCGCCTTGGCTCATGCCCCCTTCCTGTCTTTCCGTGCCGCCTCGCGCGGGCTGGCCGTGGTCCTGCTTGGCACTGCGGCGATGGTGCCGGCGCTGCCGGTCTTCGCGCAGGACGACACCGCCTTCGTCAACCCCGAGGACAGCCGCCCGGTCAGCTTTGCCGACCTTGCCCGCGCTGTCAGCCCGGCGGTGGTGAACATCACCACCTCGATCACCATCGCCCAGCCGACCGGGCCCGAGGGCCTGTTGCCCGAGGATTCGCCCTTTGGCGAATTCTTCGGCGGCCCGCGCGAGCCGCAGCATTCCGGTGCGCTGGGGTCGGGCTTTGTCGTCTCGGCCGACGGCTATATCGTCACCAACAACCATGTGATCGAAGGCGCCGATGCCATCGAGATCGAGTTCTTTTCCGGCGAGCGTCTTGATGCCGTGGTCGTCGGCACCGATCCGAACACCGACATCGCGCTGCTCAAGGTCGAGGCGCAGGACTTGCCCTATGTCGCCTTCGGCGACAGCAATGACGACATGGCCGAGGTCGGCGACTGGGTGCTGGCGATGGGCAACCCGCTGGGGCAGGGGTTCTCGATCTCGGCCGGCATCATCTCGGCCCGCAACCGCGAATTGTCGGGCACGTTCGACGACTTCATCCAGACCGATGCCGCGATCAACCAGGGCAATTCCGGCGGCCCGCTGTTCAACATGCGCGGCGAGGTCATCGGGGTGAACACCTCGATCCTGTCGCCGGACGGCGGGTCGATCGGCATCGGGTTCTCGATGGCCTCGAACGTGGTCAAGGATGTGGTGGCCCAGCTTGAGCAATACGGCGAGACGCGCCGCGGCTGGCTGGGCGTGCGCATCCAGGACATCGCGCCGGAAATGGTCGAGACCATCGCCGGGCTGGAAAGCACCGATGGCGCCATGGTGACCGACGTGCCCGAAGGCCCTGCCGCCGATGCCGGGATGCAGGCGGGCGACGTGATCCTGTCGTTCAACGGCGCGCCGGTGGTCAACACCCAGCAGCTGGTGCGCATGGTCGCCGCCGCGCCGGTGGGCGAGACGGTCGATGTCGTGGTGCTGCGCGCCGGGGCCGAGGTGACGCTGGGCGTGACCCTTGGCCGCCGCGAAGAGGCCGAGGGCCAGGCCAATCCCGCCCAGCAGGAAGAGCCGCAGACGGGCGAGATCATCGGCCTGCAGGTGGCCGAAATCACCGCGCAACTGGCCGAACAGATGGGCCTTGGCGATGCGACGGGGCTGGTCATCACCGGCGTCGATCCCGCCTCGGACGCGGGCCTGAAGGGAATCGAGCCGGGTGATATCATCACCGAGGCCGGCCAGCAGGCGGTGATGACGGTCGCCGACCTTGAGGCCCGCGTCGATGAGGCGCAGGAGGCGGGGCGGCAGTCGATCCTGCTCTTGATCCGCCGCGACGGCGACCCGCGCTTTGTGGCGCTGAGCATCGTGGAGTAGGGGGCAATTGCCTAAGGGGGGCGCGTCCGAAAGGGCGCGCCCTTGTCATTGGGCTTTTAGCCCCTGCCGGACGGTTATTGTTGACCGCTCTCGCCGCGGTCGATGACCACGGGCAGAACGGTTTCCCTTCGCCCCTTTCTGTCCCGCCTGCTGAACACGCTCTGATAGGCGCGCCGCTGACGGGTCACTTCATAAAGCACGATGCCGGAACTCGTCGCGAGGTTCAGGCTTTCGATCATGCCGAACATCGGGATCGAAATGCACATCTCGCTCCGTTCGACCGCAAGCGGGCTGATCCCCCGGCTTTCATTCCCGAACCATACCGCAAGCTTGTGATGCGTGGTGTAGTCGCCTTCGTGCAACAGCAGGTTGGCCTTTCCTTTGACGTGAGGCGAGGTGACGATGGACACGAATCCATTGCTCTCGAGATGGGCGAGGCAGGCTTCGGTGCTGTCAAAGCGTTTGACAAAGGTCCATTTGACACCGGAAACCGAGGTGGAGGTGAGCGCCTTCTCCTCTCGCATCGCGGCCCAATCCTCTGGCAGCTTCCGTCGCGGATCAACGACATAGACCTTTTCGGCACCAAGCGCGTTCGCGTTGCGGATGACGGTGCCGATGTTCCTGATCTCCGTGGGGTCCTCGATCACGGCAATCAGGTTCTTGCAGCGGAATGACCTGATCTCGTCGGCGCGCCTGCGGGCGGCGGTTTTCGGGAGCTTCTCATGCTCGACGTCCATCCTTGCCCCCTTTTTGGCACAGGTTGCTTGTCGATTTGCAGACCGTGCCGATGTCCGTTTCGCCTGGTGATGCCCCGCAGGCTGCCCTACAGCGCGTCCACCTGTTCCCGTGTCAGTTCGATCAGCCCCAGCCGCCGCGCCGCCGCGATCGACAGGAGCGGCGAATCCGGGCCGTCGTTGCGCTGGAAATCCTGCACCGCGCGCCCCGTCGCGGTGTCCATGACGCCGGTGACCTCGCCCGGGTAAAAGCCGCGCGCCGCCAGCGCCCGTTGCAGCGAGGCGACGAATTCCTCGGTATAGACCGGGGGGCAGATGGTCTCGAACGCCTGTTCGCCGCGTTCGCGGACGATTTCCTGCCGGGTCACGCTGCGATAGGTCGCGGGGGTCAGCACCGTGCCATCGGGCGCCAGCACCGCAGGCGTGTCGACCTCGTGTGCGGTGACGGTCTGGATCACCGCCGGGGCGATGTCGTGGCCCCAGCAGCGCCCGTCAGCGTCATGGGTGATCTCGGCCGAAACCAGTTCGGGCACGCCGGGGGCGAGGGTCGCGCCGTCGCACCCCGCCAGCATCGCCAGTCCTGCAATGGCCCACAAGCCCTGCCGCATCTTGCCCCTGCCTGTCCGGTCCTGCCGCCCGCAGGCGCCGGTCTCGCGGCAGGTTAGCGAAAGCGTTCCCGCGCGACCAGACCGCCGGCGCCTGCGCTGGCGCAAGCCTGCCCTACCGTCGCATCCTGCCCACAGTCGGCCCGCAGTCCCCCCTCTGGCACCTGCCCGCCGCATCGCCTATCTATCGCCGCGGACAGTCGGAGAGCAGCAGATGGCCAGGATCACCTATGTCGAACATGGCGGGCGCGAGCATCAGGTCGAGGTGCCCAACGGCCTGACCGTGATGGAGGGCGCCCGCGACAACGGCATCCCCGGCATCGAGGCCGATTGCGGCGGCGCCTGCGCCTGTTCGACCTGCCATGTCTATGTCGACCCCGCCTGGGTTGACCGCCTGCCTGCGCGCGAGGCGATGGAAGAGGACATGCTTGATTTCGCCTGGCACCCCGATCCGGTGCGCTCGCGCCTGACCTGCCAGCTCAAGGTGACGGATGCGCTTGACGGGCTGCGGGTGCAGATGCCGGAAAAGCAGATTTAGGACGCGGCGGTGGGGTATCCCCCACCCTACGGGCCGCGTCGAACGTAGGGTGGGTAAACGCCCACCGCCACCGTCACCGCCACCACGGCGCAAAGCCGGCGAACGCCCCCTGCGCCTTGGCCAGCCAGCGGTTCGCCAGACCGCGCCGGGGGGCAAGGCCGCTCGCCAGCCGTTCGACCGCGACTTCGGCCGGGCAGGGCAGGCCGGTGGCCGGGTCGGTATAGCGCGGATAGCCGATCAGCACCGCGTGGGCGAGCGCGGTGATGTCGGGCCGGGCGCTGCGGCGGGGCAGGGCGGGGCCGCGATCGGTGGTCAGACCCCATCCGGCATAGAAGGGCGCGCCGGTGCAGGTGACGGCGCGGCCGCGCAAGAGCGCCTCGAATCCAAGGCCCGAAGTCATGGTCCAGACCTCGTCCACGCCCGCCAACAGCAGGGCCGGGTCGGAGCGGGCAAGGACCGCATCGGCCAGCGCCGCGGCATCGGGCACGGCACCGGGGCGCAGCCCGGCCTCGACATCGGGATGCGGCTTGAACAGGATCACCGCGTCGGGATTGGCCTGCCGCGCGGCGGCCAGCAGGTCGCGGTTGCTGCGGATGTCCCCGGCGCCCAGCAGGATCGAGGCGTCATCCTCGACCTGGCCCGGAACCAGGATCCGCCGCCCAGCGGGCAGGTCCTCGGGCAGGCCGGCGCCGCCCAGATTGTATTTCGACAGCCCCGCCGACAGGATCGCCGCCACCAGCGCCTCGGCCCGGGCGCGTTCGTCGTCGGGCAGGGCGCAGGCCCCGGCGATCAGCCGTTCCAGCCGGCTTTCCCGCCTCGGGTCGTAGTAGATGCCAAGATCGTCCAGCACCAGCGACAAGGGCGGCACCAGATCGGCGCCCAGCCCGCGCGAGCGCAAGAGCCCGTCCTCGACCCGGATGGCGCCGGCTGCATCGGTGTCGGGCGTGGCCTTGCCGGCCCAGACCATCAGCCGCCGCCCGGTCGTGGCCGCGCTGGAGACGGCGCGGGGCGGGGGGTCGTCGAAAACGACCCGCTGGTAGCGGCCGAAGGTCGCCTGCAGCGGCCCGCGTTTCCACAGCCGCATGGCCGTGGCGACCCAACCGCGGCGGTCGTCGCGAAAGGCGCGGACCTCGGCGGCGAGTTGCCGGGCGGCATCCTCGAACCCGCACAGCCGGTCGCGGCAAGGGTCATGCCAGACCGGATACAGCAGCATCGCCGCGGCGAAGAGCTGGTCCGCGGTCAGGTGCCGGCCACGGCGGGGCGGGGCGCCGGCGCGATCCTCGGTCAGGCCCCAGCCGGCGTAGAAGGGTTGCCCGAACAGCACCGGACGGTGGCCGGCCAGCACCGCCTCGAACCCGAGTTGCGAGGAGACGGCATAGACGGCGCGGGCCCCGTCCAGCAGGCGCCACGGGCTGACATCGGCATCGCAGGGCTCGGTCCCTGCCAGATCCGCGGCGGTGAAATGGCCGGGGCGCAGGCCAAGGGCGGTTTCGGGATGGGTGCGGACCACGATCCGCGCCCCCGGATGATCGGCGCGCGCCGCGGCCAGCATGGCGCGGAACGTCGCCGCATCGGCGCCAGAGGCGCGGACCGAGGCATCGCCCGCCGTCTGGTCCACCACCAGCACATAACCGGGGGCGGGTCCGGGCAGGTCGGGATCGAAGGCGTTGTATTTCGACAGGTTTTCCCGGCGCAACAGCGCGATCCCCGCCCCCGCCCGCGCCATCAGCGCGGGATCAGCCAGCGGGTGGGTGGCCAGCATCGTCTCAAGATCGGAAGGGCCCGACGGGTCGAAATGCACGCCCGTCCGGTCGATCAGCAGGCCCAGCGGCGGATCGCCGGCCCGCCCCGGCTGGACCGAGCGCAGAAAGGCGTCCTCGATGCGGATCAGGTCTGCGCCGGTCCGCGCCGCCACCGACCGACCGCGCCAGGCTGTCGGACTGTCGCCCCACAGGCCCACGGCATCGCCGGTGCCCGGCCAGCCCAGCCGCGGCGCCAGCCCGGCCAGCGTCAGGATCCGCCGCAGCCGTGCCTCGGTCAGGAAGCCGCCGTTGAAAACAAAAAGCCGCCGCGGGGGTTGTCCCGCGGCGGCAAGGGGTTCGCCCTGGTCGCTCACTCGGCGATGGTGGTCGCCGCGTCGAAGGAGTCGAGCGTGCCGGTCAGCGCGGCGATGACCTTGGAGAACTGGGTGAAGGGCGCTTCGGTCACATAGACGGTGTCGCCGTCGCGGATCAGGAAATCGCGGGCCATGAACATGCCGTTCGGCTTGGTCAGGTCCAGCACATAGACCACGCGCTGCGTGCCCATCAGCGACGGGTCGTTCATCAGCTGGCGGGCAATCGCCTCGGGTTCGTTGCGGAAGACAAAGACGCCGGTGGGGTCGGCGGCGGTCGCCGACAGGCCGCCGACACTGGCAATGGCCTCGATGGCGCTGAGGGTCTGGCTTTCGAACGGGATCAGCGTCTGGGTTCCGGTGGCGCCAAGGGCCGCGAACTTGCGGGTGTCGCGTTCGACGATGATGCGGTCGCCGCCGCGCAGCGCGATGTCATGGCCCGGATGGTCATAAAGATCCTCGAACCAGATCGAGCCGGAATGGTTGCCGCGCACCAGCGTCACCTGGGCGATCTCGGGTTCGATGGCGACGCCGCCGGCACGGGCCAGCATCGCCGACAGGGTGCGCGTCGGCCGTTCGATCGGGTAGACGCCCTGCGCGCCGACCGATCCCACGACCGAAACCGTCTGCCCGTCGCCGGCCAGCCGCGCCACCTGCACCTGCGGGTCGGGGGTCTGTTCGGCCAGATGGTCGGAAATCAGCGTGCGCACCGCCTCGGGTGAATTGCCGGCGGCGCGCAGCCGCCCGGCATAGGGAACGAAGATGAAGCCCTGGCCGTCGACCTGCACCTCTTCCAGCACGGTGGCGTTCTGCCCGGTCGGCACCACCAGCCCGTCATCGACGTTTTCCCAGATCGTCACCGACAGCACGTCGCCCGGCTGGATCGTGTCCGAGCCAACGACGCCGGCGTTCTGGAACCCTTCGGAAAAGGCCAGCGCCGGGGCGACCCCGGCGATGCGGTTCACGCGGTCGTCCACGGTCAGGATGAAGGCATCGCCTTCGCGCAGGACCGATCCCGCGAAAATCTCGTTGCGGTTCGGGCCAGTGCGCGGCAGGCCGCAGGACGCGACAAGCGCCACGGCGGCAAGGGCCAGCGTTCCGCGCGCAAGGCGGAAGGTGGGGAATGTCACTGCTCGGTCTCCTCGACCTGATTTGCCTGCTTGTTTTTTTGTGACCCTAGCGGAAAGCGGGGCCGATGCCTAGCCCCGCGTCCTTTCGGCCCCGCCGCCACTGTTGCCGCGCTGCCGCGCACTTGGCTGGCCGGACAAGGAGTTGTCCGGCGAAGGTGAGGTGGACCCACGGGTGCGGGCCGGCGCCGGGGGCCATCCGGTTGCCGCGGCGGCGGGCTTTTGCCTGACCTGCGCGACCTGATTGCCGGTTGGACGGCGGGGCGCGGACCTCCGTCGCCGCGAAAGGGCGGCGCGCCGCCCGCCCCCTATTTCACGATCCTGAGCGGCTGTCGCGGTGCGGCCTTGCCCAGGCGCAGCGCGTCATAGGGATCCTCGGGGGCCAGCATCATGTCGACCACCTGCCGCAGCAACTGCCGCCGGCCGCGGGCGGAATAGAAGCCGCCGGGCACCTGCGAGGTCTCCAGCAGATAGCGGCGATAATCCTTGTAGGCGCGGGTATCGGGCCGCCCCGGCTGGGCAAAGAAATCGGCCAAGGGCAGGGCCGAGGCGAATTCCGGCTTGGCATAGACGGCGCGGCCAAAGACCTTGAGCGGGATGCCGCGCCACAGCACCTGCTGCGCGGCGGTGGAATTGACCGTCACCGCAGTGCGGGCATGGTCCAGAAGCCGCGCCAGCTTGCCCCCCGCGACGTAATGCACGCGGGCCTGCACCCCGAGATCGGCGGCAATGCCGCGGATCATCCGGCGCAGGGGCGAGCGGCCGTTTTCCAGCGGATGCGCCTTGAACACCAGGTGGTGATGCGGCGGCGCGCCCCTGGCGAAACCGTCGAGCACGAGGCGGATGAATTCCTCCATCCGGGTGAAGGGGGAATGCATGCGGAAACTGGCGTCATGTTCAAGCTGCAGCAGCACCAGATGGTAGGGATGGCCCGACAGCCGGATCCGCGCGGTGGCCAGCGCCCGTTCGGCGGCGATGAACGGCATCAGCACCAGCCGGCGGGTGTAAAGCCAGGTCTCGCGCGCGACGGTCAGTTCGCGGTGGCGGCGGAAATTGCGATAGTCGCCGTTCCGGAACAGCACGAACCAGTGATAGAGCGCGCCATAGAAGATGTGGTGGCGCATGTCGCCCCAATGCGCCGGTGGTTCCGGCACGTCGAGGTCGGACTGGTCAAGCGCGCGGCGCATCTCCTCGACGCTGGTTTCCATCAGGCGGGAATGGCCGTTGGTGCCGCCGCGTTCGTAGGTGACCCAGAAGGGCCGCATGTAGCCTTCCTCGAACACATGCACGGTCAGGCCGCGGGCGCGGGCCAGCGCCACCGCCTGGGCATGGATCGGGCGTGTGTCGCCATAAAGCACGATGTCGGTGATGGCATGGGCGCCGATCAGGCCGGCAAGGGTCGCCTCCCAATCCTCGGGGCGGCCGCGGAAGGGGATATAGCCGGGGGCACCGAACCAGAAGGCGCGGTCGCCGGCGTTGAAGCCCACGCGCCAGACCTGCGCCCCGGCGCGGCGCAGCATCGCGGCAAGCGCCTGGAAGAAGGGCCCGTGCGGGCCCTGCAGGAACAGGAAATGTCGCGTGCCGTCAGCCAAGTTTCAGGCCCTCCATCCCCGCCATAGCCCAACTGCCGGGCCGAAATAAGGCAGGATCCCTGCGAAAGGTTGAAGCCTCTTGCCGCAGGGTCCACGGGGAATTAGCTCTGGCCGGGATCAAAAGGGGGCCGCGATGTTCACCGGCATCATCACCGACATGGGCGAGGTCATCGCCACGACACAGCGCGGCGACCTGAACGCGCGGATCGCCACCGCCTATGACCCGGCGGGCATCGCCATCGGCGCCTCGATCGCCTGCGACGGCGTCTGCCTGACGGTCGTGGCCAAGGGCAGCGCCCCGCGGCCGTGGTTCGATGTGCAGATCTCGGCTGAAACGCTGGACAAGACCAATATCGGCCGCAACCGCTGGCCCGTGGGGCAGCGGATCAACCTGGAACGGGCGCTGAAGATCGGCGACGAACTGGGCGGGCATATCGTCTCGGGTCATGTCGACGGCGTGGCCGAGATCGTGGGCCTGCGCGACGAGGGCGACAGCACCCGCCTGACCTTCCGTGCGCCCGAGGCCCTGGCCCGCTTCATCGCGCCCAAGGGTTCGATCGCGCTGAACGGCACCTCGCTGACGGTGAACGAGGTCGAGGGGGCGACCTTTGGCATCAACCTGATCCCGCATACCAAGGAGGTCACGACCTGGGGACAGGCCCGCGTCGGCGATCTGGTCAATCTCGAGGTCGACACAATGGCTCGCTATGTCGCGAGGCTGCGGGAATGGGACTGACGCCCGGCATCGGCCACAACCGCGGGCCGGAGATCGAGGGCGAAACCGGCTGGCGGACCTTCGCCTGGAAGAAGGCGCGCGAAAGCCTGATGCCGGTGCTGCCGGTCGAGGTGGTGCGCCTGCATGTGCGCCGGGCCGAGGCGCTGGGCCTGCCCTATCGCACCTATGCCGGGGTGCGGGCGCAGACCGGGCGCGATGTGATCGGCTTCCTGTTTTCCACCAATGCGCTGCGTCTGCTGCGGTCCGGCGATGCCGCCGATCCGGCGGTGGCGGTGCGGCTGGCGGGCCTGCCCGCCGACCGCACCGCGCTGACCCGGCCGCCGCTCTTGCCCGCCACGGTCAGGGCGGCGCTGCCGCTGGACGCCGCCCATCCGGCGCCGCGCTTTACCGAAAGCTGGGCTGCGATGCGCGACAGGCTGCGCGCGGTGATCCGCGACCGCGGCCTGCCGCCCGACGGTATCGTGCTGGTCGGCGAAACCGCCGAGGAACGCGACTGGGCCGAAGCCGGCAAATTCGCCGCCTTCCTGACCGGCGACAGCTATTTCGGCGCCCGCGCCTGACATGGCAGAGCGCCTTCGGCGCCGAGTCCTTGCCTCGTCGTCGCGCTTCGCGCTCCTCCTCAGGTTTGCCTCCGGCGGGGATATTTGGGGAAGAAGAATGGGCAAAGAGCTGTTCTTTCTCCATTCTTCGTCCAGAAATATCCTCGGGGGGTGAATGCGCCGCAAGGCGCAGAGGGGGGCGGAAGGCCCCCCTTCTTCCCCCCGGTCCGCAAGGACCGGCCCCCGCACAGGCCCCCTGCGCCGCCGGGCCTTTGCTTTTACCCCCGCCTGCTTTAACTGGCGCCAATCGCCCATCGCCAGCCTTACGGGAATCCGGCCATGACCCTGCCATTCGAAGCCCCCGGCCCGGTCGAACGCGACTGGTCCGACGCGATCAGTTCGATCGAGGACATCATCGAGGATGCCCGCAACGGCCGAATGTTCATTCTTGTCGATCACGAGGACCGCGAGAACGAGGGCGACCTGGTGATTCCGGCGCAGATGGCGACGCCCGAGAAGATCAACTTCATGGCCACCCATGGCCGCGGCCTGATCTGCCTGTCCTTGACCGGCGAGCGGGTCGACCAGCTGGGCCTGCCGCTGATGGCCAGCCAGAATTCCTCGCGCCATGAAACCGCCTTCACCGTCTCGATCGAGGCGCGCGAGGGGGTCTCGACCGGGATTTCCGCCCATGACCGCGCCCGCACCGTTGCCGTCGCCATCGACGCCGCCCATGGCGCGGCCGATATCGCGACGCCGGGCCACATCTTTCCGCTGCGCGCCCGCGACGGCGGCGTGCTGGTCCGCGCCGGCCATACCGAGGCCGCGGTCGATCTGGCCCGCCTTGCCGGCCTCAATCCCTCGGGCGTGATCTGCGAGATCATGAACGAGGACGGCAGCATGTCGCGCCTGCCCGATCTTGTCGCCTTCGCGCAGAAGCACGGGCTCAAGATCGGCACGATCAGCGATCTCATCGCCTATCGCCGCCGGCACGACAATCTGGTCCGCGTCACCACCGAACAGGCGATCACCTCGGAATTCGGGGGCGACTGGACCATGCGGCTTTATTCCGACGTGACGCAGGGCGCCGAACATATCGCCCTGATCAAGGGCGACATTTCGGGAGAGGAGCCGGTCTGGGTCAGGATGCATACGCTTGACCCGATGCTTGATCTGGTCGGCACCGGCGTATCGGGCCGCGCCGCCAAGTTCGGCGAGGCGATGGAAGAGATCGCCGGCCACGGCCGCGGCGTCGTCGTCCTCTTGCGCGACCTGCACATGAAGCTTGCCGCCTCGACCGAGGTCTCGCCCCAGACCCTGCGGCAATATGGTATCGGCGCGCAGATCCTGTCGGCGCTGGGCCTGCACCGCATCATCCTGCTGACCAATTCGCCGCAACCGCGTATCGTCGGCCTCGACGCCTACGGGATCGAGATCGCCGGCACCCGCCGCATTCCCGGAGACGCCTGATGGCCGGAGCCTCGCATTACTCGTTGCCGCGCCCGGTGTTCGACACCGCGCCGAAGATCCTTATCGTCGTCGCACCCTATTACTGCGACATCGCCGACGGGCTGATTGCCGGGGCGCAGGCGGAAATCGCCGCCTGCGGCGCGGTGGCCGATCTGGTCGAGGTGCCCGGCGCGCTCGAGATTCCCACCGCCATCGGCATGGCGGCGCGGATGGCGCAATATGACGGCTATGTCGCGCTGGGCTGCGTCATCCGCGGCGAGACCACGCATTACGACACCGTCTGCAACGATTCCTCGCGCGGGTTGATGCAGCTTGGCCTGTCGGGCCTGTGCATCGGCAACGGCATCCTGACGGTGGAAAACCACGCGCAGGCCTGGGCGCGCGCCGATACCGCGCAGCAGAACAAGGGCGGCGGTGCCGCTGCGGCGGCGCTGCACCTGATCGCGCTGGCGCGGCAATGGGGCCGGGCGGAAAAGGGCATCGGCTTTGCCCGCGACCGTCTTGGGGCCGGGCAATGAGCAGCCGCAAGCCGGTTGACCCCGCACTGCGCCGCCGCAAGTCGGCAGCCCGGCTTTACGCCGTGCAGGCCCTGTTCCAGATGGAGGCCGCGAGCCAGACCGTCGATGCCGTGATCCGCGAATTCGAGACCCACCGCTTTGGCGCCGTCTATGAAGGCGACGAGATGGAAGAGGGCGATGTCGACACCTTTCGCGGCCTGATGGTCGGTGCGGTGAACGATCAGGCGCGCATCGACCAGATGACCGACCGCGCGCTTGTCGCCAAATGGCCCATCGCCCGCATCGACCCCACGCTCCGCGCCCTGTTCCGCGCCGCCGGGGCCGAGATGATCGCGGGCCAGACGCCGCCCAAGGTGGTCATCACCGAATTCGTCGAGGTCGCCAAGGCGTTCTTTCCCGAAGGCAAGGAAGCGAAATTCGTCAACGCCGTGCTTGACCACATGGCGCACGAGGCGCGGCCAGAGGCGTTCTGATCGGGCCCCGCAAGCGCCCGCCTGCGGCGGAATCCGGCCACGCGCGACCATCTGCCCCTTGTCAGCGCCGCCCTGCGGGTCCACCTTCGTCCCAGCAGCAGGAGAACCGCCATGCCCGAGCTTGTCCGTCTCTACATCCGTCAGGTCGCCATCGGTTTCCTGCTTTCCGCCGTGCTGGTCGGTGCGATCCTGTGGTTCAATGTCGCGAATCTCTGGCATCTGGTGACGACCAGCGACATGGGCCTGCTGGCCGTGTTCCTGCTGTGGCTGTTCAACGGCATCGTGCTGGCTGCCGTGCAGTTCGGCATCACCATCATGGGCATGGCCGAACCCGAGGACGACGGCAAAAGCCGTGGCACCGCCATTCTGGCCGAGCCGGTGCTGATCGCGGTCAGGACCGACGACCGGCTGTAGGGTGGCGGGAACCGCGGCAGCCGTGGGGCCGGTGATTCCCGAGGACCTGTGTATACAGGTGGGCGCCAGATAACCGGGCCGGAACCCGGACAGAGCCAGCTCCCTCGGAGTTGCTTAAGGCCACTGGAATGCGCGGCCGTTCACGAGGAGCGCAGAAACCCGCCAGCCGTGAAGGTAAGGCGCCGCGGCCCGCCGCGCAAGGGCGCCCGTCACTCGCCGGTGCGCAAGAGCCAGCCCTTGGGGCCGACCATCGATTCGGGCAGTTCGCAGAGGATACGGTCGATGAGGCCGACCGCGATCAGGCTGAGCGCGAGGTCGTAGAAGGTGATGTCGGCGAACAGGGTCATGGGCAGCTTCCTTGCAGAACGTGACAACGGTTTCATCCACGCCTGCGGCGGGAATGCGGCGGAACCGCGCCGCAACGACGCCGTGACGCGGCGTCACGGCGGCAAAGCCTGCCACAATCGCGCCATCTTGACGGATGTTCACGGATTGTTCATGAATTGCCCATGCCTGACGATCTGATCCAGCCGCCCAGCGTTCCGAAACCCGGCCAGATTCTGGCGCGCGGTGTCGGCCGGCACCTGCTGGGCCATGACTTTGTTTCGGTCGAGGAATTCACCCTTGTCTCGGGCCACCGACTTGACCTGCTGGCCCTGGGCCCAAAGGGAGAGCTTTGGGCCATCGAATGCAAGTCGGGGCGGGCCGACTATCTGTCCGACCACAAGTGGCAGTTCTATCTGGAATGGGCCGACCGCTTTTTCTGGGCGGTGGATGCCGATTTCCCGACCGAGATCCTGCCGCCCGAGACCGGCCTGATCATCGCCGACGGCTATGACGCCGAAATCCTGCGCATCGGCCCGGCCAGCCCGCTGCCCGGCGCGCGGCGCAAGGCGATGATACAGCGCTTTGCCCGCCACGCCGCGCTGCGCGCCCATGCGGCGCGCGATCCGGGGCTAGCGCTGTCCAGTTGGGGCTAGGCCCGCGCGGCCTACCGCCGCTTGCCGCCGAAACCGCGGGCGGCGCGGGCCGCGGCGAGGATCTCCTCGGCGATTTCCTCGGCCTCCTCGGGGTCGAAATCCATCGGGATCTCGGTCGATCCGGCCTCGATGAACAGGCGCACCATGCCCTGATCGGTCGGGCCGATCTGAAGGTTCGCCTCCACGTCGCGTTCGCTGTTGATGCCCATGGCTGTCTCCGCTCGGAACCGGCCCGGATTACGCCCGGCACCGGCCCGACGCAAGCGCCCCATCGACCCTTGATCCCACCGGCATCACGGGGTAGAGGAGCGCCAGTGCCGCCTTAGCTCAGTTGGTTAGAGCACCAGATTGTGGATCTGGGGGTCCCCCGTTCGAGCCGGGGAGGCGGTACCATCCCCCAAGACCGAAACCTGCCGCGACCGCTGGTCGCGCCCTTGTTTGTATGCAGACGGCCCGCCCGCCGCTATGGTTGACCCGTTAGGGAACAGGGGGGCAGGGGGATGTTGCGCAACACGCCGGCCGAATGGCCCAGCGCCAACGGGGATATCTCGGGGTCGCGCCATGCCGCGCTGGAAACGGCGATCAGCCCGGCCACTGTCGGGCGGCTCGAATCCCGCTTCATCTTGCAGACCGATGGCGCGAACTGGGCCACGCCGGTGGTGACCGGCGACAGCCTGTTTCTGGCCGATGCAGGAGGGGGGCTGCGGCGGGTGGACCGTGACAGCGGCACCACGATCTGGGCGCGCCGCCTGTCCGACCTGACCGGGACACCGGGTGCGCAGGCCCGCACCAGTGTCGTCGTGACCGACCGGCTGGTCATCACCGGCGACCGCGCGGCCGGACGGCTGATCGCGCTGGACCGGGCGACGGGTGACCTGCGCTGGACCTGCCTGCTTGACGATCATCCCGGTGCGCTCGTCACCGGATCGCCCGTGCTGCATGACGGCGTCATCTTTGTCGGCACCTCCTCGCTCGAGGGGTTGAAATTCATGCGCGACTGCGGCCATCCCTGCAGCTTCATCGGCCATATGTGCGCGGTCGAGGCCGAAACCGGCAGCCTTATTTGGAAAACACCGACGATGCCCGCGAACGACGGGGCGACCGACAGCTGGTCGGGCGGCGCGGTGATCAGCGTGCCGGCTGTCGATCCCGTCACGGACACGGTCTTTTTCACCACCGACCACCACTACCGGATTCCAGCCGCGGTTCTGGATCTGATGCGCAGCAGCCTGCGGGGTTGGGACGCGGGCCTTTTGCCTGACGATTTCCTGGCCTCGTCCCTGATCGCCCTCGACCGGCGGACCGGAGCGGTGAAGTGGACGTTCCTGGGCACCGGCCTTGATGCCTGGGAACATGTCTGCGGCGAACATCCCGATGCCGGGCATCCGTTTCCGCTGCATCCGGTCGGCCAGCCCGCCGGGCCCGAGCGGATCGTGCCGCCCGCGGCGGATTTCCTCAACTGGTCGTTCGCCGCGGGCTCGCCCCAGGTGTTCGACACGGTGATCGGCGGCCGTGCGCGGCATCTGGTCGGTGCGGCGCACAAGAGCGGGGTCTACTGGACCTTCGATGCCGCCACCGGGGACCATGTCTGGCATAGCGTTGTGGGCCCCTGGTCCGAACCCGGCGGCCTGACCTGGGGGGCGGCCTGGGACGGGCAGCGGCTGTATCTGTCGCTGACGAACCTTGAACGGGCACCGCATCGCCTGAGCGATGGCACGTTGACCGATGGCGGATCCTGGGCGGCGCTTGATCCGGCCAATGGCGCGATCCTGTGGCAGGTAGCCGAACCGCAGCGCGCGCCGGTCTATGCGGCGCCGGCGGTGGCCAATGGCGTGGTCTTTGCCGGATCGATGGCGGCAACGGGCGACCAGATGTTCGCACTCGACGCCGCAAGCGGTGCCATCCTGTTGCGCCTGCCTGCCGGCGGCTCGATCGGGGCCCATCCGGCGATTGCCGGGGGCCGGGTCTATTGGGGGGCGGGATTCGGCATGTTCGGCGGCAGCGTCACCGACAAGGTGCATGTGCTGGCCCTGCCGGGGGACGGGGCGGCGGGGCGCTAACCGCCGATCTCGACCTGCACGGTTTGCCGCAACGCGCCCGTCCGATCATAGATCAGGATCCGGTCGTCGTCGGTCACCACGGCGAACCAGTCGTCGCCCTGGGTGAAGGCCACCGCAGCGGCGCCGTCGGGCAGGGCGACGCTTTCGGGCAGGACCGGCCCGCGCCGGTTCAGCGACAGGACCAGCGTGCCGATCAGGATCACGAAGCCCGCGATCATCACCACGGTCAAGGCCAGCACAAGCCGCTTGAGGAACAGCGCCTGAGGTGGCAGGGGAAGGTCGTCGTCAGGAGGGGCCATGGACCGCCTTGTCAGCTTTGTCATCGGGCCGGAACCGCCCGCGCGCCTTGATAAGGCGCTTGCCCGCGACGTGCCAGCGGAAGCGGACCTGTCGCGCTCGCGCCTGATGCGGCTGATCGCCGAGGGCGCGGTCAGTGTCGACGGCATCCCGGCCACCGATCCCAAGGCGCGGGTGGCCGAGGGTGCGGCGGTGACGATCACCCTTGGCCCGGTCGCCGAAAGCCATGTTGTCGGGCAGGACATCCCCCTTGCCGTGGTCTTCGAGGACGCCGACCTGATCGTCATCGACAAGCCGGCCGGCATGGTGGTGCATCCCGCCCCCGGCAGCCCCGACAGCACGCTGGTCAACGCGCTGATCGCCCATTGCGGCGACAGCCTGTCGGGGGTCGGCGGCGAACGGCGGCCCGGCATCGTCCACCGCATCGACAAGGAAACCTCGGGCCTGCTGGTCGCGGCCAAGACCGACCGGGCCCATCACGGGCTGGCCGCGCAGTTCGAGAAACATTCCGTCGAACGCCACTACCTTGCGGTCTGCTTTGGAGTGCCCGACCAGAACGACCCGCGGCTGCATGGCATCAAGGGCACCAGTTTCGAACCCGGCGGCATCCTCAAGATCCAGACCGGCCTTGACCGGCACCGGACCGACCGGCAGCGGCAGGCGGTGGTCTGGGGCTCGGGCCGACATGCGGTGACCCGGGCGCGGGTGGTCGAAGGGTTCAAGGGGCAGGCGGCGCTGGTCGATTGCTGGCTGGAAACCGGCCGCACCCATCAGATCCGCGTCCATCTGGCCCATTGCGGCCACGGTCTTATCGGCGATCCGGTCTATGGCGGACGGCGCAAGCTGTCGCCAAGGGTGCTGGGCGAGGCGGCTGTGGCGGCCGCCGCCGCCTTTCCGCGACAGGCGCTGCATGCCGCGACACTTGGTTTCGTCCATCCCGTCACCGGCAAGACCCTGCGGTTCGAGGCGCCGTTGCCCGCCGACATGCAGGGCTTGCTTGCGGCGTTGCGGGGGTCAGGGCGGTAACGGCCTGTCCCATGTGCGTGAGCGCACCGATTTCCCTCTCGCGGCGCGACGGAACTGGCTGCATCCTGCGTAAGTTGGAAGAATGTTCATCAAAGGTCTTGAAAACGGACCGGCGCGGAACATATCGCATGTTAAGCCCTTAAACATAAGGAGGGGGCGCCAATGACGACCTATGCCAATCTCCCGGCTCCGTCGCCCGAACAGGGACTGAACCGTTACCTTCAGGACATCCGCAAGTTCCCCATGCTGGAGCCCGAAGAAGAATACATGCTGGCCAAGCGCTGGGTCGACCACGAGGATTCGGGCGCCGCGCACAAGCTGGTGACCAGCCATCTGCGGCTCGCCGCCAAGATCGCCATGGGCTATCGCGGCTATGGCCTGCCGCAGGCCGAGGTGATTTCCGAGGCGAATGTCGGCCTGATGCAGGCGGTCAAGCGGTTCGACCCCGACAAGGGGTTCCGCCTTGCCACCTATGCGATGTGGTGGATCCGCGCCAGCATCCAGGAATACATCCTGCGGACGTGGAGCCTGGTGAAACTGGGCACCACCAGCGCGCAGAAGAAGCTGTTCTTCAACCTGCGCAAGGCCAAGGCCCGTATCGGCGCGCTCGAGGAAGGCGACCTGCGCCCCGAGAATGTGGCCAAGATCGCCCATGACCTTGGCGTGACCGAGGATGAGGTCGTCAGCATGAACCGCCGCCTGTCGGGCGGCGATGCCAGCCTGAACGCGATGATCGGTTCGGACGGCGAAAGCTCGACCGAGTGGCAGGACTGGCTCGAGGACGAGGACGCCGATCAGGCCGGCCATTTCGAGGAGCGCGACGAGCTGGACGCCCGCCGCAGCCTGCTCAATCAGGCGATGGACGTGCTGAACGACCGCGAACGCGACATCCTGATGGCGCGGCGCCTTCAGGACGAGGCGGTGACGCTTGAGGATCTGTCGACCCGCTACAACGTCAGCCGCGAACGCATCCGCCAGATCGAGGTGCGGGCGTTCGAGAAGCTGCAGAAGCGGATGCAGGATCTGGCCCGCGACAAGGGGATGCTGGAAACCGCCTGAGGCGGTTCCCCTTGGCGCCGCCCGATGCTAGCCTTCCCGCCGTGGCGGGGGGGCCTTCGTCCTGCCCGTGACGCAAAAGGGGGACAGAATGGGCAAACCCGTCCGCTGGGGCGTGCTGGGCGCGGCGAATTTCGCGCGTGAACAGATGGCGCCGGCGATCCATCTGGCGCGCGGCGCCGAACTGGCGGCGCTGGCCAGCAGCGACCCGGCCAAGGTGGCGCGGTTCACCGATTTCGCCCCCGGCCTGACGGTGCATCCGACCTATGACGCGCTTCTGGCCGATCCGATGATCGAGGCGGTCTATATCCCGCTGCCGAACCATCTGCATATCGACTGGACGCTGAAGGCGCTGGACGCCGGCAAGCATGTTCTGGTGGAAAAGCCGCTGGCGATGCGCGCCGCGGATTTCGCGCAGGTCATCGCCCGGCGCGATGCCACCGGCCTGCTGGCGGCCGAGGCATACATGCCGGTCCACCATCCGCAATTCATCCGCGCCCGCGACCTGGTGCAGGGCGGCGCCATCGGCGAGTTGCGCCATGTCGAGGCGATTTTCGCCTACAACAACGAAGGCGCCCCCGACAACATCCGCAACCGGCCCGAGACCGGCGGCGGCGGCCTGCCCGATATCGGCGTCTATACCTTTGGCTGCGCCCGCTTCGTCACCGGCGCCGAACCCGAAAGCGTCGATTTCGCGAAGATCGAGCGCGAGAACGGCGTCGATGTGAAGGCGCAGGTCATCGCCAGTTTCCCCGGATTTTCCTATGGCGCCGTGGTGTCGATGCGGCTGTTCGACCGGCAGGAGATCGCCTTTTACGGCAGCGCCGGCCATCTGCGGGTGCTGTGCCCGTGGAACGCCAATGTCCATGACCTTGCCGAAATCCGGCTGGAAACCGCGGGCAAGCGTGTGGTGAGCGAACGCTTTCCGACCGAAAACCACTATGTCCATCAGGTCGAGAATTTCTGCCGCACCGTGCGGACCGGGGCGGCCTATCCCTGTCCGCTGGAATTCAGCCAGGGCACGCAACGCATGATCGACATGGCCTTTGCCGCCGACCGCGCCCGCAGGGGGGAACACGCATGACCGAACGGCCCGATCCCGTGACGCTTGATCCGCCGCACGAACCCGAACCCCCGCGCGAGGCGCTGGGTTCGCGCCTGTTCCACATGATCCTGATCGCGGTGATGCTGTATTTCGCCTCGACCGTGCTGACCATCGCCACGGTGATCCAGTTCGTCATCATGGCCGTCAGCAAGGGCGAGCCGAATCCGCGTCTGGCCGAATTCGGCGAAGGCTTGGGCATCTGGATCGCCAAGGCGGCGCGCTATCAGACCGCGGCCAGCGGGGTTAAGCCCTGGCCGTGGAGCGACATCGACTGACGGGGCGCCAATTTCCTTCTGAAGGAAATTGGCAAAAGCCTTCTGAAGGCATTTGCGCCCTACGGCAAGGTGTCGCGCAGATACCGCACCATGTTGCCGCCCATGACGGCGGCGATGGTCGCCTCGTCCAGGCCGCGGTCCATCAGCGCCTGGGTGATCGCGGCAAGCTGCGCGGAATCGACCGGCGTTGTCACCGCGCCGTCGAAATCCGATCCCAGCGCCACCGCATCCTCGCCCAGCAGGTCCAGCGCCGCGATGATGCTGTCGGCGATGGCATCGACCGTGGTGCCGCAGGTCGCCTCCTCCCAGAACCCGATGCCGACGATGCCGCCTTTGGCCGCCACCTGCAGCAGGATGTCGTCTTCGAAATTGCGCTGGTTCGGGCAATGCGAATGAATGCCGGTGTGGCTGACGATGGGCCGGGCCTCGGGCATCGCCAGCACCTCGCGCGCCATCGCGGGCGAGGCATGGGCGATGTCGATCACCATGTCCCGGGCGATCAGGTCCGCCACCACCTGCCGGCCGAAATCGGTCAGGCCGGTGCCCTCGGCACCGGCATCGCCATGCAGCGACCCGCCCAGTTCGTTGTCGAAGAAATGGGTGAGGCCGATGACACGGAAACCGGCATCATGCAGCCGCGCCAGATTGGCAAAGTCGCCCGACAGCGCATGCGCGCCTTCGGCCCCAAGGATGCCGCCGACCACCTCGGACCCTTCGGCGCGGGCGGTCAGCACCGCGTCAAGGTCGGCGCGGGTCAGGATTAGGTGCAGTTCGTCGGGCGCTGCCGCCGCCGTGGCACGCAGCCGCGCCGCCTGATCCAGCGCCCGTTCGGTCAGGTTGAACCATGTGCCGGGCGGCCGCAGTTGCGCAAAGACCAGCAGGGTGATGTTGTCCATCGCCTCGGCCGAGTTGTGTTCGTAGTTCAGCCCGGCCGGGCTTTTCGTGACCGTGGTAAAGACCTGCAGTGCGACATTGCCCTCGCGCAGGCGGGGCAGGTCGACCTGGCCGCGGTCGGACCGCTGCCGCAGGTCGCGGTCCCAGAGCAGCGCGTCGGAATGCAGGTCGCCGACGACAAGGCTGTCATGCAGGCTGACCGCGGCCGCCGAGGGCACCGGCGCCCCCGGCAGGACCGCGTTCTGCCCGCGTTCGACGATGCCGGGGGCAAGGATGAAGAACCCCGCCGCCGCCGCACCGATTACCGCGCCGGCGCCCAGCGCCGCCTTGCGTTTCCAGCCCATGTCCCCTCCGCGTCCTGCCGCCAGCCTAGCGCGGCGGGGTCGAAGGGGAAACGGGACGTGGCGTCACTCCATCCGTTCCAGTTCCTCGATGAAGCCTTCGATCATCGACAGCCCCTTGGCCCAGAAGTCGGGGTCGCTTGCGTCCAGTCCGAAGGGCGCCAGCAGGGTCTTGTGGTGCTGGCTGCCGCCGGCCTGAAGCAGGGCGAAATACTTGTCCTCGAACCCCGGCAGGCCTTCTTCGTAGGCGGCATACAGCGCGTTCACCAGCCCGTCGCCGAAGGCATAGGCATAGACGTAGAAGGGCGAATGCACGAAATGCGGGATATAGGCCCAGAACGTGTCGTAGCCGTCCACGAATTCAAAGGCATCGCCCAGAGATTCCGCCTGCACCGACATCCACAGCGCGCCGATGTCCTCGGGCGTCAGTTCGCCCTCGCTCCGGGCCGCGTGCAGCTTGCATTCGAAATCGTAGAAGGCGATCTGGCGGACCACGGTGTTGATCATGTCCTCGACCTTGCCGGCCAGCAGGGTCTTGCGTTCGGCGGGGGTCCGCGCCTCGGACAGCAGCTTGCGGAAGGTCAGCATCTCGCCAAAGACGCTGGCGGTTTCGGCCAGCGTCAGCGGCGTTGCTGACAGAAGCTCGCCCTGACCGGCGGCCAGCACCTGATGGACGCCATGGCCCAGCTCATGCGCCAGCGTCATCACGTCACGCGGTTTGCCCAGGTAATTCAGCATGATATAGGGGTGAACCGTCGTCACCGTCGGATGGGCAAAGGCGCCGGGCGCCTTGCCCGGCTTGACCCCGGCGTCGATCCAGCCCCTGGCAAAGAACGGGTCCAGGATCGCCGTCATGCGCGGATCGAAGGCGGCATAGGCGGCCTTGACGGTCTTTTCCGCCTCGTCCCAGGGCACCAGCCGCGAATCCTCGATCGGCAAGGGCGCATTGCGGTCCCAGACCTGCAGCTTGTCCAGCCCCAGCCATTTCGCCTTGAGCCGGTAGTAGCGATGCGACAGCCGCGGATAGGCGGCGACCACGGCATCGCGCAGGGCCTGCACCACCTCGGGTTCGACCTGATTGGCCAGATGGCGGCCGGTCTGCGGCGTCGGCATCTTGCGCCAGCGGTCGTCGATCTCCTTGTCCTTGGCGAGCGTGTTGTGGACGCGGGCAAAGATCTTGAGGTTCTTGCGGAACCCCTCGATCAGCGCATGGGTCGCCGCCTCGCGCCGGGCGCGGTCCTGTTCGGTCAGAAGGTTCAGCGTCGCCTCAAGGCTCAGGGCCTCGCCATCGACGGTGAACATCATGCCGGCAAGGGTTTCGTCGAACAGCTTGTTCCAGGCGGCGGCGCCGACGGTGGACTGGTCGTGCAGGAAGCGTTCCAGTTCGTCCGACAACTGGTGCGGCTTCATCGCCCGCATCCGGTCGATCACCGGCTTGTAGCGGGCAAGGCCGGCATCGGCGGCGATCAGGGCCGCCAGATGGTCGTCGTCAAGACGGTTGAATTCAAGGCTCCAGAACACCAGCGGCGTCGTCGCTTCGGTGATCCGGTCCTGACAGTCGGACAGGAATTTCGCCCGTTCGCTGTCGGTCGTCGCCTGATAATAGCGCAGGCCGGCAAAGGACATGATCCGCCCGGCGACCACGTCGATCGCCTCGTAGCGTTCGATGGCGGTCAGAAGCGCGGCGGCGTCCAGGGTGTCGAGCTTGCCTTCATAGGTCGCGGCGAAATCGGCGCAGGCGCTGTCGACCCAATCCATGTCGCGGGCCAGTTCGGGCGCGTCGGGGGCGGCGTAAAGATCGGTCAGATCCCAGTCGGGCAGGTTGGCAAGCGAATTGCCGCCGGTGGCGTTGGCATCGAACAGACGCATGAAGATCCCTTTCCTCGTTCTGCCCAAGATAGGCACGGCCCGGCCGATAGAAAAGCCGTCAGCCCCGGGCGGTGGCAAGCGCCTGCAGGGTCGCAAGCGTGTCGATCTCGGCCGCCGGCTTGTCGCGCCGCCAGCGCAGGATGCGGGGAAAGCGCAGGGCGATGCCGGATTTGTGGCGCGAGGATCGGGCGATCCCCTCGAACGCCAGTTCGAACACCTGTTCCGGCGGCACCTGCCGCACCGGCCCCCAACGCTGCAGCGTATGGGCGCGGACCCAATCGGTGATCTCGGCGAATTCGGCATCGGTCAGGCCGGAATAGGCCTTGGCAAAGGGGACAAGCTGGTCGCCGTCGCGAAGGGCAAAGGTGAAATCGGTGAACAGGTTGGCGCGGCGGCCGTGCCCGGCCTGCGCATAGATCATCACCGCGTCGACCGTCATCGGATCGACCTTCCATTTCCACCAGTCGCCGGTTTTCCGGCCCGTGCCATAGGTGCTGTCGCGGCGTTTCAGCATCAGGCCTTCGGCCTTGTGGTCGGGGGCATCGGCGCGGGCGGCGGCCAGGTCGGCCATGGCGACAAAGGGCACCGCCGGCGACAGGCGCAGCGGCAGGGTGGCGGGCAGGGCGGCGATCAGGCGGTCCAGCGCGGCGCGGCGGTCGGCAAAGGGCAGGGCCCGCCGGTCGCGGCCGTCCCGTTCCAGAAGGTCATAGGCCATGAACAGCGCCGGCGCCCCGGCCAGGGCCTTTTTCGTCAGGCTCTTGCGGCCGATGCGGGATTGCAGCCGGGCAAAGGGCAGGGGGGCGGCGCCGTCCCAGGCAAGGATCTCGCCGTCCAGCACCGTGCCGGGCGGCAGGAAATCGGCAAGCGGGGCAAGGTCGGGGAAACGGTCGGTGATCAGGTCGTCGCCGCGGCTCCACAGATGCCAGTCCGCGCGGCGCACCGCCTGCGCCCGGATGCCGTCCCATTTCCATTCGGCGAACCATTGCGCCGGGTCGCCGGGCAGCGGCCCGTCCAGCGCATGGGCCAGAAAGAACGGATAAGGCCGCGCGGCGGCGCCGTCGCCCGTGCCGGCGATCAGGCTGTCCCAGGTCACCCGGTCGGGCGACCAGTCGCCGGTCAGCCGCAGGGTCAGGTCGGGTTCGGGCAGGTCCAGCACCTCTGCCAACGCGCGGATGGCCAGTTTCGCGCTGACCCCCACGCGAAAGCCCCCCGTGAGCAGCTTGATGAAGAGGAACCGCTCCTCGGCGGGCAGCACGGCCCAGGCCGCCAGCACGCCGGCCTTGCGAGCGGTCTCGTCGGCGCGCGACAGGTCGCGCAGGCGGTCGATCCAGCCGGCAAGGCCCAGATCGCTGTCGCCTGCGGGCGGCGGCAGCAGCAGGGCCACGGTTTCCGCCAGATCGCCGGTCACCGCATAGCTGTCCTCGAACAGCCAGTCGGGAATGCCCGCCGCCTCGGCCGCCCATTGCCGCAGGGCGGTGGCGGTGATGGTGCGGCGCGGCCGCCGCCCGGTGAACAGCGCCAGCGTCCACAGCCGGTCGCGGTCGGGCGCCGCGCGGAAATATTCCGCCAGCGCCGCAACCTTGTCATTGGTCCGTGTCGAGGCGTCGAGCGCGGCGTAAAGCGCGGCAAAGGCTTTCATTCCGGCCGCGGCCTCTGTTGGATGAAGCGATGGAAGGTGCCGACGACGGCGGTTTCCGGCAGGATGCCCAGCCCGAACCAGTCCACGGTGAGCCGGCTGTCGATCGAGATGTCGCGATGATCGGCCATGACAAAGACATGCCCCGGCGGCACCAGCAGTTCCGCCATGTCGTCGCCCCGCGCCCCGTCCGTCAGGTCCAGCACCTGCCATGACCGCCCGTCCGGCAGCGCCTCGGTCCAGCGGCGGATATGGCAGATGCCGTAGCGCAAGGCGCCCTCGGGGCAGGCAACGGGGGTGTCGGGCGTCCAGGTCAGCGGATAGTCGAGGGCGGCGCTGCGCGCCAGCGGTACCCCGTTCAGGATCACCGCGCCCTCGCGCAGCGCGATGCGGTCGCCGCCAAGGGCGATGATCCGCTCGATCAGGATCGGCCCGCGCCATGGCGGCTGCACCCCGACGATCATGCCGCGTTCAAGCAGGATGTCCGCCGTCCGCAGCCGCAGCGCGATGCAATCCTGCGGCAGGATGGTGGGGGTCATCTCTTGCGACCGCATCAGATAGTGCCGCACATGGCCAAAGGCGCATTCCGGGCAGATGCACAATGCCATCGCCGGGCGTGGCAGAAGCAGGACAAGAAGCAGGACCAGCAGCCTCATTCCCCTTCCTCCCCGCGCTCGATGCCGCCGCCCAGCACATGGGCGTCATGCCCCTGTTCGCACAGCCAGCGGCGGAACGGGCCGGTATAGCCGTGGGTGACGAAGACCCGTTCGGCGCCGGTGGCGCGGATCGCGGCGTTCAGCCCGTCCCAGTCGGCATGGTCGGACATGACGAATCCGGTGTCGGCGCCGCGCCGCCGCCGGATGCCGCGCAAGGCCATCCAGCCCGAAGCATGGGCCGTCGCCGCATCGCCAAATCGCCGTGCCCAGACGTCGGAAAGCGCCTGTGGCGGCGCGATGACCAGCGCCCCGCGCCGCTGGGCAAGGTCGGTCTCGGGCGTCACCCGTTCCGTCGCGGGCAGGATCAGGCCGGCGCCTTGCAGCGCGGCATTGACCTCGGCCACCGCGCCATGGGTCAGGACCGGGCCGATGGCAGGGTCAAGCGCGGCGAGCACCCGTTGCGCTTTGCCCAAAGCATAGGCGCCGATCAGCGAAAACCGCCCGGCCGCGGCATTCGCCGCCCACCAGCGGTTGATCCCGGCGGCAAGCGTGGCCGGATCGGGCCAGCGGAACACCGGCAGGCCGAAGGTGCATTCGCTGACGAAATCATGCGCCGGCACCGGCTCGAACGGGGTCGACAGCCCGTCGGGCACCACCTTGTAATCGCCCGAGACTACGGCAACCCGGCCCGCCACCGCGACCCGGATCTGCGCCGATCCGGGGACATGGCCGGCGGGATGGAACGAGACGCGGGCGCCGCCGATCTGCCGCGGCTCGCCATAGTCGATCAGCTCCACCTTCACCGGCCCCAGCCGGTGGCGCATGACGGCCGCGGTCAGCGGCGTGGCAAGATAGGCACCCATCCCTTCCCGTGCGTGGTCGGAATGGGCATGGGTGATCGCCGCCCGCGGCACCGGCCGAAACGGGTCGATGTGGAAATCACCCGTCGGGCAATAAAGGCCCGCGGGCGTCATGGTCAGGACGCCATCCATGGACCGAACCTAGTGGCTCTTTGCCCTGTGGGAAGGGGGCGGTTGTCTGGCGCCCGGCACAGGCCGGCCATGCACCGAACGGGGCTTGCACCCGGCGCGCCGAAGTGGTGGCCTGTCCCGACACAAGGAGATACCTACATGCGGACCGCAGCCTTCCGCGCCCGGGTCACCCGGCGCGACAAGCTAATCGGCACTTTCGTCAAGATCCCCGAAGTCACGGTGATCGAGGTGCTGGCGCTGTCCGGCCTCGATTTCGTCTGCCTCGACGCCGAACATGTGGCCTTCGACCGGGGGCGGCTGGATGTGTGCCTTGCCATGTGCCGGGCGCTGGACCTGCCGGCGCTGGTGCGCATCCCCGGTCCGACCCCGGTGCATGTGCTGCAGGCGCTTGACGCCGGGGCGGTGGGCGTGGTGGTGCCGCATGTCACCTCGGCCTCGATGGCGGCCGAGATCGTGCGGTCGGCGCATTTCGGTGCCGGTGGCCGCGGCTTTGCCGGCTCGACCCGCTGGGCGGGCTTTGCCACCCGCCCCATGTCCGAGGTGCTGGACCGCGACGCCGAAACCGTGGTCGTGGCGCAGATCGAGGATCCCGAAGGCGTCGATGCGGTGGACGAGATCGCCGCCGTGCCGGGGATCGACGCCCTGTTCGCCGGGCCGGCCGACCTGACGGTCGGCTATGGCCGCCGGGCTCTGGGCTCGCCGGAGCTGGGCGAAGCCCTGCAGCGGATCGGCGCCGCGACCAGGGCCGCGGGCAAATGCTATGCCACCTGGGTGCCCGATGTCGAACGGGCGCAGGAATGGCAGGCGCATGGCATCACCCTGTTCGTGGTCGGGTCCGACCACGGTTTCCTGCGGGCAGGGGCAGCGGCAGCGGCGCTGCGGTTGCAGCCGTAGGGTGGGCAATCGCCCACCGCGGCGCACCCGGCATCAGGCGCCCGACCGGCGGAACAATGCCGCCGCGGTGTCAAAGACCTGCGCCCTGACCTCGGGGCGTTCCATCATCAGCTCGTGACGCGCGCCCGGCACCTCGATCAGGGTGGCGCCGGGCCAGATGGCCATGCGCCGCCGCACCGCGCGCGAATCGACGATGCTTTCCTCGCTGCCCAGCATCGTCACCACCGGCAGTTCCGGCGGAGCGAGGGCCTGGAGCCGCCGCAGTTCGAGCAATGATTCGTGCAGCCAGACCAGCGACGGCCCGCCCAGCAGCAATTCGGCATGGGCCCGGACCTGCGCGCGCATGAAATCGAACATCTCGCGGTCGTGGGTCAGGGTGTTGCCCTCGAATTCCGCCTCGGCGACATAGCTTTCGGGGCCGTGGCCGGGGGCGAAGGCAAGGCCGAACCGCAGCGGCCGGCTGGCCGCCGACAGGGACCAGGCGACCGGGCGCAGGGCGGCGGACATCTGGATGCCCCACATCGGCGCGGTGAACAGCGCCGCCCGCACCGGCAGGCCGTCCGACAGCGCGCGCAGGCCGATGGCGCCGCCCATCGAATGGGCGACGAGATACCAGGGCTGCGGCAGGCCGGCCTCGCGTGCAAAGGCCACCACCGCGGCCACGTCCTGCTGATAGTCGGAGAACCGCCCGACATGGCCCTGCAGCGGATTGGGCGCGATGCGGTCGGCAAGGCCCTGGCCGCGCCAGTCCACGGCAAGCGTGGCATAGCCGCGTGCCAGGAACTCGGCCGCGGCCGGACCGTACTTCTCGGCATATTCGGTGCGGCCGGGGAACAACAGCACGGTGCCCCGTTCCGCCGTATCGCCCCAGCGGGCGACGCGGATGCGCCGCCCGTCGCCGGTGGTCAGCCAGAAGGCGCGGCCATCGGCCGGACCTGCCGCGACCTCGGCGTAATAGGGCGCCGCGCCCGACATATGCTCGCCAAGGTCACGCAAGGACGGCAGCCAGCTTCATCGCCAGACCCATGTTGCCGTCGACCGACAGCCGCCCGGTCATGAAGGCCGCGGTCGGGCTGGTGTCGCCGTCAAGCATCGACTTGAAGACATCGGGGCTGGCGGTCAGCGTCACATCCGCCTCCTCGTCGCCGGCGCGCGCGCCGGTGGAATCCAGCATCAGCGCGCCTTCGCCCTTCAGCACGAATTTCGCCAGCCCGTCAAAGCCGGCCCCGCCCAGTTTTGCGTTCAGGGTGGCCACGGCCTCGTCCACGATCGCGCTCATCGCAAGTCCTTTCCCGATTGTGATGGCAGGCCCCTTCGCAGTCGGGCCGTGCCGGTCTATGGTCGGGGTTATGGGTCGCCTTGGTCACTTCTTCAAATCTATCGTTGCGGCAGGTTGTGCGGCAGTCTGGATTTCCGCACCTGCGGTTGCGGATCAGGCGCGCATGGACGAATTGTTCGACCAGCTTGCCCATGCCGAATCGCCTGCCGCCGCGGAACAGATCACCGAACAGATTCGCAACGAATGGTCGCGCAGCGGCTCGGCCAGCATCGACCTTCTGATCGAACGCGGCATGGACGCGATCGAGAAGGAGGATTACGCCGCCGCCGTCGGGCACCTGACCGCCGCCATCGATTTCTATCCCGATCTTGCGCAGGCTTGGCATCTGCGGGCGACGGCCCTTTACATGCTGGGCGATGCCGGCCCGGCCATCGCCGATCTTGGCCAGGCCCTGCGTCTGGAACCGCGGCATTTCGGCGCCATGCAGGGCCTTGCCGTCCTGCTTGAGGAAATGGGCAAGCCCGAGGAAGCGTTGCAGATCTTCCGCGCGGTGCTTGCCATCAACCCGATGGACCCCGATATAGGCGGGGCCGTCGAGCGGCTGGAACGCGCGCTTGAGGGGCAAGTTCTCTGACCGCCTTTCGGGGTGTTATCCATGTCCACCCCGCAGCGTGTGACGGCGGTCCTCGGGCCGACCAACACCGGCAAGACCCATTACGCCATCGAACGGATGCTGGCGCATCGCAGCGGCATCATCGGCCTGCCCCTGCGCCTTCTTGCGCGCGAGGTCTATGACCGGATCGTGCGGCTGCGCGGCCCTTCGGTCGTCGCGCTGGTCACGGGCGAGGAACGGATCGTCCCCGACCGCGCGCAATACTGGGTCTGCACGGTCGAGGCGATGCCCGAGGGCATGGCCGCCGATTTCCTGGCCGTCGACGAAATCCAGCTGTGCGCCGACCCCGAGCGGGGGCATGTCTTTACCGACCGCCTGCTGTCCGCGCGCGGCCTGCATGAAACCCTGTTCATGGGGTCTGAAACCATGCGCGGCGCCATTGCCGGGCTGGTGCCGGGCGCGGTGTTCCTGAAACGCGAGCGTTTCAGCACCCTGACCTGGACAGGTTCGAAAAAGATAAGCCGCATCCCCGAAAGATCGGCCATTGTCGGGTTCAGCGTCGAAAATGTCTATGCCATCGCCGAATACATCCGCCGCACCCGCGGCGGCGCCGCGGTGGTGATGGGGGCGCTGTCGCCCCGCACCCGCAATGCCCAGGTCGAGCTTTACCAGAACGGCGAGGTCGATTTCCTTGTCGCCACCGATGCCATCGGCATGGGCCTGAACCTCGACATCGCCCATGTCGCCTTTTCCGGCCTGTTGAAATTCGACGGCCACCGGCTGCGCGAATTGCAGCCCGACGAACTGGCGCAGATCGCCGGCCGGGCGGGGCGCTATCAGCAGCCCGGCACCTTCGGCGTCACCGGCGAGGCGCCCGAACTGGACGAAGAGGTGATCGCCCAGATCGAGAACCACAGTTTCCGCCCGGTCAGCCGGCTGATGTGGCGCAACACGCGCCTGCAATTCGGCTCGGTCGGCCGGCTGATCCAGACGCTCGAGGAGAAGACCCACAACCCCTGGCTGGGCCGCGTCCGCGAAAGCGACGACCTTGCCGCGCTCAAGGCTTTGGCCGTGGATGCCGAGGTGCGGGCGCGGGCCAGCGACGGCGCCTCGGTCCGGCTCTTGTGGGATGTGTGCCGGGTTCCCGACTTCCGCGGCATCTCGAAATCCGAACATGCCCATATGCTGGGCACGATCTTCAATTTCCTGCACCAGCGCGGCGAAATTCCGCGCGAATGGTTCGCCGAACAGGTCGCGCGCATCGACAAGCCCGCCGGCGACATCGACACCTTGTCCAAGCGGCTCGCCTTCATCCGGACCTGGACCTATGTCGCCCAGCGCAAGGGCTGGGTCGCCGACGAATATCATTGGCGCGCCGAAACCCGCGCTGTAGAAGACCGCCTGTCGGATGCGCTGCATGGCGCGCTGACCCAGGCATTCGTGGACCGGCGGACCAGCGTTCTGGCCCGGCGGCTCAGACAGAAGGAGGTCCTTGTGGCCGAAGTGAACGACAAGGGCGAAGTCACCGTCGAAGGGCAATTCGTCGGCCGGCTCGAGGGCTTCCGGTTCCGCGCCGACAAGGCCGAGAACCCCGAAGAGCTGAAGACGCTGCGCCAGGCAGCGGTGCAGGCGCTTGCGCCGCAATTCCACCTGCGCGCCGACCGCTTCTACAACGCCCCCGACACGGAAATCGACTATACCGAACAGGGCGGCCTTATGTGGGGCGAGCATGCCGTCGGGCGGCTGGAAAAGGGCCCCGAGGCGCTGCGCCCGCAGGTCATCGCCTTTGTCGACGAGGAAGCTGGCCCCGATGTCGCCGCCAAGGTGCAGCGCCGGTTGCAGCATTTCATCGACCGCAAGATCGCCGCGAGTATGGAGTCGCTTCTGGCGGTGCAGAAGGACGAAACCCTGACCGGGCTGGCCAAGGGCTTTGCCTTCCGGCTGGTGGAAAACCTGGGCATCATTCCGCGCGGCGACGTGGCCGAGGACGTCAAGGCACTGGATCAGGAGGCGCGGGCTTCCCTGCGCAAACTGGGCGTCCGTTTCGGCCAGTTCACCGTGTTCCTGCCGCCGCTGCTGAAACCGGCGCCAACGCGGTTGCGGCTGGTGCTTTGGGGTCTGGCCAAGGGTCTTGACGAAATCCCCGCCGGCCCGCCGCCGGGCCATGTCACCGTGCCTGCCCGCCGCGATGCGGTGCCGGGCTATTACGCGATGGCCGGCTATCGCGCCGCCGGCGAACGGGCGATCCGCATCGACATGCTGGAACGCCTGGCCGACATCCTGCGCGACAAGGATTCCCGCGCCGGTTTCGAGGCGCAGCCCGAGATGCTGTCGATCACCGGCCTGTCGCTGGAGCTGTTTGCCGGGCTGATGACCGGGCTGGGCTATCGCGCCGACAAGGGCGAGCGGGTCAAGGTCAGGACGCCGCGGGGGCAGGCCGCTGCGGTGGCCGAACCTGCGGTGGCGGAACCCGTCGCCGTGGCGGACCCGGCGGTGGCCGAGGGCGGAGAGCCGGAAGGCGTGCCGCCGCTGCCCGCCGAAACCCCGATTCCCGCGCCTGCGGAAGTGCCGGACGCGCCGACGGAAGTGCCGGAGAGTCCGGTGGAAACCCCGGTGGAAACGCCGGTCGAATCCCCGGTAGAGGCGCCGGTCGAGATGCCGCCAGAAGCCTTGGCCGAAACCTTGGCCGAAACCGGAGTCGAGACCGCGGCCGAAGCCCCCGCCGAAACCCCGGCACCCGCTGCCGCCCCGGCCGAGATGGAGGCGTTCTATACCTTCACCTGGCGCGGCAACCGGCGCGAGGACGGCGCCCGCGGCGACCGCCGGCAGGGCAACCGCGGCCCGCGCCGCGACGGAGCGGCGCCCGAGGCGCGCGGCGACCGCCCGCAGCGTCAGGACCGCCGCGAGGGCAAGCGCGAGGACGGCCCGCGCGACGGCCGCCCACCCCGCGAAGGGCAAACCCGCGACGAAAAGTCCCGTGACGGCAAACCCCGCGAGGGCCAGCATCACCGCGGGCCCAAGGGCAAGCCGCAACACGGCGGCAAGCCGCAGCGCGAGGACCGCAACCGGCCGCAGACCTTCGAGGCGCATCCCCCGCGCGAGGACAAGCGCGACGACAAGCGCAACGACCGCCGCCGGGTCGACCCCGACAGCCCCTTTGCCGCGCTGGCCGACCTGATGAACCGGAAGTGAGTGACGCCGGCCCGCTGATCCGGATCGACAAATGGCTTTGGCAGGCGCGATTCTTCAAATCGCGCAGCCTTGCCGCCGATCTGGTGTCAGGGGGCCGCGTCCGGGTCAACGGCCAGCCTGTGGCGAAACCGTCACGGCTGATCGGCCCCGGCGACGTGCTGACCTTTCCGCAGGGCCACGACATCCGCGTGATCCGCGTTCTTGACTGTGGCACCCACCGCGGACCGGCGTCCGAGGCGCAGGCGCTTTACCGGGAAATCGTCGCTGACACGCCCGGGCCCGGCCCCGGTCCCGCGCCTTGACGCGACAGCGCGACCGCTTGCGCCCGCCCCCCTGCGGGACTAAGTGATGCCCCGGACATAAGGAACAGGGCCATGACCTACGTCGTCGGAGAGAACTGCATCGCCTGCAAATACACCGATTGCGTCGAAGTCTGCCCGGTGGACTGCTTCTACGAGGGCGAGAACACCCTGGTGATCCACCCCGACGAATGCATCGATTGCGGCGTTTGCGAACCGGAATGCCCGGCCGACGCCATCCGCCCCGATACCGAGCCCGACATGGCGAAATGGGTCGAGTTCAACCGCAAATATGCCGAGATGTGGCCGGTCATCACCACCAAGCGCGACCCGCTGCCGGGCTATCAGGAAATGGACGGCAAGCCGGGCAAGCTCGCGCTGTTTTCGGAAAAGCCGGGGCAGGGCGGCTGACCGGCCGCGGGCGCGCCTGACGTCGCGCCATGCGTTGGGCCCCCGGGGCACGCCCCTTTCATGGGGCCCATTTTTGTGCTATATATGTCAGCAATGCTGCTGCTGATACGTTCCTGACCGCTGCCGGCCCGACCTGGTGGAGTGTTTTCCGCCGGGTTTTCCGTTGCCTGCGACCGGACCAACCCCCGAGGATCGCCCGATGACCAAAGCCAAGCGCCCCGAATTCCGCCCCGACGATTTCGTCGTCTATCCCGCGCATGGCGTGGGCAAGATCGTCTCGATCGAGGAGCAGGAGGTCGCGGGCTTCCGGCTCGAACTTTTCGTCATCTCGTTCGAAAAGGACAAGATGACCCTGCGCGTGCCGACCCACAAGGCGACCGAGGCCGGGCTGCGGTCGCTGTCGACGCCCGATGTCGTCGCCCATGCGATGAAGACCCTGCGCGGCAAGGCCAAGGTGAAAAAGGCCATGTGGTCGCGCCGGGCGCAGGAATACGAACAGAAGATCAACTCGGGCGACCTGATCGCCATTGCCGAGGTGGTGCGCGACCTGCACCGCGCCGACGACCAGCGCGAGCAGAGCTATTCCGAACGCCAGCTGTACGAAGCCGCGCTGGAGCGCCTGACGCGCGAGATCGCGGCCGTCGGCGGCAATGACGAACGCGGCGCCGCCAAGGAAATCGAACAGGCGCTGGTCGGCCGCGCGGCCTGATCCGGGCGGCCCGTTGTGACGGACCGGGGCGGTGGGCGGTTGCCCACCCTACGGCCGCCCGCGGTCCTGTAGGGTGGGCAACCGCCCACCGCGCCCGGCCGTTATTCCGCTTCCTCCGGCTCGATCAGATAGTGCCGAAGCAGCACGATCTGCGCCCAGAGGAACAGGAACAGCGCGATCGGAAAGCCGAAGGTCTCGATCGTGACCCAGGTCGCTTCGGCCTGGGTGCGCCAGATCACCTCATTGGCCAGGGCCAGCAGGGCAAAGGCCAGCGCCAGCCGCCGGGTCAGCTTCATCCAGCCCTCGCGCTGCATCGGCAGGATTTCCCCCATCACCCATTCCAGCCAGCTTTGCCCGCGCAGCAGTCCGATGCCCAGAAGCCCGGCAAAGATGCCGTAAACGAAGGTCGTCTTCATCTTGAAGAAGGTGGCGTCGTTGAACACCGCGGTCAGCCCGCCGAACACCACCACCATGATGCCGGTAAAGACCTGCATCCGCGACAGTTTCCCGGTCAGCCGCCAGGTCACCGCCATGGCGGCCAGCAGGATCGGGATCAGGATCACCGTCGCCACCACCAGCCCGGCATAGTCGCGCCCGCCGATGGTGAAACTGTCGTCCTTGATCCAGAGATAGACCAGGAAAAACAGTACTGTCGGCCCGAATTCGAGCACCTGCTTGAGGATCGGGTTGACCTGTCCCGGCTCGGCCATGGCTTATCCCTCCACCCCGGTCAGCGCCCGTGCGAAATCCTGCGGATCGAAGGGGGCAAGGTCGTCGATCTGTTCGCCGACGCCGATGGCATGGATCGGCAGGCCGAACCGGTCGGCCAGCGCCACCAGCACGCCGCCCTTGGCGGTGCCGTCGAGCTTGGTCATCACCAGCCCCGAGACATCGGCGATCTTGCGGAAAATCTCGACCTGGGTCACCGCGTTCTGGCCGGTGGTGGCATCCAGCACCAGAAGCGTGTTGTGCGGCGCGGTCGGATCCTTCTTGCGCAGGACGCGGACGATCTTGGCCAGTTCCTCCATCAGGTCGGCGCGGTTCTGCAACCGGCCGGCGGTGTCGATCATCAAAAGGTCGGCGCCATCCGCCTGCGCCCGGCCAAGCGCATCGAAGGCAAGCGAGGCGGGGTCGGATCCTTCGGGCGCGGTCAGGACCGGCACGCCGGCCCGCTGCCCCCAGACCTGCAACTGTTCCACCGCTGCGGCGCGAAAGGTGTCGCCGGCGGCGATCACCACCGACTTGCCGGCGGCGCGGAACTGGCTGGCCAGCTTGCCGATGGTCGTGGTCTTGCCCGACCCGTTGACGCCGACCACCAGCACCACCTGCGGCTTTTGCGGGTAAAGCGGCAGCGGGCGGGCGACCGGCTCCATGATCCGGGCGATCTCGGCCGCCAGCGCCGCCTTGACCTCGGGCACCGACAGGCGGCGGCCCCCATGCGCGGCGGCCAGGTTGGCGGTGACGCGGGCGGCGGTTTCAACCCCCATGTCGGCGGCGATCAGCAAATCCTCGAGGCTTTCGAGCATCGCATCGTCGACCAGCCGGCGCGGCTCATCGTCGCGGCCCAGAAGCCGGCCGATCAGGCCGGGCTTCACCTCGCCAGACGGGGCGGGGGCAGGGGCGCCTACAGGGGCGGCGGCCTCCTCCTCGACAATGGCGCCGATGCCGGCGTCGAGCTTTGATGACGACTTGAACAGCCGGTCCTTGAGCTTGCCGAAAAAGGACATGCGCACCTCGGTTGGGGCTTTCCCGCTCACCTAGCCCTTCAGACCGGGTTTTGAAAGGCGAAGCTTGCCAGAAACAGCGCCTGCGCCAGCCAGTACAGCGGCCAGACCACGAAGGGCAGGATGCTGCGGGCCGGACGGCCGGGCGGGACAAGGAACAGTTCCGTCGCCAGCACGGCATCCGAGGCGATGAACAGAAGCGCCGCCAGTTGCCCCGGATGCGGCAGGGGCAGGGCAAGGCTCGTCAGCCCCATGGCGGCGATGACGGCGACATAGGCCAGGACCGGCACACGCAGGGCGCCGGCGGCTGGCCACAGAAGGCGGGTCATGACGCCGCAGAAGGCCAGCAGGACCAGAGCCAAGGCCAGCGCGGCCCCGCCCGGCGCGGCGGGTATGGGCCAGGTCAGGAACAGCGCGGCATAGGCGAGATGGCCCAGCAGGAAGGCGCCCAGCCCGGCGCGGAACCAGCCGTCGCCACGGCGCGACAGGGCGAAATCGCCGGCAGCGCCCAGCGCCAGCCCGGCAATCAGCCAGAGCGAGGCCCCCGCCAGCGCCGCGGCAAGCGCCAGCGCCGCCGTCGATCCGGTCTTGAGCGCCGAGCGCAGGTCCGAAGGCGCCCCGCCCGACAGCGGCCAATAGACCAGCGCGCAAAGGGCGCCGGCGGCGAAAAGCAGGTTTGACAACATGGGGTTCCCCTCGGGCTGCAACCTGCCGGGCTGCGACGGCCGGCGTCAAGACTGTGGCCGATCTGTCACCCTGCGACGTTGGCGCACTGCTGCCGGCCGGGCCTTGTGCTAGAAGGACCGCAACAAGGGGGCAAGATGTCCGGTCCGATGCGGTTCTTTGCGGTGGCGACCCTGCTGCCGGTGGTGCTGATCGCCGCCGGCGCGCTGGCCGGCGGCCTTTGGCCGTGGCTGGCGCTGGGCTACATGACGGTCTTTACCGCTGCCGTTGACCGGCTGGTCGCCCGCACCCTGCCGACCGCCCCGCCCGAGGCCGAGTTTCCCGTGGCCGATGCCCTGTCGGTGGCGCTGGCGCTGGCGCAATTCGCCCTGCTGGCGCTGACCGTGCGGGCGCTTGCCACGGGCATCTCCGGCAGTATCGCGCTGTTTTTCGCCATGGCGCTGTTCGCCGGGCAGGTCGGCAATTCCAACGCGCATGAACTGATCCACCGCGGCTCGCGCTTTTTGCGCGGCCTTGGCATGTGGGCCTATATCTCGGTGCTGTTCGGGCACCATACCTCGGCGCATGTCCTGGTGCATCACATCCGCGTCGCCACCCGCGGCGATCCCAATTCGGCGCGGCCGGGCGAAAACCTCTACCGTTTCATCGGCCGCGCCTGGCGCGGGTCGTTCCGCGAAGGGCTGCGCGCCGAAAGCGAGCGGTTGGCGCGGGTCGGCCGGCCTTGGTGGCGGCACCCTTACGTCACCTATCTGGGCGGCGCGGGCCTGATGCTGGCGCTGGCTGTGCTGATCGGTGGCTGGCGCGGGCTGGCGTGGTATGTGCCGCTGGCGCTGCTGGCGCAGGTGCAGCTTCTGATGTCGGACTACGTCCAGCACTATGGCCTGTCGCGCGCGCTGCGCCCCGATGGAAAGCCCGAGCCGGTGGCGGTGCGGCATTCCTGGAACAGCCCGCATCCGGCGTCTTCGGCCGTGATGCTGAACGCGCCGCGGCATTCCGACCACCACGGCCACCCGACCCGCCCCTATCCCGCCCTGACCCTGCCCAAGGGGGCGCCAATGCTGCCCCGCTCGCTGCCGGTCATGGCAACGCTGGCCCTGTTCCCGCCGCTGTGGCGCCGGATCATGGATCCGCGCGCGGCGAAATGGCGCGAGTGAGAGGGCCGTAGGGTGGGAAACCGCCCACCTTTCCCGCCTACAGCAAAGACCCCTGACCCTCGGGCGGCTCTGTCGGCTTGCGCCGGACCCGCGCCGCGCCCGATTGTACGGTGACGCGACCGTCGGCGAACTGGATCTCCATCACCGGCGCCGCGTCGGTCACGCTGGTCACCACATGGCCCTCGGCCCGGACCACGGCATAGCCGCGGGCCAGCGTCGATTCGTATCCCAGCGTCCGCCGCAGCCGGTCGAGCGCGGCAAGCCGCTCGGCCAGCCGCGCCAGCCGGTCGGTGACGGTATCGGGGCGCAATCTCTCTGCGGGCCGGGCAAAGGCCCGGCGCCGTTCCGCCACCAGCCGCGCCAGCGCGGGCGGCAACCGCTGGGCCAGCCCGCCCAACGTCCGCGCCTCGGCCGCGATCATCCGCCGCAAGAGCGCCGGTTGCAGCACCGCCCGCGCCAGCCGCACCTGCCGCGCCTGCAGGCTGGCGCGCAACGCCGCCGGCAACCGCTGCGCCACGAGGTCGAGCCGCTGTGCCGCCGGCCCGGTCAGCCGGTCAGGGCGCGGCAGGGCCCGCGACAGGTCGGTCAGCCGCTGCCGCCGGCGGGTCACCGCCTGCGCCGCGCCCTGCGTCAGCCTGCCGCCAAGCTGCGCCACCCCCGCGACCAGTTCCGCCCGCACCGGCACCGCCAGTTCGGCCGCCGCGGTCGGCGTCGGCGCCCGCACATCGGCGGCATGGTCGATCAGCGTGGTATCGGTTTCATGCCCCACCGCCGAAATCAGCGGAATGTCCGAGGCGGCGGCGGCGCGCACCACGATCTCTTCGTTGAAGCCCCACAGATCCTCGATCGAGCCGCCGCCGCGGGCGACGATCAGCACATCGGGGCGCGGCAGGGCGCCGCCGGGCGTCAGCGCGTTGAAGCCGGCGATGGCGCGGGCGACCTCGGGCGCGCATTGCGCCCCCTGAACCGGCACCGGCCAGACCAGCACCCGCCGCGGGAAACGGTCGCGCAGGCGGTGCAGGATGTCGCGGATCACCGCGCCCGAGGGCGAGGTGATGACGCCGATCACCTCGGGCAGATAGGGCAGGGGACGCTTCTTCGCCGCATCGAACAGCCCTTCGGCCGCCAGCGCCTTGCGCCGTTTCTCCAGCATCGCCATCAGCGCCCCGGCACCGGCGGGGGCGATGTCCTCGACGATCATCTGGTATTTCGATCCGCCGGGGAACGTGGTCAGCCGGCCGGTGGCGATGACCTCGATCCCTTCCTCGGGGCGCTGGGCAAGGCGCGCTGCCGTGCCCTTCCACACCACCGCGTCCAGACTGGCGCGGTCGTCCTTGAGGTTGAAATAGACATGACCCGAAGCCGGGCGCGACACCCGCCCGACCTCGCCGCGGACGCGGACAAGGCCGAACTCACCCTCGATCACCCGCTTCACCGCGCCGGCGATCTCGGAGACGCTGAATTCGGGATTGTTGCCGGGGGTGGGGGCTTCGACCAGTTCCATCGGACCTGTGTGCCTGATTGGTCGCGCCCGCGCAATCCGACCCAGCGCGTGATGTGCTCGGAAACAGTCGTTTCCGCTTTTGGCCCCTTTTGCGCGGGGAGAGTGATGTTAATCTTTCGTTAACCAAGATTAACGGAATCACCCCGATGCGCCGCATCATCCCGCTGGTTCTGGCACTGCCGCTTGCCGTTGCGCCATTGACCCTGGCGCGCGCCGAAGGGTGCGACCCCAACTATGCCGATGCCTGTGTGCCCATCGCCCCGGATGTGGATTGTGCGGGCGGTCAAGGGAATGGGCCTGCTTATGTGCGCGGCCCGGTTCGCGTCGTCGGGCAGGACATCTACGACCTTGACAGCAATAACGACGGGATCGGGTGCGAGCGGCGTTAGCCTGCCACTTGCCACCGGTCAGCCCGGCCCGTAGGACGCGGGTGGCAACAGGCGGTCGGGGCGCGATGAACATCCTCATCCTGGGATCGGGCGGGCGGGAACATGCGCTGGCCTGGGCGGTGCGGCAGAATCCGAAATGCGACCGGCTGATCGTGGCGCCGGGCAATGCCGGCATCGCCGCCCATGCCGAATGCGCCGACCTCGACATCCTTGACGGCGACGCGGTGGCGGGCTTTGCCGGCGAGAACGCCGTCGATCTGGTCATCATCGGCCCCGAGGCGCCCCTGGCCGCAGGGGTCAGCGACCGCTTGCGGCAGGCCGGGTTTGCGGTTTTCGGACCTTCGCAGGCGGCAGCACGGCTGGAATCGTCCAAGGCTTTCACAAAGGCGATCTGCGATGCCAGCGGCGCCCCGACCGCGGGCTATGCCCATTTCACCGACGAAGCCGCCGCCCTGGCCCATGTCCGCGTGACAGGCGCGCCCATCGTGGTCAAGGCCGACGGCCTTGCCGCGGGCAAGGGCGTGACAGTCGCCATGACCCTGCCCGAGGCCGAGGCGGCGATCCGCGACCTGTTCGGCGGCGCCCTGGGGGCGGCAGGCGCCGAAGTGGTGATCGAAGAGTTCATGACCGGCGAGGAAGCGTCGTTCTTTGTCCTTTGCGACGGCACCACGGCGCTGCCCGTCGGATCGGCGCAGGACCACAAGCGTGCGTTCGACGGCGACACCGGCCCCAACACCGGCGGCATGGGCGCCTATTCGCCGGCGCCGGTCATGACGGCGGCGGTCGAGGCGCAGGTGATGGAAACGATCATCCGCCCGACGCTGGCGGAAATGGCCCGGCGCGGCACGCCGTTCCAGGGCGTGCTGTTCGCCGGGCTGATGATCGAGAACGGCCGGGCGCGGCTCGTCGAATACAACACCCGCTTCGGCGACCCGGAATGCCAGGCCCTGATGCTGCGGCTGGGCGCGCAGGCGCTGGACCTGATCGAGGCGACGGCCGAGGGGCGGCTTGACGGCATTGCGGTCAACTGGGCCGAGGATCACGCGCTCTGCGTGGTGATGGCGGCGCAGGGCTATCCGGGACCGTATGAAAAAGGCAGCGAAATCCGCGGGCTGGACGATCTGCCCGATACCGCATCGGAAATCGTCTTTCATGCCGGCACCCGGGCACAGGGCGGGAGGGTGCTTGCCGTGGGTGGCCGGGTGCTGGGCGCCACCGGCCGCGGCGCGACCCTGGCCGAGGCACAGGCGCGCGCCTATGGCCTGATCGACCGCATCGACTGGCCCGAGGGATTCTGCCGCCGCGACATCGGCTGGCGCGCGTTGTAGGGTGGGTCAAGACCCACCTTACCCCGGCTTCACCCCGAACAGCACCTCCTGCTCTTTCGCCGAAGGCGCGCCCTGCCGGCGGCGGTCGGCGGCGACGGCAAGGCCGCGCTGCACCGCGGGCCGCGCCTCGATCGCCGCCAGCCAGCGGGCCAGATGCGGCTTGTCGTCCAGCACCTGTTCCTGCCCCGACCAGCCCCGCACCCAGGGAAAGATCGCCATGTCGGCAATGGAATAGGCGCCCGCGACGAATTCGGCCTCGGCCAGGCGGCGGTCAAGCACGCCGTATAGCCGCCCGACCTCGCGCCGGTAGCGGTCCTGCGCATAGGGCAGCACCTGCGGCGGCTGCATCCCGGGCGCATAGCGCAGAAAGTGATGCGCCTGCCCCGCCATCGGCCCGACGCCGCCCATCTGCCACATCAGCCACTGCTCGACCGTCGACAGTTCGCGCGGGTTGCGCCCGGCGAAGCTGCCGGACTTGCGCGCCAGATACAGCAGGATCGCCCCCGATTCGAAGATCGCCATCGGCTTGCCGTCCGGCCCCTCGGGGTCGACGATGGCCGGCATCCGGTTGTTCGGTGCAATCCTGAGGAATTCGGGCGCGAACTGGTCGCCGGCGCCGATATCGACCAGATGGACGGCATAGGGCAGGCCCATTTCCTCGAGCGCGATGGTGATCTTGTGGCCATTGGGCGTGGGCCAGTAATGCAGGTCGATCATGGCGGCATCCGGGTAAGGTGGGTCTTGACCCACCTTACACCCGGGCGCCGCCCCCTCAACCTTGACCTTGCCGGGACACGGGAGTAGCCCGGATCCGTGGCGATTTGTCGACCGGATTGCGGGCCACGGTAAAGAAGCCGCTAAAAGGGGGCGGGCCGTTCGACCCATGCCCTGACGCGTCGGGCAAGAAGGGGGGCCGGGAATGGCACCGAAGGACAGACGCACGCTGGCCGTGCACCATGGCATCCGCCGCAGCCAGTATGGCGAGGTCGCCGAGGCGATCTTCCTGAGCCAGGGCTTTGTCTATGACAGCGCCGGCCAGGCCGAGGCGCGGTTTCTCAAGGCGGGCGAGGACGAATTCATCTATGCCCGCTATGGCAATCCCACCGTCCGCATGTTCGAGGACCGGATGGCCGCCCTTGAAGGCACCGAGGACGGCTTTGCCACCGCCTCGGGCATGGCGGCGGTCAACGGCGCGCTGATGTCGATGCTGCGGGCGGGTGACCATGTGGTGTCGTCGCGGGCGCTGTTCGGGTCGTGCCTTTACATCCTGGAAGACGTGCTGCGCCGTTTTGGCGTCGAGGTGACCTTTGTCGACGGCACCGATCTTGACCAGTGGCGGGCGGCGGTTCGGCCGGGGACCCGGGCCGTGTTCTTTGAATCGGTGTCGAACCCGGTGCTCGAGGTGATCGACATCCGCGCCGTGGCCGACATCGCCCATGCCGTGGGCGCGCTGGTCGTGGTCGACAATGTCTTTGCCACGCCGACCTATTCGCGGGCCGTCGATCTGGGCGCCGATGTGGTGGTCTATTCGACGACGAAACATGTCGACGGGCAGGGCCGTGCGCTGGGCGGCATCATCCTGGGCAGCAGGGATTTCGTGCGCAAGACCGCCGAACCCTACATGAAGCACACCGGCGGCGCCATGTCGCCCTTCACCGCCTGGCTCATGCTGAACGGCCTTGCCACCATGGACCTGCGGGTGCGGGCGCAGGCGGCGGCCACGCTGGAAATCGCCACCGCGCTGGCGGCGGAGTCCCGGCTGGCAAGGGTGATCTATCCCGGCCTGCCCGACCATCCGCAACATGCGCTGGCCATGGCCCAGACCGGATCGGGCGGCACCGTGCTGGCCATCGACGCCGGCTCGCAAGAGGCGGCGTTCCGGCTGCTTGACGCATTGGAGATCACCGTCATCTCCAACAACCTGGGCGATGCCAAATCCATCGCGACCCATCCGGCGACCACGACGCACCAGAGGCTTGCGCCCGAGGCGAAGGCGGCTTTGGGCATCACCCCGGGCCTGATACGGCTGTCGATCGGGCTGGAGGCGCCGGAGGATCTTCTGGCGGATTTGCGGCAGGCCATCGGACGGATGTGAGGGGTGCCGGTCCTTGCGGACCGGCGCAAGGAAGAAGGGGGCCTTCCGCCCCCCGTTTGACCTTCGGCCCATCATGCCGCCGCTCTCTCGGACCGATGGCGTTCGCGGCGGCATACCCCCGAGGATATTTGTGGCCCAGGGAAGCCGAAAGCGGAGGTGCGCGGCATGGCGGGGGTGAGTTCTGGCTTGCGGCCCATGCAGGACGGCGATGTTGCCGCGCTGGCGCTGATCTTTCACCGCGCGGTGCAGGAAGGGTCGGCCGGGCATTACGATCAGGCGCAACGCGACGACTGGAGCCCGGCGGTGCCCTCGACCGCCGGCTGGGCGGCCCGGCTGGAAGGGTTCACCACCTTCGTCGCCGAAAGTGGTGGCGTTCCCGTTGGCTTTGTCGCCACTGACGCCCAAGGGTTGGTCGACCTGCTGTTCGTGCGGCCCGATCAGGCGCGGCGCGGCATCGGCACGGCGCTGCTGGCACAGGCGACCGAGGCCGCGCGCGCGGCCGGCCTGCGCCGCCTGACCGCCGAGGCCAGCGCCCTGTCCGAAGGCCTGTTTCGCAAGGCCGGCTGGCAGGAAACCGGCCTGATGCCGCGGGGCGCGGGCGCCGGCCGCGTCGTCAACCGGCTTTTTGCGCGGAATTTGTGACCGCCACCGCCGCCGGCAACTGGAGTGTCGTAAATTGATGCCCATATCGGCTAGGATGGCGCGACCATCAGCCCGAAGGGGGACGCGATGACCCTGCACGAACCCGCGCTTGACCGCGACCCGACCCGCGCCGAGGCCGAAGCGGCGCTGGCCGTGCTGCGGCGTTGGGCCGACCGTTCGACGCCCGAGGAGGTGGCCGGACTCGACCCGCTGGTGTCGCGCCTGATCCCCGGGCAGGAGGTGTCGAACTATCCCGCGCTGGCCCGCGCCTATCCCGAGGATTTCGTCGTCGATGACGCCTATCGCGCCTCGATGCCCGATCTGCAGAACGGCCCGTCCAGCCTGATCCGCGGCGCGCGGACCCAGATCCAGCATGTCGGCATCTCGAACTTCCGGCTGCCGATCCGCTATCGCACCCGCGACAACGGCGAATTGACGCTGGAAACCGGGGTGACGGGGACGGTCAGCCTCGAGGCCGGCAAGAAGGGCATCAACATGAGCCGCATCATGCGGTCCTTCTATCCCCATGCCGAAAAGACCCTGTCCTTCGAGGTGATCCAGGCCGCGCTTGAGGATTACAAGGCCGACCTTGGGTCTTTCGATGCCCGCATCCAGATGCGCTTCCGCTTTCCGGCGCGGATGCGGTCGCTGCGCTCGGGGCTTGAGGGCTATCAGTATTACGACATCGCGCTCGAGGTGGTGGACCGCGCCGGCGCGATGAAGAAGATCGTGCATCTGGATTACGTCTATTCCTCGACCTGCCCCTGTTCGCTGGAACTGTCGGAACATGCCCGGCAATTCCGCGGCCAGATGGCGACGCCGCATTCGCAACGCTCGGTGGCGCGGATCTCGGTCGAACTGGCCGCCGGCCAGCCGATCCTGTGGTTCGAGGATCTTATCGACCTGTGCCGCACGGCGGTGCCGACCGAAACCCAGGTCATGGTCAAGCGCGAGGATGAACAGGCCTTTGCCGAACTGAACGCCGCCAACCCGATCTTCGTCGAGGATGCGGCGCGGCTGTTCTGCGAGGCCTTGCGCGACGATCCCCGCATCGGCGATTTCCGCATCGTGGCCAGCCATCAGGAAAGCCTGCATTCGCATGACGCCGTCAGCGTCCTGACCGAGGGGCCGACCTTTCATGGAGAAAGCCTGGACCCGCGGCTGTTCGCCTCGCTTTACCATACGGGGTAGGGCGGGCGCGGTGGGCGGTTGCCCACCCTACCCAGTGCGTTGCCGTAGGGTGGGCAAACGCCCACCATCGCCCTACCAGCAGGACACCAGCACCGTCATCGCCGCCGCCTGCCGCGTCAGCGTCTCGGGCGCGATATAGGCCAGCGAATCGGTGGTCGCGGTCTCGATCCCGGCGCCGGCCAGCGCGGTCAGGATTTCACCGGCGTCGAGCGAGAAGCTGACATCCTCGGGCAGGATCTGGCCGTCGACGGACACCCGCGGCAACAGCATCCCCAGCACCGCGCCGCCGTTGTCGAACACCGGGCCGCCGGCATCGCCCGGCTGCGCCAGGATCGACAGCCGCTTGACCTGTTCCTCGCCGTTCAGACCGCGGATGTCGGCCAGCGTGCCAAAGGTCAGCGCCGGCTGCGTCAGCACCGGGCCATAGGGATAGCCCGCCACCGCGACCTCGGATTGCAGCCGTGGCACGCCGGTCTGGAAGGCGGCTGTGCCGCGCGGCGCCAGCCGGTCCTCGGGCGTCAGCACGGCGATGCCAAGCGCGGCGTCGGTAAAGGTGATGCGGGCCGGATGGCCGCCGTCAAGGGTGACGTGATCGCATTGCGCCACCGCCTCGGCCGTTGTCAGCACCGCCCCGGCGGAATTGAGGAAAAAGCCCGAGCGGGTCAGCTGCGGCTGGCGGATGGCGAGGCCCGAGACCAGATCGACGGCCTGATCCTCGTCCGGGGGGGCGATGGCGGGGTCGAGCGTGCCGGGGATCCGGGCAAAGGACGCCCGCATTTCGGCCAAGAGCCGGGAAAAGCGTTCCTCGTCTCCTGCGGGCCAGACCAAAGTGAAACCCTTGATCTCGCCGTCCTCGAGGCTGGCCCAGGTATAGGAATGCACCCGCGGCCCGATCCCTTCCAGCGTGAACGAGGCATCGCCGCGTTCGCGCGGGCCGTCCTGGGGCACGATCTCCAGCGTCTGCATGATCTCATAGAGGCCGAACAGCCGGTTCAGGTCGCCTTGTTGCGAGATCAGCAGCACCTGCGCCGGCACGTCGCCCCTGGTGTCGAAACGGGCAAAGGGCGGCTCGTAGGCGGCGAACTGAACGACGCCGGTCGGGATCTGCATCTCGATCCCCGCGGCGTCGTCGCGGACCAGCACCAGATCAAGGCCCTCGAGCACGGCATTGTAGGCGGAGAGCAATTCCGCCCGCTGCCGCGTGGTCAGCACGCCGGTCGCGTCATGGCCATTGGCATCCTGCCAGGCGGCCATGGAACTGCGGGTGCCGCGGCCATAGGCGCCGTCGATGGCGCCGGCATAGAAACCGGCCCATTGCAGGGCGATCTGCAACTGTTCCTTTTCCGGCCGCGACAGCAGGCTTTCCGAGGCCAGGGCCTCGGACTGGCTCTCATCGGGCACGGCGACAACAACGGGGGCTTCCGGTTCCGGATCGGCGGGTTCGGTGGTGGTTTCGGGCGCGGTTTCCGTCGCGGTTTCGGGCGCGGGGTCGGCAATCGCCGCATCCTCGGGCAAGGGCTGCGCGGTCATGTCGATGCCGGTGCCGACCGGCCAGTATTGCTGGCGGAACGTGTCGCCGGTGGTGATATAACTGTCCCCCGGAATCCGCCCTTCGGCCCGCAGGCGGCGCAGCAGCGCCTCGGCATCCTCGGGCGCATAGGGGCCGAGCACGATGCCATACCAGCCGGTGCCCAGATAGAACCCCGCCACATCGTCAAAGCCCGCGGCATAGGCGCGGACCCGTTCCTGCGCCTGACCAAGGGTCGGCTGCGCCTCGACCTGGACCCAGACGCCGCGGTCCTGGGCTGTGGCGGCCTGCGACAGGAACAGCGCCGCGACAAAGGAGATTAGAAAACGCATCAGCAGGATCCCGGCGAACATGGCAATGGCGCGACTTTTCCGGCCACGCTCTAGCAGAGCAACCGCCCGCCGCACGGGGAATCGTCACAACTGCGTCATCCTTTCGGCAAGGCGTTGCACGAAGGCCCGGCAGCGGCGGACGTTGACCCCCCTGCGCGCCGGCAATAGACAGCCGGCGACCGCCTTGGGGCGCCAGAGACGCAGGGGACCGACATGGCCGACACGCCGCGAAGCTTTCAGGAGATCATCCTGCGCCTGATGACCTATTGGGCCGGGCAGGGCTGCGCCATCCTGCAACCCTATGACATGGAGGTCGGCGCCGGCACCTTTCACCCGGCCACGACCCTGCGCGCCCTCGGCTCTCGCCCGTGGACCGCGGCCTATGTCCAGCCCTCGCGCCGGCCGACCGATGGCCGCTATGGCGAAAACCCCAACCGGCTGCAGCATTACTACCAGTATCAGGTCATCATCAAACCCTCGCCGCCGAACCTGCAGGAGCTTTACCTCGGCTCGCTTGACGCCATCGGCATCGACACCCGCGTCCACGACATCCGCTTTGTCGAGGACGACTGGGAAAGCCCGACCCTGGGCGCCTGGGGCCTGGGCTGGGAGGTGTGGTGCGACGGGATGGAAGTCAGCCAGTTCACCTATTTCCAGCAGGTCGGCGGCCACGATTGCCGCCCCGTCTCGGGCGAGCTGACCTATGGGCTGGAACGGCTGGCGATGTATGTGCTGGGCGTGAACCATGTCATGGACATGCCGTTCAACGACCCGGCGGCGCCGATCCCGCTGACCTATGGCGACATCTTCCGCCAGACCGAGGAAGAATATTCCCGCCACAACTTTGACGGCGCCGAAACCGCGCAGCTCCTGCGCCATTTCGAGGATGCCGAGGCCGAATGCCGCCGCCTTCTGGCCTTTGACGAGGACGACCCGAAATCCGGCAAGCGCATCGTCATGGCGCATCCCGCCTATGACCAGTGCATCAAGGCCAGCCACCTGTTCAACCTGCTTGACGCCCGCGGGGTGATTTCCGTCACCGAACGCCAAGCCTATATCGGCCGCGTCCGCGCGCTGGCCAAACTCTGCGCCGACGCCTTCCTGCGGACCGAGGCGGCGGGATTCGTGGCCGCATGAACCGTATCCTCACCCGCGCCGTCATCATCGGAATTGTCGCCATGGGCCTGATCGCCGGCATCGCTCTCTACTACCTCCAGGTCTATGCCTATTACGTTCAGGTCGAGGCGCCCGCCGACGACGGGATCACCATGGTCTCGCTGACCACCGCCGCGCCCGAGGCGATCCCCTTCGACAATTTCCGCGGCATCGACAGCGATAGCTCGCCCATCCGCTACCGCGCCTGTTTCGACACGGTGATGAGCCAGGCGACCCTGACCGAGGTCTATGAAACCTATCCCGAGGCGGTGCCGCTGGTCGCGCCCGGCTGGTTCGACTGTTTCGATGCCGAGGCGATCGGCACCGCTCTCGAATCGGGCGAGGCGATCGCCTTTCTCGGGCAGAAGGACGTTCACTGGGGCATCGACCGGGTGATTGCAGTCCTGTCCGATGGCCGGGCCTTTGCCTGGAACCAGATCAATGCCTGCGGCGAGGTCGTGTTCAACGGCAGCCCCGCCCCCGAAGGCTGCCCGCCCGTTCCCGAAAGGCTGCAATGATGCCCGATCTTCTTGTCGAACTGTTTTCCGAGGAAATCCCGGCGCGGATGCAGGGCCGGGCCGCCGAGGATCTGAAAAAGCTGATGACCGACGGGCTGGTCGAGGCCGGGCTGACCTATGCCGCCGCCGCCGGCTTTGCCACGCCGCGCCGGCTGGTGCTGTCGGTCGAGGGGCTGACCGCGGAAAGCCGCCCGGTGCGCGAGGAACGCAAGGGGCCGGCAGTCGGCGCGCCGCAGGCGGCGCTGGACGGGTTCCTGCGCTCGACCGGGCTGACGCTCAACCAGCTTGAAAAGCGCGCCGACAAGAAGGGCGAGGTCTGGTTCGCCGTCACCACCCGGCCCGGCCGGTCGGCCGCCGGCATTGTCGCCGAAGTGCTCGAACGTGTCGTGCGCGATTTCCCCTGGCCCAAGTCGATGCGCTGGGGGTCGGGCAATCTGCGCTGGGTGCGGCCGCTGCATTCCATCCTGTGCCTCTTGACCGATGAATCGGGGTCCGAGGTGGTGCCGCTCGACATCGACGGCATCCGCGCCGGCCGGGTGACGCACGGCCACCGTTTCCTGTCCAGGGGCGAGATTTCCGTAACCTCTTTCGAGGATTACGAGGCCAAGCTCATGCAGGCGCATGTCATCCTGCGCCCTGCGGCCCGCGCCGACCAGATCTGGCACGACGCCACCACCATGGCCTTTGCCGCCGGTCTTGAGGTGGTCGAGGACAAGGGCCTTCTGGCCGAGGTCTCGGGCCTTGTCGAATGGCCGGTGGTGCTGATGGGCGCCATCCGCGAGGATTTCCTGCACCTGCCGCCCGAGGTGCTGCAAACCTCGATGCGGGAACACCAGAAGTTCTTTTCGGTGAAGAACCCGCGCACGGGGCGCATCGAACGTTTCATCACCGTGGCGAATATCGAAACCCCCGACCACGGCGCGACGATCCTTGCCGGCAACGGCAAGGTGCTGGCGGCACGTCTGTCGGACGCGCGGTTCTTTTACGACAACGACCTGCGGGTGGCGAAGGCCGGGATGGGCGAGTGGCTGGACGGGCTGGCGCGCGTCACCTTCCATGGCCAGCTTGGCTCGCAGGCCGACCGCGTGGCGCGCATCGCCGCGCTCGCGCGCGACATCGCGCCGCAGGTCGGCGCCGACCCGGACCTTGCCGAACGCGCCGCCCGCATCGCCAAGGCCGACCTGCGGTCCGCCATGGTCGGCGAGTTTCCCGAACTGCAGGGGCTGATGGGCCGCTACTACGCGACCGCCGCGGCCGAGCATCCCGCCGTCGCCGCCGCCGCGCAGGAACACTGGCAGCCGCGGGGCGAAGGCGACACGGTGCCCACCGCCCCCGTCTCGGTCGCCGTCGCGCTGGCCGACAAGATCGACACGCTGACCGGGTTCTGGGCGATTGACGAAAAGCCCACGGGTTCCAAGGATCCCTTCGCCCTGCGGCGCGCGGCCCTGGGGGTGATCCGGCTGCTGCTCGGGAATGGGGTAAGGCTGGGCCTGCTTCAGGCCTTCCTCAAGCCGATCTGGGCCAACCGCGAGGCGATGGCCCGCGCCGGCGCCTTTCCTGCCGGCGGCGTGCCCGACCTCAGCGATGCCGAAGTCGAACGCCGCTGCGCACTGACGCTCGGCACCGATCTTCTCGGCTTCTTCCACGACCGGCTGAAAGTGTTCCTTCGTGACCAGGGTATCCGGCACGACGTGCTTGACGCCGTTCTCGCCCAGCCCGGCAACGACGACCTCGCCCTCGTGGTGAAACGGGCCGAGGCGCTTGCCGCCTTCCTGAAGACCGATGACGGCGCCAACCTGCTGGCCGGCTTCAAGCGGGCCAACAACATCCTGACGCAGGCCGAACAGAAGGATGGCGTCGAATATTCCTTTGGCGCCGATGCGAAATTTGCCGAAGGGGCAGAGGAGAAGGCGCTGTTCTCCGCCCTCGACGCCGCCGAAGCCTCCATCGCCCCGGCCATGGCGCGCGAGGATTTTGCCGCCGCCATGGCCGCGATGGCGCAACTGCGCGCGCCCATCGACGCCTTCTTTACCGCGGTGCAGGTCAACAGCGACAATCCGGTGATCCGGCGCAACCGCCTGAACCTCTTGCACCGCATCCGCGCCCTGTGCCTGTCGGTGGCCGACCTCACCCGGCTCGAGGGGTAGGGCGGCCGCCGACGGTCTGGCGCCGACAGGCAGAACGCCCCCCTTTGCCCGGCGCGGCAAACTGCCTATCCTTGCCGCAACTGCGAAAGGATCGCCCCCGTGTTGCAAGGCATCACCGACCCCGTGACCCTGATCACCCCGACAGCGCGCATGGCGCCCGAGGTGCATGGCGGCCGGGCGAAATGCCTGCAACGGCTGGTGCGGATGGACATGCCGGTACCGGTGACGGTGGCGCTGTCCTTTGACGCCGTGCGCGCCATTGCCCGCGGGCAGATGCCGGCGCTGGATACCGTGCTGGCGCCCTTCGGACCCGGGCCGCTCTTGTCGGTCAGGCCCTCCAGCCTTGACCCCGACTGGGGCGGGCCGGGGGCGATCCTGAACATCGGCATGACCGATGCCCGCCATGCCGCGATGTGCTCGACCATCGGCGAACGGGCGGCGACGCAGCTTTATCTGCGCTTCATCCAGTCCTATGCCGTCCATGTCGCCCGGCTTGACCCCGATGCATTCGACCTGCCCGACGACCCGTCGCGCGCCGCGCTGCGGGCCATGCTGACCGCCTACGAATCGGAAACCGACGAACCCTTTCCGCAGGATGTCGCCCACCAGCTGACCGAGGTGCTGAGGTCGATGGCCCGCGCGTGGGAGGGGACGACCGCCCGCCTGTTGCGTCAGGCCAAGGGCGCGCCCGCCGATGCCGGCCTTGGCCTTGTCGTGCAGGCGATGGCGCTGGGTGTCGGCGCCGGCGAATGCGGCTCGGGCGTGATCCAGTTCGTCGATCCGCAAAGCGGGCGGCCGCGGATCATCGGCCGCTACCTGTCGCAATCGCAGGGGCGCGAGGCGCTGTCCGAGGGCAAGGGTGCGATCTACCTCACCCGCGACCCGCGCGGCCCCTCGCTCGAGGATCTGTGCCCGGCCGCCTTTGCCGACCTGATCCGCTTTGGCGGGCTGATCCGGTCGCGGCTGCGCGAGGAAATGCAGATCGAATTCACCCTTGAAAACGGCCAGTTGCGCATCCTTGACGGCGTGCGCGTGCCGCGCTCGGCGCAGGCCGGGGTCAAGATCGCGGTGGCGCTGGCCCGCGATGGCGTCATCAGCCGGGACGAGGCGGTGATGCGCGTCGCGCCCGAGGCGATTTCCGAACTGCTGCACCGGCAGGTCGATCCCGCCGCCCATCGCGACCGTATCGTCGCCGGCATCGCCGCCAGCCCCGGCGCCGCCTCGGGCCGGATCGTTCTGACAGCGAACGACGCGCAGGCCGCCGCGGCGCGGGGCGAACGCTGCATCCTTGTCCGCCGTGAAACCACGCCCGAGGATATCCGCGGCATGCATGCCGCCGTCGGCGTGCTGACGGTGCGCGGCGGCATCACCAGCCATGCCGCGGTGATCGGCCGCGGCCTTGGCCTGCCGTGTGTCGTCGGCGCCGCCGAACTGGAAATCGACCGCAGGAAGCGCACGATCACCGGCCCGAACGGCCGCACCCTGTCCGAAGGCGACATCATCACCGTCGACGGCACCACGGGCGAGGTTCTGGCCGGCGAGCCGCCGATGCTCGAGGCCGCGCTTGACGGCGCATTCGCCGAACTGCTCGACTGGGCCGACGGTTTCCGCGACATCGGCATCCGCGCCAATGCCGACACGCCGCGCGATGCCCAGACGGCGCGGAACTTCCGCGCGCAGGGCATCGGACTGTGCCGCACGGAACACATGTTCTTTGAGGGCGACCGTATCGGCCTCATGCGCGAGATGATTTTCGCCGACCGCCCCGAGGATCGCAAAGCCGTTCTGGAAAAGCTGCTGCCGTTGCAGCGTGCCGATTTCGCCGAACTGTTCAGGATCATGCAGGGCACGCCGGTCTGCATCCGCCTGTTCGACCCGCCGCTGCACGAATTCCTGCCCTCGGACAAGGCCGGGATGCGCGAACTGGCCGAAGGGCTGTCGCTGCCCCTGGCCGAGGTAGAGGCCCGCGTCGACCTTCTGTCGGAATACAATCCGATGCTGGGAATGCGCGGGGTGCGGCTGGGCGTCACCGTGCCGGAAATCTATGAAATGCAGGCGCGGGCGATCTTTCAGGCCGCGGTGATTGCTCGCGACAAGGGCGATCCGGTGGTGCCCGAGGTGATGATCCCGCTGGTCAGTGCCCGGCGCGAGGTCGAACTGGTCAAGACCCGCGTCGACCGCATCGCCGCGCAGGTCCGGGCCGAGACCGGCGTGGATTTCGCCTATCGGCTGGGCGTCATGGTGGAAACCCCGCGCGCCGCGCTGCGCGCCGCGGAAATCGCCCAGCACGCCGCCTTCCTGTCCTTCGGCACCAACGACCTGACGCAGATGACCTATGGCCTGTCGCGCGACGATGCCGGTCGCTTCATGTCGGCCTATGTCGCGCAGGGGGTTTACGAGGAGGATCCGTTCCACACCCTCGACACCGATGGCGTGGGCGAGCTGCTGATGATCGGCGCCGAACGGGGCCGGCGCGGCCGCGCCGATGTCGTCCTGTCGATCTGCGGCGAACATGGCGGCACCCGCAAGGCCATCGAATTCTGCCGGATGCAGGGATTCGACTATGTCTCATGCTCGCCGTTCCGGGTGCCGGTGGCGCGGCTGACCGCGGCGCAGGCGGCGATTCGCGACCGCGTGGCTGCTGTGGCCGATTCCGCTAGTGGTGTGAAGAACGCCCCATAACACACCATCTGGTATGACGAAATCGGCCTTCGGCTGATTTCTGCGCATATTCTGCACAAGTCTGTGGACAAGTGTCGGCATTTCGCCTTAGCCCTTGTCCCTGTTCGCCGGTTGGGGCCGGGGAACGGGGCCGTGCAAGACCTTTCGGCCCGCCTTGGGGAAACTTGGGGACGGAACAATGACAAGGACTTGCAGGGCGATCTTCGCGCTGATTCTGGGGATCTGCGCGACGCCCGGATTTGCCGACAACGGTCTTGCCGACCGTATCGGCTCGCTCATGGGGCAGGAACGCCAGACGCTGGACGTGGTTCCCGAACGGCAGCTTTCGGCGCTGACGGTGGCTGTTTCGGCGCCCGCCGAGGCGGCGCAACCCGCCGTCGTCGCGGAAACGCCGGCGCCGGTCGAGGTCGCGGCCGCCCCTGCGGTGGCGCCCGCCGCCGATCCCGCGACAGTGGCCGCCGCGACCGACAGCCCGCTTGCCGCTGCGGTGGCGCAGGCGGTGCCCTCGGGCGATGCCGAATGGCAATGCCTGACCACGGCGCTGTATTTCGAGGCGCGGGGAGAGTCCCTGCGCGGCATCGCCGCGGTGGCCGAAGTCATCCTCAACCGTCGCGACAGCGGCGTCTATCCGCGCAGCGTCTGCGGTGTGGTGCAACAGGCCGGGGGCGGCGGCTGCCAGTTCAGCTACAATTGCGACGGCCGGTCCGATGCGATCGGCGACCGCTCTGCCTGGAACCGGGTGGGGCAGGTGGCGCGCGCCATGCTTGACGGCGCGCCGCGCAGCCTGACCGATGGCGCCACGCATTACCACACCACCGCCGTGCATCCGTCCTGGGCCAACCGCTTTCCCCTGACGACGCAGATCGGCACGCATCTGTTCTATCGCCAGCCGGTCCGCACCGCCTCGAACTGAGGTCGCGGGCGGTCTGCCGCCTGCCGCTTTGCGGCGGCTGGACGGGATCATGCTGGCCGAGTATGGCCGGGACCGAACCCACGGAGCCCGGCACATGACCGACGAAAGCCGCCTGGCCTTTGCCCATCCGGCCGAACGCGCCGCCGCCAGCGCGCTGGCCGGCGCGCCGCTTGACCGCATTTCGCTGCGCGACCATGTGCGCGAGGTCGAGATCGGCGCCTTTCAGGCCGAACGCGGCCATCTGCAACGGGTGCGCTTCGACATCGTGGTCGAGGTCGCGACCCATGACAGCGACATCGCCGACGATGTCGACCGCATCCTGTCCTATGACCGGCTGACCGAGGCGATCAGCGCCGAACTTGCCGCCGAACGGCTCAACCTGCTGGAAACCCTGGCGGCGCGGATCGCCGACCGCATTCTGCGCGAGCCGCAGGCGGTGCGGGTGTTCCTGCGCATCCAGAAGCTGGACCGCGGCCCCGGCGATCTGGGGGTGGAAATCGTCCGCGCCCGCGATGCCGCGCCGCAGGACCACAGCGCCGTCACCGAACTGCCGCATCCGGCGGTGGTGTTCCTGTCGAACGACTGGCTGGCCGCGCCCGACCTGTCCGTCCGTATCGACGCGCTTCAGGCCGCGGGCCGGCCGCTGATCCTGTGTGTCGGCGCCGCCGACCGGCCGGCGCCGCAATCGGCCGCGGCCCTGGCGCAGCGGCGCATCGACCTGCTGGCCATCGAACAGAACGCCTGGGTGCTGGCCGGGCGCGACCGCCGCTGCATCGTCGTCGGCACCCGAACCGAGCTCGACTGGGCGATGAGGAACGGCCAGATCTCGGTCTGGGCGCCGTCGAAGATCGTGCTGGATGCCATCGACGGACCGTCGGCCAGCCCGCGCGACGCGCTGGCGCTGGTCGCGTGGTTCGCAGGCCAGATGCAGGCCGCCGAACTGGTCATCGCCGGGACCGATGCCGCCCTGGCGGCCACGGTCCCGGTCCGGCACCTGCCGTGATCTACTGGCGCCCGATCCCGCTGTCGGGTCCGGCCCGGCCGCCCGCCGCGCTGCCCCTTGCCGGCACCCGCCTGCTGTTCGACAGGGCAGAGCGGCTGGAACGCGGCCGCGCGGCCGAGATCGTGCCGCTGTCCGAGGTGCCCGACGCCACGCTTGACACGCTCTCGCGGCCGCGCGGCCCGGTCTGCGACCTGACCATGGACCGCGCCCGGATCATGGCCATCCTCAACGTCACGCCAGACAGTTTCTCGGATGGCGGCAGGTTCCTTGCGCCCGATGCCGCGCTGGCGCAGGCCCGCGCCGCGCAGGCCGGCGGCGCCGACCTGATCGACATCGGCGGCGAAAGCACGCGGCCCGGCGCCGCCGAGGTGGCCCTGCCCGAGGAAATCGCCCGCACCGCGCCGGTGATCGCCGCGATCCGCGCCGGATCGGCGATCCCCATCTCGATCGACACCCGCAAGGCGGCGGTGGCGCGGGCGGCGCTGGATGCCGGCGCCGGGCTGGTCAACGACGTGGCGGCGCTGCTGTTCGACCCCGCGATGGTGCCGCTTGTCGCTGCCGCCAACGTGCCGGTTTGCCTCATGCACCATCTGGGCACGCCGGCGACGATGCAGGACGACCCGCGCTATGACGATGTGGTGCTGGATGTCTACGACTGGCTGGCCCACCGCATTGCCGCGGCGGAATCCGCCGGCATCGCGCGCCACAACATCATCGTCGACCCCGGCATCGGCTTTGGAAAGACACTGCAACATAACGTGAGTCTGCTTCGCCGCCTCTCGCTTTATCATGGACTTGGCTGCCCCGTTCTGGTCGGCGCCTCGCGCAAGCGGTTCATCGGCACGCTGTCGGGGGTGGAAACCGCCGGCGAAAGATTGCCGGGGTCGCTTGCCGTGGCGCTGCATGCGGCGGGGCAGGGCGTGCAGATTCTGCGCGTGCATGATACGGTCGAGACAAGACAGGCCCTGAGCCTGCACGCGGCTTTGAGCGGGAACTGACATGGCACGACAGCTTTTCGGAACCGACGGGGTGCGCGGCACCGCGAACCAGTGGCCGATGACGGCGGAAATGGCGCTGCGGATCGGCGCGGCGGCGGGGCGGTATTTCCGCTCGGATGCCTCGAACGCGCATCGGGTGGTGATCGGCAAGGACACGCGGCTGTCGGGCTACATGTTCGAGAACGCGCTGACGGCCGGCCTGACCTCGACCGGCATGAACGTGCTGCTTCTGGGCCCGGTGCCGACGCCGGCGGTGGGAATGCTTACCACCTCGATGCGGGCCGATGTCGGGATCATGATCTCGGCCAGCCACAATCCGCACCATGACAACGGCATCAAGTTCTTCGGCCCCGACGGATTCAAGCTGTCCGACGAGGCCGAGGCGCAGATCGAGCGGCTGGTCGACGAAGGCGTCGAACCGGCGCAATCCAACAACATCGGCCGGGCGAAGCGGGTGGACGAGGGCCGCTTCCGCTATGCCGAGCGGCTGAAGTCCAGCTTTGCCGCCGGGCTGCGGCTTGACGGGCTCAAGGTCGTGGTCGATTGCGCCAATGGCGCCGCCTACAAGGTCGCCCCGGAAATCCTGTGGGAGCTGGGTGCGACGGTGATCCCGGTCGGCACGGCGCCGAACGGCTTCAACATCAACGAAGGCTGCGGTTCGACCAATCCCCGCACTTGCGCCGAAACCGTGGTCAGCCATGGCGCGGATGTCGGCATCTGCCTGGATGGCGATGCCGACCGGGTGATGATCCTGGACGAGAACGGACAGGTCGCGGACGGCGACCAGCTGATGGCGCTGATGGCCGCGCGCTGGGCGGCCGAGGGGCGGTTGCGGCATGGCACGCTGGTCGCGACGGTGATGTCGAACCTCGGGCTGGAACGGTTCCTGACCGGCCACGGGCTGCGGCTGGAACGCACCGCGGTGGGCGACCGCTATGTGGTCGAGGCGATGCGCCGCGGCGGCTGGAACCTTGGCGGCGAGCAATCGGGCCATATCGTGATGACCGATTACGCCACCACCGGCGACGGCCTCTTGGCCGGCCTGCATTTCCTGTCGGCGATGATCGAGACCGGCCAGCCGGCCAGCGCGCTGGTCCGCCAGTTCGAAACCGTGCCGCAGATGTTGAAGAATGTCAGGTATCAGGCCGGGCATCAGCCCCTCGCCGCGCCCGAAGTTGCAAAAGTGATAGCCGGTGCCGAACAGCGGATGGGTGGGCAGGGCCGCATCCTGATCCGCAAGTCGGGGACCGAGCCGCTGATCCGCGTCATGGCCGAATGCACCGACGAGGGGCTTTTGCACGAGGTGGTGGACGAGATCGTCGCGGCGGTGGAGCGGGCGGCTTAGGGGGGGGCCGGCGGGTTGCGCGGGCGGGTCGTGGGTTTCACCCACGCTACCCCGTAAGCGCACCAACCCGTAGCGTGGGTGAAACCCACGATGTGCGTCATTCGCCCGCCATCTCCCGCACCGCTTCGTTCCAAAGCATCTCCGCGCGCGGATCGCCCTGCGCCAGTTGCCGGATGTCCTCGGCCATCAGGCTGTCGGCGTTCGCCCCGACCCGCAGCCGGATCGACTCGACAAAGGCGGCTCGCGCCTCGGCCTCTCTCCCCGCTTCCGCCAGCGCGATCCCCTCGTGCAGGAACATGCCGCCAAGCTGCGCGTCGGTCATCAGCCAGCCGTTCAGCCACCGCGCGTTGCGGCAGATTTCGGCGCGATCCGCCGCCGCAATGTCGGCCGTCCGGCAGCGGCCGGCGTAAAGCGACGTTGCGAAGCCATAGATCCAGAAGCTGGCAAACAGGATCACGGCCGATATGATCAGGCGTTTGTGCATCGCTTCACGAAGAAGGAAAGGGGCACCCCTGTCGGGATGCCCCGCAACCGACCGTCAGTTGCGCGCGCGGTCGACCATCTTGCCCTTGGAAATCCACGGCATCATCGCGCGCAGCTTCTCGCCCACCTGTTCGATCTGGTGTTCGTCGTTGCGGCGGCGGGTGGCCTTGAAGAAGGGCTGCCCGACCGAGTTTTCCTGCATGAAATCCGACACGAACTTGCCGGTCTGGATGTCGGTCAAGACCGCCTTCATCCGCGCCTTGGTCTCGTCATAGGGCAGGATGCGCGGGCCCGAGACATATTCGCCATATTCGGCGGTGTTCGAGATCGAATAGTTCATGTTGGCGATGCCGCCTTCGTAGATCAGGTCCACGATCAGCTTCACCTCGTGCAGGCATTCGAAATAGGCCATTTCCGGCTCATAGCCGGCCTCGACCAGGGTTTCGAAGCCCATGCGGATCAGCTCGACCAGACCGCCGCACAGAACGGCCTGCTCGCCGAAGAGGTCGGTTTCGCATTCCTGGCGGAAGTTGGTCTCGATGATGCCGGACCGGCCACCGCCGATGGCGCTGCAATAGGACAGGCCGATTTCCATCGCCTTGCCGCTGGCATCCTGATGCACCGCGACCAGGCAGGGCACGCCGCCGCCCTTGGTGTATTCGCCGCGCACGGTATGGCCGGGGCCCTTGGGCGCCATCATGATGACATCGACGCCGGGCTTGGGCTCGATCAGGCCGAAATGCACGTTCAGGCCGTGGGCAAAGGCGATCGCCGCGCCTTCGCGCAGGTTGTCATGGACATATTTCTTGTAGGTCGCGGCCTGAAGTTCGTCCGGCATGGTGAACATGATCAGGTCGGCCCAGGCCGCCGCTTCGGCGATGCCCATGACCTTGAGCCCCTCGGCCTCGGCCTTTTTCGCCGAAGGCGAGCCTTCGCGCAGGGCGACGACCAGGTTCTTGGCCCCCGAATCGCGCAGGTTCAGCGCATGGGCATGGCCCTGGCTGCCATAGCCAAGGATGGCGACCTTCTTGTCCTTGATGAGGTTCACGTCGCAGTCGCGGTCATAGTAAACGCGCATAATGGGCTATCCTTTCAGTGCCTTTGTGGCCGGCACCATAAAGCGGCGGGCGCGCGGATCGCTGCAAATTCTGCCGCTGGACAACAAATGGTCAGAAGATCATGCGCGAGACTGGAAGATCGCGCATTTTTCATTCATGACTGCGCAGATGCCCGCCGAAGGCGCAGCCAGCCAGAAGGCGGTCGGTTCGACAGGCACGGGGCAGAGGGTGAAAAGGACATGCGCAGAATGACCCACGGGTGCAACGATCATGCTTGACGATACCGACCGGCGGCTGCTGCGCCATCTGCTGGCTGAACCTGCGCTGCCCACGGCCGAACTGGCCGACCGGGCCGGTGTCACCGCGGCGACCGCCTGGCGCCGGATCGAACGGCTGAAAGAATCCGGGGTGATCCGCGCCCGGCAGGCGGTGATCGACTGGAAGCGCCTGGGCTACGAGGTCGAGGTGTCGCTGCGCTTCACGCTGGACAAGACCCAGGCGGGCGCCTTTGACGAATTCATCGCCGCTGCCCGCGACGTGCCCGAGGTCATTACCATCGAGACCTTTCTTGGCCGCGTCGATGTGCGCCTGAACGTCATCGCCCGCGACATGGCCCATTACGCCGAGGTCTATCGCCGCCGTATCCTGGCCCTGCCGCATATCGCCGATATCGAGGCGCTCATGCTCGTCGCCACGATCAAGGATGCCGAAGGACTGCCGCTGTGATCGCGCTTGATGTGACCGACCGCGCGATCCTGCGCGAACTGACCGCCGATGCCGGGCTGTCGGCGGGCGAGATCGGGCGCCGGCTGGGTCTGTCGCAACCCGCGGCATGGCGCCGCATCCGCCGGCTTCACGACGAAGGCGTGATCGCCGGACAGCGCATCGAGGTCGACCGCGACAAGCTGGGTTTTGGCGTCACGGTGTTCCTTGGGGTGAAACTGGCCACCAAGGGCCGGGTGTCGCTGCAGGATTTCGAACGCGCGGTGACCGCAATCCCCGAGGTGCAGGTGGTGCAGCACGTCCTTGGCCTGTTCGATTATCGCCTGCGCGTCACCGCCCGCGACATCGCCGATTTCGAACGGGTGCTGCGGCGGCGGATCATGGCGTTGCCCGGCGTCGGGAATGTGGAGGCCAATGTTCTTCTGTCCGAGGAACGGCGGCCGGGGCCTTTGTGACCAGAGGCTTGAAAGGCTTTGGGCGGGCTTTTCGAAATGCCTGACCCGCGCTAGCGTCGGGGTTCACGCAGGAAGGAAGGGCAGCGGCATGGAAAGAACGGCAGTCGATCCCGGTGGATTGCAGGAATTTTCGGTCGTCTTCACCGACCGTTCGCTCAACCACATGAGCAAGGCATTCCAGCAGGTCATGCGCGACCTGTCGGCAGGCCTGAAAGAGGTCTATGGCGCGCAGGCGGTGGCCATCGTCCCCGGCGGCGGCACCGCGGCGATGGAGGCGGTGGCCCGCCAGATCGGCACCGGCGCGCGGGCGCTGATCGTCCGCAACGGCTGGTTTTCCTATCGCTGGAGCCAGATTTTCGAAACCGGCGGCTTTGCTGCCGAAACCACGGTCCTCAAGGCCCGGCGCGCCGGCAACGATCCGCGCGCGCCCTTCGCCCCGGCCCCGGTGGACGAGGTCTGCGCCGCCATCCGCGCCGCGAAACCCGATGCGGTGTTCGCGCCGCATGTCGAAACCTCGGCCGGGATCATCCTGCCCGACGACTACATCGCCGCCATCGCCGCCGCCGCGCACGAGGTCGGCGCGGTCATGGTGCTCGACTGCATCGCCTCGGGCTGCATCTGGGTCGACATGGCGGCGCTGGGCGTCGATGTGCTGGTGTCGGCGCCGCAAAAGGGCTGGTCCTCGACCCCCGCCGCCGGCGCGGTGATGCTGTCAGCCCGCGGCAAGGAACGGGTCGAGGCGACGACGGCCAATTCCTTCTTCCTCGACCTGAAGAAATGGCTGTCGATCATGGCGGCCTACGAGGGCGGCGGCCACGCCTACCACGCCACGCTGCCGACCGATTCCCTGCGCCAGTTCCGCGATGCCTTGGCCGAAACCCGCGACTGGGGCTTTGACCGCGCCAAGGCGGCGCAATGGGAACTGGGCCGCGCGGTGCGGGCGATGTTCGCCGAACGCGGCTTGCGCTCGGTCGCCGCCGCCGGATTCGAGGCGCCGGGCGTGGTGGTCAGCTATACCGACGACCCCGAGGTGCAGTCGGGCAGGAAATTCGTCGCCGAAGGCATGCAAATCGCCGCCGGCGTGCCGCTGGCGGTGGACGAAGGCGCCGATTTCCGCACCTTCCGCATCGGCCTGTTCGGGCTGGACAAGCTTTACGATGTGCCGGCGACGGTCGAACGGCTGCGGGCGGTGGTGGACAAGATGTTGTAAAAAGGGATTTTTCGGCGGGCGGGGCGGTGGGCGAAGGCCCACCCTACCCGGGGCTGGCGTAGGGTGGGCAACCGCCCACCGCTGTCACATCCCCGCCCCCAGCCCCAGGTGCATCAGCCCGCGCCGCACCGGCCGCGCCCCGTGCAGGGCGCGGATGCCCAGGGACCGCAACCCCGTCAGCACCGGCGCCCCGGCAATCGAGGCGCGGTTCAGCAGGTCGATCCCCTGCACCCGCAGCATCACCTCGGGGTGGCGGCGGCGGGCATAGGCGGCCAGCATCGCGGCATCGCCCAGCCCCTCGGGCCGGGCCACGGCCAGGTCAAGCAGGCAGGTCAGGTCGGCCAGCGACATGTTCAGCCCCTGCGCCCCGATCGGCGGCACGACATGCGCCGCCTCGGCCATCAGCGCCACGCGCTGCGCCGTCATCGCCCCGGCGATGCGGCTGATGATCGGCCAGACCTGCCGCCGCTGCACCAGACGAAGCGGGCCATAGACCCATGCCGACCTTTCGGTCGCGGCCGCGGCAAAGGCATCGTCGGCAAGCGCCATCAGCCGCCCGATCTCGGGCCCGCGGTCCATCCAGACCACCGACGAACAGGGCAGGCCGTCATGATCGGGCAGCGGCACCAGCGTGAACGGGCCGCCGGAACGATGCACCTCGGTCGAGATATTGCCGTGCGGCGCATCGTGGGTGACGGCAAAGACCACCGCCTTCTGGCCATAGCGCAGGGTCCGGACGCCAATCCCGGCGGCCTGCCGCACTGCCGAATCGCGGCCATCGGCGCCAAGGACCAGCCGGGCACGCGCCTGCGTGCCGTCGGTCAGCCGCACCAGCGCCGCCTCCTCGCGCGCCAGCATGCCGGCAAAGCCGACACCCGGGCGGAAATCGACGCCGGGCAATTCGGCCAGCCGGGCCGAAATTTCCTGCCGCAACAGCGTGTTGGTCAGGTTCCAGCCAAAGGGATCGTCGCCCAGCTCGCCGGCGTCGAAATCGCGGGTGACGCGGGGAATCGGCTCGGCCCCGCCGGCGTCGACGATGCGCATGATGTGCAGCGGCATGGCATGGGGCGCCAGCCGCTGCCACAGTCCGGCGCGGTCAAGAAGCGCGCGTGCCGGTTGCAGGAAGGCGGTGGTGCGCAGGTCGGCGCCGGGGGCGGCGGCATCGGTGACGGGCGGCGTCGGATCGACGATCAGCACGCGGAAACCCGCGCTGCCAAAGGCCGCCGCCGCCGTCAGCCCGGCAACGCCGCCACCGGCGATCAGGATGTCATGGTCGGTCATGGCGCGATCCTACGCCTGCCGCGCGCCGGCCGGAAGGGCGCGGCCTGCGGCGAATGGTCAGGGGTGCAGCCGGCCCAGAAAGCCGGCAAGGTCGTCGGTATGGTGGTGGATATGGTCGCCCGCCACCGCCGCCGGCCCGACCAGCACCGTGCGCATCCCCATGCGGTGCGGCACGGCAAGGTTGCGCGGATCGTCCTCGAACATCGCGCCCTCGGCCGGGCCAAGCCCGTCGAGCGCAAAGACCGCCTCATAGGCGGCCTGTTCCGGCTTTGGCCTGAACCCGGCATGTTCGACGCCGTAAACCTTGTCGAAAACCCCGCTCAGGCCGCGGGCCGCCAGCACGCGCGCGGCATAGGCGCCGTCGCCGTTGGTGAAGACCACCTTGCGCCCCGGCAGCCGGTCGATGGCGGCGGCAAGGCCCGGATCGGGCACCAGACCGGAAAAGTCGATGTCATGCACCTCGGCCAGCCAGGGCAGCGGGTCGGTGCCATGTTCGGCCATCAGCCCGGCCAGAGTGGTGCCGTAGCGGCGCCAGTAATCGTCGCGCAGGCGGTCGGCCTCGGCCGCGGGCAGGCCAAGATGGCGCATGACCCAGGCCGTCATCCGCACCTCGATCTGCGCAAACAGCCGCGCCTGCGGCGGATAAAGCGTGTTGTCGAGGTCGAAGACCCAGCTGCGGACGTGGCGGAACGAGGCGGCAACCATGGCCGCTGCCTAGCCCGGACTGCACGATGCGGCAATGGGGTGCCTTGATTTGCGCCGCAGTTGCCGGCAAACCTGCGGGCGATGACCAAGGACAGCCCCGATCTCAAGCCCGGCCAGAAGGATGCCTATGCGCTGATCCTCGAGGCGATCGACAGCCATGTCTACCGCCCCGGCGACCGGCTGGTGGAAAGCGATCTTGCCGACCGTTTCGGCATGTCGCGCACCCCGATCCGCGAGGCGCTGCAAAAGCTGGAAACCCAGTCGCTGCTGACGCGCGACGGGCGGAGCCTGATCGTCGCCTCGCTCGACCATTCGCAACTGGCCGAGCTTTATACCGTGCGCGGCGAGCTCGAGGGGCTGGCCGCCCGGCTGGCCGCCCGCCATGCCGCGCCCGAGGAGGTGCGGGTGCTGCGCGACATGCTGGAAGGCGACCGGGCGCTGATCGGCGATCCGCAGGCGCTGAGCCGGGCCAACCGGCGGTTTCACCGGCAGATCCACCTTGCCTCGCACAACCGCTTCCTGATCCAGCAACTCGACCTCGTGCACCGGTCGATGGCGCTTCTGGCCTCGACCTCGCTTGCCGTCGAAGGGCGGTCGGTCGGCGCGCTGGAGGAACACGAGGCGATCGTCCGCGCCATCGAGGCCGGCGATGGCGAGGCCGCCGATGCCGCGCTGCGCGACCACATCTCGCGGGCCTTCATCACCCGGTTGCGGCATGACGCACAGGGGGCGCAGGCGGCAGAGTAGGGGGGCGGGCGGGTCTTCGGGGCAGTCCGCGGCCGACGGAAGGGTGCCGGAGCCCCGCGACGGGCCAGGGCTGTGGCGGAGCGAACCCGCGCTGTCTCCGTCTCGAATCGGCCATGGCGCGGCTGCAGATGCCCGGCTTTGGATGCGGCCCCCGTCCTTTGGCCCTGATTGCCCTTGGCGGTCGGGCGGGGCGGCTGCGATGGCCCATCGGGTTGGCCCGACGCTGATTCATCCTCACAGCCGCCCCCATCAGCCGGCGACCAGTCCGGACATGCCCTACGGTGGCCCCTGCGCCTCTGGCGGCGGGGCCACGGCGCCTTCGGCAAAAACTCCGTGCTGGGTTTTTTCCCAATGGAACGGCTCGCGCAGGGCCTGCCACATGGCGCGCCAGGCCGCTAGGGTCGCCATGGGAAAGTAGAGCTGCATCAAGGGAATGGCGATGGCCAGCCTGCCCTTGCCGGCGCGGTGCGCGCCCAGGCCCGCGACCAGCCAGTTCACGGCCTCGGCCGCGAGGAACAGGATGCAGAGCGTCACCAGCGCCCAATGCGGCATCAGTGCCGCCAGAGGATGCGGCAGCCCCAGCGGCAACAGCCAGAACGACCACAGCAGCGGCGCCAGCAGGAACTGGCTCAGCGTGCCGAACAGCAGGATCTGAAGGCCCAGCACCCGCCACGGCCCCAGATCTGCCATCAGCCGCCGCGGGTTGCGGCTGTGCACGGCCCAGGTCATCGCATAGCCCTTGAGCCAGCGGGTGCGCTGCTTGACCCAGGGCCAGGGGCGGGCGTTGGCCTCTTCCTCGGTCATGGTGTCGATCAGTTCGGTGCGATAGCCGCGCCGGGCCAGACGCACGCCCAGATCGGCATCCTCGGTCACGTTATGGGCGTCCCAGCCGCCCACCTCCTCGATCACATGGCGGCGCAGGAACAGCGTGGTGCCGCCAAGGGGCACGACCAGGCCAAGCCGGGCAAGGCCGGGCAGGATCACCCGGAACCAGCCGGCATATTCCAGCGTGAAACAGCGGGCGAGCCAGTTCGAGCGGTGATTGTAGTAGTCGAGGGCCCCCTGCAGACAGGCGGTGCGCCCGTCAGAACGGGCAAATTGCCGGACCACGCGCAGGAGCTGGTCGGGGGCCGGCCGGTCCTCGGCATCGTAGATGCCGATGATGGTGCCGCGGGCGAAATTCAGCGCATAGTTCAGTGCCCGTGGCTTGGTGCGGATCGTGCCGACCGGTACCTCGATCACCTGGGCATGGGCGGGCAGGCGGGTGCGGGCCAGTGCGGCGCGGGTCAGGTCATCCTCGGCCTCGAGAATCAGGCACAGGTCCAGCCGGTCGGGCGGATAGTCGAGGCGGCCCAGCCGTTCGAGGAGGGTTGCCGCGATTTCGGTTTCGTGGAGCAGGGGCAGCATCAGGGTGACGACCGGCAGTTGCACCGGCACCGGATCGTCCGGCCCGGCCACCGGGGTATGGCGCACCCGGCTGGCAAGGGTCGCGGCCAGCCGCAGCCCGGTCGAGGCGACCAGCGTCAGCGCCGCCCAGACCAGCGCCAGCGTCGCGGCGACCAGCGGCGCGGCGGTCAGCACCAGCGCGACGACGGCAAGGACGGCGAGCGGCAACCGGCCCCGATGGCGGGCCATGCCGCGGCATGATTCGGCTTCGGCCACGCGGGTCTCGGCCTCGGCCACCAGAAGGGGGCCGGCAGCGCGCAGCAGGCCGGCCCGCAGCGTCGCGGAGTCAAGCGGGCAGAAGCGCAGCCGGCCGAGCGGCGCCAGAAGCGCGGCATGGGTGGCAAGCGCGTCGGCATCGGGGGCAAGAACCAGCACCGCATCGCCGGCGCGCCGCCACGGCAGGACGCCCGCGCGCAGGCAGGCGCCGGCGCCGACCAGCGCGATCAGGGCGGTATCGGGCGGATCGGCCAGCGGGTCGATGACAAAGGCGGGCCGGCCCCTGGCCTGCCGCGCTGCTGTCGGCAGGGCCACGACATTTCCGCTCTGCCATGCCCTGACAGGTGCCATTGCCGTCCCGTTGCTGTCCCCCTGCGGCCAGTCTGGCCCGCCAAAGGTTAACTAACGGTTAAGGCGCAAGTGGAATTCTGCGATCAACCCTTACGGGAATCCATCGCCGCGGCGAAGCGTTCGAACAGATAGTAGCTGTCCTGCGGACCGGGGCTGGCCTCGGGGTGGTATTGCACGGAAAACACCGGGCGGTCGGCCATGCGGATGCCGCAGTTCGAACCGTCGAACAGGCTGACATGGGTTTCGATCACGCCCTCGGGCAGGGTCTGGCTGTCGACGGTAAAGCCGTGGTTCATCGAGGTGATCTCGACCTTGCCGGATTCAAGATCCTTGACCGGATGGTTGGCGCCGTGGTGGCCGTGGTTCATCTTGACCGTCCGCGCGCCCAGGGCGAGCGCCAGCATCTGGTGGCCGAGGCAGATGCCGAACAGCGGCAGATCGGACCTGTCCAGCACGCCGCGGATCATCGGTACGGCATAGGCGCCGGTCGCGGCCGGGTCGCCGGGGCCGTTCGACAGGAACACGCCATCGGGGTTCAGGGCCAGCACCTCCTCGGCGGTCGCGGTCGCCGGCAGGACGGTGACATCGGCGCCGGTCGAGGCGAGGCAGCGCAGGATGTTGCGTTTCGCGCCATAGTCGATGGCGACGACGCGGTTGCGCGGGCTGTCCTGCCGGCCATAGCCCTCTGGCCAGACCCAGCGGGTCTCATCCCAGCGATAGCTTTGCGCGCAGGTCACTTCCTTGGCCAGATCCAGCCCGACAAGGCCCGGAAAGCCGCGGGCGGCCTTGACCAGCGCCTCGATGTCGAACTTCCCCGCGGGGTCATGGGCCAGCGCCACATGCGGCGCGCCCTGCTGGCGGATGGCGCGGGTCAGGCGCCGCGTGTCGATGCCGCCGATGCCGATGCGCCCCTTCTTGGCCAGCCAGCCGGTCAGGTCGCCGGTGGCACGCCAGCTGGACGGTTCGGTCGGATCCCATTTCACCACCATGCCGGCGGCGACGGGATCGGCGGTCTCGTCATCCTCGGCGGTGGTGCCGGTGTTGCCGATATGGGGGAAGGTGAAGGTGACGACCTGCCCGGCGTAGGAGGGATCGGTCATGATCTCCTGATAGCCGGTGATCGAGGTGTTGAAACACAGTTCCGCCGTGGTCTGCCCGGTGGCGCCAAAGCCCTTGCCGTAGAACAGGGTGCCATCGGCCAGCGCAAGGCAGGCGGTCGGTTTCGCCGGGGCAAGGTCGGGCATTGCGGACTCGCGGTCTGGGGGCTGTCGCGGGTAACTAGGCCCGGGGACGGCAAGGGTCAAGGGCACCGCCGCAACCGTTGTCAGGCGGGTGCGGCGGGGGTATGGTCCGGCTTCGTGTCAACCGGACGGACGGATTCCATGACCCTGCGCGAGCGGATCAACCAGAGCCTGAAAGAGGCGATGAAAGCGCGCGAGGCCGACCGCACCTCGACCCTGCGGCTGATGAACGCGGCGATCAAGGATCGCGACATTGCCGCCCGCGGCGATGGCGAGGACGGGCCGGTCGCCGACGAGGCGGTGGTGGCGCTCCTTGGCAAGATGGTCAAGCAGCGGCAGGAATCGGCCCGCGCCTATGAGGAAGGCGGGCGGATCGACCTGGCCGACAAGGAACGCGCCGAAATCCTCGTGATCGAGGAATTCCTGCCGCGGCAACTGGATGCGGCCGAGGTCGAGGCCGCGATTGCCGAGGCGATTGCCGAGACCGAGGCGGCGTCGATCCGCGACATGGGCCGGGTTATGGCGGCGCTCAAGGCGCGCTACACCGGGCAGATGGATTTCGGCAGCGTCGGGGCGGCGATCAAGGCACGGCTGGGGTAGGGCGGCCACCGGTGGGCGGTGGGCGGTTGCCCACCCTACGGGGTGCGCGGTCTGCGGAGGGGGTCTTCTCCTCGGGAAAGATTTTCCGGGCGCAAACTTCCGGAAACGTTAATGAAATCTCGAAGCCGCCCCCCGCGGGTCAGCGCAATCGCGCCAGCCTGTCGGTCAATTCGGCATGAAGCGCGCGCCGTTCGCCCTCCGACAGAAAGGCGCCGAGTTCGACCTCGCGCCCCGATCCCTTGAGCGTCAGGTAATCCGGCACCGGCCCGCCTTGCGCGTGCAGCGTCAGCCGCACCCAATGCGGGTTGGCCTGCCACTCCTGCCGGCCCTGCGGCGACAGCCGTGTGATCGCAATCCTGTCGGCGGTCAGCACCAGCTCCTCGGACAGGGCTTGCGCATCGCGGTTGTTGCGGCCCACCGCCAGCCACAGGCCCCAGAAGCTGACACCGGCAAAGGGCAGCACCGCCCAGACCGCGGGCGACCCGAGCACCGCCAGCATCGGCACGGCGGTCAGGACGGCGGTCACGCCGAAGAAGGCGACAAAGCCGCGCGGCGACAGGCTGCGGTTGGGCCACAGCGTCAGCCGCGCAAGGGAGGCGTCGGGTTCGGTCCAGCGGTAAGGCATGGCGACAGACTGCCGCGCGACGCGGCGGCGTCAAGCCCCGCCATCGCCCCGGCCCGCGGCACAGGGCGCTGACGGTGGTGTCCACCATCGGCCGCCGCCACGGTGCGGGACGTGCTGCCGCCACTTTCCCCATTCTTCGTCCAGAAATATCCTCGGGGGGTGAATGCGCCGCAGGCGCAGAGGGGGGTCCGAGGACCCCCTTCCTTCCTTGCCGGTCCGGCACGGACCGGCCCCCCGAAAACGAAAGGCCCCGGACATTGCCGGGGCCTTTCCTCATCTCTCATCCGACTCAATGCGCCGGATGCTTGTCCCAGTCGGACTGCTTGGGCAGCGTCTCGAACGTATGTTCGGGCGGCGGCGAGGGCAGGGTCCATTCCAGCGTGTCGGCCCATTCGTTCCACGGGTTCGCCGGTGCCGTGCGCTTGGCGGTGAACAGCGTCCAGAACAGCACGACGATGAAGAACACGAACGAGGCGAAGGCGATATAGGCGCCGATCGACGAGACATAGTTCCAGTAGGCAAAGGCCTCGGGATAGTCGATGTAGCGCCGCGGCATGCCCTGCCGGCCCAGGAAGTGCTGCGGGAAGAACGTCAGGTTCGCGCCGATGAACATGGCGAAGAAGTGCAGCTTGCCCGCCCATTCCGGCAGCATCTTGCCGGTGAACTTGGGGAAGTAGAAGTAGATGCCGGCAAAGATCGCAAAGACCGCGCCCAGCGACATCACATAGTGGAAGTGCGCGACGACATAGTAGGTGTCGTGATAGGCGCGGTCGATGCCGGCCTGGCTCAGCACGATGCCGGTGACGCCGCCGGTGGTGAACAGGAACAGGAACCCCAGCGCCCAGAGCATCGGGGTGCGGAACTCGATCGAGCCGCCCCACATCGTGGCGATCCACGAGAAGATCTTCACCCCCGTCGGCACCGCGATGACCATCGTCGCCAGCATGAAATAGCTTTGCTGGGTCAGCGACATGCCCACCGTATACATGTGGTGCGCCCAGACGATGAAGCCCAGGACGGCGATGGCGACCATCGCATAGACCATCGGCAGGTACCCGAACACCGGCTTTTTCGAGAAGGTGGCGATCACGTGGCTGATGATGCCAAAGCCCGGCACGATGATGATATAGACCTCGGGGTGACCGAAGAACCACAGGATGTGCTGGTAGAGGATCGGGTCGCCGCCGCCCGCGGGCGAGAAGAACGAGGTGCCGAAGTTGCGGTCGGTCAGCAGCATGGTGATGGCGCCGGCCAGCACCGGCAGCGCCAGCAGGATCATCCAGGCGGTGACGAAGATCGACCACGAGAACAGCGGCACCTTGTGCAGCGTCATGCCCGGCGCGCGCATGTTCAGGAAGGTGGTGATCATGTTGATCGCGCCCAGGATCGACGAGGCGCCCGACATGTGGACGGCGAAGATCGCCAGATCCATCGCATAGCCGGTGCCGGCCTGGGTCGACAGCGGCGGATACAGAACCCAGCCCACGCCGGCGCCCAGCCCGCCCGAATCGCCCGGCGCGAACATCGAGGCCACGCCCAGCGACACGCCGGCGACATACATCCAGAACGACAGGTTGTTCATCCGCGGGAACGCCATGTCCGGCGCGCCGATCTGCAGCGGCATCAGATAGTTGCCAAAGCCGCCGAACAGCGCCGGGATGACGACGAAGAACATCATCAGGACGCCGTGATAGGTGATCAGCACGTTCCACAGATGGCCGTTCGGCGTACAGGTCGCCGGATCCTGCGGGAACAGCGAGGCGCCTTCGGCGCACATGTATTGCACGCCGGGGGATTGCAGCTCCATCCGCATGTAGACGGTGAACAGCACCGCGATGAAGCCGACCGCCCCTGCGACGAACAGGTAGAGGATGCCGATGTCTTTGTGGTTGGTCGACATGAACCAGCGGGTGAAGAAGCCCCGCTCGTCATGGTGCCCATCGTCGTGGCCGTGGATGGCGGCGTCTGCCATGAGGCTCTCCCGTTCGTGCTGGTGACGGGCGTCCGGGGGGGCCCGGGCGCCGGATTTACAACGGTTCTAGAACGCTGCGGCCATGGGGGCAATATCGCGGCACCATGCCGCGGCGCGATTTTTTGGCGCAGGAGGCGGGGTGGCCGGGGTGGAACCCATTGTCGTGCCGCGTTTGGGGAAGGGGCAGTACTCCGGGGCGGGGCCGCCGCCTTTACGCACGGTTCGCTCCGGTCAGTGGGGGTCAACGCCGATCGACCGGGGCGGCGGGGGCGGGTGCCGGCCATGCGGGCATCCGGGGATTTGCCCTGGCTGCGCTTCCGTCAACGCGGGGAATCACGGCCGCATCGACTGCGGCGCACTTGCCGGCGGCAGGGCGGGCGAAACCCGCGATGGCCCGCCTTCTTCAGACGACTGGCCTGCAGCCCCGGTCCATCGCCGCGTCGAAGGTCCGCATCAGTGCCGCGTCCAGATCCCCCATGGTTACCGGCAGGCCAAGGTCCACCAGCGACGTCACGCCATGGTCGCGGATGCCGCAGGGGACGATGCCCGAGAAATGCGACAGGTCCGGCTCCACGTTGATCGAGATGCCGTGGAACGACACCCAGCGGCGCAACCTGATGCCGATGGCGGCGATCTTGTCCTCGGCCGGGCTGCCGTCCGCGGCCGGCGGGCGGTCGGGGCGGACCACCCAGACGCCGACGCGGCCGGGGCGGATTTCCCCGCGGACCCCGAATTCGGCCAAAGTGGCGATGACCCAGCTTTCCAGATCGCGGACAAAGCAGCGCACGTCACGGCCGCGCTTGCCGACGTCGAGCATGGTATAGATCACGCGCTGCCCCGGCCCGTGGTAGGTATACTGCCCGCCGCGCGCCGACTTGTGGACCGGGAATCGCCCCGGATCGGTCAGGTCGGCGGCTCTGGCCGAGGTGCCGGCGGTATAGAGCGGTGGGTGTTCGACCAGCCAGATCGCCTCGTCCACGGTGCCATCGGCAATCGCCTGCGCCCGCGCCTCCATGAAGGCGGTGGCCTCGTCATAGCCGGTCAGCCCGGTGGAGGTGATCCATTCGACCATCGCGGTTCCCTTCGGCCCCGGCTGCCGGGGGACGTGGGGGGATATAGCGTCACGGGGGACAGAGTTCCACGGGGGAGGATTTTGCGGCGTCCCCCTTGCCAAGGAATCGGCCAAAGGCTAAACGCCCGTGGCCTACCTTGGTGGACACATGCGGATGTGGCGGAATTGGTAGACGCGCAGCGTTGAGGTCGCTGTGGGGTAACTCCCGTGAAGGTTCGAGTCCTTTCATCCGCACCAGACCCTATTGAGATGGCGGGTCAATTCGCCTTTTCGTCGGGCCGGCCCCCCATCTGGTCCCCCAGGCCTTCGATGATGGCCGTCAGGTCTGCGCCTTCACGAAGCTCGACCGGCCGCGCTTGTGGAGCGTGACCCGCCCCTCGTTGACCCAGCGGTAGGGGGCCGAGCGATGGATTCCGAACACCGGCTGGACGTGCGAGGCGCGAACGAAGATCGGTTGCGGGGCGGTCATGGGCGATTCTCGGTGAGGCAACCATTATGTGCGGCGGCTGATCAATCACGGCGCGAGGTCATGCCTTTTGCATCTGAACCGCGCCAATCACGCCCTCGATGGCTGGCTCTCGGCTCTTGAAGCCCGCCCGCACCGCAACAAGGCCGTGATCGCCTTGGCCGCCAAGCTGACCCGGATCGTCCGGGCCATCCTGACCAGGTCCGGCACCGTCTATCTGCAGTCGAAAGGCTCAGCTGCGAGCTATTCTCTTCACCGCAGAACAGATTGCAGGGGATGTCATGACCAAACGGTTGATCGACCACGGGTAAGTCTCGCGCAAAAAACGTGACAGTATCCCGCGCCACCAATCTGGAACCCGAGGTGCGGATCTCATCAAGTCCTAACCGCCAAAAGCGGCTGACTGATCAGAGGCCGGATACATTTACGCAAGCCGAACGGACACCCACGAAAACCTTGCAACAGCGGGGCGGACCATACATTTTTCCCATGAGATCCTTCACCGCTGCATGGTCGAGCATCGTATCTGCCAGCAGCCGCTTCAAGCGCGCGTTCTCGTCCTCGGGCCCTTTCCGACGCATGGCCTTGCTGACATCCATGCCGCCATACTTGGCCTTTCAGGCATAGAACGTGGCGCCGCTGATCCCGTGCCGACGGCAAGCCTCGGCAGTCTTCGCCCCTGCCTCCTGCTCCCGTAGGTTGGCCGAGGAACTGCGCGCCGCTTTCGCCGACGCATGACGCTCTGCGGCAGGGTATTCGGCTTTCTGTCCGACCAGGCAAGATATCAGGACGATGCCTGACGGTCAATGCTGCGCTCCTGATAGCCCACGACAGGATCGTGACGCCGAAGGCTTCATCAGCAAGCCATCCTGAGTGGCCGTCAGTCATGCCGGACTCCGGCACAGGGCGCTGGCCCGAGCGCCAGCGACAGCAGGATTGCCAACCAAGCTGTCAACGATGGCGCGGTCGCAAGACACACCGCGCACTCAGCCGCGGCATCCAAAATGCCTCGATCCCATCACCACGCCCCGCCACTGGGGCGGGGAGGTAGGAGCACGCCATGTCCCATGGCGCCTAGCGCTGTCTCAGTGAAGCCCCGCCACTGGGGCGGGGAAGTAGCCGGATCGAAAACCAAGGACGCCGTTGCCTTCATGTCTCAGTGAAGCCCCGCCGCTGGGGCGGGGAAGTAGATCAGCCCCTGAAAAACAGTGTCGAGGACATCCAGTCTCAGTGAAGCCCCGCCACTGGGGCGGGGAAGTAGGAGCTGAACGGGTATCAGGCCGTCTTCGTCTGCAAGTCTCAGTGAAGCCCCGTCACTGGGGCGGGGAAGTAGATACCCTCTGTATCTCACTGATCTGATGCGATTTCCAGCAACTTTTCCCCACCCTCCGCGAAAAATCCATTCTCTCGCCCGAAATGGAGCCGGGATCGGCGTGGAGCAACAATAAAACAACGCGAGATCATGAGGTTGCGTGCTTCCCCACCCTGTCGTGCCCGCAGCCTGACCTGATTGCCTGTTTTCACGAACCCCCGGCCAGCCAGTTTGGCCGCCGACATGCGACAATAGCCGGACTCAAGTCTCTGAAATCGCTTTCCCGACCTTTGGAGGCAAGGGGGCGCCCGAAACCCGCGTCCCACCGCCCTGTCTGTGCAAGTTTTCCTTCTCCAATGCCGCGGCTTGCGATGGCATGACCCACCGCAACAGCAGACAGCGGCAAGGAGGCATCATGGCAGCAGGCGGCGGCGGGCTCTGACCCCGCGCAAGACCCCCGCAACAACACAACAGGAGGGACACCCGCGCAGCACAGACCGGGCGACCGGCGCATCGCCCCTTGCCGCCCCTGTATGGCGGCCCGGCCGTCGCCCCCCGGGGCGGCGGCATCTCGGCGCGGGACCGTCGCCGGCCCCGAGATGCGACCCCGAGATGCGACCCCGAGATGCGGCTTCGATTGATGATCGTGTCCTGCAACACCCCGGAGACCCGGATGCCCGATCCCTCACTGCCCGTACGACCCCGGGTTGCCGTCGGTTCGCCCGCGCCGGTCGCGCTCTGCCCGGCCCTGGCCGAGATTGCCGAATACGCGACCCGCGCACCCCATCTCGATTTCCGGGCTGCCCGCGCCAATGCCCTCGTCGACGCGCTGCGCACCGCCTGCAATCTTTCAGAGTCCGCAGGCCCGCCCGCGCGCTGCTAGGACCACTTCCATGAACCATGTCAGCAACCCAGGAAAGGACCAGGGCATGACCGACTTGACCGACACCACCCGCACCGACGATGCCGTTGCCAGCCTTGCGGCCAACGACCCCATGGGCACCTCTATCACCGGCACGCTCACCGAGTTGACCCGCGATGCCGGACTTATGGCCCGCCGCCAATTGCGCCGCGCCCGCGGGCAAGAGGCTGTCCGTCTCGCCGAAACTGCGCTGTCCGAATACATGGCCGCCAAGCGCCGGACCTTCGTCTATCAGGTCGGCCTTGTCGAGGATCACACGAAAAAGCTGATGCTTCAGGGCTCAATGGAGCGGACCGCCGCGGTGGAACGCGAAATCGCCCGCATCATCACCGAGGCCGTGTCGAGCTTTGAGGGTCTCATCATTGGCAGCGAGGAACAGGCCTATCGCTCGGAGACGCAGCTGGTGCGCCGGACCGAGGCGGCCTACCAGGCCGGCGAGATCAGCGAACGCCGCTACAGGCAGCAGGTGGAGAACATCGGCGCATCCACCGACAAGATCGTGGAGACGGTGCAAAACACCACGCGCCAGATCCTCGCAAACCTCGAGCGCCGCTTCCACGCGGCGCTGGCCGAGCGCTGAGGAGGCAGGCGCCATGATCCGCTTCATCCTGACCCTCGCCGTGGTGGCGCTCCTGGGCTGGCTCGCCTTCGGGCAGTTCCTCGCCGGCCCCAGCGAGCCGCCCGCGCGAACGACGATCGCCTCTATCCTGGCCGACCCTGCCGACTGGGAAGGCAAGGTCGTCACCGTCGCAGGCAGCGTCAGTGAAAGAACGAGCCTGCTCAGCATCGGTACCCTCACCGTGTGGCTGTAGAACGCGGTGCGCGAGGGCACGCGGTCGAGCCATGGGTCGACCTAGTTGTTCAGACCCGGCATGTGGTGGATCGGATTCAGGGTGAATCGATCTGGCTCAGAAGTCCAGACCTTGCAGAAGTACTCGAAAGGCGTGAGGCCGTTGAGGGTCCTGAGCCTGCGGACGAAGTTGTGAGCCGCGATTGAGTCACGCAGGTGCGTGCGCATTTGATCGTGGCTGTCGTAGTGGAAGCGTTTGACGGTCGCGCCCTTGATCGTTCGGTTCATCCGTTCGACCTGGCCGCTGGTCCAGGGATGGTTGGGTTTGGTCAGGCGATGCTCGATGCCGTAGGTCTATCAGGCCCTGTCGAAAGGGTGACCACGCAGCCTGGCGGTGAGGGCGCCGCGGTTCCGGGGCAGATCGGCGAACTGGATTCCCCTCGCCATCGGGCTTGAACCGGATGGCGCCCGATGGCTCGATCGTTAGGGACCGTGTGGATGAGGTAAGGCGCGGCCGCAACGAGTTCGTCGAGAAAGGCCGGGCTGCGGCGCCTGTGACTTGTGGCACGAGGCTGGCGAAGGCGAATTGGCTGTCCGGTCAATGGGCACGAGGAGGTGGAGCTTGCCTTCCGCGGTTTGCACCTCGGCCCCCGCCATTGTCCTCGGACCATGTATGGATGAACTCGGCTCCTTCGTGCCGGTCTTCATATCCTCGACAGTCTCCCGCTTCCGCCACTTCGGAGACAAGGGAGATACCGATGTTCAACGACCTCTGGACCCTGACCGAGCCGCCTATCGTGGAACCTGCGTTGCGGTGATCCTCGCGATCCTCGGCTATCTCGCGACGCTGCTGCGGCAGAAGTGGGGGATCATCGCGGTCCCGATTTGCGATTTCCTCCGCGCGCTGTGCGTCCCGCGTGGCGATCGGGTCACGCCCCGACGCCAGTTCCGCCGCCCATCTGTCACGCGCGGCCCGCGCCTCGGCCAACCCGACCGCGGGCCCTGCGCCAAGGCCCATTTCGAGTCGCTTGCCGAGGTGGGAATACCGGAACATCCACTTGCCGGTTTCCCCGGCCCTGTCGAGCGTCAGCCTCACCCCCGTCGAACAGTTTGCCCGGCTCGGCTTTCCTTATCTGGTTCGCGGTCAGGATGTTCCTCACCCCAGCCCCCATCGGATGTCGCGCTGTATCGCGACCGCATGACACGACCGGAGAAGGGCCGACACGCGCTTTCTCAATGATTGCGAGACGAGCGAGACAACCTGCAACAATGCAGAACAAAAGTTGAACGCCCTTCATCCGCACCATGTCCCCGGCCCGTCCAGCCGACCTTTCTAGACCGCCTTGCATGAAGAAACCGGCCGCCGAGGCAGCCGGTTGTCTGTGGTGCGAGGTCGCCCTCAGCCCTGCGGCGGGGTGTATTCCGGCATGGCCTTCAGGGCATCGGCGGAAAGGCCGGTGTAGACGATCAGGCCGCCGTCGCTGTGGTGGTAGATCGCCACGTCCTCGATCCCCAGCCGGACGGTATGGGTGCCCATGCCAAGGAAGCCCCCGACGTCGGCGATGATCGCGGTCACCTGGCCTTCGGCGCCAAGTTCAAGGTCGGTGACGCTGCCGATGCCGGTGTCGCTGGCATCGCGCAGGTCGGCGCCGGTCACGGTTTCGGCAGTCAGGGCCGACCAGTCGGACAGGACGACATAGCCTTCGGGCGCGGTGACCATGATCTCGGCGCCCGCCGTGGCCTGCGCCCCGGTGTCGGGCATGGCGTCGGGGTCGAGCGCGTCCTGAACCTCGTCGACGCCCTCCTGAACCGTATCGACGCCGTCATCGACGCCTTCCTGAACGGTGTCGATGGTATCGTCGATCACCCCTTCACTGGTGGTGTCCTGCGCCGCCAGAGGGGCGGCGGCGAGGGCGAGGATCAGCGCGGCGGTGCTGGTCTTGAGCATGGGAATCTCCTTCCGTTTCGGTTTCGGAAGGCCAACACCGCAGGCGGCGGGCGGATCCCGGTGGCGGGACGGGCGGCGGCGGATCGCCGGAATGCGCCGTGGCGGCCGGCCGATCCTTGCCGGCGGGGTTGCGATCAAGCCCTTGTCAGGGAACGGATTGCCGTCCTACGGCAGCACACCGATCCAGAAGGCGGCCGAGGCGATGGTCAGCGCGGTGCCGATCAGCACCGCCGAGGCGGCGACGCGGCGGGCGCGGCCATACATGTCGGCAAAGAGATAGGCGTTGACCCCCGGCGCCATCGCCGCCGTCACCACCGCCGACCGCAGGGCGCCGGTCGACAGGCCGAACAGATGCGCCAGCCCCCAGGTCACCGCCGGATGCAGGACGATGGAACAGGCGGTGATGAACAGGATGGTGCGCATGTCGCCTTCGGGCCGGTAGCGCAAAAGGACGCCGCCCAGCCCGAACAGGGCCGCGGGAATCCCGGCGCGGGCCAGCATGTCGATGCCGGACGTCACCGGCTCGGGCAGGGTCAGGCCGCTGATGTTGACCAGAAAGCCCAGCGAAATCCCGACGATCAGCGCGTTCGAGAACATGGCGCGCAGCACCTTGGGCACCAGCCCGCGGGCGCCGGTGCCGCCGCGGCGGGCCCTGACCACCTCCATCGTGGTGATGCCAAGGAAATAGCAATAGGGCGAATGCACCGCGATGATGGCAAAGTTCGCGGTCAGCGCCTCGGCCCCGTAGGCGCGTTCGGTGATCGAAAGGCCAAGCAGCAGCGAGTTCGAGAACAGGCCGATGAAGCCGATGGCGACCGCATCCTCCCAGTCGCGCCCGAAAAGATAGCGCGCGCCCAGCATGCCGACGACAAAGCCGGCGGTGGCGCCGCCATAGAAGGCGCCAAGAAAGCGCGGGTCAAAGCCGGTCGCCAGATCCAGGGTCGACATGGCGCGGAACAGAAGCGCCGGGATCGCGATGCCTTGGGCGAATTTCATCAGCCCGTCGACATGTTCGGGCTTCATCAGCCCGCGCCAGGCGGCAAGATAGCCGCCGCCGACGACAAGGAACACCGGCAGGACGACGGTGGCGACGATCCACATCAGACGTCGAATTCCAGCCGCAGCCCGTCATGGGCGGGGATCACGCCGGGGGGCAGTTCGGCGGCGAGCGTGGCATAGTCCATGTCGATATGCATGTTGGTGATGACCGAGCGGGCGGGGGCGAACCGCTCGATCCAGCCCAGCGCGCGGGCCAGATGGGCGTGGCTGGGATGCGGCCGACGGCGCAGCGCGTCGACGATGAACAGATCGAGGCCGGCGAAATCCGCCATTGCGGCTTCGGGGATTTCGGACACATCGGGCAGATACATCATGCCGCCGATGCGCAGGCCAAGGGCGCGGATGCTGCCGTGGTCAACCTCGGTCGGGGTCAGGACCACCGGTCCGCCGGCGCCCTGCACCGTCACCGGGCCGTCGATCAGGTTCAGGTCGCAGATCGGCGGATAATCCGATCCGCGCGGCGTGGCAAAGACGTAAGCAAAGCCGGCCATCAGCCGCTCGGATGTCGCGGCATCGGCCCAGACCTGCATGCGCCGGCCGCTCAGATGCACCAGCTGGCGCAGGTCGTCGATGCCGTGGCAATGGTCGGCATGGCCGTGGGTATAGACCACGGCATCGACGGCCGACACGCCGGCGTCGATCAGCTGCACATTCATGTCGGGCGAGGTGTCGACCAGAACCCGGGTGATGCCGCCCGGCCCCTGCCGCTCGATCAGGGCGGAACAGCGGCGGCGGCGGTTTTTCGGGTTCAGCGGGTCGCAATCGCCCCAGATGCCGCCGATGCGCGGCACCCCGCCCGAGGATCCGCAGCCCAGAAGGGTGATGGCATGGTTCATGCCGCGGCCTTGAATGCCGCGGCCTTGGTGAACAGGCGGTCGAAATTGGCGCTGGTCTGCGCGGCAAAGGCGGCGGGGGTCAGGCCATAGATCTCGGCCCCGACGCGGGCGGTATGGGCGACATAGGCCGGTTCGTTGCGCTTGCCGCGAAAGGGCGGCGGCGCAAGATAGGGGCTGTCGGTTTCCACCAGCACGCGGTCAAGCGGCGCCTGCGCGAAGATCGCCCGCAACTCGGTGGATTTCGGAAAGGCGGCGATGCCGGACATCGACAGGTAGAAGCCAAGGTCAAGCGCCGTCCGGGCCAGCGCCGCGCCCGATGAAAAGCAGTGCATGACACAAGGATAGGGCCGCTCGCGATAGCCTTCGGTCAGGATCGCGGCCATGTCGTCGTCGGCATCGCGGGCGTGGATGATCAGCGGCAGGCCGGTTTCCTGTGCCGCCTCGATATGCACCCGCAGCGAGGCCTGCTGCGCCGGGGCGCTGTCGGGGGTGTAGTGGTAGTCAAGGCCGGTCTCGCCGATGCCGACCATCTTGGGATGCGCGGCCAAGGCCACCAGTTCGGCGGCGGTGACGGGGGGTTCCTTGCCGACCGACATCGGATGCAGGCCGGCGGCGAAGAACACTTCGGGATGGGCGTCGACGATGGCGTGGACCTGCGGCAGGCGGTGCATCCGGGTGCAGATCGTCACCATCCGCGTCACGCCGGCGGCGCGGGCGCGGGCGATCAGTGCCGGCACCTCGCCCTCGAAATCGGGGAAGTCGAGGTGGCAATGGCTGTCGACAAGCTGCGGCAGGGGTTCGGACATGGGCGCCTCAGGCCGGGGCGGCGATGCGGGCCGCTTCCTCGATGCGCAGGAGCATATCGAGGATCAGTCCGGCAGGGTCAAGGTTGACCGCCTGACCATGGCGGGCGCGGGCCTGCAGCTCTTGCTGGGTGGTGGCCCAGTGCCGCGCCGCCAGATCGTCCGGCGCGAGGCGGGCAAGAAGCGCGGCCTCGCCCCTGGCGGCTTCGCTGGCGGGCGGGCCCATGATGCCGGCGCGGGCAACACGGGCCAGGAACAGGTCGGCAAGGTCAAGGAACAAGGCAAAGCGGTCGCCGGCGCTGCGCCCGGCGCAGCTTTCGGCCAATCGGCCGGCGGCGGCGCGGTCAAGGCGGGGCAGGGTGGCAAGCAGGCCGGTGATCTCGGCATACAGCTCGGCGCCGCCGGCCAGCGACAGGCGGATCGCGGTGCCGACCGATCCGGCAGCCAGCACCGACAGCCCGTCATCGGACGCGGCCCCGGCCTGCGACAGCGCGGCGGCAAGGTCGGCGGTGGAAAGGGGGGCCAGCCGCAGCACCCGGCAGCGCGAGCGGATCGTGGGCAACAGCCGGGCCGGCTGATGCGCCAGCAGCAAAAGCGTGGTCAGCGGCGGCGGTTCTTCCAGCACCTTGAGGATGGCATTGGCGGCATTGGGGTTCAGTTCGTCCGCCGGATCGACGATGACGACGCGGCGGCCGCCATCGGCGGCGGTAAGCTGGAAGAACCCCTTCAGCTTGCGCGCCTCGTCGACGGTGATCTGGCTTTTCCAGTCGCCCTTGTCGTTCAGGCCGCGTTTCAGCACGAAAAGCCGCGGATGCGCGCCGGAGCGGACCAGCCGCAGGTCGGGGTCGTCCTCGGGCACATCCAGCGTTTCGGGCGGGCCGAACATGCCGCCCGCGCGGTCGCCCAGCAGGAAAGCGGCGATGCGATAGGCGAAGGTCGCCTTGCCGATCCCCTTCGGCCCGGTGACAAGCCAGCCCGAATGCAGCCGGTCCTGCGCGAAGGCGGACAGGAACTCGGCCTCGGCCGCGGCGTGGCCGTAAAGCGTGGCGGTATCGCGGGGATGCGGCGCGCCTTCGGTGCGGTCGGGGTCGGGCAGGTCGGTCATGCCAGCCGGGCCAGGGCCTGCGCCGTGACCTCGGCCGACACAGCCGTCGGGTCGCGGTTGCCGTCGATCAGCACGCAGCGTTCGGGAAAGTCATGGGCGAGCTTCAGGAATCCGTGGCGCAGGGTTTCCTGCATCGGCAGGCCCATGTCCTCGAACCTTTGTTCGGCGCCGGTGCGGGCCAGCCCGCGCGACAGGGCCTGCGCCGGATCCATGTCGATGACGAAAGTCAGGTCGGGCTCGATGCCGATCATCATCGCGTGCAGTCGGTCGACCATGCCCCGCAGGTCGCCGCGGGTGGCGCCCTGATACAGCCGGGTGGAATCGGCGAACCGGTCGCATATGACGATGCGACCGGCGGACAGCGCCGGGCGGATGGTCTTTTCCAGATGGTCGCGGCGGGCGGCGGTGAACAGCAGGATTTCGGTTTCCGGCGACCAGCGGCCGGGATCGCCGGTCAGGACAAGGGCGCGGATTTCCTCGGCGCCCGGCGATCCGCCGGGTTCGCGGGTCAGGACCGGATCGGCGCCCAGATCGCGCAGATGCTGCGCCAGAAGCCGGGCCTGCGTGGATTTGCCCGACCCGTCGATCCCCTCGAAGGTGATGAACAGCGGGCCCGCGGGAACGGGGGTCATGCGCCGTCCGGTGCCGGTTCCGCCGCCGGCGCGGCGGCATCGCCCAGCCCCAGCATCGACATCAGCACCCGCGCCGCCGCATATACCCGAACGGTGAAGCCGCCGCGCGGCACCCCGGCCTCGGCCAGGAGCGGCACCTCGACCTCGGGCAGGCCCTCGCGGCGGATGACCAGCGTGCCCAGTTCGGTGCCCGCCGCCACCGGCGCCTCGACCGGGCCGCGATAGACGACTTCGGCCGTCACCTCGCTGCCCGAGACCGCCGGAACCAGCAGCGACAGATCCTCGCCCAGCACCAGTCCGACCGAGGGCACGTCGCCCATCCAGACCTCGGCCTCGGCAAAGCGGTCGCCGGCCTCGCCGACATCGCGCAGGGCGAACTGGCGGAAGGCCCAGTTGAGGATGCGGGTCGCCTCCTCCTCGCGCGCGGCGGCGTCGGGCAGGCCGGTGATGACAAAGATGATGCGGCGGTCGCCCTGTTTCGCCGAACCGACAAGGCCATAGCCCGCCTCGGAAGTGTGCCCGGTCTTGAGCCCGTCGGCGCCAAGACCAAGCCCGAGGATCGGGTTGCGGTTCTGGGTATTGGCCGGCACGCGGCCATCGAATTCGAACACTTCCTCGGAAAACAGCGGGTAGAAGGTCGGGAAGTCGCGGATCAGCCGGTCGGCGAGGATGCCGAGGTCGTGCATCGACATGCGATGGCCGACCGCGGGCCAGCCGTTGGAATTGACGAAGGTGGAATTCATCATGCCCAGCTGCCGGGCGCGTTCGTTCATCATCCGGGCAAAGCCGGCCTCGGTGCCATCGGGTGACAGCGCCTCGGCCAGGACCACCGAGGCGTCGTTGCCGGACAGGACTATGACGCCGCGCAGCAGATCCTCGACCCGCACCCGTTCGCCGGCGGCAAGGAACATCGACGATCCGTCGTAATCCATCGCATGTTGCGAGACGGTCAGTTCGTCGTCGACCGACAGCCGGCCATCGGCGATCGCCTCGAAGGCCATGTAGATGGTCATCAGTTTCGACATCGAGGCCGGCGGCAGGGGTTCGTCGGCATTCTTGGCCAGGAGGACGGTGCCGGTGCTCTGGTCATAGACCCAGGCGGCGGTGGCACGGGTTTCGAAATCCTGCGCCGCCGCGGGCAGCGCGGCAAGCATCAGGGCGGCGATGGCGCAAAGGATGCGGATCATCGGCGGGAAGTCTCCTTCGCTTCAGCGGGGGCGGGCGCCCCACCGTCAGTTGCGCACGAAATAGGCGTCGGCAAAGCCCTCGGCCTTGACCTGGTCAAGCCAGGCGGCGCGCTCGCCCTCGGTCTGGGCGGGGCCGACCAGCACGCGCCAGATGGTCTGGCCCTGGGTGCTGGATTCGACCATGCGCGCCGGCAGGCCCCTGGCATCCATGTCCTGGACAAGGCCGTTGGCATTCGCCTCGATCGAGAAGATGCCAAGCTGGATGAAGGGACGTTCAAGCGACGAGGTATCGGCCGGGGCAGGGGTGGCGGCTACGGCCACCGGGGCAGCGGGGGCGTCAAGCGGCTGCGCCGTGATCTCGCCCGTGCCGGCCAGGGCCGCGGGATCGGTTGCGGGGGCGGCCACCGCCTCGCCCGTCACCGGATCGACCGTGGGGTCGACACCGGCATCGGGGATCACGGGTTCCGATGCCTCCTCGCGCCGCAGCGCGGTGACGTTCAGTTCGGCCGGGGCGCCGGCCAGCATCCCCAGCGCCTCGGCCGCGTCGGACGAGACCTGCAGCGCCGGGCCGGGATTGTCGCGTTCGCGGCGGAACAGGGCGCCGACGACGAACTGGCCGTTGGCCTGGTTGCGGATGATGACCCGCTCGGGCTCGCCCACGTCGGGATGGGCGACCCAGACGCCGCCCAGCGAGGGGCGGCCGTCCCACAGCCCGTCCTCGGTCACCTGAAAGACTTCGGGCGCCTCGACATCGCGTTCGACCAGCTCGACCGATTGCGTGGCGGCGGCAGGGGCGTCGCCGCTGCCGGCGCCGCGGCCGAACGGCAGGCTGTCACAGGCCGACAACAACAACATCGCGCCGGCGGCCAGCGCCAGCACCGCGCCGCGCCCGTGTCCGTCCAGGGTGGTGGATTCCATGCTCTGCCCCTTCTCGTGGCGGGCACATGGCCCGCTGGCCGTTGACCGGCCCTGTTTGTGCCCGCCGGCCGCCTGTTCCGAAGGGGGCGCCGGACAGGGCCTGGCCATGCCGACAGACGCCGCACCCCAGCAAGCCGGCCGCGCGCGCCGACGATAGCCCGCGACGGCGGGTTTTGAAAGCCCGCCCCGGCGCGGTCGGCAATTTTCCGGCAGGGGGAGGGATTGACCAGATGGCGGTGACGGGGGCGGCTTTGGCGCCGATGCGTCGGGGATGGGATCGGGAGGGCATCACCAACGGGTGCAACGGAACGATTGGCAGGGCGCGCGTCCGATGCCGGTGGAATTGCGCGGAACCATCGACTGTGAACGCCGGGCGGTTACGGGGGGACGTGTCGGAGGCGGGGGCGGGATCGGGTGCCGGCGCCATCGGGCTGCTGCAAAGGCGTGTCTTGAGGGCAGGCGCCGGCCCGTTCGCGTATTCGTCCCGCGCGCTGCCGCATGGCCGCGAGCGGGAGCAATCTGACGAGTTCCCCCAAAGGCTGGCCCCGAAGGGTCGCGAGGTGTTGACCTGAACAGCCCGGCATTTGTCCATATGTCGGGCATCATCCGTGCGCCCTCTCCCATCGTCCTGCGGGTGCGGCCACCGGCTAGGGGTGCATTGGCTCAGGCTCAGCATCCCACCCTGCGCCGCGGCTGTCGGCGATAGCCGTGGTCGCGAGAAAGCGGTCCTTCCCGTTTCTGCGCGCCGGATCTTGATGCCGCGACGACGTCAGCCTAAGGCTCGCCAGCACCATCCGGGCACAGCCCGGCGGGGGAGGAGTGGCCGAGTGGTCTATGGCAGCGGTCTTGAAAACCGCCGGGGGGCAACCCCCCGTGGGTTCGAATCCCACCTCCTCCGCCACTTGCCCTCGCGAAAGCGTTCTCCCGATCCGGCTGTGGCCGGATTTTTCCGTTGTTTTCGGGGGTTATGCGGGTTGGGCTGTTAACCGGCCCACACCCCAAGGCGCGCGCACGCGTTCTCTTCGGGCCGATATTCTCCAGACCTGTTAACCGCCGCCGTTCCGGTGAACAGCTGCAAGTCTCTGTAAATAAACCATTACGTGCGCGCGTCGTCTCGTGTCAGTTCGATATGCCAGCCGCCCTTCGCGCAAGACCGTGGTCGAACCTTCGGTGGTCTGTGGGCCCGATCATGCCGCTCTAGCGAAACCACCGCTCACCGCTTGTTGCCAAACATGAACATAGACGTTTGCCGCAAGTGCCTTCTTTTCGTCCGGCGTGAAAGGCGGAGATGGCAGGCTGGCGAATACTTCATCCAGAATGAAGACCTCGACATCGGCCTTGGTCTGCTCTTTCTCCCAGAACCGGTCAAGCTCGGCCAACCGGGACTTTATGGAGGCCAGCAGGTCGCGGCTCGCTTGCTTCACCCGATCACGGGACGGATTGTCCAAGTTATCCTTTAGAAGCAGATCAAAAAGGGCAAGTTCGTCCTCTCCGAGCCCTTCTTTCGTCGCTCGCTTCTGCTCCTCGTCCAAGCTGTTGACGAGTTCGACCAACCTGCGGAAGGTCTCCTCGATCGTCGTGCGGTCTTTCTCCCTGTTGTAATCAGCAATGATCGCTTCGTACTTCACCTGATAGTCCATGCGGGCCGGATTGCGCGCCAGCATCTCCGCCAGCTTTTGTTCGACAATTTCACGAATGTCCTGAAGCACGGTCGACTTGCGCCTGACCTTCTTCGCAAATTCACTTCTCAGCTTTTCAAGGTCGATCTGACTGAGATCGAACGTCAAGCCCTCCGCCTGGTCTTCACCTGGCGCTTGGGTACGAATGGCCTCATTGACGATCCGATGCAGCTCCTTCAGCAGTTCCGTTACGTCAGCGGTGTCGCGCCTCTCTGTCAGCTTCTTGTAGATCGCCTCGAGGTTGTCATGTCGTTCGGCGTGCGCCCAAGCGCTCGGCTCCATCAGCAACGCCTTGAACCGTATGAAGACGAGGCGCGCGAGGATTTCGAAGCGTCGCTTTGCTTCGTCAGTTGAATAGACCGCCTCAACCGCGTCCTTAAGGCCCTTGATGCGGACAAAGCCCTTCGAGCCGAGCAGCGTGGCAGGGTCGAACCCCAAACCTCGCAGGTGCGCCTCAGTCGCCTCGATAGCTTCAAGGAACGCCTGCACGCGTTCTTCAATCGGGGCAACAATCTCTTCCCCGCCCGATCCGTCATCACCCAGAGCGTATTGAGCCAAGGCAGCCCGAAGGCTGGCTAACATGCCATTGTAGTCCACGATCAGGCCAAAATCTTTGCCCGGATACACTCTGTTTGCCCGAGCTATGGCCTGCATCAGCGTGTGCGCCTTCATCGGCTTGTCGATGTAAAGCGTCGACAGGCACTCCACGTCGAAACCGGTCAACCACATTGCACAGACGATCGCGACGCGGAACGGGTGCTTGGGGTTCTTGAAGGCCGTTTCAACGTCCACCCGCTCGCCCTGGCCGATTTCGAAGCCCTGCTTCATCAACGCGCGATGCGGGATGATGTTGAAGCCCCACTTCTTGAAATCAGCGACCTCGTTTTGAGCCTCGCTTATGATGATTTCGACAATGGTTTCTTCGAGCCAAGTGGCCTGTAACGCCAATTCTTGCGCCTGTTCCTGTAGCAATGCACGCTGGCTGTCATCCGCACTGGCTTCGACCTCAGCCATTTTGGCCTCGGCAGATGCCCTTACCTCCGCCGCTTTGGCGCGCCAACGAGGCACAATCATCTGGTGCATTCGGGCACAGGTGATCTTGTCGATGCAAACGAACAAGGATTTTCCGGCTTCCCACCGCGTCGAGCAGTGCTCGACAAAGTCAGCCGCTATTTTTTCAAGCCGTTCGTCGGCCGTGATGATTTCGTAGTCCTTGCCCAGCAACTTTTCGAGGAGCGCCGCTTGATCAGGATCCAGTTCGGCCTCTTCGATTTTGGCGGCAATACGGTCGTTCAGATCAGTCTTCGAAACGCCGAGCTTCTCGCCTCTGTTCTCGTAGACCAGTTTGACGGTGGCGCCGTCCTCCTCGGACCGCTTGAAATCGTACCGCGAGACGTATTCGCCGAAGATGCGCTTCGTGATCTGGTCCTGCTTGAACAAAGGCGTTCCGGTGAAGCCGATGAATGCAGCATTGGGGAGGGCAAGTCTCATGTTGCGGGCCAGACGACCCGCTTGCGTGCGGTGTGCCTCGTCCGAGATCACGATGATATCGTCGCGTTCGCTGTAGGGCTTCTTGGGGTCCACATCCTTGTTGAACTTGTGGATCAGGCTGAAAACGTACTGGTGGTTCTCTTTGAGGAGTTCCTCCAGATCGTCACCGGATTCCGCCCGAGGCGTCTGGTTTCCCGCAACGCCGCAGCCGACGAAGGTCTTGTAGATCTGGCTGTCCAGATCGTTCCGGTCGGTCATCAGCAGGAAGGTGAAATTGCCCGGCACCTTGCGCCGAACCTTTTCGGCAAAGAATGCCATAGAGTAGGACTTGCCGCTGCCCTGCGTGTGCCAGAACACCCCCAGCCTACCAAGTTCGGGGTGAGCCCGTTCGATGATGTCGACGGGGCCCTCGGGTATGAATGACGGCAACGCGGCTTCGCTTACCATCGGCACTTGGTCGCCCTTCTTGCGTTTGGGCGCTTCCTTTCGCTCTAGCGGCAACTCCACAACCCGGTGCCTAAGACGTTCACCGATCGGGATTTCGGCCTTGATCGCTTCTTGGCGTGCCACCGATGCCACAGCCAGGTTCACACCCAACACCTGGTGGTTTCGGGCAACCACTTTTCGGGTGCTGCCAGCCTTGCTTTCATCGAAGAGGATGAAGTTCTCGATCAGATCAAGCAGCCGGTCATGCGCCAGCATCCCGTTCAGCAGACGCTCGGCCTCAACGCTGCCCTCGTCCGCCTCATCCAGCCGCTTCCATTCGTTGAAGTGTTCCCAGGCGCTGGTGATCGAGCCATAGCGGGCGCGGTCGCCGTTCGACACGATCAGGAATGCGTTGTGATGGAAGGCGTGGGCGATGACGTTGTCGTCCAAGTAGTCCCGCAGGTTGCCGTCGAAACCGGCCCTGATGTTCTTGTAGACCGCTTTCAGCTCGATGAAGACCAGCGGCAAGCCGTTGACGAAACACACCAGATCGGCGCGGCGGTTGTAGTTTGGCGTCCGAAGTCCGGTCAGTTTCAACTCGCGCACGGCGAGGAATCGGTTATTGCCGGGGGCGTTGTCAAAGTCGACCACCCGCGCACGGGCAGATTTCTGGCGGCCTGCGGCATCACGATAGGTGACTGGCACACCGCCACGCAGCAGGCGATAGAAGTCGCGGTTATGCTGAATTGTCGAACGGCTGACGTCGTACACCGTCAAGGACCGCAGCGCGTCGTCGATGGCCACGGCAGGAAGGTCCGGGTTCAGACGTTCCAACGCCGCGCGCAGATCGCGGGTCAGAACCGCCTCGGTCGTGTCGGTGCGCCCCAAAGTGCCGCCCGGCCCAAAGGTCTCCTGGTTAAAGGCATAGACGTTGTCCCAGCCCAGCACCGTTTCCAGATGCTGGGCAAAGGTGGCCTGAACCAGCCGGTCTTCGCTGTTGATGCCGGTGACGGCCATGCAATCCCTCGCTGTCGAAATCAGCTCACTTCACGTCGTCCTTGTTCTGCGCAAGGTATCTTCCAACGCCCTCAAGCACTTGGTCAATCATTTGCAGGCAGTGGGCGATGAATTCATCACTCATGTAGAATACCCACGGATCATCGCCGCGCGTGGCCTGTGAAAACCAGACGACCGGCCAGGCGTCGTTCTTGATGCGGCTTGCAAACTTCTGGCGAGTTTCGAGAGGCCACTCGAATCCGTTGTGGAACATGTTGTTGCGATAGGCAAACAAGGCAGAAAGGGACTTCTGGTATCCCTCTGGCAGGAACGACTGCAGACCGGTCGAGTTGGCAAGCTGAGTGATGCCCCTGACGATATCGTCCTTTGGGCCGTCCTTGCTGAATACAATCTGCGGGTTCCAGAACTGGTCTTGGGTCGCCTTTGACCTTGGGTCAGCGTTCGTATCGGCTTGTGCCCGATCACGCAGCCCCGCAAAGATTGCGACGAAAAGTGATTCCACCAAAGGGGCCAGCATACCCACAGCCGACATGCTGTGGGCGGCATCGTGATACACGCTTTCGTGGAGCATATCCGTGAGGATGTCGTTCAGATGGTCAGCGTTTCGAGTGTCGCGCGGCTCCAGCAGCTTGATTTGCGCGGCCATTCCCTTAATGCGTTCGGTCGCCTCTGCCTCGGCTGCACTATTGCGCTTGAGAGCACCCTTTATGGCGATCAGCTGCGCCTCCAGGTCTCGCTCGGCAATCAGAAACAACGCTTGATCTCGGTTGCTGAGATTGAACCCATCGAACCCCAGACCTGCCATTTCGTCCCATTCAATCTCCATCAAACAGCAATCTCCCCGTTCATCAGGCGCGGCAGGAGGAGATCGCGGGCTTGGGCGAGTTTCTGGTTTTGGTGATCCAGTTTTGAAATCAGACGGAAGTTTGGTTCGGTCGCTTCGTGAAAGAGGCTGAGCAGCGACTTTGGCGGCAACAGCAACGCAGCACGTTCGAAGTCGTCAGGCCTGACGGCCGGATATCCCGCGCCTGTTGCGTGGTTTACAAGGTGGCCAACAAAGTTGTCGGTCGTGACAAACATGTAGAGCCATGTGAATGGCACCGACTGGGGCGTCAGAACAGTGAAACCTGTGGAAAAAACGTCCGACTCCTCGGGATCGAGGATCAGGGCATAGGCGCGAAGGTTGGGGCGGACATTCGACCAGATCACATCGCCCGCCTTGGCTTTCCGGCGCGCGCGGCCTGGTGCCTCTGCTGAGGTCAGAAGCGTTTTGGAATCTACCCTGCCCCGGGCCACAGACGAAATGTCGATGTAGTTGATTTGGTCAGGCAACTCCTTTGCCTTGTAGCTCTCGGCGTTCGTAAGCGCCACCTCACCCAGCGTCCGCCGCTCCCACCCCTCCGGCAGGCCATCGGTTATCTTGACGTGTTCATGGCCGGGGAAGCGAAGGTGGATGAACCATTCGCGGTAAAGCATCCGCGCCGCCTGCTCCAACAACCCGATCCGCCGTCGGTTGTTCTCGATCAGGTCGTCGTAGGCGGAGAGGATGGAAACAATCCGTTGCTGAAGCGGACGACCCGGGGCTCGTACCTTCAGCAAGTGCAACACATTGCGGTCAACGCCGGGAACAGCCGCTTTTTCGGATTTGTAGTTCTTCAGTGTGTTTCTAAGCAAGTAAGCCGCAAACTTGGGATCGTTCCCTTTGAAGTCGACCACGTACAAGGCGGTATTGAGCGGCCAATAAGACTCTTCTGAAAAGAACACTTCACCAATTGTGCCGTATCGGCCGGTTACAACACCCGGTGGGGCCGCCTTCGCGACATTGTGACGCCCCGTTATGCCTGACGAAGAGATGATCGGAACATCTCCATCGACTCGCAAGCGGTCAGGCAGATCATGCCCACGCTGGAGCTTCATGACATCCCCAAGGGTGCAGTCCTGCCAACTCACGCCCCCAACTCCTCAAAGTTCCGTACGATCCGAGCCGCCAAGTCCGCAGCCTCCTCATTGAGCCCTTTCAAGTCGATGTGGATCGATCGCAGCGCCTCTTCAAAGTCGAAATCCTCGTCCACCTCTTCGGGGGCCACGCCGACATAGCGGCCGGGGGTCAGACTGTGATCATGGGTGGCGATGTCGGCGCGGCTGACCCGTTTCACAAGACCCTCGACATCGCGCAGGGCGGCATCGGGAAAGCGGTCCTGCAGCCAGTCGGCATGCTTGACGAAGTATCGCGCAGCCCGCAGCGCCTCGACCGCCGCCGCCCTCGCGCCCTCCAGCGCCTTGCGGGCGCGGCTCACCTCGGCATTGGGCCACAGATCATCGTCCCGCGCGGCCAGATCCTTGATTGCGATATCCACCACCCGCCCGGCCAGCTTGGCGGCAAGGTCGATCTGCTTGGTCATGTCGCGGCACTTGTCGGCCATCGGATGCAGACCGGTGCGGGCGTTATTCAACCCCGCATTATCGCGCGGGGCAGCTTCCCAATCCGCCGCACGCGACACCACTTCGGCGCCAAACGCCGCGATGTCCTGTGCCAGCACCGTCTGCGTGGCGATCAGTTCGGCCCATGTTTCCGCCAGTGGGTCTGGATTGCGCTTGGCCGTGACGAAGGGTTGAACAAGACCCGTCAGCTTGCCCAATGCCTGATGACACGCGGCCAGGGGTTCAGACGCCGCCACTCCATCGGTCAAAGCCCGCTCGATGTAGCTTTCCACTAGCTTGAGGAAGCGGTCGGTCTGCCCTCGATAGAGCCAGACAATGGCCGCGATGTTCTTTTGCTGTTCCGGCGCGAAATCGTAAACTGAGCGCGAGACCTTGCGATAGATGTTGCGGGCATCCAGCATCAGGACGTGGTCGGCGCGTTCCGCATCGCGCTCCTTGGCCCGGTCAAAGAACCATAGCTGGCAGGGCACGGTGCGGGTGTAGAAGAAGTTACCGCGGATATCGATCATCACGTCGACCGCGCCGGTCTCGATCAGCTTTTGACGCACGACCGCCTCGTCCCGCCCGGCGCTGGACGCCTGGGACGACATGACGACGCCAGCGCGGCCGTTTTCGTTCAGATAGCTATAGAAATAAGACATCCACAGGTAGTTGGCGTTAGAAACCTTCTTCCCCTTGTTCACGCCCGGCAGACCGAAGGGCAACCGGGTCTTGTCGTTCTTGACCTTTTCGGCGTCCACCTCGTCGACATTGAACGGGGGATTGGCCATCACGAAGTCGCACTTGCCGACCAGCTCGTGCGGATCCTTGTAGTAGGTGATGGCTTCGTTCCCGGCCTGAATCTTGCCCTCCAACCCATGCACGGCGAGGTTGATCTGTGCCAGCTTCGCCGTCGTCTCGTTCTTTTCATGGCCATAGAAGGTGACGCGCTTCATCGTGTCCTGGCCAGCATCCTCGATGAAGTGGCTGGATTGCACGAACATGCCGCCCGAACCGCAAGCCGGGTCAAAGACGATCCCGTGGTCGGGTTCGATCACGTTGACAATGGTCTGGACGATGGATGGAGGGGTGAAGAACTCGCCGCCATCATGTGCGCCCTGCTTTGAAAACTCGGCGAGGAAGTATTCATAGATGCGGCCGAACACGTCGCCCGAGGCCTTGCGCAGCGCCTCGGTGTCAAACTTGCGCATCATGCTTTCGAGCACTTCGTCCTCGAAACGCTCGTAATCCTTGGGCAACTGGCCTTTGAGCGGTGGGGAGTGCTTCTCGACCGCGTCCATGGCTGCGGTCAGGGCTTCACCCAGCTTGCCGTCCTTCTTGCGGTCCAGGATCACATCGTAGCGCGCCGCCTCTGGCAGCATCATGGCGCGCCGTCTGCGGAAATCACCCTCGACCAGCGGGCGATCTGGCATCTTTCCATCGGCTTTGTCGGCTTCGATGGCTTTCAGGGTCTCATAGTAGCGATTGGTGGCCTGACGAAGGAAAAGCAGCCCGAGAATGGGCATGAAGTATTCATTGGAGGCGAGATTAGCGTTGGCGCGCAGGTCGTCAGCGATTTTCCAAAGGTCAGCATCGAACTGGTCGATGCCTGTCATGTGGTCAGAGATCATTCGTTCAAGGTCTTTCCTGCAATCAGTTTGTCAGTCCCACTGCCAGGCGCATCAAGTGCCTTCAGCCGCTCGTACTCCTCGATCGAAAGTACGACAACGACGGTGCGACCGTGCTTGGCAACCGCAACAGGCTCCGCGCGCGCGAGGTCGATCAGCCGCCCGAAGCCGTATTTCGCATCTTTCGCCGTCAGGATTTGCATGCGCCCCTCCGCCGGTGCTCGTCCTATTTTGGCCAATTTGGCTAAAATAACAAGTCCACTTGAACGCATGGAAACGCATTACTCACATGCCAAGCAACGCACGCTGTTCCAGCCAGTCGACGGGCAACTGGTCGCGCAACACTTCCAGTGAAAGATTGGGCGGCTGCCGTCCGTCTAGTATCGCTTCGACAACTTCGGGGGCAAGAAACGCGAGCCGAAACACACGGGTAAGGTAAGGCGCGGCGATTCTTTCGTGCTGAGCGAGGTCGGAGATCGTGCCAAACTCACCACTTTCGAGCATGCGCTTCCAACGAAAGGCCCTCGCCAGCGCCTTCACCAACGTGTCATCGACATTCCGAGGCACAGGCCTACCGATTGGCAGGACCATCTCCTTCCGCCCGCCGCGCTTCACAAGGCGGAAGGGGACATGCACTGTGATGGTGTCGGTCATCGGTCGGACGCGGGTCACGCTGCTTCACCAACACGCATTTCGTTTGCCAAGCCAGCCAAGCCGTCCCTTCGCAAGCGCACGTCAAGCCCTTCGGTGCCGATGTCGACTCGTTCCACCAGCAGGCCCACGATGCGCGCCTGTTCGGCTGGGAACATTTCATTCCATAGCGGGTCAAGCCGGGTCAGGGCTGCGTAGGTCTCAGCCTCGTTGATCACCGCATCTTTATCTCTGGCCGCCTTCCACGTGCCCGCGACGATTTCGGGTTGGCGAAACAGGATGCGCATCTGGTCAATGACGGCAGCCTCAATCTCGCCAGCGGGCACGCGGCCCACAGGGCACGACCCGGCGCCATGCTTCAGGACCGTCTGGCTGACGTAGTATCGGTAAAGCCGTCCTCCCTTTCGGGTGTGGGTTGGCGAGAAGGCAGCCCCATCAGGCCCGTACAGCAAACCCCGAAGTAGCGCAGGCGCGTCTGCGCGGGTTCGGGCGGCGCGCTTTCTCGGGCTCTCGGTCAGGATGGCATGGGCCCCATCCCAAAGTTCACGGTCGATGATCGCTGCATGCTCGCCGGGATAGCTGGTTCCCTTGTGAACAGCCTCGCCGATGTAGACCCGGTTGTTCAGCATTCGGTAAATGAACTTCTTGTCGATCCGGTGGCCCCGGCTGGTGGTGACGCCCCGCTCAGCCAGTTCGCGCGCCAACACTGTGCCGGAACCGATCTCGATGAACCGGGCGAAGACCCAGCGGACATGGGCGGCATCGGCAGGGTTTTCGACCAGCTTCCGGGCCTTCACCTCGTAGCCCAGCGGCGGGCAGCCACCCATCCACATGCCTTTCATTCGGCTGGCGCGAACCTTGTCTCGGATGCGTTCCGCCGTCACCTCGCGTTCAAACTGCGCGAACGACAGCAGGATGTTTAGCGTCAGCCGCCCCATGGAAGTGGTGGTGTTGAAGGATTGTGTGACCGAAACGAAGGTCACGCCGTTGCGGTCGAACACCTCGACCAGCTTGGAGAAATCCATCAGCGAGCGGGACAGCCGGTCGATCTTGTAGACGACCACCACGTCAACCAGCCCATCCTCGATATCGGACAGCAGCCGTTTCAGGCCGGGGCGTTCCAGTGTGCCGCCGGATATGCCGCCGTCGTCATACTGATCGCGCACCAGCACCCAGCCTTCCGACCGCTGGCTGGCGATGTAGGATTCACACGCTTCACGCTGCGCATGAAGGCTGTTGAATTCTTGCTCCAGCCCTTCCTCGGAGGATTTGCGGGTGTAGACCGCGCAGCGCAGCTTGCGGACGACGGGTTTGTTCATGTCTTCCTCCGATGGTTTTTCAGCCCGAAGAACACCCAGCCGTTCCACCGCGTGCCGGTGATGGCGCGGGCGATGGCCGACAGCGACTGGTATGGCCGCCCCTGCCATTCGAAGCCACCTTGCGTCACGGTGACGATCTGTTCGACGCCCTGCCATTCGCGCAGCAGCCGGGTGCCGGTGATGGGACGGTCGCGATCAGCGCGGATGCGGCGTAGGGTGATATTGCCGCCGTCAAGCTGTTCGCCCAAGGCTTCCAACCGCTTGATGGTTTCGGGCTTCAGCCCGCCATAAGCCAGTTCCTGGATGCGGTAGGCCAGGCGTGATTCAAGGTAGCGGCGGTTGAAGGGCGGCGGTTCGGTTTCGAACAGGTCGCGCCACTGCGCCTTCAGGTCAGGGGTCGATGTGGTCTTCAGCGCAGCCAGGCGCGCGGGAATGGGGTCGGGCTTCGTCATGCGTCTCTCCGGTAGGTTGGAGTTGCATGAAGGCATTGGTCGGGCGGACAGTGTAGGCAACTTTCTCCAGTCTGGTCAGAGACTTCGCCGCGTTTCCGCATCCGCAGCCGGATCAGGCCAAGGGCCAGCAACCCGCAAAGTTCCGTGCGACGGGCGGTGGGGCTCATCTGGTCGGGTGGCAGGGAGTTGGGGCGTTTCATGAAGGGCAATTCCGTGCTGGCTTGCCCTACTCCTACTCATGGCGGCGACCAACCGTCCCATCGACGGCAAATTGGTGTGCAACGCGTCTCCGGGACTCGACTCAGGGTTGATCGAGCTGCTAGAACATAATCGGAACAAATATGTCTTTAGCGAGGACCTCCCGTGGGTTATGACATCAAGAAGTTCATCAATCCGAAGTTTCTCAAGAGCATCGAACTTGGGTTGATGCGGGAGCTTTTCATTCGGCACTTTGGCGAAGATGCAATGCCGGTCGCGTTCGACACCGAGGTGCCGATCGTCAGATCGGCGCTGACGAAGTATTTCGAAGAACCCGTCACCGGCTGGCAGGAGGGGCTCGTCGCAGATCTGCATCGCGTCGCAGAACTGGGCAGTACCGAGGGGATGCAACTCATCCTGAACGAGGCACGTCGCCAAGGGGTGGCTCTTTACCCTGTTCCTGAGACCGAAGACACCGAGTCAGCGCCGATCAAGCACGAAGCCAAGCATGTGGCGCTGCACGCCTATCTGCATCACCACCAGATCTTCGAGGCGGCAGCTGACTTCCAGGCGCTGCGGGCACCAACGGCAATGGCGGAATTCCGGGGGCCAGAACGTGACGTTGGCGCCGATTTGACCGACGAAACCTCAGCGGGATTCAAGGCCGCCATCATGAAACTGTTCGCGCAGGACTTGCAGGGTGACTACTGCCGCCTCGGTCCCTACGAAGAGGAAGGCGAGATCAACCTTGTGGTCAGCCATGGCGCACCGGTTACGACGACGCCGGTTGTGGCCGGTGACCGTGAGCAGATCATTACCCTGCGTGCGGTGAAATATGCGGCCCTGCGCTATGCGCCAAACGAGGGGCTCTTGCGCATCGGTGGCGTGCCGAAGGGACAGCAAGGTGAAGTTGCGGCGATCTTCGCCGAACACATCCTTGGGCGTCCGAGATTCTTCGCGGGCAAGGATGCTCGCGACCTCTACTCCCTTGAACCTATCACCTGTTTCGGCCCTGATTTTGTTTTTGACCATGCCTTTGACGAACGGATTCTCGACGTGCGGATCGTAGCGGCGGCGGCCGACTTCTTCGCCGAGGATGAGGATGGTGCATGGCGGTATGTGCGCACTTGGGAGTCGAAGGATGCCTCGGGCGCTGCGCTCCGGCATTTCAAAGTCAGCGAGGTGCATTTCGGGCGAGGCTGGCGCTTGGGGGAAATCACGTTCCGGGTATTCTTCAAGAGCGACGCGAAACGGCCCGCAAAAGTCACTGTTCGGCTGAAACCGCCAGGGACGCTCGCTTTCCGCCGGACACGGTTTGAAAAGGCCATTCACGCGCTGGTGGCCCGCAACGGGCTGGAAAAGGATCGCGATGCTGACCTGGTTGTGGAAGCGGCTGAGTGACAGCGGGGCGGAAACGACGGTTTCCGGCCGGGCGCTAGGCCGATTTCCCGAGCGTAGTGTCGAGCGCCTGCTCCGGGCGCGGGTGCTGATCGAAACCCGGAAATCCGACAGTTGGTCCGTCTGTCCACAGTGCGATTGCGGACTCGATGTACGCCCGATCCGGTGGGTTGGCGATGAAATTCGCGCTTGCTGTCCGCATGATGCCGCTGAAGATGTTGTGCTCACCGAGCATGACCTGAAACGCTTCACCGTCGACGGAGAGCGCTTGGCTGGCGAGGTCGCGGCATCGGGTGGGCTTGTCGGCAGCGTGGTCCGGATTGATGATGGCCTATGGCTGATCGGCAAGGTGCCTGCAGGCCATTCGGTAGTACTCTGCAGCAACCCTGACAGGTTGGAAGCGCCCGGCATGATCCTTGCGGTCAAGGCTGCGGCTGGTGGCACACGCGTGGCCCTGATCGTGCCCGCCATCAATCCGACCCACGCACTTCGATGGCGGGAAGCCGGAATCACGGTACTGGACCTCGGCGAGGTGATGATCCGTGACCAGTCCGCCACGGATCGCTTGGGCGTCGAGCGGATCCTTGCAAATCCGCAAGTCGAGGAGGTGTTTTCCAATGGCGTCACATCCAACGTTGCCCGGCTACTGATTTCACGCTCACGCCGAAGCGTTCAACTGGATGGTCGAGATTTCGTCCTGTCGCTGACCGAGTTCGATTGTTTCCTTGGGGCCGCAGAAAAAGTCGCGGCGGGAATGGTCATGCTCACCTACCAGGAACTCTACGCCCTGACCAACAGAGCGACGCATCGCGATGTCATCAACGAACTCCGCGACAAGTTGCAAAAGCAGGGCCTGACGCGGGACGAGGCATTCGATCTGGTGCAGACGGTGCATGGACGGGGTTTGACCATCAACCTGCCTGGAAAGGATATCGACATTCGCGATTGAGTCGATCCACGTTTCTCCCACGATTTTCCCACGCCATTCCCACCAATAGCCTGCAGCGAAACGGCAGTTTCGGAACAACAGCAATGATGTTCCGAGGCTTTACCACATGCACCCCCCGATTTCCCCCGCCGACATCTCCACCCTGATCGCCGAGGCAGCCGTTGCCGCGCGCCGCCTGCACCGCAAGTTGGTGCTGCCCGCCGCAGATATTGATGATCTGCGGCAAGAGCTGCTGATCGATCTGATCTGCCGTTTGCCCGGCTTCGACTCCCGTCGCGGCAGTATCGGCGCATTTGCCAATATCGTGCTGCGAAACCAGTCGTCGCGGATCGCGATACAGCACCATCGCCAGCGCCGTGCGCAAGGCGGGACTGTGCTGTCGCTCGACGCACCCATTGCTGGCGGGACGGAGCCGCTGGGCTGCCTGTTGGCAGAAGCTGACGGGCTGACTGCCTGGCATGGCCAGGACCTGAGCGCGACCGAGGATGCCGATCTCCGTCATGACCTTGCCCGTGCGCTGGGCGATCTGCCCGAGGATGCGCGCACCCTGTGCGCTGCGCTTGGCAGTTGCGCGATTGCCGAAATCGTCGGCCGCACCGGTACCTCCCGCTCCGCCCTCTACCGGCACATCGCCCAGTTGCGGCTCGATCTCGCGATGCGCGGGTTCGGGGCGCAGTGGGACGGTTCACGGGCGGCGTGAGTAGAGGACCCTCATGGAGATGTTCGTCATGCCCCCCACCGCTTTCATCCCGGCCAAACCCCGGCCGCTCACCGATATCGAATTCTGCGCCTGGATCGGCCAGGCGGTGCCTGGCGACCAGCTGGAGTACCATCGCGGATTTCTCGGCATCGATACCACCGCCGTGATTTCGACCCTGCCGGAGCCCGAACGCCGCAGGCTTGGGGCGCTGGCCAGTGCCGCCCATCGAGCCTTCGAGGCGGCGCTGGTCCATCTGGTGCAGGTGCGCATCGGTCCGGATCGCTTTGCTTACCTCGCCATCGCGCGGACCAAGCCGCGCCACGCGCCGATCCCGTTTTCTCAACTCATCGCGACAAAGGAGGCCGCCTGATGCGCGCCATACTTGCCTGGATCGGGGATCGGCTCCCGCCCTCCCTCTACTTCGCCTTGGCCGGAAAAGCGGCCGAACCCTCGACCGGAGATAGCTCCATGGCCAAGCTGCCGAGCCTGATTGCACGCCTGCGTCGTGCCTTTCACAGCCTCGACGAATTGCCCGACACGATCCCCGCGCCGTGGCGCGAAGGCAGCGAGATCGAACCGCTGCCGATCGAGGTGGCGACCATCGACGATATCGCCTTTGCCGTGGTCGTCGCCAATGCGGATGTCTCAGCCGCGATCCGGCGTTCCTCCGCGCTTGAGCGGCTGCACCGCCTTGCCCGCGAAGCGGGAGCAGTCGGGACCGACCGCGCCGTTGATGCGGCGCTGAAGCGGGAGGGGCGGTGATGGCCATGCCGTTCCCCAGCACTGATGCGGCGGCTGCCCCGCAACTCGCGAATGCCCCCGGTCTCAATGACCTCGATCGCCTGTCAATCGGCGACATCTCTGCCCTGCCGCCGGACCTGCTGTTCACCTTGCAGGAAGCCGCCCATGCGGAAACGGCCCGGGTCAAGCGTCTGCGCGACCGTCTGGAGGCGGGGATCGGCCGGCGCTACGGCGCGGCAATCGAGGCCGAGCGGTCTGCGCAGGGCAAGACCTCCGGCACCGTCCGGATCGAGGACGCGGGCGTGGTCGTGATTGCCGATCTGCCGAAGAAGGTCACGTGGGATCAGGACCGGCTTGCCGCCATGGCCGCGCGCATTTCCGCGTCCGGTGACGATCCGACCGAATATCTCGAGATTGCCTACCGCGTGTCAGAGCGCCGGTTCGGGGCTTGGCCCGAGGCGATGCGGGAAGGTTTCGCGGCCGCCCGCACCGAGACCACCGGCAAACCCGTGTTCCGGCTCGAGACCCGAGACCGGTGACGCGCGGCGGCGGGACGCCCGAGCGGCAACGCCGGGCAGGTTCCCCTTCGGCACCCGGTCACCCCCGCCGCCGCGCCCCTTTCAAGCCTCTGGAGAACCCCATGACTTTCCGCATCATCACCGCCGACGAGCGCATATCCTCGGCCGAGAACAAAACCTCCCTGGCGATCTTCGGTCCGCCCGGTGTGGGCAAGACGACGCTTCTGAAATCGCTGCCCGCCGAGGAGACCGTCTGCCTCGACCTCGAAGCTGGAATGAAGTCGGTGCAAGACTGGCGCGGGGCCTCGATCCCGGTGCGCAGCTTCACCGATTTCCGCGATCTGGTGGTGCTGATCGGCGGGCCTGATCCGGCGCAGCATCCGCAATCCTGGTACGGCACCGAACGCCATGCGTGGCTGCAGGCCCAGCACCGCGACAGCGGCATCGAAGCGTTCCTCGGTGCGCGCCGCATCGTGTTTGTCGACTCGATCACCGACTTGACGCGACAGGTCATGGCCTATGCCCGCCAGCAGCCCGAGGCGTTTTCGGACCGGACCGGCAAGCCGGATGTTCGCGGGGCCTACGGTTTGCTGGGGCGCGAGGTGATCCAGGCGCTGAAGCATCTGCAGCATGCGCGCGGCAAGACCGTGATCTTCGTCGGCGTGCTGGAAAAGGTCTCCGACGATTTCGGGACGATCACCTGGCAGCCGCAGATGGAGGGCAGCAAGGCCGGACGGGAATTGCCCGGCATCGTGGACCAGGTGGTCTCGATGCAACTGTTCGCCCGCGACGCCGAAGGCGGCTGGGTGCTGGACGAGACCGCCACCGAACGTCGCCTCGTCTGCAAATCCGGCAACCCGTGGGGCCTTCCGGCCAAGGACCGCTCCGGCCGTCTGGATATGACCGAACCGCCCGACCTTGGCGCGCTGCTCGCCCGTATCGATGGCCGCACCAACGCCCATCCCACCTTCTCCTCCTGATCCTGAAAGGACACATGTCATGAGCTACGATCTGAACGACGCCCAGCCGCAGATGGCCCCCATCGGCGAACTGATCCCCGACGGCACCTTCGCCAAGGTGCGCTTGACCATTCGCCCCGGCGGCGTGAACGGCGCGACCCCGGCTGATGCGGGACTGCTGAAGGCATCGCAATCCAGCGATGCGCGCATGCTCGATTGCGAATTCACCGTGGTCGATGGTCTCCATGTCCGCCGCAAGTTCTGGCAGAGTTTCACTGTTGCGGGCGGCAAGCTGGACGAGAAAGGGCAGTCCATCGGCTGGAAGATCTCGAAATCTACCTTTCGCGCCATCGTGGACAGCGCCCTTGGCCTTGATCCCAAGGACGAAAGCCCCGGCGCCAAGGCCAAGCGGGTTCTGCCGGGCCTGCGGCATCTGGAAGGCATCATCTTCGCCGCCCGCATCATGGTCGAGCCTGCCTCCAACCCGCAGTACCGCGACCAGAACCGCATCGCGAACGTCGTTCTGCCCGACGAGTCGCAACATGCGGCGATCATGCGCGGTGAAGCCGTTGCGCCGGATCCGGTCAACGCCCCGCCGCGCAAGGCCGCGAGCGTCGCGGCGCCTGGCTGGCAAGCCCCGGCACCGGCATGGGGTGCGGCGCAACCGTCGCCCGGAGCGCCGAACTGGGGCGCGGCACCGCAGCCCGCCGCTGCACCCGCGCCCGCCTGGGGGACGCAGACTGCGCCCGCAGCCCCGCCCGCACCACAGGAACTTTCGCCCGCTGCACCCGGGGCACCCGCAATGCCCGCGTGGCTCAATGGCTAAGGCGCTGCGGAAACGGCAGTCGGGTGGTTCTGCGAGATCACCCACGGCCAAACCAGATGGGGCTGGGCCGGGCGACCGGCCCATGACCCCGGACGAATGGCAGGCGCATGTGACGCGCACCGCTGCGCTGGAGATCGGAAAATGGCTCGAGGCCCGAGGAAAACTGTACCAACCCATCGCAAGCCTCACCCTCGGCGACCTGGAGGCCATGGCGGTCAACGCGATCTCGCGCTGGATCGTCCTGCAGTCGGAACGCCTTCAGCGGCAGGATTGGCCGCAAGAGGACCCGGTCGCGATGCTCTTGCTCGGGTAGCAATCTGCGCGGTCTGCGCGCGTGAAGCCCGCGGCTTCGGCTACGTCCACCGGCTTCAGCACGACCGTTACCCCTATCACCGCTTCTGCTCGCTCCGTTGTCAGGACGTTGGCAGCGCAATTGCCCAAAGGAACAATGGCATGATCGACAAGACCGCCCGAGAGACCCATGCGATCCGCAATGCGCGGATGCTTTTCGCCGAGGCCCTGACCGACCTTGGGCTGATGGAGCCCTTCTTCAACCGCACCGCCGCCGACATTGATCGTCTGATCGAGGCTGCGGTGACCGGCTACGTCGATAGCATGCTGGCGCAGGGGGCAATCAAGGAACGCACCGGCACCTCCCATGACGATCCGATTCCGTTCTGAAGGGGCGCGCCATGATTGATCTGAACGACGATACGACGACCTGCACCTGGAAGGGGCTTCTGGCCGCAGCAACTGAAAATGCCGCCACCGATTTCGAGATCGAGTTTTGCGACAGCTTGCGCCAGAAACTCGAACGGTACGGAGCGCGCGCCCAACTGACGGACGCCCAGCTTCACAAACTGACCTGCATTGCGCAAGCCGGTGGGTTCTGGGAGCGCGACCAATGATTGACCTGAACCATGGCTCGGGCTGCCTCTATGACCAAGCCATCCCGCCCGCCACCATCGCATCAGCCGTTTCAGCGGCCATCGATGTGGCCCTTGTGGCCCGCAACCGCAGCGAACGGCCCCGCACCTATGTCAGTTCCTCAGGTCTCGGCCGCGATTGCCTGCGCCAGATCCAGTATGACTTTCTGGCCGTGCCGAAAGACGAAGGTCAGGAGTTCGCTCCGAAAACCCTGCGTATCTTCGAGGCGGGGCACCGGGGCGAGGACATCGTCGCAGGCTGGTTGCGCATTGCGGGGTTCGATCTTCGCACAGCACGCGCCGATGGGCGGCAGTTCGGGTTCGCCGCACTTGGTGGCCGGTTCAAGGGCCACATCGATGGTTGCCTTGTCTCCGGTCCGGTTGCCATGGACTATCCCGCCCTGTGGGAAAACAAGGCGCTCGGGGCGTCAAGCTGGAAGGACGTGGTCAAGCGGGGCGTCAGCATTGCCCGCCCGGTCTATGCCGCCCAGCTGGCACTCTATCAGGCCTATCTTGATCTGCCGAAGCCCGCGCTGTTCACAGCGCTGAACCGCGACACGATGGAACTGCACGCCGAATTGGTGCCGTTCGACGCGCGGCTGGCGCAGGACATGTCGGACCGCGCCGTGGCGGTGGTGCGGGCATCCGAGGTGGGCGAGTGGCTGCCGCGCATGGCGGCTGATCCCACAGCGGTCCTGTGCCGGGGCGGCATGTCGGCGGGCAAATGGCATGCGCCCTGCGCGTGGGCGGGCAAGTGCTGGGGGAACAATCATGAATGACTTCACCCCTTCGAACGCTCAGGCCGCCGCCATCGCCGAAGTCCGCGACTGGTTCGAAACCCGTACCGACCAGCAGCAGGTGTTCCGCCTCTTCGGCTATGCCGGGTCGGGCAAGAGCACCGTTCTGAAGTTTGCCCTCGACGACCTCGGCCTGTCACCTCACCGCAGCGCCAAGGACGGCACCTGCGTACCGGGCGTGGTCACCGCCACTTTTACCGGCAAGGCCGCGCTGGTCCTGAACCGCAAGGGCACGCCCGCGCGCACAATCCACAGCCTGATCTATTCGGTGATCGAGTCGACCGAAGAGGAGGTCGCAGCCGCCGCCGCAAAGGTACAGGAGGCGGAAATCGCCGCCCGCCGACTGACGGGTTTCGACAGGACTGCGGCCGAGGCGGGGATCGAGGCAATGCGCCAGGCGCTTTCGGCCATGAAACACCCCCGTTTTGCCCTGAACCCGCAGAGCGATGCCGCCGATGCCAAGCTGATCGTGCTGGATGAGGTGTCGATGGTGGGCGAAGAGATGGCGCGTGACCTGATGAGTTTCGGCAAGCCCATCTTGGTGCTGGGCGATCCCGGCCAGCTGCCCCCCATCAAGGGCGAAGGTGCCTTCACCCGTGACGCGCCCGACGTGATGCTGACGGAAATCCACCGCCAGGCGGCGGAAAGCGTCATCATACGGCTGGCCACCATGGCGCGGATGGGCGAACCCATCGGATTCGGGACCTACGACTCTTTCGTGGCCAAGCTGCGCAAGGGCGACATCACCCCGGATCAGGCACTGCGGGGCGGGCAGTTGATCTGCGGCCTGAACGCGACGCGGCTGCAGTTGAACAACGCAATGCGCGCGGCAGCGGGGTTTGGCGGGACATACCTCCCCACCGGCGCGGCAGAAAAGATCATCTGCCTGAAAAACCAGAACGACCTCGGGCTGATCAACGGCATGTTTCTGACGCTTGAAGGCATCGTCGACGAGGGCAGTCTCTATTTTTCGGCAATCGTCCATGACGAGGATGGTCGCCGGGTCGGGCCCCTTGATCGCGACGGCGGACCGGGCCGTTTGCGCGTCTACAAGGGGCATTTCGAGGATCATGTCGCCAATGACCCCAAACGTCACGACCGTGACTGGAAGGACAAGCGCCTTCTGACCGAAGCCACCTTCGGCTGGGCGATCACAGCCCACAAGGCGCAGGGCTCGCAATGGGAGAATGTGATCGTCTGGGATGACGGGATGGGCCGCACCGATCTCGACCGCCGCCGCTGGCTTTATACCGCGATCACCCGGGCCGAGCGCGGCCTTGTGCTGTTGGCCTGAAGGGGACGCGATGATCGACCTGAACGATGTCGCCACATCCAACCCGCGCCATGATCTGGCGGCGGTGCGTGACCGGCTGGCGATCACGGCCAACGACTGGCTGCCGCGGTTGTTTCCGGAGGCGCAGCTTGCCCGTGACCGGCGCGCGTTGCGTTGCGCCGATCTTTCGGGCCGAGCCCCGCGCAAGGACGGATCCTGCACCATCCATCTCGATGGGCCCTATGCCGGCTGGGGCTTCGACTATGCTACCGGCGAGCGTGCGGGCCCGATCGACCTGATCGCACAGGCAACTGGCCTCTCTGACGGCGCACTTTTCGACGAGGCTGCGCGCATCGCGGGCATGGACCATCCGGCACCTCGATCCGCGCCGCGCCCCAAGCCCGATCATTCCGCCGAGATCGCTAGGCTTATCGATGGCGCCGTCCCGTTGGCGGGCTCCGTGGGTGAAGACTACCTCCGCGCGCGCGGGCTATTGGATCCTGCCTCGCCGGATCTGATGTTCCATCCCGACCTTGCAGACTTCGAGACCAAGCGTGGCTGGCCGGGGCTGATCGCGCTGGCGCGGTTCGCGAATAGTGATCGGGCGCCCGGCATCCATCGCACTTTTCTTCTGGACGACGGCAGCGCCAAGGCCCCAGCAGGCAAGAAGATGCTGGGTTCTGTTGCGGACGCTTCGGTGCGTCTGTTCGCCATTCGGGATGATGGCCATCTTGGCGTGGCCGAAGGCATCGAGACGGCCATTGCAGCACACGACCTGTTCGGCACGCCGGTCTGGGCAGCCCTTTCGGCCGATGGGCTGGCGCGTTTTCGCTGGCCCGACGGCATCGCCCGCATCACCATCTATGCTGATGCGGGCGATGCCGGGCGTCAGGCTGCCGCAACCCTGTCGGACCGGCTGAACAGGGCCGACATTCCGAACGAAATCGTCCTGCCCCTCAATGGCGATGATTTCAACGACGACCTGATACGCGGGGCCCGCGCCGAGGACTATCGCGCCGGGCAGGACGTCCCTGCGATCAATGAGATTGCCGGGGCAGAAGGCCTCCCTGTCGGTGACAATGCGATTGAGGCTCTCGTCGCTGCCGCCGATAGTTTGACCAATCCGCCCGATATCACGGGCCTCGGCCAGTTGCTTGGCCGCATTGCGTTGGCGCGGCTGGACCCGCTACCTTCGCGCCAGATCCTGGCGCACATCAAGGTTGCGACCGGCATTCCCATGGCGATCCTGGAAAAGCAGCTGACGGAACTCGGTCGCCGTGTGAACGCCGGTGGTGATCCGAATGTACGCATTTCCAAACCAGCCTGGTACAACCGCCTCCGTCAGGACATGGCGGGAACACCCGAACGCAACGAGGCCAATGTCATTATTGCCCTGACTTCCGATATCGCCTTCGCGGGTGTTCTGGCCTTCGACGACTTCGCGCAGGCAATTGTCGTGCGGCAACCGCTGCCATGGGACGGCGCGACCGGCCCATTTCCCCGCCCGTGGGAGGATGCGGACGAGGTTCGTACCGCCGAATGGCTGCAACTGCGTGGCGTCAACGTCGCCCCCATGGTGGTTGGCCGCGCCATTGGTGCCGTCGCCCGCGATCACCGTATCCATCCGGTGCGGGACTGGCTGGATCACCTGCGCTGGGATGGCACGCCGCGGATCGAGACCTGGACCAGCACCTATCTTGGGGCCGAACCGACTGCTTTCCACCACACCGTTGGCGCGCTCTGGCTGATTTCGGCCGTCGCCCGCATCTTCCGACCGGGTGTCAAGGCCGACCACATGTTGATCCTTGAAGGCCCGCAGGGCGCGCGCAAATCCACGGCCATCAAGGTGCTGGCGGGCGAGGAATGGTTCACCGACGAATTGCCCGAGCTGGGGTCCAAGGACGCGGCGATCCACATGCAGGGCATCTGGATCGTGGAAATCGCTGAACTTGACGCTATCGGCCGTGCCGAGGTGTCGCGCATCAAGGCATTCCTGACCCGAACTACTGATCGCTTCCGGCCGCCCTATGGCCGCTACACCGTCGAGGTGCCGCGCCAATGCGTCTTCGCTGGCACGGTCAACCCCGACACCTATCTGCGCGACGAGACCGGCAACCGCCGCTTCTGGCCGCTCCGCTGCGGCACCATCGACATCGCGGCTCTGGCTCGCGACCGCGACCAGCTCTGGGCCGAGGCTGTCCATCGTTTCCGCGAAGGCGCGATCTGGTGGATCGACGATGCGGATCTGCTGGCAGAGGCCCGAACCGAACAAGAATCCCGGTATCAGGGTGACGCATGGGACGCGCGCATCGACAGATGGCTCACCCACGACACGCGCAGCGTCAATCGCGGCCACGCGGGGTATGAGGATTGGCAGGACGAGGAGTTCGAGAGGGTCGATCCGATACGAGACGTGTCTGTGGGCGAAATTCTCGAAGGGGCCCTTGGAATTGAACCTGCGAAATGGACAAAGATCGATCAGATGCGGGTAGGCGCTTGGCTGAAATCTCGGCATTGGGAGAGGTATCGTCGCCGCACGGGAGAGGCCCGCGAATGGCGGTATCGCAGGCCAGAACGAAAGGACTGACGGAATTGCAGCCAGCCGACGATAGGGGGCATCCGCGAGGGTGCCCCTTTTCGTTTTGCCGTGGCCCCACCTTCCGATCTGTCCCCACCTTGACGGGAAAGTGGGGACAGAAAAAGTCCATCAATATCAATCGTGTCCCCACTGGCCCCACTTGGGCCACTGACTTCCTTTCCTTTCCCATAGAAATGACGAGTCCACGCTAGTCCTTCCCTTCTTCATGCATCGGAAAGAAAGAGGTGGGACCAGGTAGGGCCAGTGGGGACAGCATTGATTTTGAATGCATTTTTCTGGCCCCACTTTCGACGGAGGTGGGACCAAGTGGGGCCAGCAATCCAAAGCGCCCGCGTTGCGCATTTTTCTTGATTGCGCCCGTCCGCCGTGATTCAATCAGTGTGACCAAAGCCGAAGGCCCACTGTCTGTGAGCCTTCAACATGAACCAGACGATCTCCATGCCGGACCTGCGCCCCCAACCGGGGCGCGTTTCCGCTTCATGCATCCTCGCCCTCGATCTGGGTACCACGACCGGCTGGGCCCTGCGCGGCCATGATGGTCTGATCACCAGCGGCACTGCGAGCTTCCGTCCGGGCCGCTTCGACGGCGGCGGCATGCGCTATCTGCGCTTCACCAACTGGCTGGGCGAAATCGACTGCCTCTCGGGCCCAATCTCAGCCATCTGGTTTGAAGAGGTGCGGCGGCACGCAGGCACCGATGCGGCTCACATTTATGGCGGACTGATGGCGACACTGACGGCTTTTGCCGAACTGCGAGGCGTGCCGTATCAGGGCGTGCCTGTCGGCACCATCAAACGACATGCGACCGGCAAGGGGAATGCGCCGAAAGAGGCCATGATCGTGGCGGCCAAGGCCAAAGGTTTTTCGCCCGCAGACGACAACGAAGCCGACGCCATTGCTATCCTTCTCTGGGTCATTGAGACCAATGGAGGTGTCGCATGAGGTGGCACCCGCGAGGCTATGGCGGCACGCGCCGCGATCCTGATCGGGTCAAGCAAGAAGGCTGGCATGACCAAGGTCTGCTCGCGGTGTCGGTCGACGATCCCCGGCTCACCTGGCCCGAACGCGAACTGGTTCGCCAACTCGGCGACAAACTCTATGGCCAACGCGCCGATAGCCGGGAGGCCGCCAATGGATGACTGGACGCCAGCCACGGTCGACGCGCGGCTCGAAAGCGCCGCCGACGTTTTCAGCATGCTGCCCGAGGGCAAGCCGCAGGGCTACTTCAGCGCCTGGCCTGAATACTTCCACAGTTTCGCTGACAAGGTCGGCCAACAGCCTCAGATGCGGCGGCCAAGGCCCAGCCCGCGCCAGATCACCCAAGCCGAGGAAACGTTGCTTTGGCTGCGCTGGCTGGATCCCGACGATGCCCGGCTCCTATGGCTGCGGGCCAACCGGAAACCTTGGAAGCCGATCTGCTGGGAACTCGGCATCAGCAGGGCAACGGCCAACCGCCGGTGGCAGTACGGCATCGCTGTGATCGTTTGGCGGCTGAATGGAAACCAGGTGCCGCGCAAACGTTCTATGGGGTTCGTGATTAGCCGCACTGCTTAGTAGCCAGTAATCTGCGGCGTCTCGATCTTTGCAATCGTAAGTTGGGCAATTGAGGGTGCAATGGTGCCTTTCTTCGCTTTATCGTTGATGTACTTGCGGAATTTTCCCCCGCCGATGTAGTGGTCCTGCAGCCACTCTCGATACGCACCCAATGCTTCGAGCGGATAGCACCACGCTTCCTGAGGGTTTGACTTTGCCTGTGGGTGGCTATCCGGATACCGGTGAGGGAACTTGCTGCGATCGCCAAACCGCTCATTGAAGCCGTTCTCGTCCCAGAACTTCGACCAATGCAGGCCAATCGAAATATCGACAACGTTCTTTTCGTCGACTGGGGCGCCCGCAACGATCATCTCATAGATCAGCGTCTCGGCTTCGTTGAACACGCTGAAAAAGCCCCGCGGAGCAGACTGATAGTTCAGGGCAATCCTCTCATGCCATTTGTCGAAACGCGCGCGACCGGTCGGGTCGTAACCGACCTGCGAGTAGATCATCTCGCGAAGTTTCGTGCCGGCTAGGATACGGAAATTGTCCCGTGCCTCTGGCTGGCAGTTCGTACCAGCGTCGAACGCATAGTACTCGAGGATCGCCAGACACACTTCTGCTGGGTAGCAGTAGTGCACCACTCCGTTGTGCGGCACTTCAATATGGGCGGCGGGGGCCTCAAGGCCGATCTTGGACAATATGCCCTTGATGGCCCTGATCCTTGGCTTTGGATCCGGTTCGTCCCACTGAGAACTGATCGTCCCGATGTGGGCGTTCTGGACGCCACACAGCGCGGCAAGTCCACGCTGATTCAAGTATGGCGTGCCATTGGAAAGCACACCCATACCGATTCCATTGATCTCGGTATCCTTTTCAATGCCGAGATCAAGAACACCTTGGCCGATTTCCTTCCCATCGCTTTTGACGGGTAATGCCTTGATAGTAGGTGGTTTCATGCCGATTTCCTTGCCAACTGAGCTGATGCGGCCACCGCGACGAGTCGCGAGACCAACGTTCATCTTCGCGCGCGTGAACAGATTGGCAACATATCAGATTTAAGCTGCGACGCCAACGAGATGATGTACATTCGGGTGCGTCACCGCCGATATACGGTAGGCAATGTCAATCGGGTTCGTGCGACCGAGACAACTTTCCGAGAGACAACGGACAACGAGACAAATCGACCGCCATTGGCTATCAATACCGATATACTCGGGGTCGTGCGCTCGGATGAACCGTTGCTGATCGCGAGGTGGACACCGGAGCTGGCTTCCCGGGTCCAGCCAGTGGGTCCAATCGGGGTCCATCCCGCTAACCCACTGATTTCTGGTTCCTTCCTGGCTATATTCGTATGCTGGCGGGCGAAGCGCGGCACATCGCTAGCGAC
>CAZIOT010000007.1:108520-201171 GCA_964540965.1 uncultured Rubellimicrobium sp. | reverse complement strand
CCCCCCCAAAACCGCCGGGGGGGGGAGGGTGGGCCAAAGCCCAAGGGGGGGGCAGAAGGCCCCCTTCCTTCCGCCGGTCCGCAAGGACCGGCGCCCGCCAATGAAAAAGGGCCGCCCCGCAGGACGGCCCTTCCAATGCAATCGACCAGGCTGCCTCAGCCGCCCTGGGTCATCTTCGCGACTTCCGCCGCGAAATCCTCTTCCTTCTTCTCGACGCCTTCGCCGACCATCACCCGGGCATAGCCGGTGATCTCGACGCCGGCCTCCTTGGCCGCCTGTTCGACGGTCAGGTCGGGATTGATGACAAATGCCTGGCCAAGCAGCGTGTTCTCGGCAAGGAACTTCTTCATCCGGCCGGGAATGATGTTGTTGTGGATCACCTGCTCCGGCTTCGGCTTGGCCGAGGTGGCGTTCTCTTCCAGCGCCTTGGCGGTCTGCACCGACAGTTCACGCTCGACGACCGCGGGGTCCATCGTCGCCTCGGACAGCGACAGGGGCGAGGTCGCGGCGATATGCATCGCGAACTGCTTGCCGATCTCCTGTGCCTTGGCGGCCGGTCCCTTCAGCGCGACCAGCACGCCGATCTTGCCCATGCCCTCGGTCGCGGCGTTGTGGACGTAGGAGACCACGGTGTCGCCCTCCAGCACATGCAGCCGGCGGAAGGTCATGTTCTCGCCGATGCGGGCGATGGCGTTCTGGATCACGGTTTCGACCGACTCGCCGTTCAGGTCGGCGGCCTTGACCACCTCGACGGAATCGCCGGTCTCGAGCGCGATGCGGGTCACGTCGCGGACCAGGTTCTGAAAATCGGCGTTCTTGGCAACGAAGTCGGTTTCCGAATTGATCTCGACCGCGACGCCGCGGCCGTTGTCGACGGCAACGCCGATCAGCCCTTCGGCCGCAACGCGGTCGGCCTTCTTGGCCGCCTTGGCCAGACCCTTGGTGCGCAGCCAGTCGATGGCCTTTTCCATGTCGCCTTCGACTTCGGTCAGCGCCTTCTTGGCGTCCATCATGCCCGCGCCGGTCAGTTCGCGCAGTTCCTTCACCATGCTCGCGGTGATCGACATGTCATGTCTCCTCGGAATATCGGTTTCCCGGCGCGGATCTGGCCGCACCGGGTATCAGGAAGGTGACGGGGGCGGTTGGCCGCCCCCTGCCCCTCAGGCTTCGGCGGCGTCGGCCAGCGCCTCGTCCGAGACGACTTCCATCGCGCCGATGTCGACGCCGGCGGCGCCAAGCTGGGCCGACATGCCGTCAAGGGCGGCGCGGCTGACCAGATCGCAATAGAGCTGGATGGCGCGGGCGGCGTCGTCATTGCCGGGGATGATGTAGTCGACGCCCTTGGGCGAGGAATTGGTGTCCACGACCGCGACGACCGGAATCCCCAGCTTGTTGGCCTCGAGGATCGCCAGATCCTCCTTGCCCACGTCGATGATGAAGATCAGGTCGGGCAGGCCGCCCATTTCGCGGATGCCGCCAAGGCTGGCCTGCAGCTTGGCCTGCTCGCGCTCGGCGTTCAGGCGCTCTTTCTTGGTCAGCCCTTCGAAGCCGCGCTCGGCCGATTCGTCGATGGCCTTGAGACGGTTGATCGACTGCGACACGGTCTGCCAGTTGGTCAGCGTGCCGCCCAGCCAGCGGTGGTTCATGTAGAACTGCGCCGAACGCTCGGCCGCTTCGGCGATCGACTTCTGCGCCTGACGCTTGGTGCCGACGAACAGCACGCGGCCGCCACGGGCCACGGTGTCGCGCACGACCTTGAGTGCTGCGTCAAGCAGCGGCACCGTCTGGGTCAGGTCGATGATATGGATGCCGTTCTTGGAGCCGTAGATGTATTCGGCCATGCGCGGGTTCCAGCGCGCGGTCTGGTGGCCGAAGTGAACGCCGGCCTCAAGCAGCTGGCGCATGGAAAACTCGGGGAGAGCCATGTCGTAATCCTTTCCGGTTTCGCCCGCGGCAGGGGAATCAGGGTTTCGCCCCAACCGGAGGACCAAACGGGATTTCTCCCCGTCCGGCCCGCCCCTGCCTGTGAAGTGGGGGTCGCCTAGAGGATCGGGGCCGAAAAGGCAAGAGGGTTGAAAGGGCTGTCGGTTGTAATTACAAATATGTCATGACGTATCGTTTCACCTGGGATCCGGCCAAGGCGAAATCCAATGTGCGAAAGCACGGCATCTGGTTCGAGGACGCCGTCCAGGTCTTTGCCGACCCATTCCGCGAAATGCGTCTGGACCGGATCGAGGGCGGCGAGGAGCGATGGCAGACGGTCGGTGTGGTCAACGGGATCACGGTTCTTCTTGTTGCCCACACCATGGTATCGCTGGATGATGGTATCGACCTCGTCCGCATCATTTCGGCGCGTCGCGCCGAACCGAGGGAAAGGCGAAGATATGAAGACTCGCATGGTTGAATATACGCTCGACACGCTGCCGCCCATGACCGAAGAGCGTCGTGAGGCCTTGCGTCGTCTTGCCGAGATGCCCGATGACCAGATCGACTTCAGCGACATTCCCAAGCTGACGGACGAGCAACTGGCCGAATTCCGTCCGCCCGAGTTCTACCGTCCGCTCAAGTCTCAGGTCACCGCCCGGCTTGATGCCGATGTTCTGGCTTGGCTCAAGGCCGGCGGGCGGGGGTATCAGACACGGATGAATGCGATCCTGCGTCGGGCGATGTTGGCCGAGCTTGACAAGCGGCGCGCCACCGATTGACCGCGCCGCGCGCCCGGGCCACAGAGCGGGCATGACCCGACCCGACATCCTCTGCATCGGCGCCGTCCTGTGGGACATCATCGGCCGCAGCCCCCGCGCGATGGGCGTGGGGTCGGACGTGCCCGGCCGCATCACCCGCCTGCCCGGCGGCGTGGCGCTCAACATCGCGATGACGCTGGCGCGGTTCGGCCTGCGTCCCGCCGCGCTGACCGCCATCGGCCGCGATGCCGAGGGCGCCGAACTGGTCGCCGCCTGCGAAAGGCTGGGGATCGGCATGGACTGCGCCTATCGCTCGGACGACCTGCCGACCGACCGTTACATGGCGGTCGAGGGCGCCAACGGGCTGATCGCCGCGGTGGCCGATGCGCATTCGCTCGAACAGGCGGGCGCGCGGATCCTTGCGCCCCTGTCCGATGGTCGGCTGGGCTCGGCCGCCAGCCCCTGGGCCGGGCCGGTCTGCCTTGACGGCAACCTGACCACCGATCTTCTGCGCGACATCGCCGCCTCGCCGCTGTTTGCGGCCGCCAGCCTGCATGTCGCCCCGGCCAGCCCCGGCAAGGCCGAGCGCCTGCTTGCCCTCATGGGCCACCCTTCGGCGGTGCTTTACGTCAACCGCGAGGAAGCCGGGCTGATCTGCCGCGAGGCGTTTGCCGATGCCGCCGCCGCCGCCCGCGGCATGGTCGCCCGTGGGGCGGCGCGGGTGCTGGTCACCGATGGCGGCGCCATGGCGGCCGAGGCCCTGGGCGGCGACGTCATCGCCACCACCCCGCCAGAGGTGCTGGTGGCGCGCGTCACCGGCGCCGGCGACACCTTCATGGCGGCGCATATCGTTGCCCTGCTGCGCGGTGCCGACCGGCCCGCCGCCCTTGCCGCCGCGGTCAGCGCCGCGGCCACCTATGTCAGCGGAGAACAACCGGCATGACCGCCCTGCCCATGACCCATTCCCCCGAGGTCGCCGCCGCGATCCGCAACCGCGCGCCGCTGGTGGCGCTTGAATCGACGATCATCACCCACGGCATGCCGTTCCCGCAGAATGTCGAGACCGCGGCCCGGGTCGAGGACACGATCCGCCGCGCCGGCGCCGTGCCCGCCACCATCGCGGTGATGGGCGGGCAGCTTCATGTCGGGCTGACGGCGGCCGAACTCGAATCGCTCGGCCGGATGCGCGATGTCGCCAAGCTGTCGCGCGCCGATCTGGCCGCCTGCATGGCGCGCGGCGGCAATGGCGCCACCACGGTCGCCGCGACGATGATCGCCGCGCGGGCCGCCGGTATCGGCACCTTCGCCACCGGCGGCATCGGCGGCGTGCACCGGGGGGCCGAAGCCTCGTTCGATATCTCGGCCGACCTGCCGGAACTGGCGCAGACCGCGGTGACGGTGGTGGCGGCCGGGGCCAAGGCGATCCTCGACCTGCCCAAGACCTTTGAATACCTCGAAACCCTCGGCGTGCCGGTGATCGCCTTCGGCCAGGACGAGATCCCGGCCTTCTGGTCGCGGTCCTCGGGCCTGAAGGCGCCCCTGCGCATGGACGATCCGGCTGAAATCGCGGCGGCCGCGCGGATGCGTGCCGCGCTGGGGCTGCCGGGCGGGCAACTGGTGGTGAACCCGATCCCCGAGACGGACGAGATCGCCGCCGATGTGCTCGCCCCGGTGATAGCGCAGGCGCTGGACGAGGCGGCGGCGCAGGGGATCAGCTCCAAGGCGGTGACGCCCTTCCTGCTCCAGCGCATCTTCGAGCTGACCGGCGGCCGCTCTCTCACCGCCAATATCGCGCTGGTGCTGAACAACGCCCGCGTTGCCGCCGCCATCGCCGCGGCCTGAGGCGCCGCCACCCGTCATTGCACCGCAGCATTGCCTGCCCTAGTGTCGCCGCGACAACCGGAGGGGAATGGTGAGCCAGAAGCCCGAAGATCATGCGCCGCGCCGCCACGGGTCCTTTCTTGGCGGGTTGCGCAACAATCTTCTGACCGGGATCATCGTCATCGCCCCCATCGGCTTTACCGTCTGGCTGGTGTGGTCGCTCTTGGGCTGGGTCGACAGCTTCGTCTGGCCCTTCGTCCCCGTCGCCTGGCATCCCGATTCCATCGTCAACCGCATCCTCGGCAATGCCCGCGGTTCCGAGGACTGGATCACCATCAACATCCGCGGCGTCGGCGTGGTGATATTCCTGCTGTTCACGGTGCTGGTCGGCTGGATCGCCAAGGGCCTGATCGGCCGCAGCTTCATCACCTGGGGCGAGGACATGGTGGCCCGCGTGCCCTTTGTCCGCTCGGTCTATACCGCGGTCAAGCAACTGGCCGAATCGCTGTTCAGCAAGGCCGACGGCAAGTTCGACCGCATGTGTCTTGTCGAATTCCCGCGCAAGGACCAGTGGTCCATCGGCTTCATCGCGCCGCCGGTGCGGGGCGAGGTTCTGGCCCGGCTGTCCCCGCTCTGGCCCGATGACGGCGTTGTCGCCGTCTATCTGCCGACCACGCCGAACCCGACCACCGGCTACATCATGTGGTGCAAGAAGTCCGAGATCATCGAACTCGACATGGGGATCGAGGACGCGGCCAAGCTGATCATCTCGGCCGGGCTGGTCTATCCCGGCGACCGGCAGACGGTCGAGACGCAGCTGGGAATCGGCAAGTCCTGAACGTCGCGCCGCTGGCGGGATCTGTTGCCGCGCCCGCCATGGGCCCGAGGACACCCAACACGTTCGGAAAATGAATGAGAAAGCGCGCGCGCCCTGCTCATTCTTCGTCCCCAAATATCCTCGGGGGGTGAATTGGCCGAAGGCCAAGAGGGGGGCAGAAGGCCCCCCTTCTTCCGCCGGTCCGCAAGGACCGGCGCCCTCGCTACAGCACCAGATCCGCCGCGCCGACGGCGACCTGCGCGGTGCCGACGGCCAGATCTCCGGCAATCTCCAGGGGCGTGCAGGCGGCCAGCGCCGCCAGCGCCGCCGCCGCCAGGGCAAGCCTCAGAACCATGATTGCACCGTCCGCGCCCCGGCGCTCAGGTCGCGGCCAAAGCCCTCGAGCGTGCCGCAGCCGGCAAGCGCCAGCGCCGCCAGCAGCAGCACGATCCTACTGCCCCGCATCGGACCACCAGACATCGGGCTGCCAGCCGGGCCAGTCACCGAACAGCGGCACATGCTCGGGATAGTGCAGATCTGCGGCATGGGCGATGCGGGCGTCGTTCCACTGGTAGAACGGGATCACATAGCGTCCGGCGGTCAGCACCCGGTCCAGCGCCTGCACCGCGGCGCGGAAATCGTCCTGGCTGGCCGAATTCAGGATCGCGCCGATCATCGCATCGACCACCGGCGACTTGATCCCCATCAGGTTGCGCCCGCCGGTATCGGCCTGTTCGCTGCCGAAATACAGATACTGCTCGTTGCCCGGCGACAGCGACAGCCCGACCCGGTAATAGGTCATGTCGAAATCGAGCGCCGCCACCCTTTCGGTGAACTGCGCCGGATCGACCGCGGTCACCGTCGCCTGGACGCCCAGCCGGGTCAGGGCCTGCACATAGATGTCGGTGATCGTGGTGTTCTCGCTCGCGCCATTCTGAAGCAGGATTTCAAAGGCAAAGGCCTCGCCCGCCGCATTGCGCAGCACGCCGTCATCGGCCACCGTCCAGCCGGCGGCGGCCAGCTGGTCAAGCGCCGCGCGGATATTGTCGCGGTTGGCCTCGCTCCCGTCCGAGACCGGCAGGGCGTAGCCCTCGATGGTGCCCGGCACCAGATCGGCGGCGAAGGGCGCCAGCAGCTCGGCCACGCGCCCCTCGGCCGGGGTGCCCGGCACCATGCCCAGCGGCGAGTTCGAAAAGAACGAGGCGATCCGCGGCGACTGGCCGCCGGTCAGCGTGTCGTTGATGAATTCGAAGTTGAAGGCGAGGATCAGCGCATCGCGCACCCGCCAGTCGGCGAAAAGCGGTTCGCGCGTGTTCATCACCAGCCCGGTCATGCCCGAGGGCCGCTGGTGCGGGATCACGTCCTTGACGATGCTGCCGTCGGCGACCAGCGGAAAATCATACTGGCTGTCCCAGCGGGCGACATTCGATTCCCGCACCAGGTTGACCTCGCCGGTCTTGAACGCCTCGAAGGCGGCGGTTTCGTCGCCGAAGAATTCATAGCGGATGGTCTCGATGTTCATCGTGCCGCGGCGGAACGGCACCTCCCAGCCCCAGTAATCGGGGTTGCGGGTCAGTTCGACGAAACGGCCGGCCTCGAAATCGGTGACCATATAGGGGCCGGGGGTGATCGGGATCATCTCGAGCCCGTCGGAATCGGCGAAATCCACACCCTCCCACTGGGCCTTCTGCAGGATCGGCCGCAGGCCGGCGAGCAGGACCAGTTCACGGTTCGTCGTGTTGAAGGTCAGCCGCACCGACCGTTCGCCGGTCGCCTCGATCGAGGCCACCTGGCCCCAGAAGCTGGCATAGCGGCCGTGGCCCTGCGTCCCCAGGGTCTCGTAGGACCAGATCACATCCTCGACCGTGACCGGGGCGCCGTCGCTGAAGCGCGCCTCGGGGCGCAGGGTGAATTCGACCCATTCCCGATTCGGCCCGACCTCCATCGATTCGGCCAGAAGCCCGTAAAGCGAGAACGGTTCGTCCAGCGACCGCCCCATCAGCGTTTCCGAAATGAGATAGGTGAGTTGCCAGGGCACCGTCCCCTTCTGCAGATAGGGGTTGAGGCTGTCGAAATTGCCGACCTCGGCGGTGACAATGCGGCCACCCACCAGCGCTTCGGGATTGGCATAGGGCAGATGGTCAAAATCTGGGGGCAAGGCCGGATCGCCATACATAGCTATGCCATGCTGGGGCTCGGCCATGGCCATCGACCCGGCGGCCAGCCCCGCGAGAATCACTGTCCCCGCGCGCACGCGCAAGGAGTGTAGGAACTTGGGCATCATTTTGACGGCAGCCTCTCTGATCACTGTCCTGTTGCCGCAAAGCCTATGCCGGCGCCCGAACGTTTTCAAACTTTTAGCTTGGCCCCCGGCGCGAGATTGCTTATAAGCAGGTTACTGCTCGATAGGTTTCTTGCCTGTATGAAACCTGCCTCAACAACTTAACGCCCGCCTCGTGCGGGCGTTTTTTTTCGCCGGGTCCGGGTAGCAGTCCCGGCGGCGGGCGGCTTTCCTTCGCAGGCGCAGCATGGCAGGGTGCGGCCGACCGTGGCAGGGGGCCAGAACGGGGCCAGATCGGGGGGCAGACATGACGCTGAAGGGCAAGACCGCCATCATCACCGGATCGACCTCCGGCATCGGGCTGGGCGTCGCGCGCGCCCTTGCGGCGGCTGGCGCCGATGTGGTGCTCAATTCCTTTACCGATCTGCCGGCGGACCATGCGCTGGCGGCCGACCTTTCCCGGGAATTCGGGGTGTCGGCGCGCTATATCCGCGCCGACATGGCCGATGGCGAGGACTGCCGGGCGCTGGTCGCGGCGGCGGGGCGCTGCGACATCCTGGTCAACAACGCCGGCATCCAGCATGTCGCGCCGATTGACCGCTTTCCGCCGGCGACCTGGGACCGGGTCATCGCCATCAACCTGTCGTCGGTCTTTCATACCACCGCGGCGGCCCTGCCCTTGATGCGCGCCGCCGGCTGGGGCCGGGTGGTCAACATCGCCTCGGCCCACGGCCTGACCGCCTCGCCCTTCAAGGGCGCCTATGTCGCGGCCAAGCACGGCGTCGTCGGCTTTACCAAGGTGACGGCGCTCGAGACCGCCGAGGAACCGATCACCTGCAACGCGATCTGCCCCGGCTATGTCCTGACCCCGCTGGTCGAGGCGCAGATCCCCGACCAGATGAAGACCCACGGCCTGGGCCGCGACGAGGTGATCCGCAAGGTCATGCTCGACCGCCAGCCGTCGCGGCAGTTCGCCACCGTCGAGCAGATCGGCGGCACTACCGCCTTCCTGTGCTCGCCGGCCGCCGACCAGATCACCGGCACGACGATTTCGGTCGACGGCGGCTGGACCGCGCTGTGACGGGGGCGCCGGGCTGAAGCCCGGCGGAAGGAAGAAGGGGGGCCTTCCGCCCCCCTCTGCGCCTTTGGCGCATTCACCCCCCCGAGGATATTTATGGACGAAGAATGACAGGTAACCTGCTCTTGTTCATTCTTCGTCCATAACGTGTTGCCGCGCCCTCGGACCAGTGGCGGTCGCGGCAACACACCCCGCCGGAGGCACCCTGAGGAGGAGGCGAAGCCGACGACGAGGCAAGGACTCGGCGCCGAAGGCGCGCCGCAAGGTCAGGCCAGCGATGTCACCCACAGGATCGTCGCATCCTCGGGCGAGACCGAGATGACGTTGTGGCCCATGGTCGCGTCGTAATAGGCGCTGTCGCCGCGGCGCATGTCGACGGGTTCGTAGAATTCGGTGAACAGCCGGATGATCCCGGTCAGCACGAAGAGGAATTCCTCGCCCTCGTGCCGCACCCAGCCGTTGAATTCGGCCGGGTCGCGGGCGCGGATCCGGGCGCGGTAGGGCAGCATTTTTTTCTGGCTCAGCGATTCGCCCAGAAGTTCGTGTTCGTAGGTGGTGGTCAGATGCGCCGTGCCCTCGCCCGCCCGCGTCACCACGCGGCGGCCGTTGACCTGGGCATTGCCCGAGGCGGTGAACAGCTGCGGCACCGAAATGCCGAGCCCCGTCGCCAGTTTCTTGACCGCGTCATAGGTCGGCGACATCTGGCCGTTCTCGATCTTGGACAGGGTCGAGCGGGCCAGCCCCGCCTCGCGCGCCGCCTGTTCCAGGGTCCAGTCGCGGGCGCGGCGCAATTCGCGCACCCTTTGCCCGAGGTCGAGCGGCGGCGCATGGTCGGTCCCGCCGCCGGCGCGGGCGATGCGGATCAGCATCCTGGGATCGGGATCGGACATGGCCCTGTCCTATCCGGCGCCCGGCGGGCGCGCAACCGGCCCGCTGCGGTTTGCCGCCGCCGTCCGCCGCCGCTACAAGGGGCGCCGCGGCGGGATTCGGCGCGCCCTTTTCCCAAGGAGGAAACCGATGGTCCGGCTTGACATCCTGTCCGACCCGATCTGCCCCTGGTGCTATATCGGCAAGGCCAATCTCGACCGGGCGCTGCAACGCCATCCCGGCCATCCCTTTGCCATCGAATGGCATCCGTTCATGCTGAACCCCGACATGCCGCCCGAGGGGGTCAGCCGCCGCAGTTACCTTGAGCAGAGGATGGGCGGGCCCGAGGCGCTGGCCCGCGCCGATGCCATGCTGGAGGACCGCGCGCGCGAGGCGGGCGTCACCATCAACCGTTTCGACGGGCAGAAGATTCCCAATACACTCGACGCGCACCGGCTGATCCATTGGGCCGGGATCGAGGGGCGGCAGACCGCTGCGGTCAGCGCCCTCTTCCGTGCCAACTTCGTCGAGGGGCTCGATATCGGCGATCATGCGGTTCTGGCCGATATTGCCGCGACGCTGGACATGGACCGGGCTGCGGTGTCGCGGCTGCTGGCCTCGGACGCCGATGTGCAGGCGATCCGCGACCGCGACGCGCATTCGCGGCGCATGGGGGTCAGCGCGGTGCCGACCTTCATCGTCGGCAACCGTCATGCCGTGCAGGGGGCGCAGCCGCCCGACCTTTGGGACCGGGTGATCGCCGAACTGGCCGGAGAGGGCACGGGGGACGGCGCATGACCGCCCTGCCCCGCGACCGGTCGCGCGTCGAATTCGTCGCGCTTATGGCGATGCTGGCCGCGATGTCGGCCTTCGGCATCGACGCCATGCTGCCGGCGATGCCCGAGATCGCGGCCGACCTGTCCCCCGCCGATCCGAACCGGGCGCAGCTGATCCTGTCGAGCTTCATCCTGGGCATGGGCGCCGGCACGCTGTTCACCGGCCCCCTGGCCGATGCCGTCGGCCGGCGGCCGGTCATCATCGGCACGATCCTGCTCTATTGCGCCGGCGCGCTGATGACCTGGCAGTCGCAGAGCCTGGGCATGGCGCTGGCCGGGCGGCTGGTGATGGGCCTTGGCGCCGCCGGGCCGCGGGTGGTGACCACGGCCATCGTCCGCGACCGCCATTCCGGGGCCGAGATGGCGCGGCTCATGTCCTTTGTCATGGTCATCTTCATGATCGTGCCGGCGGTGGCGCCCGCGGTCGGCGCCGTCATCATCAAGGCCGCCGGCTGGCGGGCGATCTTTCCGGCCTTCGCGCTGTTCGGCCTAGTCGCGCTGGTCTGGTTCGGCCTGCGACAGCCCGAGACCCTGCCCCCCGAACGGCGGCGGCCGCTGACCCTGCGGGCGCTGGCCGGGGCGGTGGCCGAGATGTTTTCCCATCGCGTCGTCGTCCTGTCCGTGCTGGTGCAGACGCTGGCCTTTGGCATCCTGTTCGCCATGCTGTCCTCGGTCCAGGGCGTGTTCGACCTGGCCTATGGTCAGGGCGAGGCGTTTCCGCTGTGGTTCGCGCTGATCGCCGCGGTGTCGGCAACGGCAAGCCTGCTCAACGCGCGGCTGGTCGGGCGGATCGGCATGCTGCCGATCGTGCGCGGCATGCTGGCGGTGCAGATCGTCCTGTCGGCACTGATGCTGCTGGCGCTGTGGTTGCCCCTGCCCCGCGGCGCCGAATTCGCGGTGTGGATGGTGTGGTGTTCTTCGGTGTTCTTTCAGGGCGGGCTGGTGATCGGCAATGTCAATGCGCTGGCCATGCAGCCGGTCGGCCATATCGCCGGTCTCGCCGCCTCGGTCATCGCGGCGGTATCGACGGTGGGATCGGTGGTGCTGTCGGTGCCGGTGGGCCTTGCCTTTGACGGCACCGCGCTGCCGCTGGCGCTGTGCATCCTGGTGCTGGCCGCGGTGGCGCTGGCGCTGACGGGGATGATGCGGGGGAGATAGGGCCGGTTAGTGCGACCTGTCGCGCGCCTCGTCATAGACCGCGCCGCCCTCGCGCTTGCCGATGGCGATCACGAATACGACCAGAACATCATCCTCGACCTTGTAGACAAGGCGGAACCCGGCTGACCGCAGCTTGATCTTGTAGCAGTCCGGTTCACCGGACAGTGCGTCATGCGGCACCCTTGGATGTTCAAGCCGCTCTGCCAGCTTCTTGCGGAACTGCTCGCGGATCGTCGCATCAAGGCGCCGCCATTCCTTGAGCGCACGGGTATCGAAATCGAGCTTATAGATCATCGAGCGTGACCCGCACCCGTTCACCGCCCTCCCTCTCGCGCACGATGCGGACCAGTTCCTCGTCCTCGAGCCGTTCGATCATCTCCTCGAACAGCGCGGCGGGGACCATGTAACCCATGACCCGGTTGTGGTTCAGCACCGCGACGGGGGCGCCTTCGGAATTGTCGAATACCGCCGAGGGGTTCTTCTTCAGGTCCGAGACGCTGATGACCAGTTCCGCTTCGATCCGTTGCATGGTCTGCCCTTTCCGGAGTGAGACCTGAAAATAGATCGGAAATCCGGGCCGATCAAGGTGCCTTTGCCGGTTTCGCCTTCACCTCGGCGACCTTCTCCGCCAGATCCTTGGCGATCTGGAACGCGCCGCGGATGCGGTCGGCCTCGGTCTGCCAGTCGCGGGCCAGCACGATCTTGTTGTCGCGGACCTTCGCGGCACCCTTCTCGGCCTGGATCACCTCGACCAGCCCGGCCGGGTTGGCGAAACGGTCGTTGTGGAACCGCACCGTCGCCCCTTTCGGCCCGGCGTCCAGTTGCGAAATCCCGGCGCGCAGGCACATCGCCTTGATCCGCACGACCAGCAGCAAGGTATTGACCTCGCGCGGCAATTTGCCGAAGCGGTCGATAAGTTCGGCGGCGAAACCTTCGAGTTCCACCTTGGTCGAAAGCTGCGACAGCCGGCGGTAGAGGCCAAGGCGCACATCCAAATCCGGCACATATTCCTCGGGGATCAGCACCGGCACGCCAAGGTTGATCTGGGGCGCCCAATGGCCGTCCTCGGGCAGCGCCTCGGCCCCGCCGGATTTGATCCGTGCGATCTCGTCCTCGAGCATCTGCTGATACAGCTCATAGCCGACCTCGCGCATCTGGCCCGACTGTTCCTCGCCCAGAAGATTGCCGGCGCCGCGGATGTCGAGATCCTGCGAGGCCAGCGTGAATCCGGCGCCCAGAGTGTCGAGCGACCCCAGGACCCTCAGCCGCTTTTCCGCCTGCGGCGTCAGTTTCAGCCGCGGTTTCGTGGTCAGATAGGCATAGGCGCGCGTCTTGGACCGCCCGACCCGGCCGCGGATCTGGTAAAGCTGCGCCAGTCCGAACATGTCGGCGCGATGGACGATCATCGTGTTGGCGGTCGGGATGTCGAGGCCGGATTCGACGATGGTCGTTGCCAGCAGCACGTCATATTTGCCGTCGTAGAAGGCATTCATCCGGTCATCCAGCTCTCCGGCCGCCATCTGGCCATGGGCGGTGACATGGCTGACCTCGGGCACCTCGCGCTTCAGCCAATCCTCCATCTCGGGCAGGTCGGCAATGCGGGGCACGACAAAGAACGACTGGCCGCCGCGGTAATGTTCGCGCAGCAGCGCCTCGCGCAGGGTGACGGTGTCGAACTCGGACACATAGGTGCGGATCGCCAGCCGGTCGATGGGCGGCGTGGCGATGATCGACAGGTCGCGCACCCCTGACAACGCCATCTGCAGGGTCCGCGGAATCGGCGTTGCGGTCAGGGTCAGGACATGGACATCGCTGCGCAGTTGCTTCAGCCGTTCCTTGTGCTGGACACCGAAATGCTGTTCCTCGTCGATGACCAGCAGGCCAAGGTTCTTGAACGAAACGCCCTTGGCCAGCAGGGCATGGGTGCCGACGACCACGTCGACGGTGCCACCCGCCAGGCCCTTGCGGGTGTCCTCGGCATCCTTGGCCGACACGAAACGCGACAGGGGTCGCACCACCAGAGGGAAGCCGCGGAACCGTTCGGCAAAGCTTTGATAGTGCTGGCGCGCCAGCAGCGTGGTCGGCGCGATCACCGCCACCTGCACCCCGGACATCGCGGCGACAAAGGCGGCGCGGATCGCCACCTCGGTCTTGCCGAAACCGACATCGCCGCAGACCAGCCGGTCCATCGGCGTGCCGGCGTCCAGATCGTTCAGCACATCCTCGATCGCCTGCAACTGGTCGTCGGTCTCGGCATAGGGAAAGCGGGCCAGGAACTGGTCCCAGATCGTCTCGGGCGGGGTCAGCTCCGGCGCGTGGCGCAGCGCGCGTTCGGCGGCGATGCGGATCAGCCGGTCCGCCATCTGGCGGATGCGTTCCTTGAGCCGGGCTTTCTTCGCCTGCCACGCCCCGCCGCCCAGCTTGTCGAGCAAGCCTTCTTCGTGCCCGAAGCGGCTGAGAAGCTCGATATTCTCGACCGGCAGATACAGCTTGGCCTTTTCGGCATATTCGATGGCAAGGCATTCATGCGGGGAACCGGCGGCGGTGATGACCTCGAGCCCGAGATAGCGGCCGACGCCGTGGTCGACATGGACCACCAGATCGCCGGGGGTCAGGCTTTGCGCCTCGGTCAGGAAATTGTCGGCGCGCTTGCGCTTTTTCGCCTGCCGGATCAGGCGGTCGCCCAGCACGTCCTGTTCGGAAATGACCGTCAGGTCGCGCGTCTCGAACCCGTGTTCCAGCGGCCAGACCGCCAGATGCAGCCCGCGCTTGCCGACGCGGGACATGTCGGTGACCGGGATCGTCTCGCCCAGCCCCTCGTCCTCGAGCAGCCCTTCCAGCCGTTCGCGGGCGCCTTCGGAATACGAGGCGACGATGACCGGCCCGGCGTCGAGCCGGCTGCGGATATGCCCGGCCAGCGCGCCGAACAGGCTGATCTTTTCCTGCTGCCGTTCGGGGGCGAAGTCGCGGCCGATGCGGCCGCCGGCGTCGATCACCCCCGGCCCGGTCGGCTGCGGCAGGGCCACGAAGGACAGCACGCGCCGTGCCGCAACCGCCTCGGACCAGCCGGCATCGTCAAGATACATCAGGCCCGGCGGCGCCGGTTTGTAGACCGTGTCGATGCGGCCCTTCTGCGCCATGGCGGCATGGCGGGTGTCGTATTGATCGGAAATCGCGGTCCAGCGCGCCAGCCGCGCCGCCTCGGTCTGGTCGTCAAGGGTGACCGTCGCTTCGGGCAGATAGTCGAAGATCGTCTCGAGCCGGTCGTGGAAGAAGCCCAGCCAATGCTCCATCCCCTGATGCTTGCGCCCGGCGCTGACCGCCTCGTACAGCGGATCGTCGGTGCCGGCGGCGCCGAATTCGATCCGGTAGTTCTGGCGGAAGCGGGTGATCGATTCGTCATCGAGGATCACTTCGGACACCGGGGCCAGATCCACCGTGGTCAGCTTTTCGGTCGTCCGCTGCGTCGCCGGATCGAACCTCCGCGCGCCGTCAAGCACGTCGCCGAAGAAATCGAGCCGCACCGGCGCCGGATGGCCGGGCGGAAAGATGTCGACAATGCCGCCGCGCACGGCGAAATCGCCCGGCTCGGTCACCGTTGCCGACTGGCTGAAGCCCATGCGGGCGAGATAGGCGCGCAACTCGGTCTCGTCCACGCGGTCGCCGACGCGGGCGACAAAGGCGGCGTCGCGGACCACCGGACGGGCCGGCATCCGCTGCGTCGCGGCGTTGAGCGTGGTGAGCAGGACAAAACGTTCCGGCATCCTGTGTGCCAGCGCCGCCAGCACCGCCATCCGCGCTGCGGCGATTTCCGGATTGGGCGATACCCGGTCATAGGGCAGGCAATCCCAGGCCGGGAACAGGAATACCGGCAGGCCGGGGTCGTAAAACGCCAGCGCGGCGCGCATCTGTTCGGCCCGGCGGTCATCGCGGGCGATGTGCAGCACCGGCACGCCGCGTTCGGCGATTTCCCGCAGGATCAGGCGGGCGTCGTGCCCCTCGGGCGCACCCGAGACGGTGATATGGCTGGCAGGTCGGATCATGGCCCTGACTTGAGGGCGCCGCGACGGGAAGTCAACCAAGGCCGGAGGGCGTGCGCAAGCGGCAGGCGTCCGCCGCGGATCGGGTCCGGCGCTTTCCGGCGCCGGTCCGGCCCGATCAGAAATCGGGGACGTACAGCAGCTGATACATGCCGACGCAGGCGGTGACGAAGATCGCGATCATGCCGATGACCTGCGTCCAGAATCGGTGGCGGATCAGGACGCGGACCAGCGCCTCGCCCTCGGGCGCCTCGGTCAGGATGCGGTTGCCGGTGAACAGGCTGGTCACGCCGACAAAAGTCAGCGGGATAAGGAACATCTCGACCGCGAGGGCGAATTCGATGCCATAGACGATAGCAAGGATCAGCAGTCCCGAATGCAGGAAGAAGGCAAAGCCGACCAGCCAGTAACCCGCCTCGGCCACGATGTTGCGCATCCGGTTGACGTTGACGCGGGTCAGCGCCTCGAGATCGGCCATCGCCTCGCCGCCCTGACGGCGGGCGCGCTGGATCACGTCATAGGGCACGCCCAGCACCCAATGGCTGGCCTGGCTCCAGACCGCGGCGACGACCAGCCAATACCACAGGCTTGAGAACGACCGGAGGTCGATCACATCGAGGAAGGTCTTGGTCCAGTCCAAGGCAGCCGCCGGTTTCAGGTTCGCTCGCGGCGGACCCTAGCCGCGGCGCCCGGCAATGCCCAGACTTGTGAGACGCAACGATCCGTGCAACGGGAACGGGTGTGACAGAAAGATCAAGGCCGCCCGCATGACGCCCATCACCCCCGCCTTTCCTGCCGCCCGTTTCCGCCGCAACCGCGCCACCCCCGCCCTGCGCGCGCTGGTGCGCGAGACGCATCTTGATCCGTCGGATTTCATCCTGCCGATGTTCGTGCAGGCCGGGCGCGACACGGAAAGCGCCATCGCCTCGATGCCGGGGGTGACGCGCAAGTCGGTCGACCGCATCGTGCTGGCCGCGAAAGAGGCCCATGGCCTGGGCATCCCGGCGGTCTGCCTGTTCCCCTATACCGCGATGGACAGCCGGACCGAGGATTGCGCCGAGGCCTGGTCGGACGACAACCTGTCCAATCAGGCGATCCGCGCCATCAAGGATGCGGTGCCCGATCTGGCTGTGATGACCGACATCGCGCTCGACCCCTACAATATCAACGGCCATGACGGATTCGTCGAGGGTGGCGAGATCGTCAATGACCGCACCGTCGAGGCGCTGGTGAGGATGGCGCTGGCACAGGCCCGCGCCGGGGCCGACATCCTTGGGCCGTCCGACATGATGGACGGGCGGATCGGCGCGATACGGTCGGCGCTGGAATCGGAAGGGTTCCAGAAGGTCACGATCCTGTCCTATGCGGCGAAATATGCCTCGGCCTTCTACGGCCCGTTCCGCGATGCGGTCGGCGCCTCGGCCGCGCTGAAGGGCGACAAGAACACCTACCAGATGGACGTGGCCAATTCGGACGAGGCGCTGCGCCTGGTCGCCCGCGACCTGGCCGAAGGCGCCGACATGGTGATGGTCAAGCCGGGGATGCCCTATCTCGACATTTGCCGCCGGGTGAAGGACGCTTTCGGCGTGCCGACCTTTGCCTATCAGGTGTCGGGCGAATACGCGATGTTGCAGGCGGCGGCAGCGAACGGCTGGCTGAACGGGCCCAAGGTCATGCTGGAAAGCCTGATGTGCTTCAAGCGCGCCGGCTGCGACGGCATCCTGACCTATTTCGCGCCCGAGGCCGCCCGGGCGCTGAACGGCTGAACCTGCGTCCTGCGGCAGGAGATCGCAATGGAACCGAACGACAGGAGCGTCGGGCGCGGCATCCTTCTGGTGCTGGTCACGGTGCTGGTCTTTGCGCTGTCCGACGTGGCGACCAAATACCTGACCGAACGCTGGCCGGTGCCCTTTGTCCTGGCCGCGCGCTATCTGGTCAACGTGCTGATCCTGCTGGCGGTCTTTCTGCCGCGCCACGGGCGCGCGGTGTTCCGCACCCAACGCACCGGGCTGGTGATCCTGCGCGGCGCCAGCCTGTCGGTCGGATCGATCGCCATGGGACTTGCGCTGCGCTTCATGCCGGTGGGCGAGACGGTGGCCATCGTCTATCTGGCGCCGCTGATCGTCATGGTCGCGGCAGTGCCGCTTCTGGGCGAGAAGGTGCGCCCGGCCGGCTGGATCGCGGTGGCGCTGGGTTTTGCGGGCGTGGTCCTGATCGCGCGGCCCGGCGGCGGGCTGTCGCTGCCGGGGATGGGCCTTGCCCTTGTCACCGCGCTGGCGACCGCAATCTATCACCTGTTGTCACGGTCGCTGTCGCGCAGCGAACAGACGGTGCCGTTGCTGGTTTTCACCGCCGTGATCGGGCTGGTGATCTTTGGGGTGATGCTGCCGTGGAACCTGCCCGATACCCTGCCCCCGCCCCTTGACCTGGCGGTGCTGGCCGGGCTGGGCGTGCTGGCCACGCTCGGACATTTCCTGTTCACCGCGGCCTACCGGCTGGCCCCGGCCTCGACCCTTGCGCCGTTCAACTATGTGCATCTGGTCTGGGCCGCGGGGCTGGGCTGGCTGGTGTTCGGCCATGTCCCCGAACCCCTTGCCGCGCTTGGCATCGGCCTTGTCGCCCTGGCCGGGGCGCTGGGGGCGGTGGCCTCGGCCCGCAAGGGCTGACGGATTTCCGCCCATCGTCGCCGGGACAGGTGACAGCGGGGCGGATTGCCGCCTATAGTGGTGGCGAAGCGGCCAGACACAAGGCCGCAAGGCATTCGGGCGGAGCAGTAGGATGAATCCTGGCAGGCGGACTTTCTGTATCACGGGGCTGGCGGGGCTTGGCCTTGCCGCCTGTGGCAACGGCATCGGCTCGAACGGGGCCGCGACCATCGACGCGCGGGTCGAATCGACGCTGGACTATCTCTATTCGACCTATCCCGGCACGCGGGATCTGTCGAACCAGGCCGCCGGCATGCTGGTGATGCCGCTGGTGACCGAGATCGGCCTTGGCTTTGGCGGCGCCTTCGGCCGCGGCGCGCTGCGCGTCGGCGGCGCCACGGTCGATTACTACACCGCCGCGGCGGCCAGCGCCGGTCTCCAGATCGGCGCCCAGCAATACAGCCACGTCCTGTTCTTCATGACCACCGAGGCGCTGCAGGGGTTTCGCACCTCGCCCGGCTGGGTCGCCGGGGCCGGCATCGAATATGCCATCAATACCGAGGGCGAGATGCTGCTGGCCGACACCACCACCTCGCTGTCGCCGGTGATCGCCGTGGTGTTCGGCCAGACCGGCCTGCGCCTTGGCGCGACGGTCGAGGGCACGAAATACACGCGGATCATCCCGTAAGCGACAGCGCGCGTCGCCTTTCGGCTTTCGCGCGCGCGCCATTGCGGGATCATGCGGCGCAAACATGCGTCCGAGGGATCCTCCATGAAAACCCATACCCGCGTTGTCGTCATCGGCGGCGGTGTCGTCGGCTGTTCGGTCCTTTATCACCTGACCAAGCTGGGCTGGTCGGATGTGATGCTGATCGAACGGTCGGACCTGACCTCGGGGTCCACCTGGCACGCCGCGGGCGGGTTCCACACGCTGAACGGCGACACCAACATGGCGGCGCTGCAGGGCTATACGATCCGGCTCTACAAGGAACTCGAGGCGATCACCGGCATGTCCTGCGGGCTGCACCATGTCGGCGGCATCACGCTGGCCGACAACCCGGCCCGGTTCGAGCAGCTCAAGGCCGAACGCGCCAAGCACCGCTACATGGGGCTCGACACCGAAATCCTCGGGCCGAAGGAAATCGAGACCTTCACCGAGGGGCTGGTGAACCTCGACGGCATCATCGGCGCGCTTTACGACCCGCTTGACGGCCATCTTGACCCCTCGGGGACAACCCATGCCTATGCCAAAGCGGCGCGGATGGGCGGGGCGGAAATCGTGCTGCACAACCGCGTGCTGGAAACCAACCCCCGCCCCGACGGGTCGTGGGAGGTGGTCACCGAAAAGGGCACGATCATCGCCGAACATGTCGTCAACGCCGGCGGATTGTGGGCACGCGAGGTGGGGGCGATGGCCGGCGTCTATCTGCCGCTTCTGCCGATGGCGCATCAATATCTTGTCACCGACGAAGTGCCTGAAATCATGGCGCTTCTGACGCAGGGGCGCGAGTTTCCGCATATCATGGACCCCGGCGGCGAATCCTATCTGCGGCAAGAGGGGCGCGGATTCTGCATCGGGTTCTACGAAAAACCCTGCGAGCCGTGGTCGGTCGACGGCACGCCCTGGAATTTCGGCCACGAACTCCTGAACGAGAATTTCGACAAGATCGAGGATTCGGTCAATTTCGCCTATCGCCGCTTCCCGGTGCTGCAACGGTCGGGGGTGAAACGGGTGATCCACGGCCCCTTCACCTTTGCCCCCGACGGCAACCCGCTGATCGGCCCGGTGCCCGGCCTTCGCAACTACTGGTCGGCCTGCGCGGTCATGGCGGGCTTTTCCCAGGGCGGCGGCATGGGCCTCGCCCTGGCGCAGTGGATGATCCATGGCGAAGTCGAACGCGATCCGCGCGGCTTTGACGTGTCCCGCTTCGGCAACTGGACCAGCCCCGGCTATACCGTGCCCAAGGTCATGGAAAACTACCGGATGCGGTTCAACGTCTCTTACCCGAACGAGGAACGCCCCGCCGCCCGCCCCTTCCGCACCACCCCGATGTATGAGGTCTTTGACGGCATGGATGCCGTCTGGGGCGCGCAATACGGGCTCGAGGTGGTGAATTACCACGCCCTGCCGGGCGAGCCGCGGTATGAGGAGCCGTCCTTCAAACGCTCGAACGCCTGGGAGGCGACGGCGCAGGAGGTGCGCGCCGTGCGCGAAGGCGTCGGCATCAACGAGGTGCAGAATTTCGGCAAATACCGCGTCACCGGGCCGAATGCCCGCGCCTGGCTTGACCGGATCATGGCCGGGCGCATCCCGGCGCCGGGACGGCTGTCGCTGACGCCGATGCTGGCGCATTCGGGCAAGATCATCGGCGATTTCACCGTCTCCTGCCTGTCGGATACCGAATTCCAGCTTACCGCCAGCTATGGCGCGCAGGGCTGGCACCTGCGCTGGTTCGAACAGAACCTCGAGGACGGGGTGACGGTCGAAAACATCTCGGACGCCCGGTCGGGCTTCCAGATCGCCGGGCCGCGGGCGCGCGAACTGCTGTCGCGCGTCACCCGCGCCGATGTCAGCGCCGGGGCGTTCCGCTTCATGGATGTGCGGCGGATGAATGTCGGCATGGCCAACTGCATCGTCCAGCGCGTGAGCTATACCGCGGATCTTGGCTATGAAATCTTCACCGACCACATGTCGGTGCGGCATCTGTGGGACACGCTTTGGGCCGCGGGAGAGGATCTGGGCCTGCGCCCCTTCGGCATGCGGGCGATGATGTCGCTCAGGCTCGACAAATGGTTCGGGTCCTGGGGGCGCGAATTCAGCCCCGATTACACCCCGGCCGAGACCGGCCTTGACCGCTTCATCGCCTGGAACAAGGCGTCGGACTGGATCGGCAAGGCCGCCGCCAGCGCCGAAAAGGCCGCGGGGCCAAAGCGGAAACTCGTCTCCTTCGTCGTCGAGGCCGATGACGCCGATGTCGTGGCGTGGGAGCCGATCTGGCTGGACGGCGCGGTTGTCGGCTATTGCACCAGCGGAGGGTTCAGCCACTGGACCGGCAAATCGGTCGCGCAGGGCTTTCTGCCCGCCGACAGGGTGCAGGACGGGCTGGCGGTCGAGATCGAGATCCTCGGCGAACGCCGCCCCGCCCGCGTCCATCTCGCGCCGCTCTGGGATGATGGCGGACGGATGCGGGCCTGAATGGCGCATTCTTCGTCCACAAATATCCCGGGGGGTGAATTGCCCGCAGGGCAAGAGGGGGGCTGGTCCCCCTCTCTCCCCCTCCTCCTGCTCGCCGCCGGGAATTCAAGCCGGATGCGCGGCCGCGACAAGCTGCTGGAACCTGTGGACGGCCAGCCGCTGATCCGCCGGCAGGTGCAGGCGGTGCTGGATGCCGGGCTGGCGCCCTTTGTCGCCCTGCCCGGCCCCGGCCATCCGCGCGCGCTGGCGCTGGCGGGCCTTGCCCATGTCGCGCTGCACCTGCCCGGATCGGCCGAGGGGCTGGGCGGCACCATCCGCGACGGCGTCGCGGCGCTGCCCGATTGCGCCAGCTTCCTGATCCTTGCCGCCGACCTGCCCGGCATCACCGCCGCCGACCTGCGCGCCATCGCCGGGGCGGCGATGGGCGAGGCGCAGGTCCTGATCGCCACCGATGCGACGGGCAGCTACGGCCATCCGATCCGCTTTGACGCCAGCCTGCGGCCGGCCTTCGCATCCCTGACCGGCGACGAAGGCGCGCGCGCCGTGGTGCGCGCCACCCGCCGCCAGCGGCCCTTCCCCCTGCCCGGCGACCACGCCACCCGCGACCTCGACACGCCCGAGGATTGGGCGGCCTGGCGCGCTACCACCCCCCGGTAAGCACCTTCCACAGCAGACCGGCGCGGCGGGTGAATTCGGCGCCGCCGAGCCGGCCTTGGGCCACCGCCGCCGGATCGCGCGCCGCGCGGGCCAGCACCGGCCCCGCGCGCCACAGGCTGCGCAGCGCCGGCAGCGCCGGGCCGAAACGGCCCCGATGCGCTGCCGCCAGATCCGCCAGCCCCTGCCGCGCCAGGGCCCGCACCGCCTGCGGCCGGCCATCGGGCAACGGCAGCCGCCCCCGCGCCTCGAGCGCGGGGACCGCCATCAGCCAGCCGGCCAGCCCCCCGGCGCGCGCCGCCAGCCGCAGGGCCGGCAGCACCGCGGCATCGGCGCCCAGCGCCTGTGCCGCGGGGTACAGGATCCCCGCCGCCGTCGCCTCGAGATGCGCCCAGAGCGCGGCCTCGTCGGCAAAGGGTTCACGCCAGATGTCCCAGCGCCGCGCGGCGACGGCGGCGTCTAGCGGTTGGATGTCCAGCCCGCGATCGCGGATCAGCCGCGCCAGCGGCCCCGCGACCTCATGCGCGCGGGGCGCTGCGCCCGCCGCCGCCTCGGCCAGCATGTCGCGCCACCATTGCAGCCGCATCTCGGCAATCATCGGCTCGGCCGTGACCCAGGGCGCGCGGGCGATTTCCAGGTTGAAGGCGAACAGCGGAAACAGCACCGCGCGCGCGGCGGGCGGGGCGGCCATGGCGGCAAGGAAACGGTCGGGATCGCCGCGTTCGACAAGGGCGGCGCAGGCGGCAAGATCGGGGTCCATGGCCGGCAGATAGCCCGCCCCGCCGGCGCTGCCAAGCCGTCAGGGCCGGCCGATGGCCGCGCGCAATTCATCCATGAAGGTCGCCAGAACCGGATCGGGGCAGGAGGCCTCGGCCCCGGCGAAACCGCCGATGGCGGGCACGGCGCGGACCGCGGCGATGCCTGCCCCCTCGCAGGGGGCGTCCTCCTGCTCCATCCGTGCAACCACCCCCGGCCCGTCGGCCGCCACCAGTGCCGCCACGGTGACAAAGGTGCCGGGCACCGCCGGTTCAAGGCGTTCCCGCCCGCCGGTCAGGCTCCAGATGCGGTCGTCGTGATGGATGCGCAGCACATCGGCGCCATCGCGGCCGCCGGTGACCGAGATTTCGACATAGGCCACGCCTTCGGGCGGGCCCGACCGGGCGCAGGCGGCAAGGGAAAGGGCAAGAAGGGCAAGCGCGGCCGCCCTCACCACTCCACCCCCATCTCGGTGAAAAGCCGCTCTGCCAGGCCCGACACGACCGCCTCGGGGCAACCGACCGAGGCTTGGGCAAAGCCGGCGATGGGCGGGTCCGCCCGGATCGTCGTGCCGCCGAAATCCGGACAGGGCTCGCTTCCCTCGGCCGAGGCGGCGGCGGCCGGCCCGTCCTCGCGCAGGATATCCGACAGCCGAGCGAACAGGCCGGGTTCGCTTTGAACGCCGACCACCCGGTCGGTCGGCATGACCTCGACCTGCACCTGATCGTCCGACCAGACGCGGATCGTGACATTGTGGCGATAGGTGCCGGTGAAAACCTCGATCATGCCGTCGGCTGGCGCATCCTGCGCCACGGCGCCGGTGCAGGCGGACAGACAAAGGGCGATCAGAAATCGGTGCATCATAGCCTCCACGGCCGGAATGGGGGCAGGATGGCGCCGGTGCGGGCGGGTGCCAAGTCGGGAAATCCGGCAGGCAGGCGGGTGGAGGCCGGCCTCAGACCCCGCCCGGCGGCCCCATGTCGCGCACCAGCTTCCAGTTCACCGCATCGAGCAGCGCCTCGAAGCTCGCATCGACGATATTGGCGCTGACGCCCACGGTGGACCAGCGGCGGCCCTGCCCGTCCTCGCTGTCGATGATGACGCGGGTCACCGCCTCGGTCCCGCCCTGGGTGATCCGCACCTTGAAATCGACCAGCTTCATGTCGTCGATGCAGGATTGATAGGGGCCAAGATCCTTGGCCAGCGCCTTGGACAGGGCGTTGACCGGGCCCTGGTCGGTGCCGATCTCGTCCATGGAATCGCTGACCGACATCATCTTGTCGGCGCCGATCTGCACGACCACCACCGCTTCCGAGAGCGAGACCATCCGCCCCTCGGCATTGCGCCGCCGCTCGACAGTGACGCGATAGCGGTCGACGTTGAAGAACGCCGGCATCAGGCCCAGTTCGCGCCGCGCCACCAGTTCGAAACTGCCTTGCGCGGAATCATAGGCATAGCCGCGATCCTCGTTCGCCTTGATCCGGTCGAGGATGCCGGCAAGGCGCGGATCCTTCGGCGCCACCTCGATCCCCGCCGCGGCCAGCCGCGCCCGCAGGTTCGATTGGCCGGCCTGATTGGACATCGGGATGACGCGTTCGTTGCCGACCAGATCGGGGGCGACATGTTCATAGGTCGCCGGATCCTTGAGGATGGCGCTGGCATGAAGCCCGGCCTTGTGGGCAAAGGCGCTGGCGCCGACGTAAGGCGCCGACCGCAGCGGCACCCGGTTCAGGATGTCGTCAAGGGTGCGGCTGACCTTGACCAGCCCGGCAAGGCCGGCACGGCTGACGCCGGTGTCAAAGTGCCCGGCATAGGGGTCCTTGAGCAGCAGCGTCGGGATGATCGTCGTCAGATTGGCGTTGCCGCAGCGTTCGCCCAGTCCGTTCAGCGTGCCCTGGATCTGCCGCGCTCCGGCATCGACGGCGGCCAGCGAATTGGCCACCGCATTGCCGGTATCGTCATGGCAATGGATGCCCAGCCGGTCGCCCGGAATGCCCGCGGCAATGACCTCGGCCACCACACGCCCGATCTCGGCCGGCAGGGTGCCGCCGTTGGTGTCGCAGAGCACGACCCAGCGGGCGCCGGCATCATGGGCGGCCCGCAGGGCCGACAGGGCATAGCCGGGATTGGCGCGGTAGCCGTCAAAGAAATGTTCGGCATCGAACAGGCATTCGCGCCCCTGCCCCACGACATGCGCGACCGAGTCGCGGATGTTGGTCAGGTTTTCGTCCAGCGTGATGCCAAGCGCGGCGGTGACGTGGAAATCATGGGTCTTGCCGACAAGGCAGACCGCCGGCGTCCCGGCATTGACCACCGCCGCCAGCACATCGTCATTGGCCGCCGACCGCCCGGCGCGTTTGGTCATGCCGAAGGCAGTCATGGTGGCGCGGGTCTTTGGTGCGAGGGTGAAGAACTCGCTGTCGGTCGGATTGGCACCCGGCCAGCCGCCCTCGATATAGTCAAGGCCAAGATCGTCGAGCATCGCGGCGATGCGGAGCTTCTCGGGGGTGGAGTATTGCACCCCCTGCGTCTGCTGGCCATCGCGGAGGGTGGTGTCGAAGAGGTAGAGGTGGTCGCGGGTCAATTCTGCAATGCCTTTGCAAGATCAATGTCGAAGTTTGACATCACCTTTCCAATCGCACCTTGGCCAAGGTGCTGCTTCGTTACCTGCAACTCGACCCCTGCATCCCGAGCGCGCGCCCGCAATTCGTCGGCAGCGGCGAAGTCCCGGTTGGCACGCATTTCTGCAAATCGCCTCGCAATGGCAGCCGCCACACTCATCGCCTCTTCGGTTGGACCCCAACCAATGGCTCCGGCCGTGGGTCTGGCTGCGAGCAAGCCCATGAGCCGCGCACTTGCCAGCAATTCGGCGCCTTTTCCCTGCTTGCGCAGTTCATGAAGTCTGGCGATTGCTTCGGCGGTATTCAAGTCGTCGGACAATGCTGAAACGACTTCGAGATCCGGCTCTGCCGGATCCACTCCGTGCGTCACGGACATGAAATCCCAAAGTATTTCACGGGCGGTCGATGCCTTTTCCTCCGTCCAGTCCATCGGCTTGGAATAATGCGTGCCCAGCAGCACGAACCGGATCACCTCGCCCGGCACGCCCTGATCCAGCAGGTCGCGGACGGTAAAGAAATTGCCCAGCGATTTCGACATCTTCCGGCCCTCGACCAGCAGCATCTCGTTATGCAGCCAGTAGCGGGCAAAGCCGCCTTCGGGATGGGCGCAAAGGGATTGGGCGATCTCGTTCTCGTGGTGGGGGAACTGCAGGTCGATGCCGCCGCCATGGATGTCGAACGTGTCGCCCAGCAATTCATAGCTCATCGCCGAGCATTCGATATGCCAGCCGGGCCGCCCCCGGCCCCAGGGGCTGTCCCAGCCCGGCGTTTCGGCGTCCGACGGCTTCCACAGCACGAAATCCAGCGGGTCTTCCTTGAAGGGCGCGACCTCGACCCGTGCGCCGGCGATCATGTCGTCGACCGACCTGCCCGACAGCGCGCCATAGGCCGCATAGGACCGGACGCGGAACAGCACATGCCCCTCGGCCGCATAGGCATGGCCGCCGGCGATCAGCCGGTCGATCATGGCGATCATCGGCGCGATATAGGCGGTGGCGCGCGGTTCATGATCCGGGCGGAGAGCGCCAAGCGCGTCCATGTCGGCGTGATACCAGCCGATGGTTTCCTCGGTCCGCTGGTGGATCAGATCCTCAAGGCTGCCCGGCGCGCCGGCCTCGCGCCGCCGCAGCGCCTCGGCGTTGATCTTGTCGTCGACGTCGGTGAAGTTGCGCACATAGGTGACGTGATCGGCGCCATGGACATGGCGCAGCAGGCGATACAGCACATCGAACACCACCACCGGCCGGGCATTTCCCAGATGGGCGCGGTCATAGACCGTCGGCCCGCAGACATAGATCCGCACATCGGCCGGGTCGATCGGCACGAAATCCTCGACCTTGCGGGTCAGCGAATTGCGCAGGCGGATGGTCATGTGCGGCCCTTGGGGTGGCGCCCGCGGGGTGGCTTCATTCTGGGGAACGACGACAGCCCGCGCGACGGATGTCAGCAGGTAATGATGCAGCAGCGGATGATGCGGCAGGTCGTCATGCGATGCGGCTTATCAGCCGCCCGCCCGCGCGTCCAGCATTTCGACAAGGCTGCGCAGGGTGTTGAGGTTTCGGGCGGTCATCTGCGTGCCGGGCAGCACCCGGTCCAGCCTCTCGGCCAGTTTCGACCGGCCGACGCCTTCGGGCGCATGAAGCCAGGCGAGGCGGTCTTGCAAGAACAGTTCCTCGGACTCTGTGCGCAGGGCGTCGTAAAGATCGCGGTCCATCACCGGCGTGGACCACAGGAAGAACACATGCACATGCCGCCCCTCCTTAGGGTCAAAGGGACAGGCGGCGAGGGCCGCGCGCATGGCGTCGGTATCGCGCACGATCACCTCGATCCGGCGGCCATATTCCGCCGCCAGCGCCGCCTCGAGCCGGGGTGCGTGGTCGCCCGCCGGCGCGGTGAACAGCAGGTTGCCCGAGGCGATGAAGGTCTGCGGATTGCCCCAGCCCAGCCCCGCCGCGATCCGCCGGAGATCGGCCATCACCACCTTGACGCCGCCGATATTCACCCCGCGCAAGAGCGCCACATGCTCCATTGCCCGCCCCCGTTTCCCGTGCCAGCATGAGGGCCATGTCCCGCGCCCGCGTCAACGCCTTCTGTTCCACCCTGCCCGGAGCCCTGGTCTCGGACCCCTGGGGCGGCGGCCATGACGCCTGGAAGGTCGGCGGCAAGATGTTCGCCTCTGTCGGTGCGGTCAGCACCGGGGTCAGCGTCAAGACCGATTCCATCGACACCGCCGAACGGCTGATCGAGATGGGCATCGGCACGCGGGCGCCGTATTTCCACCGATCCTGGGTGCATCTGCCCGAGGATGTGGGCGACGACGAATTGCTGCACCGGCTGAAGACGTCCTACGACATCGTGCGCGCCGGCCTGCCAAAGAAGGTGCAGGCGGGGTTGGGGTGACGCGGTGGGCGCTTGCCCACCCTACAGTCCAAGGGTCAACTGGTCGCCGGGCCGGGGCGGCAGGTGGAACAGGTCGGTGCGCAACGCCGGCTGCCTGCCATCCAGTCCCAGCCGGCGCGCGGCGATCTGGAACCGCGCCTGCATCAGCCGCGCCCATTCTCCCTCGCCGGTCATGCGCTTGCCGAAGGCTGGGTCGTAATCGCGGCCGCCGTGCAATTCGCGCACCCGGCCCATGATCCGCGCGGCGCGGTCGGGGAAACGGTCCTGCACCCAGTCGCGGAACAGGCCCGCCACCTCGTGCGGCAAGCGCAGGACGATAAAGGAGGCCGCCTCTGCCCCGGCCTCTTTCGCCGCCGCCAGAATCGCCTCGGTCTCGTGATCGGTAAGCGCCGGCACCACCGGCGCGATCATCACCCGCACCGGGATGCCGGCCGCAGAGAGGGCGCGGATGGTGGCAAGGCGACGGGCCGGCGCCGGCACCCGCGGCTCCATCGCCCGCGACACGGCCGCGTCCAGCGTGGTGAGAGAGATGCCGACGCGCGCCAGCCCCGCGGCGGCCATCGGCGCCAGGATGTCGATGTCGCGTTCGATCAGCGTGCCCTTGGTGGTGATCGCGACCGGATGGCGATACTCGGCCAGCACCGACAGGACGGCGCGCATGATGCCGCGGTCGCGTTCGATCGGCTGGTAAGGGTCGGTGTTGGTGCCGATGGCGATGACCGCCGGGCGATAGGATCGCGCGCGCAGCTCGCGTTCCAGAATCCGCGCCGCATCGGGCTTCGCCGTCAGCTTCGTCTCGAAATCAAGGCCGGGCGACAGGCCCCAATAGGCGTGGCTTGGCCGGGCGAAACAATAGATGCAGCCATGCTCGCAGCCCCGGTAGGGATTGATCGAGCGGTCAAAGCCGATGTCGGGCGAGGTGTTGCGGCTGATGATGGTCCGCGGCACCTCCTCGCGCACTTCGGTGCGGAACGGCGGCAGATCCTCGTCCCGGCCCCAGCCGTCGTCGATCAGGACGCTGCTCAGCCGGTCATACCGGCTGCCGGCGTTCGATGCGGCGGCCCTGCCGCGCAGCCGCGCCGGGTCGAGGGGGATTTCGCTGTCGGACATGGGTCCAACCTAGAACAAATGGGGAACATGGCAAGCCCCCGCCTGATCCCCTGTCGCGGACGCGCCAGCCGATGTCGGATTTCATATTCCCTGTCGGCCCGATCCGGCGCATGAACGGGGGGCAGCAGAAGAACCAGAGGCAGCCATGGCCGACGACGACATCATCCTGTCCGAACTCGACGACGACGATCTTGTCGCGCAGATGTTCGACGACCTCTACGATGGCCTCAAGGAAGAGATCGAAGAGGGTGTGAACATCCTGCTCGGCCGCGGCTGGGCGCCCTATGACGTGCTGACCAAGGCTCTGGTCGGCGGCATGACCATCGTTGGCGCCGATTTCCGCGACGGCATCCTGTTCGTGCCCGAAGTGCTGCTTGCCGCCAATGCGATGAAGGGCGGCATGGCGATCCTCAAGCCGCTTCTGGCCGAAACCGGCGCGCCGCGCGTCGGCAAGATGGTCATCGGCACCGTCAAGGGCGACATCCACGACATCGGCAAGAACCTTGTCTCGATGATGATGGAAGGCGCCGGGTTCGAGGTGGTGGACCTTGGCATCAACAACTCGGTCGAGAAATACCTTGACGCGATGGAGGCCGAAAAGCCCGATATCCTTGGCATGTCCGCCCTTCTGACCACGACGATGCCCTACATGAAGGTCGTCATCGACACGTTGAAGGAAAAAGGCATCCGCGAGGATTATATCGTCCTTGTCGGCGGTGCGCCCCTGAACGAAGAATTCGGCAGGGCGATCGGTGCCGATGCCTATTGCCGCGATGCCGCGGTCGCGGTGGAAACCGCCAAGACCTTTGTCGCCCGCAAGCACAATCAGGGGACCGCGGCCTGATCTGTGCCAAGGCGGCCGGAAGGAGGCACCCGTGCCCGTGCCCGACAGCGCGCCTGCCGATGACACCCTGACCGATACCGGCCTAGCCCCCGCCGGGCAGGGTCGGGTGCTGGTCATCGCCTGCGGGGCGCTCGCGCGCGAGATCCTTGACATCTGCGCGAAGAACGGCTTGCAGCATGTTGATCTGCAATGTCTTCCTGCAATCCTGCACAACCGCCCCGACCGCATCGGCGCTGCCGTGGAGCAGGCGGTGGCCGAGGCGGCCGGCCGCTATGGCGCGGTCTTTGTCGCCTATGCCGATTGCGGCACCGGCGGCCAGTTGCAGGCGATCTGCGACCGGCTGGGCGTGACGATGATCCCCGGCCCGCATTGCTACAGCTTTTTCGAAGGCAATGCCGCCTTCGCCGCGCGGGACGAGGCGACCGCCTTCTACCTCACCGATTTCCTCGCCCGGCAGTTCGACGCCTTTGTCATCCGCCCGCTGGGACTCGACCGCCACCCCGAGTTGCGCGAGATGTATTTCGGCAATTACGAAAAGCTGGTCTATCTGGCGCAGACCGACGACCCCGTCCTGACCAGACAGGCCGAAGCGGCGGCCGCGCGGCTGGGACTGCCGTTCGAACGGCGGCGGACCGGCTATGGCGACCTTGAAGAATGGCTTGCAACCACGCGGAATTTCTAGAAATTCCGCGGACAAGGCAATTACTGGAAATTGCCCGCCGCCACGTCCCGCAGCCGCTGGATCATCGACCGCAGCCCGTTCGACCGTTGCGCCGACAGGTTTTCTTCCAGGCCCAGCCGCGCCAGTTCCGCCTTGGCATCCACCGCAGCCACCTGATCGAGCGGCAGCCCGTCATAGAGCGCATGCAGGACCGCGATCAGGCCGCGGACGATCATCGCGTCGGAATCGCCGCGGAAATGCAGGATGCCGCCGGTGGTATCGGGCACGATCCAGACCTGGCTGGCGCAGCCTGTCACCTTGTAGGCCGGCACCTGCCAGACCGCTTCCAGCGGTTCCATCGCCTTGCCCAGTTCGATGACATGGCGATAGCGGTCCTCCCAATCGTCGAGGAATTCAAAGGTTTCGGCGATGTCCTCGAAGGCTGGCGTGGCCATGGCGTGCTCCTGCCTGTCCGACCTAGGCCGGACCGGGCCAAAGGTCCAGAGCCGCTTTTCAAGGGGCGCAGTTTCCGCTACCCCGGTGAAAAGCATGGAAAGACCCGATGACGCGCGCCCTGCCCCTGATCCTTGCCCTTGCCGTTGCGCTGCCGGGCTGCGCCCGTCTTGCGGAATCGCGGCTGAACCCGCTGAACTGGTTCGGCCCCTCGGTGCCCTCGGCCGCGCAGGGGCCGCTGGTGCCCGAAGGCGCAAGTGCGACCTATGACCTGCGCCAGCCGGTGGCGCAGGTGACCGGGATGGCGATCGAGCCGACCGTCAGCGGCGCGATCCTGCGCGCCACCGGGGTTGCCCCCGGACAGGGCTGGTTCAACGCGCAACTGGTGGAAACCGGCCGCGCCGACGGCGTGCTGACCTATGATTTCCGGGTCGAGGCGCCGGCAGCGCCGGGCGGCGGACAACAGGTCGTGACCGTGGCCCGCAGCCTTGATGCCGCGGATCTGGCCGGGATTTCCGTCATCCGCGTGCAGGGCCAGTCGAACGCGCGCGAGGCGCGGCGCTAAAGCCGTACCGCCACCACGTTCTGCCCCTTCGCGGCCAGCGCCACCTTGCCTTCGCACAGCAGGATCGCCTCGGCCCCGAATACCTCGTGCCGCCAGCCGTGCAGGGCCGGCACGTCGCGTTCCCCGGCGGCGATGGCGTCAAGCTCGGCCGAAGAGGCGATCAGCTTGGGCGCCACGCCCTCGGCATCCGACCGCGCCTTGAGCAGCACGCGCAGAAGGTCGGCCAAGGCCGGATTGACCTGCAACTGGTCGCGTTCATGGACGACCTTGGGCAGATCCTCGGGCTTCATCTCGACCGCGCGCCGGATCGCGGCAAGGATCCCCTCCTGGATGTCGCCGCGCCGCGCCTCGCGCAGCAGCAGGCGCGACTTGGCCAGGTCGGCCTCGGTCAGCGGCTTGGTCGAGGCGAGCTCGACCAGCGCATCGTCCTTGAACACGCGGCTTCGCGGCACGTCACGGGTCTGGGCATAGTCTTCGCGAAAGCGCGCCAGTTCGCGGACCACGGCCAGAAACCGGGCCGAGTTGGTGCGGGTCTTGACCCGTTCCCAGGCATCCTCGGGGCGGGTGCGATAGGTTTCCGGGTCGTTCAGCACCGCCATTTCCTCGGCCACCCAGGCGGCACGGCCGGTCTTTTCCAGCCGGGCGGCAAGGTATTCGTAGATCATCCGCAGATGGGTGACATCGGCCAGGGCGTATTTCTGCTGGGCGTCCGACAGGGGCCGCCGCGACCAGTCGGTAAAGCGCGAGGATTTGTCGACCTCGGCCTTGGCGATCTTCTTGACCAGGGTTTCGTATCCGGCCTGTTCGCCGAAACCGCAGACCATGGCGGCGACCTGGGTGTCGAACAGCGGCGCCGGAATGATGCCGCGGTCGACGACGAAGATTTCCAGATCCTGCCGCGCGGCGTGGAACACCTTGACCACGGCGGGATTGCGGAACAGGTCGTAAAGCGGCGTCAGATCCAGCCCCTCGGCCAGGGGATCGACCAGCACGGCGCCTTCGTCGCCCTTGCCGGGATGGGCTAGCTGCACCAGGCAAAGCCTGGAATAATAGGTCCGCTCGCGCAGGAATTCGGTATCGACGGTCACATACGGAAATGTCGCGGCTGTCGCACAGAAGGCGGCCAGCGCCTCGGTCGTGGTGATGATGTCCATGGAACCGTCGGGATTTGGAGTCCCGTCGGTGATAGGCGATTGCGGCGTGGATGGAAAGGCGGGCGCGAAATTCGCGAATTTTGCGGCAGGCGCAGGAAATTCGCGAATTTCCTTACGGCAGCAGCACCGGCGTCCGGTCGCCCGCCGCATAGCGCCGCAGCACTGCCGGATAGAGCCTATGTTCCATGGGCAGCACCCGGGCGGCCAGCGCCTCGGCCGTGTCGCCGGGCAGCACCGGCACCCGCGCCTGACCCAGGATCGGGCCATCGTCCAGCGCCGCGGTCACTTCATGCACGGTGCAGCCGGCTTGCGCATCGCCGGCGGCGATGGCGCGGGCATGGGTGTGCAGACCCTGATATTTCGGCAGGAGCGAGGGGTGGATGTTCAGGCAGCGCCCCGCCCAATGGCCGGTAAAGCCCGGCGTCAGGATGCGCATGAAGCCGGCAAGGCACAGCAGATCGGCGCCGGCACGGTCGAGTTCGGCCTGCATCGCCGCCTCGAACGCCGGGCGGTCCTTGCCGAAGGGCCGGTGATCGACTGCAACGGCGGGCACGCCCAGATCGCGGGCCTTCTCCAGCCCGCCGGCCGCGGGATCGTTCGATAGGACCAGCACCGGCCGTGCCGGATGGTCGGGCGTCATCGAGCGCAGCAGCGCCAGCATGTTCGACCCGCCGCCGGAAATCAGGATGGCGACGCGGCGCTGGATCACGCCAGCGTTCCGCTATAGGTCACGCCCTGCCCCGGCTGCACGGTGCCGAGACGAAAGACCGTCTCGCCCATGGCGCGCAGCAGGTCGCCAATGGCCCCGGCCCTGCCGCCCTCTACCACCAGCACCATGCCGATGCCCGAATTGAAGGTCTTGAGGAGTTCGGCCTCGGCAATCCCGCCGGTCGCGGCCAGCCAGCGAAAGACCGGCGGCAGCGTCCAGGCACCAAGATCGACCGCCGCCCCCAGCCCCTCGGGCAGCACGCGCGGCAGGTTCTCGGTCAGGCCGCCGCCGGTGATATGAGCCAGACCATGCACGCCACCAGCGCGGATCGCGGCCAGCGCCGGCTTGACATAAAGCCGGGTCGGCACCAGCAACGCGGCGCCAAGCGAACCCTCGCCAAAGGGCGAAGGCGCGTCCCAGCCCAGCCCCGAAACCTCGACGATCTTGCGCACCAGCGAATAGCCGTTGGAATGCACCCCGTCCGAGGCGAGGCCCAGAAGGACATCGCCCTCGGCCACGCCCTGCGGCAGATGTGCGCCGCGTTCCATCGCGCCCACCGCGAAACCGGCAAGGTCAAAGTCGCCGCCGTGATACATGCCCGGCATCTCGGCCGTCTCGCCCCCGACCAGCGCGCAGCCCGAGGCGGCGCAGCCCGCGGCAATGCCGTTGATGATGGTCGCGGCCTGATCGACCTCAAGCTTGCCGGTGGCGAAATAGTCCAGAAAAAGCAGCGGTTCCGCCCCCTGACAGACCAGATCGTTGACGCACATCGCCACCAGATCGGTGCCGATCGTGTCGACGATTCCGGTGTCGATGGCGATCTTCAGCTTGGTGCCGACGCCATCGGTCGCGGCGACAAGGATCGGGTCGCTGTATCCGGCGGCCCTGAGGTCGAAGAGCGCGCCAAAGCCGCCCAAGCCCCCCATGGTGCCGGGGCGGTCGGTCGCCCGTGCCGCCGGCTTGATCCGTTCGACCAGCGCATTGCCGGCGTCGATGTCCACCCCGGCGGCGGCATAGGTCAGGCTGTTCTTGACGGTCATCGCGGGCCTCGTTCCGGCAGCTGGCAGGGTCAGGCGCGCGATAGCCGAAAGCGGCGCCGGGGGCCAGAATGAAACGCCGCTACCCCAAGGCCCGGTCTGCGTCATTAATCCGCCAGAAAGGTCCGCAGCCTAGGGTGAATCAGCCTGCCCCGTGTCACGAAGGGTTACGAGTATGTCGGTGATAAGCTTCAACGTCATTTCCAATGCCGACATCGGCCTTGGCGACAGTCAGTGGAGTGGCGGAACCTATACGCTGTCGGGCAGCCCGCGTGTCATGTCGCTGGACGACAACGATGCCGTGTTCGACGACGAGGCCGACCATGTTCCTTCCGGCACACCCTCCGGATACCAGAGCGAGTTCGAAACGCTCGACACCAGTTCGCAGCTTCTGGTCGGCGACATCGACGGGTTGGGGGCGGACGGCCATATCGTTCAGTCGGTCTACCGCTTTGCGGTGACCAACGTCACGACCGGGCAGACCGGCTATGCCCATATGATCCGGATCTACAACGACACCGATCCCACCAATTTCGCCCAGACCTGGGGGGGTGGCCAGCTTGGCCCCTATTACTATTCCTTCACCATCCCGGTCTCGAGCGGTGACACGTTCACGCTGACCGACGAAGGCCACTGGATGGGCCAGGCCCAGTATTCCGACCTCGACGGTTATGGCGTCACCTGTTTTGCCGCCGGCACCCGCATCGCGACGCCGCGCGGCGACCGGCCGGTGGAACGGCTCATGCCGGGCGATCTGGTGCTGACCGTGGATGACGGGCCGCAGCCTTTGCGCTGGGTCGGGTTGCGCCGGCTGTCGGCGGCGGATGTCGCGGCCGATCCGGCGCTGTGTCCGGTGCGCATCGCCGCCGGGGCGCTGGGGCCGGGCCTGCCGCGGCGCGATCTGGTCGTGTCGCAGCAGCACCGGATGCTGGTCGCCTCGCCGATCGGCACCAGGATCGGCAGGGGCGCCGGCGAAGTGCTGGTCGCCGCGCGCCATCTGGCCGGCCTGCCCGGCATCGCGGTGCAGACCGATCCGGCGCCGGTGACCTATGTGCATTTCCTGTGCGATGCCCACCAGATCGTCCGGGCCGAAGGCGCCGCCACCGAAAGCCTGCTGCCCGGCCAGCAGGCGCTGCGGATGATGCACCGCGCCGCGCGGCAGGAAATCGCGGCGATCTTTCCCGGGGTGGCGATTCCCGGCTGGCATCTTGCCGCCGCCCGCCCGGTGCTGGGCGGGCGACAGGGCCGGCGGCTGGCCGCGCGTCACCTGCGCAACCCCCGCCATCCCCTGCAGGTCCCCGACCTCAGCCGCGGGCGCGGTTGTCCAGGCTGAACGAACCGGGGCCGGCAAAGACCAGATAGAGGAAGGCAAAGCAGAACAGGATCGCCGGTTCGCCGCCGTTCAGCGCCGGAAAGAATCCGCCGGGCGCATGGGCCATGAAATAGGCCACCGCCATCATCCCCGACAGGACAAAGGCCACCGGCCGGGTGAACAGCCCGACCAGCAAAAGCAGGCCGCCCACAACCTCGAGCAGGCCGGCGACAAGCATGATCGTCGGCAGGCCGCCGCCCCCCATGTCGCCCATCGAGGGAAAGCCGAACAGCTTCATGGTGCCGTGCTGAAGGAACAGAAGCGCGGTGATGATGCGCAGCGCCGCAAGGGCATGAGGCGCATGGCGCGAGAGCGATTGCATGGTGAACTCCATCGGGCGCGCGCCGGCAGGCGCGCGGGTTGGGAAGGGTCCGCAGGGCGGATTGACGGCTGCCCCGGCGCGGGCCGGGAACTTGCTGCGGGCTACCTGCCAGCCGGCTCCGCGCGGCGCAATTGCCAACCGGCGCAGGGCCCCCCTGCGAAAATCGCAGGGGCAGGCATTTTTGGCGTAGCTGATGTGCGCAGAACCCAAGGGGCCCACCATCCGCCCCCCACCCCGCTTGACCCGCCGCCCCGGTCTGCTAGGCAAAGGTCCGGCGGGCCTGTAGCTCAATGGTTAGAGCCGAGCGCTCATAACGCTTTGGTTGGGGGTTCGAGTCCCTCCGGGCCTACCGAACCCCTGCATTTCCTGCTTTCCTTTCAGCGGCTTGGTGTTTGTTCCGGCGAACCCCTGGGGGTGGTTCGTCACGTTCTGTTCGCTCTTCGCCCGCTTGGCAGGCTGGCAATGGCCGAATCCGCCTTTGCCATGCGGCCGGATTGCCCGACATGGCGCCGCGCGGCCTTCAGGCTTTGGTGTTCCGAAACGGCCATGACCCTGAACCCTTTACCGGCCACCCGATCCATCGGCCAAAGGTTTGCTCTGGCGTCGGCCCCGGCAACATTGTCACCCGGAAAGAGCATGGCTATGTTCACACTATGTTCCATGCGGTCTGCTGCCATGTCACGCCCAGCCTCTCAAATCCCCCCTCTGAAAACAGGCCGCGTGCATGAGGTCTGTGGCCCTGGCGCCTGTGCTTCGGCGTTCTGGCGCGCCACTGGCAACAAAGGTCTCGCGATCTGGCTGCACCTGTCATGGGACGGCCAACACCTGAACCCCTTTGCCATCGGCAATCGGGCTGCAAAGATCGTCACGGTCAGCACAGGCAGCGAACGCGATCTTCTCTGGGCAACCGAAGAAGCCCTGCGCTCGGGGGCCGCGCCTTTGGTGATCGCGCAGCCGCGCAGCCCGTTGTCCCTTACCAGCGGTCGCAGGCTGCAACTGGCGGCCGAGGCGGGCGGGACAGTCGGCTTGCTGGCAGTGCAGGAAGGAAACGGCAGCCCCGCCACCGAGACGCGCTGGCACTGCCGCCCTGTATGGCATCCCCATGACTCGACTCTGGCCGAGTGGGTTCTTATAAAGAACAAATCGGGAACGCTTGGGCGGTGGACGGTCAGCTTCGATGCAGCGAAGGGTGCTTTGCGTGTGGTTTCCACGGCTGGCGAGCAATCTCAGCCTGCGCCGCAGGCCATGCAGCGGTCCCTTCGCCCTGGTTCATCGGGCGGGGAATGCCGACCATCTGCATTGCCTGAATGACGCGGCCGAGCACGCCGGGCTTGCGCGCGGCATGAGTGTGACCGATGCCCGGATGCTGTGCCCCGCCCTGGTGACGGCAGATGCCGATCTGGCGGCGGAACGGCGCGGGCTTGGCCAGCTTGTCCGCTGGGCCGGGCGCTATGGGCCCAAGGTCGGACGCGACGGAATCGACGGGCTTGTCGCCGACATTTCGGGCGTGGCGCATCTGTTCGGCGGAGAGCAGAGCCTGTTGGCCGATCTGCTGGACAGGCTTGCTGCGCTGGGCCTGCTTGCCCATGCGGGAATCGCCGACACAAGGGGGGCTGCCTTTGCCCTGTCGCGCAGTGGCGGCGGGATTTCGCCTGCGGGCAGGACGGAACAGGCCATCGCCGGCCTGCCGCCGCGGGTTCTGCGCATCGACCATGCGACGACGCAAACACTGGGTCGTCTGGGCATCGACACCATCGGAGAGTTGGCGAATCTGCCGCGCCCGGCCCTGTCGCGCCGGTTCGGGCCCTGTGTGCTCTTGCGGCTAGATCAGGCGTTGGGGCGGGTGGCCGAGCCGGTGGTGCCGGACAGGCCTTTGCCTGTCTTTGCCGTGCGCCTGTCCCTGCCCGAACCGATCGGGCTGGTCACGGATGTGCTGGCCGGGGTCGAACGGATTCTGCCGCGGCTGTGTGCCACCCTGCGGCATGCAGGGGTTGCAGCGCGGACGCTGACCCTGACCCTGCGCCGTGTCGACCGGGAAAGCGCGACGGTGGAACTGCGCCTGGCGCGACCGATGGTGAATGCGGCCCGTATCCTGCCGCTGTTCCGGCATGGCGTGGAGCAGGTGGATGCGGGTTTCGGCATCGAGCAGTTGCGGATCGAGGCCACCGTCACCGAACCCGCCCCGCCCGAACAGACCGGCAATTTCGCGGCAGAGGCGTCGCTGGAAGACCTCGTGACCCGGCTTGGCACCCGGCTGGGGCTTGAGGCCATCGAGCGGTTCCAGCCCGTCGATACCCATATCCCGGAACGCAGCTTCGTGCGCGTGCCCTTCGCCTTCAGCACCACGCCGCAGGACTGGCCTGCCCGCCCCGACCGCCCTCTGATCCTGTTTGCGCCGGAACCCATCGGCCATGCAGGCAGCCATCCTCCGGCCGGGTTCAGCTGGCGGCGGATGACCTTTACCACCGGACGCGCCACAGGGCCGGAACGGATCGCCCCGGAGTGGTGGGAGGATGATCCCGCCTGGGGGCGCGGCACCCGCGATTACTGGAAGATCGACACGCTGGAAGGCCGCCGCCTGTGGCTGTTCCATACCCCGGTCGCGCCCGCCTGGTTCGTGCAGGGAGAGTTCGCATGACCGCCTATGCGGAACTGTGCGTGACCTCGAACTTCAGCTTCCTGACGGGCGCGTCCCATCCCGAGGAACTGGTGACACGCGCGGCCGAACTGGGGATTGCCGCCATCGCGATCACCGACCGAAATTCGCTGGCCGGGGTGGTGCGCGCCCATGTGGCATTGCGTGAACTGGCGCGGATGCGGGACGGGGGCGGCACGGGCCCGGCGGTGCGGTCCTTCACGCAGGTCGACACATCGTCGCGCACGGTCGAACCGGGGGCACCGCTGGCAGAGGGGCCATTGACGCTGCCCAGGCTGATCGTGGGCGCGCGGCTGTGCCTGACCGACAGCACGACCGAACTGGTGGCCCTGCCGCATGACCATGCCGCCTATGCCCGGCTCAGCCAGCTTCTGAGCCTTGGCAAGCGCCGGGCCCCGAAGGGTCAGTGCCATCTGTCGATGAACGACCTGACCGTCGAGGCGCTGGCCGGGATGGACCTGATCGCGCTTCAGGCCGAACCCGCCGATGCGTTGGTGGACAGGCTGGCAGGGCGGCTTGCGGGCCAGTCCGGCATCGTCCTGAACCTCGGGGCGGCCCCGCGCTATGATGGCAAGGACAAGGCGCGGTTCCACGCCCTGGCACGTCGCGCGCAGGACATGGACCTGCCTCCGGTCGCTGTCGGCGATGTGCTGATGCACCATGGCAGCCGCCGGGCCCTGGCCGATGTGCTGACCTGCATTCGCGAAGGGCTGACCATCGACGCCATCGGCACCCGTGCGCTGCCCAATGCCGAACGCCGCCTGCGCAGCCCGGCCGAGATGGCCCGCCTGTTCCGTGACCATCCCGAAGCCTTGGCCAATAGCCTTGCCATCGCCGGACGCTGCCATTTCTCGCTCGACGATCTCTCGTACCGCTATCCCAGCGAAATCGCGCCGGGTGAAACGGCGCAGCAGCGGCTGGAACGGCTGGTCGCCGAAGGAATCCTCCGGCGGCTGCCGCAGGGCGCAGATGACGAGACGCGGGCCAAGATCGACAAGGAAATCCGCCTGATCGCCCGGATGCAGATCGCCCCCTATTTCCTGACCGTCCATGACATCATCGTCTTTGCGCGGTCCAGGGGCATCCTGTGCCAGGGGCGCGGGTCGGCGGCCAATTCGCTGGTCTGCTTCGTGCTGGGCATCACCGAGGTTCCCCCCGGCCAGACGCAGATGATGTTCGAACGGTTCGTGTCAGAGGCGCGGGGCGAGCCGCCCGACATCGACGTGGATTTCGAACACGAACGTCGGGAAGAGGTGATCCAGTGGATTTATAAGACCTATGGCCGCCACCGCGCCGGGCTGACGGCCACGGTGATCCATTTCCGCTCCCGCTCTGCCATACGCGAGGTGGGCAAGGTCATGGGCATCAGCCAGGACATCCTTGCCGCCATCGCCGGGCAAAGCTGGGGCTGGTCCTCCTCTCCGCCCGATCCGGCGCGGTTGACGCAACTGGGCCTCGACATCCGCGACCGGCGGCTGCGGCTGGCCCTGTCGCTGATCGGCCAGATCATCGGCTTTCCCCGGCATCTGTCGCAGCATGTCGGCGGCTTTGTCATCACCCAGGACCGGCTTGATGCGCTCTGCCCGATCGAGAATGCGGCGATGGAGGACCGGACCATCATCGAATGGGACAAGGACGACATCGACGCGCTGGGCATCCTCAAGGTCGACGTGCTGGCGCTGGGGATGCTGACCGCGATCCGCAAATGCTTTGCGCTGGTCCGCCAGCATCAGGGGCCGGAACTGTCGATTCCCGCCATCCCCCCGGACGATGCGGCGACCTATGACATGCTGTGCCGCGCCGACAGCATCGGGGTCTTTCAGGTCGAAAGCCGGGCCCAGATCAACTTTCTGCCCCGGATGCGGCCGCGGTGCCTGTATGATCTGGTGATCGAGGTCGCCATCGTGCGGCCCGGCCCGATCCAGGGCGGCATGGTCCATCCCTTCATCAAGCGGCGGCAGGGAATCGAACGGGTCAGCTTTCCGTCCGAGGCGCTGCGCGGCGTCCTGGGCAAGACGCTGGGCGTGCCGCTGTTCCAGGAACAGGCGATGCAGATCGCCGTGGTGGGCGCGGGTTTTTCCCCGGACGAGGCCGACCGGCTGCGCCGCTCCATGGCGACCTTCCGGCGGATGGGCACGATCAGCCAGCTTCGCGACAGGTTCATCGCGGGGATGCTGGCCAACGGCTATGACCCCGGCTTTGCCGAAAGCTGCTTTGGCCAGATCGAGGGCTTTGGCGAATACGGCTTTCCCGAAAGCCATGCCGCCAGTTTCGCGATCCTCGTCTATGTCTCGGCCTGGCTCAAGCGGCACCATCCGGTGGCCTTTACCTGTGCGCTGCTCAATTCCCAGCCGATGGGCTTTTATGCCCCGGCCCAGTTGATCCGCGACCTGCGCGACCACGGGTTCGAGGTGCGGCCGGTCTGCGTCAACCATTCCTTCTGGGACAACACGCTGGAACATCTTGCCGACGGCGCGCTGGCGCTGCGCATCGGCTTTCGCCAGATCAAGGGTTTCAGCGAGACCGACGCCCTGCGCATTACCGACCATCGGCGCAACGGCTATGCCGATGTCGAGGGGCTGTGGCTGCGGTCGGGGGTCCGGAGCGAGACTCTGACGCGACTGGCCGAATCTGATGCGCTGGCCTCTCTCGGGCTGTCGCGCCGGCAGGCGCTCTGGCAGGTGAAGGCGCTGGCGCCAAAGCCGCTGCCGCTGTTTTCAGGCCAGCTTGACGGCGAGGCGATTGCCGAACCGGATCAGGATTTTCCGGCAATGACCGAAGGGCAGGAAGTGGTCGAGGATTACGTCTCGACCCGGCTGTCGCTGCGCCATCACCCGATGGCGCTGTTGCGCGCGGGCTTTCCCGACACCATACCGCATCGCGCGCTTGCGGTCGCGCCGCGCCGCGTGACCGTGGCGGGGCTGGTCATTACCCGCCAGCGTCCCGGCACGGCATCGGGCGTCATCTTCATCACGCTGGAAGACGAAACCGGCGTCTGCAATGTCGTCGTCTGGAACGCGCTTTACAAACGCTTCCGCCGTGCGGTGCTGGGCGCACGGCTGATGCGCGTGACCGGGCGGCTGGAACGCGAAGGCCAGGTCATCCACCTGATCGCCGAACGGATCGAGGATGTGACAGACCGTCTCTTGTCACTGGCCGAACACAGCCCGGCGATCGACACGACCAAGGGCCGCGCCGACGAAGCCCGCAGCCCGGTCGTGACACGCAGCCCCCGCGACACGGAAACCTATCACCCGAGGCACCCCCGCGATCAGGCCAAGGCCCTGTTTCCAAGCCGTGATTTTCATTAGGGCCGTGGCAGGACACATGCAACGCAGCACAAGGAAAGTGCCCCGGCGGGCGGTGCCGGTTCTGGCTGAGGGAGTTCCGCCGGGGGCCATCTTCACTTCCCTGCCTGCGTATCGGTCCGCGCCAGACGACAGCCCCTGAAGGGTGCCGTCGCATCGGTCGCGGGATCTCCCGTCTTGCCGTGGCGGAGGTCGCGCCCTTGCCGCCCGTTGCAGGGACTGCGCACCGCCGGGTCGCAACACCCGGACAAACCAAGCGAACAAATCCCGGGTCTTGCGGGTATTCGGCAGTTTCGTGAGTTGAACCAAATGGCCGCCGAATCCCCCCGACCGCCCGACCCTACTTCAGCTGGCTGTCCTTCGATCCGCGCCGGTTGATGCCGCCGCGGGCGACCGGGCGGGTGTCGCGGGCTTTCTGGCAGTCGATGCACAGCTTCACGCCGGGAATGGCCAGCCGCCGTGCCTCGGGGATGTCCTCGCCGCATTCGGCACATTCGGCGAGCGACGCGCCCGACGGCACCGCGCGGGCGGATTTCATCCGGGCAAGCTCGTCGCTGATCGACGCCTCGATCTGTTCGTTCACCGCGCCGTCCTGCGCCCAGCCGCCTGCCATCGCCCCAATCCTTTCGCCCGTCTCCTTTCCCCGAATGTGCGTCTGCAGGGGCGGCCGATCAAGGCCCGGCAATCCCCCTTGCCAAGCGAGGCTGCGCCGGGCTACCCCTTGCCCGTCAGGATCGGGAGAATCCGGCGTGCAGCCGGTGCCGAAGGAGCAACCGCCCCGGTAAACTCTCAGGCACAAGGGACCGTCCTGGCAACGGACTCTGGAGAGTGGCGCAGCCGCGCCCGCCGAAGGGATAACGATCTCAGGCGCCCCGTCAGGGGTAGGGACAGAGGGGGCATCCGGGGCGGGGTTTTCCGTCCGGGGATGCCCATGCCGTTCCGGCTGGGCCTGAACGGGGGGCGCCTTTGGCCGACGACCTGCTGCACCTGGGTCTGAACGACCTGCATCTTGAACTGGGCGCCCGCATGGTGCCCTTCGCCGGCTATTCGATGCCGGTGCAATATCCCGCCGGCGTCATGGCCGAGCACCTGCATACCCGCGCCGCCGCCGGCCTGTTCGACGTCAGCCACATGGGTCAGGTCCTGTTGCGGCCGCGCGGCACGATGGCTGCGCTGACGGCCGCGTTCGAAACGATGATGCCGGTCGATGTCGCCGGGCTTGCCATCGACCGGCAGCGCTATGGCCTGTTCACCGATGACAGCGGCGGCATCCTGGACGACCTGATGTTCGCCAACCGCGGCGACCACCTGTTCGTCGTCGTCAATGCCGCTTGCAAGGCGCAGGACATTGCCCTGATGCAGGACCGGCTTGGCGCGGTGGCCGAGGTGCAGCAGGTGACCGACCGTGCCCTCCTGGCCTTGCAGGGGCCCCTGGCCGAGGCGGCGCTGGCCCACCACCTGCCGCTGGCGCCCTCGCTGCGGTTCATGGATTCGGTCACCTTCGAGTCGGCCTTCGGGCCGATCTGGATCAGCCGCTCGGGCTATACCGGCGAGGACGGGTTCGAGATTTCGCTGCCCGCGGACGAGGCCGAGGCCTTTGCCCGCGCCCTGCTCGACAATCCCGATGTGCGCCCCGCCGGCCTTGGCGCCCGCGATTCGCTGCGGCTCGAGGCGGGGCTTTGCCTTTATGGCCATGACATCGACGCCACCACATCGCCGGTCGAGGCCGGGCTGGGCTGGGCGATCCAGAAGGCGCGCCGCGCCGGGGGCGAGCGTGCCGGCGGATTCCCCGGCGCGGACCGCATCCTGCGCGAGCTGGCCGAGGGCCCGGACCGCCGCCGCGTCGGCCTGCGCCCCGAGGGGCGGGCGCCGATGCGCGAGGGCACGGTGATCTTCGACGGCGACACCGCTGTCGGCATCGTCACCTCGGGCGGCTTTGGCCCGTCGCTGGGCGCGCCGGTGGCGATGGGCTATGTCCCCGCCGCCCTTTCTGCACCGGGCACCGCCCTGACCGGCGAGGTGCGCGGCAAGCGCCTGCCTGTCGCGGTGGCACCCCTGCCCTTCATCCAACCCACCTTCAAACGCTGAGGCAAAGGCATGAAATTCACCGAGGAACACGAATGGCTGCGGGTCGACGGCGATCTGGTCACCGTCGGCATCACCGGCCATGCGGCGACGCAACTGGGCGATGTGGTCTTTGTCGACCTGCCCGAGCCGGGAACGGTGGTGTCGCGCGGCGATGAGGTCTGCGTCATCGAAAGCGTCAAGGCGGCGTCCGACATCCTCGCCCCGGTCGATGGCGAGGTGGTCGAGGTCAATACAGCACTGGCCGACACGCCGGCGCTGGTGAACGAGGATCCGCTGGGCGCGGCGTGGTTCTTCAAGCTGAAGGTCGCCGACCTGTCGGTGCTGGACGGCTTCATGGATCAGGCCGCCTATGAGGCGCTGATCGGCTGATCGGCCGGGCGCAAGCAAGCACCCAAGGCGCGCGCGAAGGGCTTCCAGGCCCTTTGCCAGACCCTTCAAGGGGTTTGGCCCCCTGTCCCAGAGGTTCGGAATGACCTTCATCCCCACTGACTACAACCCCTATGACTTTGCCAACCGCCGCCATATCGGCCCCTCGCCGGCCGAGATGGAGGAGATGCTGGCCGCCGTCGGCACCGCCACGCTCGACCAGCTGATCGCCGAGACGATCCCGGCCTCGATCCGGCAATCGCGCCCGCTGTCCTGGCTGCCGCTGGCCGAGCATGAATTGCTGGCGCGGATGCAGGAGGTGGCGAAGAAGAATCGGGTGATGACCTCGCTGATCGGCCAGGGCTATTACGGCACCGTCACGCCGCCGGCGATCCAGCGCAACATCCTGGAAAATCCGGCCTGGTACACCGCCTATACCCCCTATCAGCCGGAAATCGCGCAAGGGCGGCTCGAGGCACTGCTGAACTACCAGACCATGGTCTGCGACCTGACCGGGCTGGACGTGGCCAACGCCAGCCTGCTGGACGAGGCGACGGCCGCGGCCGAGGCGATGGCAATGGCGCAGAGGGTGGCAAAGTCCAAGGCCACCGCGTTCTTCGTCGACCGCAACTGCCATCCGCAGACGCTGGCGGTGATCCGCACCCGCGCCCTGCCCCTTGGGATCGACATCATCGCCGACGATCCGGAAAACCTTGATCCGTCAAAGGTTTTCGGGGCGATCTTCCAGTATCCCGGCACGTTCGGCCATGTCCGCGACCTGACCGCCGACATCGCCGCCCTGCATGGCGCCAAGGCGATTGCCGTGGTGGCGACCGATCTTCTGGCCCTGACCATGCTGAAGGAACCCGGCGCCATGGGCGCCGATATTGCCATCGGGTCGTCGCAACGCTTTGGCGTGCCGATGGGCTATGGCGGACCGCATGCCGCCTTCATGGCGGTACGTGACGACCTCAAGCGCCAGATGCCCGGCCGCATCGTCGGCGTCAGCGTCGATTCCCGCGGCAACCGCGCCTACCGCCTGTCGCTGCAAACCCGCGAACAGCATATCCGCCGGGAAAAGGCCACCTCGAACGTCTGCACGGCGCAGGCGCTGCTGGCGGTCATGGCCAGCATGTATGCGGTGTTCCACGGGCCGAGGGGCCTGCGCGCCATCGCCGAACGGGTGCATTTCCTGACCCAGCGGCTGGCCCGCGCGCTCAAGGCCGCCGGGGCCAGGGTCAGCCCCAAGGCGTTCTTCGACACGATCACGGTCGAGGTCGGCGTCGGCCAGTCCGGCATCCTTGCCGCGGCGCGGGCCGAGGGGCTGAACTTCCGCAAGATCGGCACCGACCGCATCGGCATCTCGCTGGACGAGACGACAAGCGAGGCGGTGCTGGTGCGCATCCTGCGCGCCTTCGGCATCGACGGCATGCCGCCGCACCGCGGCACCTTGGGTTTCCCCGAGGATCTGCTGCGCACCAGCGATTATCTGACCCATCCGGTGTTCCAGATGAACCGGGCGGAATCCGAGATGATGCGCTATATGCGCCGGCTGTCGGACCGCGACCTTGCGCTTGACCGCGCGATGATCCCGCTTGGATCCTGCACGATGAAGCTGAACGCCGCGGCCGAGATGATGGCGATCACCTGGCCCGAGTTCTCCTCGCTCCACCCCTTCGCGCCGCGCGATCAGGCGGGAGGCTATGCCGAGGCCATCGGCGACCTGACGGAAAAGCTGTGCGAGATCACGGGTTACGACGCCTTCTCGATGCAGCCAAATTCCGGGGCGCAGGGCGAATATGCCGGGCTTCTCACCATTCTCGCCTATCACCGGGCGCGGGGCGATCACGACCGCAGGGTCTGCCTGATCCCGGTCAGCGCCCATGGCACCAACCCGGCCTCGGCGCAGATGGCGGGGATGGAGGTGGTGGTGGTCAAGGCGGCGCCGAACGGCGATGTCGACCTCGAGGATTTCGCCGACAAGGCGGCGCAGGCCGGCAACCGGCTGGCCGCCTGCATGATCACCTATCCCTCGACACATGGCGTGTTCGAGGAGACGGTGAAGGACATCTGCCGCATCACCCATGACCACGGCGGGCAGGTCTATCTTGACGGCGCCAACATGAATGCGCTGGTCGGGCTGGTGAAACCGGGCGAGATCGGCTCGGATGTCAGCCACCTGAACCTGCACAAGACCTTTGCCATTCCGCATGGCGGCGGCGGGCCGGGCATGGGGCCGATCGGGGTCAAGGCGCATCTGGCGCCGTTCCTGCCGGGCCATCCCGAAACCGGCGACCCGGCGGGCGCAGGCCGGCAAGACCAGGGCTATGAAGGGCCGGTGTCGGCGGCGCCCTATGGTTCGGCCTCGATCCTGCTGATTTCCTGGGCCTATTGCCTGATGATGGGCGGTGCCGGGCTGACGCAGGCGACGCGGGTTGCAATCCTCAACGCCAATTACATCGCCAGCCGGCTCAAGGGCGATTACCCGGTGCTGTTCATGGGCAACCGCGGCCGGGTGGCGCATGAATGCATCCTGGACACGCGGCCCTTTGCCGAGGCCGGGGTGACGGTCGACGACATCGCCAAGCGCCTGATCGACAATGGATTCCATGCTCCCACGATGAGCTGGCCGGTGGCCGGCACGCTGATGGTGGAACCGACGGAATCCGAGACCAAGGCCGAGATCGACCGCCTGATCACCGCCTTCCTTGCCATCCGCGCCGAGATTCGCGCCGTGGAACAGGGCGAGATTTCGGCCGAGGACTCGCCCCTGCGCCACGCCCCCCACACGGTCGAGGATCTGGTCGCCGACTGGAGCCGCGCCTATTCCCGCGAACAGGGCTGCTTCCCGCCCGGGGCGTTCCGCGTCGACAAATACTGGCCGCCGGTCGGCCGCGTCGACAACGTGTTCGGCGACCGCAACCTGATCTGCACCTGCCCTCCGGTGGAAAGCTACATGCAGGCGGCAGAGTGAGGAAGTTTGCATGAAGGCATGGTTCATCGCGCGGTATGGCAAGGCCCGGCCGCTTACTCTGGGCGATGCCGCCGAACCGGAACCCGGTCCCGGCGAGGTCCTGGTCGCGATCGAGGCCGCAGGTCTGAACCAGCTCGACCTCAAGGTCCGGGGCGGTGAGCTCAAGGCGGTGCTGCCCTACAAGCTGCCGCTGATCGCAGGCTTTGATCTGGCCGGCATCGTGCTGCGCACCGGCGCAGAGGCCGGGCCCTGGCGGCCGGGCGATGCGGTCATCGCCTGTGCCGCTACGACCCGGCCCGGAACCCTGACCGAACGGATTGCCATCGACCACCGCCTGCTGGCGGCCCGCCCGGCCAATATCCCGGCCGAGGATGCCGCCGGTCTGCCTTTGGTGGCCCTGACCGCCTGGCAGGCGCTGGTCGAACTCGGCCAGATGAAACCCGGCCAGAAGGTGATGATCGAGGCGGGATCGGGCGGTGTCGGCACAATCGCCATCCAGCTTGCAAAACACCTTGGTCTGCATGTCGCCACGACCTGCAGGGCCCGCAACGCCGAACTGGTGCGCGCGCTCGGCGCGGACGAGATCATCGACTATACCACACAGGATTTCTCCACAGTGCTGCGCGGTTACGACATGATGCTGCATTCGCAGGGCGCCGGGACGCTGGACCGGGGGCTGTCGATCCTGAAACCGGGCGGGCTGCTCGTCTCGATCAACGGCACACCCGATCTGGAATTCGCCCGCGACCACGGGCGGAATGCGGTGTTCCGTCTGGCCATTCGCCTGATCAGCAGCCGCTTGCGGCGCAAGGTGCGGCGGATGGGGCTGCGCTACCGCTTCCTGTTCATGCGGGCGGACGGCGCCCAACTGACCGAACTTGCCCGGCTTTTCGAACAGGGTGCCTTGCGGCCGGTCACCGACCGGGTAGTGCCGTTCGATCAGGCCGCGGCGGCGATGGACTATCTGGCCAGCGGTCGCGCCCGCGGCAAGGTCGTGGTCAAGGCCGCCTGATACCCATGCCCCGTCCCACCTTCCTCCGCGGTCTTGCCGCCGCCTTGCCGATCATGCTCGGCTATTTCCCCATCGCCTTTTCCTTTGGCGTGGCCGCGACGCAGATCGGGCTAAGCCCGGTGCAGGCGGTGATGCTGTCGGTGCTGATCTATGCCGGCGCGGCGCAGTTCCTTGCGCTGGCGCTGGTCGCCTCGGGGGCGCCGGCGCTGGTGGCGGCGGCAACGCTGGTGGCGATGAACATCCGGCATCTGCTGTATGGCCCGGCGCTGATGAAAGAGGCCGGGCAGCCGCCGCGCCGCTTTGCCGCGCTCTGGGGCTGGGGCCTGACGGACGAGGTGTTCGGGCAGGCGCTTGGCGCGCTGCGCCGCGGGCAGTCCTTTACCGAGCCGTGGATGATGGGGCTGGCCGCCGGGGCCTATGGCGCGTGGATCGCCGGAACCGCGGCGGGCGGCTGGGCCGGAGGCGGCGCGCTGGCAGCCTGGCCGGCGGTCGAGGCCGGCCTTGGTTTCATGCTGACGGCGCTGTTTCTGGCCCTGCTCCTGTCGATCATGACCCGGAAGCAGGTGCCGGTGATCGCGGTGGCAGCGCTGGCGACGGTGGGGTTCACGCTTGCCGTTTCGGCCACCACCGGCATTCTGGCCGGGATGATCGCCGGGGCGCTGGCCGGGGTGCTGCGGCGATGAGCGATTTTCTTGTCATCGTCCTGATCGCCGGCAGCGCCACCTGGGCGTTCCGCGTGCTGCCGATCCTGCTGTTGCGGTCGGAACCGCATCCGGGCGGCATCCTGTCGCGCTTTCTTGCCGCCACCGGCCCGGCGGCCATTGCCACCCTGTTCGTCGCCTCGATCCTGCCCGAGTTCTGGCCGGAACCAAAGCAGATGGCGCCCCTTGTCGCCGGAGTCGTCGCGGTGGTGCTGGCATTCCTGCCGCGGCAATCGGTGGTCGCGGCGACCCTTGCCGGGGCGGTCGCCTATGGCGCGGTATTCGCGCTGTAGGGTGGGCAATCGCCCACCGGGCGCGGCGGTGGGCGGTTGCCCACCCTACAGCCGATAGATCCGCCGGGCGTTCCTGTGCGCCACATCTGCGGCCTCATCGGCCGAAAAGCGGGCAAAGATCGAGCGCGTGATCGCCATCCAGCCCGGCAGGCCGGCGCCGAAATTCACCACCGGCCAGTCGCTGCCCCAGACCACGCGACCCGTGCCGAAGGCGTCAAGGACATGATCGACGTAGGGCGCGATCGCCGTTGCATGATCCTGACCGGCGCCGACATAGGCGGTGATGCCTGACAGCTTCACACTGACATGCGGCAGCGCCGCCAGCCGGGTGATGCCGCTCGCCCAGGGCTCCCACTGGCCGGCCGCGATGTCGGGCGTGCCGCAATGGTCAAGGATCAGCGGCATGTCCGGGCAGGCGCGGGCCAGGGCTTCGGCCCTGTCCAGCGTGCGGCCAAGAAAGTTCATGTCGAAACTCAGCCCGGCGCGGCCGATGCGGCGGATATTGGCGCGGAAGGTCTCGCTTTCGCTGTGATCGTCCGGCACCACATGCAGGATGCGGCGCAGGCCGACAATGCCATGTTCGGGCGCCTCTTCCAGCCATTCGGCAAAGCCCGTATCGGTTTCGGGCCGGCAGGCGGCGATCTGGCCCAGAAGCCGCCCCTCGCGCACCAGCCCGCCGATCCAGCGCGCCTCGTCGCGGATCGAGCCCTCGTCGACATCGACCTCCATGAAGATTGACCCGGCCACATCACCGCCATAGCCGGCCTCGGCCTCGTCCAGCAGGAAATCCTTGCCCTGCAACAGCGGCGCGCCGTCGATCCAGCCGTAGCACGCCTTGCTGCGGTCGATCAGGTGGAGGTGGCAGTCGATCAGGCCAAGGCCCTCAGACATTGGCCCAGCCCCCGTCGATCACATGCACCTGCCCGGTGGTGTAGGACGATTCGTCCGAGGCCAGATAGGTGACCAGCGCCGCGATCTCTTCGGGGCGGGCGATGCGGCCGATGGGCTGGCGGGCGGCGAAGGCGGCCTTGGCCGCTTCGAAATCGCCGGTGGCGCGCCAGCGGTCGTGCAGCGAGGGGCTGTCGACGGTGCCCGGCGCAATGGCATTGCAGCGGATGCCCTTGGTCACGAAATCGGCGGCGATGGATTTGGTCAGGCCGACGACGCCGGCCTTGGTCGCGCCATAGACGAACCGGTTCGGCGCGGCGATCACGCTCGAGGCAACCGAAGCCATGTTGATGATCCCGCCGCCGCCCTGCGCGAGCATTCCCGGCAGGAACGCCTTGCACATGCGGAACATCGCGGTGAGGTTCAGGTCGACCGAAAACGCCCAATCCTCTTCGCTGCAGTCAAGGATGGTGCCGTTGGCGACGAAACCCGCACAGTTGAACAGCACATCGACCCGGCCGGCCGCCGCGACGGTGGCGGCGATGCTGGCCGGATCGCGCACGTTCAGAAGGCGCGTGGCGATGCCCTGCGCCGCCAGATCGGCAAGGGCGCCCTCGTTGATGTCGGTGGCCAGGACCTCGGCCCCTTCGGCCGCCATCATCACGGCCGAGGCACGGCCGATGCCCTGCCCCGCTGCCGTCACCACGATACGCTTGCCGGCGAGACGCCCCATGATCGCTCTCCCTGTCGGATTGGTCCGGATTTCTGACCGCAATGGCCTTGTCCGTCTTTGACCCCAAACCACCGGCCGGACGCAAGGCGGAATCTGCCCATGCGGTCCAGCCGGCGCAAATGCCACATTCCGGCCACAATCCGGCCCCACCGGCGCCCGGTTTCGGCGCAATATTGGAAACAATACCACCGGAGGACGGGAAATTCCGCCCCGGAGACAGTCGAGAGGCAGTGATATGGCGCAAGTGCAGGCAAGCAAGGGCGTCGAACAGCAGACCGCCGCGGGCGGGCAGATGCAGCAACAGCAGCAGATGCCCGCTCCGGCAAAGACAGACGGGGTGAAACCCGATCCGGTGTTCCGCGATCTCGCGAGCATCTGACAGAAAAACGGCACGACCCGGCCCCGCTTCTCCCTCGGGGCATCTCGGGAGCCTGGCGCCAGAGGTCCGGCAGCACCTCTGGCGCTTTTCTGTCTGGCGCGGCAAGTTGACCGCATGGCTGCGATTTCCACGATTCCCAATCTGGGCCCGGCGACCGAGGCGGCCTTCCTGAAGGCCGGCATCGCCAGCGCCGAGGCGCTGCGCGCGCTTGGCGCCGATGCCGCCTATGCGCGGCTGATCGAAAACGGCGCGCGGCCGCATTTCATCGGCTATTACGTTCTGGTCATGGCCCTGCAGGGGCGGCCGTGGAACGACTGCAAGGGCGCCGAGAAGGCGGCTCTGCGCGAGCGGTTCGATGCGATCAAGGCCGGCGCGGCGGTGCCGGAACGGGCGCTTCTCGACTTCATGCGCGACTTCGGGCTGGTCGAACCGCCGGGGCGGCGCAGCCTGCCCCCGGATCAAGCGCCCGTGTCCCGGGATCGCCCATCGCCGCAAGCGAATCCGGGCTGACCGTCGCGAATGAACCGGAACCGGCAGAAACCTGCCGGTTGCCGGAACGCGCCCGCCCCCCTCCCTTTCCCGTGATCGGCGCCCTCGTTAGGGTCGCGCCAACCACGACCCGAGCGGAGCCGACCTTGCGCAATCTTGCCCTTCTTGCCGCGCTGGCGGTGCTTGCCGCCTGCGGCCGCCCCGCCCCGGCCCCGGAACCCGTCGCCCCCGCCGGGCTGAACGCCGGCGAGACGCCGCAGATGCGGCAGCTGATCAACGAATATGCCGCCTTCTACGACATGCCGCCGGAACTGCTGCATCGCGTCATCCAGCGCGAAAGCGACTACAACGCCGGGGCGCGCAACGGGCCCTATTACGGGCTGATGCAGATCCTGCCCGAAACGGCGCGCGGCATGGGCTATGAAGGCCCGGTCGAGGGGCTGCTCGATGCCGAAACCAACCTGCGGTATGCCGGTGCCTATCTGCGCGGCGCCTGGCTGGTGTCGGATGGCTCGATCGACGAGGCGGTGGGCTGGTATGCGCGCGGCTATTACTACGAGGCGCGCAACCGCTGCCTTCTGGTCGAAACCGGCCTGCGCGACAGCGAAGTGGCGTCAGCCTGCGGTTAGGCGTAGGGTGGGCTGACGCCCACCTTCCCCGCGGGGTCTGCCATGCCGGAATTGTCCCGCCTGCAGCGGTTCTTCAAGCGCTGGATGTCCGCCGAAAGCTTTGCCCGACACGAGGCGCAGTCACGAAAGTGGATCGCGACCTGCCCGAATTGCGGGCATCGCACCAGCATCTGGGATCTGGGCGGGATGCGCGGCGGCGCCAGCGGCAAGCCCGCCACCCGCCTGCACTGCCCGTCCTGCGCCCAGCGCGGCTGGCACAAGGTCAGGTTCGAGCCGTAGGGCTGTCCTTGGGTTGGCACCCACGCCACGGGATCATGCCGTGGCGTGGGTGGGACAACGCCCGGTCTCAGCCCGCGATTTCCATCCCGGCAAAGAAGAACGCGATTTCCTGAGCCGCGGTTTCCGGCGCGTCCGAGCCGTGGACCGAGTTTTCCCCGACCGACAGCGCGAATTCGGCGCGGATCGTGCCCGGCGCGGCGTCCTTGGGGTTGGTCGCGCCCATGACTTCGCGGTTCTTGAGGATGGCGCCTTCGCCTTCCAGCACCTGCAGCACGACCGGGCCCGAGGCCATGAATTCGGTCAGTTCGCCGAAGAACGGCCGGTGCGAGTGGACGGCGTAGAACTGCTGCGCCTGAGCAAGCGACAGCCGGACCCGCTTCTGCGCGACGATGCGCAGGCCGGCATCCTCGAACTTGGCGTTGATCTTGCCGGTCAGGTTGCGCGCGGTCGCGTCGGGCTTGATGATGGACAGGGTGCGTTCGATGGCCATGATGGTCTCCGTTGCCGGCGGGGTCAGAATGCCGGTGAATTTGCTGCGCCGCCGTATCACGCGGCTTTGCGCCTGAAAAGACGGGATCGGCCACGCGGGCCGGGTGGCAAGGCCCGTGACCGGATTGACGGCCCCGCCACCTTGGGGCATCCCCCGCGACATGCTGCGCATCACCGACATCACCTATTCCATCGAAGGCCGCCCCCTGTTCGAGGGCGCCTCGGCCACGATTCCCACCGGCCACAAGGTTGGCCTTGTCGGGCGCAACGGCGCCGGCAAGACCACGCTCTTCAAGCTGATCCGGGGCGAGCTGCACCTCGATTCGGGCGAGATCGAGCTGCCGCGCGCCGCCCGCATCGGCGGCGTCGCGCAAGAGGTGCCGGGGTCCGGCGTGTCGCTGCTGGACACCGTGCTGGCCGCCGATACCGAACGCGCCAGCCTTCTGGCCGAACATTCGGACGACCCGCACCGCATCGCCGAAATCCAGACCCGTCTTGCCGATATCGACGCCTGGTCGGGCGAGGCGCGGGCGACGGCGATCCTCAAGGGCCTTGGCTTTACCGATGCCGAAACGCTTATGCCCTGTTCGGCCTTTTCCGGCGGCTGGCGAATGCGCGTTGCCCTGGCCGCGGTGCTGTTCGCGCAGCCCGACCTGCTGCTGCTGGACGAGCCGACCAACTACCTCGACCTTGAAGGCGCGCTGTGGCTGGAAAGCTATATCGCGAAATATCCCCATACCGTCGTGATCGTCAGCCATGACCGCGAGCTTCTGAACCGCTCGGTCACCGGCATCCTGCATCTGGAAAACCGCAAGCTGACCTACTGGCCCGGCCCCTACGACCAGTTCGCCCGCCTGCGCGCCGAACAGCGCGCCAACCTGATGGCCCAGGCGAAAAAGCAGGAGGAGCGGCGGGCGCATCTGCAAAGTTTCGTCGACCGTTTCAAGGCCAAGGCGACCAAGGCGAAACAGGCGCAATCCCGCGTCAAGATGCTGGAAAAGATGGAGACGATCCGCGTGCCCGAGGATGCGGCGCGCACCGTCTTTACCTTTCCCGCGCCCGAGGAGCTGGCCCCGCCGATCATCACCACCGAAGGCGGCGCCGTGGGTTACGGCGACCGCGTCGTGCTGGGCAACCTCGACCTGCGCATCGACCTGGACGACCGCATCGCGCTTCTGGGCCGCAATGGCGAGGGCAAGACCACGCTGGCGAAACTGCTGTCCGACCGCCTGCCCCTGATGAAGGGGCGCAAGGTGCAGTCGAACCGGCTGCGCATCGGGTTCTTCGCCCAGCATCAGGTGGACGAACTATACGTCGACGAAACGCCGCTCGATCACCTGCGCCGGGTCCTGCCCGACGAACATCCGACGCGGCACCGGGCGCGGCTGGCCGGCTTTGGCCTGCAGGCGGCACAGGCGGAAACCGTGGTCGCCCGGCTGTCGGGCGGGCAGAAGGCGCGGCTGTCGCTTTTGCTGGCCACCTTCCACGCGCCGCATCTTCTGATCCTGGACGAGCCGACCAACCACCTCGACATCGAAAGCCGCGAGGCGCTGGTCGAGGCGCTGACCGCCTACAACGGCGCCGTGATCCTGGTCAGCCATGACATGCACCTGCTGTCGATGGTCGCCGACCGGCTGTGGCTGGTCAAGGACGGCCGGGTGCGGCCCTATGACGACGACCTTGACGCCTATCGCGCCATGCTGCTGGGCACCGACAAGCCGGCCGAAAAGGTCGAGCGGCCGAAAGCCGCGAAACCCTCGCGCGAGGCGATTCTGGCGCTGCGCGCCGAAGTGCGCAAATGCGAGGACCGGCTGGGCAAGATCGAGGAGATGCGCGACACCCTGGCCAAGAGGCTGGCCGATCCCGCGCTCTACGAGGACGACCGCAAGGGCGAACTCGAGGTCTGGAACCGCAAATATGCCGAACTGATGGACGGGCTGCACCGCGCCGAAAGCCTGTGGATGACGGCACAGGAACGGCTTGAGGCGGCCGAGGGCTGAGCGTCCTGCGTACCGCACGCGCCCGGCCCCCGGGGCGCTGCCCCGGGCCCCGGGATATTTGTGGACGAAGAATGGGGGCAAGGAAGTCTCAGCCTGGTGGCGGCATCGCGGAACAGGCGGGGACGCAGGGATCGTCATGGGGCTGGTTTCTTGCGGGACGGTTTGCGCGCAAATATCCCGGGGGATGCCGCCGCGAGTCTGATGAGGCTGACAGGGCGGCCGCAGGCCGAGGGGCGGCGCCTGTGTTGCCGCCGCGGCCTACTCCGCGCCGCCGCAGGCCGGCGCGTCAAGCCCCGCCAGCACGCGCAGCGACGGTTCGCGGATCTCGGGCTCCGCCACCCGCGACGGCAGGCAGTTTTCAGCCAGGAAGGCGTCGAGTTCGGCCAGAGTCCGTGGCCCGGTGACGCCATCGGCCGGGCCGGTATCGTGGCCGGCGACCAGCAGCCGGTACTGCAGCACAGCGGCGTCGCCCGCCAGCATCGCGGCAAGCGCCGCCTCGCCCTCCAGCGCGACCTCGGGGGCGACCCAGGCGGCGGCGCGGCTGTCGCGCAATGTGCCGTCGGCGAAATCGGCATAACCGACCTGCACCGCCAGCACCGCGCAGGCACGGCAGCCTTCGGTGATGCGGTCGGTCAGCACGAAACGCTGGCCGCCGCCGGGCAGGTCGCGATAGCCCGTGGCCTCGGGCGGGCCGGCCGCCATCGCCTCGGGGTGGGTGGCGCGCAGCGCCATCGCGGCGCGGTCGCCGGGCACGGCGAACGCAAGCGCCATCGGCGACAGCAGCGGCGGGGTGCCGTTCAGGAACAGCGCCTGCAGGTTGCCATTGGCCATTGCCGGGAAAAGGACGGTGCCAAGATCGACCGTGCCACGCTCTGCGAAACCGGTCAGCACGCCGGCGGTGGCGATTTCGGGGTCGGCAAGAAGCCGTTCGGCAAGGGCGACCGCGGGTTCGGCGGCACCAAGCGTGGCAAGGCAATCGGCAAAGGCCGCGTCCCAGGGCCGTTTGCTGCACTGGGCCAGGTCACCGTCAAAGACGGCATCGGCGCCGGCAATCTCCTCGGCCGGCGTGATCGCGGGCCACAGGACAAGGGCAAGGGCAAGAACGGAACGCATCGGCCACCTTCGCTTTCTGGCGCTACAATAGCCAAGGCCACGGCCGCCGCCAGACGCGTTCACCCAAGGGTGATCGCCCCCGTTGACCGAATCCCCCGCCGCGGTCAGGTTGCGGCCATGAGCGATCTTGCCGCCATCATCACCGCCTTCACGACGATGTTCATCATCATCGACCCGCCGGGGCTGGCGCCGCTTTACATGGCGTTGACCCAGGGCATGGATCCGGCGCATCGCCGCGCCATCGGCCGCCGTGCCTGCATGGTCGCCGGCGTGCTGATGCTGGTGTTCCTGCTGCTGGGCGAGGCGGTGCTGGCCTTTGTCGGCATCACCATCCCGGCCTTCCGCATCGCCGGCGGCATCCTTCTGTTCCTCACCGCGCTCGACATGCTGTTCGAGCGGCGGCAGACCCGGCGGCGCGGCAATGCCGAGGACGGCGCCGATCCCGGCCATGACCCTTCGGTGTTTCCGCTGGCCATTCCGCTGATCGTCGGTCCCGGTGCCATCACCACGATCATCCTGTTCGCCAGCCGCGCCGAGGGCACGGCGGATCTCGTCATCATCGCGCTTGTGCTGGCGGCGAACCTGGCTGTCGTGCTGGCCACCTTCGCCATCGCGCCGCTGATCGAGCGGGTGCTGGGCCGGGTCGGCATCAACGTGGTGACGCGGGTTCTGGGCATGCTGCTGGCGGCGCTGGCCATCCAGTTCATTCTTGACGGGCTGCGCTCTGGCGGACTGGCGGGCTAGCCCCTAGATTGGGGTGATGGACGCCGACCTGACCGCCCGCTTCATCTGGCTAGCCCTGCTGGCCGCCGCCCTTCTGGGCTGGTTTCTCATGCAGATGCGCGGCAACCCTGGCCGCAGCCTGCAGCAGATCGCGGTATGGGCGCTGATCTTTGTCGGCCTCGTCGCGGGCTACGGCCTTTGGCAGGACATCCGCGGCCAGGTCGCGCCGATGCAGGCGGTGATGGAGGACGGCCGGATCGAACTTCCGGTGGGTCGCGACGGCCATTACCATGCGACGGTTGTGGTGAACGGCACGCCCATCGACTTTATCGTCGACACCGGCGCGAGCGACATCGTGCTGACGCGCGCGGATGCCGCCCGCGCCGGTATCGACCTGGCGGGGCTGACCTTCTTCGGTCAGGCGCAGACGGCGAACGGATCGGTCGAAACGGCGCCGGTCACGCTGGACAACGTGACCTTCGGCCCGGTGACCGACACCGATGTGCGCGCGGTGGTCAATGGCGGAGAGATGGCGGGCTCGCTTCTGGGCATGGCCTATCTGCACCGCTTTTCCCGGATCGAGATCGAGGCGGGCACGCTGGTGCTGACCCGCTAAGGGCCGCCCTACCGCGCGATCCAGCCGCGGAACGACAAGGCGGCCCAGAACAGGTCAACCTGCGCGAATCCCGCCTCGTGCAGCAGGGCTTCCTCGGCATCGGGCGTGAGGAGCGGCAACCGTTCCGCCATGGTCCGGGCCGAAGCCGCTGCCTGCGCCGGGTCGGCACCCGGCCCAAGGGCAAAGGCAGCGGTCCGCGCCAGCCAGGGCCCGGCGGGCGGGGCATGATGGGCTGTGACCAGGGCCGCGCCGGGGCGCAGGCGGCGGCGGATGGCGCGCAGCGTGGCAAGCCGGGCGTCGCGGTCGAGGAAATGCAGCACCAGAAGGCAGGTGGCGGCGTCGAACGGTCCATCCGGCGCGTCATCAGCGGTGCCTTCGGCAAGCGTCACCCGCCCGGCATGGCCTGCCGTCGCGGCGCGGGCCTGCGCCAGCATCGCCGGCGATGGGTCCACGCCGTCAAAGTGCCAGCCGGGATGGGCGGCGGCCAGCGCCGCAATCTCCATCCCGCCGCCGGCGCCGACGACCAAAACCCGGGCGGCGGGCGGCGCGGTTTCGCCCAGGATCAGCGCCACCATGCGGTGCAGATCGGCCAGACCCGGCACCTTGCGGGCGGCATCGTCGGCATAGGCCGCGACCGAGGCCGGATCGGTGAAGGCCATTCAGATGCGGCGGCCGAAACCGAAGAGCCCGGCCAGGAACAGAATCAGCGCACCGCCGCCCCAGGCCCAGCCGCCGGCGCCGATCATCCCGGCGGCCGAGCGCAGCGCGTCCTGCATCATGCCGCTGGGCAGTTCGACCCCCAGACCCGCAGTCGCCTGACGCGCGGCGGAATAGCCTTGCCAAATACCCCAGCCGATGGTGCCGACCCCGATGCCGCCGGCCAGCAGCGCCAGGATGCGCGACGGCAGGCCGAACAGCGCGAACAGCAGGAACAGCGCCGCCAGCGGAAAGCTTGCCAGCACCAGCAGCACCTGCCACGGCAGCGTGTCGATCAGGGCCTGCAGGTTGTCCATCGTCGGCTCGATGGAACCGATCAGGTCCCATGGTATGGCGCCCCCGGCAAGCCCAGGCAGGTCGACCGAAGTCCAGGGCATGAACAGGCTGACCAGCATGGCGGCGGCGGCAAGGATGGCAAGAGGGCGCATGGTTCATTCCCGTTCTGCGGTGGCGCGATCAAAGGCCCGCCGCGCGCGCCGCGTCAAGCCGGATCAGACCGGGAAATCCTCGTCATCGTCAAAGGTCTCGTAATCAGGGTGCTGGCGGGTGGTCGCGGCGATGGCGGCGGCCCAGTCGGGGCTGTCGCTCTCGAAATCCTCGACCGGGACATGGCCCAGTTGCGCCACCTGCGGCAGGCGGGTGGCCAGGCCGGATTCGAACACCAGCGGGATCGCCGCCGGATCGTCGAAACTGGCGATGGTCAGCGAATGATGCCGGCCGTTGACATCGTGATAGAACAGCGGCGTGCCGCAATCGCGGCAAAAGCCGCGCTCGACATGTTCCGACGACCGGAACACCGCCGGTTCCCCGCGCGTCCACGCCAGATCGCTGTCGGGAACGCCGACAAGCGCGGCAAAGAAGCCGCCGGTGGCCTTTTGACACATGCGGCAATGGCAGACATGCGGGTTGTCGAGCAGGCTTTCCGCCCGGAACCGCACCGCGCCGCACTGGCATCCGCCCGTCCTGATCGTCATCGCATCCTCCGTTTTGCGCTGCATCCTGAAGGCTTGCGGCCGCCGCCCGCCATGACCTGCATCAAGACTGCGCCGCGCGTTCCTGCTTTTTCGTCCAACGCCCGCCCTCGCGCGTCCAGTATTGCGCGGCAAGGCCGGCGGCGCCGGTCATCCGCCACTGGTCGCGGGCGATGGCAAGGGCGGAGGAATCGTTGCCGTCAAAGACCACCGCGGCGCGGAACAGGGCGGCACATTCCGCCGCCGTGACCTCGGCCCCGTCGAGGGCGACAAGGAAATCGGCGCCGTTCGTGGCCGTTTGCCCCGCCACCGTCAGCAGCACCGGCTGCCGCGCATCCTGCGGCCCGCCGGCAAGGCCATGGGCCAGGAACCCGTCCGCCGGTTGCAGCCAGAGGGCCTGATCCAGCCGCTCCATCCGGGCGGGATCGGTGCCGCGCAATTCGACACGGTGACCGCCATCGAGCGCGCGAAGCAGCAGCACCGGCAGCAGATCCTCGGCCGGGGTTTCGGTCAGGTGATAAAACCAGACCTCAGGCATCACATTCACTTTGCCTCGTAACCATCGGCAATCAGACGGTTAAGCGTCATCACGCCCCAGCCGGTCGCGCCCTTGGGCGCCAATCCCTTGTCCGATTTCGTCAAGGTCACGCCGGCAATGTCCATATGCGCCCAGGGCGTGCCGTCCTTGACGAATTTGCGCAGGAATTCGGCGGCGATGCAGGCGCCGCCCTCGCGCCCGCCGACGTTCTTCATGTCGGCGATCCGCGATTTCAGCGTCTCGGCATAGCCGGCGCCCAGCGGCATCCGCCAGGCGCCCTCGCCCTCGGCCCCGGCCGCCGCGGCGATCCCCGACCAGAGCCGGTCGTCATTGGCAAAGATCCCGGCATATTCCGCGCCAAGCGCCACCATCATCGCCCCGGTCAGCGTGGCCAGGTTGACCATCGCCACCGGCGCGAAACGGTCCTGCGCGTACCAGAGCACATCGGCCAGAACCAGGCGCCCCTCGGCATCGGTGTTGATGTTCTCGACCGTATCGCCCTTCATCGAGCGGACCACATCGCCCGGCCGCGTGGCATGGCCCGAAGGCATGTTCTCGACGATGCCGACAAGGCCCACGACATTGGACCGCGCCTTGCGCAGGGCAAGGGTGCGCATGACGCCGGCGACGACGGCGGCGCCGCCCATGTCCATCGTCATCTCCTCCATCCCGGCGCCGGGCTTGAGGCTGATGCCGCCGGTGTCAAAGACCACGCCCTTGCCGACCAGCGCCACCGGCGCCTCGTCGCCGCCGCCCTGCCAGCGCATGACCACGACCTTGGACGGGCTGTCCGACCCCTGCCCGACCGACAGAAGCAGGTTCATGCCCAGCCGGCGCAGTTCGTCCTCTTCCAGGATCTCGACCTCGAGCCCCAGTTCCTGCATCGCCGCAAGGCGCGCGGCGAAATCGTCGGTGGTCAGGATATTGGCCGGCTCGTTGACCAGATCGCGGGTGAAGAACACGCCTTCGGCCAGCGCGGCAAGGGGGGTGGCGGCCCGGGCCACGACCTCGGGTTCGGCGACATGGAAGGTGACGGCGCCCTGCGGCGCCGGGGCGGCGGATTTATGCGCGGTGAAATCATAGGCCCGCAGCGCAAGGCCGAAGGCGATCTCGGCCGCCTGCGGATTGCGCCCGGCCAGCACGGTCAGGTCGCCCTTGCCGCGCAGGCGGGCCAGCGTCGCGCCGGCGGCCCGCGCCTCGGCGACACCGGGGCGGCGGGGCAGCTTGACCACGACCAGCGCCTCGGCACCCAGACCGGCGGGAAAGGCGATCTCGAACCCGTCGCCGGGCCTGGCCTCGGTCCAGCGCGGATCGGCCAGCAGGCGTTCGGCGTTCTTGCGGGCGGCGGCGGGCAGGTCGGCCAGCGGGCGCTTGCCCTCGGGGTCGACAAGGACGGCAACCCGGCCGCTGTCGGTCTGCGCCTCGGCCATGGGGCGGAAGGTGATGGCGGCGGGCTCGGTCATGGCAGTTCTCCTACGGACGGCAAAGTCCTAGCCGGGCATCGGCGGAATGGCCAGCGTCGCGCGGATAGCGGTTCAATCCGCCGGGCCGCTGGGCTAGATCCTGTATCGGAACATGAGGGCGGGACCGATCCTTGGCGCGATTCGACAGATACCTGATGCGCCGGCTGATCGTGCTGTTCGGGTTCTTTGCGCTTGTGCTGGTCATGGTCTATTGGATCAACCGTGCCGTGGTGCTGTTCGACCAGCTGATCGCCGACGGGCAATCGGCGGGGGTGTTCCTGGAACTGACGCTGCTGTCGCTTCCCAACATCATCCGCATCGTCCTTCCGCTGTCGGCCTTTGTCGCCGCCACCTATGTCACCAACCGGCTGGCCGGCGAATCCGAGCTGGTGGTGGTGCAGGCGACCGGGTTTTCGCCGTTCCGGCTGGCGCGACCGGTGGCGGTGTTCGGGCTGATGGTGGCGCTGCTGACCGCGGCGCTGACCCATGTGCTGGTGCCGGCCAGCATCGGTCGGATGAACGAGAAGCAGGCCGAGATTGCCGAGAACGCCACCGCCCGGCTGCTGCAGGAAGGCCAGTTCCTGACCCCGGCCGAGGGCGTCACCGTCTATATCCGCGACATCACGCCGGGCGGAGAGTTGCACGACATCTTCCTGTCCGACAGCCGGTCGGCGGTGGAATCGGTGATCTATACCGCCGCCAATGCCTATCTGGTGCATGGCGAAAGCGGGCCGCAACTGGTGATGATTTCCGGCCTGGCCCAGACCCTGCGCCACGCTGACCGCCGGCTGGTCACCACCGCCTTCGCCGATCTTGCCTATGACATCGGCGACCTGATGCCCGGCGATGCCGGCGACAGGCGGACAAGGCGCGAACTGACCACGGCGGAACTGCTGTTCCCGACCCCGGCGCTGGAATCCGAGACCGGCGCCAGCGCCGGCGAACTGGTGGCCGAGGGGCATGACCGCTTTGCCCAGCCGCTCCTGGCGATTGCCGGCGCCCTGATCGGCTTTGCCGCGCTGATGACGGGCGGGTTCAGCCGCTTTGGACTGTGGCGGCAGATGGGGCTGGCGGTCGTGCTGGTCATTCTGGTCAAGCTGATCGAGGCGGCCTGCGTCGCCGCGGTCCGTGCCGATCCGGGCCTTTGGCCGCTGATCTATCTGCCCTCGGCCAGCGGCGTCGTGCTGGCCATGGCGCTTTTGGGGTGGGCGGCGCGGGTGCGGCGGGTGAACCGGGCGGTGCCGGCATGATCCTGCGCCTTTATTTCGCGCGCCGCTTCCTGATGACCTTCTTTGGCGGCTTTTTCGCCATCTTGGTCCTGCTCGATCTGATCGAACAGGCGCGACGGTTTTCCGACGATGCCGCGACCATGGGCCAGATCGTCACGCTGGCGCTGCTGAACGTGCCGCAGGGCATCTACCGCATCCTGCCGCTGATCGCGATCCTCACCGGGATCGCGCTGTTTCTGGCCCTGGCGCGGTCGTCGGAACTGGTGGTGACGCGGGCGGCGGGGCGGTCGGCGATCCTGGCGCTTGCCGCGCCCGTGGCGATGACGCTGCTGGTCGGCGGGCTGGCGGTGGCCGCCCTGAACCCGATCGTCGCCGCCACCTCGCGCGCCTACGAGGCGCGTGCCGGCGGCATCGACGGCTCGGTTCTGGCGGTGTCGGACCAGGGCCTGTGGCTGCGGCAAAGCGCCGAGGGGCGGCAGACGGTGATCGGCGCCGCGCGCACCAACCTGGACGGCACCGAACTGACCGACGCGACCTTTGTCACCTTCGGCAGCGATGGCCGGCCCGAGACGCGCATCGACGCCGAACGCGCCACGCTGGTCGACGGCGCCTGGGCGATCGAGGGCGCGAAACTCTGGCCGCTGGCGGCCGAGAATCCCGAGGCCGCGGCGGAACTGCATGACGCCTATTCCCTGCCCTCGACACTGACCCCCGACCAGATCCGCGACAGTTTCGGCGCCCCGTCCTCGGTCCAGGTCTGGGATCTGCCGGGATTCATCCAGAAACTGCGCGCCGCCGGGTTTTCCGCCCGCCGTCACGAGGTCTATTTCCAGACCGAACTGGCGCTGCCGCTGTTTCTGGTCGCGATGGTGCTGATCGGCGCCGCCTTTACCCTGCGGCCGCAGCGCGGCGGGCGCACGGGCATCATGGTTCTGGGCGCGGTGCTGTTGTCCTTTGGCCTGTATTTCATCCGCAACCTTGCCCAGATCCTGGGCGAGGCCGGGCAGATACCCCCTGCCCTTGCCGCCTGGGCGCCGCCGGTCGCCGGCATCGCGCTGGCGCTGGGCATCCTGTTCAACACCGAGGACGGCTGATGCGCTGGCTGGTCCTTGCCCTTTTCCTGCTCCTGCCGCACGTCGCCGCGGCGCAGATGACGCCCAATCTGGTCGCCGACCATCTGGCGATAGATGCCCGGGGCCGGCTGATCGCCAGCGGCCATGTCGAGGCGTTCTATGACGGCACGCGGCTGACGGCCTCGGCGATCAGCTATGATCCGGCCAGCGACCGGCTGACCATCACCGGACCGATCCTGATTACCGGCGCCGACGGCGAAATCCTGACCGCCGACAGCGCCAGCCTTGATCCGCGCTTTGAAAACGGCCTGCTGCGCGGCGCGCGGCTGGTGTTGGACCGGCAGTTGCAGCTTGCCGCCAACCGCATCGACCGCAGTGGCGGCACCCTGACGCAGCTCAGCCGGGTGGCCGCCACCTCGTGCAATGTCTGCGCCGGCCAACAGCCCCTGTGGGAGATCCGCGCCGAAACCGTGGTCCATGATGCGGCGGCGCAGCAGCTTTACTTTGACAATGCCGTGCTGCGGATTCGCGGCGTGCCGGTGCTGTGGCTGCCGGCGATGCGACTGCCCGATCCGACCCTGGACCGTTCGACCGGCCTCCTGATCCCGCAACTGCGCAGCTCGAACCAGCTGGGGGTGGGGCTGGCGCTGCCCTGGTTCCTGCGGCTGGGCGACAGCCGCGACCTGACGCTGACCCCCTATATCTCGCCCGAAACCCGCACGATCGAGGCGCGCTATCGGCAGGCGTTCCGGCAGGGTGGCCTGACCATCGACGCTGCCCTGTCGCGCGACAGCCTGATCGCCGGAGAGTTGCGCGGCAGGGCGCAGGCGGTGGGCAGTTTCGACCTTGGCCGCGACCTGCGGCTGGATTTCGATGTCTCGACCACCAGCGACCCGGCCTATCTGCTGGACTACGGCCTGTCCGACCTCGACCGCACGCAAAGCCATGTGACGCTGACCCGCGTGCGGCCTGACAGCCTGTTCACCGCCGAACTGCTGTCCTGGCAATCGACCCGCGAAGGCGAGACCTTTGAAAGCCTGCCGCCGGTGATCGCCCGAACCGCCTGGGAACGCCGCCGTCCGCTGGGCTTTGGCATCGCCACGCTGGGGGCCGGGGCCGAGGCCTTTGTCCGCACCGCTGCCGGGACGGGCGATGCCGCGCGCGATGTGGCGCATCTGGGCGCCATGGCCGGCTGGCAGGGCGCCCGCGTGATCGGGCCGGGGATTGTCGCCGAACTGCGCGGTGTGGTCGATCTGGATGCCTGGGCCATTGGCGACGACCCCGCCTGGCCGGAAACCGTGCTGCGCGCCACCCCCGCGGCACAGGTGGTGCTGCGCTGGCCCCTGTCGCGGCAAGGCGCCGGCGGCGCGGTGCAGGTTCTGGAACCCGTCGTGGCGCTTGGCTGGTCGCAGGGCTTTGGTGACCTGCCGCCGAACGAGGACAGCACCCTGTCCGAACTGGACGAGGCCAATCTGACCGACCTCAGCCGCTTTGCCGGCAACGACCGCCGCGAGGACGGGCTGACCTTTGCCGCCGGCATGACCTGGACGCGCATCGCCGCCTCGGGTGACACGCTGACGCTGACCTTTGGCCGCCTTGTGCGGCAAGAGGCGGCGGCCGATTTCACTGCGTCGTCCGGTCTGGCCGGGGTGCGGTCGGACTGGCTGATCGCCGGCTCGCTCGACCTGGCCTCCGGGCTTGGCCTGTCGGCGCGGACGCTGCTTGATGCCGATCTGTCCTTTGGCAAGACCGAGGCGCGGCTGCATTGGTCGACCGACCGGCTGGTGCTGCATGCGGCCTATGTCTTTCTGCCCGCCGACAGCGACGAGGGGCGCGACGACGATGTCTCGGAATGGACGCTCGCCACCGACTGGACCATCAACGACACCTGGGCGATCCGCGCCAGCGGCCGCTATGACCTGGCCAACAACACCCCGGCGCGCGCGGGTTTCGGCGTCGCCTGGTCGAACGAATGCGTGACAGTGGACCTTTCGGTGTCGCGCCGCTACACGGAAACGGAAACCGCCGAAGCGGCGACAAGCCTTGGCCTGACCGTGACGCTGAACGGCTTTTCCGCCGGTCGCGCGGCGGGGCCGGTGGCCCAATGCCGCAACTAGACCCGCGAGGCAGGATAGAATGAGTGTGACGATGCGCGCCAGGCCCGGGGTTGTCGCCCTTGCTCTTGCCTGCCTGATGGCGGTTTTCGCCGGGCGGGCGGCTCTGGCGCAGGATCTCTTCTCGCCGGTGATCTCCGTCAATGACAGCGCCATCACCGGATTCGAGATCAGCCAGCGCGTCCGCCTGCTCGAGGTGTTCCGCACCCCCGGCGACCTGACGCGGCTGGCGCGCACCCAACTGGTCGAGGACCGGCTGAAGGAACAGGAACTGGCGCGCGCCGGGCTTGAGCTGACACAGGAAAGCCTGACCCAGGCCCTGACCGATTTCGCCGCCCGCGCCAACCTGACGCTGGACCAGTTCCAGACCGTTTTGGGCCAGAACGGGGTCGAGCCCGAGACGCTGCGCGATTACGTCCGCACCGCGGTAACCTGGCGCGACTATATCCGCCAGCGCTATGGCAGCCGGGTGCAGATCGGCGATGCCGATATCGACGCCGCCATCGACCGCATGGGCAATCCCGGCAACGGGGTCGAGGTGCTGCTCTCCGAGATCATCATCGCCGCGCCGCCGCCGCAGGCCGCGCAGGCGCGTGCCGTGGCCGAACGCATCTCGCAGACCACCTCTTACGCCGTGTTCGAATCCGCCGCGCGCGAGGTGTCGGCCCTGCCCTCGCGCGATCAGGGTGGGCGGCTTGACTGGGTGCCGCTGTCGAATTTCCCGCCGGCGCTGCATGCGTTGATCCTGTCGCTCGCCCCCGGTCAGGTGACGCAGCCCATCGACATTACCAACGGCGTCGCCCTGTTCCAGATGCGCGGGGTGCGCGAAGGCGCGCTGGTGCCGACCGAATATGCCCGCGTGGATTATGCCGTGTTCCACGCCGCCGACCGGGCCGAGGCGCAGGCCGTCGCCGACCGCGTCGACACCTGCGACGATCTTTACGGTGTGGCCCGTGGCCTGCCGGCCGAACGGCTGATCCGCGCCGACGTGCCCCCGGCCGAGGTGCCGCAGGACATCGCGATCGAGCTTGCCCGCCTTGACCGCGACGAGATTTCGCTGGCCCTGACCGGGGCCGACGGCACCTCGGTCCCGGTCATCATGCTGTGCGGCCGCACACCCATGGCCGCCGCCGAGGTCGACCGCGAGGCCGTGGCGACCCAGATCCGCAACGAACGGCTGACCGGCTATGCCGATGCCCTGGTCGCGGATCTGCGTGCCGCGGCGACGATCATCGGCGAATGACGATCCTGATCTCTTGCGGGGAGCCGGCCGGGATCGGCCCCGAGATCGCCGCCCGCGCCTGGGCGGCGCTGCGGGACGAGGTTGCGCTTGCCTGGATCGGCGACCCGCGCCACCTGCCCCGCGGCACCCCGGTTGCCGCGATCGACCGGCCCGAGGATGCCGCCCGCGTCAGCGGCGCGCTGCCGGTCCTCGCCCGCGATCTTGGCCCGGCGGTGGTGCCGGGGCAGCCACAGCCGGCCCATGCCGAAGGCGTGGTGGCGGCAATCCGCGACGGCGCCGCCTTGTGCATGGCGGGCGCCGCAAGCGCGCTGGTCACCGCCCCGATTTCGAAAAAGGCGCTGGCCGATGGCGCCGGCTTTGCCTTTCCCGGCCATACCGAATACCTTTCCCATCTTGCCGGCGATGTGCCGGTGGTGATGATGCTGGCCTGCGACGCGCTGCGCGTGGTGCCGGCGACGATCCATGTCGCCCTGGCCGAGGTTCCCGCCCTTCTGACCCGCGATCTGCTGGAACAGACCATCCGCCTGACCGCCGCCGGACTGACCCGCGATTTCGGCCTGACCGCGCCGCGGATCGCGGTGGCTGGCCTCAACCCGCATGCCGGCGAAGGCGGCCGCATGGGCGGCGAGGAGATCGCGATGATCGCGCCGCTTGTCGCAACCTTGCGGGACGCGGGCTTTGCCATCACCGGGCCGCTGCCCGCCGACACCATGTTCCATCCCGCCGCCCGCGCCCGCTATGACGTGGCGATCTGCATGTATCACGACCAGGCGCTGATCCCGATCAAGACGCTGGATTTCGCCGGCGGGGTCAATGTGACGCTTGGCCTGCCCTTCGTCCGCACCTCGCCCGACCATGGCACCGCCTTTGACATCGCCGGCCAGGGTATCGCCGACCCGACAAGCATGATCGCCGCGATCCGCATGGCGGCGCGGATGGCCGATGCCCGCGCCGGTTGAGGCGGAGAAGGGGGGCCAGCCCCCCGTCGCGTTCCGCGACTCCCCCCGGGATATTTGGGGACGAAGAATGAGGCAGGCAGAATGAGCCGCATCGACAACCTGCCCCCGCTGCGCGAGGTGATCGCGGCGCACGGGCTGTCGGCGAAAAAGCAGCTGGGGCAGAATTTCCTGCTGGACCTGAACCTGACCGCCAAGATCGCGCGGATGGCGGGCGATCTGTCGGGGTCGGACGTGATCGAGGTCGGGCCGGGGCCGGGCGGCCTGACCCGCGGCCTGCTGGCCGAAGGGGCGCGGCGGGTGCTGGCCATCGAAAAGGACGACCGCTGCCTGCCGATCCTGCAGGATATCGCCGCCGCCCATCCCGGCAGGCTGAGCATCGTCGCCGGCGACGCGCTGGACGTCGATCCGCTGGCGCATGGGTTGCAGCCGCCGATCCGCATCTGCGCCAACCTGCCCTACAATGTCGGCACCGAGCTTTTGATCCGCTGGCTGACGCCGCCGGCCTGGCCGCCGTTCTGGACCTCGCTCACGCTGATGTTCCAGCGCGAGGTGGCCGAACGCATCGTGGCGCGGCCGGGCGGCAAGGCCTATGGCCGGCTGGCGGTGCTGGCGCAATGGCGCTGCGACGCCAAGATCGTCATGGACCTGCCGCCGCAGGCCTTTACCCCGCCGCCCAAGGTTTCCTCGGCGGTGGTGCATCTGACCGCCCTGCCCGCGCCGCGCTATCCGGCCGATGCCAAGGTGCTGGAACGGGTGGTGGCTGCCGCCTTCAACCAGCGGCGCAAGATGCTGCGCGCCGCGCTGCGCGGCCTGTCCCCCGATATTGAGGCGGTGCTGGAAAAGGTCGGCATCCCGCCGACCGAACGCGCCGAACAGGTCGGGGTCGAGGGGTTCTGCGCGCTGGCGCGGGAACTGGCGGGCTAAAGGCCCCAGATCCGCGGCTCGGCGAATTCCAGCGAATTGCCGGCGGGATCGCGGAAATAGAACGACCGCCCGCCGCCGGGCCAAGGCTCGTCCTGTTCGATGGCGACGCCCCGCGACACCAGCCGCTCGCGCCACAGGTCAAGCTCGGCCGCGGATCCGGCGCTGAAACACAGGTGCCCCGGCCCGCGCGTGCCGTGGTGCGGCAGGTGGCCATCGGGCCGGCCGGCGTAATCGGGATGAAAGATCAAGAGCATCTGCCCGCCGCAGTGGAAGAAGGCGAAATGCCCCTCCTCGGCCAGATGCAGGTCAAGGCCCAGCACATCGGCGTAGAAATGCCGGGCGGCGGCGATGTCACCGGCATAGATCACGGTCTCAAGCACGGCGCCGGCGCGCATCGCTGTCTCCGGTCAGGCGGGCCCCGGCCCGCCGGGCCGGGGTCGTGGCTTATTCGGCGGCTTCGGGGGCCGTGGTCTCGGCGGGGGCCGTATCGCCCTCGGCCCGCGGCTTGCGGCTGCGCGGGCGGCGGGCGGGTTTGTCCGCGGAGGGTTGCGGCGCGGCTTCGGGCGCGGGGGCCGGCGCGGGCGCCTCGGCCTGCGGTGCCTCGGGCGCGGCGGGTTCGGGGCGCGGCTGGCGGTCGCGCTGTTCACCACGCGGGCGCTGGTCGCCGCGCGGCCGGCGGTCCTGCCGCGGCCGGGCGTCAAGGAACGCCGGCTTGCCTTCCGGCAGGTCGATCAGCGTCGATTCCCCGTCGCCGGCGAGCAGGTCGTCGTCCAGCGGCGGCAGCGCCACATCGGGCTGTTCCATCCGCGCCGGATCAAGACCCTGCCCCTCGTCCTGCGGACGCTGACGGTTCTGATAGCCCTGATTCTGCTGGTTCTGCGCCCGCTCGCGGTCGCGCTCGGCCTGGCGGTCGCGGTTGAACTGCTCTTGCTCTTCGCGGGCGCGGTCGACCTCGCGCTGCGCCTCGGCCAGGATGCGGGTGTAATGTTCCGCGTGCTGGGCAAAATTCTCGGCATTCACCCGGTCGCCCGACAACTGGGCATCGCGGTGAAGCTGCAGGTATTTCTCGATGATCTGCTGGGGGGTGCCGCGCACCTTGCCCTCAGGCCCCGAGCTGTCGAACACCCGGTTGATGACATTGGTGCCGGTGGGCCGGTTGTTGTTGCGGTTCTTGTTGCCCCGCGACCGTGATTTGGAAGATCTCATCTGGCTTTCGTTGTTTGAGCCTGAGGGTCGCCGCCCGCAAGCCGTAATGCGCCGCTCTGGCGCCATTCCCGCGATGATCTGACGGCGACCGGAGGGAGACCGTAGCCTCGCCCGTCCGGTGGGAATGACTAATCACGCGACGGGCAACGGGGCAAGCGGAAAAGACAGTTTCGCCCTGCGTTGCGGCATTTCAGCCGCAATCCGCCGGCCTGCGGGCGGTGATGACGCGGTCACGGGCCTCGAGATCCTTGTGGACCTCGATCTGTGTCAGGCCGGCGGCGGCAAGGATTCCGCTCACATCCCTGGCCTGCATGAAGCCGATCTCGACGATCAGGCGGCCGCCCGGGGCAAGGTAGTCGTGCAATCCGGTGGCGATGGCGCGGTAGGCGCCCAGCCCGTCGGCGCCGTCGGTGAGGGCGAGGTGCGGTTCATGGTCGCGCACCTCGGGCGAAAGCGTATCCATTTCGCCGGCGGCGATATAGGGCGGGTTCGACACGATCAGATCGAAGGTTCCGGTGACGGAACCCCACCAGTCCGACAGGATCAGTCCGGCCCGACCCTCCAGCCCCAGCGCCGCGGCATTCCTGCGCGCCACGGCAAGGGCAGCCGGGGAAATGTCGGCGCCGATGCCGGTGGTGCCGGGGCGTTCCGCAAGCAATGTCAACAGGATGCAACCCGTTCCTGTTCCAAGGTCGAGCACGCGCGCGAAGGGTTCGGACAGTGCCTGCCCGATCAGGATTTCGGTGTCCTGCCGCGGGTCGAGCGTGTCGGGCGTGACACAGAAACGGCGGCCATAGAAATCGCGATGGCCGGTCAGGTGGCTGACCGGGACGCGGGCGGCGCGGCGTTCGATCAGGGTTGCGAACCGCGCCAGTGCCGCGGCGTCGATGCGGTCGGCGTGGGTGGTCAGCATTCCCGGCGCCAGCCCCGCGGCATGTTCGAGGAGCCGGCGGGCATCCGCCACGGCATCGGGCACGCCGGCGGCGTGAAGCCTGTCCAGCGCCGCCTTCAAAGCGTCGCGGGCGGTCATTCCGCCTCGGCCAGCGCCGCCGCCTGCGCCTCGGCGGTCAGGGCGTCGATGATCTCGTCCAGGTCACCTTGCATAATGGAATCAAGGCGATAGAGCGTCAGGTTGATGCGGTGGTCGGTCATCCGGCCTTGCGGGAAATTGTAGGTGCGGATCCGTTCCGACCTGTCGCCGGACCCGACCTGCGCCTTGCGGTCGGCCGACCGCGCGCCGTCGATCCGGTCGCGTTCGGCCTGATACAGCCGTGCCCGCAGCACCTGCATGGCGATGTCGCGGTTCTGGTGCTGCGATTTCAGCGATGAGGTGACGACGATTCCGGACGGAAAATGCGTGATCCGCACCGCCGAGTCGGTCTTGTTCACATGCTGCCCGCCGGCGCCACTGGCGCGCATGGTGTCGATGCGGATGTCGTTGGTGTCGATGCGGATGTCGACCTCCTGCGCCTCGGGCAGGACGGCGACGGTGGCGGCAGAGGTATGGATGCGGCCACCGGCCTCGGTCACCGGAACGCGCTGGACGCGGTGGACGCCGGATTCGTATTTCAGCCGGGCAAAGGCGCCCTCGCCCTCGACCCGGGCGACGACCTCCTTGATGCCGCCTAGTTCGGTCGATTGCTCCTCGATCACCTCGAACCGCCAGCCATGCGCTTCGGCATAGCGTTGATACATGCGCAACAGGTCGCCGGCGAACAGCGCCGCTTCCTCGCCGCCGGTGCCGGGACGGATTTCCAGCATGGCGGGACGGGCATCGGCGGCATCGCGCGGCAAGAGGGCGATTCTCACAGCCTGTTCCGAGGCTTGCAGGCGGTCCTTGAGGTCCGGCAGCTCTTCCTCGGCCAGTGCCCGCATCTCGGGGTCGCGCAGCATCGCCTCGGCCCCGGCGATTTCGTCAAGGAGTGCGCGATAGGCGCTGACGGTTTCGACCACCGGCCGCAGGTCGGTATATTCGCGCGACAGATCGGCGATTTCCGTGCCCGAGACGCCGGATTGCAGTTTCGCTTCGAGAAACTCGAAGCGGGCGAGGATGGTGTCGATCTTGTCGGGCGCGATCATGGGGGCGACATGCCCGCCACGGGGCGCGCGGTCAAGTAGCGTGGGTGAAACCCGCGCGCCCCCGCCGGTTCCACAGATACAGGCACATCAGTTCCACCGCCACATGCGCGCCGGCAATCGCGGTGATGCCGGTCGGGTCGTAGGGGGGCGAGACCTCGACCACGTCGCCGCCGACCATGTTGATGCCGGCGAGATCGCGCAGCATCGCCGCCGCATGCCACGAAGCAAGGCCGCCCCAGACCGGCGTGCCGGTGCCGGGGGCAAAGGCCGGGTCAAGCGCGTCGATGTCGAAGGTGACATAGGCGGGGGCGCTGCCGACCCGCGCGCTGACCTGCTCGACGGCCCAGGCGGCGCCGCGTTCATGCACCTCGCGCGCGGTGATCTGCGCCACGCCCAGCACATCGTCGCAGACGGTGCGGATGCCGATCTGGATCGAGCGGTCCACGTCGACCAGCCCCTGCTTCACCGCCTTGTAAAGGAACGTGCCATGGTCGATCCGGGCGAAATCATCGTCCGGCCAGAGGTCGGAATGGGCGTCGAAATGGATGACCGCCAGAGGCCCGAACACCGCGGCATAAGCGCGCAGGATCGGCAGGGTGATGAAATGATCGCCGCCAAGGGTGATCGTGCCCGGCCCCTGCGCGAGGATTCCGGCGATGTGCGTTGTCAGCAGGCCGGGGAAGCTGGGGGTGTGGGCATAGTCGAAGGCAAGGTCGCCATAATCGGCCACAGCGAATTCCGACAGCGGGTCGAAGGGCCAGCCCTGCGGCGGGTCATAGGGTTGCAGGGCCGAGGCCTCGCGGATGGCGCGGGGGCCGAAACGGGTGCCGCTGCGATGCGTCACCGCCTGGTCGAAGGGAACGCCGGTGATGGCAAGATCGGCGCCGCGCAGGTCCTTGGTATAGCGGCGTCGCAGGAAACTGGTGGCGCCGCCAAAGGCATTCTCGAACGAAAGGCCCCGCAGGTCGGCGCGGGCAAAGGCGCCGTCCACATCATGTTTCGCATCCTCAAGCGCCATGGCCCCATCCCCATGCGGAAATTCGCGAATTTCCGATGCATCCCGAAAATTCGCGAATTTTCAAACCCTTAGAACACCCGTTGTGCCGCCCGCGCGACGGTGAATCCACCGCCTTGCGTGTTCACGCAGGTCATGCCGGTTTCGGCGGATGAACAGGTGAAGGGGCCAAGGCCGATCGACCGTCCATAGGGCAGCACCATGCCGCCCGCGTCATAGACGGTATCGCCCACGCACCACGGCTCTCCCCGTCCTGACGGGCCGACGCCAAAGGCGGTGCCCCAGTCAAGGTCGCAGTCGCGCGGTGCCGGAAAGCTGGGCGTCGCCTCGAAGATGTCGCAGCGGGCGTGGGCGCCGTCGCCAAGCCAGATCATGCAGTGGATGTTGCCCGAGGGCGAATGGAAGCTGATGTAGTCCTGCGCCGTTGCCGGCATGGCGGTCATGAGGAGGAGCGGCAGGGCAAGGAAATGCGGAGACATGGCATGGGCTTTCGGCCAGGGATTTGCGCCGGAGTTTCCACCTCTGCCGCCGGCGTTTCAAGCGGGTGAAACAAGGCTCACGACAATGGCAGGGCCCGTTCGGCAAGCCGGGCAAAGAACGAGGCGCCATAGGGCGCGGCGTCGTCATTGAAATCGAAGGCCGGGTGGTGGACGCCGGCGGAATCGCCGTTGCCGACGTAAAGATAGGCGCCGGGCCGGGCTTGCAGCATGAAGGCGAAATCCTCGGCCCCCATGTCGCGGCCGCCGTCGGGATCGGTCGGCGCGATCTCGGCCGCGACCGCGGCGGCGAAGCGGGCCTGATCGGGGTCGTTGATCGTGGGCGGATAGCCGTCGACAAAGGACAGGGCGGCATCCACGCCGTAGGCCAGCGCCTGCCCCTGCACCACCTCGGCCATCCGCGCCCGCGCCATTGCCCGCACGCCAAGGTCGAAATTGCGCAGGGTGCCGCGGATCACCGCGGTTTCGGGGATCACGTTGTCGGCCGATCCGGTGTGGATCTGCGTCACCGACAGGACAAGGTCCTTGCGCGGGTCGTGGTTGCGGCTGACGATGGTCTGCAGCGCGGTGACGATGCCGCAGGCGGCGACCACGGGGTCGCGGGTATCCTGCGGCATGGCGGCATGGCCGCCCTTGCCGGTGATGTCGATGCGGAAATCGTCGACCGCCGCCAGGATCGGCCCCGGCGTGGTGCGGAATTCGCCCAGAGGCAGGCCCGGCAGGGTGTGCAGGGCAAAGACCCGGCCGATGCCGAAGCGGTCAAGCAGGCCGTCGCGCACCATCACCTCGCCGCCACCGCCGTCTTCCTCGGCCGGCTGAAAGATCAGGGCCACGGTGCCGGCGAAATTGCGCGTCTCGGCCAGATAGGCGGCGGCACCCAGCAGCATCGTCGTATGGCCGTCATGGCCGCAGGCATGCATGCGGCCGGCGACGGTCGAGGCATGGGCGGCCCCGGTCATCTCCTGCATCGGCAGCGCGTCCATGTCGGCGCGCAGGCCGATCACCGGCCCGTCCTTCTGCCCCCGGATCAGGGCCACGACCCCGGATGTGGCGATGCCGGTATGGATGTCGTCCACCCCGATCTCGCGCAGCCGGGCCACGACGTAATCGGCGGTGCCGTGACAGTCGAAACCCAGTTCCGGATGCCGGTGCAGATGCTGGCGCCATTCCTTCATCCGGTCGGCAAGGCCGGCGATGCGGTTGATGACGGGCATGGGTGGACTCCGGCGCTGGGGGCGATCACCTTGGGGCTACCCTGCCCCGGACCTGCCCGCAATGCCCGACACGATTATGCCCGACGACCTAATTCACGACACCTCTCCCGATGCCGGCCGCCAGATGGCCCGCCTTCTGGACATCATGCGCCGGCTGCGCGACCCGGTCACGGGGTGCCCCTGGGACATCGAGCAGACCTTTGCCACCATCGCCCCCTACACGATCGAAGAGGCCTATGAGGTCGCCGACGCCATCGAACGCGGTGCCATGGGCGAGCTGGAAGGTGAACTGGGCGACCTGCTGTTCCAGTCGGTCTTTCACGCCCAGATGGCCGAGGACGCCGGGCTGTTCGATTTCGCCGCCGTCGTCCGCAACATCGCCGACAAGATGGTCGCGCGCCATCCGCATGTCTTTGGTGACGAATCCAACGCCAAAAGCGCCGATCAGCAGGTTGCCGACTGGGAAACCGTCAAGGCCGCCGAACGCGCCGCCCGTGACGAGGGGCGGGTGCTGGACGGCGTGGCGCCGGGCCTGCCGGCGCTTCTGCGCGCCGCCAAGCTGCAGAAACGCGCCGCCCGCGTCGGCTTTGACTGGCCCGATGTGATGGCGGTCCTGGACAAGATCGCCGAAGAGGCGCGCGAGGTGGTCGAGGCAAGGGAGATCGGCCCCGATGCGCTGGAGGAGGAGGTCGGCGACCTGCTCTTCGTCATGGCCAACCTGGCGCGGCACCTGAAGGTCGATCCCGAAGCTGCGCTGCGCCGCGCGAACGCCAAATTCATCCGCCGCTTCAATGCGGTCGAGGACGAACTTCGCGCCCGTGGCAAGCGCCCCGAGGACAGCGACCTGGCCGAGATGGACGCGATCTGGAACGCGATCCGGCAGGCCGACAAGGCCCGCGCCTGATGTCGCGGCTGCGCTGGCTCTGGTCGCGGGTGCGGCGGACACTGTGGCTGCGCGTGTCGCTTTTCGCGCTTCTGGGGGTGCTGGCGGCGCTTCTGGCCTCGGTCGCGGGGCGGGTTCTGGGCGATGCCGCGCCCTTCGACATCGGCGCGGATGCGATCGAAAGCCTGCTGACCATCGTCGCCTCCTCGATGCTCGCGGTCACGACGTTTTCGGTGGGCGCCCTGACCGGCGCCTATGGGTCGGCCACGTCGAACGCGACACCGCGGGCCACAGCGCTTCTGACCCAGGACCGGACGGTGCAGAATGTCCTTGCGACCTTTGTCGGCACCTTTGTCTTCAGCATCGTCAGCCTTGTCGCCCTGACCATCAGCTTTTACGGCGCGGCCGGCCGGGCCGTGCTGTTTCTGGTGACGCTTGGCGTGATCTTCCTCATCGTCCTGTCGCTCTTGCGCTGGATCAGCCATCTGACGCGCCTCGGGCGGGTCAGCGATACCGTCTCGCGGATCGAGGATGCGGCCCGCGCCGCGATGGAGGCCCGGGTCGCCCTGCCATGGCTGGGCGCGCGGCCGCTTGTCGGCCCGCCGCAGGGCGTGGCCGTCACCGCGACCACGGTGGGCTATGTCAGTTTCATCGACATGGCGGCGCTGTCGGCCCTGTGCGACAGCACCGGGGCCGAGATCGACCTCTGCGTTCTTCCCGGCAGCTTTGCCTTTCACGGAACCTGCCTTGCGCGGTTGCGCGGCGATTCCGCCGGGATCGAGGACGAGATCCGCGCCGCCTTTGCCATCGCGCCGAACCGCACCTTCGATCAGGATCCGCGCTTTGGCCTTGTGGTGCTGAGCGAGGTCGCCCAACGCGCCCTGTCGCCGGCGATCAACGATCCCGGCACCGCCATCGACGTGATCGGGCGGCAGGCGCGGCTGTTGACCCGGTGGGCGTCCGCCTGGGAAAGTGCCGCGCCCGCAGCGCCGCTGTATCCGCGGCTGCGCGCGCCCTCACTTGACGATCACGACCTGCACGAGGATGCGTTCAACCTGATCGGCCGCGACGGCGCGGCGCAGGTCGACATCATGATCCGGCTGGCCAAGACGCTGATTGCCCTGTCCGGACACGGGCCCGCACAGTCGCGTGCCGCGGCGGCGGCGCAGTTGCGCGTGGCCCGGGACCGGGCCGAAGCCGCGCTGACATCTGTCGACGACCTGCGCCGCTTTCATGCCGCCCTTGATGACAAAAACAATCGGGATTGACCGGGCGGCGCAGGTCGGGCTTAACCTTGGGACCGAACCGAGGGAGAGAACCATGACCCTGCGCCATATTCTGCTCGCCACCGCGCTTGTCGCGCCGCTGCCGGCCTTTGCCGACATCAACATCTACACGACGCGCCAGCCGGAACTGATCCAGCCCGTCATCGACGCCTTCACCGCATCGACCGGCATCGCCGTCAACCTGGCCTTCGTCGAGGAAGGCATCGTCGAACGTCTGGTGGCCGAGGGCGACCGGTCGCCCGCCGATCTGGTGATGACGGTCGACATCGCCAGCCTGCAGCAGATCGTCGACGCCGGCGTGCTGCAACCCGTCGATTCCGAGGTGCTGAACACCGCCGTGCCCGCCTCGCTGCGCAGCCCCGACAACCTGTGGTTCGCCCTGACAAGCCGCGCCCGCGTCGTCTATGCCAGCATCGACCGCGTGGCCGATGGCGAGGTCACGACCTATGAGGATCTCGCCTCGGACAAGTGGGAGGGGCGGATCTGCACCCGGTCGGGCACCCACAACTACAACCTTGCCCTTCTGGCCGGCATCATCGCCCATCATGGCGAGGACTACGCGACCGAATGGGCGCAGGGCGTGAAGGACAACCTGGCCCGCCGGCCCGAAGGCAACGACCGCGCGCAGGTCCGCGCGATCTGGGCCGGCGAATGCGACATCAGCCTGACCAACACCTATTACATGGGCCAGATGCTGGCCGACCCCGAACAGGTCGCCTGGGCGGAATCGGTGCGGATCATCTTTCCGACGTTCGAGGATGGCGGCACCCATGTGAATGTCTCGGGCGTCGCGCTGACCAATGCCGCGCCCAACCGGGACGAGGCGGTGCAGCTCATGGAATGGCTGGTCTCGCCCGAGGCGCAGGCGATCTATGCCGAGGTGAACCACGAATACCCGGTGCTCGAGGGGGCGGCCCTGTCCGATCTGGTGGCAAGCTGGGGGCCGTTCACGCCCGACGCGATCGACCTGACCGAACTGGCCGGCCATCGCCCGGCGGCGCTGCGGATCATGGAAGAGGTCAATTTCGACGGCTGATTCCCGCCGCCCAAGGGCGACCCGCGTTGATCGAAGGGCCGAAGGATGCAAGGCTTTGCAGATAATCCTGCGGAGCATTGCGATGAAACCACTTGCCCTTGCCCTTTCGGCGCTGGTCGCCCTGCCTGCCGCTGCCACCGCCCAGTCGGGCGAATGCTGGCGGCGGGTCTATGACAATGCCCATCTGGCCGCCCATCCCGAACAGATGGTCGTCGAAATCGCCTTCGGCCCGTCCTCGACCCTGATCGGCGACGCGGCAGGCCATGTCGCCTACAATCTCGAGGTCCGCCTGCGCGGGCAGGACTGGCCGGCCTTCGCGCTGGCGATGTGCGCGCCGGGCAAGGGCATGGGCTGCGTGCTTGAGGGGGATGCCGGCCAGTTCACCATCGAACCCGACGGCCGGTCGATCCTGCTGCGCGTGGGCGCGGATGGCCTCTGGCTAGAAGGGCCGGGCGGATTGTTCGAACTGTCGTCCATCCGCGGCGACGACCGGTTGTTCCGGCTTGACCCGACCGAACCGGCGGGCTGCCCGCCGGTCTGAGGCGGGCGCTACGCCTCGGCCTTTTCGGCCAGCGTCAGCCATTCCTCCTCGGCCGCGGCAAGGGCTGCCTGCCGTTCGGCCAGGGCCTCGCCCGCCTTGCGGAATTTCACCGGCTCTTTCGCGAAAAGATCGGGCTGGGCCAGCAGGTCGTTCAGCCGGTCGATCTCGGCCGTCAGCCGGTCGATCAGCGCCGGCAGCGCGTCAAAGCGGTGGCGTTCGGTAAAGCTGAGGCCGCCGCGCCGCTGCGTCTCGGGCTTGACCCGCTCTTTCGACGGCTCGGCCCGTTCCGCCCTGGCCACCGGCGCCGCCGGCACCGATCCGCGCTGCGCCACCATGTCGGACCAGCCGCCGGCATAGACGGTCGCGCGGCCGTCGCCCTCCATCAGCACCGTGGTGGTCGCCACCCGGTCAAGGAAATCTCGGTCGTGGCTGACCAGCAGCACGGTGCCGTCATAGCCGTCAAGCAGTTCCTGAAGAAGATCCAGCGTCTCGATATCAAGGTCGTTGGTCGGCTCGTCCAGCACCAGCAGGTTCGAGGGCCGGGCCATGATCCGCGCCAGCAGCAACCGCGCCTTTTCGCCGCCCGACAGCGACCGGACCGGCGCGCGCGCCTGGCCCTCGTCAAAGAGAAAGTCCTTGAGATAGGCGACGACATGTTTCGGCTCGCCCCGGACGAGCACCTGATCGGCCTTGCCCGACACCCCCATCGCCGGATCGGCGGTCAGGGTTTCCCACAAGGTCCGCTCGGGGTCGAGCGCGGCGCGGCTCTGGTCAAAGACGGCGATTTCCAGGTTGGTGCCATGGGTCACGCTGCCGGCATCGGGCGCCTCCTGCCCCAGAAGCAGGCGCAGAAGCGTGGTCTTGCCGACGCCGTTCGGCCCGACAAAGGCCACCCGGTCGCCGCGCATCACCGTCAGATCCAGGCTTTTCACGATGGGCGTGCCATAGGCCTTGGTCAGGCCCCGCGCCTCGATCACCTTGCGCCCCGAGGCCGGGCCCTCGGCCAGCGCCATCGCCGCGGTGCCCTGCCGGCGGATCTGGTTCGCCCGATCCTCGCGCAGGGCCTGCAGCGCCCGCACCCGGCCCATGTTGCGCTTGCGCCGGGCCGAAATGCCTTCGACCGCCCACCGCGCCTCGGCCTTGATCTTGCGGTCAAGCTTGTGGCGGGCGGTGTCCTCTTCCTCCCACACGCGGTCGCGCCAGGCCTCGAACCCCTCGAACCCGGTATCCTGCCGCCGCACCTCGCCCCGGTCGATCCACAGCGTCGCGCGGGTCAGGTCGCGCAGAAAGGCGCGGTCGTGGCTGATGAGGACGAAGGCGGCCTTGGTGCCGCGCAACTCCTCTTCCAGCCATTGCACCGCGGCGATGTCGAGATGGTTGGTCGGCTCGTCCAGCAGCATGAGTTCCTGCGCCTCGGCCATCAGCCGGGCCAGCGCGGCGCGGCGGCGTTCCCCGCCCGAAGCGGTGGCCACCGGGCGGGCGGGGTCAAAGCGCAGCCCCTCGGCCACCGCCGCGACGCGCCAGCCCTCGCCCTCGGGCAGGCCGGCGGCGGCATAGTCGCCCAGGGTGGCAAAGCCGCCCATGTCGGGATCCTGCTCCATATAGCCGACGCGCACGCCGGGGGCGGCGGCACGGATGCCGCGGTCGGGTTCGACCAGCCCGGCCATCACCTTCATCAGTGTCGATTTGCCCGATCCGTTGCGACCGACAAGGGCGATGCGGTCGCCCTCCTGCACGGTGGCATTCAGGCGATCGAAAACCGGATTGCCGCCGAAGGTCAGCGAGATGTCGGAAAGTTGCAGAAGGGGTGCGCGCGCCATGGCGGTCAGCTATGCGGAACCGCCCGGGGGCGCAAGTGGCGGGGCGCCCTACCCCGCCCGCAGCCGCGCGGCACGGGTGCCCGGCACCTTGCCGACCTCGACCCCGGTAAAGACATGCAGGGTGCCCAGATCGTCATCGACCACCGCATGGTCGCTGACCCAGCCGCCCATCGCCAGATAGGTGCGCAACAGCGGCGGCATCCGCCTGAGCCCCAGCCGCAGGTCGGCGCCGCGGCCGCGCAGCCTGTCGGCAAAGCGCACGACGCGCGGCGCCTTGACCCGCGGCTGCCAGCGGTTCGGCGCCAGATGGCGTTCGGCCAGCAGGGTGAAGGCATCAAGATAGGCGTCGGCCTCGGTCCCGGCAAAGGACGAACAGCCGAACAGGAGTTGCGCGCCGCTCTCGTCGATGACCCGCGCCAGCGCCGCCCAGGCCAGTCGCAGGATGTCGGGATCGGATTGGTCCGGATGGATGCAGAAGCGGCCGAGTTCGACCATCGGGCCGGCGAAACCGGCCAGCCGGCCAAGTTCGTAATATTGCGCCGAATAGCTGCGGCCGATCTCGGCACCGCTTTGCAGCGACAGTAGCCGGCAGCAGGCGGCCAGCGCGCCGGTGGCGCGATCCTCGACCAGAAGATGCAGGCAATGGGCGTCGAAGGCATCGGCATCGCGGCCATCGGTGCGCGGCGCCCTTCCGGCACGGTCGATGAAGCACAGATGCCGCAGCCGCTGCGCCGCGGCGACATCCGCGGCGCCGGTGGCCAGGCGCGCGCTCCAGCGTCCTCGTTCCAGCATGGCCGGCATGGGTCTGGCCCTTTGCACCGATGCGACCGGCCCCCATGTAAGGGGCGCGTGTCACAGCCGAAGAACAACCCGATGGCGCCGCCCGTCAAGAACCCCGCCGCAGATCGGCCGCGGCTGATGCCCCGGCGCTCCAGCGCGGCGCTATTCGTCGCCGATCAGCGAGCCGGCGTCGAAGCGGCCGATATTGCCCAGAAGCTGGCGGATGAAGGTGGTGTCGCGCATGTTGTCGTCGGTCACCCGCCGCGACAGCACAACGACGCGCCCGTCACTCAGCCCGAAGCGTTCGATGTTGCGCAGCACGCCCGCCGAATCAAAGCTGACGGCCAGCACCTGCCGGTCGGTTTCCTGCGGCGCGAAGGGGCCGTAGTGGCGGAAGGTGCTTTGCACATAGTAGAAATCACCCCCCGACAGCATCCCCGAGGAGGTCGGCGCGCCGATGGTGGCCGTCACCGTCTCGCGCGTGTCCTGGCCGACGACCAGCCGGGCAAGGTCCTCGGGCGGCGGAATGTAGCCGTGGAAGCGGTTCACCGCGACGCATCCCGCGACCAGAACCGCCGAGATAAGCACAAGGATCGCGCGCCGAAGCCCGGTTGCGCCCGCGCTGGTCATGACTTGACCCCCTTGTCACCTGCCTGCCCGACTTCTAGGGGGACTTACATCAAGGTCGCCCCCCTGTTCAAGAAAGGAAGCGCCGATGGCTGAGCGTCCCCTTCGCACCACGATCCGGCTGGCCGACCCCGCGCCGCGTCTGGTGACGCCGTTCGAGCTGCGCCCCGATGCCCCGGCGCTGGCAGCGCTGGCCGAGGCGCTGGGCATCACCGCGATCCGCAAGCTTTCCTTCACCGGCAAGCTGACGCCGACCGGCCGGCGCGACTGGCTGCTTGAGGCCAAGCTGGGCGCGACGGTGGTGCAGCCCTGTGTCCTGACCCTGGCGCCGGTGACGACGCGCATCGACGAAGCCGTCACCCGCCGCTACCTGACCGATCTGCCCGATCCCGGCGCCGGCGAGACCGAATTCACCGACGACGAATCCGAGGCTTTGCCGCCGGTCCTCGACCTGTCCGAAGTCATGGCCGAGGCGCTGGCCCTCGCCCTGCCCCCCTGGCCGCGGGCCGAGGGGGCTGAACTGCCGGCCGAGGCGGCGGGCGACGGCGGCGACCAGCCCTTTGCAGGCTTGGCGGATTTGCGCAAGCGGCTGGAAGGCGGGGAGTGACATGTCGCTGATGGCGACATTGTGCTTGCTTCGGGCGCGAATGTAGCGTATAGCTACTCTCATGAAGGACGTCCGCTTTTCCCGCACCGCCCAACGCGGGCTTCGCCTGATCGGTCCGCAGGCCGCCCGCCGGGTCAGAGAAAAGTTGGAACAATATGCCGCCGACCCGGCATCGCTTGCCAACAATGTCACCCCGCTCGTCGGTGAGAGCGGATTTCTGCGGCTGCGCGTGGCGGACTGGCGGGTGATCTTCACCGAGGACATGCTTGTCGTCCTCGTGGTCAAGGTCGGGCATCGAAAGGAAATCTACTGATGGCACTCGATACCGTCACCATCCCCCGCGCCGAATACGACCGGCTGGTCGAGGCGGCAGAAGAATTGCAGGACTTGCAGGAGGCCCGCGAAATCCTGCGCCGTATCGAGACCGGCGAGGAAGAGGTGATCCCCGCCGCTTACGTCAACCGCATCCTCGACGGCGAACACCCCTTGCGGGTCTGGCGCGATCTTCGCGGGCTGACGCAGGCGGCGCTGGCCGAGGCGTCGGGCGTCAACCGCGTCTATATCGCCGAGATCGAGGGCCGCAAAAAGCCCGGCTCGGTCAAGGCGCTGCGCGCGCTGGCCACCGCGTTGCGGCTGGATCTCGACGACCTGGTCTGACGCGCCCGGGGACGCCGGTTTGCCCTTGCCTTCCGGGGCGGCATCGCTATGTTCGCGCGCTCATCGCCTAGGCTCGACTCTGTGTTCTTTCCCCTATAGGAGCACCGGAGGCGCCGCAGGCGCGAACGAAACGCAAAGACAGGGCCTGTCCGGCCCCTTAGAGCCGAGGTTGTGACATGGCCGTCCCGCAGAACAAAATCTCCAAATCGCGCCGTAACCAGCGCCGTGCCCACGATTTCCTCGTGGCTGCGAATCCGAACGAATGCAGCAACTGCGGCGAGCTGAAGCGGCCGCACCATGTCTGCCCCTCCTGCGGCCACTACGACAGCAAGGAAGTCGTGGCGCTGGCGACCGAGGTCGATCTGGACGAAGACGCGGCCTGAGGCCGGCGTGCCTGACTGATCATGACCGGCGGCGGCCCCGAAAACAGCGCGGCGCGTGACAGCGGACGGGTCATCACCCTGTCCGTGGACGCAATGGGCGGGGACAAGGGGCCGACCGCGGTCATCGCCGGGCTGGCGCGGTTCCTGGCCGACCATCCGGCCGCCCGCGTCCTGCTGCACGGGCCCGAGGACCAGTTGACACCCCTGGTCGCGCGCAAGCCTTGGGCCGACCGGGTGACGCTGGTCCACGCCACGCAGGTCGTGGCGATGACCGACAAGCCCAGCCATGTCATGCGCCACGGGCGCGAGACCTCGATGTGGTCGGCGATCGACGCCGTGCGCAGCGGGGCGGCGCAGGCCTGCGTCTCGTGCGGCAATACCGGCGCGCTGATGGCGGTCGCCATGCTGCAGTTGCGCAAGGCCGAGGGCGTGAACCGCCCCGCCATCGCCTGCCTGTGGCCGTCGCACAATCCCTCTGGCTTCAACCTGATGCTGGATGCCGGCGCCGATATCCGCGCCGATCAGGACGATCTTCTGACCTATGCGCTGATGGGCAGCGCCTATTCGCGCATCGGACTGGGCGTCGCCCGGCCGCGCGTCGGCCTGCTGAATGTCGGGGTCGAGGAACACAAGGGCCGCGCCGAGCTGAAGGTCGCCAACGACCTGATCGGCCGCGCGGCGCGCAAGGGCGATTTCGACTATATCGGCTTTGTCGAGGGCGGCGACCTGCCGTCGGACCGCGTCGATGTCGTGGTCACCGACGGTTTCACCGGCAATGTCGCGCTGAAAACCGCCGAAGGCACCTCGCGCCTCATCACCGGGCTGCTGCGCGAGGCGTTCAACAAGACCGTGCTGAGCAAGTTCGCCGCGCTTCTTGCCTATACCTCGCTGGGCCGGTTGCAGACGCGCGTCGATCCGCGCCGCGTCAACGGCGGCGTGTTTCTGGGCCTGAACGGCACCGTGCTGAAAAGCCATGGCTCGGCCGATGCCACCGGCATCGCCTCGGCCCTGGGGCTCGCGCATCAGCTGGCCGCGGCGGGTTTCGCCGAAAAGCTGGCGGCGCAGGTTGCGCAGGCGGTGGCGCTGGCGCAGGATGCCGGGAACATCTCGGGCCAGGATCGGGTACCGGCCGCCGGGGGGGAATCGGACAAGGCATGACGATACGGGCTGTGGTCAGGGGCGTGGGGCATTACCTGCCGGAACGCGTGGTGCCGAATGCCGATTTCGAAGCCATCGTCGACACCAGCGATGAATGGATCCGCTCGCGGTCCGGCATCGAACGGCGGCATTTCGCGGCCGAGGGGCAGACGACTTCGGATCTGGCCACCCGCGCCGCGCAAAAGGCGCTGGAGGCCGCCGGGTTGCAGGCCGGCGATATCGACGCGCTGGTGCTGGCCACCTCGACCGCCGACCTGACCTTCCCCTCTGCAGCGACCATGGTGCAGGCGTCCCTGGGCATGAAGGGCGGTTTCGCCTTTGACCTGCAGGCGGTCTGCGCCGGCTTTGTCTATGCCCTGACGACTGCCAATGCGCTGATCGTTGCCGGTCAGGCCCGCCGCGTGCTGGTCATCGGCGCCGAGACGTTTTCCCGGCTGATGGACTGGACCGACCGCAGCACCTGCGTGCTGTTCGGTGACGGCGCCGGGGCGCTGGTGCTCGAGGCGGCCGAATGCGCCGGCAGCGCCGAGGACCGCGGCATCCTTGCCGCCGACCTGCATTCCGACGGCAGTTTCCGCGATTTGCTGTTCGTCGATGGCGGGGTGTCGACCGGCACCACCGGCCATCTGCGCATGCAGGGCAAGGAAGTGTTCCGCCACGCCGTCGAAAAGCTTGCCGAAACCGCGCATTGCGCGCTGGACAAGGCCGGCCTGACCGCCGCCGACGTCGACTGGATCGTGCCGCATCAGGCCAATCTGCGCATCATCACCGCCACCGCGCAGCGCATGCAGGTGCCGATGGAGCGGGTGGTGGTCACGGTGCAGGACCACGGCAACACCAGCGCCGCCTCGATCCCGCTGGCGTTGTCGGTGGGCGTCGAACGCGGCCAGATTTCTCCCGGCGACCTGATCGTGACCGAGGCGATCGGCGGCGGGCTGGCCTGGGGATCGGTCGTCCTGCGCTGGTGAGGCTTTCTGAACGTCGCGCCCCAAACCCTTGCACCTGTGGCGATATTGACGTCTGCCCCCCCTTCCGCCTAGGATTGTGAAAACAGGGGGAACATCATGTCGGAAAAGACGCTGACCCGTATGGATCTGGCCGAAGCTGTCCATGATGCGGTCGGCCTGTCGCGCAATGAAAGCGCGACTCTGGTTGAATCCGTGCTTACGCATGTGTCGGACGCGCTGGTGCGGGGCGAGTCGGTCAAAATCTCGTCCTTCGGCACCTTTTCGGTGCGCGAAAAGGCCGCCCGCGTCGGGCGCAACCCCAAGACGGGCCAGGAGGTGCCGATCCACCCCCGCCGCGTCCTGACCTTCCGCTCCTCGCATCTGATGAAGGACCGGGTGGCGGGCGGCAAGGACTGAGATGTCGAAGTCGCGCGAAGCCTTCCGCACCATCAGCGAGGTTTCCGACTGGCTTGAAACCCCGGCGCATGTGCTGCGCTTCTGGGAATCGAAGTTCACTCAGGTCAAGCCGGTCAAACGCGCCGGCGGCCGCCGCTATTACCGCCCCGAGGACATGGCGCTTCTTGGCGGGATCAAGATCCTGCTGCACGAACAGGGCATGACCATCAAGGGCGTGCAGAAGATGCTGCGCGAAAAGGGCAGCCGGCATGTCGCCGCCCTGGGCCCGCAACCGCCGGGCGAAGGCGGCGAATGGATCGAGCTTGAGCCGGGGGACGAGGCGCTGCCCTTGGCCGGACCCGACGCCGCCACCGAAACCGCCCTGCCCGAGGTCGTCGAATTTCCCCTGCGCGGCCCGGAACGCCCGATCCAGCGGCCCGTTCGACCGGCGGCACCGCGCCCCGGCATCCTTGCCGCGCTGGTCGCCGCCGACCCGGCACGCCTTGCGCGGGCGCAGCTGCGGATCCGCCCCCTCTACGCCCGCCTTGCCGCCCTGCGCGCGCGCATGGCCGTGGAATAGGCCGGCATTTTCGCCTTGCCATGCCCGCCGAAATCACTACATACGCCCGCAGTCGGGCTATAGCGCAGCCTGGTAGCGCGTCTGTCTGGGGGACAGAAGGTCGTAGGTTCAAGTCCTGCTAGCCCGACCACCAAACCGCCCGTCCGCATGTCCTGCGGCGGGCGTTTTCGTATGGAGCCGCCGATGACCGCAGGCGTCCTGCCCTGCCAGCAGCTGACGGCGATGATCGCCGCGGGCGAGATCGCCTCTGACCGGCCGATCCTGTCCGAACAGGTGCAACCCGCCAGCCTTGACCTGCGGCTTGGGGCCACCGCCTATCGCGTCCGCGCCTCGTTCCTGGCCGGCGAGGGGCGCCGCCTTGCCGACCGCATCGCCGAATTCGAGATGCACCGGATGGATCTGACCCGCGGCGCAGTGCTGGAAAAGGGCTGTGTCTATGTCGTGCCGTTGCAGGAACGGCTGTCGCTGCCGCCGGGCATCTCGGCCGTCGCCAACGCCAAAAGCTCGACCGGGCGGCTTGACCTGCTGACCCGGACCATCACCGATGGCGGGACCGAGTTCGACCGCATCGGGCCCGGCCATGCCGGCCCGCTTTACGCCGAGATCTGCCCGCGCTCGTTTTCGGTTCTGGTGCGCGAAGGGCAAAGGCTGAACCAGATCCGCTTTCGCCGCGGCCATGCCGGGCTGGACGATGCCGCGCTGGCCGCGCTGCACGCCCGCGATCCGCTGGTCGACGGCACGCCGCAGATCGACGGCGGGCTGGCGTTCTCGGTCGATCTGGCGCCCAGGGGCACGACGCTGGTGGGCTGGCGGGCGAAACCCCATGCCGGCGTGATCGACCTTGACCGCATCGGCCACTACCCCGCCCGCGATTTCTGGGAAGAGGTCCATGCCGATCACGGCCGCATCATCCTTGACCCCGGCGCCTTCTATATCCTCGTCAGCCGCGAGGCGGTGACGATCCCGCCCGACCATGCCGCCGAAATGGCGCCCTATCTGGCGATGGCCGGCGAATTCCGCGTGCATTACGCCGGCTTCTTCGACCCCGGTTTCGGCCATGCCGCGGCCGGCGGCACCGGATCGCGCGGCGTGCTCGAGGTGCGGGCCCATGAATCGCCCTTCGTGCTGGAACACGGGCAGGTGGTGGGGCGGCTGGTCTATGACCGGATGGCGGCGGTTCCCGACCGGCTTTATGGCGCCGGCATCGCGTCGAACTATCAGGGTCAGGGGCTGAAGCTGGCGAAACAGTTCCGGCTTTAGGCGGTTTCCGCGCGAAAAACGGCGGCTAAAGCCGCACGATCCGCCGCAGCATCCGTCCGACCCGCACCACGCGCCGCGCCGTGCGACCGCCGCCCAACAGCACCATCACGATGCCGACAAGCAACCCGCCCAGCACCCGGCGCAACAGGAAGATCACCAGCCGCAGGATCATTCCGCCTCGCCGAACAATTCGGGCTGGTCCTCCGCCGGCATGTCGGGCAGCGAACTGCCCGGCGCCGGCCGGTTGTCAAGCAGCCCCGCCGCGCGCAATTCCTTGAGCCCCGGCAGGTCGCGGGCACTTTCCAGCCCGAAATGGTCCAGAAATTCCTGGGTTACCACGAATGTCACCGGCCGCCCCGGCGTCAGCTTGCGCTTGCCCAGCCGCACCCAACCCATCTCGATCAACTGGTCGACGGTGCCGCGGCTGACGGCGACGCCGCGAATCTCCTCGATCTCGGCCCGCGTCACCGGCTGGTGATAGGCGATGATGGCCAGCGTCTCGACCGCCGCGCGCGACAGCTTGCGGGTTTCCACCACCTCGCGCCGCATGAGAAAGCCAAGGTCGGGCGCGGTGCGAAAGGCCCAGGCCTCGCCCACGCGGACCAGCACGACGCCGCGGCCGTCATAGCGGCGGCGCAGACCGGCAAGGGCTGCCGCCGGATCGCAGCCATGCGGCATGCGGCCGGCCAGTTCCGCCAGCGTCACCGGGTCCAGCGCGGCGAAGAGAATCGCTTCGGCCATGCGTTCCTGTTCCGCCATCGGCGGCGCCTGAAACAGCGAGGGCGTGGTGTCAGTCATCGCGCGGCAGCCTTTTGCGGATCAGGATCGGCGCAAACGTATCATGCTGGCGCAGATCGATGCGGCCTTCCTTGGCCAGTTGCAGCCCGGCGGCGAAATTGGCCGCGGTGGCAGACCGCCGGCGGGCGGGATCGGCGCCCCAGTCCTCGGGCAGGTAGCTGGCCAGATCGGTCCAGTCCCCGGCAAAGCCGATCTGGCCGCGCAACCGCTCAAGCGCCTGTTCCATCGTCATCAGGTTGTCGCGGTCAAGAACGAAGGGCCTGAATTCGTCGCGGGTGCGGATGCGGGCATAGGCCTGCATCAGGTCAAGCAGCGTGGCGGTATGGCGGATGGTCCGCGACACGCCGGCCTCGTCGATCTGCCCGCGCGGAAAGAAGTCGCGGCCCTTCTGGTCGCGGGCCATCAGCCGCGCCGCCGCCTCGCGCATCGCCTCGAGCCGTTCGAGCTGAAAGGCAAGATGCGCCGCCAGTTCCTCGGCCGACGGCCCTTCGGCCTCGGGGTCGGGCGGCAGCAGCAGGCGGGATTTGAGGAAGGCAAGCCAGGCGGCCATCACCAGATAGTCGGCGGCAAGCTCGATGCGCAGGGCGCGGGCATCCTCGACAAAGGCGAGGTATTGTTCGGCCAGCGCCAGGATCGAGATTTCGCGCAGGTCGACCTTCTGGGTGCGGGCCAGCGTCAGCAGCAGGTCGAGCGGTCCTTCATAGCCATCGACATCGACGATCAGCGCCTCGGCCGCGAGCCGGTCGGCAACGGGCAAAGGCGCATCGTCGAAGGCATCAGTCATGCCGGCGCACCTTCAAGCAATGCGTTAAGTTCATCTTCCAATGACTTGATATTAAATGCATCTGGCGCCCGCCTCAGCGACAGCGCCCAATCGGCGCGCTGCACCGCTGCGGCGGTCATGACCGGGGTGGCACCGGCCACCTCCTCCATATCGGCGCGCTTGCCGCTGCAATGCAGCACCAGATCACAGCCGGCCGCGACCGAGGCCGCGGCCCGTTCGGCCAAAGTCCCGCGCAAGGCCTGCATCGAGAGGTCGTCCGTCATGACAAGGCCGTCAAAGCCGATGTCGTCGCGCACCATCCGCATCACTGCGGCCGAGGTCGTCGCCGGCCGGTCGGGGTCGATGGCGGTCATCACGATATGTGCGGTCATGCCCATGGGCAGGTCGCGCAAGGCGCGGAACGGGGCAAAGTCGCGGGCCTGCAGGTCAGTCAGGGCCGCATCGACGCGCGGCAGGTCAAGATGGCTGTCCACCTGCGCGCGGCCATAGCCGGGGATGTGTTTCAGCACCGGCAGCACGCCCCCGACCAAAAGGCCGTTGGCACAGGCGCGCGCGGCGGAAATCACCGTCTGCACATCGGCGCCATAAAGCCGGTTCAGCAGGACCGGATGGGTGCCCGCCTCTACCAGATCGGCGAGCGGCGCGCAGTTCACGTCGATGCCGACCGATGCTAGGTCATGGGCGATCAGCCGGTTCCTGACCCATTGCGCGCGCAGCGGATCACGGGCGCGGGTCATCTGGTCAAGCGCCGGCAGGAATTCGCGCCAGTGCGGCGCGCGCATCCGCTGCACGCGCCCGCCTTCCTGGTCGATCAGGATCGGCGCCTGCCACCCGACCGTATCCCGCAATTCCGAGTTCAGGGCAAGGAGTTGCGCCGGGTTCTCAATGTTTCGCGCGAAGAGGATGAAGCCCCAAGGATCGGCGGCGCGCAGAAAGCCGCGCTCCCATGGCGTCAGGGACGTGCCCTCGACGCCGAAGATGACGGCGCGGCGCGGCATCAGCGTTCGGCGACCGGGGTGCATTCGGCGCCTTCGGCGGCGAGGGCGGCGCAGAAGCGGCGGGCATCGGCAAGGTCGGTGAATCCCATCGCCCGCAGGCGATAGAAGGTGCGGCCGCCGCTTTGCGCCTCCTGGATCACCCGTTCCTTCCCGGCAAGGAATTCGGCAAAACGGCTGGTGAAGCGGCCCCATTCCGTGGCCGCGACCTCGACCGAATCGTAGGCGCCGAGTTGCGCCATGGGCGTGCCGGCGGGAACCGCGGCGCTGACGGTTGCAGTGGCGGGCGCGGCGGTCTCGGCGGCCACCTGCTGCGCTGCGGCCAGCGCGACCGCCGGGCGCGGCATCGGCCGCAGCGACACCGCCACGCCGGGGACATCGGCCGGGATCACGGTGAACCGCGCCTCGTCGGTGATCGCCTCGCCTTCGACCGACAGGACCACCTCGCCCGCGGAACCGGGTTCGAGCGCCGACAGCGGATCGGCGCCGGCGGCGATCTGGTCGGCCAGCGCCAGCACCTGTTCCGGGGTCAGCGCGGCATCGGGATCGGGCACTGCGGCGATCAGGGTGTCGTCGCCGGCCTCGGCCGCCGGGGCAAGCTCGGTCTCTGCCTCGGCGACGGCAAAGGCCACTTCCATATCCTCGTTGGTCAGCTCCTCGCCGGCGGGGGCAAGGGTCAGCACATCCTCGGGCGGCGCCGCCTCGCCCACGGCGGCGATGGCGTTGACGGCAAGGCCGGTGTTGCCCACCACCTCGCCCCCCGGATTGTCGGGCGCCATGCGCATCGGCCCTTCCAGCGCCCGCACCACCGGGATCCCGTTCACGTCGCGCACCAGAAGCTTGAACCCCCAAATCACACCGCCGATCACCAGCGCCACCGAAAGCGCCGCGCCGGCATATTGCGTCACCGCCCCCGCCCGCCGGCCAAGGCCGCGCATCGCGTGAATCGGGGCCTGACCCTGTCCGGGCCCATCGGAAAGAACCGCCATTCCTGCCTCTCAGCCGCCTTGGGCCGGGGCCCGCGCGGTCATCTGCCTTGCCTCATGACCGACGGAGATGGCGCGGTTCACCGCATCTCGTTCACCGGGGTCACGCCAAGGATAGCAAGCGCCTGCGAAATGACAACCGCGACGGCCCGAATCAGGGCGATTTTCGCCTGTGACGTGGCCGCGTCGCCCTCTTGGATGAAACGCAGGGCGTGATCGTCGTTGCCGCGGTTCCAGAGCGCGTGGAAATCCGACGCCAGTTCATAGAGATAGAAGGCGATGCGATGGGGTTCGTTGCCGCGCGCGGCAATCTCGACCTCGCGCGGCCATTCGGCGATCTGGCGGGCGACCTTGAGTTCGGCCTCATGCGTGATGCGGCCAAGATCGGCCGCGGCCAGAGCGGCATCCGATACGTCGATCCCGGCCTCGCGGGCGCGGCGCAGCACCGATTGCACCCTTGCATGGGCATACTGGACGTAGAAGACCGGGTTGTCCTTGGACTGTTCCAGCACCTTGTCGAAATCGAATTCCAGCGCCGCGTCGTTCTTGCGCGTCAGCATGACGAAACGGGTGACATCGGCGCCGGCCTGGTCGACGACATCGCGCAGGGTGACGAAATTGCCGGCGCGCTTGGACATCTTGAACGGCTCGCCGTTCTTCATCAGCTTGACCAGCTGGATCAGCTTGATGTCGAGCGGCACCCGCCCCTCGGACAGCGCCGCCACCGCCGCCTTCATCCGCTTGACATAGCCGCCATGGTCGGCGCCGAACACGTCGATCAGCTGGTCATACCCGCGCGAGACCTTGTCCCAGTGATAGGCGATGTCGGGGGCGAAATAGGTCCAGGACCCGTCCGATTTCCTGACCGGGCGGTCAACGTCGTCGCCATGTGCGGTCGAGCGGAACAGGGTCTGTTCGCGCGGTTCCCAATCCTCGGGGGTCTTGCCCTTGGGCGGCTCGAGCGTGCCTTCGTAGATCAGCCCGGCCTCGCGCAGCCGGTCGATGGCCTGTTCGATCCGGCCGGTGCCATACAGCGCCTTTTCCGAGGAATAGATGTCCATCCGGACC
>CAZIOT010000007.1:0-108510 GCA_964540965.1 uncultured Rubellimicrobium sp. | reverse complement strand
GAAGGCGCGGATGTCCTGCAGCCAGTATTGCTCGCCCTTGTCGAGCAGGCTGTCGCCATAGGCGGCCTTCAGCGCCTCGCCGACCTCGATCAGGTATTCGCCGGGATAGAGGCCCTCGGCGATTTCCGGCGCCCGGCCACAGGCCTCGCGATAGCGTTCATAGGCCGACCGCGCCAGCACATCGACCTGCGCGCCGCCGTCGTTGATATAGTATTCGCGGGTCACGTCATAGCCGGCATAGGCCAGAAGGTTGGCCAGCGCATCGCCGAACACGGCGCCCCGGGCATGGCCGACATGCATCGGCCCCGTCGGGTTGGCGCTGACGAATTCGACATTCACCTTCTGCCGGCCACCGATCCCCGAACGCCCGTACTCGGGTTCGGTCAGCGCGGCGCGGACCACGCCCTGCCAGACGGCGGCGGTCAGGCGCAGGTTGAGAAAGCCCGGCCCGGCGACGCTCGCCTCGGCGATGCGGGCGTCACCGGCAAGTTCGGCCGCCAGCCGTTCGGCAATCTCGCGCGGGGGCAGGCCGGCGGGCTTCGCCAGCACCATCGCCGCGTTGGTCGCCATATCGCCGTGGCCCCGGTCGCGCGGCGGCTCTACCGTTATTGCCTCGGTCGGCAGCCCCTGCGGCAACGCCCCCTCGGCCGAGAGGGTGGCGATCCGGTCAAGGATCAGGTTGCGGATATCGGCGAACAGGTTCATGGGTCTTTCCTCTCCGGGCAGCGGCCCCGGACCCCTGCCGTCTAGCGGCGCCGCCCGGCCGGGTCAACGCGGGCCGGGGCGGCGGGCGGGCCAGACAGGCTTTGCCTTGCGGAAAATACTCTCGGGGGGGTGCCGGGGGGCAGACGACCCCCCTGCGGTAGGGTGGGTCTTGACCCACCTTACCCGCGCAGCGCCCGCGTCCGTTCCACCATGTCGGATCCCAGCAGGCGGGCATGGGTTTCAATGGCAAAACGGTCGGTCATGCCGGCGATGTAGTCGGCCACGATGCGGGCCAGGGCGGTCTCGTCCGCCGCCTCCTCGACATCCTTGCGCCATTGCCGGGGCAATTCGCCGGTATTGGCCATGAACAGCGGAAACAGGTCGTGGACCACCTGCGTCACCTCGCGCCGCATCGCCACCACGGCGGGGGCGCGATACATGCGGTGGAACAGGAATTCGCGGATCACGCGAAGGTCGGCCCAGAGCGGATCGGTGAAGCGGATCATCATCCGCCCGGCACGGCGGATGTCGTCGACGGACGCCGGCGCCGCCTCGGCCAGGGTCTGCCGGGCCAGAACGATCACGTCTTCGACCAGGATGCCGAAAAACCGGCGCAGCGCCTCGTGCCGGCGGCGGTAGTAGTTCAGGCCGGGATAAAGCCGGTCGACCTCGATGAAGCAATCCTGCAGGACCGGCAGCGCCGCCAGTTCGTCGGTGGAAAACAGTTCCGCCCGCAGCCCGTCATGCAGGTCGTGGTGCGAATAGGCGATGTCGTCGGCAAGGGCGGCCACCTGCGCCTCGGCGCTGGCGTGGGTGGAGAGGTCAAGGTCGTGCCGCGCGTTGTATTCGGCAAGGGCATGCGGCCAGGGCGGCGCCACAGGCCCGTTGTGCTTGGCGATCCCTTCCAGTGTCTCCCATGTCAGGTTCAGCCCGTCCCATTGGGCATAGTGCCGTTCCAGCGAGGTGACGATGCGGATCGCCTGCGCATTGTGGTCGAAACCGCCATAGGGCGCCATCAGGTCGTTCAGCGCCTCTTCCCCGGTATGGCCGAAGGGCGGGTGGCCCAGGTCGTGGGCCAGGGCCACCGCCTCGGTCAGTTCGGTGTTGAGGTCAAGCGCGGCGGCAACGGTGCGGGCGACCTGCGCCACCTCGATCGAATGGGTCAGGCGGGTGCGGAAATAATCGCCCTCGTGTTCGATGAACACCTGGGTCTTGTGTTTCAGGCGGCGAAAGGCCGAGGAATGGATGATCCGGTCGCGGTCGCGCTGCCAGGGCGACCGGAAGGCAGATTCCTCCTCGGGGTAAAGCCGCCCGCGCGACTGCCCCGGCAGGCAGGCATAGATCGCATATCCGTCCGATGTCTTGGCCAATGTCCCGGTCCCGCGGGGTTTTTCCATCCCCTAGCCTATCGGCGGCGCCGATGTAAGGGCGCGTCGGCGCAAACACCGGCACCGGCTGCGCGTTGCGGGTGGAAAGGCCGCAGGAGCCGGCCGAGCCCCGGGACGGAACAAAAGGCCCGCCGGATTGCCCGGGGGCAACGCCGAAGTCTTGGGCGGGCGCCGGTCCTTGCGGACCGGCGAAGAAGAAAGGGGGGGGCCTTCCGCCCCCCGTCGCCGCGTTCCGCGGCTCACCCCCCGAGGATATTTGTCGCCCTAAAAAGCCGAAGTGGTGGTTCCCCTCTGCCGGCCGCGCGCCAGCCTGCCCCGGCGCCGTTGCCCTGCCCCGCCCGCCACCCTATATTGTGCATCCGAAGAGACGGAGTCCGAGCCATGACCCTTACCCTGCCCCCGCGCGTCTCGCCTCGCGCTTTTGACCGGCTGGCCGAGATCGGCGCCGCGGCCCAGGGCAAGGTGCTGCGCGTCGCGGTCGAGGGCGGCGGCTGTTCCGGCTTTCAATACCAGATCACCCTGGACGAGCCGCAGCCCGACGATCTGGTGCTCTCGGGCGCCGGCGAGACGGTGGTGGTCGATCCCGTCTCCCTCCCGTTTCTGGAAAACGCCACCATCACATTCTCCGAGGAACTGATCGGCGCCCGTTTCGTCATCGACAACCCCAATGCCACCGCCGGCTGCGGCTGCGGCACTTCGTTCTCGATCTGACGGCGCCTGACGTTCAGCGCCTGCGCCCCGTGCCGCTGCCGTCGGCCTGATCGACGTGGCAGCGCGCGACAGGCGGGCCCGGATGCCAAAGGACAACATCACCCCTATCCCCGCGATCCGGGTGACTGGACCCCGGCCCGGCCGCGCGCCATGATGGCATGCAGCGGAGGGCCCCCCATGAAGATCGCGACCTTCAACATCAACGGCATCAAGGCGCGCACCGAGGCGCTGTTGCGCTGGCTGGGAGAGGCGCAGCCCGATGTCGTGGTGCTGCAGGAGCTGAAGTCCGTTGACGAGGGCTTTCCCCGCGACCTGATCGAGAGCGCCGGCTATAACCTTGCCACCCATGGCCAGAAGGCCTTCAACGGTGTCGCCATCCTGTCGAAATACCCGCTTGAGGATGTGACCCGCGGCCTGCCCGGCGACGATGGCGACGAACAGGCCCGCTGGATCGAGGCGACCGTGGTGGGGACGCGGGCGCTGCGGATCTGCGGGTTGTATCTGCCGAACGGCAACCCGGCGCCAGGGCCGAAATACGACTACAAGCTGGCCTGGATGGAGCGGCTGCGCGCCCGTGCCGCCGACCTTCTGGCCACGGAAGAGCCGGTGCTGATGGGGGGCGACTACAACATCATCCCCCAGGCCGAGGATGCCGCCCATCCCGACAAATGGCGCGAGGATGCCCTGTTCCTGCCCGCCTCGCGCGCGGCGTTCCGGCGGGTGCTGAACCTGGGCTATTATGATGCCTTCCGCCTGTGCGACCCGCGGCCGGGGCAGTTTTCCTACTGGGATTTCCAGAAGGGCGCCTGGGACCGCAACGACGGCATCCGCATCGACCACTGGCTGTTGTCGCCGCAGGCCGCCGACCTGTTGCGCGATGCCGGCATCGACAAGGACATCCGCGGCCGGGACAAGCCTTCGGACCATGTGCCGGTCTGGATCGAGGTGGCGGCGTAGATTGGGCAACCGTTTACCGCAGCGCCCGGAACCACAGGCCCGCGTGGAACGAGGTGCACCGTAGGGTGGGCAACCGCCCACCGCTCCACCGCTACCGCGGAAAGGCCCGCGTCACGTCGTGGTCGTAAAGCCAGGACAGCCGGCCCAGAAAGGCCGAGGGCGCCAGCCGGGCGATGCCGCGCAGCGCCAGGTGGGCGGCGGTACGGCGCGGGCCGGTCAGGTGATAGTTCACCGCGTTGCGGTTGGCGCCCTCGATGGTGCGGCTGGCGCGCGGCTTGCGGATCGCCTGATACTGCTGCAACGCCCGGGTCAGCGACGGATCGGCCGAGGTGGTCGCCGCCAGAACCCAGGCGTCCTCGAACGCCAGATTGGCGCCCTGCCCCAGGAACGGCAGCGTCGGATGCGCGGCATCGCCGACCAGCGCCGCCGCCGGACCCTGCCAGATTTCGGCCACCGGATGGCGGAACAGGCCCCAGAGCCGCAGATCCTGCACGCGGCCCAGAATCCCGCGCAATTCGGGTGCGCAATCGGCAAAGGCCGCGGCCAGATGCGCCGGGTCGTCGGCGTGGTTCCAGCCCTCGGCCACCCAGTCGGGGGTTTCGCGCACCGCGACGATGTTGATGCGGCCGCCCGCCAGCGGATAGGTCACGACATGGCGGCCGGGCGCCATCCAGATGCGGGCAACGGGCGGATGGTCGCCCGCGACCAGGGCCCGCCATGCCGCCTGTCCGGTGAAGAACGCCTTGCTGTCGGGGTTCAGCACCGGGCGCAGCACCGAATGCAGGCCATCGGCGCCGACCGCCAGATTGGGGCGGAAATCGCCCGCGCCCTCGGTGCTGATCGCGCCGTCCGCGCTGATCGCGGTGACGCGGGCGCCGGTCAGGATCTCGACACCCGCCGCGCGGGCGCCCTCGGCCAGGATTTCGACAAGATCGGCGCGGTGGAACAGCCGCCAAGGCGCGCCGGGCAACCCGGTCAGGTCGAACCGGCCAAGGCGCCGGCCCGACAGGGCGTCCATCGGCTCGACCGCCTGGGCGCGGATCGACCGGGCATCGGCGGCGGCCGACAGGCCCAGCCCCGCCAGCACCGCGCCACCGTTGGGAGAGATCTGCAGACCGGCGCCGATTTCGCCGATCGCGGGCGCGCGTTCCAGCACCGTGACCTCGGCGCCGGCGCGGGCAAAGGCCAGCGCCGAGGCCAGCCCGGCGATGCCGCCGCCCGCAACCACCACACGCCTGTCGCGGTTCGCTGTCATCTCATTCGTCGCGATGGACCTTTTCGCGGCGTTCGTGGCGTTCCTGCGCCTCGAGCGTCATCGTCGCGATGGGGCGCGCATCCAGCCGCTTGAGGCTGATCGGCTCTCCGGTGATCTCGCAATAGCCGTATTCGCCATCCTCGATCCGGCGCAGGGCGGCGTCGATCTTGCTGACCAGCTTGCGCTGGCGGTCGCGGGTGCGCAGTTCCAGCGCCCGGTCGGTTTCCTCGGAGGCGCGGTCGGCAATGTCGGGGATGTTGCGGGTCTGGTCCTTCATCCCCTCGATCGTGTCGAGGCTTTCCTTGAGGATTTCGCCCTTCCACGCGATCAGCTTGCGCCGGAAATATTCGAGCTGGCGTTCGTTCATGAACGGCTCGTCCTCGGCAGGTCGGTAATCGTCGGGAAGGAACGTCTCGGCCTTCATCTCTGCTCCCATCGGCGCGGGAGCGGACCATTGCAGGTTTCCGTTCATCCGGCACCCCATTGTTCGGCTGGCGGCTCTTTACGCCCTGGCCGGCGGAGTGTCACCCCCCGATTTCCCCCGGCGATTCCGCGCATTCGCTGCGGGGCCTGATTCGCAGGCGAATCGGCCGCCTGCGCGTCTGGCGCCTGTTGCAAAGTCGTCAGCCGCAGCCCCGCTCCCAAGATGTAGTGGACCCCGGCACGGGCCCGCACAACGCGACTGTGGCCGCGGCGCCCCAGTCGGCGATTCGCGGCGCAGGGCGCGGCGGGCACCTTCCGCATCCGCCGCGACCGGGGCCAATATGCCGGCGGTTCCCGCTGCCACGGGATTGCCCCGGTTCGTCCCAATCCCCGCCACGCGTCGGGGCCAAGGATCCATCCCGGGACAAACGGCAGGAGAACCGGCGTGACCCACGCAGGACGGACACACAATCGCCTCCGCAAGCTGCGCCGCGCCGCGGCCACGCTTGCCGCTTTTCTGTCGGCCTGCGCGCCGGGGCCGACCGAACAGCCCAGCCGCGCCACGGTGATGACATCGGACCTGCCGCCGATGCGGTTGTTTGCCGCCCATGCCGGTGCCGCGCCCAGCCGGTCGAACGACGAGATCGCGCAGGATTTCCTCGACCTGTCCTTCCGCATGGAATCGGGCCGGTCGATTCCGATCATGACCCGGTTCGAGGGGCCGATTTCCGTCCGTGTCGCGGGCGACGTGCCGGCCAGCCTTGTCCCCGACCTGCGCGCCCTTCTGACCCGGCTCAACACCGAGGCCGGGATCGACATCTTCCTGACCGGCGCCCCCGAAGCCGCCGTCACCATCGAGGCGATCCCGCGCGCCGAACTGGTCGGTGCGGTGCCGCGCGCCGCCTGTTTCGTGGTGCCGCGGGTGTCGAGCTGGGCCGAATTCCGCGCCGCCCGGCACACGCCGATGGTCGACTGGTCGACCCTGACCCGCCGCGACCGCGCGGTGATCTTCGTGCCTTCCGATGTGGCGCCGCAGGAAATCCGCGACTGCCTGCACGAGGAACTGGCCCAGGCCATCGGCCCGCTGAACGACCTCTACCGGCTGCCGGATTCGGTGTTCAACGACGACAACATCAACGCCGTGCTGACCGGCTTTGACATGCTGGTGCTGCGGCTGTTCTACGCGCCGGAACTGGCCAACGGCATGACCCGCGGCGATGCCGCGGCGCGCCTGCCGGCGCTTCTGGCGCGCTACAACCCCGCCGGCCAGCGCATCGGCGATCCGATGAACGATACCTCGCGCGACTGGATCGACGCCATCGAGACCGCCTTGTCGTCGAACGTCCTGCCGACCCGCCGCCGCGATGCCGCCGAGACGGCGATCAATCTGGCCCGCGCCTTTGGCTGGGACGGGCCGCGCAAGGGATTCGCGCTTTATGCCTATGGCAGGCTGACGGTTTCCTCGAACCCCGATCACGCGCTTGGCGCCTTCCTCGAGGCGCAGCGAGTGTTCCGCGAGTCGCCCGATACCCGCCTGCACGAGGCGCATGTCGCGGTGCAGCTTTGCGCCTTTGCCCTGCGCGACGGCGATACCGCCACCGTGCTTGCGCTGACCGAGGACGCGATCCCCGTCGCCGAACGGTTCGAGAATGCCGCCCTTCTCGCCTCGCTCATGATGTTCCGCGCCGAGGCGCTGAACCTGGCCGGACGCAGCGTCGAGGCGCAGACGGTGCGGCTGGACAGCCTTGCCTGGGCACGTTACGGCTTTGGCTCGGAACAGAATGTCCGGGCGCGGGCGCGCGAGATCGCGCAGCTCAACCCGGCCCCTCAGGGCTGAGTGCATGATCTATCCTCTGGGCGGCCTTGTCATCGGCGCCCTCCTTGGCGCCCTTGGCGCCCGACGCCGCGGCGGCAAGACGGCCGACCTTCTGCAATGGGCAGCGGTCGGCGGCATCCTTCTGGGCATCGCCGGGCTGGTGGTGCTTCTGGTGCTTGACCGCATGATGCGGGCCGGATGACCGGCTTTCTGCGCCGGCACGCGGTTCTGGTCGCGGCTTTTGCCGTGGCGCTGGCGCTTGTCGCCTTTTTCGCGCTGCGCATCGGCAATCACGCCCGCGGCTGGCCGGGGGAAGAACCGCTCGCGCCCTGGATGACCGTGGGCTACATCGGCCGCAACACCGGCCTTGACCCGCGCGAGATCGACCGCATCGCCGGCCTGCCGACGCCCGAAGAGGCCGGGCGACCGATGACGCTGGACGAAATCGCGCGCGACCGCGGCGTCCCGGTCGAGGAGATCATCCGCGCCGTGGAACATGCGCTCCGCGACATGCAGCACCCGGAGGGCGGGCATGGCGACGGACCGGACGGCGATCACGGCGGCGACCGGGATGACGGCACGGGCGAGACGGCCACGCCCGCCCCGGCCGAGGGCGGCAGCGGCGACACCACGGACGGGCCATGACCGATTGGCTGCTGGCCCTTGTCCCGACCTACGGGCCGTGGCTTCTGGCGCTTTGCGCCTTCGGGTCGAGCCTGATGCTGCCGATCCCGTCCTCGGTGCTGGTGCTGGCGGCGGGCGGGTTCGTCGCGGCGGGCGATCTTTCGGCATCCACCACCGCCGGGGCGGTGCTGGCCGGGGTCATCGCCGGCGATCAGGGCGGGTTCCAGATCGGGCGCCGCGGCGGCGCCCGGCTGATCGACCGGCTGGCGGCCAAGGCGCCGCCGGTGGGTCGGGCCACCGCGCTCTTGTCCCGCCACGGCGGCATGGCGGTGTTCCTGTCGCGCTGGCTGTTCTCGCCGCTTGGCCCCTATGTCACGCTTGCGGCCGGTGCCGCCCGGCTGGGCTGGCTCAGCTTCACCCTTTGGGATCTGGCCGGCGCCGCGGTCTGGGTCTCGATCTGGCTTGGCCTTGGTTATGCCTTCACCGGCAATCTCGCCGCGGCGTCGAGCCTGGCGGTCAGCACGCTGGGCTTCATCGCCGCCGGTGTCGCGGCCCTTGGCCTTGGCTGGTGGCTGGTCGCCACGATCCGCGCCGAGCGCACTTCCCGCCGGGCGGATCCATGACCATATCCGGCTGATGCTGAGATACCTGCCCTTCCTGCTTGCCATCGCCTACGGCCTTGTCGTCTGGCGCTTTTCGACATGGCGGACCAAGGCCGAGCTGGACGCCCGCTCGACCGAACTGCTCGATCCCGGCCTGCGGCCGCTGATCGACCGCATGGCCGCGGCGCTCGACCTGCCGAAACTGCGGGTGTTCCTCTACGAGATCGCGCCGGTGAACGGTCTCGCCGCGCCCGATGGCCGCATCTTCCTGACCCGCGGCTTCTATGACCGCTATCTGGCCGGCGACGTGACGGCGGAGGAGCTTGCTTCGGTGGTGGCGCATGAGCTGGGGCATGTGGCGCTGGGGCATACGCGGCGGCGGATGATCGACTTTTCCGGGCAGAACGCGGTGCGGATGGCGCTGGCGGCGGTGCTGGGGCGCATTCTGCCCGGCATCGGCGTCTGGCTGGCCAATCTTGTCACCACGATGCTGGTGGCGCATCTGTCGCGCGGCGACGAATTCGAGGCCGACGCCTATGCCACCGCCCTGCTGCTCAAGTCGGGAATCGGCGCCGAACCGCAACTGTCGCTGTTCCGCAAGCTGGACGCGCTTGCGGGGAACGGCGGCACCGCGCCGGCCTGGCTGTTGACCCATCCCAGAACCGCCGACCGCATCACCGCGATCGAGGCGAATGCGCGCAAATGGCAGCCGGGGACGCTGACCTAGGCGCCCGGCCCCAGCGCCCTCGCCAGCCGGTTCATCCGGATCTTCTTCAGGATCGACCGCACCGTCCAGTCGTCGTTGCCCGACAGCCGCTTCGCCTCGGCGACCGAGGCCTCGACCACCGCCAGCACCGCGCCACGGTCGGTGTCGGCCAGCCCGAGGAGGAAATTGTCGGGGTCAAGGCGCTGCAGCCCCTCGTCCACCAGCAGGCCGCGCGGAAAATCCTGCGCGTTCATCGTCAGGATCGCATCGCAATGCCCGGCGATGGCGGCGGCAAGGACATGGACATCGTCCGGGTCGGGCAGCCACAGCCGGTTGGCCAGTTCGGCCGGGACCGTGACCTGCGCCTGCGGAAAGCGGGTATTGGCGGCCGCGCCTTCGCCGCGGGCCCAGATTTCCTGTTCGGGCGACAGTTTCGCCGCCGCCCGCGCCCATTCCTCGACGATCCGTGCCGACCAGCGCGGCTCGAACAGGCCGGCGGCGGCGCAGCCCAGCACGATCTCGCGCAGGATGGTCGGGTACAGGACATTGGCGTCGATCAGGACGCGCATCAGCGGCTCCGTACGGGCCTCGCGGCCCGATCGGAGCCGCAGCGGGCGCATCCGCCCGGACCGGGCGGATGCGCCCGCCCCCTCACAGCCGGAACACCAGCGATTTCAGGTATCCCGATTCCGCCAGTTGCGGCAGCACCGGATGGTCGGGACCGGCGAATCCGGTATGGATGATCTGGCTGCGCCGCCCCGCCCTGCCGATGCCACGGGCGCTGGCGGCGCGGAATTTCGACAGGTCGGCGGCATGGGAACAGGAACAGAGGCACAGATAGCCGTCCTCGGCCACCAGCACCGCCGCCAGCCGCGCCACCCGTTCATAGGCGCGCAGCCCGGCCTCGAGCGCCGGTTTCGCCGGGGCAAAGGCCGGCGGATCGCAGATCACCACGTCGAAGGTCGCGCCTTCGGCGGCAAGGGCCTCGAGCACGGCAAAGGCATCGCCCTGCCGCGTGGCGAAACGGTCCCCGGCGCCCATTGCCGCCGCGCCCTGCCCGGCCAGGTCCAGCGCCGCCGCCGATCCGTCGACGGCCAGCGCCGAGGCCGCGCCGCCGGCCAGCGCGGCAAGGCCAAAGCCGCCGACATGGGAAAACACGTCCAGCACCCGCGCCCCGCGCGACAGCGCGGCGACAGAGGCGTGGTTCGGCCGCTGGTCGTAGAACAGCCCGGTCTTCTGCCCGCCCATCACATCGGCCATGTAGACCGCGCCGTTCATCGGCACCGCCAGCGGCCCGGCAGGGGCCGCGCCATGGACCACCGCCATCTCTTCGGCCAGACCTTCCAGCCCGCGCGCGCGGCCCGAGCCGTTCTTGATGACCGTCGCCACGCCAGTGACGCGGACCAGCGCCGCGGTCAGCGGCGCGATCAGCGCCTCGGACCAGGCCGCATTGGGCTGGATCACGGCGGTATCGCCGAAACGGTCGATGACCACGCCGGGCAGGCCGTCGGCCTCGGCATGGACCACACGGTAGAACGGCGCGTCATACAGCCGCGCGCGATGCGCGAGCGCGCGGGCCAGGCGCGCGGCGATCCAGTCCTCGTCGATGACGGCCGCGGGATCGGGGTCGAGCATCCGGCACAGGATCTTTGACCCCGGGTTGACCGTGACCACCCCCATCGCCCGCCCCTCGGCATCGTCAAGGACGGCAAAGGATCCGGGCACAAGGTTCTTGGTCGGCCGGTCAAGCGTCAGTTCCCCGGCATAGACCCAAGGGAATCCGTGGCGGATCGCCCGCGCCTCGGCCTTGGGCGACAGGCGGACATGGGGATAGGGCGGGGAAAGAAAGAAGGGCAGGCTCATGCCTGCCCTCTATCCTGTCGCGCCTGTCCCGGAAAGGGGATCAGAGTTCCAGTTGCTGGCGCAGCGTCCAGGCAAGGAAATCCGTCACCCGCACCCGTTCGGTCTGGCCGGCCCGCTCAAGTTCGACCGCGGCCTGTCCGCCCGGGGCCGGCAGGTCGGCGGTCACGGTCCGCGCGGGTTCGATCACATCGCCGGTCATCGCATCGCGCACCGTCAGGTCGAAGCGGATCGAATAGACGCCGCCGACGGAATAATGCGTCCGCTCGGTAACGCCATGGAAACGCCGCAGGGTGACCTCGGCGATGACCGGGCGCTCGCCCTCGGCCGGTGTTCCGACATTGCGCTGGGCCGCCTCGTAGAACATCGAGGCGATCTGTTCGCGGCGGTCGCCGATCGGGTCACCCCGCCAGACGATGTCGACGAACGGATAATAGCTGTTGGATTCCGAGATCCGCAGGTCGCCGGGCACCGCCATCTCAAGGCCGGCCAGCGCATAGTTGCGGGCGATCACGCTGCCGTCGGCGGCCTGAAGCACCGGCAGGTCAAGCGGCATGTTCCGCGTCGCGGTTTCGGGGGTCGCGCAGGCGGCCAGCGCCAGCGCCGCGACCGAAAGCAGTCCAAGACGATGAAGCATCATTTCCGTCCCCTTCCTTGGGCCTTTTGGCCCTTGTCTGATCCAGCCCCCGCAGGATGATTGAGAGAATCGCTGTCGAAAGGGGCGGAATTGTGGAAAATTGCGTGCATTGCCGTGATGCCGGCGCTGCGCTGCGGCGCCACGGTTGTTAGCGCTAACCGCGCGTGCTATCCTGCGTCCGATACCGAAAGCCAGCCATGCCAGCCGGAGCGACCGATGGGCCTTCATTCCACACTCGCCGCCGTGACCGACCGCATCCGCGCGCGCAGCGCGGTCAGCCGCGCCACCTATCTTGACCGCCTGCGCCGCGCGGCCGAGGCCGGTCCGGCGCGGGCGCATCTGTCCTGCGGCAACCAGGCCCACGCCTATGCCGCCGCGGGCGTCGACAAGCCGGAACTGGCCGCCGGGCGGGCGCCGAATATCGGCATCGTCACCGCCTACAATGACATGCTGTCGGCGCATCAGCCCTATGAACGCTATCCCGAACTGATCCGCGCCGCGGCCCGCGCTGCCGGCGGCACGGCGCAGGTGGCGGGCGGTGTGCCGGCGATGTGCGATGGCGTCACGCAGGGCCAGCCGGGGATGGAACTGTCGCTGTTCTCGCGCGATGTGATCGCGCTGGCCGCCGGGGTGGCGCTGTCGCACAACACCTTTGACGCCGCGCTGTATCTGGGCGTCTGCGACAAGATCGTGCCGGGTCTTGTCATTGCCGCCGCCACCTTTGGCCATGTGCCAGCGGTGTTCATTCCGGCCGGGCCGATGACCAGCGGTCTGCCCAATGACGAAAAGGCCAAGGTGAGGCAGGCCTTTGCCGCCGGAGAGGTCGGCCGCGACGCACTTATGGCGGCCGAGATGGCGTCCTATCACGGGCCGGGCACCTGCACCTTCTATGGCACCGCCAACACCAATCAGATGCTGATGGAATTCATGGGCCTGCACCTGCCGGGCGCCAGTTTCGTCAACCCCAACACCCCCCTGCGCGAGGCGCTGACGGTGGCCGGCGTCGAACGGGCGCTCGCGATCACCGCGCTGGGCAATGCCTTTACCCCGGCGGGCGAGGTGCTGGACGAACGCGCCTTCGTCAACGGCATCGTCGGGCTGATGGCGACGGGCGGGTCGACGAACCTTGTCCTTCACCTGCCGGCGATGGCGCGGGCGGCGGGCATCCACCTGACGCTGGACGATTTCCACGACATTTCCGGCGTGGTGCCGCTGATGGCCAAGGTCTATCCCAACGGTCTTGCCGACGTGAACCATTTCCACGCCGCGGGCGGGCTGGCCTACATGATCGGCGAATTGCTGGACGCCGGGCTGTTGCATGACGACAGCCGCACCATCGCCGGCGACGGGCTGGCGCGCTATACGCAGGAGCCGAAACTGAAGGACGGCCGCGTCGTCTATGAGGACGGGCCGGGCCGGACGCTGAACGACCGCATCCTGCGCCCGGCGCGCGATCCGTTCATGCCGACCGGCGGGCTGACCCAGCTTTCGGGCAACCTTGGCCGCGCGGTGATCAAATCCTCGGCCGTGAAGCCCGAGAACCATGTGATCGAGGCGCCGGCCATGGTGTTCCATGACCAGAACGACGTGAAGGCCGCGGTCAAGGCCGGGCGCATCACCGCCGACACCGTGGTCGTGGTCCGCTATCAGGGGCCAAAGGCCAACGGCATGCCGGAACTGCATTCGCTGACGCCGTCGCTGTCGAACCTGCTTGACCGCGGGCTCAAGGTCGCGCTGGTGACGGATGGCCGGATGTCGGGCGCAAGCGGCAAGGTGCCGGCCGCGATCCATGTCTGCCCCGAGGCGGCGGACGGCGGCCCCATCGCGCTGATCCGCGACGGCGATCTGGTGCGGCTGGACGCCGGCACCGGGCGGCTGGACGTGCTGGCCGACCTGACCGGGCGCAGCGCGGAACCGGCGGATCTTTCCGGCAACGGCCACGGCATCGGCCGCGAACTGTTCGAAGCCTTCCGGCGCAATGTCGGCCTTGCCGCCGATGGCGCCGCCGTCGTTGTCTGAAAGGACTGCCCATGACCCCCGAAAATGCCTCTGACCTTGCCGCCCGCGTCTGCGCCCTGGCCCCGGTGGTTCCGGTGCTGGTGATCGACGACGCCGACCGGGCCGAGGGTCTGGCCCGGGCGCTTGTCGCCGGCGGGCTGCCGGCGCTTGAGGTCACCCTGCGCACCCCCGCAGCCCTGGACGCGATCCGCGCCATGGCCGCGGTCGAGGGCGGCGTCGTCGGCGCCGGCACCCTGCTGAACGACAAGGATGTCGAGGCGGCCAAGGCGGCGGGGGCGAATTTCGGCGTCTCGCCCGGTTTCACCGACCGGCTCCTGGACGCGGCCGAGGCGAACGACCTGCCGATGCTGTGCGGCACCGCCACGCCGTCGGATGTGATGCGGCTGCTGGACCGCGGCTATAGCGTGGCCAAGTTCTTTCCGGCCGAGGTCAACGGCGGCGTTCCGGCGCTGAAGGCGATCGGCGCGCCGATCCCGCAGATGCGCTTTTGCCCCACCGGCGGCATCGGGCTGCGCAATGCGCCCGATTATCTGGCGCTGCCGAACGTGATGTGCGTCGGCGGATCCTGGGTGGCGCCGGCGCAGATGGTCGCCGCCGGCGACTGGGCCGGCATCACCCGGCTGGCGGCCGAGGCGGCGGCCCTGGCGCGGTAGGGCACGGCCCTACCCCACCGTCGCCAGCGCCGGAAAGGTCTCGAGCAGCCACCAGGCGAAATCGCTGAACTGCCCGGTCAGCATCATCAGACCGACGGTCCACAGGAGCAGGCCCGAGATACGCTCGATCCGCTCCATATGCCGCTTCATGAAGGCCATCACCCCCTTGAGCCGCGGAAAGAAGGCGGCGACCAGCAGGAACGGGATGCCAAGGCCCACGGCATAGACCGCGAGCAGCGCCGCGCCGCGGGCAAGGTCGGCCTCGGTCGCGGCAAGGGTCAGGATCGCCGACAGGATCGGACCCAGGCAGGGCGTCCAGCCAAAGGCGAAGGCCAGCCCCAGCACGAAGGCGCCAAGCGCCGAACCGCCGCGGTCGCCGGCATCCAGCCGCGCCTCGCGGTCCATGAAGCGCAGGCGGAAGATGCCGATGAAATGCGCGCCAAAGATCATCACGACGATCCCCGACAGCGTGGTCAGATGGCCAAGCCAGGGCAAGAGCGCCCGGCCCAGGGCCGAGGCGCCCATGCCCAAGAGCAGGAACACCACCGACAGGCCAAGGACAAAGAACCCGGCGGCGGCGATGACCCGGCCGCGACCGGCGCGATCCTCCATCTCGGTCACCGAAACGCCGCCCATGTAGGCCAGGTAGGGCGGCACCACCGGCAGCACACAGGGGCTGAGAAAGGACAGCAGCCCGGCCATCAGCGCGACCAGCATCGCGGGCAGCAGCGTGGCATCGGACAGGATGGCGGCGTCAGGCATGGTGTCCCCGGTTTACCGCCGCCTAGCATCCGCCGGCGGCGAAGTCGTTTCAAGTTCGCGTCAGGTCCGGCAGCGCCAGTTCGTGGGTCAGCAGCGCCAAAAGGTCGGACCTTGTGACGACGCCGGCCAATTTGCCCTCGTCCAGCACCGCCACCGCGGCGACATCGCCGTTGGCCAGTTCCGGCAACAGCCGCGCCACCGGCGCCGAGGCATCGAGCACCCGCAGGTGCCGCGACATCATCTGCCCGACGGTCAGCCCGCGCCGCCCGCGCGCCATCACGCCGCGGATCAGGTCGCCCTGCGCGACGGTGCCCTTGAGAATGCCGTGTTCGACCACCGGAAAGCTGGTGAATCCGCGCTCCTGGATCAGGTCGGCCAGATGCGCTGCGCTGTCCTCGGGGCTGACGGTCAGGGGGTTCGGCGTCATCACCTCGCCCACGGTCAGACCGCCGAAACGGTGGGCGGCGGCATCGGATTCGGCGGCGGCGATCAGGCGGGCCAGATCCTCGACCCCGATGTTGGCGCTTTGGCGAAACCGCGTCAGCAGGTCGCGCAGATGGTCGGGGTCAAGGCCGGGCGGCCGCGGCGGCGCCTGGCTGGGCCCTGTCGGCACGCGGAACGGATAGATCCGGCCCGTCGCCCGGTTCCACAGGATGCCGGCCGCCACCAGCAAGGCCGATTCGCCCGCCACTGGCCACAGCGCCCACAGGGGCGTCGCCGATCCGTCCAGCACCAGCACCGCCGCCGATACCGCCAGCGCCCCGCCAGGCGGATGCAGCGCGCGGGTGACCATCATGACCGGCAGGGCAAGCCCGAAGGCCAGCGCCGGCGCCAGCACCGGATGCGGCAGCGCCAGCGCCACCAGCACCCCGGTCAGCGCCGACAGGCTGTTGCCCAACACCACCGACCATGGCTGCGCGAGGGGCGAGTTCGGCACGGCAAAGACCAGCACCGCCGAGGCACCAAGCGGCAGGGCAAAGCCGGCGCCGCCCCAGACCGCGGCAAAGCCGAGGATCCCCAGGGCCAGCGCCCCGCCCGAGGCGGCACGCAGCGCCTCGCGCGGGTTGGGCGGGCCAAGCGGCGGGCCGAATTCGGCCCGGATCCAGTGCAGCACCGGCATTGACGTCCTCAGGCAGGGGGTCGGGCCCCTGCCCTAACCTTCCCAGCGCCGCTTTTCCAGTCGCCTCAGCCGGCGACGGGAACCAGCGGCCCCTGCGCCCGGCGGCCGTCGCGCAGATAGCGGGCATGGCCAAGGTCGGCATGGGCGATGTCGGGCCGCGCCCCCGAGATGAGATCGGACAAGAGCTTGCCCGAGCCCGCCGCCATGGTCCAGCCAAGGGTGCCGTGGCCGGTGTTGGTGTAGAGGTTGGCATAGGCGGTGCGCCCGACGATGGGCGTGCCGTCCGGCGTCATCGGGCGCAGGCCGGTCCAGAACTCGGCCCGCGACTGGTCGCCGGCGCCGCCGAACAGATCCTCGACCGATTTGGTCAGCGTCGCCTGCCGCCGCGGACGCAGCCTCAGGTCATAGCCGGCGATCTCTGCCAGCCCGCCCACGCGGATCCGGTTGCCAAGCCGGGTGATCGCCACCTTGTAGGTTTCGTCCATCACCGTCGACACCGGCGCGCGGGCGGCATCCACCACCGGCACCGTGATCGAATAGCCCTTGAGCGGATAGACCGGCAGCCTGATGCCAAGGGGCCGGGCGATCAGCGGCGAATGCGGCCCCATCGCCAGGACATAGGCATCGGCGCGGACCGGGCCGGCATCGGTCTCGACATGGTCGATGCGGCCGGCCGACTGGTGGATGGCGCGGATGGTGACGCCATAGCGGAAGGTCACACCCTTGGCCGCGGCCATCTCGGCCAGGCGGTTGGTGAAAAGGAAGCAGTCGCCGGTTTCGTCGTTGGGCAGCCGCAGCCCGCCGGCGATGAGGTCGGCCGCCCCGGCCAGCCCCGGTTCGGCGTTCAGGCAGCCGGCACGGTCAAGCACCTCGAACGGGACGCCGCCCTCTTTGAGAACCTTGATGTCCTTCGCCGCGGCGGCGACCTGCGCCTCGCTGCGGAACACCTGCAGGGTGCCCTGCGAGCGGTTGTCGTATTCGATCCCGGTCGAATTGCGCAGGTCGATCAGGCAGTCGCGGGAATATTCGGCAAGCCGCACCATCCGCGCCTTGTTCACCGCATAGGCATCGGCGGTGCAGTTCATCAGCATCCGCGCCATCCACGACAGTTTCATCATGTCGGGGCGCGGGTCGATGATCAGCGGCGCATGGCGCTGGAACATCCATTTCAGCGCCTTGAGCGGGATCCCCGGTGCGGCCCAGGGGGCGGAATAGCCCGGGCTGATCTCGCCGGCATTGGCGAACGAGGTTTCGCGCGCCGGAGCCGGCTGGCGGTCGATCACCGTGACCTCATGCCCCGCCCCGGCCAGATACCAGGCCTGGGTCACGCCGATGACACCGGCACCAAGGATGACAACCTTCATGGGACAGCTCCGCCGCGGGGGTTCGTGTTGCGTCAGGGTGTCGCATGGGGTGCGGGAAATGTGCTGCTGGAAAGGGACGCTGCAATTCGGAATTGGCGAAGTTTATTGCGTGATCTCTGATTTTTGCACACGAACCTTCGGACGTCTTCCGATCAGGCCGCCGATTCAGTCTTGCAGCAGGATTCGCCCGACAACCCGTCCAGGATCGGACAATCGGGCCGGTCGTCGCCGTGGCAGGTCGCGGCCAGATGCGACAGGGTGTCGGCCATCGCCTGCATCTCGTCCATCCGGCGGCGCAGGTCGGCGACATGGGCAAGGGCCAGCGCCTTGACATCGCCGCTGGCCCGTCCGCGGTCCTGCCAGAGCGCGAGCAGAGTGGCGATTTCCTTGACGGCAAAGCCCAGATCCCGCGCCCGGCGGATGAAGCGCAGCACGGCAAGGTCGTTGTCGCCATAGCGGCGATAACCCGACATGCTGCGCTGCGGCGCGCGGATCAGGCCGGTGTCCTCGTAATAGCGGATCATCTTGGCGGAAACGCCGGTGGCCTTGGCGGCCTCGCCGATGTTCATGGCATTCTCCTTTCCGGGGACCAGCGCCGCAGCCGCAGCGCATTCGACAACACAAAGACCGAAGACAGGGCCATCGCCCCGGCGGCCAGCATCGGCGACAGAAGGATGCCGGTCGCCGGATACAGCACCCCGGCGGCGACCGGTATCAGCGCGGCATTGTAGGCAAAGGCCCAGAACAGGTTCTGCCGGATGTTGCGCATCACGGCGCGGGCAAGGCCCACCGCGCGCGGCACCGCGGCCAGGTCGCCGCCGGTCAGCACCACATCGGCGCTTTCGATGGCGACATCGGTGCCGCTGCCGACGGCAATGCCGACATCGGCCTCGGCCAGCGCGGGGGCGTCGTTGATGCCGTCGCCGGTAAAGGCCACCGGTCCGGGCAGGTCGCGCAGCGCCGCGACCTTGCCGGCGGGCAGGATCTCGGCGCGGATCAGGTCGATGCCAGCCTCGGCGCCGATGGCGGCTGCAGTGGGTGCGGCATCGCCGGTCAGCATCGCGGTCGCCAAGCCCAGCCGGTGCAGGGCGGCGACGGCAGCGGGCGTTGCCGGGCGCAGCCGGTCGGCCACCGCGACCAGCGCGGCAAGCCGGCCGTCAAGGGCCACGAACAGCGGGCTGCGGGCCTTTTGCGCCAGATCCGCCGCGGCCGCGTCAAGCGGCGCGGTGTCGATGCCAAGCGCGGCCATGAAGCGGCCGGCGCCGATCTCGACCCGTTGCCCCTCGACCGTGGCGCGCAGGCCCATGCCGGGAACGGCCTCGAACCCCTGCGCGGCGGGAAGCGCGCCTTCGGCCCGCGCCGCGGCGGTGATCGCCTGCGCGACGGGGTGTTCGGACCCGGCCTCGGCCGCGCCGGCAAGGCGCAGCACGGCGGCGCGGTCCTGCCCCGGCGCCGGCACCAGATCGGTCAGCACCGGCGTGCCTTCGGTCAGGGTGCCGGTCTTGTCGAAGGCGACGGTCGCCACCCCGGCAAGGGCCTGCAAGGCGGCGCCGTTGCGGAACAGCACGCCCAGTTCCGCCGCCCGCCCGGTGCCGACCATGATCGACACCGGCGTCGCAAGGCCCATGGCACAGGGACAGGCGATGATGAGGACGGCAACGCCATTGACCAGCGCAAGCGCCGGATCGCCGGTCAGGACAGCCCACAGGATCACCGTGACCAGTGCGATGGCCATGACCGCCGGCACGAACCACGCCGTCACCCGGTCCACCGCCGCCTGCACCGGCAGTTTCGCGCCCTGCGCCGCCTCGACCATGCGGACGATCTGCGCCAGCACCGTCTCGGCCCCGACCCGTTCGGCACGGAACAGAAAGCTGCCGGTGCCGTTGACGGTACCGGCGGTGACGGGGGCGCCGGGGCCGCGTTCGACGGGCAGCGGCTCTCCGGTCAGCATCGATTCGTCAAGGAAACTCGACCCTTCGATGATGGTGCCATCGACCGGCACCCGGTCGCCGGGGCGGATGCGGATCAGGTCGCCGGGGCGGACCTCGGCCAGCGCCAAGTCGGCTTCGCTGCCATTGCGCACCACGCGGGCGGTGTCGGGCGCCAGCCGCATCAGATGGCGGATCGCCTCGGACGTGCGGCCACGGGCGAGTGATTCCAGATATTTGCCCAGCAGGATCAGGGTCACGATCACCGCGGCGGATTCGAAATAGACCACCGCCCCGCCCGGCGGCAGCAGCCCGGGGGCAAAGGTCGCCACGGTCGAGAACGCCCAGGCCGCGCCGGCGCCGGTGATGACCAGCGCATTCATGTCGGGCGAGAGCGCGCGGAACGAGGCGAGCCCCTTGCGCCAGAACCGCAGGCCGGGGCCGAACAGGACGGCGGTCGCAAGAACAAATTCCGCCAGCCGCAGCGGGAAGGTCGGGACAGCCATCATCAGCCAGTGGTGAAAGGCCGGGACCAGATGCCCGCCCATCTCGACCACGAAAAGCGGCAGGGTCAGCACGGCGGCGACGATCAGGTCGCGGCGCAGGGCGGCGCGGTCGGCTTCGCGTGCGACCTCCGCGCCGCTGTCGCCGGCGGTGACCGGGGCGGCACCATAGCCGGCGCGGGCAATCGCCGCGGCAACCGCCGCGGCCAGCGCCGCCGGGTCGCCCTGCCCGGTAACGGTCGCGCGTTCGGTGGCAAGGTTCACCGCCGCCCGCGTCACCCCCGGCACGGCCAGCGCCGCCTTTTCCACCCGCGCGACGCAGGTGGCACAGGTCATTCCGGTGATCGACAGATCGACCGTCGCGGGCGGCACGCCGTAGCCGGCCTTTTCGACCGCGGCGACGACGGCGGCCGTGGCGGCGGGGCCGTCATAGCCGATCTCGGCGCGTTCGGTGGCGAGGTTCACCGCGACCTCGCGCACCCCCGGCACCTTGCGGATCGCCCGTTCCACCCGCCCCACGCACGAGGCGCAGGTCATGCCAGAAACCGGCAGGCTGTCATGGGTCATGGTCCTCGGCCCCTTTCATGGTTGCCGAAGGGCTATATGGACCTTCCCATCATGTCAGGGTCAAGGGGCAGGCGAAAATTTCGTCGCGCCCCTTGACCTTGCCATGGTGGCAAGCCCCATCTAGGTGCCGATCCGGGCCAGAAGCCCCGGCATGACGATGGAGCCTTCCAGATGCTTGACCTTTCCCTTCCCGGCATGACCTGCGGCGGCTGCGCCCGCGGCGTCACCGCAGCGATCCAGGAACTGGACCCCGCGGCGGTGGTGGAAACCGACCTTGAAAAGCGCACCGCCCGCGTGACCACCACCGCGCCCGAGGCGGCAGTGCGCGCCGCGATGGTCGAGAATGGCTATATGCCCGGATGATGCCCTGTCATCAGAGGCCTGCGGCGCGACCCTCACGCATCGCGTGAAGCAAGCGCCGCCTCGATCGCGGCGATCAGGGCCGGATCCTCGGGCTGGGTGTCGGGCGAAAACCGGGCGATGACCGTCCCGTCGCCTCCCAGCAGGAACTTTTCGAAATTCCAGTGGATGGCCGGCGGCGTGACCTGTACGCCGAACCGCGCCAGCCCGTCCAGAAAGCCGCTGCCCGCCGGAAAGGACGCCACCGGCGCCGCGGCGGTCAACCCGGCATACAGCGGATGCTGCCCGGCGCCGGTCACCGCGATCTTGGCCATGACCGGGAAATCGACGCCATAGGTCAGGGTGCAGAACGACTGGATCTCGGCATCGCTGCCCGGTTCCTGCCCGGCAAAATCATTGGCCGGAAAGCCGACGACGCTGAAGCCGCGGTCGCGAAAGCGGCGATGCAGGCGTTCCAGCCCCTCGTATTGCGGCGTCAGCCCGCATTTCGACGCGGTATTGACCACCAGCATGACGCGGGCGCCAAGCGCGCCAAGACTGGTCCTGCCGCCGTCAGCGGTGGCGAGGGGGACTGACAGAAGATCGGTCATGGATCCTCCTAGCTGCAGCCGCTTGTGCCGCCGCAGGTGTTGCATTTCATGCAGGTGCCGTTGCGGACAAGGGTGTAGTTGCCACATTCGCCGCAGGGATCGCCTTCGTAGCCCTGCATCCGCGCCTTGTCGCGCGCCGTCACGGTAACGGCGGCGGTGACGCTGGCGCCGATGCTGCCGATCACCGGCACCAGCGCCTGCATCGCCGTCATCGGCCCGTCAACGCCCGCCATCGGCACCAGATCCTGCGGCAGCCTCTTGCGCAGATAGCCGGCCGAGGAAACCTGCCGCAGCACCTCGATCTGGCGCGAGGCCGGCTGGGCGGGCGCGGCGCGGGTCTCGGCCTCGCCTCGGCCGAGGTCGTCGAAACTGGCGCCGGTCGGCTGGACATGCGCCAGATCGGTGCGGTCCAGATAGCTGACCGCCAGTTCGCGGAACACATAGTCCAGGATCGACGTGGCCTGCTTGATCGAATCGTTGCCCTGCACCATCCCGGCGGGTTCGAACTTGGTAAAGGTGAAGGCGTCGACATATTCGTCCAGCGGCACACCGTATTGCAGCCCGACCGAGACCGAGATGGCGAAGTTGTTCATCATGGCGCGGAAACCGGCGCCTTCCTTGTGCATGTCGATGAAGATTTCGCCAAGCCGCCCGTCGGCATATTCGCCGGTGCGCAGATAGACCTTGTGGCCGCCGACCACCGCCTTCTGGGTATAGCCCTTGCGCCGCGCCGGCATCTTGTCGCGCTCGCGCGAGGCGACTTCGCGGATCACCACCTTTTCGACGATCTTCTCGACCACCTTTTCGGCGATGACCGCGGCCCGTTCCGGCAGGGAACCGCTGGCCAGCACGTCCTCGGCCTCTTCGTCGCCTTCGACCAGCGCGGCGGCCAGCGGTTGCGACAGCTTGGAGCCGTCGCGGTAAAGCGCATTGGCCTTGAGACCCAGCCGCCAGGATTGTTCATAGGCGCGCTGGCAATCCTCGACCGTGGCCGCGTTCGGCATGTTGATGGTCTTGGAAATCGCGCCCGAGATGAAGGGCTGCGCCGCGGCCATCATGGTGATGTGGCTGTCGACCGAGAGGAACCTCTTGCCCTTGCGACCGCAGGGATTGGCGCAGTCGAACACAGCCAGATGCTCGGCCTTCAGATGCGGCGCGCCTTCAAGGGTCATGGCGCCGCAGACATGGTCGCTCGCCGCATCGACCTGCGCCTTGGTAAAGTCGAGGTGGCGCAGCAGGTCAAAGGACGGATCGGCGAGTCTTTCGGCCGGAATGCCCAGGGTCTTGCGGCAGAATTCCTCGCCCAGGGTCCATTGGTTGAAGACGAAGCGGATGTCGAAGGCCTGCGGCAGCGCGGCTTCGATCTTTTCGATCTCGGCCGGGCCGAACCCGTGGCCGATCAGCGCGGTGTGGTTGACGCCGGGCGCATTGCCAAGGGTGCGGTGGCCCACGGCATAGGCGACGATCTCTTCGACCTGGGCGCCGGAATAGCCCAGCCGCACCAGCGCCGCCGGCACCGACTGGTTGATGATCTTGAAGTAACCGCCGCCGGCCAGTTTCTTGAACTTGACCAGCGCGAAATCCGGCTCGATCCCGGTGGTGTCGCAATCCATCACCAGGCCGATGGTGCCGGTGGGCGCGATGACGGTGGCCTGCGCGTTGCGGAACCCGTGCGCCTCGCCCAGGGCCAAAGCCTCGTCCCAGGCCGATTTCGCCAGTTCGGCCAGGCGGGGATCGGGACAGCCGGCAAGGTCGAGCGGCACCGGCGGGATCGCCAGCCCCTCATAACCCTCGGTCAGGCCATGGGCGGCGGTGCGGTGGTTGCGGATCACCCGTAGCATGGCATCGCGGTTACGGGGATAGCCGGCAAAGGCGCCCAGTTCTTGCGCCATCTCGGCCGAGGTGGCGTAGGACACGCCGGTCATCACCGCGGTCAGCGAGCCGCAAAGGGCCCGGCCCGCACGGGAATCATAGCCAAGGCCGAGGTTCATCAGCAGCCCGCCGATATTGGCATAGCCAAGGCCGAGGGTGCGGAAATCGAACGACCTTTGCGCGATTTCCTTCGAGGGGAACTGCGCCATCATCACGCTGATTTCCAGCGTCAGCGTCCACAGCCGGATCGCATGGACATAGCCCGCGGCATCGAACTGCCCGTCCTTGAGAAAGGTCAGCAGGTTCATCGAGGCAAGGTTGCAGGCGGTGTCGTCAAGGAACATGTATTCCGAACAGGGGTTCGACCCCCGGATCGGTCCGTCTTCGGGGCAGGTGTGCCAGGCGTTCACCGTGTCGTGGTATTGCAGCCCCGGATCGGCACAGGCCCAGGCGGCATGGCCGATCTGGTCCCAAAGCTCGCGGGCCTTTAGCGTTTTCGTCGGCTTGCCGGTGGTGCGGGCGGTCAGCCGCCAGTCGCCATCGGCGGCGACCGCGGTCAGGAAGGCATCGGTGACGCGCACCGTGTTGTTGGAATTTTGCCCGGCGACCGTGGCATAGGCCTCGGAATCCCAGTCGGTGTCGTAGGTCGGAAAGCTGATCGAGGTGTAGCCCTGCCGGGCATAGTCCAGCACGCGCTTGACGTAGGTGTCGGGAATCGCCATCCGCCGCGCCTCGCGCAGCGCAGCCCGCAGGGCCGGGTTCGCGCCCGGGTCGAAACGCGCCTCGTCCGCGCCCTCGGCCACGGCGGCAAAGACCGCGTTCAGCATGCGTTCATGCAGCTTGGAACCGGCGACAAGGCTTGCCACCTTTTGTTCCTCGATCACCTTCCAGTTGATGAAGGCCTCGACATCGGGGTGGTCGGCATCGACGATCACCATCTTGGCCGCCCGCCGCGTGGTGCCGCCCGACTTGATCGCCCCGGCAGCGCGGTCGCCGATCTTGAGGAAACCCATCAGCCCCGAGGATTTGCCGCCGCCGGACAGCTTTTCGCCCTCGCCCCGCAACGAGGAAAAGTTGGTGCCGGTGCCCGAGCCGTATTTGAACAGCCGCGCCTCGCGCAGCCAGAGGTCCATGATGCCGCCCTCGTTCACCAGGTCGTCGCTGACCGACTGGATGAAGCAGGCATGCGGCTGCGGATGCGCATAGGCGCTGGTCGAGGCAGTCAGTTCGCCGCTGGCATGGTCGACATAGTAATGCCCCTGCGCCGGGCCGTCGATGCCATAGGCCCAATGCAGGCCGGTGTTGAACCATTGCGGGCTGTTCGGCGCGGCGATCTGCGCGGCCAGCATGTAGCGCATTTCGTCGAAATAGGCGCGGGCGTCGTCCTCGGTGGTGAAATAGCCGCCCTGCCAGCCCCACCAGGTCCAGGCGCCGGCCAGACGGTCGAACACCTGTCTGGCGCTCGTCTCGCCGCCCATCGCCGCGCCCCTGGCCGGGACCGAGCGTTGCAACCAGTCCGGCACGCCCGGCTCTGCGATCCGTTCGGTGGCCGCGGGAACGCCGGCCTTGCGGAAGTATTTCTGCGCGATGACATCGGCGGCAACCTGGCTCCAGCCCGAGGGAACCTCGATCCCGTCCAGACGGAACACCGTCGATCCGTCGGGGTTGCGGATTTCCGAGGTGGTCAGGCGAAAGTCGAGCCCCGCATAGGCATCCTCGCCCGCCGTGGTGTAATTGCGTTCGATGCGCATCCTGCCGTCCCCTGCCCGTTCGCCGCCTGTCGCGGCCTGTTCGTTGCCCCGTCCGTCAGACAACACCGCCCGCCCGCCAAGGCAGGGTGCGCCCGCTGGCGCCGGCGTGAATTGTCCCCGATGCCGCACACCAGATGTTGGGCATCAGATCGCGGCGATCACAACCTGACGCGTGCCGGGGACGCTGGCAACAGGATATTGAGACTTATCCCCGGCTTTCGCTGCCTGCGACAGCGGGCCGCGCCACGGCCAAACCGGGCGCAGGCGCGATTCCCGGCACACTTGCCGGGCGTTGTTGCGGGATTACCTGAAGGGCCGTTGTGCCGCCCGCGCCACAGCAGGCAGCGGAACCAAAGGCTGGTCGGGGTGGAGAGATTCGAACTCCCGGCCCTCTGTTCCCAAAACAGATGCGCTACCAGACTGCGCTACACCCCGGCCGCGGCCCTCATAGGGCCGGGAAAGCGGATTGAAAAGCGGTCAGTTGCAGCTGCCGGGAATCGCCGGATGCTGCATCCTGTCGCCCGGAGCGATGCCAAGGCGCGCCGCAAGGCCGCCGTTGATCTCGAGCACGAACCGGATGCCGTCGCCGCCGGGAATCGGGGTTTCGTCCAGCGGCACGGCATTGTCATGCACGGTGACGATGGTCCCCGCGGCATCGGCGAACAGCATGTCCAGCGGGATCAGCGTATTGCGCATCCAGAACGAGGCGCGCTGCGGCGCCGGATAGACGAACAGCATGCCGGTCATGGTCGGCATCGACGGGACATGCATCAGCCCCTGCGCCCGTTCGGCGTTGTCGTCGGCGACAGAGACGGTAAACGCCGCCTGGCCAAAGCCGCCGTCAATCGTCACGCGGTCGTCACGGCAATCTGCCTGTGCGGCCCCGGCCAGAACCGCCAGGGCGGCCGCGATTCGAATCATGTCACCTCGTCCTCGGCCCGGCGCAGGGCGGCTTCCCAGGGCGCGACCTCGACCGCCATCTTGCCGCGGCGGCCGTCGATCACCCGCAGGCAGACTGCCTCGCCGGGCATGAGGTCGGCAAGGCCGGAACGGCGCAGCACCTCGATATGGACGAACACGTCTTCGTCACGGCCAAAGACATTGGCAAAGCCAAAGCCCTTGCCCTTGTCGAACCATTTCACCCGCGACGGCAGCAGCGGCTGGCGCCCGATCTCCTCCGGGTCGAGTTCGGCAAGGTCGGCCAGCGGCGCGCCGGCCTGCAGCACCGGGGGCGCGATCGACAGCACCGCCACCGCCTGGATGCCGCGATCGGTGCGCTGGACGCTCACCGAAATCGCCGATCCGTCGGCAACCGAGCTTTGCCCGAAGTTGCGCAGCACGTTGGCGTGCAGCAGGATGTCCGGTCCGCCCGTCTCGGCGACCACGAATCCGAACCCCTTGCCGGGGTCGAACCACTTTACATGCCCGCGGATCACATCCGCGGAATCGTCGCTCGTCATCGTGTCCTTCCCTGCTCGGCGCCCCCATCAGGCGCGGCAAGTGGTCTTTGCGGCCAAGTCAGCACCACACTTTCGGTCGTGCTGCAACCGGGAATTCACGAAGCGTGAAATTCAGGGGCTCAACCGCGCAACGTTCCAGGGCGCGGCGGGGGTGTCGCGCGTCCAGCGGAAACGGTCGTGCAGGCGAAAGGCGCCATCTGCCCAAAATTCGATCTCGACCGGGGTGATGCGGAACCCGCCCCAGAACGGCGGCCGGTCGGGGTTGAGGCCCTTCTGCGCGGTGACGCGGGCGACCTCGGCCATCAGGTCCAGCCGCGAGGCGAGCGGCCGCGACTGCGCGGACGCCCAGGCGCCAAGCCGGCTTTGCAGCGCGCGCGAGCGGTAATAGGCATCGGCCTGCGCCCCCTCCTCGCGCGTGACGGTGCCGCGGACGCGGATCTGTCGGCGCAGGGATTTCCAGTGCAGGACGAAGGCGGCCTTGCCGGTCGCGGCGATCTCCTCCCCCTTGGCGCTGTCATAATTGGTGTAGAAGACGAAACCGGCATCCTCGATTTCCTTGAGCAGCACCATGCGCACGTTCGGCAGGCCCTGCGCATCGACGGTGGCCAGCGCGATGGCATTGGGATCGTTCGGCTCGGTCCGGTCGGCCTCGGCCTGCCAGGCGCGCGCCAGGGCGAAGGGATCCTCGCCCGCGAAAATGCCCGTCCTGTCACTCATGCCCGCCCCCTTCGCCGCCGTGCCGGATGTGACGCCGCGTCGCGGCCGCCCTTGATGCCATACCGGCGATGGCCTACACGGGACAAAATCGGCGCCGGGAAGGCAAGAGGGACCGACATGAAAACCGACCTGCTTGCGGGCAAGCGCGGCCTTATCATGGGCCTGGCCAACGACAAGTCCATCGCCTGGGGCATCGCCCGGCAGGCGCATGAGGCGGGGGCCGAACTGGCGTTTTCCTATCAGGGCGATGCGCTGCTCAAGCGGGTGGCACCCCTGGCCGCCGAACTCGGCTCGGACATCGTGCTGCCCTGCGACGTGGGCGACATGGCCTCGGTCGATTCCCTGTTTCAGGAACTGCAGGCGCGCTGGGGCCAGCTGGATTTTCTGGTCCATGCCATCGGCTTTTCCGACAAGAACGAGCTGCGCGGCCGCTATGTCGACACCAGCCGCGACAACTTTCTGATGTCCATGGACATTTCCGTCTATTCCTTCACCGCGACGGTCAAGCGCGCCGCGGCGATGATGCCGGCGGGCGGGTCGTGCCTGACGTTGACCTATTACGGGTCGGAAAAGGTCATGCCGCATTACAACGTCATGGGCGTGGCCAAGGCCGCGCTCGAGGCGTCGGTGCGCTACATGGCCGAGGATCTGGGCCGCGACGGCATCCGCGTCAACGCGATCAGCGCCGGCCCGATCAAGACGCTGGCCGCCTCGGGCATCGGCGACCTCCGCTATATCCTCAAGTGGAACGAATACAATTCGCCGCTGCGCCGCAATGTCACCATCGACGATGTGGGCCGGTCGGCGCTGTATCTTCTCTCCGACCTCGGGTCGGGGGTGACGGGGGAATGCCTGCATGTCGATGCCGGCTATCACGCCGTCGGCATGAAGGCGGTGGACGCGCCCGACATCGCGGTGGACCGCAACGGCAAGGGCGAGTGATGCCGACATTGGATCAGGTGCTTTTGCTGGTCTCGGCCCTGACGCTTGCCATCCTGTCGCCCGGCCCGGCGATCATCTCGGCCACGCAGACCGCCTTTGCGCGTGGTCGCGCCATTGCGGTGCCCTATGGCATGGGGCTGGCCTTCGGGGCCTCGCTTTGGGGCTTGTGCGCGCTTCTGGGCCTGACAGCGGTGTTTACCGTGGTGCCGGCGCTGTATCTGGCGCTCAAGGTCTTTGGCGGCTTCTATCTGATCTGGATGGCCTGGGGCCTGTGGCGGGGGGCCACCGGCCCGGTGCCCGAGGCGGCGCGCAATCCGTTCGGCACCGGGTTTCTGGGCGGCATCGCGCTCAACCTGTCGAACCCCAAGCCCGCGCTGTTCTATTCGGCGCTGATCGTCGCGATCTTTCCGGTGCAGGCCAGTGCCGCCGGTCAGGGGGCGATCTATGCCACGCTGCTGGCAACCGAGATGTTCTGGTATGTTGCGGTGACGCTGGCGATGTCGACGGCGCCGGTGCGTCGCCGCTATGCCGCCGCCCGCCTGTGGATCGACCGCGGCGCTGCCCTTGTGCTGGGCGCGCTGGGCCTTGCCCTCTTGGCCGAGGCGCTGAGGGAAACCGCTTGAGAGGAACGCCATGACCGACCGTCTGCCGCATGAAAAGGGCTTTCACGTCTCGTGGGACCAGATCCACCGCGATGCCCGGGCGCTGGCCTGGCGGCTGGACGGCAAGGGGCCGGGCGAAGGCGGCGCCTGGAAGGCGGTGGTCGGCATCACCCGCGGCGGCATGGTCCCCGCGGCCATCGTCAGCCGCGAGCTCGACATCCGCGTCGTCGACACGATTTCGGTGATGTCCTACCATTCCGGCGGCGGCAAGGCCGACCAGCGCCGCGAGGCGCAGGTGATCAAGGCGCCTCAGGCCGAGATGATGGGCGACGGCACCGGCATCCTGATCGTCGACGACCTGGTGGATTCGGGCAAGACGCTGGAACTGATCCGCGGCCTTTACCCCAGGGCGCATTTCGCCTGCGTCTATGCCAAGCCCGAGGGCGAAAAGCAGGCCGACACCTATGTCACCTCGGTCAGCCAGGACACCTGGATCTTCTTTCCATGGGACATGGCGCTGCAATATGTGCAGCCGTTCCGGGGCAAGGATTAAGCCGAAATTCGCGAATTTCGGCGGCGCAGGGGATTTTCGCGAAAATCCCGGGGAGAATCTTCATGACCACCCGCACCGCAACCACCTTTGCCCCGCCGGTGATGGAGGCGCGGCGCTGGCTTGACGGCGTGACCTTTCCGCCCGACCGCCCGCTCATCAACGTGAGCCAGGCCGCCCCGGCCGTGCCGCCGCCCGAACCCTTGCGCCGCGCGATGGCCGAAGAGATCCTGACCAACCCGGCCGCGCATCTTTACGGCCCGGTACTGGGCCTTCCCGACCTGCGGGCCGAGGTCGCGGCGCAATGGTCGGTCGACTATGGCGGGCGGATCGACGCCGGCGAGGTCGCCATCACCTCGGGCTGCAACGAGGCCTATGCGGCGGTCCTGTCGACCCTGACCGCCGAGGGCGACGAGGTGATCCTGCCGATCCCTTACTACTTCAATCACCGCATGTGGCACGACATGACCGGCATCCGCACCGTGCCCTTGCCGACCGGGCCCGGCCTGATCCCCGATGCGGAACAGGCGGCCAGCCTGATCACGTCAAGAACGCGCGCCATCGTGCTGGTTTCGCCGAACAATCCCGGCGGCGTGGAATACCCCGCGGAAACCCTGCGCGCCTTTTTCGACCTGGCAAAGGCGCGCAATATCACTCTGGTCGTCGATGAAACCTATCGCGACTTTGATGCGCGCAGCGGTGCGCCGCATGACCTGTTCGCCGACCCGGACTGGCGCGGCACGCTGGTGCATCTCTATTCCTTCTCCAAGGCCTATCGCCTGACCGGACACCGCGTCGGCGCCGTGGTCGCCGACCGCGCCCGCTTGGCCGAGGTCGAAAAGTTCCTTGATACCGTGACCATCTGCCCAAGCCAGATCGGGCAGCTGGGCGCGCTCTGGGGCATGCGCAACCTGTCGCAATGGCTTGCCGGGGAACGGGCCGAGATCCTCGACCGCCGTGCCGCGATCACCGAAGGGTTTCCGCAGCTTGCGGCGCAGGGCTGGCGCCTTCTGGGCTGCGGCGCCTATTTCGCCTATGCCGAACATCCCTACGCCCTGCCCTCGCCCGAGGCGGCGCGGCGGCTGGTGGCCGAGGCCGGGGTGCTGCTGTTGCCCGGCACCATGTTCATGCCCGATGACCGGCCCGAGGGCCGCCGGCAGTTCCGCATCGCCTATGCCAATATCGACCGCGCCGGCGTCGGGGAATTGTTCGCGCGTCTGGCGGCCGCCCGCCTGTGACCTTGCACCCCGCCGGGCGCTTGCCTATGGAAAGGGCGCGCGTCCGGCAGGATGCGCGCCGGTGAAGGAGGATCCCCGACCATGGCCCGCAAGAAGCAAAGCCCCGTCGTCTGGATCATCCTGGCGCTGGTGCTGGTCGGCCTTGTCGGCTTCGGCTCGCAGAATCTGAGCGGCACCACCAATGTCATCGGCCATGTCGGCAGCCAGCCGATCACGGCGCAGGCCTATTACAACACCCTGCGCCAGCAGATCGGCGCCATGTCACAGCAGTTCGGCGTGCAGTTGACCATGCAGCAGGCCCAGGCGCTGGGCATCGACCGCATGGTGCAGGCGCAACTGGTGCGCAATGCCGCGCTGGATGGCGAAACCCTGTCCCAGGGCCTGTCGGCCGGCGACGCCCGCGTGGCCGAGACCATCCGCACGATCCCCGATTTCCAGGGCCTGTCCGGCACCTTCGACCGCGACCGTTATGCCGATGTCCTGCAGGCGCAGGGGCTGAACGAGCCGGATTTCGAGACCTCGATCCGCAACGCGCTGGCGCGGCAACTGCTGGACACCGCCGTTGTCGCCGGCACGCCGCCGCAGGAAACCTTCGCCGATGCCATTGCCGCCTGGAACGGCGAGACCCGCGACGTGACCTGGGCGCCGATCGCCCCCGATGCCCTGACCGAGCCGCTGCCGGCACCGACGGACGGCGAATTGCAGGCGCTCTACAACGCCAATCCGGGGCGCTATACCCTGCCCGAACGCCGCGACATCACCTATGCCTGGTTGTCGCCCGATGCGGTGCAGGACCGGGTGACAGTGGACGAGGCCGATGTGCGGGCGCTCTATGACAGCCGCGCCGCCGATTTCGACATGCCGGAACGCCGGCTGGTCGAACGGCTGGTGTTCCCCGATCAGGCCGCCGCCGATGCGGCACGGGCGGCGCTGGATGACGGATCCAAGGATTTCGAAACCCTGGTCGCCGACCGCGGCCTTGACCTGGCCGATGTCGACATGGGCGATGTCGGGCCCGACGATCTGGGCACCGCGGCCGAGCCGGTCTTTGCCGCGACCGTCGGCGATGTCGCGGGCCCGGTGGAAACCGCCCTTGGCCCGGCGCTGTTCCGCGTCAACGCGGTGCTGGCGGCGCAGCACACCCCGTTCGAGGAGGCGGCCGAGGAATTGCGCGGCGAACTGGCCAACCAGCGCGCCCGCCGCCTGATTTCCGACCTGTCCGAGGACATGATCGACCAGCTGGCCGGCGGCGCCACCATCGAGGAACTGGCCGAGGCGAACGGCATGGAACTGGGCACCATCGCCTGGTCCGAAGGCGCGACCGAGGGTATCGCCGCGTATGACGACTTCCGCACCGCGGCGGCAGCGGTCACCGCCGACGATTTCCCCGAACTGCTGGAATTCGATGACGGCGGCGTCTTTGCGATCCGGCTGGACGGCATCGAACCGCCGGCGCTGCAACCCTTTGACGCCGTGGCCGATCAGGTCACCGCCGACTGGACCGCCGCCGCCACCGGCGCCGCCATCCTGACCGAGGCCGAGCGCATCGCCGCGCTGGTGCGCGAGGGCGGCGGCTTTGACCAGCCGGGCCTGACCCTGATCCCGACCGCGGCCCCGGCCCTGCGCCGCACCGATTTTCTGGAAGGCACGCCGGAAACCTTTGTCGCCGGCGTCTTTGCCATGCCGCCGGGCGCGGTCGAGGTGGTGCCCGCGGCCGATGGCGGCGCCATCATCGTCCGCCTTGATGCCGTCCATGCCGCCGACATGACCGACCCCGCCGTCGCCGCCGACCGCGACCGGGTGGCGACCAGCGCCGCCGAGGGCATCAGCCGCGACATCCAGGACGCCTTCGCGACCGCGATCCAGCTTCGCACCGAAGTGGTGCTGGACGAGGCGGCGATCAATTCGCTGAACGCCCAGATTCAATAGGACGCCATGGCGCTTTTCCCCGATTTCGAGACATTCCGCGCAGGGTTCGAGGCGGGGCGCAATCAGGTGGTGTGGATGCGGCTGGCGGCCGACCTCGACACGCCGGTCTCGCTGATGCTGAAACTGTCGGGCGCCGGCACCAATGCCTTCATGCTGGAAAGCGTGACCGGCGGCGAGGTGCGGGGCCGCTATTCGATCATCGGCATGAACCCGGATCTCGTGTGGGAGTGTCGCGGTTCTGTCGCCCGCGTCAACCGTCAGGCCCGCTTCGATGACGAGGCGTTCGAGGTGCAGGATGCGCCGCCGCTCGACTCGCTGCGGGCCGTGCTGGCCGAAAGCCGCATCGACCTGCCCGAGGGGCTGCCCGCCGCCAGTGCGGGCCTGTTCGGCTATCTCGGCTATGACATGATCCGGCTGGTGGAAAAGCTGGGCGAACCGAACCCCGATCCGATCGGCGTGCCCGATGCGCTGATGCTGCGCCCTTCGGTCGTGGCCGTGCTGGACGGGGTCAAGGGCGACGTGATTCTGGTCGCGCCGGCCTGGGCCGGATCGGGCCTGCCGGCCAAGGCCGCCTTTGCGCAGGCCGCCGAACGGGTGATGGATGCGCAGCGGGCGCTGGAACGCGGCATGCCGCAGGCGACCCGCACGCTGGGCGATGCCGCGCCGCCGGGGCCGCCGGTGTCGAATTTCACCAAGGCGGGCTATATGGCTGCGGTGGAAACCGCCAAGGAATACATCCGCGCCGGCGACATCTTTCAGGTCGTGCCGGCACAGCGCTGGACGCAGGAGTTCCGCGAGCCGCCCTTCGCGCTTTACCGTTCGCTCAGGCGCACCAACCCCTCGCCCTTCATGTTCTATTTCAATTTCGGCGGCTTCCAGGTGATCGGCGCCAGCCCCGAGATCCTCGTGCGGGTGTTCGGCAAGGAAATCACCATCCGCCCTATCGCCGGCACCCGCCCCCGCGGCGCCACCCCGGCCGAGGACAAGGCGAACGAGGAATCGCTTCTGGCCGACAAGAAGGAACTGGCCGAACACCTGATGCTGCTTGACCTTGGCCGCAATGACGTGGGCCGCGTGGCCAGGATCGGCTCTGTGCGGCCGACCGAAAAGTTCATCGTCGAACGCTATTCGCACGTCATGCATATCGTCTCGAACGTGGTGGGCGAGCTGGCGCCGGATCAGGACGCGCTGTCTGCCTTTTTCGCCGGGATGCCTGCGGGCACCGTATCGGGCGCGCCCAAGGTGCGGGCGATGCAGATCATCGACGAGCTTGAGCCGGAAAAGCGCGGCATCTATGGCGGCGGCTGCGGCTATTTCAGCGCCGGCGGCGACATGGACATGTGCATCGCCCTGCGCACGGCGGTGCTGAAGGACGAAAAACTCTACATCCAGGCCGGCGGCGGCGTCGTCTACGACAGCGACCCCGAAGCGGAATACATGGAAACCGTCCACAAATCGAACGCCATCCGCAAGGCGGCCGAGGACGCCGGGCGGTTCACCGGCGGGAACGGGTGAACCTGTGCGGGCCGATGGCCCTTGTCGGCCGCGGCCGAAGCCTCTACATTACATTTGTGTAGACGTGCTGTCATGAAGATCGCCGGCTTTGACTGGGATGACGGCAACTGGCCGAAATGCGGCAAACATGGCGTGTCGAGGTCCGAGATCGAAGAGGTGTTTGCCGGCGCACCTGCGGTTCATGTCGACCCGTTCCCGGCAGAAGAGCGGCTGCGTGCCATCGGGACTTGTTCGACCGGCCGCCATGTATTTGTGGTGTTCATGTTCCGGAACATCGGCGGTCAGACCTTCGTGCGACCGATCAGTGCCCGCTACATGCATGAAACGGAGATCGCCTGGTATGAACGCACCGCCCAACCCCCTGCCCCGCCTTCACAATGATGCCGAAGCCGAGGAATTCGTCGCGACGGCAGACCTGACCGATTTCGATCTTTCCGACTTCCGGCCGATGCGTTTCGAGATCGAGCCCAAGTCCGCGTCGTTGAACATGCGCCTGCCGGTCGCCCTGCTGGACGCGGTCAAGGCAAGAGCCCGGGCAAGCGGCATTCCCTATACCCGATATGTTCGGATGCTCCTCGAGGCCGATGTGGCGCGCCCTAGGTAGTGCTGCCGGCATGATCGCAACAAACTTGCGATCCGCCGCCTTCCTGCGACATTTCCTCCACCGCGCCCTGTTGACGCCGCTGCCGCCGCGTGCTTATCCTTCGCGCGCAACGACAGACCCGGGAACCCCGATGAGTGTTCTTCTTGGCATCGTAGGAAGGTGGCGCATGGGCCGGTGACGGCAGACCATGAGGTCAGACCATGCGCCCCCGGACAGAAGTCTCGGGGGCTTTTTGTTGCGCAGGCGACGCGGGTATTGAAGGAGCAAGGCAATGGCGCGCGAGATGACCGGAGCGCAGATGATCGTCCAGGCGCTGAGGGATCAGGGCGTGGACACGGTGTTTGGCTATCCGGGCGGTGCCGTGCTTCCGATCTATGACGAGATCTTCCAGCAGAACGACATCCGCCACATCCTGGTCCGCCACGAGCAGGCCGCCGTCCACATGGCCGAGGGCTATGCACGGTCCACCGGCAAGCCGGGCGTCGTCCTTGTCACCTCGGGCCCCGGCGCCACCAATGCCGTCACCGGGCTGACCGATGCCTTGATGGATTCGATCCCGCTGGTGGTTTTCACCGGCCAGGTCGCCACGTTCATGATCGGCACCGACGGCTTTCAGGAGGCGGACACGGTCGGCATCACCCGGCCCTGCACCAAGCACAACTGGCTGGTCAAGGACACCGACCGGCTGGCGCCCACCATCCACGAGGCGTTTCACGTCGCCACCACCGGCCGCCCCGGTCCGGTCCTGATCGACATTCCCAAGGACGTGCAGTTCGCCACCGGCACCTATGAGGAAAAGGCCGAGCACGCGCCCCGCTATCACCGCCCGACCCGGCCCGACCCCGAGGCCGTGGCGGCGCTGGTCGAGATGATCGAGACCGCGGAACGGCCGGTGTTCTATACCGGCGGCGGCGTCATCAACTCGGGCGCCCGCGCCACCGCGGGCTTACGCGATCTGGTGGAGGCGACGAATTTCCCCATCACCTCGACCCTGATGGGGCTGGGCGCCTATCCGGCATCCGGTAAGAACTGGCTGGGGATGCTGGGGATGCACGGCCTCTACGAGGCCAATATGGCGATGCATGGCTGCGACCTGATGATCAACATCGGCGCCCGTTTTGACGACCGCATCACCGGCCGCGTCGATGCCTTCAGCCCCGGCTCGCGCAAGGTGCATGTCGATATCGACCCTTCGTCCATCAACAAGGTGATCCGCGTCGAGCTTGGCATCGTTGGCGACGTGGCCGAGGTTCTTGAGGCGGTTCTGGCCGAATGGACCCGGCGCGGCCGGCGGACGCAGGCGGAAAAGGTGGTCGGCTGGTGGCGGCAGATCGACGACTGGCGCAAGATCGACAGCCTGTCCTACCGGCCGTCGCAGACGACGATCAAGCCGCAATATGCGCTGCAACGGCTGCAGGCGCTGACGGCGGGCCGCGACCGCTACATCACCACCGAAGTCGGCCAGCACCAGATGTGGGCGGCGCAGTTCCTGCATTTCGAGGAACCGAACCGCTGGATGACCTCGGGCGGGCTTGGCACCATGGGCTATGGATTCCCGTCCTCGATCGGCGTGCAGATCGCCCATCCCGAGGCTTTGGTCATCAATGTCGCGGGCGAGGCGTCGTGGCTGATGAACATGCAGGAACTGGGCACCGTCGCGCAATACCGCCTGCCGGTGAAGCAGTTCATCCTCAACAACGAACGGCTGGGCATGGTGCGGCAATGGCAGCAACTGCTGCACGGCGAACGCTATTCGCATTCCTGGAGCGAGAGCCTGCCCGATTTCGTCAAGCTGGCCCAGGCCTTTGGCATCAAGGGCATCCATTGCGACAACCCCGCCGATCTGGACGACGCGATCATGGAGATGCTGAACCACGACGGGCCGGTGGTGTTCGATTGCCTTGTCGAAAAGCACGAGAACTGCTTCCCGATGATCCCCTCGGGCAAGCCGCATAACGAGATGCTGCTGGGCGATGCCTCGACCGAGGGCGCGATCCGCGCCGAAGATTCGGTGCTGGTGTGACGCGCCCTGCCCTTGCGCTCTTGTGCTGCGTCCTTGTCGCCGGCTGTTCCGGCGGCACGATGGCGGCGCTGATGCCCGGAGAGGAGATCACCGTGAACGGCGATGTCTTTTCCGTCAGCATCGACGGCAACCGCGCGGTGGCGATGAATTTCGCCAGCGGCACCCATAATCAGGAACGGCTTTATGCCAACGCGCAAGAGGCGGTCACCCGCGCCTCGGGCTGCGCCATTGCCCATTTCGAACAGGAACCGGGCGTCAACACCTATCGCGCGCGCCTTGACTGCGCGGCGTGACGGAGGATTTCATGTCGGCACTACGCATCAAGCAGGGCTCGACCAGCCATTCGGTCTATTCCCTGCGCGCCAATTATACCGAGACGACCGAACGCCACACGCTGGCGGTGCTGGTCGAGAATGAACCGGGTGTCCTTGCCCGCGTCATCGGCCTGTTTTCGGGCCGCGGCTACAATATCGAAAGCCTGACCGTGGCCGAGGTCGACCATCTGGGCCATCTGTCGCGGATCACCATCGTGACCAGCGGCACGCCGCAGGTGATCGAGCAGATCAAGGCGCAGCTTGGCCGTATCGTCGCCGTGCACGAAGTGCATGACCTGACGGTCGAGGGCCGGGCGGTGGAACGCGAACTGGCCCTGTTCAAGGTCGCCGGCACCGGCGACGCGCGGGTCGAGGCGCTGCGGCTGGCCGATATTTTCCGCGCCAATGTCGTCGATTCGACGCTGGAAAGCTTTGTGTTCGAAATCACCGGCACCTCGGACAAGGTCGATGCCTTTGCCGATCTGATGCGTCCCCTGGGTCTGGTCGAGGTGGCGCGCACCGGGGTCGCGGCACTGGCGCGCGGCGCGGGCAACTAAGGGCAAAGGGGGCGCCCCGAAAGGCGCCCCCTGCCGGTCGGGCGTGGGTTATTCGCCCGCTTCCACGGGAAGCATGATCGTGCCGGCGATCTCGGCCGCGGTGACCTCGGCCGCGTCCAGCCAGCCGTCGCCGGTGGTGTCAAGCTCGGCGAAAACCTCGGGCGTGATGTCCGTGTGGATGGCGACGAATTCGTCATAGCTCACCATGCCGTCGGCATCGGTATCCAGCATCTGCATGTGTTCGCCGGCCACCGTCTGGTCTTCGGTCGCCGCATCGCCCTGCGCCATCAGGGGCGAGGCGAGCAGGGCCGCGGGGATCAGGGCAAGTGCAAGGTTGCGGATCATGGCAAAGTCCTTTCCGTTTCTGCAACGTGGCGGACGCCGCGGGTATCGCGGCATCTTGCCTTGCAAACCCCGGCCCGGCCTGCGGGTTGCACTGGCTGCCCTGCCCTGCGGGACGCGGGCGGATCGCCACCGAAAACGCGCCGGTTCCGCGGCGGGAACCCGCCGTGTTCCGCCGCCTCTGGCGGTCGCGGTGAAATGCTGGTCTCTTGCAGGTTCAAGGACAGAAGGAACCCGGCATGGCCCCGCGCAAGATCATCATCGACACCGACCCCGGACAGGACGACGCCGTGGCGCTTCTGCTCGCGCTGGCCAGCCCGGACGAGATCGAGGTTCTGGGCCTGACGGCGGTCGCCGGCAACGTTCCCCTGCCGCTGACGCAAGTCAACGCCCGCAAGGTCTGCGAAGTGGCCGGGCGGCCCGATGTCCGGGTCTTTGCCGGCTGCGATGCGCCGCTGGAACGGCCGCTTCTGACCGCCGAACATGTGCATGGCGCCACCGGCCTTGACGGCATCGACCTGCCCGCGCCCGTGATGCCGCTGCAGGACCGTCACGCCGTCGATTTCATCATCGACACCCTGCGGCAAGAGGCTGCAGGCACCGTGACTTTGTGCCCGCTTGGCCCCCTGACCAATATCGCCGCCGCGTTCCGCAAGGCGCCCGACATCATCGCCCGTGTGCAGGAAATCGTCCTGATGGGCGGCGCCTATTTCGAGGTCGGCAACATCACCCCGGCGGCCGAATTCAACATCTATGTCGATCCCGAAGCGGCGGCCGACGTCTTTGCCGCCGGGGTGCCGCTGGTGGCGCTGTCGCTGGACGTGTCGCACCGGGCGCTGACCTCGCGCGAATGGGTCGAGCAGATGCGCGGCCTTGGCAGCCATGTCGGCACCGTCGTTGCCGCCTGGACCGATTTCTTTGAACGGTTCGACACGTCGAAATACGGCTCGGACGGGGCGCCGCTGCACGACCCGCTGGTCATCGCCTATCTCTTGCAGCCCGACCTGTTCACCGGCCGCCATGTCAATGTCGAGATCGAGACCGAGGGCCGGTTCACCACCGGCATGACCGTCGCCGACTGGTGGCATGTGTCCGGGCGGGCGCCGAATGCGTTCTGGGCCGGAACGCTGGACCGCGACGGGTTCTATGCCCTGCTTTCGGAACGGCTGGCGCGGTATTGAACCGGCCGCACTGGCCCGGGTCGCCGGGGGGCCGGCCCCCGGCCCCCCCGGGATGTTTATGGCCCGAAGAAGCCCATGGCGCCGGGCCGGGCGGATGCCTATCTCTGTCCCATGACTATCGCCTTTGACAATTCCTACGCCCGCCTGCCGGAACGGATGTTCGCGCGGGTGATGCCGGTGCCGGTCTCGGCCCCGGCGCTGATCGTCCGCAACGAGGCGCTGGCCCGCGATCTGGGCATTGACCCGGCGGCGGTGACGGCGGATTGGGCGGCGGGCAATGTCCTGCCGCCCGGCGCCGAACCCATCTCCCAGGCCTATGCCGGGCATCAGTTCGGCGGCTGGAACCCGCAGCTTGGCGATGGCCGCGCCGTCCTTCTGGGCGAGGTGGTGGCCCCGGACGGGCGGCGCTTCGACATCCAGCTCAAGGGCGCCGGCCGCACGCCCTTCAGTCGGGGTGGCGACGGGCGGGCGTGGCTTGGGCCGGTGCTGCGCGAATATCTGGTCAGCGAGGCGATGGCGGCCCTGGGCGTGCCGACGACGCGGGCACTGGCCGCGGTCACCACCGGCGACCCGGTCTATCGTGAGGAGGTGCTGCCCGGCGCCGTTCTGACCCGTGTGGCCGCAAGCCATATCCGCGTCGGCACATTCCAGTTCTTCGCCGCCCGCGGCGATCACGAGGCGCTGGGCGCGCTGACCGATCATGTCATCGCCCGACATTTTCCGGCGGCCGAGGGCCCGGCCGGGCTGCTGGCCGCGGTGGTGGCGGCGCAGGCACGGCTGATCGCGCGCTGGATGGGCCTTGGTTTCATCCATGGCGTGATGAACACCGACAATTGCGCCGTCTCGGGCGAGACCATCGACTATGGTCCCTGCGCCTTCATGGATGCCTATCACCCGGCGACGGTGTTTTCCTCGATCGACCGGCAGGGGCGCTATGCCTGGGGCAACCAGCCGCAGATCGCGCTGTGGAACCTGGCGCAATTCGCCACCGCCCTGGTGCCGCTGATGCCGGACCGGGCGGCGGCGGTCGAGGAGTTCACCGAGGCGATCAACCGCTTTGCCGATCTCTATCAGGCGGAATGGCTGGCGGTGTTCGGCGCCAAGCTGGGGCTGGCGGCAGACCGGCCCGAGGTGCGGGATCTGGCCGAGGGGCTGCTGGGGCTGATGGCCGAGGGCGGGTCGGATTACACCAACACCTTCGCGGCGCTCGCGACCGGGGCGCGCGATCAGGTGGCGGACCGGGCCGGATTTGCGGTGTGGGAGGCGCGCTGGCTGGCTTTGGCACCGGATGCGGGGATCATGGTGGCGGCAAACCCGCTGGTGATCCCGCGCACGCATCTGATCGAGGCGGCGATCAATGCCGGCGTCGCCGGCGATTTCGCGCCGTTCCATGCCATGCTGGCGGCGGTAACGGCGCCATATCAGGTCGGCGATGCCGCCTTTACCGTGCCGCCGACGGACGAGAACCGGGTGTTGCGCACGTCTTGCGGGACGTGAGCGGGGGAAGGTGGGGTATCCCCCACCCTACGGCACGCGTAGGGTGGGCAATCGCCCACCGCCACCGCGGCAGGCGCCCGGGCCCTATTCGGTCACCCGCACATCGGCCATCACGTCGGGATCGCCTGCGACCGCGCCGTTCGGCGGATCGCCGCGCTTGATCGCATCCAGCACCTCAAGCCCGGCCGTCACCTGCCCGACCACGGTATATTGCCCGTTCAGATGCGGCGCGTCGGCGAACATGATGAAGAACTGGCTGTTGCCCGAGTTGGGGTCGGACGAGCGTGCCATGCCGACAACGCCACGGACAAAGGGCGTGTCCGAAAACTCGGCCGGGAGATCGGGAAGATCAGACCCGCCCATCCCCGCCATCGACAGGTCGCCCCCGGCCTGACCATAGGCCACATCGCCGGTCTGGGCCATGAAACCGTCGATGACGCGGTGGAACACCACGCCGTCATAGGCGCCGGCATTGGCCAGTTCGATGATGCGGGCGACATGCTGGGGGGCGACATCCTCGAACAGGTCGATCGAGATGGTGCCGTTGGCCTGCCCGGTCACGTCGATGTCGATTCCGTCGGCCAGCGCCGGCACGCCATAGAACGCGGCAAGAAGCGCGAGGAGTTTACGCGACATCGGCGGCCACCTTGACGGAAATCATCCGGTCGGGGTTCATCGGCGGCTCGCCGCGGATGATCTTGTCGACATGCTCCATCCCCGAGATCACCCGGCCATAGACGGTATATTGCCGGTTCAGGAAATGGTTGTCCTTGAAGTTGATGAAGAATTGCGAGTTCGCCGAATTGGGGTTCGACGACCGGGCGGCGCCCAGCGTGCCGCGGTCATGCGGCAGGTTCGAGAATTCGGCCGGAAGGTCGGGCAGCGACGAGCCGCCGGTACCGGCGCGGCGGATGTTGAATCCATCCTCCATGTCGCCATGCTCGACATCGCCGGTCTGGGCCATGAAGCCTTCGATGACGCGGTGAAAAGCCACATTGTCATAGGCGCCCGACCGGGCCAGTTCCTTCATCCGCTCGGCATGCTTCGGCGCCACGTCGGGCAGAAGCTCGATGACCACGGGGCCGTCCTTCAGCGTGATGATGATGGTGTTCTCGGGATCCTTGTAGCTGGCCACGCGCTGTCTCCTCATGCAGGGGCTGGCGGCTGATGTAGGCAAATGGCATGGAAAAGCCAAGGACCGGCGGGCGCCCGGCGGTCAGGCATCGGTGAACGGAGACGGAAATGGGCTGGAAGACGCTGGACGACATGGACCTGAACGGCAAGCGCGTGCTGGTGCGTGTCGACATCAACGTGCCGGTGGAAAATGGCGTGGTCACCGATGCGACCCGGATCGAGCGGACCCTGCCGACGATCCGCGACATTCTGGCCAAGGGCGGCAGCCCGGTGCTGCTGGCGCATTTCGGCCGGCCCAAGGGCAAGCCCGATCCGGCAAGCTCGCTGCGGATCGTGCAGCCGGCGCTGGAACAGGCTTTGGGCCGGGAGGTGATCTTTGTCGAACGGCCCGACCGCGGCTGGATCGACGCCCAGCCCGCGGATGCGGTGATCCTTGTCGAGAACACCCGCTTTACCCCGATGGAAGAGGCGAACGATCCTGGCATGGCGCAATTCCTTGCCTCGCTGGGCGATATCTATGTCAACGATGCCTTTTCCGCCGCGCACCGCGCCCATGCCTCGACCGAGGGCGTGGCGCATCTGTTGCCGTCGGCCGCCGGCCGGCTGATGGCCGAGGAGCTGGCCGCGCTTGACCGGGCGCTCGGCAATCCCGAGCGGCCGGTGGTGGCGGTGGTCGGCGGTGCCAAGGTGTCGACCAAGCTGGACCTTTTGGGCAATCTGGTGACCAAGGTCGACCATCTGGTGATCGGCGGCGGCATGGCCAATACCTTTCTGGCCGCGCTGGGGATGAAGGTCGGCAAGTCGCTGTGCGAACATGATCTGGCCGAAACAGCGCGCGACATCATGGCCAAGGCGCAGGCGGCGGGCTGCGACATCGTGCTGCCGTCCGACATCGTGGTCGCACGCGAGTTCAAGGCCGGGGCGGCGTCCGAGGTGCTGCCGGTGGATGCCTGCCCGGATGATGCGATGATTCTGGACGCCGGGCCGCAGACGGTGGCGCGGATCGCCGGCATCCTCGCCCAGGCAAAGACGCTGGTGTGGAACGGCCCGCTGGGCGCGTTCGAGATCCCGCCCTTCGATGCCGCGACAATGGCCGCGGCGCGGCAGGCGGCGGACCTGACCAAGGCCGGCAAGCTCACCTCGGTCGCCGGTGGCGGCGATACGGTGGCGGCGCTGAATGCCGCCGGGGTGGCCGACGATTTCACCTATGTCTCAACCGCGGGCGGCGCCTTCCTGGAATGGATGGAGGGCAAGGTACTGCCGGGCGTGGCGGCGCTGGGCTGAAGCGTCAGAACGGCACAAGGGCGAGGACGAGGACGAGGACGAGGACGAGGACGAGGGCCACCCCCATCCGCAGCCAACCCCTTGCCGGGCGATGCCGCCACGGACCGTGCAGGACCGCCCGACGCTGCCTGAGCGGACGGTCGATCAGCCGATCCTCGGACAGGCTGCGCAGGCGACGGCTGGGTATGGGTGTGATGGCTGGACGCATGGGCAGAGCCTATCGCGCCATTCCGGCAGAAATGGGACCGTTTGCCGCCCGGCGACAGGCTGCGCTTCATCGCGGCCCCGATACTTCGCGGGATCAACCTCTGTCCGCGCCGCGCTGGGGATAACCCGGCCCGGACCCACTGCCCTCAGCCCGGAACGAGCGTGACCTGCGGATGTTCGGCAAAGACCGTCATCACCAGATCGAACAGCGTCGGCCCGCGGCCGTCGTCAAGCGCGGCCAGTTCGGCCTGCGCCCGCGCCTGATCGTAACCGGCGCGGCCCAGCCTGGCCGTCAACCAGTCGCGGGTCGCCTTCCGACCAAGCGCGCTCCGCGCTGCCGCCATGTCATGCCAGATGACGGTCACCTCGGCGCCCGGCTCAAACGCGCCGAACCCGCCGTAGAGCGCATCGTTCAGTGCATCCAGACTGTCGCCCATCGGCCAGCCTGCCTCTGGCAGGAACACGCGCGTCATCTCGGCATAAAACGAGGCAAGATCGCGGATCCGGCTGCCCTCGATCACCAGCCGGGTCATGTCCGGTCGTCCTCGCGACGGCCCGCTCCAAGGCCCATCCCCATGCCCATGCCACCCATGCCACCACCGGCGCCGCCACCGCCACCGCCACCGCGACCCTCGCCCCCGTCGCGTCCGCCCTTGCCGCTGCTCCCGGATTGCGGCCGGGTCGGGCCTTGCGGCGGGATCGTCAGACCTTCGGGGATCGGCTCAAGCCCCAAAGCCTTGCGGATGTAGTCGCGCAGCGACACCACCAGATCGCCGGTGCGCACCGCCCGCCCCTCGGCCAGATCGCGGGCCATCGCTTCGGCCATGCGGACGTGATCCTCGGTGCCAAGAAGCAGGATGTCGGAGAGTGCGGCTTCAACTGCGTCGCGGATGCGGCGCCGGCGTTCGAGGATTTCGGCCGAGGGGCCGGGGCGCGCCGGGACGGCGCCGGGCGGGACGGCCGCCGCGCCGGCAGCCGGGGCACCGGAGACGGCCTCGGCGCCAATATCCACGGCGGGATCGGCACCGGCACCCGGATCGGCACCGGGATCGGCCGGAAGCAGGATGCCGTCATCGGGCGCGCTTCGGCGCAGGGCGCGCAGATGCGCCGGGTCCACCTCGAGCGTGCCGGTGAAGGATCCGCCCAGCACGCGATAGGCGGCCATCAGGGTCTTGAGCCGTTCATTGATCTGGCGGTTCATCCGCTGCTGGCGCTGCTGGATGGTCAGCATCATCAGGATGCGGATGCCGACACCGATCAGCGCAAACAGCGCGATGCCGATCAGCGAGGCCAGCACCGCCTGCCAGGACGAGAAATCGAAAAAGCGCATCGCCGGCCCCCGGGTTGTGAGCGCAACCACGATTGCATGGCAGCACGCCTTTACCTATGACCGCGGCAGTCACACGGGAAGGGACAGGATCATGGATCAGGCCAAGGCCGAACAGGTGCGCAAGGGCAACGGGTTCATCGCGGCGCTGGACCAGTCGGGCGGATCGACGCCCAAGGCGCTGGGCCTTTACGGCCTGACCGCCGCCGACTGGTCGTCCGAGGCGCAGATGTTCGACCTCATGCATGCGATGCGGGCGCGGATCATCAAGTCGCCGGCCTTTACCGGCGACCTGATCGTCGGCGCCATCCTGTTCGAGATGACGATGGACCGCGACATCGACGGCGTGCCGACGGCGCAATACCTTTGGGAACAGCGCGGCGTCGTGCCGTTCCTCAAGATCGACAAGGGGCTTGAGCCCGAGGCGGACGGCTGCCAGCTGATGAAGCCGATGCCGGATCTGGACGCCCTTTTGACCCGCGCGCGCGCCAAGGGCATCTTCGGCACCAAGGAACGGTCGGTGATTTCCGCGGCCAACCGTGCCGGGATCCGCGCCGTCGTCGACCAGCAATTCGCGGTGGGCGATCAGGTGCTGGCGCAGGGGCTGATGCCGATCCTTGAACCCGAAGTCACCATCTCGATCCCCGACAAGGCCGAGGCCGAAACCATTCTGCGCGAGGAGCTCTTGCGCCACCTGGACGCCTTCCCCGCCGGCAAGCTGGTGATGCTGAAACTGTCGCTGCCGACCGTGGCGAACTTCTATGCGCCGCTGGTCGACCATCCGGCGGTGATGAAGGTGGTGGCGCTGTCGGGCGGCCATTCCCGCGACGCGGCCAATGCGATCCTGGCGCAGAACCGTGGCATGATCGCCAGCTTCAGCCGCGCGCTGACCGAGGGGCTGACGGCGCAGCAAAGCGATGCGCAATTCGACGCGGCCCTGGGCGGCGCCATCCGCTCGATCCACGCGGCATCGGTCGCGGGCTGAGGCTTTTTCGGAAATCCGTGGAAAAGCGGCGGTTTGGCGCCGCTTTTCCGATTCACAAACCGCCGGTTCTGTGACAGAATTGCCCGCGAAGCGCCCGTGAGAGGCGCCGCGACCGCCGAGCAGGGCCAAAGCATGACACGCCGCAAACGCCCGTCCCTGGGCACCATCCTTGTCCTGTCGCTCATGGTGCTGGGTGGCGGCTATTTCCTGCTTGCCGCCGTGATGGGCCCCTATGGCGTGTTCCGCCGCGCCGAGATCGCCACCGAGGCCGACACCCTGCGCGAGGAGCTGGCCGGCCTCGAGGTGGAAGTGGCGCGGATGGAGAACCTGACCCATCGCCTGTCGGACGAGTTCCTCGACCTCGATCTTCTGGACCAGCAGGCCCGCGACGTGCTGGGCTATGTCCGCGCGGACGAGATCGTGATCCGCTGATTGACAGCGGCATTGGCGGCTGTCAGCCTCGGCCCGATTGACGGAGCCATTGCATGAAATATCTTGCCGCCCTTGGGACTTGCGTGTTCGTCGCCGCCTGCGCCGCGACCGTGCCGGTGACGCCCTGCGCCTGCGTAATCCTCCCCGACCTGAACGGACTGACCTCGCTGTCGCTGGACGGGCGCGCCGTCATCTTTGACGAAGGCGAGCCGACGATGCCCATCACCGGCGGCCTTTATGAGGCAAGCGCGACCCAGACCGAGACCAACCTTGCGCTGTCGGGCAGCGGATTCGATCTGGAGGCATCCTGGGGCACCGATCCGGCGGCCGATCTGTCGGCGCCGGCGGCGCTGATCGATGCCGGCTACCAGCGCGTCGTCGCCCATGGCGATCTGGCGGAAGCCGAGTTGCTGGGCCTTGGCCCCGCGGGCGGCACGTTGACCTTGCGCGAAATCGCGCCGCGGGCCGATGGCGGCTGGCGGGTGCGGGGCAGCTTTGCTGCCCAGTTGTGCCTTGATGCCCAGGCGGGCACCGGCTGCCTGGCCGCCACCGGCAATTTCGCCTTCGATTGGGGCACCCTGCCCGTGGGTGCCGCCGGGCTGCTGGTCGAAAGCTGAGCCATGCGTTCAGGGCAAGGCACGGCGGCGCAAGACCCCCTCGCCTTCCTTCGCGAGCTGTTGTAAGGAATAGTTCAACGTTAAACTATTCCTGCGACAGAGAACGAGGGTGCGATGGCCAGAAAGCCCGCCGACCTGCCGAACGTATCGGCCGAGGAACTGAAATCCTACTATCGTGACATGCTGCTGATCCGCCGGTTCGAGGAAAAGGCCGGCCAGCTTTACGGCATGGGCCTGATCGGCGGTTTCTGTCACCTGTACATCGGGCAGGAGGCGGTGGTGGTCGGCCTCGAGGCGGCGGCCGAGGACGGCGACAAGCGCATCACCAGCTATCGCGACCACGGCCACATGCTGGCCTGCGGCATGGATGCCAAGGGGGTGATGGCCGAACTGACCGGGCGCTCGGGCGGCTATTCCCGCGGCAAGGGCGGCTCGATGCACATGTTTTCCAAGGAACGCCATTTCTATGGCGGCCATGGCATCGTCGCGGCGCAGGTGCCGCTGGGCGCCGGCCTTGCCTTTGCCGACAAGTATCTGGGCAACGGCCGCGTCACCTTCACCTATTTCGGCGATGGCGCGGCCAACCAGGGCCAGGTCTATGAGACCTACAACATGGCCGAACTCTGGGAACTGCCGGTCGTTTTCGTGATCGAGAACAACCAGTATGCGATGGGCACCAGCGTCAAGCGGTCGACCAAGTCGACCACGCTTTACGGCCGCGGCAAGGCCTATGGCATCGAGGGCGAGGAAGTCGACGGCATGGACGTGCTGGCCGTCAAGGCCGCCGGCGAGCGCGCGGTGGCGCACTGCCGGTCGGGCAAGGGGCCCTATATCCTCGAGGTCAAGACCTATCGCTATCGCGGCCATTCGATGTCCGACCCGGCGAAATACCGCACCCGCGAAGAGGTGCAGAAGATGAAGGACGAACGCGATCCCATTGAACACGTTCGTCAATTGCTGCTGACCGGGGCACACGCCACCGAGGACGACCTCAAGGCCATCGACCGCGAGATCAAGGAGATCGTCAACGAGGCGGCCGAGTTCTCGAAGGACAGCCCCGAGCCGGATGCGGCCGAACTGTGGACCGACATCTATGCGGAGGCGCCGTGATGGGCCGCCCCGTGCATTTCGAAATCCACGCCGCCGACCCCCACGCGCTGGCGCGGTTCTATGCCGACCTGTTCGGCTGGACCGCGAATACCTGGGGCGACACGCCCTATCGCCTGCTGGATACCGGCGCCGGGCCGGGGATCAACGGCGCCATCACCCAGCGCCGCGGACCGGCGCCCGAAGCCGGCGCGCCGGTGATGGGGGCGGTGATCGTGGTCGGCGTCGATGATCTTGACGCCAGTGTCACCCGGGCCGCCGATCTGGGCGCCGCCGTCGCGGTGGCCCGCCATCCGGTGCCCGGCGTGGGCTGGTCCGCCTATTTCCGCGACCCCGACAACAATGTCGTGGGTCTGTTCCAAGACGACGTGGAGGCCCGCTGATGGCAACCAATATCCTCATGCCCGCCCTGTCCCCCACGATGGAGGAAGGCACGCTGGCCAAATGGCTGGTGAAAGAGGGCGATACGGTCAAGGCCGGGCAGATCATCGCCGAGATCGAGACCGACAAGGCGACGATGGAATTCGAAGCGGTGGATGAGGGCACCCTGGGGGCGATCCTGATCGCCGAGGGCACCGAAGGGGTGAAGGTCAACACCCCCATCGCCGTGCTGGTGGCCGAAGGCGAAAGCGCCGATGCCGCCGCGCCGGCGCCCAGGGCCGCGCCCGCAGAGCAGCCGGCGGCCCCGGCCCCGGCCGCTGCAGCCGCCCCGGCCCCGAAAGCCGCACCCGCCCCGCTGCCGGCCGCCGACTGGCCCGACGGCACCCCGACCAAGAGCATGACCGTGCGCGAGGCCCTGCGCGAGGCGATGTCCGAAGAGATGCGCCGCGACCCCAACGTCTTCCTGATGGGCGAGGAGGTCGGGGAATATCAGGGCGCCTACAAGATCAGCCAGGGGATGCTGGATGAATTCGGGCCAAAGCGGGTCATCGACACGCCGATCACCGAATACGGCTTTGCCGGCATCGCGGTCGGCGCCTCGTTTGGCGGCCTGCGGCCCATCGTCGAATTCATGACCTTCAACTTCGCCATGCAGGCGATGGACCATATCATCAATTCGGCGGCCAAGACGCTGTACATGTCCGGCGGCCAGATGGGCAGCCCCATCGTGTTCCGCGGCCCGAACGGCGCCGCGGCCCGTGTCGGCGCCCAGCATTCGCAGGATTTCGCCGCCTGGTTCATGCAGGTCCCGGGTCTGCGGGTGGTGATGCCCTATTCCGCCGCCGATGCGAAAGGACTGATGAAGTCCGCGATCCGCGACCCCAACCCGGTGATCTTCCTTGAAAACGAGATCCTCTATGGCCGCTCGTTCGAGGTGCCGGTGCTCGAGGATTTCACCATCCCCTTCGGCAAGGCCAAGGTCGAGCGTGCCGGCAGTGACGTGACGCTGGTGTCGTTCGGCATCGGCATGGGCCACACCCTTGCCGCCGCCGAGAAACTGGCGGAAATCGGCATCGAGGCCGAGGTCATCAACCTGCGCTCGCTGCGGCCGATGGACCTGCCGACGGTGATCGCCTCGGTGCAGAAGACCAACCGCTGCGTCACGGTCGAGGAAGGCTGGCCGCAGGGCTCGGTCGGCAGCTACATCGCCTCGGAGATCATGCAGCAGGCGTTCGACTGGCTTGATGCGCCGGTCATCACCTGCACGGGCAAGGACGTGCCGATGCCCTATGCGGCCAATCTGGAAAAGCTGGCGCTGGTGACCGTGGACGAGATCGTCGCGGCGGCGCGCAAAGTGACCTATCGGTAGGGGGCGACGATGCCAGTTGAAATCCTGATGCCCGCGCTGTCTCCGACCATGGAGGAAGGCACGCTGGCCAAATGGCTCAAGGCCGAGGGCGATGCGGTCAAGGCCGGCGACATCATCGCCGAGATCGAGACCGACAAGGCGACGATGGAGTTCGAGGCGGTCGACGAAGGCGTGCTGGGCAAAATCCTGGTCGCCGCCGGCACCGAGGGCGTGAAGGTCAACACCCCCATCGCCGTGCTGCTGGGCGACGGCGAAAGTGCGGCGGACGTGACCGCAGCCAAGCCCGCCGCGACGGCAAAGACCGAAGCGGCGCCCGCGCCCGCCGCAGCCGCGGCGCCTGCGGCCGCTGCCCCGGCGGCGGTCCCTGCCCCCGGATCGGACGGCACCCGCATCTTCGCGACGCCCCTTGCCCGCCGCATCGCGGCGCAGAAGGGGCTGGATCTCTCCGGCGTTGCGGGCTCGGGCCCGCATGGCCGGATCGTCCGGGCCGATGTCGAGGCGGCGAAACCCGCGGCCGTGGCGGCGCCAGCCGCATCGGCGGCGCCTGTGCCCGCGGCTGCACCCGTGGCGGCCGGTCCGGCGGCGGATGCGGTGATCCGCATGTATCAGGGCCGCGCCTTCGACGAGGTCAAGCTGGACGGGATGCGCAAGACCATCGCCGCCCGCCTGAGCGAGGCCAAGCAGACCATCCCGCATTTCTATCTGCGCCGCGACATAAGGCTGGACGCGCTGATGGCGTTCCGCGCCGAGCTGAACAAGCAGCTCGAGCCGCGCAAGGTCAAGCTTTCGGTCAACGACTTCATCATCAAGGCCTGCGCCCTGGCGTTGCAGCAGGTGCCGGATGCCAATGCCGTCTGGGCCGGCGACCGGATCCTCAGGCTCAAGCCTTCGGATGTGGCCGTCGCGGTGGCGATCGAGGGCGGGTTGTTCACCCCGGTGCTCAAGGATGCCGAGGCCAAGTCGCTTTCCACCCTGTCGTCCGAGATGAAGGATCTGGCCGCCCGTGCCCGCGACCGCAAGCTGGCGCCGCACGAATACCAGGGCGGTTCCTTTGCGATCTCGAACCTTGGCATGTTCGGCATCGACAATTTCGACGCCGTCATCAACCCGCCGCATGGCGCGATCCTTGCTGTCGGTGCCGGGGTCAAGAAGCCGGTGGTGAACGATGCCGGCGGCATCGAGGTGGCGACGGTGATGTCGGTGACGCTTTCTGTCGATCACCGGGTGATCGACGGCGCGCTGGGGGCGGAACTGTTGCAGGCGATCAAGGACAACCTCGAAAACCCGATGGGAATGCTCGCCTGATTCCCCCGCAATTGACCCAGGACAAGGCCCGCCCCTCGTGGCGGGCCTATGCTTTCCGGCGTCATGCGACAGGAGGATGTCATGCGGCGGAAATCGATAGGTGTGGTGGCCCTGGTGATGGTTGCGGCCTGTGAACCGGTGCCGTTGCCCGACCCGGTGCTGTCCCCCGAGGCAGAGATACCGGCACAGGCGGTTGCCATGGACGGCGACGAGATCATCGTCGACGGGCCGCTGCCGCCGGTCTTCTACCAATGCGCCGATGGCCGGCGGGTCAGCTACAGTGCGGTCATCGGCGGTGTCTATGTGCGGATCGACGACGATCCGCCGCCGGGCCGGTCGCTGCCCCAGGTCTTTCACCCCGGCCTGCCCGGCTATGCGCATGAGGGCGAGGGGATCGGCTGGCTCATCAATCCCGACGACAGCGCCGAGATCGCCGATCTGGCGCCGGGCGACAGCTTGCTGACCGTGACGCGGGTTCCCTGCACCCGGGTCGGCGGGTAGAAATACATTACAGTTCTCTGATCCATATCAAACAGCGGGCGCGGCGGGGCGGCTAAGGTCGGCCCGTCACGAACGGAGACCGATATGGACTGGAAAGACAGCCTTGCCCACGAAACCGCGCTTCTGGGCGCCTATCGCAAGGCCGCGCCCGAAGGCGCGGCGGGCTTTACCGCGATGCACAAGGCGGCGATGGGCGAAGGGACCGTCAGCGTCCTGAACAAGGAACTGATCTGCCTTGCCATCGGCATCACCCAACGCTGCGCAGATTGCATCGGCTTTCACGTCAAGGCGGCGATCCGGGCGGGCGCGACCCGCGACCAGATCGCCGAAGTGGCGACGGTCTGCATGTATATGGGCGGCGGGCCGGCCTACATGTATGCGGCCAAGGCGCTCGAGGCCTTTGATCAGCTTGCCGCGTCCTGACAGCCGCAGCCGGGAAAGGCCTGGTCCATGCGCACCGCCGGCTGGTCGCAGTCGGCGTCGCCGACGATCCGGGCCGGCACCCCGGCCACCACCTTGCAGGGCGGAATGTCGGACAGGACCACCGAACCGGCCGCGATCTTGGCACCGCGGCCGACGGTGATGTTGCCCAGCACCTTGGCGCCGGCGCCGATCAGCACGCCGTCGCCGATCTTGGGGTGGCGGTCGCCGTCCTCTTTCCCGGTGCCGCCCAGCGTCACCGAATGCAGCATCGACACGTTGTCGCCCACCACCGCGGTTTCACCGATGACGATGGAATGGGCATGGTCGATCATGATGCCACGGCCGACGCGGGCGGCGGGGTGGATGTCGACGCCGAATGCCTCGGACACGCGCATCTGCACGAAATAGGCCAGATCCCGGCGCCCCTTGAGCCAGAGCCAATGGCCAAGGCGATAGCTTTGCACCGCCTGGAAGCCCTTGAAATACAACAGGGGTTGCAGGAAGCGGTGGCAGGCCGGGTCGCGGTCGTAGATCGCCATGATGTCGGCACGGGCGGCGGCGGGCAGGTCGGGATCGTCGGCATAGGCCTCGTCCGCGATCTCGCGCAGGATCTGCTCGCTCATCTCGTTCGAGCCGAGTTTCAGCGCGATGCGATAGGCCAGCGCCCGTTCGAAAGTCGGGTGGTGCAGCACGCCGGAATGGATCAGCGCGCCCATCAGGGGTTCTGCGGCGATGGCGGCCTCGGCCTCTTCGCAGATCCGGTGCCAGACGGGGTCAAGCTCGGCAATGGTGGAGGTGCGCAGGATGGCCATGGCTTTTCCCTTTCCGGTCAGGGTCTGATTCTAGACCAGATGGGTTGGCCGCGCCAGTTTGAAAGGGGCTCGGCGCATGCGCTCGGCACGCCAGCGGGCGATACCGGCGATCACCGCGGCCAGCGCGTCACAGGCGGCGGGATCGAACCGCCGCGGCGGCGCGGCAAGCGGCAGTCCGGCGGCCGCACCGGCGAGCGTGCCGGGACCGAAGGCCGGATGGACGCGCCCGGTCGCCTTGCGCCATTTGTCGCCGGCATGGGCGCGGTCGAGCAGGCGCGCGACCAGCGCCGCGCGCTCGGGTTCCGGCACCGCCGCCGCGGCGCGGGCGGCGGTGTCGATGTCGGTGGTCAGGATCGCCCGCATCACAACGTCAGGCTGCGGAACGGCCCCGGCCCGAACGGGTCCGAGATCTGCGCCACCTGCACGACGCGGGTGCCGGCGCCGTCTGCCGCCTGCATCGCCGCGCCATAGGTCCATGCCGGCGCCGTCACCACAGTTTCGCGGCGCTGGATGCCGTCGACCGTGACGCGGACAAGATAGCGTTCGGCGGATTCACCCAGCGGCACCTCGTAGCCCTCCCAGGAATCGCCGCCGCTGCGCGCCCGGCGGATCCAACCGAAGGCCAGATCGCCGCCCGCCGCAGTCGCCCGCAGATGCGCCACCGCATAGGGCCGAAGGCCGATACAGCGGAAGGCAAGCGCGGCGCTGCGCCAGGTCGGATCGTCAAGCCCGCGGGCCGCCGGACCCCAGCGATAGAAGCGTTCGACCCCGCGCAAGGCAGGTGCCAGCGCGATCTGGTCGACGCTGCCGTCGATCAGCACGAAGCGCGAACCGGCCGGCCAGTCCTGCGGCATGATCCCGTCCGACCCCGCCTGCCCGCGCAGCCGTAGCCGCAGATCCCAGGTCTGCGGGGCGACCAGTTCGGCCCCGGCAAACTGGAACAATTCCCAGTTCTCCGGGCTGCCGTCGCCGATCGCGGCAAGATTGGCGCCGGCCAGCACCTGCGCCTCTGACACCGAGGCGAGCGCGCCGCGGTGCAGCCGCACCCGCAGCGCCGGCCCGCGGTCCCACAGGCCCGGCTGGGCCGCGAACAGCGCGGTTTCCGTGGTGCCGATCGTGGCCGGGCTGCTGAAAAGGCCCGAAAGCGCGTAATTGTCGTCGGTGGCCGAGGCGTATAGCGCCACCGCGCCGGGCCAGGGCCGGGCGGTCAGCGCCAGGTGCGGCGCCTCGGGTGCCTCGTCCCCGGTCAGAAGCGGCAGGTCCATGAACAGGGCCTCGACCGGAACCGCGACGGCCGGGCTTGTCAGCGCGGGCGCGTCATCCTCGGCCTCGGCCGGGGTATAGGCGGCGGGGTCGATGCGCACCGCCTCGACCGTGCGGCTCAGCCGGTCCTCGATCCGGTCGATGCGCCAGCGGGCGGGGTCGCCGCCCAGACGGATCACATCGCCCGGCCCAAGATGGGCCAGCGACGGCGGAAGGACGATCCTCGCCGTCTCGCGCGCATTGCGCGATTCGGCCAGCCAGCGTTGCACCGTCTGCCGCCCTTCGGCCCGGGTCAGGACCAGCGCGAGGTCCGAGGCCGAGACCGAGGTGGTGGCCTGATCCGGCATCACCGCCTCGGCCAGTGTCACGGCGTAATCGCCTTCGGCCTCGACATAGGCCAGGCGGACGCGGCCGGTCAGTTCGGCCTCGGGCGCGCGGATCAACGTCAGGGGCGGGTCGTCGCCATCGCCGCGGGCAAGGTTGTCGGCGGGCAGGTCGGCCGTGACCTTGCCGGTGCGGTTGGCAAAGCGCAGCAGGCCGTCGCGTTCGGCGACGTCGAAGGCATGCGCCACCATGAGCGGCTGGAGCATGGCGCGGGCGGTATCGGTATCCTCGGCCCGATAGCCGCGGACCACGCCGAAAAGCGCCGAAGTATCGACCGCGGTGACCCCGGCATCGGCGCAGATCTCGCGCACCACGGAATCAAGCGCGCGCGACCCCGCCCGCCCGTTCAGCCAGTGGCCGCGGGCATAGTTGGCTCCGTCGGACCACAGTTCGGCCCGGGCCGGAAAGGCCGGGAACGGCCGCGCATCCCAGGCCCAGACATGGGCGCGGGTCATGTCGACCATGCGCCCGTCATAGGTCGCGGACACCGGGTTCTGCGCCGGATCGGCAAAATGGCGGTGCATGGCACGCAGATAGGCCATCTGGATCAGGTCGTCGCGCTGGCCGTTCGACCAGGCCGGCAGCATGGATTCCGAGGATTTCGGATCAAGGAACTTGTTCGGCTCGTTGGTGCCCTTGTCGATGGCGGCGCAGCCCAGTTCGGTGAACCAGACGGGTTTGGACTGCGGTTCCCAGGCGGTGGGGCTGGCGGCGCGGGTGCCGCCGATGCGGTTGTGGTGGGCGTTCGACCACCAGCCCAGGATGTCCTTCTGCCGCCAGATCCAGTGCTCGCCCTCAAGCCCGTCCTCGATCGGCGTGCGGATCTGCGCCGCCCGCGCCTCCTCGGAATGGTAATACCAGTCGTAAAGCTCTCCCCCCGCGACATTGCCGGTCAGGTAGTCGAGGTTGTGGATGTCGCCAAAGCCGGCATCGAGATGGGCATCGCCGTCACGCCAGTCGGACAGGGGCATGTAATTGTCGATGCCGATGGCGCCGATGGCCGGATGGGACCAGAGCGGGTCGAGGTGAAAGATCTTGTCGGCGGTGCCGGGCGGCTGGTGGCCGTGATATTCGCTCCAGTCCGCGGCATAGGTGACGGTCGCGTCGGGCAGGATCACCTTCACCTCGGCCGCCAATTGGCACAGGGCATCGACGGCGGGATAGCCGGAGGCGCCGCGGATGAAGGTAAGCCCGCGCAGTTCTGACCCGATGCAGAAGGCATCGACGCCACCGGCCATGGCGCAAAGCCGGGCGTAGTGCAGGATCATGCGGCGGAACGACCATTCGGCGGGGCCGGAATAGGCGACGGTCTGGCCCGAGGGCGTGAAATGCGCCGGCTGCGCCGTGCCGAAAAAGGCTGCGACCTGCGCCTCGGCCGTGGCGGTGCCGTCCGGCGAACCGGCGGTGCCGGGCGCGGCCGACAGGGTGATCCGCCCGCGCCATGGCAGGGCCGGCTGGCCGGTACCGCCGGTCCAGGGGTCGGGCAGGCTGTTGCCCGCCATCTGCTCCATCAGGATGAAGGGATAGAACATCACCTTCTGGCCGCGCGATTTCAGCTCGACGATGGATTCGAGGACCGAGGCATCGGACGGCGTGCCGCCATAGACCGGAGCGCCGGCCTGCATCGGCACGGTGCCCGCCGCGGCGCGGGCGATGCCCGAGACGCGCCAGGGCTGGGCCGAAGGGTCGAAGGCGGTCTGCTCGACCCGCGGACGCACCGTGCAGTCGCCACAGCGCAGGTCGTCGCCGAACCACGACACCACCAGCGACACCGAGCCTACCGCCGGCAACTCGCCCTCGAGCGCGTCAAGCGCGACGGTCAGGTCGCTGCGGCCCTGCACCGTGTTGACGTTGACCGGCACCTGCGCGCCATAGTCCGACGACAGATAGACCGGCGTCGTCGCCAGCGCATATTCGCCGGTGCCGGGAATCAGGGCGACGGCGCGGATCAGATGCGCCAGATCCTCGGCCGAGGCATCGTCGCGGGCGGGCGCGGGGCGGAACACCTCGAAGGTGAACTGCGGAACCCGGTTGCCGAAGGGGCCAAGGTCCATATCCTCGATCACCACATAGGCAAGGCCACGATAGGCGGGAACGGCGCCGGTGCCCTCGACCGCCTCCATATGCGGGTCGGGCATCTGGTCGGCGCTGCCGGTATAAAGCTGCAAGGTCAGGTCATCGCGCGGGATTTCCACGCCATCGGCCCAGATGCGGCCGACATGGGTGATCTCGCCGGCGCCAAGGGCGACGGCAAGGCTGACGGTGTAGGAATATTCGGTGGTGCGCGGGCGGCGCGGGCCGCCCTTGCCGCCGCCGCTGGTATGCGCGGTTTCGGTGAAGGGGCCCGACCAGATCACCTGCCCGCCCACCCGCGCCCGGCCCCACAGCCGGGCCAGAGCCGCGCCCTCGCCCGAGCCGGTCAGGCGGAAACGGTCGACCTTGCCGGTCTCGACCGGGGCCGACCCCTGCCCCAGAAGCCGCTCGTCGATGGCCCGGCCCAGCATCGCCCCCGCCGCGCGGCCGACAACCGCCGTCGACAGGCCCAGGACGGAACCGCCGATGCTGCCGCCGATGGCAAGTCCGGCGGCCGACAGAAGGATGGTGGCCATGGATCAGCTCCTTGGGTCAAAGGCAAAGCGCGCCACGATGCGGCGCGCCCAGGGCGGGGTCAGCGGGCTTTCGACCACGCCCTGCCCGCTATAGGCATGGATAAAGGCCGGGGCCGCGCCGGTGGCGCTTTGCAGGCCAAGGTGCTTGGCGACCGATCCGGCGCGCATGCGGAACAGGATCACGTCGCCGGGCGCGGCGTCGGCCAGGGGCTTTTCCGCAAGATGCGCGCTTGCGGCGGCCCACAGCCGCTCTTCGCCCTGCGGTTCGGACCAGTCGGGCGAATAGGGCGGGATCGGCGCCGGTTCGGCGCCGTGCAGGTCGCGCCAGATGCCGCGGATCAGGCCCAGGCAATCGGTCCCGGCGCCGCGGCAGGACGCCTGATGCAGATAGGGCGTGCCGATCCAGGCCCGCGCCGCGGTGACGGGATCGGTCATTCCGCCGCCGCCCGCGGCCCGGCCATCAGCCAGTCATCGCCCGGAATATGGGGAAAGCCCTGAAAGTTGGCGAAATTGGCGAACTTGAAGCGGCAGGTCTTGGCCCGCTTGTCGCAACCCGCCTCGATGCGGACGGTATCACCGGGGGCAAGCGGCGCCCGCACCGGCTCCCACAGATCGACGGTGTGGCTGCCGTCGGGGCCAAGGCGGCTGGTCTTGACCACGCCGTCCAGCCCTGCGGCGGCGCCGGCCAGCACGCGCAGGCGGCCGCCGTCGAACCAGCGGTCGGCGAAATCGCCAAGGCCGGGAAGGATCAGGTGGCGGTCGTCGGTCACGGACAGGATCGCGACCTCGGCGACAAAACCGGGGGTGCCCATCGCGAAGCGGCAGTGGGCATCGCCCAGAACGGCGGCGCAATCGCGGTGATAGACGCGGCCGCGCGGCTGGTTCAGCTGTTCCGTCAGGCCGCGCAATTCGGCATGGAAGGCGCCCTGCCCGCGCCGGATCTGGCCCAAAGTGCCACGGAACCGCAGGTCGCGTTCGGCCGGGTCGGCCCAGTTGACCAGCCACAACCGCACCTCGGCGCCGTCGAACCGGCCGGCCGCCAGATCGTCGTCACGGATCGCGGCATCCGACAGCGCGCCCAGCACCTCGGTATTGTCGACGGCAAGGCCGGTGCCCTGCACCATGGCACTGGCCGACAGGCCGGAATCGGGGCGAAAGTCGATGCCGTCAAAGGCCAGTCCGACATCGTGGTCGGTAAAGCCGAAGGTCATGCCATCGCGCCGCACCACCGCCCAGCAACGGCAGAGCGTGGTATGGCCGGTGGCGAGATGGTCCTTGAGCGCCGGGATCACAGCCGCACCTCGATCACCGGCACATTCGGCACCTGCCCGGCCTTGAACGAGGCGACCGAGGTCTGGATCCGGTCGGTATCGAACCGTACCGGCACGTCGAATTCGTAACCGGCGGTGATTTCCGCCCCGATTTCCGGCGCGGCTGTCAGGGTGACAAGCCCGGTCGCGTGATCGACGGTGAAGCCCAGCGTCTCTTGCAAGGGATCGCCGGCGACCGCGACCTTCACCGTGCCCACGACCGGCTTGCGGATCGGCCGCAGATAGGCCGAAGGGCCAGAGGCATAGGATTTCACCAGGGGAAAGGCCACCGTCTCGCCGTCGCTGGCGCCGATGATCTGGTCAAAGGGCGTCACCAGCGCATTCGGCAGGCTGGATTTGAAATCCGACCAATCCTTCCAGCGAAAGGCATGCAGCTGCCCGCCCCGCGCCTCGAAAAAGGCGATGAGCGTTTCGACATCGTTCAGGCTGCGCAGGCCCAGACCCGCGTCAAAGCGGCGGCGCGAATGCGCCCAGGGGGAATTGCGTTCCTCGAACCCGTTCATCAGCTCGACGATCTCGGTCCGCCGTTCCGGTCCGCCGACCGATCCGAACGACAGCGAGGCCGGAAAGCGCACGTCATGAAAGCTCATCTCTGCACCTCAGCGGTTGCGGTTGGCGGCACTCAGCGCACGGGCGACCGAGGCGGCGATCTGGCTTTGGCTGCGTTCGAACCCCCGGACGTCGGGGGTGGCGATATTGATGGTGACGCTGACCGCCTGCCCGCCCTGCGTCCGCACGCCAAGGCGGCCATCGGCGCCGCGGGCCAGCGGCATGATCGCCTCGGGCCCGGCCTCGCCCATCAGGCCGGTGCCGCCGCGCATCGGGAATGCGGTCGGGCCGCTGACGATGCCGCCACTGGCAAAGGGCATCACCCGCCCCTGCGCGAAGGACCCGCCACTGGCAAAGGGCATCAGCCCCGAGACGACCGAGTTCAGCCCACCGGCAAGGAGGCTTCCCAGATGGTCGGTCACCGGCTTGACCGCCGCGTTGTAGACGGTCTGCGACATGGCGCGGGCGACCACGCCCAGCGCATCCGACAGTTTCATCCCGTCCATCACCAGCCCGTCGAAGGCCCGTTTGAGCCCGCCGGAAAAGCCGCGCTCAAGGTTGCCAAGGTCGCGGGTCGTTTCGCCCAAGGACCCCTGCACCTCGCGCAGAGAGGCCGAAAAGGCGGTGGTCATCGCCTGCGCCTGGCCAAGGTCGCGTTCCAGCGCGCCGATCTCCTCGCCAAAGGCGTCAAGGCTGCCGATCTGGTCCATGGCTTTCCTCCTTCTCTGCCGCGCGGTCCGGAAAGGCCCGCGCCAGTTCCATCAGCCGCGCCCGCCCCATCGGCGCGCGCCGGCCCTCGACCCCCAGAAGCAGCATGAGTTCGACCGGGGTCAGCGCCCAGAAATCCGCCGGGCGCAGGTGCAGCCCGCCGATCCCCGCCCGCATCAGCGCGGGCCAGTCGAAACCGCTCATGTCGGGGGCAAGGCAAAGGCGCGGGCCAGCATCAGCCCCGCCGCCTGTGCCGCCGCCACCGGCCCGCCGGCGATCTCGGCCCGGGCCAGATCGTCTGCCGTCACCGCCCAGCCGCCGCCGCGCAGGCCGGCGACGACCAGCGCCATGACGTCGCGCGCGGTAAAGGCGCCGGTCTCGAACCGTTCGACCAGCGCGACAAGGCTTTCGCCGCCAAGGCCGGCCTCGGCCTCGGCCAGCGCGCCAAGGGTCAGCCGGCAGGTCCGGGCCACGCCATCGACCACCAGCGCCACCTCGCCCGCGAAGGGATTGGTCACGGCGTGACCACCGCGACAAAGGTCAGCACCCCGGCCGAGGCCAGCGCGATCTCGTAGGTCGCCTCGCCGTTGTAGCTGCCGGCATAGTCGATGCCAGTGATCTGGAACGGCCCCTCGACGGTGCCGAAGCCGGGGATGATGACCTGGAAACCGGGCACCTGACCGTCAAAGAAGATCTGCCGCACCCGTTCGTCGGTCGTGGCATCCTTGAACACCCCCGACCCCGAGATGGTGGCCGAGCGCACCCCGGCGCCGGCCAGCAGCTCGCGCCAGCCGCCCAGCGATTCAAGGCTGGTCACATCGACGCTTTCGGCGTTGAAGGACAGCCGCGTGGCGCGCAGGCCCGCCACCGTCTCGAACAGGCCCGCGCCGTTCATGTCGATCTTGATCAGAAGGTCCTTGCCGTTCTGCGCCGCCATGTCGTGTTCCTTTCGTGTCAGGGTGCGGGGGCGTCGTCGACGCGCGCCCGGAAGGTGAGGTTGATCTGCCGTTGGTCGCCGGAACCGATCCGCGCCGCCTGTGCCCGCCAGAAGGCCAGCCCGACCAGATGGCCGCGCGTCAGCACCAGGGGGGCATCGACCAGCGCATCCGATACCGCCGCGGCCGCCGCCTTGGCGCTGGCGAAGCCCGCCGCCTCGGTCACGACCGAGACGGTAAAGTCGTGTTCGGCGCCCTGCCCGGTCATGTCGGAGCGGTCGCGGACGACCTCTGGCCCGATCACCACATAGAGCGGCGGCAGGATGCCGGGCGGCAGGGCGTCATAGATCGCCGGGCCGACCAGCGCGGCCAGCGCCGCATCGGCCGCCAGCCGCTGATAGACCGCCGCCTGCAGGGCGGGTGCCACGCCATAGCTCATCGCGCCAATTCCTCCTCGGCCAGACAGGTCAGGTGGCGGGCTTCGGCATCGGCCTCGGTCACCGACAGGATGGCAAAGCGGCGGGTGCCTTCGCGGAACCGCTGGCCCGCCACCGGGCGCGACGGCGCCCCCGCCGGGGCGGCGCGAACCGTGATCCGCAGGATCACCCGGCTCAGCGCCGCCCCCACCGTAACCGCCTCGCGCCCCGATCCGGGGGCGATCGCCGCCCAAAGGGTGCCGCGTTCGGTCCAGACGATGCTGTGCCCGCCAGCGCCGTCCGACAGCCGTTCCGGCGCCTCGAGCACCAGCCGGCGGTTCAGCCGTTCCGCCATCATCGGCCCCCCAGGGTCAGCCGGACCGCGCGATAGCGGTCGATCAGCGCGGTGACGCCAAAGGGCATGCAGCCGGCGCCCAACGCGGTATCCTGGCGGAATTCATAGTAATGCGCGGCAAGCAGCATCACCGCCTGTTGCAGGTCGGCGGGCAGGTCCGTCCAGTCGGGGCCATAGCCGCCCAGGAAATCGACCCGCGCCGCGCCGCCCGGCGGGATCGACGGCAGCGCCGCCGCCAGCGTCACCAGCGCCGGCGCCTGCGCATCACCTCGCAGCCGCCAGAGCGTGGAAGGAATCACCGTCGCCGCGCCGGCGGCATCCAGCACCGCGACCTCGGCAATGGCGCTGACCGGGGCCAGCGGCAGCACCGCCGCCTCGGTCCCGCGCCAGCCGTAGGTCGTCCAGCGGAATTCGCGTTCGAACAGCGCCTTGCCCGTCCGCCCCTCGATGGCCGACAGCGCCGCGCGCAGGAACCCCGCCAGAAGCCCCTCCTGCAAGCCGTCGTCGGAAAAACCCGACCCCAGCCGCAGATGTTCCCTCAGTTGCGCGACCGGCAGGGCGGCCTGCGGCACGGTCGTCAGTTCGACCAACATCATGCTTGCTCCGAATTCTGTCACCGCGTCCGCAGGCCGGGCAGATCGCCCGGCCCGCCGCTATTGCCGGTCAGGCAGTGGCGATGCGCAGCACCTTGATCGCCGCGAAATCGCTGACCGCGCCGCCGACCCGCTTGGTCGCGTAGAACAGCACGTTCGGCTTGGCCGAGAACGGATCGCGCAGCACCCGCAGGTCGGGGCGTTCGGCGATGGTATAGCCCGACCGGAAATTGCCGAAGGCAACGGGGTGGGCGTTCGCCGCGATGTCGGGCATGTCCTCGGACACCAGCACCGGATAGCCCAGAAGGCGCGCCGGTTCGCCGGCGACAAGGCCGTCGGACCACAGATAGCGGCCATCGGCGTCCTTGAGCTTGCGCAGCACCGCCGCGGTTTTCGAGTTCATCACCCAGATCGCCCCGGCGCGGTATTCCGACCCAAGCGCATAGATCATGTCGACCAGCGGATCGGTCGACGAAATCGCCGCCGCAGCCCCCGAGGCGATGTAGCCGATGTTGCCCCAGGTCCAGGACGCATTGGCGACCTTGGCGTAATCCATGAAGCCGCGCGGCTTGTCGGTGCCGTTGCCGGTGACAAAGGCCGCGGCCTCGGACCGGGCGAATTTCTCGGCGATGCGGCCGGCGAGCCAGTCCTCGACGTCAAAGGCGGAATCGTCCAGAAGGCGCTGGCTGATCTTCGGCATCGCCGCCAGTTCGTTCAGCGGGATCGAGATCTTTTCCAGCGTCGAGGTGGTGGTTTCCGAGCTGGCGCCGGTCTCGGTCGCCCAGCCGGCCCCCACGTCGCCGCGGTCGATCAGCACGTCGAAGGACGAGGAATCGACATTGACCACCGTCGCCGCCGACCGGATCGAGGCGGTCGAGAGCAGCACCTTGGCCACCGTCTCCGAGGTCTGCGGCGAGACGAGATAGCCGCCATCGGCACCGACGGCGGTGCTCATCGCCTTGGTGTCGAAGTCGAGCGCGCGCAGCCCGTCATCGTCGCCCGAACGCAGATAGGCGTTGAACGCCTTCTGATGCGGGGCGTCGCTGTCGGCGGCGACGGCCAGCGCCGGGCGCTGGGCGGAATGGAGCGATTTGCGGTCAAGCCTGGTCATGCGGTCGTCCTGCTGTTGAAGCTTCGTCTGGATGTCGGTCGCGAAAGCCCGGAAATCGCCGACAAATCCGGCGATGGCCGCGCGCAGTTCCCCGGCCGGGGACAGATCCTCCCCGGTCCGGGAATTGGTCCCGGTCGTGCTCATGTGCTCTCCTCTGGATCAGGCCGAAAACAGCCCGCGCGCGTCGCGGAACACCGTGGCTAGCGCGCGCAGCGCATCGGCCCCGGGATCGTCGCCCTTGGCCGCGACGCGCGCCTCGGGCAGCATCGGGAAGGTGACAAGCGACACCTCCCACAGATCAAGTTCGGTCAGGTGGCGCCGGCCGTTGTCGGCCTTGGTGGCGCGCAGGGTGCGATAGCCGATCGACAGCCCGTCGATGGCACCGGCGCCGATCAGCGCCGCCGCCTCGCGGCCGCGGGCGACATCGGTCAGGATGCGGCCCTTGACCCACAGGCCGCGCACGTCCTCACGCACCTCGTCCCAGACGCCGATGGGCTGGGCGGGGTCGTGCTGCCACAGCATCTTGACCCGGCCGCCCTTGGCCTGCAGCCGGTCCAGCGAGGCGCGATAGGCGCCGCGTTCGACCACATCGTTGCCCTGATCGACGCTGCCGAACAGGCTTGCATAGCCGGCGACGGTGGTGCCGTCACTGACCTGCACCTCGGTGCCGATCCGGCTGAACTTGTGTTCCAGATCCATGTCCCCCTCCTCAGGGTGCCAAAGGGATGAACGACAGCACGGCCTGCGCCAGCATCACCGCGACCACGCCATAGACGGTCAGCCACAGCCGCTTTTCCAGCCGCTCCATCATCGCCTCGATCTTGCCCAGCTGGGCGTGAAGCTGGGCGAATTGCAGCGCCGCCAGCTTTTCATGGCTTTCGATCCGCAGTCCCGGCGCGCAGGCAAAGCTTTCGCGCCAGCGGCCATCAGCCGGCATCGTCAACCTCCAGCGGCGGCAGGCCCAGCAGGACGCGCTTTTCGGCGGCGGTCAGGAAGGTGGCTTCGGCCACCCGCTTCCATTGCCCGTCGCGTTCGACCGCCAGCGCCGGGATCTGGTCCAGATCGGGGCGCAGATCCAGCGCGTCGCCGGTGAAATCGTCGATCCAGTTGGCCAGCGCCCCCAGCACGCGCGTCGCCAGCGGCAGCACCGTCAAGCGAAAGAAGGCGCGGTTCGCCTCCTGATAATTGGCATAGGTGGCATCGCCCGGAATACCCAAGAGCATCGGCGGCACGCCAAAGGCGATGGCGATCTCGCGTGCGGCGGCCTCTTTCGTCTGATGGAATTCCATGTCCGAGGGCGAGAATCCCATCGGTTTCCAGTCCAGCCCGCCTTCCAGCAGCATCGGCCGCCCGGCGTTGCGCGCGCCCTGGTGGTTGCTCTCGATCTCGGACGCCAGGCGTTCGAACTGGTCCTGCGACAGGTTGGCACCGCCCTCGCCACCGCGATAGACGATGGCGCCCGAAGGCCGCGCGGCATTGTCCAGGAGCGCCTTGGACCAGCGGCTGGCGCTGTTGTGCACGTCCATCGCCTGCGCGGCGGCCTGCAGGGGCGACAGGCCGTAATGGTCGTCCTGCGGGTGAAAGCTGCGGATATGGCAGATCGGCGCCGCGCCCTCGCCGGCGGCAAAGCGGTGCTTGCGGCCCGCCACCTCGTATTCCCAGGCCACGGGCCAGCCATCGGCGCCGGGCACGACACGCATCCGGTCGGACCGCAGCACATGCAGTTCGACCGGCAGGCCCTCGGCGCCCACCGCCTCGACATAGGCATTGCCGGTCAGAAGCATCTGGCCGAACACGGCCTCGAGCAATTCGCCACGGCCCTGCGCCGGGTTCGGCCGCGCCAGAAGGTCCAGCACCGGGTGCTGGTGATAGCGCCGTTCGCGGTCCTGAAGGATCAGGGGCAGCGCCGCCGCCGCCTCGGCGATCAGCCGCACGGCGCGGAAACCGATCGGATTGCCCAGAAACCCGTTGCGGGTCATCGACACCAGGTCACGCGGCGCCCAGGCGACACGGCCGGCGCCGGCAAAGGCGATGACGCGGCCCGCCGCCGAAGCCTTGACCTCGGGCGCCGCAGGTGTCGCCGCTTCAGAACGTTTCAGAAAGTCGAACATCCGCACCTCGATCCGATCCCGTCGCTCTTCCGCGATCCATGACCGGCACTCTGGCGGCAAAGGATTGAGATTGGCCGAGGGCTGCGCGCGCTGGGTGCTGCGCCGCGCAACGGGGGCGTCAGCCCCGCCGTGCCCGTTCCGACCAGACCGGCAGGATATCGCCCGCGGCGGGCGACGCATGGAACACGGCCCGCGCAATGGCGCGCGCCACGCAGATCGCCGCGGCATGGCCGATCCACAGCGGATCCGCCACCGGATCGCCCAGCGGGACCGCCCCCGTCGCCACCGAGAACAGCAGATCGCCGTCCAGCGGCGTATGCGCCGGCACGATGGCCCGCGCGATGCCGTCATGCGCCGCCACCGCCAGACGGGTCGCCTGCGCCTTGTCCAGCTCCGCATCGGTGGCGACGATGCCGATGGTGGTCGATTCGCCGGGGCGCAGCTTGGTCGCCGGCAACGCCAGCGGCAAAGCCGACCGCGCCGGCCCCAGCCCGCCGAATTCGTCGCCGACCTCGAACGGGGCGGCATGGAAATGCGGCCCATGCCCCGCCACGACCGAGCCTATCGCATTCACCGCCACCAGCGCCCCCACCACATGCCCCGACGGCAGCACCAGCGAGGCCGAGCCGATGCCGCCCTTCAGCCCCGCCGTGGTCGCACCCATGCCGGCGCCGGCGCTGCCCAGGTCGAACTCTGCCCCGGCCGCGGCCAAGGCGCGGCGACCTAGGCCCGCGTAATTGGTCGCGCCCTTCTGCCCGCCGTTCAACATGTCGAACAGGATCGCCCCCGGCACGATCGGCACCCGCACCGGCCCGACGGCAAGGCCGCGTCCCGCCGCGGCAAGGCCCGCCATCACCCCCGAACAGGCGTCAAGTCCAAAGGCCGATCCGCCCGCCAGCACCAGCGCATCGACCGCCGTAACGCTCTTGTCCGGGGCCAGCAGGTCGGTTTCCCGCGTGCCGGGGGCGCCGCCCATCACATGCACCCCGGCCACGAAAGGCGCATCGGCGGTCAGCACCGTGACCCCGGTTTTCGCCGCGGCGTCCCCGGCCTGCCCGACCCGCAGGCCGGCAACATCGGTGACAAGGTTGCGCGGCCCCGTCCTCACCCCGCGCCTCCGGCGATGCGCAGGATCTGCCCGCTGATGCCCTTGCCGCAGAGGGCCAGCGCCGCCGCGACCTCGGGCGGACGGCCCGCCGGCTGCGCCGCCGCGCGGGTCATGAACCGCGGCAGCGCCGGGGCATCGTCCCGCCGCAGCACCAGCGCGTTCACCACGACCCCCGACCCGGCCCAATCCGCGGCCAGCGCCTGCACCGCAGCCTGAAGCCATCCCGCCGCCGCCTCGGCCCAGACATCCGGCCCCGCCGGCAGGGTCAGGACCACCAGCACCGCGCCCTGCCCGCGCGCCAGCATCGCCGGGGCGAAGTGGCGGACCACATGGAACAGAGGCCGACTGCGGGCATGAAGGCCCGCATCGAACTCGGCCTCGGTCGGCGGTGCGGCGCGACCGGCGCCGTTCAGCGTCAGCACCAGCAGGTCGATATCGCCCAGGGTGTCCGACGCCGCATAGGCCAGCCGCCCGACCGACCCGCCATCCAGCGGCAGGCAGGGCAGCCCGCTGGCGCCCAGGGGCCGCGCCGCCGCCTCGGCCGTGCCGGCGTCCTCGTCGGTCAGGATCAGCCGCATGCCGCCCTCGGCCAGCGCGCGGGCGATTGCCAGACCAGGCCCGCGCGCGCCATTCACCACCAGCCCCCTGCGTTCCGTCCCGTCCTGCATGCCCAGCCTCCGCGCCCTGCCCCATCGTGGGCCGGGCGCGCGCCCCATGCAAGTGCGGCCCCCATGCCACGGCGGCGCGCCGCCGCCCCGCGCCGATTGCGCTTCCGTCACGGGATGTTATCAACACGGGCCGATTCCGCTGCCGCGAGTCCCGCTGTCATGGTCCTGTCCCGCCCCCACGCCGCGCTTGCGCTGCCCCGCCGCAATTTCCTGTTCGGCTCTGTCGGACTTGCCGCATTGTCGGCCTGCGGCGCTGCGCCCACCTCGAACCCCCCACCCGAGGAAGAGATGATCGGCGGCGTCCCGGTCAGCCAGATCGTCGACGGCTATGGCCCGTTGCCCGACGAACCCTGGCCCCTGGGCCCGGTGCCGCCCGCCTATCTGCAGGGCGTCAACCGTCGCGCCAATGGCATCTACCTGGGCGATGCCCCGGCGCGGGTGATCGAGATCGACCCCCATGCCAAGTTCCTGTACTGGATCGAAAGCGACGGCACCGCCTGGCGCTATCCCATCGCGGTCGGCCGGCAGGGCCGCGGCATGCGCGGCACGACCGAGGTGCGGCGGAAAGAGGAATGGCCCGGCTGGACGCCGACCGCCAACATGCTGAGAAGCGAGCCCGAGATCTACGGCCAGTATTCCGGCGGCGTCCCCGGCGGCCCCGAAAGCCCGCTGGGCGCCCGGGCGCTTTACCTCTACCGCGGCGGACGCGACACGTTCTATCGCATCCACGGCACCAACGACTGGTCCTCGATCGGCAATTCGGGGTCGGCTGGCTGCATCCGGCTGTTCAACCACGACATCATCCACCTCTTTCCCAAAGTGCCCTCGGGCACCGATGTCATCATCCGCTCCTACGAGGATTCGTTGCGGATCGAGGGCGAGGCGGTGGCAAACCGCGGTATCGAACTGCCGGCCTATTACGCCAGCCGCGAATCGATTCACGACGGCACCGCCGGCCAGCGCCCGCCGGTGCCCGAGGCGATGGTCAACGAGGACGGCAGCTATCCCGCCGCGGTGCTGGCGCAGATGGAGGCCGCCGGCGGCGCCACCGATATTGCCAGCGAAACCGCCGGAACGACCGCGGCGACCACCGATCCGCTATCCGCCACGACACTGGGCGGCGCCTGAGGGTCGGGACACGGCCGCCGGAAGGGCGGCAACCGCCCACCGGGCCAGCCCAGCCGGCGGCGCCTGACAATCGATCCAAACGACCGCCTCACCCGCGTCGCAGGCAAGTCGCCCCGTAGGGTGGGCAATCGCCCACCGCTCCGGCCCGCATCCGCGACACAGCTTTCCCCCTCACAGCACCCGCAGCCGCGGCGCCCCGACGGTCATCCCCGGCGTGATGACAAGTTCGGTCAGCGCCCAGACCAGCGCGTCCACCCGGTCGGGGCTGCCCTGCCCCTCGAACCCGCGCGTCGTCATCTGGCACATCTGGTCCTCGAGGTCGCCCAGCCCGCGGCGGTGCCGCACGCGGCCCTGTTCGTACAGCGCCGCCACCGGCTCGGCCCGCATCGCCTTGCCGCGGCTGGCCCGCACCGCACGGAACGGCACGAGCGGATCGACCTGCCGGATGACGCTTTCGACCAGCGCGCCGCCCTGATTGACCTCGGCGATCAGCCGCTCGCCGCCATGCCGGCGCAGCGCCCCCACCGCCGCCCTGGCCCATTCGACCGGCGACACCCCCTGCACCGTCGCATCCTCGATCACATAGGCCCGCCAGTCGGCCGGCGGCCCCTGCATCTGCACCCCGGCGACGACGATGCCGCAGGCGTCCGACTTGCTGTGCCCGGTTACCGGCGGATCGACGGCAACCAGCACCCGGTCCAGTTCCGGCACCTCCTCGACACTGGCCCGCTCGATCATCTCGTGGCTCCACAAAGCGCCCTCGACATCCGACAAGAGCACGCCGTCCAGCTCTTGCCGGCCCTGCCTGGTGCCGGCATAGCGGCGCTGCACCTCGTCCAGGAACGATCCCGCCAGATGGGCGCGGTTGGCCGCGGTCGGCGCATGGGTCATCGCGGTCGAGGGCTGGGCCATCAGGTCGCGCAGCACCTTGACGCTTTTCGGCGTGGTGGTGACGCAGGCGCGCGGGTCATCGCCCAGCCGCAGGCCGAATTGCAGCATGTCCCAGGCGTCGCCGCCCTTCTTCCACTTGGCCAGCTCGTCGGCCCAGACGGCATCGAACTGCGGCCCACGAAAGCTTTCCGGGTCATGCGCCGACAGCACCTGCGCCACCGCGCCGTTCGGCCATTGCAGCATCAGCCGCCCCGCGATCCATTCCGGCCGCCGGTCGGGCGGCGAACAGGCCAGGATGCCGCTTTCGCCGAACACCATCACCTCGCGCGCCTGGGCAATGGTCTCGCCCACCAGCGCCACGCGGCGGGCGCGGCCGGGGTCGCGCGGCCGAGGCCCCTCGACCATGGACCGCACCCATTCCGACCCGGCGCGGGTCTTGCCCGCGCCGCGCCCGCCCAGGATCAGCCAGGTCCGCCAGTCGCCCGCCGGCGGCAACTGGTGGTCCAGCGCCCAGAAATCGAACAGCCAGGGCAGCGCCCGCAATTCCGCTTGCGTCAGGCTGTCCAGGAACTCAGTCTGGACCGCCGCAGGTGCGGAGGCGATGAAGGCGGCACCCGATCTGGTCGCGGATCGCATCAAAGTCGATGTCGTCGCCACCGGCCGTTCCGCGTTCGCGTTCGATCCGCTCATGATATTTCTGCTCCGCTTCAAAAACCCGTTTCAGGGCGGTTTCGAGATCCATCTGCTTGCTGGCGACATCCCTGAGCACGGCGGCATCGCCTTCGATCACCCGCTCGAGCAGCTCGGCCAATGTGCGGCGCACCGCCGTCAGCAGCACCGCCGCGTCGTGACGCAGCGCCTTCAGTCCCTCGGCATCCAGTTGGACAGGATCGCTTGGTTCCATTCGGTTCTAGCCCGTTGTTGTTGTTGGGGTCCGTCCCGGCCGGCCAAGAAAAACGGCCCCGAAGGTTTCCCTTCGGGGCCGTCCACATGCCTTGACCAGCATGCCTGAAACCATGCCGCAGACCGCGCGCAAAGTCAAGCCGGGCGGCGCTAACCGCCCGTTTCGCCTAGAAAATCTTAACCACCGTCCGCTTGCCCTGCCGCCTCGGCCGCGCGCCAGCGTTCGACATTGGCGTTGTGTTCCTCAAGCGTGGCGGCAAAGGCATGGCTGCCGGTGCCGTCGCCGGTCGCCACAAAGAACATGTAGTCGGTCGCCGCCGGGTTCAGCGCCGCCGCAATCGCCGTCCGCCCCGGGATGGCGATGGGGCCGGCGGGCAGGCCGTCGATGACATAGGTGTTGTACAGCACCTCGCCATGCTGCCGTTCTTCGGTCACGCCGTCGATGTCGGACTGGCGGATCGGCCGGTCCAGCACGCCTTGGCCGCGGGTGATGCCATAGATGATCGTCGGGTCGAATTGCAGCTTCCAGCCTTCGCGCAGCCGGTTGACCAGAACGCTCGACACCACCGGGCGCTCGTCCGTCACCGCGGTTTCCTTCTCGATGATCGAGGCCAGCGTCATCGCCTGTTCCGGCGTGTCGAAGGGCAGGCCCTCGGCCCGTTCCGGCCACAGGCTGGCCAGGATCGCCTCTTGCGCCGCCTGCATCTGTGCCAGCAGCGCGCCGATATCGTCGCCCTGCGCCACCGGATAGCTGTCAGGTGCCAGCATCCCCTCGGGCGGGATCGCGGTGACATCGCCCTCCAGCACGTCGAAGCCGTTCAGCGCCTGCACCACCTGCCAGGTCGTGGTGCCCTCGGCCACCACGATGCGGTATTGCGTATCGGCCGCGGCGCGCAGGTCGGTGTAATCCTGCGGCACGGCATCGACGGCCGGGTCGAAGCGGGCCAGTTCCTCGTAAACGCGGGTCGCGGGGTCCAGCCGCCGCATCTCGATCAGGTTGCGGGCGACGCCGATGCGCAGGACGATTTCGGTGCCGCAGGTCGATTGGCCGCCGCGGGTGACCAGCCCTGCGATCTCCTCCATCGAGGCCGCTTCTGGGATCAGGAAGGAGCCGGCCTTGAGGTCGTCCTCGAGGTCGGCATAGTCGACGCCGATCTTGTAGATCATCGCCGACGACACCGCCCCGTCTTCGGCAAGCCGTGTCGCCACTTCGCTCATCGTCGAGCCTGCCGGAACCTCAAGGCACATGGCCTGCGCGAGCGGCCCCGGCGCCGAATACTGCCGCGTGCCCCACAAGACCAGGCCGCCCGCCAGAAACAGCAGGACGACAAACAGCGTCAGCGCGTTCGAGGCGACATTGCGCCAGAAGAACATCAACGGACTTTCCCGAAGATCACGCTCGCATTGGTGCCGCCAAAGCCAAAGGAGTTGGACAGGGCGACATCGACCTTGCGTTCACGTTTCGCATTCGGCGCAAGGTCAACCGGGGTTTCCACCGCCGGATTGTCCAGATTGATCGTCGGCGGGCAGACCTGATCGCGGATGGCGAGGATGGAAAAGATTGCCTCGATGGCGCCGGCCGCGCCCAGCAGATGCCCGGTCGCCGATTTGGTGGACGACATCGTGACCGCGCCGGCATGATCGCCCAACAGTCGCTCGACCGCGCCCAGCTCGATCGTGTCGGCCATGGTCGAGGTGCCATGCGCGTTGATATAGTCGATGTCCGAGGGTTGCAGCCCGGCATCGGCCAGCGCCGCCCGCATCGACCGTTCGCCGCCCTCGCCGTCCTCGCTGGGCGCGGTGATGTGATAGGCATCGCCCGACATGCCGTAACCCAGCACCTCGGCATAGATCTTGGCGCCGCGCGCCTTGGCGTGTTCGTATTCCTCAAGGATCACCATCCCCGCGCCCTCGCCCATGACGAATCCGTCGCGGTCGGCGTCATAGGGGCGGCTGGCCTTCTCGGGCTCGTGCGCGCGCTTGGTGGACAGCGCCTTGCAGGCGTTGAAGCCGGCGATGCCGATCTCGCAGATCGCCGCCTCGGCGCCACCGGCGACCATGATGTCGGCGGCGCCGTATTTGATCAGCCGCGCCGCATCGCCGATGGCATGGGCGCCGGTAGAGCACGCCGTCACCACCGCATGGTTCGGCCCCTTGAAGCCGTAGCGGATGGCGATCTGCCCCGAGATCAGGTTGATGAGCGCCCCGGGCACGAAGAAGGGCGAGACCCGCTTCGGACCCTTTTCCTTCATCATGATCGCGGTATTGGCGATGGAATTCAGCCCGCCGATCCCAGATCCGGCCAGAACGCCGACGCGCAGCTTGTCCTCGTCCGACAGGTCGGTCAGCCCGGCATCCTCGACCGCCTGCACCGCGGCGGCAAGGCCGAAGACGATGAAATGGTCGACCTTGCGCTGGTCCTTCGGCTCCATGTAGCGGTCGGCGTTGAAGGTGCCGTCGCTGCCGTCGCCGCGCTTGACCTCGCAAGCATAGGTGGTGACCACGTCCTTGGGGTCGAACTGGGTGATCGGCCCGCCGCCCGACTTGCCGGCCAGAAGCCGCTCCCAGCTCAGTTCCACCCCATCGGCGAGCGGCGTGACAAGACCCAGCCCGGTGACGACGACACGACGCATGCTTCAGCCCTCAGAAATCCTTCGGGCGGTGATACCTTGGCCCAGCGGCCCGCGCAACCTGGGGTGCGCGAGGGGCCGCCGGTCGCGGCGTCAGGCCTGCCGCGCGATCACCCCCATCGCCGCGGCCAGAAGCTGCGCCGCGGTCATGGCGCCGATGCCGTCGACATCGCGTTCGGCCATGAACTCGACCAGATCCAGCGCCGCGATCCGCCCCCGCGCCGCCGCGCCCTCGATCAGGTCCAGGGCCACGCCATAGGACAGCCCGCCGGCGGTGCGGCCAATGGCGGCGGGCAGGATCGCCGGGTCCAGCGCATCGACGTCAAAGCAGATGACGATCTCGGACCCCTGGGGAATCGCGGCCAGGGCGCGCGCGATCCCGTCGCGCATCACCTCGCGCCCCGGAACAAAGGTCACGCCCCAGCGTTCCGCATCGGCAACATCCTGCGGCCGGGCCGAGCCGATGCCGCGCTGGCCGACCTGCACGATCCGCTCGACCCAAGGCATTTCCGACGCCCGCCGCATGGTCGACGACAGGCCCCAGCGTTCACCCTGCACCTCGTCGCGCCAGTCGATATGGGCGTCGATCTGCAGGATGGTCAGGCGTTTGCCCCGCCCCTCGAACGCCTGAAGCATCGGGATCGGCAGGGAATCGTCGCCGCCGACCAGCACCGGCACCGCGCCGCGATCCAGCACCGCCGCCACCGCGCTGCGGATCATGGCCCGGTTCGCCGCGGCATCGTCGACGATGGGCAGATCGCCGGCATCGGCGGCAAGTCGCCCCGGAAAGGTCTGCCCGCCCAGATCGAAATTCATGTGATGCAGGTTGGCGGCATAATCGGCCGATCCGGCGCGGATCGCCGCCGGGCCGCCGGCGCAATAATGCCCGACACTGGCATAGGGGGTGCAGCCATCGGCGCCGATCAGGACGACTGGCGCCTCGGGAGCCTCTGTGGCGCTTGGCAGGCCCAGAAAGGTCTTGGGCGCGCCCGCGCCGAACATCTCGCCCAGTTTTCCGCCCGCCATCGCCGCCCCCATTGCTGCCGCCGGCAGTCTGGCGGCGGGCGAAGGGCAGCGCAAGCGGAAGGCAGAAACGAAAACGGCGCCCGAAGGGGCGCCGTCCGCAGCGGATCAGGCCGGTTTACTGCGCGGCCGAGATGAACTTGACCGCATCGCCGAAGGTCTGGATGGTTTCGGCGGCGTCATCGGGGATTTCGATGCCGAATTCTTCTTCGAAGGCCATCACGAGCTCGACCGTGTCAAGGCTGTCCGCGCCCAGATCGTCGATGAACGAGGCGGTTTCGGTCACCTTGTCGCCTTCAACGCCCAGATGCTCCACCACGATCTTGCGCACGCGGTCTGCAACGTCGCTCATGTCCATTCCTCAATTCTCGCGGGCAAATCGCCCTGCTACATCTTAACGCCGCAAGGGCGCGCTCTGACCCGGTTTGGACCCGGTACCCCACGATCCCCGAAACGTGGCCCGGGAACCGACCTTCCGGCCTCATAGCAGAGATTCCGACCGAGGCAAACGCTTTCCCCCGGCGGTTGATCCCGCGACAAGGGCGCTCAGATCATCGCCATGCCGCCGTTCACATGCAGCGTGGCGCCGGTGGTATAGCCGGCCTCGGCGCTTGCCAGATACAGCACCGCCGCGGCGATCTCGTCGGCCTCGCCCATGCGGCCGGCGGGCACCTGGGTCAGGATCGCGGCCTTCTGGTCGTCGTTCAGCTTGTCGGTCATCGCCGTGGTGATGAATCCGGGCGCCACGCAGTTGACCGTGATCCCGCGCGAGGCGACCTCGGCGGCAATCGCCTTGGACATGCCGACCATGCCGGCCTTGGACGCCGCGTAATTCGCCTGCCCCGGATTGCCGGTGGCCCCGACCACGGACGAGATGTTGACGATCCGCCCCCAGCGCGCCTTCATCATGCCGCGGATCGCGCCGCGGCACAGGCGCATCGTCGAGGTCAGGTTGACCGCGATCACCTGATCCCAGTCCTCGTCCGACATGCGCATGAACAGCTGGTCGCGGGTGATGCCGGCGTTGTTGACCAGGATGTCGACCGATCCCATCGCCGCGACGGCCTGTTTCGGCAGCGCCTCGACCGCCTCGGCATTGCCCAGATCGCAGGGCAGCACATGCACGCGGTCGCCCAGATCCGCGGCCAGCGCCTGCAACGGCGCCTCGCGGGTGCCCGACAGCGCCACCACCGCCCCCGCGCCATGCAGCGCGCGGGCAATCGCGCCGCCGATCCCGCCCGAGGCGCCGGTGATCAGCGCATTCTTTCCAGTCAGATCAAACATCTGCATTTCCTTCTTCAAGCGACGCCGCGGCGGCCGACGCCTCTTCGGGCGTGCCGATATTGCGGCAGGCGATGTCCTTGGCGATGCGGCGGACCATGCCCGACAGGGCCTTGCCGGCGCCGATCTCCCAGATTTCCGAAACGCCCTGCGCCTCCATCCACAGGACCGATTCCCGCCAGCGCACCGATCCCGTCACCTGCTCGACCAGGAGGTCGCGGATTTCGGCGGGATCGCTGACAGCAGCGGCGCGGACATTGGCGACCAGCGGCACCGCCGGCGCGCGGATTTCCACCTGATCGAGGGCCCCCGCCATCACCACCGCCGCCGGCGCCATCAGGCTGGAATGGAACGGCGCCGAAACCGGCAGCATCAGCGCCCGCTTGGCGCCGCGCGCCTTGGCGATCTCGACCGCACGCTCCACCGCGGCGCGGTGGCCCGAGACGACGACCTGCGCCGGATCATTGTCATTGGCCGCCTGGCAGACCTCGCCCTGCGCGGCCTCGGCCGCGACCTCGCGCGCGGCGGCGAAATCAAGGCCCAGCAGAGCCGCCATCGCGCCGACACCGACCGGCACCGCCGATTGCATCGCCTCGCCGCGGATGCGCAGAAGCCGCGCCGTATCGCGCAGCGACAAGGCGCCGGCGGCGCACAGCGCGGAATACTCGCCCAGCGAATGGCCGGCGACAAAGGCGGCGTCGGCAAGCGTCACCCCTTCGGCCTCAAGCGCGCGCAGCGCGGCCATCGAGGTCGCCATCAGCGCCGGCTGGGCATTGCGGGTCAGGGTCAGCGTCTCGGCATCGCCCTCCCAGATCAGCGCCGACAGCTTTTCACCAAGCGCATCATCGACTTCGGCAAAGACTGCGGCAGCGGCAGGCACGGCTTCGGCCAAAGCCCTGCCCATGCCCACGGCCTGGGCGCCCTGGCCCGGAAACACGAATGCCCGCATGAGGTTCTCCCTTCACTCGGGCATGTTCCTAACCGGGATGGACCTCCGTCTCAAGCGACGGTCGTGGCGGGGTCATGCGGCGGCAAGGCTGCGCATCAGCACGGCGGCCTGCCGCGGGCGGATCACCAGATCGCGGCCCAGCCGGTCGCGCAAGGGTTCCAGCAGCGATTCCGGCCCCGACACCACCGGCAGCACCTGCGCGGTATTGCCGATGCGCAGCACCAGCACCGATTGCCCGGCACCGAACCGGCGCGATACGGCGCGGTCGATGAACACGCTGCCCACGGTGTCAAAGCCGAAGCGGCCGACGATGGAATGGCGCCCGGCGCGGTTGCGCACCACCTCGCGCACTTCGCCGCGGCTGGTGTCGATCTGGAACTCGGTCTCGATGCCGCGGCTGGCGAACCAGAACATCAGCCCGGCCAGGGCCAGCGACAGGATCGTCACGCCCCAGCGCATCACCATGACCTGTCCGTCGAACAGGCCCGGCGGTATCAGCCACACCGTCACCGCCGCAACCAGTGCGGCAATGCCCACGAGCCAGCTTGCACCCTGGGCGATGACCAGCCCGGCCGGCGCCGGCTCGGTGCTGCGGATCACATAGCCCCAAGGGGCTTCGGTGATCTCGTATCCTGCACCCGAAACGCGGGTGCCTTCTTGAAACCTGGGCAGGAAACCGGAACCGATATCGACCGCTGTCATGATGGGATTCTCCCTTTCCGCAGGATCAGGGTGGTCCCCGATTCTGGCGCAAAGCGGGCAGGCCCGCGGCAGGATGCGGCATCGCCGCGGAAAAGCGGCGGCAGCGCCTGCTGCCCTTGCGCGACGGCCGCACATCTGTATAAGGCCGCATCCTTCCGCGAACGGATATGAACCGCGCAGACTCTCGTGGATGGGGTGCGGAAGGAACGCCCCTCCTATGAAATGCGCCAGAAAGCTGGAGAGCACATGCCGCTTTACGAGCATGTCTTCATCGCGCGTCAGGACCTGTCCAACGCGCAGGCCGAAGCCCTGATCGAACATTTCGGGACCGTCCTTGCCGACAACGGCGGCAAGGTGCTGGCGAACGAATACTGGGGCGTCAAGACGATGGCCTACAAGATCAACAAGAACCGCAAGGGGCATTACGCCTTCCTGCGCACCGATTCGCCCGCACCCGCCGTGCAGGAGATGGAGCGCCTGATGCGGCTGCATGACGACGTGATGCGCGTCATGACCATCAAGGTCGACAAGCACGAGGACGGCCCCTCGGTCCAGATGCAGAAGCGCGACGAGCGCGACCGCGGCGACCGCCCGTCCCGCGACGACCGCGGCCCGCGCGAGGATCGCCCCCGCGACCGCGACGACCGCCCCCGCGACCGTGACGACCGCGCCCCGCGCGGCGACCGCCGTTAAGAAAGGACCGCACCCATGGCCACGAAGCCCTTTTTCCGCCGCCGCAAGTCCGATCCCTTCGAGGGCGCGGGCGCCCCGGTGATCGACTACAAGGACACCCGCCTGCTGCAACGCTACATCAGCGAACGCGGCAAGATCGTTCCGTCGCGCATCACCGCCGTCGGCGCCAAGAACCAGCGCAAGCTGGCCGAGGCGATCAAGCGCGCCCGCTTTCTGGCGCTCTTGCCCTACGCCGTGAAGTAAGGAGAGACCCCGATGCAAGTCATCCTGCTCGAACGTGTGGCCAAGCTTGGCCAGATGGGCGAGGTCGTCCGCGTCAAGGACGGCTACGCCCGCAACTATCTCCTGCCGCAGGGCAAGGCGCTGCGCGCCAACGACGCCAACATCGCCCGCTTCGAGGACCAGAAGGCCCAGCTCGAGGCCCGCAACCTCGAGACGAAGAAGGAAGCCGCCGCGCTGGCCGAAAAGCTTGACGGCCAGACCTTCATCGTCATCCGCTCCGCCTCGGACGGCGGCGCGCTTTACGGTTCGGTCACGCCGCGCGATGCCGCCGAAGCCGCAACCGAAGGCGGTTTCTCGGTCGACAAGCGCCAGGTGGTCCTGAATGCCCCGATCAAGGATCTGGGCATCCATGACGTGACCGTGCGCCTGCACCCCGAAGTCGATGCCACGATCCGCATCAACGTCGCCCGCTCGGTCGAAGAAGCCGAGCTGCAAGCCTCGGGCAAGTCGATCCAGGAACTCGCCGCCGAAGCCGAAGCGGCTGCGGAAATGGACATCAACGCGCTGTTCGACGACATCGGCGGCGCCGCCGGCGACGACGAGTAAACCTCGGACCATCGCAAGATCGGGGCGTCCGGACCATCCGGGCGCCCTTTTCTTTTGTCCGCCGCCCGATGTCTGGCTTGACCCCGGTCGCAGCCGCACATTCCGCGCCCGACCCTTGCCCCGGCGGCCCCGACCCCGACGATCTCATCTACGGCCGCAGGCGATTCCCCGCTCGACAAGCGCCGGTCTGGCCGGAATGCCCGGCTCAGGGACCCAAGCAACCTTGACCTGCCCCTGCCCCCGGTGGCGCCTGTGACGACCAGGACAATCCGCACGCCCCGAAATGCACCGCGATTTCCGCAGACCGGCTATCATGTGGCAGTTTGATCTGATTCTTCTGGAGCAATTGATGGCACTCAACCCGGTTCCGGGCAGCCTTGGACCCGATACGCTGGAAGGCACGGCGGGCGACGACCTGATCACCGCGCTTGCCGGCGACGATTCGATACTTGCCCTTGCCGGGCATGACGAAATCCACGGCGATGCGGGAAATGACGTCATCGACGCCGGTTCGGGCAACGATCTTGTCCATGGCGGCGCCGACAATGATGACATTTACGGCGGCGCCGGCCACGACACGCTCAATGGCGACAACGGCGACGATTTCATCACCGATACCTCGGGCCGCAACCTGATCAGCGGCGGCAATGGAAACGACCAACTGATTGGCGGCACCGGCATCGACAGGCTTTACGGTGGTGTCGGCAACGACCTGCTCGACGGCCAGAACGGCCGCGACATTCTTTACGGCGACGCCGGCGAGGACGAGCTGTTCGGCGGCGATGACAACGACCGGCTTTACGGCGGCGGCGAAAACGACCGGCTGATCGGCGGCCATGGCAACGACCTCCTTTACGGAGACGATGGCCGCGACTTGCTGGACGGATCCTGGGGCAACGACAGGCTTTATGGCGGCGCCGGATCGGACGAACTCTACGTCTATATGTCTTCGTCGGACGAAACCGACTGGCTGTTCGGCGGCGACGGCGCCGATTACATCGCCGTGCTGGGCAGCTCCAAGGCGACCATCTCGGGCGGCGCCGGGTTCGACCGCGCCTTCCTGTACATCCTGCCGACGCCCGAGATGGAGGGCGAGATGACCCTCGACATGTCGGCCGACGCGACCCTGCGCGTGGACGGCACCGACTGGGTGCGGCTCAGCGGGATCGAGCGGCTGGATATCCAGACCTGGGAAGGCGACGACACAGTCACCGGCACCAACAACGACGATTATATCAGCGTGCTGACGGGCGCAAACAGCGTCGCCGGCCGCGGCGGCGACGATACGATCCAGTATTTCGCCGATACCGCCAACACCCTGGACGGCGGCACCGGCGACGACGAACTGCGCGTCTCCACCAGCCTCGCCGGGGACTGGACCTTTGACGCGTCCGGCGCCAGCGTCATCGACGGGCAAGGCTCGGTCCTGACCGGGTTCGAACGTTTCGACATCTACGGCTATCTCTACAACGATACCCTGATCATGGGGAACGGCAACGACGTCGCCAGCGGCGGCGAGGGCAACGACACGTTGGTCGGTGGCGGCGGCCGCGACCGGCTGACCGGATCGAGCGGCAACGACCTGATCTATGGCGGCGATGGCGTCGACGCCCTGTCACTCAGCAACGGCCAGGATTCGGTCTGGGGCGATGCCGGGGCCGATACCTTCCACTGGCGCGGTCGCGGCAATCCGCTGGATGACGGCGATGTCATCATGGACTTCACCCACGGAGAGGATCGCATCGTCATCCACCAGAACCACCTGCCCGGCGGCGCCTTCTTCTCGGGCGGCTTCGCCTATATCGACCAGATCGGCAGCCGCAGCGCCCTGTGGTGGCAGGGCGATGCCTCGACCAGTTTCGCGCAGATGTTCATCGCCTATTTCGAAGGCGATCCGGTCGTCGACGCCAACGACATCATCGTGATGTGACCCCCGCAACGCAAAAGGGCCGCCCGGTCACCGGACGGCCCCCTTGTGGTCAGGCAAACCTGCCGTCAGGCAGATCAGCCGCCCAGAGCAACGCGGATGCGTTCCAGAACGTCCGGCAGCAGCGTCGGGCTGGCCTGCGCGGCGGTCAGGGCGGTCTTGAGCGTGGTTTTGGTCGCCTCGTCCAGCGACGAGCCGTCGATCGCGGCGCTGATCGCCTCGACATTCAGGTTGGCGGGATCGGCCAGAAGATCGGTGATCGAGGCCGCGCCGGCGGCAGCGGCATCGGTCGCCGTTTCGGCAGCTTCCGTCGCGGTTTCGGTCGCAGCGGCCGCAGCATCATCCACGGCTTCGGTCGCGGCGGCAGCGGCGTCATCCACGGCTTCGGTCGCGGCTTCGGTCGCTTCGGTCGCGGCGTCGGTCGCGGCTTCAGCAGCGTCACCGGCAGCTTCGGTCGCCTCGGTGGCAGCGTCGGTCACGGCTTCGGTCGCTTCGGTGGCGGCGTCGGTCACTGCTTCGGTCGCCTCGGTCGCGGCATCGGTCGCAGCTTCAGCGGCGTCGTCGACAGCTTCAGTTGCGGCTTCAGTCGCCTCGGTGGCGGCGGCGGCAGCGGCGTCAGCCTCGGCCTGCGCGGCGGCGGCAGCAGCCTCAGCTTCGGCCTCCGCGGCGGCGGCGGCAGCCTCGGCTTCGGCCTCGGCGGCGGCAGCAGCGGCATCAGCCTCGGCCTGCGCGGCAGCGGCGGCCTCGGCCTCGGCCTGCTTGGCCTGTTCGCTGGAATACCACCACCAGCCCAGAACGGCGGCAACGATGACGATAATGATTGCAACAACGCGCTTGTTCATGGCCTATCCTCACTGGCGGCAGTGCCCCGCCTTGCCGGGGCTTGTGCGCTATATGTCAGAACGGCGCACACAATAAAAGAGCAAGTAGGCCCGGCCCTGACCCCCGGCGCCCGCGCGCCGCCCCTTGAATGCTGCGGCCGCCGCCTCTATCTTGTCGCGGCTTTCCCCTAACGGCAAAAGGACCACAGCCATAGGACGCAGACCCCACGCCGCACCCCCGGTGCGCGACACCGGCCCCCGTATCAATGAACGCATCCGGGGTTCGGAAATCCGCCTGATCGGCGCGAACGGCGAAAACATCGGTGTCGTCACGCCCGACCGCGCCCTGACGCTGGCCGAAGAGGCCGGGCTGGATCTGGTCGAGATCTCGCCCACCGCGGTGCCGCCGGTCTGCAAGATCATGGACTATGGCAAGTTCAAGTACGAGACGCAGAAGAAAGAGGCCGAGGCGCGAAAGAACCAGAAGGTCATCGAAATCAAGGAGATCAAGTTCCGTCCGGGGACCGATACCCACGATTACGATGTCAAGATGCGCTCGGTCTTCAAGTTCCTTGAAGAAGGCGACAAGGTGAAGGTCACCCTTCGCTTCCGCGGTCGCGAGATGGCGCATATGGAACTGGGCAAGCAGCTTCTCGACAAGATCGCCGAGGACGTGAAGACGCTGGGCAAGATCGAATCGATGCCCAAGCTGGAAGGCCGGCAGATGGTGATGATGATCGGGCCGGCGAAATAGGCCGCCCCCGATCCGGCGTTGCAGGGCCGCCCCACAGGGCGGCCTTTTCGTTTCAGCCGTTCTCGGACAGCAGAACCAGCGACTGCGCGCAGAATTCCGCCGTGGTGCTGACAAGGGCGGTGTCGATCATGCCCGGCGCCTCGGGCCACAAGGGTTCGGGAAAGCCGTCGGCGCCGACCTGGCGGATCACCTCGGCGCATTCCGGCAGGGCGATGCCGGCGGTGCCATAGCCATAGCCCGACAGCCATTCGCCGCACAAAGCCGCATCGCCGCTGTTGACGACGGCGCTGAATTCGCCGGTGTCACCGCCCTCGCCGCCATCGACCATGCCGAATTCGACCAGAAGGCCCAGTGCCTCGCAGGTCACGTCGCCGTCCTGGGCAAGGGCGGCGGCAGCCGGCAGCAGGGCAAGGGCGGCAGTCGCAAGGATCAGGCGCATCGGGTCACTCCCTTCGGTTGCGGGGGGCCAGTCTTGCCGATCCCGCCGCACCGGACAACCCTGCGCCTTGGCCGCTGCCCTTACGTCAGTTGCCGCCCCAGAAGGCGGCGATACGGTCGGCCGTCGATTCGCGCTCCTGGTCGCTGTCGGTCTCGCCATAGACGACCATGAAGGCGTTGAACGAGCCGTCGGGCAGCACCGGGCACAGGATCGCCACATCCTGGTCGCCGGGCGTCAGGTCCCAGCCATAGGCGACCCAGTCGACCTGTTCGACCGCATAGCCGCCATAGGTGGTGCGATAGGCCTCCATCACCTTGACCGCCTTGGACAGGCATTCCTCGCGCGTGGTGAAGGTGCCGAAGTCATGGATGGTGAACCCCTCGGCGCTGGCGGCGCCGGCGGCCAGCAGGAACGCCGGCACCAGGAACAATGAACGCATCGGAAAACTCCCTTGCAAGCAGTGCGCCCGCCTTGCCGCCGGCCCACCGGATAAGACGCGGATCAACCCGCCGCCGCAGGTTAGGGCGGCAGCGCGCCTTCTGGGAACAGGAATTTTCGTGGGGCAGGTCAAGGTCGCAGGGACGTGACCTGACCGGCGCTGCGCGGGCGCGGCCGGCTGGGGATTTCCTTGAGCAGACCGCCAACCCCCATGGCCCCGATCGCCGCCGCATCGGGGGCCGCGCCGCAGACCACCCGTTCGAGCACCCAGTCGGCGCCGTTCAGTGCCGGACTGCGGGCACAGCCGGGCAGGCCGATCACCGGGCGGCGGTCCAGTGCGCCGATGAACAGCAGGTTGCCCGGATCGACCGGCATCCCGAACCGGTCCACCACCCCGCCGGCGCGGCGCAAGGCCGCAGGCGCCACATCCGCCGGATCCGAGGTCGCCGAGGCGGTCAGGATCAGCAACAGATCGCCCGGCGCCGTGGCCAGCGCCGCCGCAAGCGCCGCCTCGTCATGCGCGACCTCGGTCACCGCCTCGAGGCTGACCCCCAGGCGTTCCAGCCGCGCCGCCATCGCAGCCTTGCCTTTCGGCCCCGGATCATGGCCGGGGATCACCGTCTCGATCAGGCTGGCGGTGCGGATCACCGGCGCAAGCCGGTGGATCGCGCCCCTGGCCGCCGCCTCGGCCGCGGCAACCGCCGCTTCGGGCACGGCATAGGAGATGATCTTGACCGTCGCCACCATCATGCGGGCCTCGCACCGCTGCCAGTCGGCGACGGTGGCAAGCGTGATCATCGGCTCGACCGCGTTCAGCCGGCCGATGGCGGCGGCATCCAGCCGGATCACCCCCGGCCCCGTCGCCGACAGGTTGACGCGGCCGGTCGTGGCCGGGCCGATGGCAAGTCCCTGCCCTTCCGGATCGGGCACCAGCGCCCGCGCAATGCGCATGGCCGCCGCATCCTCGGCCACATCGCCGGGGTCCATCCGCGCCACGATGACCGAGGTCACGCCCGCCGCGGCCAGCAGGTCGCAGTCCTCCCCGCTCAACACCCGGCCCTTGCGCAGCGGGCCGGTGGAATGCGCCAGCACCGCACCTGCGGCCTGCGCCAGGGGAACCGGCCCGAACCTCATTCGCGACTGCGCAATGTGGCGGTGATCTGCGCCATGACGGAAACGGCGACTTCCGCCGGGCTGATCGCCCCGATGTCCAGTCCGACCGGCGCGTGGATGCGCGCCGTTTCCTGCGCGGAAAACCCCGCCGCTGCCAGCCGCTCCACCCGCTTGGCATGGGTCCGGCGCGAACCGAGACAGCCAAGATAGAAGGCGTCCGAACGCAGGGTCGCCATGATCGCCGGATCGTCCAGCTTGGGGTCATGGGTCAGCGTCACCACCGCGGTGCGCGAATCGGGCGGCCGCGCGGCCAGGGCCTCGTCCGGCCAATCCTCGACGATGGTTTCGCCGGGAAAGCGCATGGCCGAACCGAAGGCAGAACGCGGATCGACCAGCACCGGGTCATAGCCACAGGCCCGCGCCATCGGCAGCAGGAATTGCGCGATATGCACCGCGCCGACGACGATCAGCCGCAGGGGCGGGTTGTGGACGGCGACAAAGGTCAGCCCGTCTTCCTCGACCCCGCTGCGGTCCTGGCGGAAACGGTCGGGATGATCCGGCGGCCGGGCCAGCCAGCGCCCCGGCCCGTCGATATTCGCGACGACGGCCACGGGCTCGCGCGCGGCGCGGGCGGCGACCAGATCGGCCAGCAGGGCCTCGGGCAGGCTGCCGCCCACCGGATCGACCAGCACGCGGATGCGACCGCCACAGGCCAGCCCGACGGCAAAGGCGGTCTCGTCACTGACGCCGAAATCCAGAAGCCGCGGCGTGCCATCGGCAATCGCCGCCATCGCCTCTTCGACCACGGCGCCCTCGACGCAACCGCCCGAGACGGAACCGGCCATCTGCCCGTCGCGGTCCACCACCAAGAGGCTGCCGGCCTGCCGCGGCGCCGAGCCCCAGGTTTCCACGACCGTCGCAATCGCAACGCCTCGCCCGGCGCGGTGCCAGTCCAGCGCCAGGCGCGGCAAATCCTCGTGTCCGTCCATGCCCTGCCCTCCGGCCCGCAGTCTAGGGCGTGCCGGAGGCCAAGGACAGGACTGAAATCACCAGGCCAGTTCGGTGACGATCAATTGCCCCGGATTGCGGCGCGACCCGTCATACGAGCCGATCCAGATGTCATAAAGACCCTGTTGCGGGTTGTAGAACGTCACCGCCGGATCCGAGCCGCGGTAGTCGTCGCTGTAATACCAGCTGCCGTCCGGCGCGTTGATCAGCAGCACGGCATCCGCGCGCGAGGTGACGGCAATGGTCAGCTGCGCCGACGATCCGTTCCAGTACAGGTCAAAGTCGGGCGACGTGGGCACAAAGCCCGCCGCATTCAGCCCGCACGAGGCCAGGTTCTGCGTGCCGCCGGCGGTGATGTTGCGGACATAGGGGTCGGGGGTGAAGCCGGCCCACAGTTCGATCGACCCAAAGGTCGGGGCTGCCTGCCAGTTCGGGCAGGCGGCGGCGGCAAGCGGGGCCAGAACAGCGGCGGCTGCCACGGCGGCGGCAGCAAGGGTGTTACGGATCACAATGCTCTCCTCTCTGAAAATACGGGTGGCCTTCCCCGGCCCGCCCGGTCGCGAGGACCGTCATGGATCCGCCTCGTGCAAGTCAACCGCTTTCGCTGGCTATCGGATAACAGGTCAGGATTCCCTCACCTGATCGCCCGCGCGCGGCATTAACCTTGTTGGCCTTGCCCGCGAAACAATGCCCCGGCAAAGCCGGTGATTGGGTGCCTTCCCGGCGCGGGCCGCGGCATTCGCGCCCATCCCGGCAGTTTCCCCATGCGGCCGCGCATGATAGATCTTGCGGACGTCACCCTCTGCACAGGCGGCCCGATCCTGCCCGGACCGGCTTGCGGGCATTCTGCGGAACGGACCGTTGCGGGCAGCGAAACGCAAAGCCCCCGATCCGCCCGAGGACCGCGCAATTTCGCCTCAAACGAGGGTGACAACGTGCCGAGCCTGCGACGCCAAGGACATTTCGATGACGCTGCCCGACCTTACCGCCGACCTTTCAGGCCTTGAAGCCGACGACTGGTTCGACAGGATCGACGCCCTGGGCGAGGAGCACGGCCATTTCGAACGCATCGGCCGGCATCATTCCAGCCTGTTCATCGACGCTGGCCGCGACCTTCTGGTGACCTTCGAAACCGTCGACGCGGCCCGGCGGATGCCCGGCGCGCGGCCGCGCGGACTTGACCTTGCGGCGCGGCACGGCTGGTCCTTGATGGCCTTCCTGTCCGAGGGCGAGACCTGGTTCCGTGACCGTGCGGTCTGGGGCACCTTCGACCGGCTGACCGACGACGGATTCTTCGAGGATTTCGGCCGCGTGCTGTTCTACGGCGCCGGCCCGTCGGGCTATGCCGCGGCCAGCCTGTCGGTGGCGGCGCCGGGCGCACGGGTTCTGCTGTTCCGGCCGCAGGCGACGCTGACCCCGGCCATCGCCGGCTGGGACAAGAGGTTTCCCGAAAGCCGCCGGCGCGACTTCACCTCGCGCTACGGCTATGGTCCCGACATGATCGACGCCGCCCGCAAGGTCGATATCGTCATCGATCCGATGATCGCGCCCGATGCGATCCATGCCGCGCTTTACACAAGGCCGAATGTCACGGTCCACCGCGCCACCTGGGCCGGTCCGCGCACCGAAACCGCCTTCGATTCGATGGCGTTGACCGCCGACCTGATCGCCGCCGCCATGTCGGGCGCGCTTGACCACGCCGCCTTTGGCCGGCTGTGGCGGGCGCGGCGCCAGAACGCGGCCTATCTGCGCATCCTGCTGAAAAAGCTCGAGGTCGCGAATCGGCCCGGGCTGATCCGCCACCTCTGCGCCCATGGCCTGAACACCCGCGACTCGGCCCTCTACGAACGCAAGCTGGCCGAGATGCGGGTGACCGAAGCCGCCGAATAGGCGCTATTTCGTCGGCACCGGCACCTGAATCGGCGCCGTCGCGATTCCCGGCTCCATCGCCACGGCGAGCGTGGTCGACATCGCCTCGCCGTCGAACTGATTGTCCTGCAGGATGGCCAGGCCGACCTGTGGCAGATACAGATAGTGCAGCGTCAGCCCGCCCTCCTGCCCCCAGTCGTAGCGCAGGGTCGAGGCGACCGTGTCATAGGTGCAGCCCGACAGGGTGATCGGCGCCCCGGCCGCAAAGGTGATCGTCGTCGCTTCGGGCCGGCGATAGCCATCCGAGAAGACGTTGGTGGTGTTGCCGCTCCAGCTGCCACCGGCCGCCGGCACCGGCAGCTTGGCCGGGGTGACCGGAAACTCGATCACCAGCCGGGTGCCGGGCACCGGCGCGCCATCGGCGCCAAGCTCGAATTCCTCGGTGAAATAGACGCCCTTCCAGGCGGTGAAGCGGATGGTCGGATTGCCGTTGGCATAGGATTCGTCGACCTGCAGCGACCCGTCCGGCATCGACCGCGTGGTGGTGTGGTCACCGCTCTGGAAGGTGACGGTGATGCCCTGTGCCAGATCGGCACTGGTCAGGCATTGCGAAAAGGCGGGCGAAGCCGCGAGTGCCAGAATGGCAGAGGTCAGGAAAGCGCGCATGAATCACCTGTGGTCCGAATGGGATGCCCCATTCTGGACCGCAAAGCGATGCTTTGCCTAGCCTAAAGCCCCTCGCGGTTGTCGATCTTCGCCTTCACGAATGCGTAGATGCGCATCGCGAACAGGCCGATGACCCCCCCGAGGATCACCCAGAAAGTCGATCCGGAATGCAGAAGTTCGGCCAGGACGCCGACGATCAGCATCAGGATGGCAAAGCTCAGCAGCCGCATTTCGGCCGGGTCGATCTTGACCACCGGCGCGATCAGCCGCGCCACCGGCCGCGCCAGCGGCTCCTCTGCCGGGCCGACCAGAAAACCGGCGATGACCGCCAGAATGAAAGCCCACATGACGCGCATCCCCGTTGCCTGTGCGATGCCGCGACTATCGCGCTGTCGCTGCATCGCCGCAAGAGCCTGTGGCACCGCGCGCGGCCCTGTGATAGCGCGAGGAACATGACCCAGAGCCTGACGATCCGCCGCCCCGACGACTGGCACCTGCATCTGCGCGACGGCGCCATGCTGGCCGCCGTGCTGCCGCATTCCGCCGCGCATTTCGCCCGCGCCATCGTCATGCCGAACCTTGTGCCGCCGGTGGTGACCGCGGCGCAGGCCGCGGCCTATCGCGACCGCATCCTGGCCGCCCTGCCCGCCGGCGCCGATTTCACGCCGCTGATGACGCTCTATCTGACCGAGGAAACCGACCCCGAGGATGTCGCCCGCGCCCATGCCCAGGGCATCGCCCATGCGGTCAAGCTTTATCCCGCCGGCGCCACCACCAATTCGCATTCCGGCGTGCGCGATTTCGCCCGGGTGCAGCCGGTGCTTGACCGCATGGCCCGGATCGGCATGCCGCTGTGCGTCCATGGCGAGGTGACCGACCCCGAGATCGACATCTTCGACCGCGAGGCGGTGTTCATCGACCGCGTGCTGGCCCCCCTGCGCGCCCGCACCCCCGGCCTGCGCGTGGTGATGGAACATATCACGACGGCCGAGGGCGCCGCCTATGCCGCCGCCGGCGGCCCCGATCTGGCGGCGACGATCACCACCCATCACCTGATTATCAACCGCAATGCGATTCTCGCCGGCGGGATCAGGCCGCATTACTACTGCCTGCCGGTCGCCAAGCGCGAAAGCCATCGTCAGGCGCTGGTCCGCGCGGCGACCTCGGGCGCCGCCTGTTATTTCCTCGGCACCGATTCGGCGCCCCATACCGATGCCAACAAGCTGTTGCCCTGCGGCTGCGCCGGCTGCTTTACCGCACCCAATACGCTGTCCTGCCTGGCCGAGGTATTCGACCGCGAAGGCGCGCTCGACCGGCTCGAGGCGTTCACCTCGCTCAATGGCCCCGCCTTCTACCGCCTGCCGCCGAACGAGGCGCGGATCACGCTGACCAGGGGCGCCCCTGTGGACTATCCCGCCCGGATCGACACCGGCGACGGCCCGGTGACGGTGTTCGACCCCGGCTTTCCGCTGCACTGGCAACCCGCCTGAAATTTCGCGAAATTTCAGCGCGCCCCGAAAATTCGCGAATTTTCGCCGCTCACGAGGCCATGATGATCCCCTCCTCCTTCCCGCCCAAAGACGAGATCGCCCGGCTCACGGCCGGCATGCTCCTCGACATCGGCGCCGTCCATTTCAACGCGGCCGAGCCCTTTACCCATGCCAGCGGCAAGAAGGCGCCGACCTATATCGACTGCCGCAAGCTCATCTCCTATCCGCGCATCCGGTCGGTGCTGATGGATTTCCTGACCGTCACCGTGCTGCGCGACGCCGGGTTCGAGGCCTTTGACAACATCGCCGGCGGCGAGACGGCGGGCATCCCCTTTGCCGCGCTGGTGGCGGAACGCCTGGCGCTGCCGATGACCTATGTCCGCAAGAAACCCAAGGGCTATGGCCGCAACGCCCGCATCGAAGGCGTGATGAAAGACGGCGACCGCGTGCTGCTGGTCGAGGATCTGACCACCGACGGCGGATCGAAGGTGAGCTTCGTCAACGCGATCCGCGAAACCGGCGCCACCTGCGGCCATACCGCGGTGATCTTCTACTACGGCATCTTCCCCGGCGTCACCGAATCGCTTGCCGCCGAAGGGGTCCGCCTGCATCACCTCTGCACCTGGTGGGACGTGCTGGCCGCCGCCCGTGACCGCGCCGCCTTTGACACAGGCACCCTGGCCGAGGTGGAAAACTATCTGGGCGATCCGCTGGCCTGGTCCGCCGCCCACGCTTGACCGCCCCTACGGATTGACGAACCGCCCGGCTCTGCCGCATCATCTGGCGGTGCGCGCCCGGCCCGCCGCGGTTGCCCACAGGTTTATACAATTTGCGCTTCGCCTCCCGCTGCGGGTAACAGGGGGGCTTGAACGACAGGGTAAGGATTCGGGCGGCGCCCGCCCGGTATCCCAGACGCAGGCAGGATCATGAACGAAATCGCCGGATTCCGCGCCGCCGGGGTTGAACCCGCGCCCGCCGACCAGATGCCGCATTCGATCGAGGCCGAACAGCAACTTCTCGGCGCGATCCTGACCAACAACGACATCTTCGACCGGGTGTCGGCGATCATCGGCAAGGAACATTTCTTCGACCCGGTCCACGCCCGCATCTACGAGGTCGCGGCCGCCCGCATCCAGAAGAACGCGCTCGCCTCGCCGGTGACGCTCAAGGCTTTTCTGGAAGAGGACGAGGGGCTCAAGGAGCTGGGCGGCCCGGCCTATCTGGTGCGGCTTGCCGGCGCGGCGATTTCCGCCTTCGCCGCGCGGGATTACGCGCAGATCCTCTACGATCTCGCCATCCGCCGCGAACTGATCCGCCTTGGTCAGGACATTTCCGCCAAGGCGGCGCGGGTCGATGTCGCGTCCGAACCCAAGGAACAGATCGTCGAGGCGGAACAGGCGCTTTACAAGCTGGCCGAACAGGGCAGCAGCGAATCGGGCTTCGTGTCGTTCCTGCGCGCGGTCACTGATGCCGTGCAGGTGGCCAATGCCGCCTACCAGCGCGATGGCGGGCTGGCCGGCGTCTCGACCGGGCTGACCGATCTTGACCGCAAGCTGGGCGGCCTGCACCCCTCCGACCTCCTGATCCTTGCCGGGCGGCCGTCGATGGGCAAGACCTCGCTTGCCACCAACATCGCCTTCAACATCGCCAAGGCCTATCGCAAGGGCCGCCGCCATGACGGCCACGAGGGCGCGGTTGACGGCGGCGTGGTCGGCTTCTTCTCGCTCGAAATGTCCTCGGAACAGCTTGCCGCGCGTATCCTGTCCGAGGCGGCGGAGATCCCTTCGGAACAGATCCGCAAGGGCGACATGACCGAGGCCGAATTCCGCCGCTTTGTCGAGGCGGCCAAGGCGCTCGAGGCCTGCCCCCTGTTCATCGACGACACCCCGGCGCTGCCGATCAGCCAGTTGGCCGCCCGTGCCCGCAGGCTCAAGCGCACCCATGGCCTTGACGTGCTGATGATCGACTACCTGCAACTGGTGCGCGGCACCGGCCGCGGCGGCGATGCCAACCGGGTGCAGGAAGTGTCCGAGATCACCCAAGGGCTCAAGGCCATCGCCAAGGAACTGAACATCCCGGTCATCGCCCTGTCGCAGCTGTCGCGGCAGGTGGAAAACCGCGACGACAAGCGCCCGCAACTGTCGGATCTGCGCGAATCGGGGTCGATCGAACAGGACGCCGATGTGGTGATGTTCGTCTTCCGCGAGGAATATTACCGCGAACGCGAAAAGCCGGGCGAACACGAGTTGGACAAGATGGCGCAATGGCAGCAGGACATGGAGCGGGTCCATGGCAAGGCCGAGGTCATCATCGGCAAGCAGCGCCACGGCCCGATCGGCACCGTGGATCTCAGTTTCGAAGGCCGCTTTACCCGCTTTGGCAACCTCGCCCGCGCCTGGCAGGGCGACGGCGAGGGGTATTAGGCCGGCCGCCCGTAAGGTGGGTCTTGACCCACCCTACCCCTACACTCGTGCCGCCGCCGCGATCTCGGCCGCACTCAGCCCATAGCGACCGGCAAAACGCGCCCGCGCCGCGACCAGCCGCGGATCGTCGGGGCGCAGCCCCAGCGTGGTGATGAACTCGACCCGCTGCCGCGATTTCAATTCGTCACGGCTGATCGAGGTGCCAAGAGCGCGGTCGATGACCTCGCCGCCGGGCGAGACATGGAACCAGCGGGTGAAATCGCGGAAATGGTGCTGGCTGTGCAGCATGGTCACCCGCCGGCCGAGCGCGCCCTTCTTCCCGGCGGCATGGGCGGTGGTGTGGAACCATTCGTAGCCGATGAAGGTCGCCGTGCCGCCGATCAGCACCACCGCCACGGCCAAGGGCAGCGCCTGCGCCAGCCCGATCAGCGCAAAGAGGCCCCAGAGCAGCAGGAAATTCCCCACCAGCACCGGCAGCACCACGAACATCGGCGCGAACATCAGCGGCCGGTTGGCCGGAAAGTCATGATGGCCGTAATGCGCGCGATACAGCAGGTCAAAGGCCCATTGCCGCCGCGGCGGCGCCATGTGGAACACATGCCGGTGCAGCCCGTATTCGTTGACCCATTGCGCCATGACACCCAGGGGCACCGTCAGCCAGACCCAAGCCGGCCCGTGCCACGCGAGCCACAACGCGGCAAGGGCCACCACCCCCGCCATGACCTGCACCGTCCGCTCGCCCGCAATCAGCCGCAGCCTGTCCATGTCCGGCCTCCTCCCCCGGGCATGCTAGACGGCGCCGTGCCGCCTGTCGTGCCTGACGTGGCGCCCCTTGGCCCTTGCCCCCGCGCCCCCCCGGTGCCATGAACCCCGATCATGAGCACCGGCACCCTGTCCATCGACCTCGACGCGATTGTCGCCAACTGGCGCAGCCTTGCCGCCGCCACCACGGCCGAGGCCGGGGCCGTCATCAAGGCCGACGCCTATGGCTGCGGCGCCGCCCGCGTCGCCCGCGCGCTGGCCCGCGCCGGCTGCCGCCGCTTCTTTGTCGCCGCGGCCGAGGAAGGCGCTACCGTCCGTCAGGCCCTCGGGCCGGGGCCCGAGATCTGCGTGTTCTCGGGCCATATGCGCGGCGACACCGACACGATCGGCGATCTGGCGCTGACGCCGATGCTCAACAGCCTCGACCAGCTGACCCGGCATTTCGAATCGCTGCCCGGCCATCCGTTCGGCATCCAGCTGGACACCGGCATGAACCGGCTTGGCATGGAATGGGACGACTGGGCCGCCGTGGCCGAGACCGCCATCGCGCAGGGCCCCTCGCTCCTCATGAGCCATCTGGCCTGCGCCGACGAACCCGACCATCCGATGAACCCCTACCAGCTTGACCTGTTCCGGCAGATGACCGACGGGATGGGCGTGCCGCGGTCGCTGGCGGCCACGGGGGGCATCCTTCTGGGCGCCGAATACCATTTCGACGTGGTCCGCCCCGGCATCGGCCTGCATGGCGCCGCGCCCTTCGCTGCCGGTCGGCAGGCCGCGACCCTGTCGCTGCCGGTGGTGCAGATCCGCAACCTTGGCCCGGGCGAGGTCGTGGGCTATGGCAATTCCTGGCAGGCGCAGCGGCCCAGCCGCATCGCCACCTTGGCCGGCGGCTATGCCGATGGCCTGTTCCGCGCCCTGCAGGGCCGGCTGGTGTTCTGGCATGGCGACCGGCCCTGCGCCGCGGTCGGGCGGGTGTCGATGGATCTCATTACCGTCGACATCACCGATCTTGGCGAAGACCCCGAGGAACTCGACCTGATCTGCGCCCACCAGACCGCCGACGACCTTGCCGCCGCCGCCGGCACCATCGGCTACGAGGTGCTGACCGCCCTCGGCCACCGCTATGCGCGGCGGTATCTGGCCGGATGATCGCCGCCCTGGCCTCACTGGGCGCGGCGGTGCTGGCGGGCTTGGCCACGCTTGGCCGTTTCGCCATCTTCACCGGCCGCACCCTGTCGCATCTGGTCCGCCCGCCGTTCTATGGCCGCGAATTCGGCGCCGCGCTGCTCCAGATCGGTTATTTCAGCCTGCCGGTGGTCGGCATGACCGCGCTGTTCACCGGCGGCGCGCTGGCCCTGCAGATCTACGCCGGCGGCAGCCGCTTCAACGCGCAAGAGCTGGTGCCCCAGATCGTGGCTGTCGGCATCGTCCGCGAACTTGGCCCGGTGATGGTCGGGCTGATGGTGGCGGCGCGGGTCACCTCCTCGATCGCGGCCGAGATCGCGACGATGAAGGTCACCGAACAGATCGACGCCCTTGTCACACTGTCGACCCATCCGCTGAAATACCTGACCCTGCCGCGCGTTCTGGCCGCGACGCTGGTGATGCCGGCGCTGGTCGGCATCGGCGACGCCATCGGCATCCTTGGCGGCTGGCTGGTCGGCATCTGGCGGCTGGGCTTTGACGCCTCGACCTATATCCACAACACCGTCGATTTCCTCGAGGCGCGCGACATCATCTCTTCCCTGACCAAGGGCGCCGCCTTCGGCTTTATCGCCGCGCTGACCGGCTGCTATGCCGGGATGCAGGCGGGACGCGGCGCGATGGGCGTCGGGCGGGCGACCAAATCCTCGGTCGTGCTTGCCGCGGTGCTGATCCTTGCCGCCAACCTGATCCTGACCGAGGCGTTCTTTTCGCTATGATCACGCTGTCCGGGATCCACAAGAGTTTCGGCGCCAACCGCGTCCTTGCCGGGGTGGACCTGACTGTCGCCAGCGGCGAAAGCCTTGTGGTGATCGGCGGTTCGGGCAGCGGCAAGTCGGTGCTGCTGAAATGCATCCTCGGGCTGGTCAGGCCCGATTCAGGCCGCATCGCCGTTGACGGGCAGGTGGTGAACGGCACCCCCGGCGAGGCGTTCCTGTCGCGTTTCGGCATGCTGTTCCAGGGCGCGGCCCTGTTCGATTCGCTTCCCGTCTGGCAAAATGTCGCTTTCCGCTACCTGCGCGGACCGATGGCCCGGCCGCGGGCCGAGGCGCGCGAGATCGCCATCGCGAAACTGCGCCGCGTCGGCCTTGGCCCCGAGGTCGCCGACCGTTACCCGGCCGAGCTTTCGGGCGGCATGCAGAAACGCGCCGGCCTGGCCCGCGCCATTGCGACCGATCCCGCAGTGATCTTCTTTGACGAGCCGACCACCGGCCTTGACCCGATCATGGCCGGCGTCATCAACGACCTCATCCACGAGATCGTCACCGAGATGGGCGCCACCGCGATCACCATCACCCATGACATGACCTCGGTGCGCGCGATCGGAACACGGGTGGCGATGCTGCACGGCGGGGTGATCCGCTGGACCGGGACGATTCCCGAAATGGACGCCACCGCCGACCCTTATGTGAATCAGTTCATCCACGGCCGGGCCGAGGGTCCGATAGAAAACCTGCGTTAGTGTTTCGACTTTCGCAACAATCCCCGGCCTGACGCGGGCATCGTTCCCGCCAAACCCCTGTTGCGCCATTGTTTCGCCATTTCCCCTTCCGGGTTCGCCGTCGCCTCCGCTAACGTGGCGAAAGGTTAATGCTTGGGGAAGCTGCCGGTGTCCTTCCAGTCCGCCGCGTTGCGGCTTGGCCAGTATCTGCACAGTCTGTCGTTGTTCGTGCTTGCCGCGGCGGCGTTTTCGGCGCTGGGTGTGACGATCCTGTCGGCCCTTGGCGCGATCCCGTGGCTGACGCTGTCGGTCAGCTTTGGCGACATCACCTGGCCGCTCGCCGGCCCCTGGGTGCAGACCGGGGTGACGGTTCTGCTGCTCCTGCTTCTTGGCTTTGTGCCCGGAAACCTGCGGATGTTGCTGCTCGAACGCAGCCACCGCAATTTCCGCGTCTCGATGGAGGACGTGGCCCGCGCCTATCACATCTGCCACACAGCCGACCGCGCCGGGGTCTTCACCCTGTCGTCGGAATTCGACGCCGTGCGCGAACGCATCGCCCATCTGCGCGACCATCCCGACCTCGGCCTGCTCGAGGCCGAGGTGCTGACGCTTGCCGCGCAGATGGGCCAGCAGGCCCGGCATCTGGCCGAAATCTACAGCGACGAAAAGGTCGCCCGCGCCAAGGCGTTCCTCACCGAGCGCCAGCAAGAGGCCGAGGCGCAGCAGGCCCGCATCGTCGAGGCGCTGCATGTCGCCCGCGAAATCCGCCGCTGGGCCGATCAGGTCGAGGTCGAAGAGGCCATCGTCGCCAGCCAGTTGTCGCGGCTGGACGAACAGCTGAAAAGCGTGCTGCCGGCGCTTGGTTATGGATTCGAGGATGCCGGAGTCGAGCCGCAGGACAGCAATGTCGTGCCGCTCAAGGCGCCGAGCCCCGCCGCCGAATAGGCTTGCGTGACGCGCGCCCGCCCGGCAAGGCTGCGCGCCATGACCCGCCTCAATACCCTTCGCGCCGCCAATCTGGCGCTGCTGATCCTGTTTCCGGTCTCGTGGTTCATGCCGCTTCTGCGCGCCGGATTCATGCGGCCGTGGAACATCCCGTGGACCGACTGGACCTTCTTCGACCTTGACGTGGTAACGGTGATGACCGGCCTTCAGGCCCTGTGGGCCTCGTCTGCCGGGCTGGCGCTGGTCGTCACCTTTGCCGCGATCTTTGCGCCGATGCTGAAAACCATCGGTATCGCCTTGATCCAGTTCGACCTTCTGTCGCCGCGGCTGGCGCCGGTGCTGGGCTGGATCGGCAAGTTCGCCATGGCGGATGTGTTCCTGCTGGCGCTTTATGTCCTGATCTTCAAGGGCATGGGCGTGGGCGAGGTGCAGGTCGCCTGGGGGCTCTATCTGTTCACCTTCTGCATCATCGCCTCGATCATCGTCGCGGCACTGACGGACAAGGTCATGCCAGCGCGCGGGTGATCCAGCCCAGCCGCGCCGGCGGCACCAGACCAAGGTTGTAGAAATTCCAGCCATCGGCAAAGGGCCGCGCCGCCGCGACCCGCGCCCGCAGGTCCTCGGCATCGCGGAGGTTCGGGTGAAACAACTGGAACCCGGCGATCAGGCCCTTCTCCGGCCCGAGGCGCTGACGGGTTTCGGCCAGCAGGCGGCCCAGCCTGTCCGGCGCGGCGAAATAGCCGCAATAAAGCAGACCCGACAGATGCGGCGCACAGGCGGCAACATCTATCCCGGCAAGGTCCGCCCCGTCATAGCCGATGAGCAGCAGCTGCGTCCGCGCCGGCACCGCCGCGCGAATTTCGGCGACCAGCGAGGTGACCGGCTCGGCCCGCCAGCGCAGGAAGGCGGCCAGCGCCGGGATCGCGTCAAAGGCGGCGATGCCGCGGTCGGGGAAATCGGCAAACCGGCTTTCCGGCAGTTCGCGGGCAAAGGCGGCTTCCAGGGCAGCGGTCACGGCCAACCGCGCCTCCTCGACCGGCACGCCGGCGGCCGTGGCGCGGGCCGTGCAATGGGGGCAGAAACACAGGCCCAGCAGGAAATCCTCGGCCTGGGTCAGGGGCAACCCGTCCTTCTCATGGTGAAACCCATGTGAAAATCCCATGAATTCCGGGGTTTCCAGCTCGATCCTGTCAGGGGCATAGACCTCGGCGATCTCGCGGCACAGGGTCACGACATAGGCCCGTGCCGCGGGGCTTGACGGGCACAGGGCATAGAAGGACGGATCGCCAAAGGCGTTCCGCACCACATCGGCGGGATGCAGCATCCCCAGCCGCGTATTGTGCAGGCAGACCGTCCAGCACGAAACCCCGGCGCCGCCGGCATCGCGGCGGTCAATCAGCCGGCCCAGCATGTCGCCCTCGCTGTCCACGATCCCGGCCATCAGCGGGGCAATCGCCGCGCCTGTCCAGCGCGCCGGATCGGGGCGGTAATAGATCGTGCCATCCTGCGGGAAATACACCCGCCGCTTCGGATTGCCGGGCTGGAGGAACCGGCCGGCGTGATAGCTGGTCGCAAGGCTGACCATATCGGCCCCGGCGTCCTGCAGCCGGGACAGCGCAGTATCCAGCCCGATGTCGTGCAGATCCCACGGATAGGCCCAGACGGAAACCGGCATCATGCCCCGACCCAGCCGCCGCCCAGAACCATGCCGCGCGCGGTCAGCCGCTGCGGATGCACCACCGTGCCGCCCAGCACATCCTCAAGCGTGATCGGCCGATCCTCGACCGCAAGGACGCTGGCATCGCCCGCCGCCCCCGGCGCGAACGTGCCCAGGTCCGGCCGCCGCAACGCCCGCGCCGCATTGACCGTGGTCGCCCGCACCACCTCGGGCAGATCCATGCCCAGGGCCAGGAATTTCGTCATCGTCCGCAACAGATCCCAGGCCGGCCCGTCAATGCACATGGCATGCACGTCAGACGAAATCGAGTCGGGCCAGAACCCCTGCCCGACCGCCGCCCGCGCGCTGTCCCAGCCAAAGGATCCCATGCCATGGCCGACATCGAACAGGACGCCGCGCGCCCGCGCCGCCAGCACCGCCTCGCGCACCCGGCCGGAACCATCGACCATGGCGTTGGGATAGGGGCGAAAGCAATGGGTCAGCACATCGCCCGGCCGCAACAGCGACACCGCCTCGGCATAGCTGGGCGGGGCCTCGTCGATATGCAGCATCAGGGGCAGCCCGGCGCGGTCGGCCAGATCAAGACCCACATGCAGCGGCGCAATGCCGTTGTCGCCCGAGGAATTGCGCCCGACCCGTACCTTGATGCCGATGATATGCGCAGGGTCCGATTGCGCCACCTCCAGCGCCTCGCGCGCGGCCATCAGCCGCATGTCGCTGCTTTCGCCGATGTTGATGCGCGGCGAAAAGGCAAAGATGCCGGCAAAGGACACATGCAGATAGACCAGGATCCGCACCCGCGCCCGTTCGATCACATGGGCGCGAAAGCCGGCATAATTGCCCGGCCCGCTGCTGCCGGTATCGACCAGCGTCGTCACCGCGCTTTGCCGCGCATAGGCATCGGCATCGACCCCCAGCGAGGTGCCGCCCCAATAGACATGGGTATGCAGGTCGATCAGCCCCGGCGTGACGATCAGGCCCGCCGCGTTGCGGACCTCGGCACCGACAAGTCCGTCGCCGACCGCCGCCACCCGACCGCCGGCAAAGCCGACATCCGTCACCCTGTCGATCCCCTGCGACGGGTCGATCACCCGCCCGCCGCGCAGCACCAGATCGCAGGTCATCGCTACCACCGGATCGGCGGGCGGCGGTCCCGCCATGGCATCGCCTCTTCCAGCGCCGCGGCGACGGCCAAAAGCGTGCCCTCGGCCCCCATCCGCCCGACCAGCTGCACCCCCGCCGGCATGTGCCCGACCTCCCCAAGCGGCAGCGACATGGCCGGCTGGCCCGAGATGTTGAACGGCGTCATGAACACCGCATCGGCCCAAAGCGCATTGTAATCGTCAAGATTGGTCATCGACATGTCGTAGAACCCCTTCGGCCGCGGCGCCTGCGTCAGGGTCGGGGTCAGGAACACGTCATAGGGCCGCAGGTCGGCGGCAATCGCCCGTCCCATCGCGCGGATCTCGTTGATACGGGCCGCATGTTCTATGGCGCTGGCCGCGCGGCCGCGCGCGATCACCGCCATCGTCACCGGCTCCACATCGTCGGGCCCGATCCTGCGGCCAAGGACATCCTCGAAATAGCCATAGGTGGCGGCCGTCTCGACACAGGTGAAATCGGTATAGGTCTTCCACAGATGGTCGGCGTCAAAGGTCATGTCGTGTTCCTCGACATGATGGCCCATGCCTTCCAGCACCGCCGCCACGCCGCGCACGCTGGCCGCGATTTCCGGATGCACCGGCCCGCCGGACGGGTCGGTGACGCTAAAGCCGATGCGCAGCCGCGCCGGCGGCCGGGCGGCCTGTTCGGAAAAGCTCATGTCCGGCAGGTCCAGTTCATAGACATCGCCGGGAAGCGCACCGGCGATCGCATCCAGATAGGCGGCGGTATCGCGCACCGTGCGGGAATTGCACAGGAAATAGGCCCCGCCGGCCCAGTAATCGGCAAAGGGCGCCAGCGTCACCCGCCCGCGTGACGGCTTCAGCCCCACGGTGCCGCAGCAGGACGCCGGCACCCGGATCGACCCGGCACCGTCGCTTGCCTCGGCAATCGGCACCATGCCGGTCGCCACCGCAACCGCGGTGCCCCCCGACGATCCGCCCGGCGTCAGCGCCTCGTCCCAGGGGTTCAGCGTCGCGCCGTAAAGCACCGGCTCGGTCCCGATGGACCAGCCGTTCTCGGGCGCGTTGGTCTTGCCCAGAAGGGTCAGCCCCGCCGCCTTGATCCGCCCGACCACCACCGAATCGGCAGGTGCCACCACATCCCTGAGAAACCGCGAGGAATTGTTCGCCTGCACCCCGCCCCAGCCCGAGGCGAGTTCCTTGAGCAGGAACGGCACGCCCTTGAGCGGCCCGTCGCCGGGCGCCGCCGCCGCCTCCCGCCCAAGGTCATATAGCTTGCAGATCACCGCGTTCAGCCGCGGATTCAGCGCCTCGATGGCGCGGATCGCGGCCTCGGCCACCTCGGGGGCGGAAACCTCACCCGCACGGATGTGCTGCGCCAGACCGACGCCATCGGCGGCGCGATAGAGATCGTCAATGCTGCCCACGCCCTGCCCTCATTCTTCGTCCATAAATATCCTCGGGGGGTCCGGGGGGCGAAGCGCCCCCGGCGCTTACCACCCGCGCACTCTCAGTCCAGCCGCACCACCCGTTCCTCGGCGATCGACTGTTCCGCCGCGAGCACGATGCGCAGGGAATCCACCGCCGCCTGCATCGATTCCGACAGGTCCAGATCCTCGCGGATCGCCCGCAGGAAATACGCCTGCTCGCGGTCGCACAATTCCTGGTGGCCCGGTTCGTCGTCCATGCGCAGGATCTCGTCCTTCTTGACGAAATGCTTGTCGTTGCCGACCGCGGCATGATGGACGCGGATCACGTCGGTCTTTGTGTGCTTGTCGATATTGGCGCTGTCGGACAGGTCCTCTTCACCCTGCCGCGCGTGATCGTCCGGCACGAGCGAGACCGAGCCCTTTGGCCCGACGATATCTTTCACGAAGAACGCGGTTTCCGACATCATCGGCCCCCAGCCGGCCTCGTACCAGCCGACCGAACCGTCATCGAAGGTCACATGCAGATGGCCGTAATTCTGCTTGTCGGCCTCGGCCCACAGACCGGCGCCGATACCGTGGACGCGCACCGGTTTCGCCCCGGTCAACTGGCACATGACGTCGACATAGTGGACGCCGCAATCGACGATGGGGATCAGGCTGTCGATCAGGTTCTTGTGCCAGAACCAGGCATCGCCCGAGCTTTGCTGATTGAGGTTCAGCCGCATCACCAACGGCTTGCCCAGACCGCGGCCGATCTCGATGAACTTTTCCCAGCTGGGATGCACCCGCAGGATATAGCCCAGCACCAGCTTGCGCCCGGTGCGTTTCGCGGTGGCGACCACCGCCTCGGCCTCGGCATTCGTGGTGCCGATGGGCTTTTCCATGAAGACATGCGCCCCGGCCTCCATCGCCTTGATGGCGTAATCGGCATGGGTGTTGGGCCAGGTGTTGATCGACACCGCATCGGGCTTCAGCTCAGCCAGCGCGGCCTCGTAATCCTCGAACAGCGGATAGCCCCGCAACTCTTCGGGGATTTCCTTCGACCGAATCGTGCGGGAACACAGGCCGACGATCCGGAACCCCGGATTGCGGTGATAGGCGCTGGCGTGGCTGGCCCCCATGTTGCCAAGTCCCACGACAAGGATGCGCACCGGTTCCGTCATCTTTCCCCTCCCCATTTTGTCGGAACGCCCGGGAAATTCGCGAATTTCCCGCGCGCCCCGAAATTTAGCGAAATTTCGGCTCAGCCGCCCGCGCCGATGGCCTGATCGAACATGCTGGCCCGCAGCGCCGCGATGTCGACCGCCGCCGTCGCCTCGGACACCGGCACCGCCTCGGCCTCGGCCTTGACCTCGTCGATGCTGAAATCGTTCGCCCCGGCGATCAGGTCGTTGGTGCAGACATCGGCGGCCGACAGCGGGTCGATATTGCCGACCTGTGCCGAAAGGTCAAAGAAGGTCTGCCAGCTTGCCATGTCATGCCAGCCCCAGCCACCGCGGTTTGCCATGTCGCCGCGGAACACGTTCATCTGCTGGAGCAGCGACATGATCCCCAGTTCGGGCCCAAGGTTCTGGCCCAGCGTCGGGAATTGCTCGAACACCGCCTCGACCGCGGCACCGGGGTTGTGTTCGGCGAACTCGAGCCCCTTGGCCCAGCCGCGCAGATATTGCTGCAGGAAGGCGAACTTGTCGGGATCCTCAAGATCGGCGGCGCGGACACAGAAGGTGTTCGCCGGCAGCGGCGAATGCTGCACGCCCAGCCAGTATTCGAACTCAAGGCCGGTGGCGATCCATTCGGCGCGCAGCCCTTCCCAGGACAGCGCCGCATCGCCCTGCCCGCCGGCCAGCGCGGTGCCCCAGGTCGGCCAGCCGGCTTCGACATAGGTGATGGTCGACACGTCGACACCCTGCGCCAGCAGCATCGGGTCGACGATCGGCTGCCACGCGGCCGAGCCGAGCAGGATGGTCTTGCCCTCGATCGCCTTGATGTCGGCAGGGCCTTCGCCCTTGCGGAAGGCAAGGCTGAACGTGTCGCGCGCGCCCATGTGGAAGACGGATTTCAGGCCCATCCCCTCGCGCAGGCCGAAACTGAAGACGCCGGGCGACGGAAAGCCCATGTCCGCCTGTCCGACATCGACGAATTTCACCGTCGCGGTGCCGTCCGAAGGCCCGGGCTGCATGTCGACGTCAAGACCGTCGAAATAGCCCATCTTCTTGCCGATCCAGAACGGATAGTCGTCCAGCACCTCGAGCGTGCCGCGCGGGCTGATCCAGGTGAAGGCGCGGTTGTAAGGTTCGGCCGCCGCGATCCGCGGCAGGCCCAGCGCGCTGACGGCAATGCCGCCGCCCGTGACCTGCAACAGTTTCCGCCGCGACATCAGCGGGCCGGATTGACGCAACTTCATGGTCTTGCACTCCCTTTTTGATGTGATTTGCGGCCGGGTTCAGGTTTCCCAGCTCGCCCATTTCTTGCCGATCAGGAAAAAGATGACGTAGATCGCGATGCCCATTCCCGACAGGATCAGGATCACCGCAAAGAATTCCGGCATGTTGATCATGCTGGAATAGGTGGTCAGCCGGTTGCCAAGGCCGAAACCGCCGCCAACCATTTCCGCGCCAACCGCCGTCAGCAGGCCAAAGATCGCCCCGACCATCAGCCCGACAAGGATCATCGGCAGCGCCATCGGCGCGCGAATCTTCCAGAAGATCTGCAGGACCGAGGCGCCATAGCTGCGCGCCAGCGCGATCTTGGCGCTGTCGGTGCGGCGGAATCCGGTCGCGGCGTTGATCATCACCATCGGCCCGGCAGCCAGCGCCACCGCGATGATCCGCGGCGTATAGCCAAAGCCGAACCGCAGGATCAAGAGCGGCACCAGCGCCAGCATCGGTGTCGTCACCAGCACAAGGATATAGGGCGTGATGACCTTTTCCACGAAGGGAAACTGCGTCACCACCGCGGCAAGGATCAGTCCGACAGCCGCCCCGATGCCAAAGCCGGACAGAAGCGTCACCAGCGTATGGCCCCAGTGCGGCAGGATCAGCGGCAGTTCCTTGATGAAGGCCGCGCCGATGGCCGAGGGTTTCGGCATCACGTATTCCGGCACCTGATACCAGCCAAGCAGGAATTCCATCGACCCGATCACCACCACGGCGACCAGCACGATCACCGCGATCTCGCCCAGCGTCCGCCGTCCGCCGCCGCCCAGCGGCACCGGCGACAGCCCCGCCGGCGCAGCACCCGTCTTGCCGAATTCGGGGATCGCGTCGCTCATGCCGCCCTCACCCGCTCGGGGGTCTGGCTGTAGATGTCGGCCTTGATCGCGTTGGTCAGGTCGAACACCTCGCGCGAGGCCATGATGTCGTGGTTGCGCGGGCGCGGCAGGTTGACCGCGTGGTCCGACAGCACCCGTCCCGGCCGTTTCGTCAGCACCACCACGCGGTCCGACAGAAAGATCGCCTCCTCGATGGAATGGGTGATGAAGACGATGGTGGTGCGGGTTTCCAGCCAGATCTCCTCGACCAGCCGGTTCATCTCCTCGCGGGTAAAGGCGTCAAGCGCGCCAAAGGGTTCGTCCATCAGCAAGACTTCGGGCCGCAGGGCCAGCGCGCGCACGATGGCGGCGCGCTGCTGCATTCCGCCCGAAAGCTGCCGCGGCATCCGCCCCTCGAACCCGGTCAGGCCGGTGCGCTCCATCAGATGGGCGATCCAGTCGCGGTCGGGGGTGGTGTGCTTGATCTCGTTCGGGAACAGGATATTGGACTGGATGTCGCGCCAGGGCAGCAGGTTCGCCTCCTGGAACACCAGGCCGATTTCCGGCCGCGGACGTGTCACCGGCGTGCCGTCCAGCAGCACCTGACCTTCGGTCAGGCCATGCAGCCCAGACATCGACCACAAAAGCGTGGTCTTGCCGCAGCCCGAAGGCCCGACGATCGAGACTATGGTCCCCGTCTCCACGTCAAAGGTGCAACCGGCAAGCGCCTCAAGCTGGTCATACCGCTTGCCCGCGCGCTCGACCTTCAGTTTTGCCGCCAAGAGCATTCCCCGTTCATTGCCGGTCCTTCGCCATGGGGCGGGCCGACCTGGGACAACTGTGTAATTCACTTACAGACCTGTCAACGATTCGGATCGGCCCCCTGCCCCCATCGCACAGGCGCTTTATTTCCTTGGCATTTTCGCCGCGCCGCAGCATGTAAGTTTCCTACATTTCCTTGACGAAAGCCGCTTTCCCCCTGAAACTGCGGCGCAACCGGCAGGAAAGGGCGCCCCATGCCACGGTTGCGTCAGATGGAATCCGACCTGCGCACGCGGGTTCCCGATATCATCGCCCGCATCAAGGACAGCTACGCCACCCTCAGCCCTTCGGAACAGGCGGTGGCCGATACCGTGCTGGCCGATGTGCAATCCGCGGTCGAGGCGTCGAACGGCGACATCGCCACACGCGCCGGCGTCAGCCAGCCGACGGTGACGCGGTTCTGCCGCGCCATCGGCTGCGACGGGGTGCGCGACTTCAAGCTGCAACTGGCGCGCAGCCTTGTGGTGGGCGAATTGTATCTCAGCCCCGACCGCCTGCCCGCCTCGCCCGATCCCGACCATCCGCCCTACTGGTCCTCGATCCTGTCCGAGGCGCGCGCCGCGCTGGTCGAGGTCGAGCGCCAGCTTGACCCCGCCGCCGTCCATCGCGCCGCCGAACTGGTGGCCGGGGCCCGCCGGGTGACGGTGTTCGGGCTGGGCGGATCGTCCTCGGCCCTGGCCGAGGAAACCCAGTACCGGCTGTTCCGGTATGGCGTCGGCATCACCGCGCTGAAGGATCCCTATCTGGCGCGGATGACCGCCGCGACCTTCAAGCCCGACGATGCGCTGATCGTCATCTCCTCGACCGGGCGGACACGAGAGGTGATCGACGCCGTGGATCTTGCCCGCCATTACGGCGCCGCGACCATCGCCATCACTACGCCCGACAGCGATCTGGCGCAGGTGGCGCAAGTCGCGCTGACGACACGGGTGCCGGAATATCCCGACACGCTGACACCCTCGGCCTCGCGCTTTGCCTTTCTGACAATCATCGACCTGCTGGCCGCGGCCACCGGTTACCGCCTCGGCCCGGTCGCGCGGGAAAACCTGCGCCGGATCAAATACAACGTCCTGACCCGCCGGCCCGGCGCGGTGCTGGAACCGCTGGGAGACTGACCCCGTGACGCCTGCCCGCTGGCTTGAGCTGTTCGACGCCGCATTGACCGCCGGCGACATTCCCGCCGCCGCCGCGCTGTTCCAGCCGGGGGCAAGCTGGCGCGACCTTCTGGCCTTTACCTGGAACATCCACACCAGCGAAGGGCGGGACGCCATCGCCGCCACACTGACCGCGACGATTGCCACGACGCGCCCCGCCGGCTGGCGGGTGACCGAGGGCACCGCCGATGGCGCCTGGTTCGCCTTCCGCACCGCGACGGCGCAGGGCACCGGCCGGCTGGTGCTGAAGGACGGGCTGGCCGATGTGCTGTTCACCATGGCGACCGACCTGACCGGCCACGAGGAACAGACCGGCGCCACCCGCCCCCGCGGCGTCATCCATCGCGCCGACCGCAGCCGCGAAACCTGGGCCGAGGCGCGCGCCACGCGGCAGGCGCGCCTCGGGCATCAGGACCAGCCCCATACGCTGATCGTCGGCGGCGGTCAGGGCGGCCTCGCGCTGGCGGCACGGCTGAAATCGCTGGGCGTGCCGGCGCTGGTCGTCGAACGCCACGCGCGGGCGGGCGATTCGTGGCGCAGCCGCTATCGCAGCCTCGTCCTGCATGATCCGGTCTGGTACGACCACATGCCCTATCTGCCGTTTCCGCCGAACTGGCCGGTTTTCACGCCCAAGGACCGGATGGGCGACTGGCTTGAATCCTATGCCCGCGCGCTTGACCTGGACATCTGGCAGTCGACGACCGCCGACCATGCGGTCTGGGACGGCGACCGCTGGACCGTCACCGTCACCCGCGACGGCGCGACAATCACCCTGCGCCCCGAACACCTGGTTCTGGCAACCGGCGCCTACGGCCCGCCGAACGTGATCGACTGGCCCGGCCGCGACAGCTTTGCCGGCACGCTGATCCATTCCAGCGCCTATCGCGACGGCACAGCCTTTGCCGGCAAGACCTGCATCGTCGTCGGCGCCGCCAGTTCCGCCCATGACATCGCCACCGACCTGTGGGAGGCGGGGGCGCGCGTCACCATGGTCCAGCGCAGCCCGACCACCGTGATCCGGTCGGAAACCCTGATGCGCACCGCATTCGCCGATTATTCGCAAGAGGCGGCCGACCGCGGCCTGACCACCGATCTGGCCGATCTCGCCGGCGCCTCGGTGCCACAGTCGCGGGCGGTGCCGGGGCAACAGGCGCTTTACGCGGCGATCCGGCAGATCGACGCCGATTTCTATGCAAGGCTGACGGCCAGCGGATTCCTCATCGACTGGGGCGAGGATGACAGCGGCCTGATGATGAAGGCGCTGCGCACCGCCTCGGGCTATTACATCGACGTCGGCGCGTCCGAGCTGATCGCCTCCGGCGAAATCGCCATCGCCGCCGGCGCCGGCGTGGCGCGGATCGTGCCCGACGGGCTGATCCTGACCGATGGCCGGCATCTTGCGGCCGATGTCATCATCGCCTGCACCGGCTACCGTTCGATGCACGAGGTCGCGGGCCAGCTGATCGACCCGGCCACCGCGGAAATGGTCGGCCCCTGCTGGGGGCTTGGCTCGGGCGTGCGCGGCGATCCCGGCCCCTGGCTGGGCGAATTGCGCAACATGTGGAAACCGACCGCGCATCCGGCGCTGTGGTTCCACGGCGGCAATCTTGCCCTGTCGCGGTTCTATTCGCGGGTGCTGGCCCTGCAGCTCAAGGCGCGGTTCGAGGGCATCGCCACCCCCGTCCACGCCCGCCCGGCCGATCAGCGCGGGCTATAGGCAATGGCCTCGATTTCCACCGCGATGTCGATCATCAACCGGCTTTCCGCCGTCGACCGCGCCGGCGGCCTGATGGCAAAGAATTCGCCATACGCGGCGTTGAAGGCCGGGAAATCGGCGCGGTCGCGCAGCCAGACCGTGGTCTTGACCACTTCCGACAGGTTCGACCCGGCCAGTTCCAGGCAGCGGCGGATGTTCTCGATCACCGCCCGCGTCTCGGCGGCAATGCCGCCCTCGACCACCTTGCCCGCGACAACGGGCACCTGCCCCGAGACAAAGACGAAATCGCCCGCCCGCACCGCGGGGGACAGGGGCACCTGCGCGGTGCCGAAAACCTCATGCGCCATGGGACTCTCCTTCGGGCGGGAACCATGCCATCCTGAAGAAACCCGGAGCGGAATCAAGTGAGCGGCATCATGATCGACCTGACAGGCGCGCGCGTGGTGATCACCGGTGCCGGCGGCGGCATCGGCGGGGCACTGACCCAGGCCTTTGCCCGCGCCGGGGCGCGGGTCGTCGGCTGCGATGTCGAGGGCGCCAACCTCGGCTCGGCCAGCATCGGGGAATGCCACCGCTTCGACCTGCGCGATCCCGCGGCCGTGGCCGCTGCCGCCGCCGCCATCATCCGCGGTGGCGCGCCGCGCATCGTGGTGTCGAACGCGGGCTGGACACGGGCCGACACGCTCGACCAGACCACGCCCGAGGGCATCACCGACGAGATGGACCGCAATTTCACCGGCGCCGCGCAGTTCACGCAGGCCCTGCTGCCGGCGATGCGCGGGCTGGCCGGCGACCGGGCGATGATCTTCGTCTCGTCGGTCAATGCCCTGTCCCACTACGGCAATCCGCCCTATTCCGCTGCCAAGGCCGCGCTGCTGGCCTGGATGCGGGCCATCGCGGTCGAGGAAGGCCGCCACGGCATCCGCGCCAATGCGGTGATCCCGGCCTCGGTCCGCACCCATGCCTGGGAATACCGCCTTACCGCCGATCCGACCGTGCTGGACCGGGTGTCGGCGCTTTATCCGCTGGGCCGCATCGTGACCCCTGACGAGGTGGCCGATGCCGTGCTGTTCCTGTCTTCGCCCATGGCCACCGGCATCACCGGCACCGCGCTCAACGTCGATGCCGGGCTGACAGCCGGCAACCTGCCCTTTCTGGAGGCCATACGGACATGACCCGCCCCGTGACCCGCCCCAAGACCCGCGACGAGATCGACACGCCCGCGGTCCTCGTCGACCTCGACAGGGCCGAGGCGAACCTGCGCCGCGCGCAGGCCTTGTTCGACGGCATCGGCCTGCATCTGCGGCCGCATGTGAAGACCCACAAACTGCCGCGCTTTGCGCGCGAGCAGATGGCCCTGGGCGCCATCGGCATCACCTGCCAGAAACTGGGCGAGGCCGAGGCGATGGCCGATGGCGGCATCACCGACATCTTCCTGCCCTACAACATCCTCGGGCCAGGCAAGCTCGACCGGCTGGCGGCGCTGCACGGGCGCATCGCGATCAGCGTCACCGCCGACAGCCTGACCACCGTGCAGGGCTATGCCGGGCGATTTACCGATCCCGCCCATCCGTTGAAGGTGCTGGTCGAATGCGACACCGGCGCCGGCCGCTGCGGCGTGCAGACCGCGGCCGAGGCGCTGGCGCTGGCCCGCGCCATCGCCGCCGCGCCGGGGCTGCGCTTTGGCGGGCTGATGACCTATCCGGCACGCGGCGGCCTTGAGCGCACGCAATCCTGGCTTGCCGATGCCATCGCCACGCTTACCGCCGCCGGTCTGCCGCCCGAGGTGGTCTCGACCGGCGGCACGCCAGACATGGCGCAGGCGAGCCATGTGACCTCCGCCACCGAACACCGGCCCGGCACCTATATCTACAACGACCGGATGCAGGTGGCCTGGGGCGCGGCGACGCTTGAGGATTGCGCCCTGACGGTGCTGGCCACCGTGGTCAGCCGGCCGACGCCGACACGGGCGGTGCTCGACGCCGGGTCCAAGGCACTGGCCGCCGATCCGGCGCCGGTGCCCGGCCACGGGCATCTTCCCGCCTGTCCCGAGGCGGTGGTGACATCGCTGTCCGAGGAACATGCCGTCGTCGACCTGACCGCCTGCGCCAACCGGCCGCAGGTCGGCGACCGGGTGCAGGTCATCCCCAACCACGCCTGCGTGGTCAGCAACCTGTTCGACGAGATCCACCTGATGCGCGGCGATCGGGTCGAGGACATCGCCCGCGTCACCTCGCGCGGCCGCCTGACCTGATCGCGCGCCTTCGGCGCAAGGTCCTTGCCTCGTCGTCGCCTTGCGGCTCCTCCTCAGGTTTGCCTCCGGCGGGGATATT
>CAZIOT010000006.1:0-201934 GCA_964540965.1 uncultured Rubellimicrobium sp. | reverse complement strand
CGTCTCACTCGCATGCGCAATGGCCTGGCTCGCCTAAATGAAGACGCCCTCTAGTCCTGCCGCATCAGTGGATGCGGCACCGGATCCTTGGCCCGCCAGAAATACCGGCGAAAGACCTCGCCGTAGGACGTGTAGCGATAGCCGTCATTGCGCCGCAGGTAATGCGCCCGGCGTTCGGCATACAGCGCCGGCAGGTCATACCATGGCACCTTCGGGTGGATGTGGTGGACAACGTGATAGCAGTTGTTCAGGAACAGCAGCGCGAGGATGCCGCGATCCTCGACCACCACCGTGCGGCCCGAAGCGCGCTCATGCGCCCGGTGTTCCAGGAAGGTGCGGATCTTGAGGATCGACGTGGCGAGATAGGCCGAAAGCAGGAAGGCCCAGAACGGCATCGGCGACAGAAGCGCGATCCAGATCACCAGCGCCAGCGGCGGCAGGTGCAAGAGCCACGACCACAGCACTCGGCGGTCGCCCCTGGCGATCAGCCGCAGGTCGGCGGCGACAAAGGACATCATGCCGATGGCCGGCCCGATGCTGATCCGCCCGACAAGCCGGTTGTTGAACCGCAGAACCGCCCGCCACCAGCCCGGCAACCGCGCCCAGACCACCGGGTCGAGGTAGTTCGATTCCGGGTCGTCATAGGGATCGGTCAGGATTTCGTCGTGATGATGCGCCAGATGGGTATCCATGAAGCGCAGATAGGGCACCCAGAGCGTCAGCGGCAGCAGCAGAAGCGCGGCGTTCAGCGCACCGTTCCGCGTCGGATGACCATGGATCGCCTCATGCGTCAGCGAGGAATGCAGCGCCGCGGCCAGGGCCGCAAGCGGCACCGCCAGCCACAGGCTGACCGGCGCCAGCCAGAACAGCGCCGCCGCCCAGCCGCCATAGGCAACCGCCAGCAGGGCCAGGGTCGGCCATTCCAGAAAGCGTCCGCGCGCCTGCTCCATCGTCCCGTTGTCCCCGTCCGTCCCCGGCACCACGCTAGCACTGGCGCGGCAACCGTCCATGCCGTATCTTCGCACCATAAACGCCACGTTGGTGACAAAACACAACGATGACCGACAAACGCGACCGCGCCGGCCTGTTCCGCGACCGGCTGGCCCGGGCGATGGCGGATCGCGGTCTGGCACAGGCCGAACTGGCACGACGGGTGCGGGTCGACCGTTCAACCGTGTCGCAGGTGCTGGCGCCGGGCGGCAAGCGCCTGCCGAACGCGCAGGTTGCCGCCGAATGCGCTTCGGTCCTGGGGGTCTCGGCTGACTGGTTGCTGGGCCTGACCGACCTGCCGGACCGCGCCGCCGATCTGGCGGTGCCGCTTGTGCCCGGTGCGCCGCGCGCGCTGATCGACGACCGGCTTTATGGCTGGCATTCCGAGGCAGCGGGGGCGCGGGTCCGCCATGTCGCGGCGCATCTGCCCGACCTGATCAAGACGCCGGCGGTGATGGCGTGGGAATATGCCGGCCAGCTCGGCCCCGATCCGGACGCCGCCATCGCGGCGGCCTCGGCGCGCATCGCCGACATCCTGTCGGCGCGCTCGGATCTGGAAATCGCGGTGCCGGTGGAGGAAATCACCGCCCTCGCGCGCAGCGACGGCTATTACACGGGCCTGCCCGCCGATGCCGCGCGGGGCCAGATCGCGCATCTGGCCGACCTTGCCGCGCTTCTGTTCCCGACGCTGCGGATCAGCCTGTTCGACGGCCGGCGGCTCTATTCAGCGCCGGTCACCGTGTTCGGATCGCGGCTGGCGGCGGTCTATCTGGGGCAAAGCTGGCTGACCTTCCGCGACGGCGGCAGCGTCGCCGCATTCGCCGCGCATGTCGACGGGCTGGTGCGCGAGGCGCTGGTCGGCGACCGCGCCCTGCCCGGCTGGCTTAGCGCGTTGTGACAAGGGCGCCCAGGTCATAGCCGTTGAAATCCAGCATCTCGCGCGCCGCGGCCATGCGGTCGGCCGGGATCGCCTCGCTGCGGTCCAGCACCCAGCCGCCGCGCCCGTCGGGCGTGCCGATCACCACGGTGCGATAGTCGAAATCGACCCAAAGCACCCAAAGCTCGGCCGGATAGCCCGGCCCAAGGTCGACGGACAGCCGCCCCGGCAACGCCGCCGGGCTGGCCGCGCCCTGCCGCTGCGACAGGATTTCACCTGCCGGGCCAAGGCATTGCCAGTCGATGCTGCCGGCGCCGTAGGTCACGATGCCGCCGGCACAGCCGGCTTCCGCGGCCAGCGGATAGCGGGCGACGACGCGCCAGTCGCCGGCAAAGCGCGCCCAGTCGAACAGCGCCGCCGAGGCGATGGGCCGCGCGGTGTCGCGAAAGACCGGCGCCGCCGGTTCCTGCCGGGCGCAGGCCGCCAGCGCCAGCACCATCATCATCGCCGCGATCCGCATCCTGCCCGCCTCCTGCCCTGCCCGCCGGTCAGTAGGGCATCGGATGCGCCTTGTGAACCTCGTCGATGGCGCGGATCACCTCGGGCGACAGTACCAGGTCGCGCCCGGCCAGGGTCCGCTCAAGCTGCGCCGCGGTGGTGGCGCCGAAAATCGGGATCACCGGAAAGGGCCGGGACGCCTGCCAGGCCAGCGCCATATGCACCGGGTCAAGGTCGTGTTCCGCCGCCAGCGCCAGATAGGCGGCGACGGCATCGAAGACGCGCTGGCTGCGCCGCCCGCCCAGATCGCCATTCAGCGACATGCGGCTGCCTTCGGGAATGCGGCCGTCCTGATACTTGCCGGTCAGCAGGCCGGCAGCGAGCGGCGAGAACGCCAGCAGGGTGATGTCCTCGTTGACCGCGACCTCGGCCAGGTCGGTGTCACACAGCCGGCAAAGCAGGGAATATTCGTTCTGCACGCTGACCGGGCGCGGACCGCCGACCACCGCCGCCCGGTCGGCCCAGCGCGTCATGCCCCAGGCGGTTTCGTTCGACAGGCCAAAGGCGCGGACCTTGCCGGCGGCGACCAGTGCCTGCATCGTCGCCAGAACCTCGTCCATATGGGCAAGGGTGCCGGCGCGGTCGGCCGTGGGCCGATAGGTCCAGTTGTGGCGAAAGCCCCAATGGCCGCGGTCCGGCCAGTGGATCTGATAGAGGTCGATGTGATCGGTGCGCAGGCGGCGCAGGGAATCGTCCACCGCCTGCACCAGGGTCGCCGCATCCGGCCCCTGGGTTCCGCGGATCTGGTTGTGCGGGCCGCAGATCTTGGTCGCGATCACCACCCTGTCGCGCCCGCCGCGGCGCGAGAACCATTCGCCGACGAATTCCTCGGACCGGCCGGCGGTTTCCTTGCGCACCGGGTTGACCGGATACATCTCGGCCGTGTCCCAGAAGGTGACCCCGGCCCCGATCGCCATGTCCATCTGCCGCAGCGCATCGTCAAGCGGCGTCTGGTTGCCATAGGTCATGGTGCCAAGGCACCAGCCGCTGACCGGAATTTCGCCCAAGACCGTTTGCCGCATCGCCCGAATCCCCCTGCACAATCCGGCGCGGACACTAACCCGCCCTGCAAGCGGATGCAGCCCCCGGCGGGGCCGCGACGCCGGTCTTGCTGCGCTGCCGCGACAGGCGTATGCTCCGTCTCACGCCGCAGTTGCGGTAACCCCATGGAGCATCCCGGAACCCCTGCCAGGGTTCGTCGGAACCGGAAACACCCCAGGCGTTTCAGCCCCGAGGCGGTTTCCCTGCACAAGCCATCATGACAGTTTCAGCCCAGACCGGCCTTCGGCCGGTGCCCCTGCGTTTGGCCGCCGCAATGCCGCTGCCCGACGATCCCGAATCGCTCGATATCGCGGATTACCTGCGCGAGGAATCCGAACCGCCGCCGCCCGACCTGCGCCGCAAGGGGTTTCTCGCCCTGACCGTCGGCGCCATCGGTGTCGTCTATGGCGACATCGGCACCAGCCCGCTTTACGCCTTTCGCGAGGCGATCCGCCCGGTCGCCCGCGACGGGCTGGAACGGGCCGAGGTGCTGGGCCTGCTGTCGCTGCTGATCTGGGTGCTGTTGCTGATCGTGACGCTGAAATACGTCCTGATCCTGCTGCGCGCCGACAACCGCGGCGAAGGCGGCATCCTTGCGCTTTACACCCTTGTCCGGCTGGCCATCGGCCGCCGTTCGGTGCCGGTGCTGGCGCTGGCCATCGGAGGTGCCGCGCTGTTTGCCGGCGATGCGATGATCACCCCCGCCGTCTCGGTCCTGTCGGCGGTCGAGGGCGTGGAACTGATCCTGCCCGACCTTGCCGCCTGGGTGCTGCCGGCGGCGGCGGTGATCCTGGCCGCGCTTTTTGCCATGCAATCCAAGGGCACCGGGCCGATTGCCGGCCTGTTCGGCCCGATCACGGTGATCTGGTTCGGCACGCTTGCCGTGCTGGGACTTGTCCATGTCGCGGGCAATCCGGGCGTCCTTGCCGCCTTCAGCCCACATTGGGGCGTCCTGTTCCTTGTCACCCATCCCGGCCTTGCCTTCATCGTCGCCGGCGCGGTCTTTCTGGCCGTCACCGGGGCCGAGGCGCTTTATGCCGATCTTGGCCATTTCGGCCGCAAGCCGATCATGACCGCCTGGTTCGTGCTGGTGTTCCCGGCGCTCGTGCTGAACTATCTGGGCCAGGGCGCGCTGGTGCTGGAGCAGCCCGACACGGTCGCCGATCCGTTCTTTCACCTTGCGCCCGACAGGCTGCTGCCGCTTCTGGTGGTGCTTGCCACCGCTGCAACCGTCATCGCCAGCCAGGCGGTGATCTCGGGCGCCTTTTCGATGGCGCGGGCGGCGATCCAGCTGGGCCTTTTGCCACGGATGACAATCCGCCACACCGCCCATGACCAGAGCGGGCAGATCTACATCGCCGCGGTCAACTGGGGGCTGCTGGCCGGGGTGCTGTTCCTTGTCGTCTCGTTCGGATCGTCGTCCGGGCTTGCCGCCGCCTATGGCATCGCCGTCACCGGCACCATGATCGTCACCTCGGCGCTGCTGGTGCTGTATCTGGCGCGGGTGCGCGGGATGCGGCTGTGGCTGGCGGGGCTGGCCGTGCTGCCGCTTGCGGCGCTGGAAACCGGGTTCCTGGCCGCGAACCTGACCAAGCTGGCCGATGGAGGCTATGTCCCGGTGCTGATCGCGGTGGTCCTTGGCATCGTCATGTGGGCCTGGTGGCGCGGCACGCAGCGCATCCTTGTGCAAAGCCACCGCAGCTCGGTTGCCATCGACGGTTTCGTGCGGTCGATGGGGCGTTCCTCGGTAACGATCACGCCGGGCACGGCGTTCTTCCTTGCCCCCGATCCGCAGATCGTGCCGCCGGCGCTGCTGCACAACCTGCGACACAACCGCGTGCTGCATGACCAGACGGTATTCCTTACCGTCGAGACCCTGCGCGTGCCCTATGCGACACCCGAAGAACGGGCGAGCTTCGCGCCGCTCGCGCCGCATTTCGCCCGGCTTACCCTGCGCTTCGGCTTCATGGAGACGCCGAATGTCAGCCGGGCGATGGCTTCGGCCCGGCGGGCGGGGCTCAGGTTCGATACCATGGCCTCGTCGTTCTTCCTTGGCCGCCGGCGGCCGGTTGTGACCGGGCCGGCGGGGCCGGCGCGGATCCTTGACCGGCTTTATGCGCTGCTGGCGCGCTTTGCCGCCGATCCTTCGGCGTTCTTCCACCTGCCGCGCAATCTGGTCGTCGAGATGGGGGAACGGGTTTCGCTGTGACCGGCTGATCCATGTCAAGGCAGTGTCATCACCGCCATGACAGGATGCCGCCGTCACAAATGGAGAGACCCATGACCATGACCTTCGATTTCAGCGGCCGCGTGGCGGTCGTGACCGGCGCCGGTTCGGGCATCGGTGCGGCCATCGCCCGCGACCTTGGCCGCCATGGCGCGCATGTGGTTGTGTCCGACATCGCCGAGGCCGGCATGGCCGCGGTTGCCGGGGAAATCCGCGCCGCCGGCGGCAAGGCCAGCACCTGCCGCGCCGATACATCGGACCCGGCCGCGGTCGAGGCGCTGGTCGCCCATGCCGTGGCGCAGGACGGCAGGTTCACCATGCTGGTCAACAACGCCGGCATCGGCGGGCCGTCGGCGCCGACCGGGGAATATCCGGTCGACGGCTGGCAGAAGGTGATCGACATCAACCTGTCGGGCGTCTTCTACGGCTGCCGCTTTGGCATTCCGGCCATCGAAGCGGCGGGCGGCGGCGCGGTGGTCAACATCGCCTCGATCCTGGGCACGGTCGGTTTCGCCAATTCGGCGGCCTATGTCGCGGCCAAGCATGGCGTGGTCGGGCTGACCAAATCGGCCGGGCTGGAATACGGCATGCGCGGGGTGCGGGTGAACGCCATCGGACCGGCCTTCATCGCGACGCCGCTTCTTGACGCCAACCTCACGCCCGAGGTTCTGGAGTTCCTCAAGGGCAAACATGCGGTGGGCCGGCTGGGCACCCCGGCGGAAGTGTCGGCGATGACCTGCTTCCTGCTGTCGGACGAAGCCAGCTTCATCACCGGCAGCTATCATCTGGTGGACGGCGGCTATACGGCCTCGTGACCCGTCGCGTCGGGTGCGGGCGGGCTGATTGCCGCCCGCGCCTGCGGCCGCCTACAGCGCGAACCCCGGCACCCAGTCGTGCAAGGTCTGGCCCGGCAGCAGGATCGAGGGGGCAGCCCGCGCCGTGCGCAAGGCGCCGCCGCCCAGCGGGTGGTCGGGGCGCGCGCCGGGCGACTGCGCCTCGGATGCCCAGGCATAGGACAGGCCTGCGACCCGTTCCGCCGGCTGGTCAAGTTCCAGCACCACTTCGCGGCCGCGGGCCCAGACGGCGCGGATGCTGCCCTTTTGCAGAGCGAATCCGTGGTGGCCGCAGGCCGGCTCGGGGTCGATGACTAGGGGCGCGTCGCTGTCGAATTCCAGCCGCAACTGCGCGCCTTCGGCCCGGATCCGGCGCAGCCGCGGCAGCGCCGGTTCCTGCCCCCTCAACCAGCCGGCAATCGCCCGGCCCACGGTTTCACCCAAAAGCGCCTTGCCCGAGGCCGAAAAGTGGATCCGGTCGTGCAGCGCATAGGGATAGCCCGCCGCCGCCAGCGTCAGATCCGACCGGCTGGCGGCAAGATCGCGGATCGCGTCGCGGTTCGGCCAGGCATTGCCGTTGCCGCCCTGCGCCGTCCCCGCGGCCTGCACGGCGAACCATTGCACCGGGATCCGCAGGGGTGCCAGCACATGTTCGGTCCAGTCCATCATCGTCTCGGCCAGGTCGCGATAGACCGCGCGCGGCAGGCTGCGGTCGCTTTCGCCATGGACAAAGACCGGACAGATCGCCGCCACCGGCCGGCCGTCCCTTTCGGCCAGTTCGCAGATGCGGGCGATTGTCATCAGGAAGCGTTCGAAATGTTCGGACAGGCCGTTGCCGTTGCCGAACAGGATACCCTCGATCTGGTGGTCGTCCTTGGCCAGCGGCCGGAACCGCCGCCCGCCCCGCGCGGCCGAGCGGATGACGATCCGCCCCGGCGCGTCCTCGCCCATCTCGTGCAGGATTCGCGCCCCGGCGGCGCCCAGCATCGACATCGCCTTGCGTTCATGGCCGGCAAAACCGGCAAAGCCGGTGATCTGGTCCACCGGACGCACCGGCATGCCGCGAAAGCCGCCGCCATCGTCAGGCACCACAAGGCGCGGATCGTCCAGGAGCGGCGCCGCGATCCGCGGCCCGGCATCGTGAATGTCGGCGTTCGACTGGCCGAAGCCCACCACCAAAAGGCTTTGGTCGCGCATCTGCCTGGCCCCCTCTTGCCCAGCGTTCCGGGCAGGCTGGCAAAGGATCGGGGCAGAACCATGGCGTGTCTGGCTCTTGACCGCGGCATTCGCTAGAAGCCGGGCACCATCTGCAAGGAACCCGCCATGGCCCGGCATCTCATCACCTCGGCAATTCCCTACATCAACGGGATCAAGCACCTGGGCAATCTTGTGGGCAGCCAGTTGCCGGCGGACCTTTATGCCCGCTATCTGCGCGGCCGCGGGCACGAGGTGCTGTTCCTGTGCGCCACCGACGAACACGGCACTCCGTCGGAACTTGCCGCCGCCAAGGCGGGCAAGCCCGTCGCCGAATACTGCGCCGAGATGCACGAGGTTCAGGCCGAAATCGCCCGCGGGTTCCGCCTGTCCTTTGACCATTTCGGACGGTCGTCCAGCGCGCAGAACCGCCGGCTGACGCAGCATTTCGCCGGCGTCCTTGCCGACCGCGGCCTGATCGAGGAACGCAGCGAAAAGCAGATGTATTCGCCGACTGACGGCCGCTTCCTGCCCGACCGCTATATCGAGGGCACCTGCCCGAACTGCGGGTATGACGACGCCCGCGGCGACCAGTGCGACAATTGCGGCAAGCTGCTTGACCCGGTCGACCTCATCAACCCGCATTCGACGATTTCCGGCGCCACCGATCTGGAAATGCGCGAGACGCGGCACCTTTACCTGCGCCAGTCGCTGATGCGCGACGAATTGCGCGCCTGGATCCAGTCCAAGACCGACTGGCCGGTGCTGACGACCTCGATCGCGCTGAAATGGCTGGACGACGGCGAAGGCCTGGGCGACCGCGGCATCACCCGCGACCTGCACTGGGGCGTGCCGGTGATGAAGGGCGACCGTCCCTGGCCGGGGATGGAGGGCAAGGTATTCTACGTCTGGTTCGACGCGCCCATCGAATACATCGCCTGCGCGCAGGAATGGGTCGATGCGGGCAAGGGAACCGACTGGGAACGCTGGTGGCGCACCGACAAGGGCGCGGACGACGTGCGCTATACCCAGTTCATGGGCAAGGACAACGTGCCCTTCCACACGCTGTCCTTCCCGGTGACCATCTTGGGCTCGGGCGAGCCATGGAAGCTGGTCGATTACATCAAGTCTTTCAATTACCTCAATTATGACGGCGGCCAGTTCAGCACCTCGCGCGGGCGCGGGGTGTTCATGGATCAGGCCCTGTCGATCCTGCCCGCCGATTACTGGCGCTGGTGGCTGCTGTCGCACGCGCCCGAAACCTCGGACGCCGAATTCACCTGGGACAATTTCCAGGCCTCGGTGAACAAGGATCTGGCCGATGTGCTGGGCAATCTCGTCAGCCGGGTGACGAAATTCACCCTGTCGAAATTCGGCGCCGCAGTGCCCGAGGGCGGCGACTGGGGCGCCCGCGAACAGGCCCTGATCGCCGATCTGACCGCCCGCGTCCGCGCCTATGAAGGCTTCATGGACGCGATGGAGGTGCGCAAGGCTGCGCAGGAACTGCGCGGCCTATGGGTGCTGGGCAACGAATATCTTCAGGCTGCCGGGCCGTGGACGACGATCAAGACCGATCCGGCGACGGCGGCGATGCAGGCGCGGATCGGGCTGAACCTGATCGCGCTTTACGCCGAGCTTTCGGCACCCTTCATTCCGGACGCCGCCGAAGCGATGCGCGCCGCCGTGGGCACCGTCCCCGGCTGGCCCGACGATGTGGCCGCCGCGATGCAGGCCCTGCAACCCGGCGACGCCTTTGCCGTGCCCGAGAACCTGTTCCGCAAGGTCACCGATGCCGAACGCGAGGACTGGAAGACCCGCTTTGCCGGCAAGCGCGACTAAGGGCTGACGTCGCGTCATTCGGCCGCTGACGGCATCGTGATTGACCCGGGCCGCGGCGCTGTGGTCCTATCCGGCTGTATTTTCTTTGCCGAGAGGTTTTGAGATGTCCCGCATCGCTTCTGCCGCTTTGGTCCTTGCTCTGACTGCCCCGCTGGCCCCCGCCGTTCAGGCGCAGCAATTCCCGCCGGGGGTCGACCCCAACCTGCTGATGGCGATGGATCAGATGATCTCCTACGCCTACATGGGCTGCCAGATGGGCGACCAGATGTCCTGCTACAACGCGCAGAACATGCAGCAATACGCGACCGCCATCGTCGCCGCCGGGCAGTATTGCATGCAGACCGGAGAGCCGCAGTCCTGCGGTTTCTACCAGCAGGGCGCGATGAACGTGCAGATGGCCTATGGCAACATGATGCAGATGTCGCAGGGCCAGATGGCGACGACGCCGGGCTATGACCCGAACAATCCGCTTGGCGCCACGCAGCAGCAGCGGCTTGATTCGATTGCGCAACAGGGCAGCGCCATCGTGGCACAGGGCCAGGCACGGCTGGACGGCTATCTTGCGCAGAGCCAGTCCTTCATCAACCAGATCGGCCAGTAACCTCGGCAACCGCCGCGGCGATCAGGCCAAGGCAATCGGGCGTCGAAAAGCGGTGGTCGGCGCCCTTGACCAGCGTGAGCCGGATGTCCGGCCCGCTGGCATGGTCGAACAGGCGCAGGGCATGGGCCTGGGGCACGTCCGCATCGGCGCTGCCCTGCAACATCCTGACCGGAAAGGGCAAATCAAGCGGGCGGCGCAGCACCAGATGCCGCCGGCCGTCCTCGATCAGGTGGCGGGTATAGGGATAGGGGTCGCCGTAGTCCGAGGGGATCAGAAGAACGCCGGTCTCCATGATCCCGGCCCGCTGCGCGTCGGACCAGCCGGCCCAGGCCAGATCCTCGGTGAAATCGGGGGCGGCAGCGATGGTGACAAGGCCGGCGATACGCCCCGGCATCGCGCGGGCCAGCAAAAGCGCGATCCAGCCGCCCATTGACGATCCGACCAGAACCGCCGGCCCCGCGACCGTGGCCAGCACCGCCGCCGCATCTGCCGCCCAGTCGCCGATGCAGCCGTCCTCGAACCGGCCACCCGAGGCGCCGTGCCCGGAATAGTCGAACCGGACAAAGGCGCGGCCCTGCGCCCGGCACCAATCCTCAAGGAAAAGCGCCTTGGTCCCGGTCATGTCCGAACGGAAGCCGCCCAGAAACACCACCGCCGGCCCCTGCCCGGCCAACCGGTTCAGCGCGATCCGCCGCCCTTCGGGCGTAACAAGCATTTCGGTCATGCTGACGGCCCGATGCTTTGCGACAAAGTCCGGCTGATCTGGTTCAACGTCAGCCCCGATTCCGCCTGCCAGCGGTCGAACGCCGCCTGCACCTCCTTCAGCGCCCTGGGCGAGGTGGCGGCCCCCGCGATCACCCCTTCCTCGGTCAGCCGTGCCAGCACGTCGCGGCTGAGAAGAAAGCCCTCTTTCCCCATGGAACGCAGCACATAGGCGCCGGTATTGCCGCCCAGCCGGCTGCCCTCGCGCCCGAGCCAGGTCAGCAGACCGGCGAAATCGCTGGCCGGCCAGTCGGCGATCCTGCGCCCGAAACCGCCGGCTTCGGCACTGACGCGCTGGATGAAGGCGGCGTTGTCGCGGATGGCGGCGATCTTGGCGCCCGAACGGATCACCCGCGGATCGGTGACCAGAGCGTCGAACCGCGCATCGTCCATCATCGCCAGCGGCGCAACCGCGAACCCGCCGAACGCCTCGCGCAGGCCCGGCCATTTCGCCTCGACCACCGCCCAGCTGATCCCGGCCTGGAAGATGGATTTCGCCATCGCCTCAAGCCATTCGTGGTCGGGGATGGCGGCGATCTCCTCGGCGGTTTTCGGCACGGCCGCCTTCGCCAGCACCGCGGCAGCGCCGCCGTGGCGGCCGGCGGCAATCGCCAGAATCTCGTCGAATGTCCGCATCGGAAATGCCTCCGGGCCCCTTCATGCAGACTTCGCGGCTTGAGGGCAAGCAACCCCGGGCGATTGCCCTCAGGGCGGTCTTGATCCAGCGGGAGGAAGACACGCGGCCTTAACCCCCTGAAGGTTCGTTCCTGTCCGGCAAGGGCAACATGTCCAGTCCCGAAATAAGTCATGGCCACAAGATCGCTATCGAACTCAATTGCTTCGGCGCAAAAGCCCTTGCCTGCCTGACCTCCTCCTCGGAAATCGCCGTTCAGCCAGATATGGTGCAATCAGCGAAATCCACGTTCACTCGCCCACTGACGCCGGTCCTGCGCCGGGCCTGCGGCCACTTCCCCCTCTCGCGCGCCTCGGCTAGGCTGACGCCACAAGCACGAGAGCGAGATGGCCGACCGTATCACCGCCAACCTGCCCGCAAGGGATTTCGACGCGACCGAACGGTTCTATGCCGCGATGGGCTTTGCGACGTCATGGAAGGATGACGGCTGGATGATTCTGCGGCGCGGGCCGCTGGAACTCGAATTCTTCCACCATCCCGAGGTGGATCCGTGGTCAAGCTGGTTTTCCGCCTGCATCCGCGTCGATGATCCCGATACGCTCCATGCCGAATGGTCGGGGCTGGGCCTGCCGACCGATCACCGCGCCATCCCGCGGCTGACCGGCTTTTTCAAGCCGGGCGCGGCGCCGCGCATGTTCGCCCTTGTGGATGAAAACGGCACGCTCCTGCGGGTCATGGGCAACGGTTAGGGGGCAGGATGGCCGGCGATCTTCCCGACTATTACTTCCGAATCCGTGAAAACGGCGCCGCGGTGTTCCGTGTTGATACCGAAAACCGCCAGCGGCGGATCGAGATGGACCAGATCGCCGTGGTCAACGTCAACAACGGCCAGATCCGCGCCAACGGCGACCGGGTGCTGTCCGAGGCCGACATGACGGTGATCCGCGACTGGCTGGACAAAAGGGTGGCCTTGCTGGCACGGCGCGACATCGACGACATCCACCGCGCCATCGACCACATGAACCTGACCAGCCATTGGGCGCAGACGCGGGCCACCGACGACCAGCTTGAGGACGTGACGGATTCGCTGCTGCTGGCCATGCATGACCTGCGGTCGGTGCTGGTGCGGAAAAAGGCCGAGCGTCTGGCCAGGACCGCCCCGCCCGAGGCCGCAGAGTAGTCAGCGCCAGAGCCGGCGGAAAAGCCGCCAGAGATAGACCGCGACCAGCCCGACGACCACAAGGGTCGTCACCGGGTTCACCCATGCCTCGACCTCGTGGAACCGGGTGCCCAGAAGCCAGCCTGCCAGCGTCAGCAGACAGACCCAGATCAGGCTGCCGGCCGTGGTCAGGGCAAGGAACGGCAGCCGCGGCATCGCCGCAAGGCCGGCCGGCACCGAAATCAGCGTGCGCAGGGCCGGCACCATGCGGCAGAGGAACACGGCAAGGCCGCCGCGACGGCGGAACCAGTCCAGCGCCCGTTCGGCATCGTCGCGCGACAGCGTGGCCCAGGCCCCCCAGCGGTCGATCAGCCGCAGGAACCGCGCCTCGCCCAGGGCGCGGCCCAGCTCGTACCAGACCAACGCCCCGGCGACCGACCCGATGGTGCCCGTCAGGATGACGGCGACCAGCGGCAGGTCGCCGCGCCAGGCCAGGAAACCGGCCATCGGCATCACCAGCTCCGACGGGATCGGCGGGAACAGGTTTTCCAGAAACATCAGGGCGGCGATCCCGGCAAGGCCAAGCTGCCCGATCAGCGCGGTGATCCAGTCGAACATCAGACCGCCCTGACCGACCGCCGCCAGAAGCGCAGCATCAAGAGCGTCGCCGCGGTGGCCAGCCCGACGGTCAGCCCCAGCCACAACCCGACCTCGTGCATGCCCAGGGGAAAGGCCAGGATCCAGCCCATCGGGATGCCGACCAGCCAATAGGCAAAGGCCGCGAGCCACATCGGCACCCTGGTATCCTGCACGCCGCGCAGAAGCGACAGCGCGACGATCTGGCTGGCATCGGCGAACTGGAACAAGGCCGCGAACATCAGGAGTTTCGCACCGATGGTCACCACCTGGTCGCGCAGGGGGTCGTCGGGGGCCACAAAAAAGCCGACAAGCTGATCGTTGAAGCTCAGGAAGGTGAGAACCACCAGCGCGCCAAAGCCCAGGGCCACCGCCACCGCGGCCTTGCCGGTGGTGACCAGCGCCAGCCGGTCGCGCCGGCCAAAGGCGCCGCCGGCGCGCACGGTGGCGGCCTGCGACATGCCGACATGGAACATGAACGACAGCGCGGCAAGCTGCATCGCGACGCCATGCGCCGCCAGTTGCGTCGTGCCGATCCAGCCCATCATGATCGAGGACACGGTGAACAGCCCGCCCTCGGACACCGAGGTGACGCCGATCGGCCAGCCCAGCCGGAACACCGCCCGCAACGCCTGCGGATCGGATTTCCAGATGCGCTGGAACAGATGCATCTGCGGCAGTTTGCGCTGCGCATAGATGGCCAGAACCAGCAGCGTGCCGATCTGCACGATCAGCGAACCGATGGCGGCGCCGCGGATGCCCAGTTCCGGCAGGCCGTAGGCGCCGAAGATCAGCCCGTAGTTCAGCACCGCATTGACGCCGACCGCCGCCAGCGTCACCCAAAGCTGCACGCCGGTCAGCAGTTGCGCCGACAGGTAGCAGCGCAGGGCATTGGTAGCGAGCGCCGGGAACATGCCCCACATGGCAATGCGCAGGAAATCCTGCGAGGCGCGGGCGACCTCGGGCGTCTGGCCGATGGCCAGCATGATCGCCTCGGACCACCAGAAAAGCGGGAAGGTCAGCAGGGAAAAGGCCGCCGACAGCCAGAAGGCCATCCGCGTCGCCCGCCGCGCGCGGGTGTCGTCGCCGGCGGCCATCGCCTCGGCCACCAACGGCAGGACGGCGTTGCCGAAACCGGCACCCAGGATGAAGACGTTGAAGAAATACCCGGTGGCAAGGGTCGCCGCCGCCAGACTGACCACATCATACCAGCCCAGAAGGATGGTGTCGGTCATGTGGATCAGGAACCCCGCCACCGCGCTGCCGACCAGCGGCAGGCCAAGCCCGGTCAGCGCGCGCGCCTCGCGGGCGACGCCATGGCGGGCGGCTGGGGGGGAAAGCTCGGTCGTCATCCGTCCCGCTTAGTCGGAAGGGCCGTCGCCGTCCAGCCGGGACAGGACCCGCGGCCAAAGTGGCTGGCCCGACTCGCCCGCCCGCGCTAGCAAGGTGCAAACGGAGGACAAGATGCCGAAACTTTATGGCGCCTGGCGCAGCCGGGCGACGCGCAACCTGTGGTTCGCCGGGGAAATCGGGCTGGACCTGACGCTGGTGCAGGTCTGGCAGGCCTATCGGCTGGACGACCCCACCGCCGCCGATGCGCCGCTGAACACGCTTTCGCCAGCGTTCCTGGACATCAGCCCGGCGGGGACGATCCCGGTTCTGGACGATGGCGGGCTGATCCTGTCGGAATCCTTGGCCATCAACCTGCACCTTGCGCGCAAATACGGCGGCGACATGGGCCCGCAGGGCGAGGCCGAGGTGGCGCTGATGGAGCAATGGGCGCTGTTCGGCGCCACCGGTATCGAGGCTTCGGCCCTTGCGATTATGAACGTCCACGGCCGCGGCGCGGCGGCGACCGAGGCCGGCCGGGCCGAGATCGCGGCGGCGCTGGCCAGCCTTGCCCGCCCGCTCAGGGTGCTCGACACCCATCTTGCCCGCCCCGGCCAGATCGTCGGCAGCCGCTTTACCGTCGCCGATGTGAACATGGCCGAGATCGTGCGCTATGTGACCGCCGAACCCGGCGCGCTTGACCCCTATCCGGCGGTCAAGGCCTGGCTTGCCGCCTGCCACGCCCGCCCGGCGTTCAAGGCGATGTGGGCCGCGCGCGATGCTGAACCGTTGCGGCCGTAGTCCGGCCCGGCAAGGTTGCGGAAATAGGTATTGCAGTATATATCATGGCGCATATTCCAAAAGGACCGCGCCATGACCCGCCTGCTGACCAACCACATCGCGACGATGACCGAAATGCGCGAGCCGCATAAGGTGCTGGAACGCTCGGGCGGCAAGCCGGTGGCGATCCTGAGGAATTCCGCGCTGGTCGGCTACTTTGTCCCGGCCGAGGCAGCGCGGGAGCCTGACGAGATCAGGGCCGCGACCGACGAGGAGTTCGAGGCCGCCTTTGCCGCGACCAAGGATCGCGCGCAGCCGGTATTGGACTATCTGAGGGACAAATGACCTTCCGCACATTGACGGTCGCGCAGGTCGTGGCCCTGCATGACCGGGTGCTGAATCCGGGCGAGCTTGCGGGGATGGCTCTCGACAAGTCGCTCGACGGGGCGCTGGCGCGGGTCGAGAACCGGCTTGCCTATGGCCTGATCGAAGATGTCCACGACCTTGCCGCCGCCTATGCCGAGGCGGTGGCGCAGGGTCATTGCTTCAACGACGGCAACAAGCGGACGGCGTTCCGCGTGATGTATGCCTGCCTGTGGCTCAACGGCGTTACCCTGCGCGCCGCGCCCGCGGCCGAGATCGGCGACCTCATCATCCGGCTGGCGCAGGGTCATCTCGATCCGGCCGATCTGGCGGAATGGTTGCGCGGGCGGGGATAGGCGGCGTGGCGATCGCGGGCTTAACCCGCGACGGGTGCCACCCACCCGCGCCATGCCCCCTTACGCCCCCGTCGCGCGGAATTTCGCCATGAGATATGGCCCCGACTTCACCGGCGGATAGGCATCCGACCCGTCGAGAGGTTCGATGACCGCCTCCCAGTCCGGCTGGTGAAAGAACGCCAGCGATTGCCGCTGCGGCTGGCCTTCATGCGCCACCACCCGGTGCAGGGTCGAGACCCAGCGGTCGGCCGTCCAGCGCGCCATCAGGTCGCCGATGTTGATGACATAGGCACCGTCGGGGGCCACAACTTCGGCCCAGTCGCCGGCCGGGGTGAGGATTTCCAGCCCGCGCGACCCCGCCTGCGGCAGCAGGATGGTCAGCGAGCCGTAATCGGTATGCGCGCCGGCGCGCTGCTGGCCGTCCTCGGGCCGCCCGGCCGTCGCCGGATAGTTCAGCGCCCGCAGGGCGGAAATGGGATGGCCGATGAAGCCGTCGAAATAGCCGCGATCAAGGCCAAGCGCCTCGGCAAAGGCGCGCATGACACGGGCAGCCAGCGCCTCCATCGCGCCGTAATAGGTCTGCCACGCCTCGCGAAAGCCGGGCAGGTCGGGCCAGGGCGTCGGCTGGTAGCAGAAGGCATGGGCATCGGGGTCGGCAATGCCCTCGGGCACCGTCAACGGCCCGCCGTTGAAGCTTTCCTTCAGGTCGGGCGGGGTCTCGACGCCCTTGGACCGCGCCAGGGCCTCGGCCAGCGGGCCAAGCCAGCCATAGGGATAGCCGGGCCAGGGCGCGCCCGACGCCGCCTTGACCGCGGGCGGCAGGGCAAAGAACGCCGTCACCGCCGCGCGCTGCGCCGCGATGACATCGGCGGGCACGCCATGGCCGGTCAGGACCAGAAAGCCGGTCTCGCGGCAGATGCGGTCAAGGCGGGCGGCGCTGGCGGCCCGGTCGGCACCTGCCAGCGCCTCATGCGCGGCAAGGTCGAAACTTTCGATCATCGGCAGTCTCCTTCTTTGGCGCTACTGGAGCCTGACGGCGCCGCCGGTGCAACAGGCGATCCTTGCCAATGCGCACAGGAGGCACGACACCACGCCATGATCCACGACGAAACCCCTGCCGATGCCGGAGCGATCCACGCGCTGAACACGCTTGCGTTTCCGGGCGCCGCCCATGCCAGGGGCACTGGCGCCGCCATCACCGATGCCTTGGCCCTGTCGCTGATCGCGACCAAGGGCGGGCGGATCACCGGACATGCCGCCTTCCCGCCGCTGCAGGTCGAGGGGGCGGAGTCTGGTTCGCCCTTGGCCCGAAAGCCGTCCACCCCGCCAGGCAGGGCCGTGGCCTCGGCCGCGCGCTGATCAAGACCGGGCTGGGCCGGCTGCGGTCGTTGGGCACCGCGGGTTGCGCCCTGCCGGGCGATCCGGCGTTCTACGCACGCTTTGGCTCTCGCAACGACCTTGTGCTGTTTCATGCCGACATCAAGCAGTGGTTCCAGCGGATCGTGTTCCACGGCCCGGCACCCGCCCGCCGCGCCCGGTTTCACCCCGCCTTCGCCTCAGTCGATGACCTGCAGCCCCGGCACCTCGATCCGCAGCCAGCCCGGCCGCCGGTCGTCATAGACCGACCAGTCCGGCGCCGGGCAGTCGCGCATGGCAAAGGCGCCGACCGGGATCGCCACCATGTCGGGCAGGTCGGAATTGCCATACCAGACCGACACGCCGCAGTCGGGGCAGAAGTGATGGGTGATCCTGCCCCCTTCGTCGCCGATGCGGGTAAAGCTCTTGTCCACCCCGGTCATCCGCACCTGATCCGGCCGATACCGCGCGTTGTGCGAGAATGCGCTGCCGGTGCGCCGCCGGCATTCGGTGCAATGACAGACCGAGACGCGCAGCGGATCGCCCGTCACCTTTGCCTTCAGCTGCCCGCAGGCACAGGATGCAACCGCCATCACCCCCCCTTTCGTCGCGGCCCAAGGATTGCGCCGCCCGCCCCTTTCGGCCACATTATGCGGCACGCAGCCGGGGGCAACCGGCCAGATGAAGAAATGAGCAGCATGGCCGACGACCTTCTTTCCGGGACCGATACCTACAATGCGTCCTCGATCGAGGTGCTCGAGGGGCTGGAACCCGTCCGCAAACGCCCCGGCATGTATATCGGCGGCACCGACGAACGCGCCCTGCACCACATGGTCGCCGAAATCCTTGACAACGCCATGGACGAGGCGGTGGCCGGCCACGCCAACCGGATCGAGGTCGAACTGCACGCCGACCTGTCGGTGACGGTGCGCGACAACGGCCGCGGCATGCCGGTCGATCCGCATCCGAAATATCCCGACAAGTCGGCGCTCGAGGTGATCCTGACCGTGCTGCATGCGGGGGGCAAGTTTTCGGACAAGTCCTATTCCACCTCGGGCGGCCTGAACGGCGTCGGATCCTCGGTCGTCAACGCCCTGTCCGATCACCTGCGCGTCGAGGTCGCCCGCAACCGCGAACTTTACGCCCAGGAATTTTCCCGCGGCAAGCCCCGGGGACCGATCCAGAAGATCGGCCCGGCGCCCAACCGGCGCGGCACCTCGGTCACCTTCCATGCCGACCCGGACATCTTCGGTTCGCAGCAACTGAAGCCGGCGCGGCTGTTCCGCATGGTGCGGTCCAAGGGCTATCTGTTTTCCGGGGTCGAGATCCGCTGGAAATCGGCGGTGGACGATGGCGAGACGCCGACCGAGGCGACCTTTCACTTTCCCGGCGGCCTGGCGCAATATCTGGGCGATACGCTGGCCGACACCACCACCTATGCCGAGAAACCCTTTTCCGGAAAGGTGTCCTTCACCGAAAAGTTCAACATCCCCGGCTCGGTCGAATGGGCGATCAACTGGACCGCGGCGCGCGACGGGTTCCTGCAATCCTATTGCAACACCGTGCCGACGCCCGAGGGCGGCACCCACGAGGCCGGATTCTGGGCGGCCATCCTCAAGGGCATCCGCGCCTATGGCGAACTGGTCAGGAACCGCAAGGCGGTGGACATCACCCGCGACGACCTGATCGCCGGCGGCTGCGCGCTGATTTCGGTCTTTATCCGCGAACCCAGTTTCGTCGGCCAGACCAAGGACCGCCTGTCGACCGAAGAGGCCGCGCGATGGGTGGAAAACGCCGTGCGCGACCATTTCGACACCTGGCTGGGGGCGGACCCCAAGGCCGCGGGCGCGATCCTTGATTTCCTTGTGCTGCGGGCCGAAGAACGGCTGCGCCGCAAGCAGGAAAAGGAAACGGCGCGCAAATCCGCGACCAAGCGCCTGCGCCTGCCCGGCAAGCTGACCGATTGTTCGGCCAAGAACCGCGACGGGACCGAGATCTTCATCGTCGAAGGCGACAGTGCCGGCGGATCGGCCAAGGGCGCCCGCAACCGCGAGACGCAGGCCCTCTTGCCCTTGCGCGGCAAGGTTCTGAACGTGCTGGGCGCGGCCTCGTCCAAGCTGGGGCAGAACCAGGAAATCAACGACCTGTGCGAGGCTTTGGGCGTTGGCATGGGCACGAAATTCAACGTCGATGACCTGCGCTATGACAAGGTCATCATCATGACCGACGCCGATGTCGACGGCGCCCATATCGCCAGCCTGCTGATGACCTTTTTCTTCACCCAGATGCGGCCCCTGATCGACAAGGGCCACCTCTATCTCGCCTGCCCGCCGCTTTACCGGCTGACGCAGGGCGCGCGGCGCATCTACGTCGCCGACGATGCCGAGAAAGAGGCGATGCTGGCCAAGGGTCTGGGCGGCAAGGGAAAGATCGACGTGCAACGCTTCAAGGGCCTGGGCGAGATGGACGCCAAGGACCTGAAGGACACGACGATGGACCCGGCCTCGCGCAAGCTGATCCGGGTGACGCTGCACGACGACGAACCGGGCGAAACGGCGGATCTGGTGGAACGGCTGATGGGCAAACGCCCGGAACTGCGGTTCCAGTATATCCAGGAGAACGCGCGGTTCGTTGAGGATGTGGATGTTTAACCGGCGGGTCATCAACCGCCTGCAAGCTTGACATCGCCGGTCAAGAGACGCCTGCCTATTCTGGAGCCCCGGGAGTTTTGTCGATGCGCTGCCTTGTCCTAATCTTCGTGTTGATCGCCAAGGTCGCATCGGCGCAGCAGGCGCCCCAAGTCGACAATGTCATGGACCGCGTATCCGATCGATTGCCGGACATACGCGCGGGCTTGGCCAATCTGGAAACGGCACCCGAAACCGGTGATTTCTGGACGACCGGCCAGGACGATATCCAAGCGGATCTTGACCAGATACTGGACGAGATCATTGCAATCATCGTTGGCGAAGACTTCGTCGCCACACGCGGACAGTTGTTCGAACTGGACGATCAGATCGCGGATGCAGAGCTCCAGTTGGAGGAAATGCGTATCGCTCGTATCACTGCTTCGCCGTCGCCACAGGAATTGAGCCTCATTGACCGCGCTCTCTGGCGCAGCGTCACTCCCGACTCGCAGGAGGACTACGACCTCCGCATCGCCTCGACCTCGGAACAGATCGAGACACTGACCGTTGCGAGAAACCGGATCATCGGAGAGTTCCGAAGACGCCTTTCGGAGCAGTACGAGATCGATCTGAGCGTGGAACAGGCCCGCGCGATCCTTTATCAGATCAATGGAAGCTCCATCGCCGAAGCGGCCATATCCGTTTCCGTTCTCGGCCAGATAGAACAGCGCCTGGCTGAAATCCGCACCAGCACGAGCAACGATGAAATACTGCGACGGTATTACGGGCTGGCTGCCGCCCTTCGCCTTGTCGCCGTGCGTCTGCATGAACGGCATCTGATCCAGTACGAGCAGGACTGGTTGCCAGCCCTGGAATCTCTCGATGCAGACCAGCAGCAATTGATCGCCAATACCCAGATCGCCACCGATGCAGAGCAGGATGCTGATCGTCGCCGCGCGTATGAAAACAACCTGACAATCCAGCAGGCTGTCGCGGACGTGATCGTCGATTACCGAAACATACTCCTGGAACGGAAGGAAATCGTGATCGTCCGGCTGGAGGATGCTCGCGGTGACGCGGCGCTGGCAGTCAACACTCTGCGCACACTCGAAAATGCTGCACTCCTGTTCGATCAGTTCTCTTGGCACGAGGACGAGTTCCGTTCCTTGCTCTCAATTCCCTCTGCTGACCTCATTCCGCTCGACGACGCCGAGGTATCGGAGAATTACCTCGACCTGTCCCGCCAGATGCTCGGGTCTTGAGAAAGAGCCACCTATCCAGCAGCCATCTCTAGTATGGCAACGTCAGGGTGGTGTCGGTCGGGTGGCTCGGAGAGCGGCTGCATCTGGTGACCTGGACGAAACGGGGGGAGCGGACCCGCATCATCGACCTGAGGAAGGCCAATGACCGCGAACAGAAAGACCATCGCGCAACCCGCGCCTCTCGCTGACGAGGACGACGAGGTCCGGGAACTGGCGGCTGAGGACTCTGCCCGGATGCGCCCGGTCTGGGACTTCCCCGACCTGGTGGAAGTCCTGCAGAAGAACGGTGCCCTCGGCCGCCGCCCATTGCCCCCGGGCGAGAAGAAGCAGCGCGTCACCCTTCACCTCGACCCCGATGTCCTTGCCGCCCCGCGCAAGGACGGGCGGGGCTGGCAGATCCGCGCGAATTCGGCGCTGCGGCGGGCGTTGGGGCTGTAAAGCGGCGCCGGGTTTTCCCCGGATACCGTCCGCGCTGCGCTCGCCCAATGCGCATCCCTCCTCTTCGCCGCCTGCGGCCGTGCGCCTGCATGGCGGGCTCGAGACCGGGCCGCGGGTCAGTGTGCCGCTCACCCCCCTCTGACGCCTTCGTGATCGACGCTGCGTCGCAGACCGCCCTACCGTGGCGGAATGCGCCAGTTTCTCCCCCTGCTCCTCGCCCTTGCCGCCGGCCCCCTTGCCGCGCAGAACCCGACGCTTGACCTGCCCGGCGCGGCCGACCCCGTGCCGGATGAAGCGCCCGCATCCTCTCAGGTCTCGCTCGAACTTGTCCTTCTTGCCGACGGGTCGCAATCCATCAGCCCTGCCGAACGCGCCCTCCAGCGCGAAGGCTATGCCGACGCGATCACCCACCCCGAGGTGCTGTCGGCCATCGAAAACTCGCTGACCGGCGCGATCGCCGTCATCTATGTCGAATGGGCGGTCAATCAGGCGGTGGTCGCCGACTGGACCATCATCGACGGCCCCGAGGCGGCCGAGGCGTTTTCCACGGCGATCCTGTCCGGGCCCCTGGCGACGGTCGGCAGCAATGCCATCGGCGCGGCGCTCCTGGAAGGACAGCGCCTGATCGAGGACAACGACATCGACAGCCTGCGCCAGGTGATCGACTTTTCCTCGGACAGTCTGTTCAACATGTCCGGCCCGCCGTTGCCGCAAAGCCGGCAGCAGGTGATCGACGCCGGGATCACCATCAACGGCCTGCCCATTGTCCTGACGGAAATTCCCCGCGTTCCGGATGACAGGCTGGCCCGCGCCTTTGAAATCCAGATCATCGGCGGACCCGGCGCCTTTGTCGTCACCGCCCATAGCCGTCACATCCTGGCCGAGGCGATCCGCCGCAAGCTGATCCTTGAAATCGCCGGGCTGACGCCGGGCGAGTCGCGCTTTGCCCAGGCGGTGGCGCCCGCGGCGCCATAGGCGCGCCCGGCCGCGCCGGCGAATTGCCGGTGCTTCGCCCGCTTTCCCCTTTCCCGCGCCGCACATCGCGCTAGGCTTGCCCCATGCGCCCTGCCCTTCTTGCCCTTCTCCTCCTTGCCGGCTGCGGCCGGTCCCTGACACCGCCGGAATTGGCGTTCCTCGATACGGTGCAGGGCGACATGCTCGACCCGTCGCGGGTGCGCCTGAACGACGGGCTCGCTCCTTCGGTGCCGGTTTCGGTGCCGCCGCGGCCGCGGCTGACCTGTCAGGAACGCCTGTTTCCGCCGCGGACCGAACCGTTCTTGTCCACCCCTGGCGCCATGGCGATCTTTCAGTCGGTGCATGTCCGGCAAGATCTCTACCGCGAGGATTTCGCCCGGCAAACCATTGACGGCGCAGAGGTTCCCGATCTGCTTGACCTCATGCTCCTCGCGCATGAGATGACCCATGTCTGGCAATGGCAGAACCGCGACCTGACCGGCTATCATCCGCTCAAGGCGGCGTTCGAACATGTCGGCAACCCCGATCCCTATCTGTTCGACCCCGATACGACAGCGACGTTCCTGTCCTTCGGCTATGAACAGCAGGGCTCGATCGTCGAGGAATTCGTCTGCTGCCGCACCCTTGCCCCCGATGCCGAACGGACGCAGCGGCTGTATGACATGATCCATGCCGTGATGCCGGTCGAACGCTATTCCGACATTGCGCGCGACGGCATCCTGCTGCCGTGGCGCGGGGTCGAGATCGAGGGGATCTGCGATTAGGGGCGCTGCACGCTTTCCAGGTAATCGGCCAGCGCGATCAGGTTCGCCGGCACCGGAATGCCGTGGCCCTCTGCATCCTCGACCACCACGACCGGGCCAAGGTCACTGGCGCCGAATTCCGGCATCGCGGCCGAGAAATGGCTGCCGCGGGAATAGCCGTCGATGGTCGACATGACATAGTCGCGCGGGAACACGCCCTGATTGCGGGCGGCAAGCCGGGTCAGGTCGGGCGGCGTCACCGTCAGTTCGGTACCAATTTCGCCCTCGCCCATCGCATCGGCGCCGTGGCAGGCGGCACAATTGTCCATGAACAGCATCCGCCCGTCGGCGGGCTGTTCCTGCACGCAGGCGGTCAGCGACAGAAGGGCGATCAGGACAAGGGGCTGGCGGGTCATCTGGTGGTCCTGCTCTGGCTTTTTCGCCATCATGGGCCGGCGGCGGCGCGACGTCCAGAGGGTCAGGCGGTCAGCCCGCCGCGTTCAAGGCGCAGGGTCCGGTCCATCCGCGCCGCGAGGTCGAGGTTGTGGGTGGCGATCAGCGCCGCCAGCCCGGTTTCCCGCACCAGCGCGAGCAGCGCGTCGAACACCAGCGCCGCGGTTTCGGGGTCGAGGTTGCCGGTCGGCTCGTCAGCCAGGAGCAGACGGGGCGCGTTGGCCAGTGCCCGGCAGACCGCGACGCGCTGTTGCTGGCCGCCCGAAAGCTCGGCCGGGCGGTGGGCGGCGCGGTCGGCCACGCCGACGCGGGCCAGAAGGTCCAGCGCCCGCGCGTCGGCCCGCGCGCGATCCACGCCATTGGCCAGCTGCGGCAGGACGATGTTTTCGGCGGCGGTGAACTCCGGCAAGAGGTGGTGGAACTGATAGACAAAGCCGACTTCGCGCCGCCGCGCCTCGGTCCGCCTCTTGTCGGACAGGCGCGTCAGATCGGTGCCGCCGATGGCGACGGTGCCGCTGTCGGGCGTGTCGAGAAGCCCGGCGATATGCAGAAGCGTCGATTTCCCCGCCCCCGAGGGCGCGACAAGCGCCACGACCTCGCCCTTGGCGACGGTCAGGTCGACGGCATCGAGAACCCGCAGCTCGTTCGGGCGGCCGCGGAAATAGGTCTTTGAAATGTCGCGAAGTTCCAGCGCGTTGTCATTCATAGCGCAGCGCCTCGACCGGGTTCATGCGGGCGGCGCGGCGCGCCGGAAAGATGGTGACGATCCAGGACAGGCCCAGCGACAGCGCCACCGATTTCAGCACATCGGCCAGATGCAGTTCGGCCGGCAGGTTGTACAGCCCGCGGATCGACGGATCCCAGACGCCGCCGCCGGCGAAATAGTTCACCGTGGCAAAGATAGGGTCGATCCAGATGGCAAAGGCGCAGCCCAGGACCACGCCCATCAGCGTGCCCAGGGTGCCGATCCCGGCGCCGCAGATGAAGAAGATGCGCAGGATCGACCCTTCGGTCAGGCCCATGGTGCGCAGGATGCCGATGTCGCGGCCCTTGTTTTTCACCAGCATCACCAGCCCGGAAATGATGTTCATCGAGGCGATGAGGACAAGGATCGACAGGATCACGAACATCACATTGTCCTCGACCGTCAGCGCCTGCAGGAACGACCCCGAGGAATCGCGCCAGGTCCAGGCCAGCGTCTGCGGACCGGCGGCGGCAAGCACGTCGGGCACCAGCGCGTCCACCGCGTCGGGGTCGTCGGTCATCACCTCGATCTCGTCGGCCAGGCCGTCGCGGTTGAAGAATGTCTGCGCCTCGGCCAGCGGCAGATAGGCGCGGGTGCGGTCGATGTCCCAGCGCCCGGCGGTGAAGATATAGGTCACCACAAAGGCCGAAACCCGCGGCGAGGTGCCGGTCGGCCCGCGCGCGCCATTGGGCGAGATGATGCGGATGCGGTCGCCGACATTGAGGCCCAGTTGCTGCGCCACGCCCGAGCCGATGGCGATCCCTTGTTCGAAATCTGCAAGGCTGCCGACAAAGGCTTCGGGACTGGCGATGCGGGGGATCGCGGCCAGATCCTCGGCTGTGATGCCGTAGATCTCAAGAAAAGTGTTGCGGTTCTGGTAGTTGCCCAGAACCTGCCCGCGCACCAACGGCGCGGCGCGGGTGACGCCGGGCACGGTCTCGATTGCCTGTGCCATGGCGTCATAGTCGGGAATTGTCCGGTCGACGATGCCGGCGGCATTCAGGTCGCCCTGCCGGTAGATGGTCACATGGGCGTTCGCGCCCAGGATCGTATCGACGAATTCGGCCCGGAAGCCGGACCGCACGGCAAGCGTGGCGATCAGCGCAAAGACCGCCAGCGTGACGCCGATCAGGCTGATCCAGGTCATGATGCTGACGCCTCCCTCGGCCCGGCGCGCGCGCAGATAACGCCAGGCGATGAGGAATTCGAAGCGGGAAAAGGGCGCAGGCTGGCTCATGGCCGCTGTCCTAGCCTGCCTGCACAGGATGCGCCAGTCACGCGCTTGTCAGGCGCGGCGGGACGGCGCCGTGGCGATGCCCCGCCCTTTCGCATGACACCGCCCCGGCACAGGCGATCCCCCGCAGACGCGGCCGGCGCCGTCAGACCCCCGCGTAGATCTGCGCGATGCGGTCCACCGCGGCGGCGGGCGACAGTTCCTCGGATTCACCGCTGCGGCGCGAGGTCAGTTCGACCGTGCCCTTGGCGATGCCCTTGGGCCCGACGGTGATCCGCCACGGCAGGCCGATCAGGTCCATAGTGGCGAACTTGGCGCCGGCGCGTTCCTCGGTGTCGTCGTAAAGCGGTTCCAGCCCCTTGGCCGCCAGCGCCTTGTACAGCCCGTCGCAGGCGGCGTCGGTGGCGCTGTCGCCCTGCTTGAGGTTGACGATGCCGACCGGGAAGGGCGTCACCCCTTCGGGCCAGATGATGCCGCGGTCGTCGTGGCTGGCCTCGATGATCGCGCCCAGCAGGCGGCTGACGCCGATGCCGTGCGAGCCCATTTCCACCGGCACGGTGCGGCCATCAGCGGTCTGGACCGTCGCGCCCATCGCCTCGGAATACTTGGTGCCAAAGTAGAAGATCTGCCCGACCTCGATGCCGCGCGCGACCTTGCGATGTGCCTCGGGCACCTCGGCAAAGACCGCTTCGTCATGCGTCTCGTCGGTGCGGGCGTAAAGCGTGGTGAATTCCTCGCAGACCTTGGCCACCTGGGCGCGGTCGTCATAGTCGATGTCGCGCGCCCCCAGTTTCAGCGTGGTGACGCGGTCGTCAAAGAACACCTCGGATTCGCCGGTCTGCGCCAGAACAAGGAATTCATGGGTGTTGTCGCCGCCGATCGGGCCCGAGGCCGCGCGCATCGGGATCGCGGTCAGGCCCATGCGTTCGTAGGTGCGCAGATAGCTGACCATGTGCCGGTTGTAGGCATGCAGCGCGGATTCGCGGTCCACGTCGAAATTGTAGCCGTCCTTCATCAGGAACTCGCGGCCGCGCATGACGCCGAAACGCGGGCGCATCTCGTCGCGGAATTTCCACTGGATGTGGTAAAGCGTCAGCGGCAGGTGCTTGTAGCTTGACACATGGGCGCGGAAGATGTCGGTGATCATCTCCTCGTTGGTCGGACCATAGAGCATCTCGCGGTCCTGCCGGTCCTTGATGCGCAGCATTTCCGGGCCATAGGCGTCATAGCGGCCGGATTCCCGCCACAGGTCGGCCGATTGCAGCGTCGGCATGAGAAGCGGGATATGGCCGGCGCGGATCTGTTCCTCGTGCACGATGGTCTCGATCCGCTTCAGCGCGCGATAGCCCAGCGGCAGCCAGGAATAGATGCCCGCCGCCTGCTGCTTGATCATCCCGGCGCGCAGCATGTAGCGGTGCGACACGATCTGCGCCTCGGCCGGGTTCTCTTTCAGGACGGGCAGGAAATAGCGGGACAGGCGCATGGAAACCCTCATAACGTTCGGCCAGCGGTGTAAGCCACCGCCGGCCGCGCTGCAAGGTTGACGCCGGCGAAGGGGCCCAGCCGTTCAGGCAAGGCCCCCGCCTTTGGGGGCGGTGATCCTGACTAGCGGCTGCGCCCCTTGCCGGGAATCACCATCCGCTTGCCCACCGGGCCAAAGCCCTTGCCGCCCTTGCCCTTGATCGAATCCGGGTCAAAGCCGCGCTTCGGCTTGACCGGCGCCGGCGGTTTCACCGCCTCGGGGACATGGGCGGGGGCGGCGTCATGGGCCGCGGTCTCGGGCGCGGCGGCCGAGGGTTTCGTCTTGTCGGTCATGTCGGTTCTTTCGCAAAAGGATGAAAGCGGCCCTTGGGCCGCAGCATGCAACGGCTTTTGCCGTTCGCGACCGGATCAGTTCCAGGGATGGAACGGAACGCGCATGTCCATTGTCGGGGCACTCCTCTGCGTGCCCCGAAGATGGGCACCGCCCCCCGCCCTGTCAACCATGTCCGCCCCCCCCGACCGATGCCCTTGCGCGAAGGCGGTGCATGCGTCATCTGTGGTCGGCACGAACAGGGGGTGCGCATGGCCTTGCCGGTCAGGGAACAGGCGACATACTGGGGCATCGTCATGGCGATCGTGCTGGCGGTCCTGTGGTGGCTGGGCGATGTCATCCTGCCCTTCCTGCTGGGCGGCGCCATCGCCTATTTTCTTGATCCCGTCGCCGACCGGCTCGAACGGCTAGGGATGAGCCGGGTTCTGGCGGTGGTCCTGATCGCGCTTGCGGCAATCCTTGTCTTCGTGCTTTCGATCCTGCTCATCATCCCGCTGCTGATCCAGCAGACGGCACAGCTGATCGACACCGCGCCGCAACTGTTCGACCAGTTGCAGGGCTGGCTGACCACGCGGTTCCCCGAAATCCTTGACGCCGACAGCACGATCCGCGTCCAGCTTCTCAAGATCGGCGAGGCGATCCAGGAACGCGGCGGAGAGCTGCTGCAGGGTGTCCTCACCTCGGCGATGAGCCTGATCAACGTCATCGTCCTGCTGGTCGTGGTGCCCGTGGTGGCGTTCTATCTGCTGCTCGACTGGGACCGGATGACCGATCGCATCGACGAGCTTCTGCCGCGTGACCATGCGCCGGTGATCCGCGGCATCCTGGCCGACATCGACCGGACGCTTGCCTCGTTCATCCGCGGGCAGGGGCTGGTCGGTCTGATCCTTGGCACCTTCTATGCCCTGGCGCTGATGGCCACCGGGCTGAATTTCGGGCTGGTGATCGGATTCACCGCCGGGATGATCTCGTTCATTCCCTATGTCGGCACGCTGGTCGGCGGCACACTGGCCATCGGGCTGGCGCTGTTCCAGTTCTGGGGCGAGTGGCTGCATATCGGCGCCGTCGTCGGCATCTTTGTCTTCGGCCAGCTTGTCGAGGGCAATTTCCTGGCACCCAAGCTGGTCGGCAATTCGGTCGGGCTGCATCCGGTCTGGCTGATCTTTGCCCTGTCGGTGTTCGGATCGGTGTTCGGCTTTGTCGGCATGCTGGTCGCGGTGCCGGTCGCGGCGATCATCGGTGTCGTCACCCGGTTCCTTGTCGGCCGCTACAAACACGGCCTGCTTTACCGCGGCAGCACCGGCGATCCGTTACAGGCGGTGCCGCTGGGCACCGGGGACGATGCCGCGCCAACTGACCTTTGACCTGCCCGCCGCCACCGCCTTTGGCGCCGAGAGCTTTTTCGTCTCCGGCTCGAACCGGCATGCGCATGATCTGGTGACCGGGCCGCAACCCTGGCCCCTGGGCAAGCTGGTGCTGTCCGGGCCGAAGGGCGCCGGCAAGACCCATCTGGCGCGGATCTGGATGGCCCGGAACCGCGGCACACTGGTCGCCGCGGCCGATGTCGGCTCGCTTCCCCGCCCCGGTGCCGGCGCGCGGCTGGTGGTCGAGGATCTGCACCTGATCCCGCCCGGCGCCGAAGAGGCCCTGTTCCACCTGCACAACCTGCTGGCGGCGACCGGCGGGCTGCTGCTGCTCACCTCTGACCGGCCGCCGGCACGCATCGCCTTTGGCCTTGGCGACCTTGCCAGCCGGATGCAGGCCGCCACCGTGGCGCAGATCGGCGACCCCGACGATCCGCTGCTGTTCGCCGTCCTGACCAAGCTGTTCGCCGACCGCCAGCTTGCCCCCGAACCCGGCCTGATCCCCTGGCTGGTGCCGCGGATCGAACGGTCCTTCGCCGCCGCCCATGCCACGGTCACGGCCCTTGACGCCGCCGCCTTGGAACAGGGGCGCGAGATCACCCGCGCCTTCGCCCGCGCGGTTCTGGACAAGGGCGCCGGCGCGGCATCATAGTCGGCAACCGCAACCGCCGCTGCCTGCCCATGTCCCTTGCCGATTTCCTCAAAGCCCCCTTCCCCGCCCCCGTCGCCGCCGAAGCCACCGGGCCGCAGCGGTTCTTCAACCGCGAGCTGAGCTGGCTGCAATTCAACTGGCGCGTGCTGGAAGAGGCGGAAAACCCCCGCGTGCCGCTGCTGGAACGGCTGCGCTTCCTGTCGATTTCCGCCACCAATCTTGACGAATTCTATTCGGTGCGGGTGGCGGGTCTGCGCGAACTGGCGCGGGCAGGCAATGTCACCCCCTCGCTCGACGGGTTGACGCCTGCGGAACAGTTGCTTCTGATCGACGCCGAGGCGCGGCGGCTGATGGCGCGGCAACAGGCGGTATTCCGCAGCCTGTCGGCGCAGATGGCCGAGGCCGGCATCACCATCACCGCGCGCACTGACCTGACCGAGGCCGATCTGCCCGCGCTCGAGGACACGTTCCTGAACCGCGTATTCCCGGTGCTGTCGCCGCTGGCCATCGACCCCGCGCATCCGTTCCCCTTCATCCCGAACGAAGGCTTTGCGCTGGCGCTGCAACTGGAACGCATTGCCGACCGCCGGCCCCTGCGGGCGCTTCTGCCGGTGCCGCACCAGATCGACCGTTTCGTGCCGGTGCCGACCGAGGGCGGCCAGCGGATGCTGCCGCTGGAGGAACTGCTGCTTCTGTTCCTTGACCGGCTGTTCCCCGGCTATCGCGTCAAGGGCCATTGCGCGTTCCGCGTCCTGCGCGACAGCGACCTTGAAGTCGAGGACGAGGCCGAGGATCTGGTCCGCGAATTCGAGACCGCGCTTAAACGCCGCCGCCGGGGCGAGGTGGTGCGCATGAAGATGACCGCGGGGGCACCGCCGGCGCTGCGCACGCTCATCATGCAGGAACTGCACGTCCAGCCCGAAGAGGTGGTCGAGGTCGAGGGGATGATCGGCGTCGCCGATCTGGCCGAACTGGTGCTCGACACCCGGCCCGACCTCTTGTGGCCGCCGTTCACGCCACGGGTGCCGGAACGGGTGACCGACCACGACGGCGACATGTTCGGCGCCATCCGGCAAAAGGACATGCTGCTGCACCACCCCTATGAAACCTTCGACATGGTGGTCCGCTTCCTGAAACAGGCGGCGGCCGACCCCGATGTGGTGGCGATCAAGCAGACGCTTTACCGCACCTCGCGCAACTCGCCCATCGTCGACGCCCTGTGCGAGGCGGCCGAGGACGGCAAGTCGGTCACGGCGCTGGTCGAACTCAAGGCCCGTTTCGACGAGGCCGCCAACATCCGCCAGTCGCGGCGGCTGGAACGGTCGGGGGCGCATGTCGTCTATGGTTTCACCGCGCTGAAAACCCATGCGAAGATCAGCGTCGTGGTCCGGCGCGAGGGTGACAGGCTGGTCACCTATACCCATTTCGGCACCGGCAATTATCACCCGATCACCGCGCGCATCTATACCGACCTGTCGCTGTTCACCTGCGACGGGCGGCTTGGCCGCGATGCGACCAAGGTGTTCAACTATGTCGGCGGCTATGCCACGCCCGAGGGGCTTGAAAACCTTGCCATTTCGCCCCTGACCCTGAAGGACCGCCTGATCGACCTGATCGCCGCCGAGGCCGACCACGCCCGCGCCGGGCGGCCGGCGATGATCTGGGCCAAGCTCAATTCGATCATCGAAGAGGATCTGATCGACGCGCTTTATGCCGCAAGCCAGGCCGGGGTGCAGATCAGCCTTGTGGTGCGCGGCATCTGCGGCCTGCGTCCCGGCATCATCGGACTTTCGGAAAACATCCGGGTCAAGTCCATCGTCGGGCGCTTTCTGGAACATTCGCGCATCGTCTGCTTTGGCAACGGCCACGGCCTGCCGTCGCGGCGGGCGCGGGTGTTCCTGTCCTCGGCCGACTGGATGGGGCGCAACATGAACCGGCGGGTGGAAACCCTGATCGAGGCGGTGAACCCCACGGTCAAGGCGCAGATCACCGACCAGATCATGGCCGCCAACCTGGCCGATGTGGCGCAAAGCTGGATCATGGCGGCGGACGGCACCTTCGCCCGCGCCGAACCGCCCGGCGACGGATTTTCCTTTTCCTGCCACCGCTTCTTCATGGAGAACCCGTCGCTTTCGGGCCGGGGTTCCGCGGGTGCGTCCGATGTGCCGCAGTTGACGCATTCGGCAGACTAGGCAAGGAAGGGTGGCCGGTCCCACCGCCGGTGCCGAATCCCGGGGGTGCGATGACCGAAGTGCTGCAAACGTCCGGGGACGACTGGGGCGGGCTGTCCCGCGCGCTGGCGCAGGATCCCGTCACCCATGCCATGCCGCGGCTTGGCGTGCTCGACGTCGGTTCGAACTCGGTCCGGCTGGTGGTGTTCGACGGCGCGGCGCGCAGCCCGGCCTATTTCTACAACGAAAAGATCATGTGCGCCCTGGGCGACGGCCTGGCCGAGACCGGCCGGCTGAACCCGCGTGGCCGCAAGCGGGCGCTGGCGGCGCTGGAACGCTTTGCCGCACTCGCCCGCGGCATGAACCTGCCGCCCCTGACCGCCGTCGCCACCGCCGCCGTGCGCGAGGCGGCGGACGGCGCCGAATTCTGCGCCGAGGTGCTGGAAAAGACCGGCATCGTCCTGCACATCATCCCCGGAGAGGAGGAAGCGCGGCTGTCGGCGCAGGGCGTGCTGCTTGGTTGGCCCGGCAGCTATGGCACGGTCTGCGACATCGGCGGATCGTCGATGGAACTGGCGGACCTCTCGAACGGCCGCATCGGCGCCCGCATCACCTCGCCCCTCGGGCCGCTCAAGCTGAAAGAGGTCAAGGGCGGGCAAAAGGCGCTGACCGCCCATATCGCCGCCACCATCGACACGTTGCACGCCGGCATGAACCGCGAAACCGGGATGCGACTGTTCCTGGTCGGCGGATCCTGGCGCGCCATCGCCCGCATCGACATGGAGCGGCGCAACTGGCCGCTGACTGTCATCCACGAATACCGCATGGATCTGGCGGCGGTGGCCGAGACGCGGGCCTATATCGAAAAGGCCGATCTGGGGGCGCTGCGGTCTCGGCTGGGCATTTCGGAAGAACGGATGGCGCTGGTGCCGCTCGCGGTGCAGGTGCTGGACGAACTTGTCCGCACCTTCCGGCCCAAGGACATCGCGGTGTCCTCCTATGGCATCCGCGAGGGGCTGCTGTACGAAAAGATGTCGCCCGAACTGCGCGCCACCGATCCGCTGATCGAAAGCTGCCGTTTCGTCGAGGCGAAAGAGGCGCGCCTGCCCGGTTTCGGCGATGTGCTGTTCGATTTCGTCCGGCCGCTGTTTCCCGATGCCGAATGGCAGCACCTGCGCATCATCCGCGCCGCCTGCCTGCTGCATGATGTCAGCTGGCGGGCGCACCCCGACTACCGGGCCGAAGTCTGTTTCGACAATGCCACCCGCGCCAACCTGGGCGGGCTCAAGCACGAGGAACGGGTGTTCCTGGGCCTGTCGCTGATGCACCGCTATTCCAGCCGGCGCGAGGGGTCGCGCTATGAACCCCTGTTCGCGATCCTGACGCCCGAGGCGACGCGCTATGCCGAAATCCTTGGCCGGGCCATGCGGCTGGGCGCAATGCTGTGGCTGGGCGCGCATGACGCGCCCGGCGCCTTCATCTGGAAGCCCGAAAAGAAGACGCTGGAACTGGCGCTGGAAGAACGCGCCCGCCCGCTGTGGGGCGAGGTGGCGCAATCGCGGTTCAAGGCGCTGGCCGGGGCGATGGGGGCGGAAGGATCGGTGACGATACGGGATTGAGGGAACGGTCGCCTGTTGCGGCCCGCGATCAGGCGGGGGTGCCGCTTGCGGCTGCCTTTGCGGGTTGCGGTGCGATCCGTTCCAGACGGCAGCGTATCGCATGGAACGCCTGCACCATCGGCAAGTCGGCACTGACATCCATCCCGCGCAGCCGCCGCTTGCCCAGCCTTTGGTCCAGCATCCCCAGCGCGCGGATCACCCGGCTTTCGGACGCCAGAATCGCGTCGATGGACAGGTTCAGATAGTCGGCCAGGGCGACCTTGACATCCCAGAGCGCGGCCACCCCGCGCGCTGCGACATCCCGTTCGGCCGCAGAGTAAAGCGACCCGCCCTCCAACCCCTCGGCACAAAGCTCGGCCCTGCGCCGGGACGATTCGACAAGGAAGGTCAGGTCTGCAAAAGAGGCAATGCGTTCGCCATCCAGCGTGATCCACGCCTCGCCCGCCTCGTCATGCGCGCGGCGGTATCGGGTTGCCCGCAACGCGACCCGCCCCCGCACCGGGGCGGCAAATCCGGCCTCGATCCGCGCCTTGAGCTTGCTCCACACCATCCGGCGCCCGGCCCTACAGGTCCACCCCGCCGTCCGTCTCACCCTCGGGCGCGACCCAGATCGGCGCGTCCGGCTTGCGCCGCAGGATGATGTCGCCGTTGGGCAGGAATTCCGGCGCCTGATAATAGCGGATCTCGTCCACCTTTTCGAAGAAGGCCAGCAGGGCCGGGCCCATTTCCTGCGCCAGCGCCTGCACCTGCGGGCCAAGCTCGGCGGCCATGCCGGCGAAATCCTCCATCGCCGGCTGCATTTCGTCCATCAGGCCCTGAAAGAACATCTCGGCCCCGCGCTGCATGAGCGAGGGCGGCTCGTCCTGCGCCGCGACAGGGGCGGCAAGGACCAGAAGGGCAAGGGCAAAGGGTTTCATCCCTCGAATATGGGGTCTGTCCCGCCCCCCGCCAAGCCCTCAGATCTCGATGTCGAGCGTCACCGGGAAATGGTCCGAGGCGGTCAGCAGCGCCTCGCGCAGGGTGGGGTCGGCATAGCAGGCGGCATTGTCGAACGGGTGCCAGATATGCCAGCGCGGCAGATGCGCCATCAGATCGTCCGAGACCATGATGTAATCAAGTAGCGCCGAGAGCATCTGCCCGTCCGGCAGGGTGAAGCGGGCGGTGGTGGGCGGCGCGGTGAACTTGCGCTTGAGCGCGCGCCGGACATGCGGGTCGCGCAGATAGGGACCGCCGTTCTCGCCCATCACGATCTCGACGCCCGAGCGGCCGAACAGCGCCTCGTATTCGTCCAGCCCCGGCCCGTCGTTGAAATCGCCCATCACAATCAGCGATTGCCCGGCCTCAAGATGCTGCTCCACGCGGGCGCGCAGCCACAGGCATTGCGCCAGTTGCTTGCGCCGGTTTTCCACGCTGATGCGCAGGGCCGAGGCGTCGTCGGTCGCGCCATGCGGCGCCTTCGACTTGGCATGGACGCCGATCAGGCGCAGGTCGTGGCCGCCCGCCGTGGTCACCGCCACTTCCAGCGGTGGCTTGGACCAGGTGACAAGATCGTCCTGCCCGTCCTGATCGAGGTCGATGCGGTACACGCCGTCAAAGCGCGGCGCCACGCGGTTGCCGCGCCGCCCGGTCGGCTCTCCCCGCGGATCGTGGCGGGCGGTCAGGCGGTCGGGATCGTAGAGCAGCGCGATTTCCTGCTGCGTCTCGGTCGGAAAACCGATCAGCGCCGCCCGCGCCCGCAAGCCAAAGCGCAGGGCAAAATTCTCGAGCGCCCGCACGGTCGAGCGGCGGCGGTTCTGGTCCGGCGCCTCGATGATCATCACCGCATCGGCATCAAGGGCGCGGAACACCGCGCCAAGCGCCGCGGTCTGCTGCGCCCGGCTGACATCCTGCCGGCCCGACCAGCCGGTATCGTCGCGCAACTGGCCCAGATCGTCGAACAGGTGGTCGAACCATTCGACATTGTAGCTGGCCAGCCGCAGCATCAGCCGGCCTGCCCGGCGCTGATCCGCTCCCACGCGCGGTTGATGGCGATCAGGCGCGCCTCGGCCAGTTTCACCGCCTCGACCGGCACGCCGCGGGCGACCATGCGGTCGGGGTGGTTGTCGCGCACCAGCGCCCGCCAGGCACGGCGGACCACGGCGATCGGGCTGCCGAAGGGCACGCCCAGCACATCCCAGGGGTCTTGCTCGGCCTCGGGCACAAAGCGGGCGCGCATGCGGTTGAAGCAGCGTTCCTCGATGCCGAAGATCCCGGCCACCCGGGCCAGAAAGACATTCTCGCCGGCGTGATAGTCGCCATCGGCGACGGCGATGTGGAACAACCCTTCCAGCAGGTCCTCCAGCACCTTGCGGTCGCGCCCGAACATCGCGCGGATGCGGGCGGCGTAATCCTCGAACCCGGCCACGTCCTGCCGGGCAAGGTCATAGACCCGGCCGGCATTGGCCTCTTCGCCGTCGGGAATGCGGAACACCTCGCGAAAGGCCACCACCTCGTTGCGGGTGACCTGCCCGTCGGCCTTGGCGATCTTGGCGCCCAGCGCGATGACGGCAATGGCAAAGCCGACGCTGCGTTCGGGCGGGTTGCGCAGGCGGTCGAACACCGCCGACAGCCCTTCGCCATTGCGAAGGGCGGCAAGGGCATCGGCGATGCGCGACCAGATCGACATGGGCGCACCATAGCGATCCCCGCCGCCCGCGCCAGTCGCGATGGCGCGAGGGCCGGGTTGCGTTGCGGTCAAAGCCGCCGCTGCCCTGCGGGCGTCGCGATCACCGCCGACAGGCCCGGCGTCGCGGCCGGTTCATAGCGGACACGGTCATCGGCAAGCTGCGGCAGTACCTGCCGCGCCAGCCGGGCGGCATCGGGGTGGCGGATGGTCAGGCTGACCAGCCGCGCGCCGGTATCGGGCAGCCGCTCCGAGGGATGCTGGCCGGCGGTCCAGCAAATCACCGTGGGCAGGCCGCCGCCCTTGGGCACATGGCCGTCCGCCGGCACGCCGATCTGCCAGCGCAGGTCGCCGCGCTCCAGGGCCAGCCTGTCGCCGCGATCGGGCGGGATCATTTCGGGCGACGACACCCGGACGATCCAGTTGCCCAGCCGCGGCGCGCCGGCGTGATCCAGCCCGAACCAGCGCGGCCGCCCCGGTGGCGGTGCCGCGGGATCGGGGGCGATGACCTCAAGGTACAGGCCCGGACCCAGCGACAGCAGGCGGTTCCAGGTGCCGAACTGCGGATGCCGCCCGCCCGCGACCAGGGGCAGGCCCAGGGCCGCCTCGCACCAGGCCGCGCCTTCGTCCAGATCCGCCGCCACGATGGCCAGATGGTCAAGCTGCACGTTGTTTCCTTCCCTTTCCGGCACAGGTGCCACGCGCGGTTCACCATCACCCGACGCCGGCACTAGGCCGCGCCAGCCCGCCCGCGCGGGGCTCGATGCCCCGCAAGGGCGGCCCTAGCCGCGCGCCGCGCGGATCAGGCGCAGGATATCGGTCGCCGCCGCCGGGATATTGGTCCCCGGCCCGAAGATCGCCTTCACCCCCTGCGAGAACAGGAAGTCGTAATCCTGCTGCGGTATCACCCCGCCACAGATGACAAGGATGTCGCCCGCATCGCGGTCGCGCAATGCCTGCACCAGTTTCGGCGCCAGCGTCTTGTGCCCGGCGGCCAGCGAGGAAATGCCCACCACATGCACATCATTGTCGATGGCATCCTGCGCCGCTTCCTCGGGCGTCTGGAACAAAGGCCCCACATCGACGTCGAAACCGATATCGGCAAAGGCGGTGGCGATGACCTTGGCGCCGCGGTCGTGGCCGTCCTGCCCCATCTTGACCACCAGCATCCGCGGCCGCCGGCCCTCTTCCTCGGCGAATTGCTCCACATCCTTCTGGATCCGGGCAAAGCCCTCGTCGCCCTCGTAGGCTGCGCCATAGACGCCGGCCAGCGTCTTTACCTCGGCCCGGTGCCGTCCGAATGTCCCTTCCATCGCCAAGGAAATCTCCCCCACCGTGGCCCGCATCCGGGCACATTCCACCGCCGCCTCAAGCAGGTTGCCGCCTTCGGCACTCCGCCGTCCAAGTTCCAGAAGCGCGGCATCGCAGGCAGCCCCGTCGCGGCTGGCGCGGACCTGCGCCAGCCGGGCGATCTGCCCCTGCCGCACCCTCATGTTGTCGATGTCCAGGATGTCGATCGGATCCTGCCGGTCGAGCCGGTATTTGTTGACGCCGACGATCACCTCTTCGCCGCGGTCGATCAGCGCCTGCCGCCGGGCGGCCGATTCCTCGATCCGCAGCTTGGGCATGCCGCTGGCGACAGCCTTGGTCATGCCGCCCATCGCCTCGACTTCCTCGATCAGCGCCCAGGCCTTGTCGGCCAGTTCCGCGGTCAGGCTTTCGACGTAATAGGACCCGGCAAGGGGATCGACGACATGGGTGATGCCGGTTTCCTCTTGCAGGATCAGTTGGGTATTCCGCGCGATGCGGGCGGAAAACTCGGTCGGCAGGGCAATCGCCTCGTCCAGAGCATTGGTGTGCAGGGACTGCGTGCCGCCCAGCGCCGCCGCCATCGCCTCATAGGCGGTGCGCACGACGTTGTTGTAGGGATCCTGTTCCTGCAACGACACGCCCGAGGTCTGGCAATGGGTGCGCAGCATCAGGCTGGCCGGCTTTTTCGCGCCGAAGTCCGACATGATCCGGTGCCACAACAACCGGGCGGCGCGCAGTTTCGCCGCCTCCATGAAGAAATTCATGCCGATGGCGAAAAAGAAGCTGAGCCTGCCGGCGAAATCGTCCACATCCATGCCGCGGGCCAGAGCCGCGCGGACATATTCGCGCCCGTCGGCCAGCGTGAACGCCAGTTCCTGCACAAGGTTCGCCCCGGCTTCCTGCATGTGATAGCCGGAAATCGAGATCGAATTGAACTTGGGCATCTCCTTCGACGTGTATTCGATGATGTCGGCGATGATCCGCATCGAGGGTTCGGGCGGATAGACATAGGTGTTCCGCACCATGAATTCCTTGAGGATATCGTTCTGGATCGTCCCCGACAGATCGGCCCGCGCCACGCCCTGTTCCTCGCCGGCGACGATGAAACTGGCGAGGATCGGGATCACCGCGCCATTCATCGTCATCGACACCGACACCTTGTCGAGCGGTATGCCGTCGAACAGGATCTTCATGTCCTCGACCGAATCGATGGCGACCCCGGCCTTGCCGACATCGCCCTCGACGCGGGGATGATCGCTGTCATAGCCGCGATGGGTGGCCAGATCGAAGGCGACCGAGACGCCCTGCTGCCCGGCGGCCAAAGCCTTGCGGTAAAAGGCATTCGATTCCTCGGCTGTGGAAAAGCCGGCATATTGCCGGATGGTCCAGGGCCGTCCGGCATACATCGTCGCCCGGACGCCGCGGGTGAAGGGGGCAATGCCCGGCATCGTGCCCATATGCGGCAGATCGGCGGTATCGGCTGCGGTATAGAGCGGCTTGACCGCGATCCCCTCAAGCGTGTCCCAGGTCAGGCTTGCCGGATCGCGGCCCTTCAGTTCCTTGGCGGCCAGTGCCCGCCAGTCGTTCAGATCGGCCATCGCGGCTCTCTCCCTTTCGTCATCGCCCGCCGGCGCGGTCCGGGGCAGATGCCGGCACCCGGATGGGCTTCCGCATCTTCGGATCCGCGCGGAACGCGCCTATATTGCCTGTCATGAACCGCCGGACCTTTGCCCGCCTCGCCCTTGCCGCTGCCACCGTGGCCGCCACGCCGCTTGCCGCGCAGGATGCGGCCATCGACCGCTGGCTGGCCGACCCCGAACAGGTGTTCGACGCCGCCGACGTGATGCTGGGCGACCTGCGCTACCGCGCCCGGGCCCTGATCGTCTTTGCCGACAGCCCCGAACAGGCGCCGTTCCGCGAACAGCTGCGCCTGATCGCCGCCGGAGCCGCCGAACTGGCCCGTCGCGACGTGATCGTGCTGACCGACACCACCGGCGGCAGCGACGCGCGCGCCATCCTGCGGCCGCGCGGCTTTTCTCTTGTCCTGGTGGACAAGGACGGCACGGTGGTCTTCCGCAAACCCGACCCCTGGACCGTGCGCGAGATCAGCCGCCAGATCGACAAACTGCCCTCGCGGATTCAGGAAATCCGCGACGGTCTCGGCTGATCCGCGGGTCAGGACGCGCCCTGACGTGTCAGGGGCGGGCGCACAGGCAAGTCGCGCACAAGGCCCGCTGGCGCCGCGGACTGCCTCCCGAACCGCGGCCCATGCCATGGCGCGGCATGGGGGGCGCAGCCGGGATCGGAAGGGGCCGGCAGCGGCCATCGCCTATTCGAACTCCATGATGATGTCGTCGACCTTGAGGCTTTGACCGGCCGCGGCGGCGATTCGGCTGACCACGCCCTTCCGTTCGGCCCTCAGGATGTTCTCCATCTTCATCGCCTCGACGGTGGCCAGCGCCTGGCCCTCCTGCACTTCGTCGCCCTCGGCCACGCTGATCTTCACCACCTGCCCCGGCATCGGGCACAGAAGGAAGCGCGAGGTGTCGGGCGGCGCCTTGACCGGCATCAGGGCCGCCAGCTCGGCCTGGCGCGGGGTGCGGACATGGACCTTCAGATCCGCGCCGCGGGTGCGGATACGGAACCCTTGGGTGATCTTGTCGACTTTGAGGACAAGGGGCTGGCCGCCGACCATCAGCCGGGCCAGCGTCTGCCCCGGCACCCAGTCCGAGGTGACGCGCAGCACCTCGCCATCGGCCAGCCGCACATCGGCGCCGGCGCGGTCGGCGGCAATCGTCACCGGCAGCGAGGCGCCCTGAAGCGAGACGATCCAGTCGCTGCCCACCTTGCGCTCGTGGTTGTCCATGCGGCCCGACAGCCGCGCCCGGCGGATTTCCGCGACGCGGAACATCGCCGCCGCGGCCGCCGCCACCCGGCGCAGGGCGCGGTCCGGCAGGGTGACGCCGGCAAAGCCCTCGGGCCATTCCTCGGCGATGAAGGCGGTGGTCATGGCGCCTTCGACAAAGCGCGGATGATCCATCACCGCCGACAGGAACGGCAGGTTGTGACCGATGCCCTCGACCTCGAAGGCATCAAGGGCGCTGCGCATTCCGGCAATCGCCTCGGCCCTTGTCGGCGCCCAGGTGCAGAGTTTCGCGATCATCGGGTCGTAGAACATGCTGATCTCGCCGCCCTCGAACACGCCGGTATCGTTGCGCACGGCGCCATTGGCATCGGCCCGTTCGGCCGGCGGGCGATAGCGGGTGAGCCGCCCGATCGAGGGCAGGAAGTTGCGATAGGGATCCTCGGCATAAAGCCGGTTCTCGATCGCCCAGCCGTCAAGGCGGATGTCCTCTTGCCGGAAGGGCAGCGGTTCGCCGGCGGCGACGCGGATCATCTGTTCCACAAGGTCGATGCCGGTGATGAGTTCCGTCACCGGATGTTCGACCTGCAACCGCGTGTTCATTTCCAGGAAATAGAAGTTGCGGGCCCCGTCGACGATGAATTCCACCGTGCCGGCGCTGGCATAGCCCACCGCGCGGGCCAGCGCGCAGGCCTGTTCGCCCATCGCCTTGCGGGTGGCGGTGTCAAGGAAGGGCGACGGCGCCTCTTCCACGACCTTCTGGTTGCGGCGCTGGATGCTGCATTCCCGCTCGTGCAGATAGACGCAATTGCCGTGGCTGTCGGCCAGCACCTGGATTTCGATGTGCCGGGGCTGGGTCACGAATTTCTCGATGAAGATGCGGTCGTCGCCGAAACTTGCCGCGGCCTCGTTGCGCGAGGATTCAAAGCCCTCGCGCGCCTCGGCGTCGTTCCAGGCGATGCGCATGCCCTTGCCCCCGCCGCCGGCGCTGGCCTTGATCATCACCGGATAGCCGATGCTGCCGGCGATGCGCGCCGCCTCGTCTGCATCCGCGATCAGGCCCATATGGCCGGGAACGGTCGAGACCCCGGCCTCCATCGCGATCTTCTTCGAGGTGATCTTGTCGCCCATGGCCTGGATCGCCCCGACCGGCGGCCCGATGAAGGCGACGCCGGCGGCGTCAAGCGCCTCGGCGAACTTCGGGTTTTCCGACAGGAAACCATAGCCGGGATGCACCGCCTCGGCCCCGGTTTCGCGGATCGCCGCCATGATGCGGTCGATGACGATATAGGACTGGTTCGCCGGGGCCGGCCCGATATGCACCGCCTCGTCCGCCATCCCGACATGCAGCGCGCCACGGTCGGCGTCGGAATAGACGGCGACGGTCTTGATCCCCATCTTGCGCGCCGTCTTGATGACGCGGCAGGCGATCTCGCCACGGTTGGCGATCAGGATTTTCTGGAACATGGCTCAGGACTTTCGCGTGGATCGGGCAAAGAAAAAGGACCGCCGGGGATCGCTCCCCGACGGCCCTTCGGCAACACACGCCGGCCGGAAACCGGCCGTGCGGAAATCAGATGCAGTTCGGCGCGGCAGGCGCGACCGAGCAGGACACCGCACCGGCAGCACCGCCGATAAGGGCGCCGTTGGCGATGTCTTCGCCGGTGACGGCGGCAAGGGCGCCACCGATGACGGCGCCGGTCGCAGTGCGTTCGGCGGCAGTTTCACCACAGGCGGCCAGGGTGCCGGCAACAGCGACAAGGCCAAGGAATTTGACGATCTTCGACATGGATATTCTCCGATAAGGATTGCCCCAGATGCCGGGCAACCTGCCATCGCCGCGCTGTCGGCGCAAGCAAGGCTTTCCTGACCCGGCAGGCAACCGCCGCCCAAGATGGCGGGGTGGAGTGACCTGCGCCTTGTCGGGGCAGGCCACTCCTGTGGGGAAGGGTAACGGTACTGAGAAACTGCCCCCGGCCGGCTGCTGGTCCGTCCGGTTGCAGGATCATGCTGGCATGAGGACGCCCCGCCCCCAAAGGCCAATCGCAAAGGCCCGCCGCTTCCGGCGGATTCCCGCGCAGATTGCATCGGCCGGGGCAGATTCCCGCCCGTCATTCTTCGTCCTCGAAGCCGTAATCGGGGGCGTCCGCGGCAAAGACCTCGGGAAAGGCGGCGCGGGCCCGCGCCTCGTCGATGCGCAGCAGCGCGTCGTAATCGGCGGGGTCGAAACGGTCCGTGGCCGGCACCACCTCGCGCCCGATCAACCAGGACAGGCGGCCGGCATCCAGATTGCCGCGCACGAAGGGTTCGGTGCCGAAATGCGCCCAGAGCGCGGCCATGAAGGCGCTGTCGGCCCGGCGGTCGGCCTGGCGGCGGTCGGCATAGCGTTCGCGCCGGACGATCCTGGTCGGGCCTTCCTTGTGGTTGGCCCGACGGATGATGAACTGGAAATCGGTGCCCGACAGGCGCCCCGGAAAGCCGCGGTGCTTTTCCATCACCGCGCCCCCCCGGATTTCCGGTTCAGGTCAGTTGTACTTGCCCGTGAACACCGGCTCGACGGTGACGGCCGGGATGGCGACCGGCGCGGCATATTCCTCGACCGGGGCGCCGCGGTGACAGGCGGCGACAAAGGCGACAAGGGTAAGGGCCATGAGGCCCCGGCTGATACGGTCCATTCTTTGCTCCTGCTGTTGCCGGGCTTGGCCGCCCGGTCGTTCGCCTCGGGCCCGAGACGTCCGGGCCCAGGCTGCAGGATAGCCGGCAACAGCGGCATGAATGGGGAAATCTCAGCAAACACAATTACTTGTTGCAGGACCGCACCAGTGGCGGCATCGCAACCGGATGCAAGGGCAAGATATGGGGCCGCCATCAGAATACCTCCAAGATGCAGGTGCCGTCCGACACGTCATAGGCTTCGAAAAACTGGACCGCCGCCGGGTCGATCTGCCCAAGGGGCAATTCGCGGTCGCCAACCGAGACGACGACATGGTCGACCGCCCAGCCGTTGGCGGACAGTTCCGGCAGGGCGACATGCGCACAGAGCCACGGCAGGTCGGCCGCGACCGCGGCGTGATCGGCCGCAATCAGCCCCGGCATGACAAAGCGAAAGCGTGCGGTCGCGGTCGCGGGATCCACCACCAGATCATATAGCGCCGCCGCCCGGCCCGAAGGCAGATCCTGCGCCGCTGCCATGCTGGCGCAAAGTCCAAGAAGGATCGCGGCCCCTGCCCTCATTCTTCGTCCACAAATATCCCGGGGTTTGCCACCGGTTCCGCCACCGGTCCAAGGAACCGGTGGCGTGGGGGGGCTGGCCCCCCGGCGCCTTCCGCTAAAGCGGAATGTTGTCGTGTTTCTTCCACGGCAGCGACTGGCTTTTGCCGCGGAGTGAGGCAAAGGCGCGGGCCACCCGCCGCCGCGTCGAATGCGGCAGGATCACCTCGTCGATGAAACCGCGTTCGGCGGCGACAAAGGGATTGGCGAAGCGGTCCTCGTAATCCTTGACCCGCCCGGCGATCTTGCCCGCATCGCCCAGCTCGGCGCGATACAGGATCTCGACCGCGCCCTTGGCCCCCATCACCGCGATTTCCGCCGTGGGCCAGGCATAGTTGAAATCGCCGCGCAGATGTTTCGACGACATCACGTCATAGGCGCCGCCATAGGCCTTGCGGGTGATGACCGTGACCTTGGGCACCGTCGCCTCGCCATAGGCGAACAAGAGCTTTGCGCCATGCTTGATGACGCCGCCGTATTCCTGCGAGGTGCCCGGCAGGAAGCCCGGCACGTCGACCAGCGTCAGCAAGGGGATCTCGAAGGCATCGCAGAACCGGACGAACCGCGCGGCCTTGCGGCTTGAATCGATGTCAAGGCAGCCGGCCAGCACCATCGGCTGGTTCGCCACCACGCCGACGCTGCGCCCCTCGATCCGGATGAAGCCGGTCAGGATATTGCCGGCGAAATCGCGCTGGATTTCAAAGAAATCGCCCTCGTCCGCGATCTTCAGCACCAGTTCCCGCATGTCGTAGGGCTGGTTCGGATTGTCGGGGATCAGCGTGTCAAGGCTGGGTTCCAGCCGTGCCGGATCGTCGAAGAACGGCCGCACCGGGGGTTTTTCGCGGTTGTTCAGCGGCAGGAAGTCGATCAGCCGCCGCGCCTCGGCCAGGGCCTCGACGTCATTTTCATAGGCGCCGTCTGCGACGCTCGACTTGCGGGTGTGGGTGGTGGCGCCGCCCAGTTCCTCGGCCGTCACCACCTCGTTCGTCACCGTCTTTACCACATCGGGGCCGGTCACGAACATGTAGGACGTGTCCTTGACCATGAAGATGAAGTCGGTCATCGCCGGGGAATAGACCGCGCCGCCGGCGCAGGGCCCCATGATGAGGCTGATCTGGGGGACCACGCCCGAGGCCATGATGTTGCGCTGGAACACCTCGGCATAGCCGGCAAGGCTGGCGACACCTTCCTGAATCCGCGCGCCGCCGGAATCGTTGATGCCGATCACCGGCGCGCCGTTCTGCACCGCCATGTCCATGATCTTGCAGATCTTCTGGGCATGGGTTTCCGACAGCGACCCGCCGAACACGGTGAAGTCCTGCGAAAAGACATAGACCTGCCGCCCGTTCACCGTGCCCCAGCCGGTGACGACGCCGTCGCCCGCCGGGCGGTCCTGTTCCATGCCGAAATCGGTGGCACGGTGGCGGACGAACATGTCGAATTCCTCGAAACTGCCCTCGTCGAGCAGGAGGTCAAGGCGTTCGCGTGCGGTCAGCTTGCCCTTCTGATGCTGCGCCGCGACCCGGCGTTCGCCGCCGCCGGCCCGGGCCACCTCGCGCCGCGCCTGCAATTCGCCCGCAATGTCCTTCATCGCCCACTCCCCCCGTTATCGCCCCAGCATAGGCGCCGGCCGCGGCGGGCGAAAGCGGCGCCGCGCTAATTCGCAAATTTCTGCAGATGCCACCTTTGAATATTGCAAATCAGCAAATTCAGGCGACACGCCCATGCGCTGCGGCGACCTCGGCCTCGGCCGGGCGGGCATTCGCCGCCTGCCACAGCCGCAGCACGCGCGGGCAATGCCGCGCCAGCCAGTCGCGGTCCATCCACCAGACCAGAAGCCAGACATAGAGATCGACAACCTGGAACCGCTGGCCCAGAAGGAACGGTCCGTCATCGGTCAGCACATTCTCGAAAATCTCGAAATGCTGGCCGACATAGCTTTCGGCGGCGGCCCGCACCTCGGCGGCATGGGCGGGGTCGGCGACATAGCGGTCGGGATAGCTTTCGCGCAGAAAGCCCTCATAGACATTGACCTGAAAGAAGGCGAGCCAGCGGTCGTGAAAGGCGCGGGCCGAGGTTCCGGGCGCCGGGATCAGATGCGCCTGCGGGAAACCGTCGGCGATATGGGTCAGGATCGCCGTGCTTTCGGTGATGACGGTGCCGTCGGGATGGACCAGCACCGGCACCTGTCCGCGCGGATTGACCGCCCGGAAGGCCGGATCGGCGGGGTCGGCGACCTCGATCAGGTCAAAACCGGCGCCAACCTCGCGCAGCGCGGCCTCGACCGCCATGGAGCCGGTGTCCTTGCGGCCATAGAGGGTATAGCGGTCCATCACGCCCACTCCTTGAAGATGAAGAACGCGCCAAGCGCGATGAAGGCAAAGCCGATCAGGTGGTTCCAGCGCACCGCCTCGCCCAGATAGGCCCATGAAAACACGACGAAAACCGAAAGCGTCAGCACCTCTTGTATGGTCTTGAGCTGTGCGGCGTTGAACGTGCCGATGCCGATGCGGTTGGCCGGCACCTGCAGGCAGTATTCAAAGAACGCGATGCCCCAGGAAACAAGGATGACCGTGACAAGCGGCGCCGACTTGAACTTGAGATGGCCATACCAGGCGAAGGTCATGAACACATTCGACAAAAGCAGCAGGCCGATGGTGGCGACCGGGGCGGGGATCTGGGGCATGGCGGGTCCGTTCTGGGGGTGCGCCCGTTGTAGGGACCGCGAAGGCGGCGCACAACCGGCCTTGCGCGGCGCGGGTTGGCATGATTTGCAATGCATCCAGCAAAGTCGCAAAGGTGCCGCATGGCCCTGCAAAAGATCTATGCCGGCGCAAAACTGCGCGACATCCGGGCGCGGATCGGCCTGACGCAGAAGGGCTTCTCCGACCGGCTGGGCGTGTCCTTGCCCTATCTCAACCAGATGGAGAACAACAACCGCCCGGTCTCGACCGGGGTGGTGCTGGCGCTGGCCCGCGAATTCGGCGTCGACGTGGCTGAGCTTTCGGCGGGCGACGAGGCCCGTATCGTCAGCGACCTGCGCGAGGCGCTGGCCGATCCGGTGTTCACCGGCGCCCCGCCCTCGCTTGCCGATTTGCGACTTGTGGCCGGAAATGCGCCTGCCGTGGCACATGCCCTTCTTGACCTGCACCGCAGCTATCGCCGCACCCACGAACGCCTTGCCAGCCTGGACGAGGCGCTTGGCCGCGGCGAGGTCGGCACCCTGTTGTCGCCCTGGGAAGAGGTGCGCGACTTCTTTCACTATTGCGATAATTACGTCGATGCGGTGGACCGGGCCGCCGAAGGTTTCGCAACCCGGGCCGCCGCCAGCCGCAGCCCGGTGCGCGACGCCGCGCTGCAGGCTCTGGCCGCCCGCAACATCACCCTGCGGCTGGCGGACGAAGCCGATCTGCGCCGGTTCGATTCCGACAATCGCATCCTGACCCTGTCGCGTCGGGCGCCGCCCGCCACCCAGACCTTCCAGATCCTGTTCCAGCTGGCCCTTCTTACCCAGGACCGGCTGTTCGAGGCGACGCTCGACCTTGCCCGCTTCCAGACGCCCGAAGCGCGGTCGATCGGCAAGGTCGGGCTGGCGAACTACTGGGCTGGCGCGGCGCTGATGCCCTATGCCGGCTTTCATGCCGCCGCGCAGGAGACGCGCCACGACCTTGAACTGCTGGCCGACCGTTTCGGCGCCAGTCTGGAACAGGTGGCGCATCGGCTGTCGACGCTGCAACGGCCCGGCGCGCGCGGCATCCCGTTCTTCTTTGTCCGCGTCGATCCGGCCGGAACCATTACCAAGCGCCATTCCGCCGCGCCGATGCAATTTGCCCGCTATGGCGGCGCCTGTCCCCTGTGGAACGTGCATCAGGCGCTGGAACTGCCTGGGCGCTGGCTGCGGCAACTGGCGGAAACCCCGGATGGCGTGCGCTATTTCTGCCTGGCCCGCGACGTGTCGCGCCCCGGCGGCGCCTGGGGCGCGCCCCTGCGCCGCTTTGCCATCGGGCTGGGCTGCGAGATCCGCCACGCGGCGGCGATCTGCTATGCCGATCACATGGACAGCGCCAACCCCGCCGCCTTTCAGCCGATCGGGATTTCCTGCCGCATCTGCGAACGCCGCGATTGCGCGCAACGTTCGGTGCCGCCGCTGGAACGGCGGCTGAACGTCGATCCCGACCGCCGCGGTATCCTGCCCTACAGCATTGATCCGTAAGGGGATTTCATGGAGTTTACCGGCACCCGCCTGATCGCCCTGCCGCCCGCTGCGGTCTGGGACCGGCTGACCGATCCCGACGCCCTGCGCGCGGCGATCCCCGGTTGCACCGCGCTGACCGGCAGCGCCGAGACAGGGTTCGAGATGACGGTAGCGCAGAAGATCGGGCCCATGGCGGTGACCTTTCACGGCACCATCACGCCGGTTGCGGTCGACCGGCCGCGCCATTGCCACATGCGCGGCACCGGCAAGGGCGGCATCGCCGGGCGGCTGCACGGCAGCGCCGATGTGGCGCTGGCGCCGCTGGGCGGCGGCACGCGCCTTGACTACCGGATCGGGGCCGAGGTCGCGGGCTGGTTGGACCGGCTGGGCCAGGGGCTGGTCGCCGGCGCGGCGGAACGCGCCGCCGACGCCTTTTTCGCCCGTGTTTTCGGCGAGGTCGCGGTCACGGCCCCCGATTCTGCGGGATAGGGCCGTGCCTCAGGCCTTGGACAGGATCGCCCAGATCTGGTCCTTGAGCAGCGCGCGCTTCTTGCGCAGCTGGTCCATGGCCAGATCCTCCATCGGATCAAGCCGGGTTTCGGCGCGGAACACTGCGTTGTTCACGTCGTAATATTCGTCGTAAAGCCGGGCGAAATGGGCATCGCTTTCCTTGAGCCGGTGCATCTTTTCCAGATGCTGCGGAAACTCCTCGGGCAGCTCGTGTGGCGTGTGCGACATGGGATGTCCTTCCTTGATCCGTATAGGTTGGGCAAGACTGGCAGGCCGCGCCAAGGCCCGCCTTGACCCCGATCAAGGCGCGAGCCCGCGAAACCGGGCATCCTGCAGGGTTCAACGTTGGGCTGTCTTCCAGTCGGGGTTGATCCAGGGCTCCAGATTTGAGGGCGGCAGGCGGCGGCCGAGGATGTGGTCGGCGGCCTTTTCCCCGGTCATGATCGACGGCGCGTTCAGGTTGCCGTTGGTCACCCGCGGAAAGATTGAACTGTCGGCGACGCGCAGGCCATCCACCCCGATCACCCGGGTCTCCGGATCGACCACCGCCATCGCATCGTCGGCACGGCCCATGCGGCAGGTGCCGCAGGGGTGATAGGCGCTTTCGACATGTTCACGCAGGAAACCGTCCAGTTCGGCATCCGATTGCAGGGCCGCGCCGGGCTGGATTTCGGCACCGGCATAGGGCGCGAAGGCGGCCTGGCCAAAGATCTCGCGCGTCAGGCGGATGCAGGCGCGGAAATCCTCCCAGTCCTGCGGCTGCGACATGTAGTTGAACAGGATCTTCGGCGGCGCCGCCGGGTCGGCGGACCGCAGCGTCACCGCCCCGCGCGAGGCCGAGCGCATCGGCCCGACATGGGCCTGAAAGCCATGCCCGCCGGCTGCCGCCTTGCCGTCATAGCGCACGGCGATGGGGATGAAGTGGAACTGGATGTCGGGATAATCGACCCCGGCACGCGAGCGGATGAAGCCGCAGCTTTCGAACTGGTTCGAGGTGCCGACCCCCTTGCCGGCGAACAGCCATTGCGCCCCGACCCAGGCCTTGCCGAACAGGTTCCAGTACTTGAACAGCGACACCGGCTGCGTCGCCCGCATCTGGAGATAGATTTCCAGATGGTCCTGCAGGTTCTGCCCGACACCCGGCCGGTCGGCCAGCACCGGAATTCCCTGCGCCGCCAGCGCGGCCCCCGGCCCGATCCCCGACAGCATCAGCAGCTTGGGCGAATTGATCGCCGAGGCGGCAAGGATCACTTCGGCCCGCGCCTGAACGATCTCGGGGCCGTTGCCGCGGTCGATCTCGACGCCATGGGCGCGGCCGTCGCGGATCACCACGCGCCGGGCAAGGCCGCGGACCAGATCGCAGCGCAGGGTTCTGAGGGCCGGACGCAGATAGGCGCTGGCGGCGGACCAGCGCCGGCCCTGCCAGATCGTTGCTTCCATCGCGCCAAAGCCCTCTTGCTGGCGTCCGTTGTAGTCGGCGGTCAGCGGATAGCCGGCCTCGGCCCCGGCGGCGACAAAGGCGCGGGTCAGCGGGTTGTCGCGCGGGCCGCGGGTGACATGCAGCGGGCCGCCCTGCCCGCGCCATTCGGGGTCGCCGGTCGTGCCGTGCCAATCCTCCATCCGCCGGAAATAGGGCAGGACATCGGCATGGGACCAGCCGGCGGCGCCCTGTTCGGCCCAATGGTCAAAGTCGCGGGCATGGCCGCGGACATAGACCATGCCGTTGATCGAGGACGAGCCGCCGATGACCTTGCCACGCGGCGTGGCCAGCACCCGCCCCCCCAGATGTGGTTCCGGTTCGGTCTGGAAACCCCAGTCGTAGCGGCGCATGTTCATCGGATAGGACAGGGCGCCGGGCATGTTGATGAAGGGGCCCCAGTCGGTGCCGCCGTGTTCGATGACGATGACGGTATGGCCGGCCTCGGTCAGGCGCCAGGCGATGGCGCTGCCGGCCGAGCCGGCGCCGACGATGACGTAATCGGCGATCATCTGTTCGCCCCGCCGGAAACCGCGCGGTTTCCGGCACAAAGCCAGCGCGGGCTTTGTCGCGTTTCCCGGTCGGGAAACGCCCGCTCGCTAGAACTGCGCACCGAAGGCCCCCGTGCCGACATAGACCGATTTCATCTGGCTGTAGTGGTCAAGCGCGAGGCGCGAGTTTTCGCGGCCCACGCCGGATTGTTTCGATCCGCCGAACGGTCCTTCTACCGGGGTCAGATTGTAGGCGTTGATGAAACAGGTGCCGGCCTGGAACCCGGCCGCCATCCGGTGCCCCCGGGCAAGGTCGCGGGTGAAAACCCCGGCGGCCAGCCCGAAGTCGGTGGCGTTGGCGCGGGCCAGCGCCTCGGACTCGCCGTCGAAATCGAGGACCGCCATCACCGGGCCAAAGATTTCTTCCCGTGCGATCGCCATGTCGTCGGTGACATCGGCAAAGACCGTCGGTTCGATCCAGAAGCCGGGCCGGTTCAGCCGGTGGCCGCCGGCGACCAGTCGCGCGCCCTCGGCCTGCCCTTTCGCGATATAGTCGAGCGTGATCTGCAACTGCCGCTCGCTGACCATCGGGCCGAAATTCGTGGCCGGATCAAGGGGATCGCCGATCACCACGCCTTTCAGCCGCTCGCCCAGCCGGCCCAGGAACGCCTCCTTGATGCCGCGCTGCACAAAGACCCGCGTGCCGTTGGAACAGACCTGACCCGAGGAATAGAAATTGCCCATGATCGCGCCGGAAACCGCGCTTTCCAGATCGGCATCGTCGAAGATGACCAGCGGCGACTTGCCGCCCAGTTCCATCGTCACATGCTTCATCCCCGCCGCTGCCGCGGCATAGACCCGGCGGCCGGTCGGCACGCTGCCGGTGAGCGAGACCTTGGCCACCCGCGGATCGGTCACCAGGGCCTGCCCGACCTCGCCCATGCCCTGCACCACGTTGAACAGGCCGGGGGGCAGGCCGGCCTCGATGAAGATCCCAGCGATCCGCAGGGCCGAAAGCGGCGTGGTTTCCGACGGCTTGAAGACCATGGCATTGCCGCAGACCAGCGCCGGCGCCGATTTCCAGCAGGCGATCTGGGTCGGATAGTTCCACGCGCCGATGCCGACGCAGACGCCCAGAGCCTCGCGGATCGTATAGACGAAATCGGCGCCGCCCACGGGGATCGTCTCGCCGGTCAGTGTGCCGGCCAGCCCGCCGAAATATTCCAGCGCATCGGCGCCGCTGGTGGCATCGGCCACCAGCGTTTCCGACAGCGGCTTGCCGGTGTCATGGGTTTCCAGCACCGACAGGTCGTGGTTGCGGTCGCGGATCAGATCGGCGGCACGGCGCAGCACGCGGCCACGTTCGACCGGCTTCAGCGCCGCCCAGGCGCCCTGCGCCGCGGCGGCGCTGGCCAGTGCGGCCTCGACCACGGCGGGCGTCGCGGCATGGACGGTGGCAATGACCTCGCCCGTCGCCGGATAGATCACCGGGATCGGGGTGCCGGCGCGGTCCTCGACCCAGGCACCGTTGATGAAATGGCTGCCGGGCGGCTGCAACGCATATGCCATCGCCTACTCCGATAGTTCGTGGTCAAGCGCGGCCAGCACCAGTCGCACCGCCTGTCGCCGGTCGGGGGTTCCGGTCTGCACCCCCTGCCGCAGATAGACGCCGTCGATCAGCGCCGCGATCCGTTCGGCCGCCTCGGGCGCGCGGGCGCCGATCAGCGGCCGGAGGTTCGACAGGAGGTTCGACCGCAGCCGCCCTTCGTAAACCCGCAACAGCCGCGCCGCGCCGGGATTGATCCGCGCCATGACCCAGAAGTTCAACCAGGCCGCCACCACCGAGGCGTGGAAATTCGACGGGCCAAAGCCGGCGCGGATTATGGCCTGCAACCGCGCCTTCGGACCCTCGGCCATGGTCAGCGCGCCGCGCACCTCGGCGCTGTAGACCGACAGGGTATGCCGCATCGCTGCAAGAAAGATGTCGTCCTTGGACCCGAAGTAATGATGCGCCAGCGCCGCCGACATGCCGGCCCGCCGCGCGATCTGCGCCACGGTCACGTCGAGCGAGCCCTGGGCGCCGATCTCGTCAATCGTCGCTTTCACCAGCGCCGCGCGGCGTATAGGCTCCATCCCGAGCTTGGGCATGTCGGTCCTTGCAAGAAAACAGTTGCGCGATGCAGAGTGATGGCTCTTTATTGATCCGTCAATCAACAAAAACCATGATGACCAACCGGGAGATTGCCATGAAACTCACCACCCTGTCGGTGCTGGCGCTGTGCGCCGCCACCCCCGCCCTGGCCGATTGCGACGCCGTGACCTTTTCGGATGTCGGCTGGACCGACATCACCGCGACCACCGCGGTCGCCACCACCATCCTCGACGCGCTTGGGTATGAAACCGAGGTGCTGGTCCTGTCGGTGCCCGTCACCTACCAGTCGCTGGCCGCCGGCGATGTCGATGTGTTCCTGGGCAACTGGATGCCGACGATGGAGGCCGATATCGCCCCCTACCGCGACGCCGGCACCGTCGAGACGCTGCGCGTCAACCTTGTCGGCGCGAAATACACGCTGGCGACCAATGCCGCCGGCGCCGCCCTTGGCATCGACAGCTTTGACGACATTGCCGCCAATGCCGATGCGCTGAACGGCGAGATCTATGGCATCGAGCCGGGCAACGACGGCAACCGCCTGATCCTTGACATGATTTCCGGCGATGCGTTCGGGCTGAGCGACTTTACCCTGGTCGAAAGCTCGGAACAGGGGATGCTGGCGCAGGTCGGCCGCGCCGACGGGCAGGATGCGCCGATCATCTTCCTTGCCTGGGAACCGCATCCGATGAACGCCAATTTCGCCATCACCTATCTGGCGGGCGGCGACGATTACTTTGGCCCGAATTTCGGCGGCGCCGAGGTCGCGACCAACACCCGCGCCGGCTATGCCGCGGAATGCCCGAACACGGGCAAGCTGCTCCAGAACCTCGAATTTTCCCTTGCCATGGAAAACGAGATCATGGGCGCGATCCTGAACGACGGCACCGATCCGGGCGAGGCGGCCAAGGCCTGGCTGGCGGCCCATCCCGATGTGCTGGGGCCGTGGCTGGACGGTGTCACCACCATCGACGGCGGCGATGCCCTGGCCGCGGTGACCGCGGCAGTGGCCGGCTGATGCCGGCGCGGGCCTGCCGTCTGGGCCGTGCCCGCGCCTGATCCGACACCCGTCCCGGCGCTGCCGGGGCGGCCCCTTTCCTGCCGGATGCCCGCATGACCACGCTTTGGACCGCCCTGCTTCACACCCTGCAAGCGGTGCTTTACGCCATCGGCTGGTGCGTGCAGGCGCTGATGGATTTCGCCGTCTGGCTGGCCCATGCCGTGGTCTGGTTCGTCAAGTGGCTGCCGATGCGCCTTCTGGGCCGGACCGAGGAAAGCCTGCCGGTCGGCCAGACCGCGAAAGAGGCCTTCGTCTATATCCAGTCCGGCGCGCAGGGTTTCTTCGACGGCCTGTCGGCTGTGCTGCAAGCGGTTGTCGACTTCTTTCTGGCGGTGATGTTGCGCCCGCCCGGCACCAACTGGCTGTCGGGCCGCCGGTTCGAGCCTTGGTGGTGGTCCGAACACACCCACGCCCTGGGCATCATCGCGCTGTTCGTCCTGGCCGCCTGGGCCTTGCAGCGCAACTGGAAGGTGGCGGCCCTGGTGCTGGCCGGGTTCCTGTTCATCCTCGATCAGGGCTATTGGGAACAGACGGCCGAAACTCTGGTGCTGGTGCTGATGTCCTGCGTGGTCTGCATGGGGATCGGCGTGCCCATCGGCATCGCCGCCGCGCACCGGCCGCGGCTTTATCAGGCCATCGCCCCGGTCCTTGACCTGATGCAGACGCTGCCGACATTCGTTTACCTGATCCCGGTCATCGGCCTGTTCGGGCTTGGCATGGTCCCCGGCCTGATCGCCACCGTGGTCTTTGTCCTGCCGGCGCCGATCCGGCTGACGCATCTGGGCATCACCTCGACCCCCGCTGCGCTGGTCGAGGCGTCGCAGGCGTTCGGCGCCACCCCGCGGCAGACCCTGTGGAAGGTCGAACTGCCTTCGGCCTATCCGCAGATCATGGCCGGGCTGACGCAGACGATCATGTTGTCGCTGTCGATGGTGGTCATCGCCGGGCTGGTCGCGGCCGGCGGCCTTGGCGTCACCGTGGTGCGGGCGCTGAACACGGTGAACACCGCGCTGGGGTTCGAGGCCGGGTTCATCATCGTCGTCCTCGCCATCATCCTTGACCGCATGCTGAAAGTGGCCCGCAAATGACCGCCGTCATCTTCGATGCCGTCAACATCGTCTTTGGCGATGCCCCGCAAAAGGCGCTGCCCTTGATGGATGCCGGGCAAAGCCGGGCCCAGATCCAGCAAGAGACGTCGCAGATCCTTGGCGTCCACAATTGCAGCCTGACGGTGGCCGAGGGCGAGATCCTCGTGCTCATGGGCCTGTCGGGATCGGGGAAATCCACGCTTCTGCGCGCCGTCAACGGCTTGAACCCGGTCTGCCGCGGCGAGGTGCGGGTGCGGACGGGCGAGGAGATGACCTCGGTCACCCATGCCGATCCGGCGACGCTGCGCCATATCCGGCAGAACACCGTGGCCATGGTGTTCCAGCAATTCGGCCTGCTGCCCTGGCGCAGCGTGCGCGACAACGTCGGCCTTGGCCTTGAACTGCGCGGCCAGTCCCGCGCCGACCGCGAGGCCCGCGTGGACGAGGAATTGCGGCTGGTCAACCTTGCCGACCGCGCCGACGCCCTTGTCGGCGAATTGTCCGGCGGGATGCAGCAGCGTGTCGGCCTGGCCCGCGCCTTTGCCACCGATGCGCCGATCCTGCTGATGGACGAGCCGTTCTCGGCCCTTGATCCGCTGATCCGCGACCGGCTGCAGGATGAACTTCTGGACATGCAGGCGCAGCGCGACCGCACCATCATCTTCGTCAGCCACGATCTGGACGAGGCGTTCAAGATCGGCGACCGCATCGCCATCATGGAGGGCGGGCGCATCGTGCAAAGCGGCACCCCGCGCCAGATATTCACGACCCCGGCCAACCAGTATGTCGCCGATTTCGTCGCCCAGATGAACCCCTTGGGCGTGCTGACGGCGCGCGACGCGATGGGCCCGCCGACCGGCTCGGCCGAAGGCGACCCCGTCGACGCCGAAACCGGCGTGCGCGAGGTGCTGGCGCGGATCAACGCCTCGGGCTGGCCGGTGGCTGTGGTCGAGGACGGGCGCATCATCGGCGAGGTGACACGCGAAAGCGCGCTGGCCCGGATCGTCGACCCCTGCGGAAAGGTGGCCCAGCGCGCCTAGGACGCGTCCTGCCGGCGCTCGCGCGAATCGGCCAGCGTCGACCAGACCACCGCCGACAGGATCATGATCCCGCCCAGCAGGACCAGCGGGTCCACCGGCTCGGCAAACATCAGGGCGCCCAGCAGGACCGACCACAGAAGCTGCACAAAGGCCGCGGGCTGCGTCACCGTCAGGGGTGCGGCGGCAAAGGCGCGGGTCATGCAGTAATGCGCCGCAGTGGCAAAGACCGCTGACACGAAGAACCACAGCACGACCCAGCCCCCGACAGGCACCCAGACCGCGGCGGCAAAGGGCGCAAGGCCGATGGTCACCGTCACCGACAGCAGCGCGACGATGACGCCGGCGGGCAATTCGGCCGACAGCTTCTTGGCCAGAAGATAGCCGACCGCCATGAAGGCCGACATGCCCAGCATCGCCAGATGGCCGGGCGCGACCTCGCGCAGGCCGGGACGCAGCACGACCAGCCCGCCCGCCACCGCCACGAGCACCGCCACCGCCCGCCGCCAGGACGGCTTTTCGCCCAGAAACAGCACCGCGCCCAGCATGACATAGACCGGGCTGAGGTAGTTCAGCGCCGTGACCTCGGCCAGGGGGATCCGGGTCATGGCATAGAACCACAAGAGGACCGCCCCGGTATGCGCCGCGCCACGCCAGGCAAGAAGCCGCGCCTGCCGCGCGGTGATGCCGGCGCGCAGGATCGCCGGAATGACGGGCAGGACAAAGGGCAGGCCCAGCGCAAAGCGCAGGAACGACGATTGCGCCGCCGGCACCGCGGCGCCGACATGCTTGACCACCGCCTGCATGCCCACGAACAGCAGGCCGGCAGCGACCTGCCACAGCACGGCCTGCCAGACTGCGGCGTTGACGGGGCGAGAGGCGATCATACCCCCCGCTTCGCACCCCTATCCGTGGAAGGCAAGGCGCGCCGCGATGGTCCACATGACGATGCCGATTCCGGTGTCGAGCAGGCGCCACGCCAACGGCCGCGCGAACAGCGGCGCCAGCAATCGCGCGCCATAGCCGAGCGAAAAGAAGAACACGAAGGAGGCCGTGACCGCACCAAGGCCAAAGGCCGGTGCCTGCCCCGGCCAGCGCGCCGCGACCGAACCGATCAGCACCACCGTATCAAGATAGACATGCGGGTTGAGCCAGGTCAGCGCAAGGCAGGTCGCCACTGCGGCAAGCGCCGACCCTTCGGCCGCACCCTCGGCCTTGAGCGCGCCGGTGCCGTGCCAGGCCGACAGGAAGGCGCGGGCGCCATAGGCCAGCAGGAACGCCACCCCGCCCCAGCGCAGCACCTGCGCCAGCCAGGGCAGCGCCGTGGTCAGCGCGCCGAACCCGGCGACCCCGGCGGCGATCAGCACCGCATCCGACACGGCGCAGGTCAGCACCACCGGCAGCACATGCGCCCGCCGCAACCCCTGTCGCAGGACAAAGGCATTCTGCGCCCCGATGGCGACGATCAGCGACAGTCCAAGGCCGAAGCCGGTGGCATAGGCAGAAAACATGGCATCCCCTTTGCGCGGCAGGGTTTTTCGCGACCCTTCCGCAATGGCCTTCTGACGGCACCCGCCCAGTACACCCGGAGGCGGCGCAATGAAAACTTCATTGACTGCATCTGCATTAGCAGAACTTAATCTCGCCATGATGGATTACCGCGCCCTTGCCGCGCTTGCGGCCGTCCTCCGCTCGGGCTCGTTCGAAGGGGCGGCGGCGCGGCTGGGCGTCACGCCCTCGGCGGTGTCGCAACGCGTCCGGGGGCTTGAGGAGCGGGTCGGGGCGGTTCTGGTGCAGCGCGGGGTGCCGGCGCGGGCGACGCCGGCGGGCGAACGGCTGTTGCGCCATGCCGACGATGTGGCGGCGCTGGAGCGGGCGCTGTCCGCCGATCTGCCCGAGGTGCCGGCCGAGCGGCCGACGCTGCGCATCGCCGTCAATGCCGATTCGCTCGCCACCTGGTTCCTGCCGGCGCTTGCCGGGCTGGACATGCTGTTCGAGATCGAGATCGACGATCAGGATTATTCCGACCTGTGGCTGCGCCGCGGCGCGGTCGCCGCCGCCGTCACCGCCCGCGCCGATCCGGTGCAGGGCTGCGACTGCCGGCCTTTGGGCGCCCTGCCCTATCGTGCCGTGGCCAGCCCGGCGTTCCGCGACCGCTGGTTCGCCGCCGGCATGACCGCCGATGCCCTTCGGCAGGCGCCATCGCTGCGCTATGACAGCCGCGACCGGCTGCAGGCCGACTGGGCAGAGGCGGAATGCGGCCGGGCGGTGGACCTGCCGGCGCACCGCCTCGCCTCGTCCGAGGGGTTCCGGCAGGCGGCGCTGCTGGGCCTTGGCTGGGGCATGGCGCCGCTGCCGCTTGTGGCCCCGGATTTGCGCGAAGGGCGGCTGGTGGCCCTTTCCCCCCGCGGGATCGAGACGCCGCTGCACTGGCAGGTCAGCCGGCTGTCGGCGCGGGCGCTGGCCCCGTTGACCGCCGCGGTCCGGGCCGCGGCAAGGGCCATGGCCGGCAACGTGTTGTCCGGGTGAAGCCAACGGAGATTGGCGGGGGACTCGCGGGTTTTTGCCAAGGCAACGGGGCGTCTTTCCGGCCCCAGCGGTCGTGCAACCGGGGCGCGGCACCGGGTTTCCGGCTGACCTGCACGCCGCCGCCCTGCGGTCGCGCGGGGGAAACCCGCGATCTGCCGCGACGGCTGGCCCGGGGCAGGTCGCCATCCATACTGCCGCCGCCCTGATCGCCGACCGGGTATTCCGCCATTGACGACACTCCGGGCGCGGGGGGATCATGGTCGTATTGCACACAGGATCCTGACATGCGCCATTTCCCGCTTTTCGCCCCGCTCGCCCTGGCCCTGGCTGCACTTGCCGCCTGCGAAGAGGCAGAGGCGCCGCCGCAGCAAGCCGCCGGACAGGCGATCGTCGATGCCTGCATCGCGACCGGCTGCACGATCCTTGACCTCGATGGCCAGCCGCTGGACGACTACAGCCAGCTTGCCGCCCTGACCCAGGTCGAGGTGCTGATGATATCCTACACCGATTTCAGCGACCTGTCGGTGCTGGCGCCGCTGACCGGGCTGCGCGAACTGCATATCGGCAGCACCGACGTGACCGACCTGTCGGGGCTTTCCGCCTTTACGGGGCTGACCCTGCTGCATGTGCAGGATCTTGATGTCGCGGACTACAGCCCCATTGCCGGCCTGCGCGGGCTTGAGGAACTGGCCATCGGCTATGCCGACCTCGCCTCGCTCGATCTGGTGCAAAGCCTGCCGAACTTGCTGCGGCTGAGCGCGCCGGGCATCGACGCAACCGATCTTTCCGGCCTGCGCGGCCATCCGCGCCTTGAGGTGGTGGACCTGACCGACGTTGTGGTCGAAGACGCGTCGCCGCTTCTGACCCTGCCCCGGCTGAGGGCGGTGACCCTGCCGTGGTCCGGCTCTGACGTCGATCCGGAAACGCGCGAGGCGCTCGAGGCGCGCGGGGTCGAGGTGTCGATGCCCGTGGCGATCCCGGTCTGCTGACCACAGGGCCGGCCCATGCCGGTCCTGCGGCGCAGTCGGTGGCTGTCGTCGGGGCCGTGGGGCGGCCTTACGCCGCTTCCCAGGCCGCCATCACCTCGTCGGAGGCCTCGAAATTGGTGACGACCGATTGCACGTCGTCGTCATCCTCAAGGATTTCGACCAGCTTCATCAGCTTTTCCAGCGTGTCGAGGTCGACGGGCGTGGTGGTCTTGGCCTTCCACACCAGTTTCGCCGTCTCGGATTCGCCCAGCGCGGTTTCCAGCGCCGCCGTCACCTCGCCCAGATCGCTGTCGGCGCAGGTGATCCAGTGGCCGTCATCGTCGGATTCCACATCCTCGGCGCCGGCGTCGAGTGCCGCCATCATCACCGTGTCGGCATCGCCGGCGGCGGGCCGATACATGATCTCGCCCTTGCGGTCGAACATGAAGGCGACCGAGTTGGTTTCGCCCAGGTTGCCGCCGTTCTTGCCGAAGGTCGACCGCACGTTCGAGGCGGTGCGGTTGCGGTTGTCGGTCAGCGCCTCGACGATGACGGCGACACCGTTCGGGCCATAGCCCTCATAGCGGATGGTCTCGTAATTGTCGCCCTCGCCGGCCTGCGATTTCTTGATCGCGCGGTCGATCACGTCCTTGGGCATGGAATTGGCCTTGGCCTCTTTCACCGCCAGCCGCAGGCGGGCGTTGTTGTCGGGGTCCGGATCGCCCATCTTGGCCGCAACGGTGATTTCCTTGGACAGCTTCGAGAACAGCTTGGAGCGCGCGGCGTCCTGCTTGCCCTTGCGATGCTGGATATTGGCCCATTTGGAATGGCCGGCCATGAGGTATTCTCCGGGTATCGGGTGACCCGGCCCCTATAGCGCCTTGGCGCCGCAGGCCGCAACCCCGGCCTCAGGGCGCCCAGACATAGCCGCCAAGGGCGCCGCCGGCGACCATCACCATGACCTCGATCCCCGACAGGCCGGCGGCCTGTCCGCTGGCGGCCAAGGGCGCCAGAACCGAGGGCACAATGCGCACGACATGCTGGTCGGCCCCGGACAGCCGGGCGACGCCGACCTCGATCACGCCGGGGCAGGACGCGGGGAGGCGGACCGAAAAACTGTCGCCAAGGCCGGTCGCCACCTCGGGCGCGACGGTGCAACTGCCGCCGGCAAAGTCGAGCGTCACGTTGTTGCCGTCGATCCGCGCGGCGACAGGCAGGGCGCCGCCGGTGCCGATGCCGGCATCGCAGGCGGCCAGCAGGGCAAGGGCAGCAATCGCAACAGAGAGACGCATCACTTACCTCCGACAGGTCGCACCAGCCTGCGGCGGCGTCCAGGCGGGGTCAAGCCGCCTGTGGCCCGGCCCCCTTGCAGCGCGGGCACCCGCCGACGTCAAAGCGGATAGATCAGCATGATCGCCGCACAGGCGACCAGTCCCAGAAGGAAGTTCAGCGGCAGGCCGATCTTGACGAAATCCGTGAAGCGATAGCCGCCCGGACCATAGACCATGGTGTTACATTGATAGCCGATCGGCGTCGCAAAGCCGAACGAGGCGCCCATCATCACCAGGATCAGCACCGGCCGCGGATCAAGGCCCAGTTGATGCGCGAGGCTGATCGCCACCGGCGTCACCACCACCGCCACCGCGTTGTTCGACAAAAGCTCGGTCAGGATCGAGGTGATGACATAGATCGCGTACAGGGTCAGGAACACCGGCCAGCCCTGCATCAAGGGCGCGACGCCGCCGACGATCAGCTCCACCGCGCCGGAATGGTCCAGCGCCGCCCCCACCGCCAGCATGGCGATCAGCATCGCCATCAGCCGGCCGTCGATAAAGCCGAACGCCTCGTCGCTGTCGATGCAGCGGGTCAGCAGGACGATGGCGACCCCGATGAAGGCCAGGATCTCGATCGGCGCGATTTCCAGCGCCGACAGGCCGATCACCCCCGCCAGCACGGCGATAACGATGGGCGCATGGCCGCGCCGGAAGGCGCGTTCGCGCGGGTGGCTGACGTCGATCAGGTTCTGGTCGGCGGCAAGGCGGCGGATGTCCTCGGCCGCACCTTCCAGAAGCAGCGTGTCGCCGACGCGGATCACCACATCGTCCAGCTGCCCGCCAAGGTTGTGATCGCGACGGTGCAGCGCCAGCGGATAGACGCCATAGCGGCGGCGCAGCCGCATGTCGCCCAGCCGCCGGCCGGTCATCCGGCAATCGGGGGTGATCAGCACCTCGACCGTGGTGGTTTCGACCGCTGAGACCTGATCGACCCGCTTCAGCGCCTTGTTGCGTTGCAGGCTGAGAAGTTCGGTCATCTGGGTGCGCAGCACCACGCGGTCGCCGACCTCGAGCGTCACGCCGTCCAGCTGGCGGCGCAGCGAGGTGTCGCCGCGGATCACGTCGATCAGCCGCACGCCATCGCGCTTGAACAATTGCACCGAGAGGACCTCGCGGCCGATCAGGTTCGATTCCGGCGGAATCACCGCCTCGGTAAAGAACTTGGCCTTGCTGCGGTCGGACAGGAGCGTGGCCATGCTGTCGCGGTCGGGCAGCAGGCGGGGGCCGAGGATCGCCAGGTAGATCAGCCCGGCGATGGCGACGGGAACCCCCACGGGAGTGATCTCGAATATGTGGAACGGCGCCAGCCCGGCATCGCGCGCCACCCCGTCGACGACAAGGTTGGTCGAGGTGCCGACAAGCGTCACCGTGCCGCCCATGATCGTGACATAGGCCAGCGGAATCAGCAGCTTGGACGGGGCAAGGTTCATCTGCTTGGACAGCTGGATGAACACCGGCAGCATGACCACGACGATGGGCGTGTTGTTGAGGAACCCCGACAGCACGACGATACCGACCATCAGCACCGCCAGCGTCGCCGCCGGCCGGTCCGCGACATGACGCGCGGCAAGGGCGCTGATCCGGTCAAGGCCGCCGGTGCGGACCAGCCCGCCGACCAGCACGAACATCGCGGCAATGGTCCAGGGCGCGGAATTGCCGAACACGTCCATCGCCTCGTCCGCAGGCAGCAGGCCCAGCACCAGCAGAAGCACTGCACCGCCGATCGCCACCACCTCGACCGGATAGCGTTCGCGCAGGAAGGCCAGGAACATGCCCAGCATCACGGCGATGGCAACCCAGGGCTGCCAGTCGGGCGGGATGGCAATGCCGAACATGTCAGGACACCTCTTGCACGCGGCGCGGACGGCGCGGCTGCACCAGCGCGACCCCGGCCAGCATCACGGCAAGCGCGGCCCACAGCCAGGGCGAATGCCGTTCGCCCAGGATGATCATCGACCAGACCATGCCGGCGCCGGTGACGATATACGAGGATTGCGCCGCAAAGACCGCCCCGGCATTGGCGGCCAGCCAGACATAGGACGAATAGGCCACGGCATTGATCGCCGCCGATCCGACCACCGACCATTCCGACGGACCCCAGACGACGAAAGGGTCGATGAACTGGCCGGTCGCCAGTGCCAGGGGCAGGGTCAGCACCGCGGCCGTCAGCGCGGCGATCATGAACGCCTGCACCGCGTCCATCCCCGCCATGCCGTAGCGGGCGACGAAATTGCCTTCGAGCGCATAGAACAGCGGCCCGATCAGCGCGACCAGGATATAGCCGACCTGCGTCCCCTCGGGCAGCGCGCCGCGCGGCGCGGCGATCAGGATCACCCCCGCCATGCCCAGCGCCAGCCCCAGAAGCCGGGTGCCGTCGATCCGGTCCTGACCGATCAGCACCGCGATGGGCAGCGCGATCAGCGGCACCGTGGCGACATTCACCGCCATGACCCCGGCCGGCAGGTTCGCCATGGCGATATAGAAGGTCGATCCGGGCACCACCGTGCCCAGCACGCCGACCACAAGGCCGAAGGTCAGCGTGGCGCGGTTCAGCGGCAGACGGCGGCGGCGCAGCCGCATCACCGGGTAAAGGAATGCGGCCGACAGCAGCGTCTGCCAGAACAGCAGGCCGAACTGGCCATAGCCGGTGGCGGTCGAGATCTTGCCCACCGGCTGGCCCAGTCCCCAGAGCAGCCCGCACAGCACGAGGATGGAAGAATACACGGCCCGCTGGCTCAAGGCGTCTGCTCCGCCAGCCGTCCGCCCTGCCGCACCGGCACCACACGCCGGGCCAGCCCGCTGCGGTCGTCGGTCTCGACATAGAGGCCCGAAAGCGTCGCCTCGCCCTCGGCCGGTGTGAAGCGGTCCCTGGCCATGCCGGTCAGGAAACGGCGCATCGGTTCGGCCTTGTCCATGCCGATGACGGAATCATAGTCGCCGCACATGCCGGCATCGGTCTGATAGGCGGTGCCACCCTTTAGGATCAGCGCATCGGCGGTCGGCACATGGGTATGGGTGCCGACGACGATGCTGGCGCGGCCGTCGCAGAAATGGCCCATCGCCATCTTCTCGGACGTCGCCTCGCAATGCATGTCGATCAGCGAGGCCTGCACCAGCCCGCCGGGCGGATGCGCCTTGAGCACGGGTTCAACGGCGGAAAACGGATCGTCGAAGGGTCGTTTCATGAACACCTGCCCCAGCACCTGCGCCAGCAGCACCTTGCGCCCCTGCGTCGCCTCGAACACCCGGGCTCCGCGGCCGGGGGCGCCCCTGGCATAGTTCAGCGGCCGGATGATCCGCGGTTCGGATTCGATGAAGCCCAGCATGTCCTTCTGGTCGAAGGCATGGTCGCCCAGCGTCAGCGCATCGGCGCCGGCGGCCAGCAACAGCCGTGCGTGGTCGGGTGTCAGGCCCATCCCGCCCGAGGCATTCTCGCCATTGATCACGACGAAATCGAGCTTCCAGTCGGCGCGCAACTGCGGCAGCCGCGCCTGCACCGCCGCGCGGCCTGCGCGCCCCATCACATCGCCGAGGAACAAAATTCTCATGCGCGGTGGCTTAGGCGTGTGCGGAAGGCCACGCAAGCGTGATCGCGCGGCGGCGCGGCATCGCCGAGGATGGCGCCGACAAGCGTGGCGGCGAGGTCTCAGGAATGCGGTGTGTGGTCGCGGTGCTGGTGTCGGTGGTGCTCGCCGAATGGCTGGAATTCTGGTACCGTTTCGGCGCGACCTGGGATCCGCAGGCCTTTACCGGCGCCTCGGCGCCCTATGCGCTGATCGCGGCCGGGTTCCACCTGATCCTGTCGCTGGCCGGGCGCGGGCCGCTGTGGCTGTGGTTCCTGATCGGCGCGGTCCCCGGCATGGCGCTGGAATGGTTCGTCATCGGCAATTCGCCCTGGGGCAATCCGGCGGCGTCGCAACTGGGCATGGTGCTGTTTCACGGCAGCTGGCCGATCTGGGGCCGACTGTTCGACCGCCGCTGGATCAACGCGCGGCAATGCCGCTGGGCGCTGGTCTGGTGGGCGGGGTGGAGCGTTGCGCTGATCCCCGGCTTCCTGATCGCGGCCGGGGACTGGCGCTATGCGTTCTTCGTGATCCTGCCGCTGGGCTTTTATGCCGGCCTTGCCGTCCTGGCGCTGACCGGCCGCCCCCGCGCCGGCGGCTGACGCCCCCTGTCGCGCCTGCACCGCCGCGTGACGCAATTCCTGTCGCCCGCCGGGCCAGGGCAGCCCTAGGATGGCCCGGCCACGCCCGCCGCAAGGACAGCCGATGACCCGCGATCCCCTGCTCCAGCCTTACACCCTGCGTCACCTGACGCTGAAGAACCGGATCATGACCACCGCCCACGAACCCGCCTATACCGAGGACGGGATGCCGAAGGACCGCTACCGCGCCTATCACGCCGCGCGCGCCCGCGCCGGGGTGGCGATGGTGATGACGGCGGGGTCGGCGGCGGTCAGCCGGTCTTCTCCGCCCGCCTTCGGCAATGTGCTGGCCTGGAAGGACGAAGTAGTGGGCTGGATGAAGGCCCTTGCCGACGAATGCCACGACCACGGCTGCGCGGTGATGATCCAGCTGACCCACCTTGGCCGCCGCACCCATTGGGGCAAGGCCGACTGGCTGCCGGTCGTCGCCCCCGGTCGCGCCCGCGAACCCGCCCATCGCGCCTTTCCCAAGCTGATCGAGGATTGGGAGATCGACCGCATCATCGCCGATTACGCCGATGCCACCGAACGGATGCAGGCGGCGGGCCTCGATGGGGTGGAGTTCGAGATGTATGGCCATCTCCTCGACCAGTTCCTGTCGCCCCTGACCAACGACCTGCCGCCACCCTGGGGCGGCGATTTCGACAACCGCCTGCGGTTTGCGGAAACCGTGCTGACCGAATGCCGCCGCCGTGTCGGCCCCGGTTTCCTGCTGGGCATCCGCTATACCGCCGACGAGGCCGAGCCTGGCGGCATCACCCCCGACGATGGGGTCGCGGTGGCGCGGCGGTTCCGCGATGCCGGGCTGATCGACTTTGCCAATGTCATCCGCGGCCGCATCCACACCGATGCCGCGCTGACCGGCGTGATCCCGGTGCAGGGCATGGCCTATGCGCCGCATCTCGACTTTGCCGGCCGTTTCCGCGCCGAGGTCGGCCTGCCGACCTTTCACGCCGCCCGAATCCCCGATGTGGCGACCGCGCGCCATGCGGTCGCCAACGGCCTTCTCGACATGGTGGGGATGACGCGGGCGCATATGGCCGACCCGCTGATCGTGCAAAAGATCATCGCCGGGCGCGAGGATGACATCCGCCCCTGTGTCGGTGCCACCTATTGCCTAGACCGCATCTATGGCGCGGGCGAGGCCTTGTGCATCCACAACCCCGCCACCGGGCGCGAGCTGACGATGCCGCATGTCATCGCCCCCGCCCCCGCCCCCCGGCGGGTGGTGGTGGCCGGCGCCGGGCCGGCCGGGCTCGAGGCGGCGCGGGTCGCGGCGGAACGCGGCCACCATGTCACCGTGTTCGAGGCCGCGGGCGAACCCGGCGGGCAGGTCCGCCTCCTGGCGCGGTCGAAACGCCGGGCCGAGATGATCGGCATCATCGACTGGCGCATGGCGCAATGCGCCGCCCGCGACGTCGATTTCCGCTTCAACACCTGGGCCGAGGCCGAAGATATCCTCGCCCTCGACCCCGATGTGGTGGTGGTGGCGACCGGCGGCCTGCCCGATACCGAAGTGCTGGCGCGGGGCGGCGACCTGGTGGTGTCCGCCTGGGACATCCTGTCGGGCGACGTGCGGCCCGGCACCGATGTGCTGGTCTATGACGACGCCGGCGACCATGCCGCGCTGCAGGCGGCCGAGGTGATCGCCGCCACCGGCGCCAAAGTCGAGGTGATGACCCCCGAACGCAGCTTTGCCGTCGAGGTGATGGGCATGAACCTGGTGCCCTACATGCGCAGCCTGCAACCCAGGGGCGTGCAGTTCACCGTGACCTGGCGGCTGCTGTCGGCGCGGCGCGACGGCAACCGGATCGTCGCGACCATCGGCAGCGACTATATCGACGGCACGCGCGAGGCGTCCTATGACCAGATCGTGGTGAACCACGCGACGCTGCCGAACGACGACCTCTATTTCGCGCTGAAACCGCTGTCCAGGAACCGCGGCGCGGTGGACGAGGACGCCCTTGCCGACAGCCGCCCGCAACCCGAAACCCCCGGCCCCGGTTTCACCCTGTGGCGGATCGGCGATGCGGTCGCGGCGCGCAACATCCACGCCGGGATCTACGACGCGCTGCGGCTGATGAAGGGGGTTTGAGGCGACAAGGTTGGAAATTGGCAAGAAGGTGATGGGTTTGGGGGCTATTTTCGCTGACTATCGCAGTTTCTGTAAAGTTGCCTTGATGCCCGCCCGCCCCGTCACGCCGCCTTTTCGGCGCGGTGGCGCCCGCTGAACGGCCACGCATGACCGGCCATTTGCCTGTTTTCTGAGACCGCGACCAAAAGTCCGGGACGCGCTGCGGGCAGCGGCGGTCGCTGGCTCTGCCACGACCGGCAGGCCGCGAGCTTTCAGGTTGAAAAATGGCAAGAAATGTCAGCCTTCTGCGTTCTTGAGGCACCCAATTGAACGATTTTGAAAACTAGTAGCCACCGCCTTCGGCCATGCCGCGACACCTCCGCCCCCCCCGATGCCCACAAGGTGATCTTCCCCGCCTTGACCGCCCGCCCCGCCCGACGCAGGCTGCGCTTGGTTGCAGGCGGAGGGATCATGCGGGGCATTCTGTGCGTCATCGCGCTGGCCATGCTGCCGTTGGCCGCCGTTGCGCAGGTTTGCACCGGCCATGTCGTCGATCTGCGGCCGATCACCCAATATGACCACAGCCGCGGCACCGCCTATCTTGCGGTGCGCGCCGCACCGGGCGCCAATCAGGCGCAGTTGGGAGAGCTGTATCTGGGCGACCGCATCGCCGTCTTTGAACGGCACGGCAACTGGTATCGGGTGCAATGCAGCGAGGGCACCTGCCTCGCGCCGCTCTGGGGCGCGCCACAGCCGGCGGGCTGGGTCTATGGCGGCTATATCCGCCTGCGCGGCACCTGCCCCTGACGTCGCACTGGCGGCCAGCACCCGGCCCCGACGGTATGCCATCGCATGCGGCCTTCCCAAATCCGGCGCCGCCCGCTAGGACGGGCCCGCCATGGCCAGCCCCGTCTCAGACCTCTACCGCCTGCGCGCTGCCGAAGGCCGCCTGACCCCGGATCCGGCGCAAGAACAGGTGCTGCCGGCGCTGGACCGCATCATCACCGAACTTGCCGCCCCCACCCGGCGCGGCCTGTTCCGCAAGGCCGATCCGGTGCGCGGCCTGTACCTGTGGGGCGGGGTCGGGCGCGGCAAGTCGATGCTGATGGACCTTGCCGTCGCCGCATCGCCTGTCGCCACGGAACGGCGGCATTTCCACGAATTCATGCAGTCGGTCCATGGCGGTCTGGCCGAAGCGCGCAAGCGCGGCACCGACGACGCCCTGCTGCCTGTCGCCGATGCCATCGCCGACCGGCTGCGGCTCTTGGCCTTTGACGAGATGCAGATCACCGACATCACCGATGCGATGATCGTCGGGCGGCTGTTCGAACGGCTGTTCGCGCGCGGGGTGACGGTGCTGACCACGTCGAACCGGCCGCCCGACGCGCTGTACAAGGACGGGCTGAACCGCGCCCTGTTCCTGCCCTTCATCGCGCTGATCGGCCAGCGGATGGAAGTGGTGGAACTTGCCAGCGCCACCGACCACCGGCAGGGCCGGCTGGTGGCGACGCCGCGCTATTTCACCCCCGCCGATGCCACCGCCCGCGCCGCGGTGCAGGCGCTGTGGCAGGATCTGACCCATGGCCAGACCCATCCGCTGACCATGACCGTCACCGGCCGGCAGGTGCGGATCCCGGAATTCGAGAACGGCGTGGCGCGGGCGAGTTTCTATGAACTGTGCGACCAGCCGCTCGGGCCGGCGGATTATCTGGCGCTGGCGCAGGCAGCGCGGGTGCTGATCGTCGAGGACATTCCGCGGCTTTCGGCCGACAATTTCAATCAGGCGCGCCGCTTTGTCACCCTGATCGACGCGCTGTACGAGGCGCGGACCCGGCTGTACTGCACCGCCGCGGCGCCGCCGGACCGCCTTTATATCGAAGGCGAGGGCAGTTTCGAATTCGAACGCACCGCCAGCCGACTGGCCGAGATGCAGGCCGAGGACTGGGGTCGGGATCCGAGCTGAGGCTACCACAAACAAAAGGGGGCCGTTCTGGCGGCCCCCCGTTGTTGTTGTTGATCCCTGCTCGGGCCTTGCCCGCCACCGGTGAACCGGCATGGCAGTCGTATCGGTCCGGCCAGGTCGTCGGGCGAACGCCCTGTCCCCTGTCCCGCTAAATCAGGCGCCTACAAGATTTGGGGCAGACCGCCAGCAGACGGTAGTTCCCAGCGCCGTCACCGCAATATCTAGAGCATTCGTGATTCGTCCGTCAACGGGGAAGTGATTCGCCGAATTCCCGCGGACCGCCCCGCTCTGGCAAGCCGCCGAGACTTGTGGCACCTCTGGGCCTGCCAAGCAGGAATGAGGTGCGATATGCGGAACGCAGAGATTGCCGAACGGCGCAAGACGGCCATCGCGCGCGGCGTGGGGATGCAGACGCAGATCTATGTCGAACGGGCCGAGAATGCCGAAATCTGGGATGTCGAGGGCCGCCGCTACATCGACTTTGCCGCCGGGATCGCCGTGGTCAACACCGGCCACCGCCACCCCCGCGTGATCGAGGCGGTCAAGGCGCAGCTTGATGGTTTCACCCATACCTGCCACCAGATCCTGCCCTACGAGAACTATATCCACCTGGCCGAGCGGCTGAACGCCCTTGTGCCCGGCGATTTCGACAAGCGGACGATCTTTGTCACCACCGGCGCCGAGGCGGTCGAGAACGCGGTGAAGATCGCCCGCTTTGCCACCGGGCGGTCGGCGGTCATCGCCTTTGGCGGCGCCTTTCACGGCCGCACCTTCATGGGCATGACGCTGACCGGCAAGGTCCAGCCCTACAAGGCCGGGTTCGGGGCGATGATGCCCGATGTGTTCCACGTCCCCTTCCCGATCGCGCTGCACGGCGGCTCGGTCGAGGCGTCGATGGCGGCGATCCAGGGCCTGTTCAAGGCCGACCTTGACCCGAAACGGGTGGCCGCGATCATCATCGAGCCGATCCAGGGCGAAGGCGGCTTCTATCCGGCGCCGACCGAACTGATGCGGGCGATCCGCGCCTTGTGCGACGAACACGGCATCGTCATGATCGCGGACGAGGTGCAGACCGGCTTTGCCCGCACCGGCGCGATGTTCGCGATGGAAACCCACGGCGTCGCCGCGGACCTGACGACGATGGCCAAGGGGCTGGGCGGCGGCGTGCCCATCGCCGCGGTCACCGGCCGGGCGGAGATCATGGATGCCGCCAACCCCGGCGGCCTTGGCGGCACCTATGCCGGCAATCCCCTGGCCGTGGCCGCGGCCCATGCCGTGCTGGACGTGATCGCGGACGAAGGCCTGTGCGACCGCGCCAATGCCCTTGGCTCGCGCCTGCGGCAGCGGCTTGAGTCTCTGCGGGCCGATGTGCCGCAGATCACCGACATCCGCGGGCCGGGCATGATGGTCGCCGTCGAGTTCAACACCGCCGATGGCGCCGCGCCCGATGCCGATTTCACCACCCGCGTGCGGCTGAACGCGGAAAAGCGCGGGCTGATCCTGCTGACCTGCGGCGTCTACGGCAATGTCATCCGCTTCCTGTCGCCGCTGACGGTACAGGATTCGGTCTTTGCCGAGGCTCTCGACATCATCGAAGCGGCGATCCGCGAGGCATAAGTCCCCGCGCCGCCGTCACTCTACATGGCGGCGGCGCACCTGCGGATAGACGCCCATGATCCGCACCATGTCGGTGAAGTAGGCCAATTCCTCAAGCGCGAGCTTGAGGCCGCGATCCTCGGGGTGGCCCTCGACCTCGGCATAGAACTGCGTCGCGGTGAACTGGCCGCCAACCATGTAGCTTTCCAGCTTGGTCATGTTGACGCCGTTGGTGGCAAAGCCGCCCATCGCCTTGTAAAGCGCGGCCGGGATGTTCCTGACGCGAAAGACGAAACTGGTGATCATGCCCAGATCGCCGCGGCGGGAATAATCCGCCTCGCGCGCCATGATCAGGAAGCGGGTGGTGTTGCGGTCGCTGTCCTCGATATGGCGGGCCAGCAGGTCAAGGCCATAGATCTCGCCGGCGATTTCCGAGGCCATTGCCGCCTCGGCCTTGTCGCCCAGGGCCGCAACCTCGCGCGCACCGGCGGCATTGTCCGACCATTTCAGCGTCTCGAACCCGTGTTCGGACAGGAACCCGCGCGCCTGCCCCAGCAGCACATCCATCGCCCGCACCCGGCGGATGTCCGACAGCGTGGCACCGCGCACCGCCAGAAGGTTGATGTGGACGCGGACGAACGCCTCGTCCACCACATGCAGCCCGCTTTCGGGCAAGAGCTGGTGCACATCGGCGACGCGGCCATAGGTGGAATTCTCCACCGCGATCATGCCCAGATCGGCGCGGCCGTCGCGCACGGCGGCAAAGACCTCTTCAAAGGTGGCGCAGGGCAGCGCCTCCATCCCCGGCCGGGCATCGGCGCAGGCCTGATGGCCATAGGCGCCGGGTTCGCCCTGGAATGCGATGCGGCCCTGATGTCCGGCCATGCGATCCCCCCTGCAACAGGACGCGCCCCTGGCGCGTTTCGCCGCGCACCTACACCTTGCACAGAGGGGGGTGAAGCGGATACATGGGCGCAATCAGGCGAAGGGAACGGCACGCGACATGTTCGACACTATGACCCTTACCAAGATTGGCGCCGGCCTTTGCGGCTCGCTCTTGGTCTTTCTTCTTGGCAGCTGGGCGGCCGAATCGATCTATGGCGGTGGCGAAGGTCACGGCGAACATGAGCAATCCTATGTGATCGCCGTCGCCGAAACCGATGGCGGCGCCGCCGAAGTCGAGGAAGGCCCCCCGTTCGAGGAACTCTGGGCCGCCGCCGATGCCGCTGCGGGCGAAGCCGAATTCCGCCCCTGCGCCGCCTGCCACTCGGTGGCCGCCGGCGAAAACAAGACCGGCCCGTCGCTGCATGGCGTCGTCGGCCGCGCACCGGGCACCGCGCCGGACTTTGCCTTTTCCGACGGTTTCGCCGGTCTGAACGCCGCCTGGACGCCCGAGGAACTGTTCCATTTCCTCGCCTCGCCCAAGACCTACGACCCGAACACGGCGATGAACTTCAACGGCATCCGCAGCGAAGAGGACCGGGTGAACCTGATCGCCTGGCTGGCCACGCAAGCGGGCTGACCCGTTGCCGGATACGACAGGACAGGGGCCGTGCCGCAAGGCGCGGCCCTTTTTCGTCGCGGATTTCCGCACCCAGTGCCGCGAAAGCCCCGCGACTCACGCAATCTCGTCTTGATAATCCGGCCGGGCGACACATACCCTCTGCGCAAGCGCAGCAGGCGACAACGCCGCAGGCCCGACAGGAGATTTCCATGACCCGACTCCGCCGCCCCGAGCCCCGCATGCCCACGGCCCGTGCAATCGCCCGCGACACCGGGCTGCCGCTCTGGCAGGTCTGGCTTGCCGCCGGCGCGCTGGGCACCGGGGCCTTGCTCGCCGCCGCCGCCGCCGCCCAAGCCCAGGATGCCGAGGCCGTCATCACCAGCCACGGCTACACCAATTTCGGCGATCTGGTCTATCCCGCCGATTTCGCCCATCTGAACTATGTCAATCCGGACGCGCCCAAGGGTGGCGAGATTTCGATCTGGTCCGAAGGCGGATTTGACAGTTTCAACAATTACGCCCGCGAAGGCGTTCCGGCGGCGCTGAACGACATCTATTACGAAAGCATCCTGTCCGGCACCGCCGACGACGCCTATGGCGCCTATTGCTATCTCTGCACCACGCTGGAATATCCCGAAAGCCGCAATTGGGTGATCTTCAACCTGCGCGACGACGTGACATTCTCTGACGGGCGGCCGATGACCGCCGATGACGTGGCCTTTTCCTTCAACCTGTTCCTGGAACAGGGCATCGCCGAATACCGCGAGGTGGTGCAGACCTATATCGAATCGGTCGAGGTTCTGGGCCCCTACCAGATCAAGTTCACCTTCACCGACGAGGCGCCGGTGCGCGACCGCGTCGGCTTTGCCGGCGGCACTCCGGTATTCTCCAAATCCTGGTTCGAGGAAAATTCGATCCGGCTGGACGAAAGCCAGAATGCGCCGTTCCTTGGCACCGGGCCCTATGTCCTGGAAAGCTCGGACATCGGAAGGCAGATCATCGTCGCGCGCGATCCCGACTGGTGGGGCGCCGATCAGCCGTTCAATGTCGGCCGCTACAATTTCGACCGCATCCGGGTGGAATATTTCGCCGACAGCCTTGCGGCGATGGAAGGGTTCAAATCCGGCGAATATACTTTCCGGCGCGAAAATTCCTCGCTGTCCTGGGCCACCGGCTATGACTTCCCGGCGCTCAACAATGGGCAGGCGGTGAAAGAGGAAATCGCCGACGACAGCCTGGCCACGGCGCAAAGCTTCATCTTCAATCTCGACCGGCCGCAATGGCAGGATCCGCGGGTGCGGCAGGCCATTGGCCTGATGTTCAATTTCGAATGGTCGAACGACACGCTTTTCTATGGCCTTTACAGCCGGGTCAATTCGTTCTGGGAAAACTCGGAACTGGCGGCAACGGGCACGCCCGGCGAAGGCGAAATCGCCATCCTGCAGCCGCTGGTCGACGAAGGCCTTCTCCCCGCATCCATCCTGACCGACGAAGCGGTCAGGGCCCCGGTCAACGAGGCCGGCGAAAACCAGCCGCCGCGCGCGATGATCCGCGAGGCGAATGCGCTTCTGGACGAGGCCGGCTGGACCACCGGACCGGACGGCATTCGCGTCAAGGACGGCCAGCGCCTGACGCTCGACATGCTGGAATATTCGCCGGCATTCGACAGGATCGTGAATCCCTATATCGAAAACCTCGCGCTGATCGGGGTCGAGGCGACGCTCGACCGCGTCGACATGGCGCAATATGTCGAACGCGAACGTTCGGGCGATTATGACATGACCAATCATGGATTTGCCATGTCGCTTGAACCCGGGTCGGGGCTGAAGCAATGGTTCGATTCCTCTACCGCCGATGACAGTTCGCGCAATCTGATGCGCCTGCGGTCGGATGCGGTGGACCGGCTGCTGCCATTGGTCATCGACGCGCAGGAACTGGACGAAATGGTGACGGCAACCAAGGCATTGGACCGCGTCCTGCGGTCCATGCGGTTCTGGGTGCCGCAATGGTTCAAGCCGGTCGATACCGTCGCCTATTACACCTATCTGCACCATCCCGCAGAAATGCCGCCCTATGCCACCGGGGAAATCGACTTCTGGTGGGCCGATACCGCCGAGGCCGACGCGCTTCGTGCCGCGGGGGCGATCCGCTGACGCCGGACTAATCCGATGGGCGCGTATATCCTGCGGCGATTGCTGCTGATGATCCCGACATTGCTCGGGATCATGATCGTCAATTTCACCCTGACCCAATTCGTCCCCGGCGGCCCGATCGAACAGATCATCGCCGAGATGGACGGGTCGGGCGATGTGTTCCAGACCATTTCCGGCGGCGGCGGCGATATTGCCGGCGGCGGCGGCGATTCGATTTCCGCCGGCGGCCCGACGCTGAACAGCGAATATGTCGGCGCCCGCGGCCTGCCCCCCGAATTCATCGCCGAACTCGAGAGGGAATTCGGTTTCGACAAGCCGCCGCTCGAGCGGTTCCTCAACATGATGGGGAACTACATCCTGTTCGATTTCGGCGAAAGCTGGTTCCGCTCGATCTCGGTCGTCGATCTGGTGCTGGAAAAGATGCCGGTGTCGATCACCCTTGGCCTGTGGTCGACGCTGATCGCCTATGTCGTCTCGATCCCCTTGGGCATTGCCAAGGCGGTGCGTGACGGATCGCGGTTCGACACCTGGACATCGGGCGTCATCATCGTCGCCTATTCGATTCCGGGATTCCTTTTTGCGGTGCTGCTGATCGTGCTGTTTTCCGGCGGCAGTTACTGGAAGGTCTTTCCCTTGCGCGGCCTGCTGTCACCCGAGCTTTCAGGTGCAATGTGCTGGCCCGGCGCCGTGCAATTCTCGCTCGAGACCTGCGTGACAAAGGTGGTTCCCGATTACCTCTGGCATATCGCGCTGCCCACCATCGCCTCGACCATTTCGGGCTTTGCCACGCTGACACTGCTGACCAAGAACAGTTTCCTTGACGAGCTGAAAAAGCAATATGTGACCACGGCGCGCGCCAAGGGACTAACCGAAAGCCGCGTGCTTTATGGTCATGTGTTCCGCAATGCGATGCTTCTGGTGATTTCCAGCTTTCCGGCGCTGTTCATCGGCATCTTCTTTGGCGGCTCGGTCATCATCGAGACGCTGTTCAGCCTTGACGGCCTTGGCCGGCTGGGATTCGAGGCGGCGGTATCGCGCGATTACCCGGTGGTATTCGGCACGCTTTACGCATTCTCGCTGATGGGATTGCTGATCGGGCTGATTTCGGACATCACCTATGTGCTGATCGATCCGCGCATCGACTTTGAAAGCCGCGGCTGATGACCGAACCCGTTGCCCCCCGCAAATCGTGGCTGTCGCCACTGAACCAGCGCCGCTGGCGCAATTTCAGCCGCAACCGGCGCGCCCTGTGGTCTCTGGTGATTTTCGGCGTGGTCTTTGTCCTGTCGCTTTTTGCCGAGTTCATCGCCAACGACAAGCCGATCCTGGTCAACTACCGCGGCGAATGGCGGATGCCGATCTTCCAGTTCTACTCGGAACGCGATTTCGGCGGCGATTTTCCAAGTCAGGCCGAATACAAGGATATCGAGGTGCAATGCCTGATCGTCACCGGCGGGCTGGTGTCCTGCTTTGACGATCCGCAGGGAATGATCGCCGCGGCCGATGCCGGCAGCATCGACGATCCCGATTTTGTCAAGGGCTGGATGATCTGGCCGCTGATCCCGTTCCATTATACCACCATTGTCGACATTCGCGGCGTCGCGCCCTCGCCCCCCGATGCGACGAACTGGCTGGGCACCGACGACACCAAACGCGACGTCGCGGCGCGGGTGATCTACGGGTTCCGCCTGTCGATCCTGTTTGCCATTGTGGTGACGGCATTTTCCTCGGTCATGGGGATCATTGCCGGGGCGGTGCAGGGTTATTTCGGCGGCTGGGTCGATCTGGTCTTTCAGCGGCTGATCGAAATCTGGAACAGCACGCCCAGCCTGTATGTCATCATCATCGTCTTTGCGGCATTGGGGCGCAGCCTGACGCTGCTTATCATCTTGTCGATCCTGTTCGGATGGACCGCATTGGTCGGCGTCGTCCGCGCCGAATTCCTGCGGGCGCGGAATTTCGAATATATCCGCGCCGCCCGCGCATTGGGCGTGTCGAACCGCACCATCATGTTCCGCCACATGCTGCCCAACGCCATGGTGGCGACGGTAACGATGCTGCCGTTCCTGTTCACCGGCGCCATCGGCGCGCTGGCCGGGCTAGATTTCCTAGGCTACGGCCTGCCCTCTTCGGCGCCGTCGCTGGGCGAACTCAGCCTGCAGGCCAAGCAGAACCTGCAGGCGCCGTGGCTGGGCTTTACCGCCTTCTTCGTCTTTGCCTTCATGCTGGCACTGCTTGTCTTCATCTTCGAGGGCGTGCGCGATGCCTTCGACCCGCGAAAGACCTTTGCATGAGCGACGTGCTGCGGGTCGACGACCTGAACATCCGCTTTCGGCAGGACGGGGCGATCATCCACGCGGTGCGTGGCGTCAGTTTCAGCGTCGGCACCGGCGAAACCGTGGCGCTAGTCGGCGAAAGCGGCTCGGGCAAGTCGGTGACGGCGCTGTCGACGGTGCGCCTTCTGCCGGAAAGCGCCGAAGTGACCGGCAGCGTTACCTATGGCAAGCGCAACCTGCTGACCGCGCCGCCGCAAGACCTGCGGCGGGTGCGCGGCAATGACATCAGCTTCATCTTCCAAGAGCCGATGACCTCGCTCAACCCGTTGCACACGCTGGAAAAGCAGTTGCGCGAATCGATCGAGCTGCATCAGGGCCTGCGCGGACCGGCAGTGACCGAGCGCATCGTCGAACTGCTTGACCGGGTCGGCATCCGCAATGCGCGCGACCGGCTGGGTGCCTATCCGCATGAACTGTCCGGCGGCCAGCGGCAGCGGGTGATGATCGCGATGGCGCTGGCCAACAACCCCGACCTGCTGATCGCCGACGAGCCGACGACCGCGCTTGATGTGACCATTCAGGCGCAGATCCTTGACCTGTTGGCCGATCTGAAACGCCGCACCGGCCTGTCGATGCTGTTCATCACCCATGACCTGGGCATCGTCCGCCGCATCGCCGACCGCACCTGTGTCATGCAGCATGGCGAAATCGTCGAACAGGGGCCGACGGCGCAGATTTTCGGCGATCCGCAGCACCCCTATACACAGATGCTGCTGGCCGCGGAATCGACCGGCAGCCCGGCGCCGGTGCCCGCCGACGCGCCCGAGGTGCTGCGCACCGAAGGGCTGCGCGTCTGGTTCCCGATCCGCCGTGGCCTACTGCGGCAGACGGTCGGCTATGTCCGCGCGGTCAACGCCGCCTCGGTCTCGGTCCGCGCCGGCGAGACCTTGGGCATCGTCGGCGAAAGCGGTTCGGGCAAGACCACGCTGGCGCTGGCCATCACCCGGCTTACCCCCTCGAACGGGCGCATCGTCTTCCTTGGCCGCGACATCTCGCAATCGCTGCCCGATCCGGCGGTGCTTGCCGCCCGCACCAGCGGCGGGGCCGAACCGGCCAATCCGCTGGCCGGCTCGGCGCCGTCCGGACATCTGGATCTGCGGGCCTTGCGGCGCGACATGCAGATCGTGTTCCAGGATCCCTATGGCTCCCTCTCGCCGCGGATGAATGCCGAACAGATCATCGCCGAAGGGCTGGGCGTCCATGGCGTCGATCCCGGCCGCAACCGGCGCGAAATGGTGGCCGGGATCATGGCCGAGGTCGGGCTTGATCCGGCGATGATGCACCGCTATCCGCACGAATTTTCCGGCGGCCAGCGCCAACGCATCGCCATCGCCCGGGCCCTGATCCTCAAGCCCAAGCTGATCGTGCTGGACGAGCCGACATCGGCGCTGGATGCCACGGTGCAGGTGCAGATCGTCGAGCTGTTGCGCAGCCTGCAGGAACGGCATGGCATCGCCTTCCTGTTCATCAGCCACGATTTGCGGGTGGTGCGGGCGCTGTCGCACCGCATCGTGGTGATGAAGGACGGCGACATCGTCGAACAGGGCGAGACGCAGGCGGTGTTCGAGGCGCCGCAAAGCGCCTATACCCGCGCGCTGATGGCGGCGGCCTTTGGCGAGGGGACGGCGGGCTAGGCCGTCAGACCCCGCGCCGTGCCCGCAGGGCGGCGCTGATCGTGCCTTCGTCGAGGTAATCCAGGTCGCCGCCCACCGGCACGCCCTGCGCCAGCGAGGTGACGGTGACGCCCGCCCCCTCCATCCGGTCGGCGATGTAATGCGCCGTCGTCTGCCCGTCGAGCGTGGCGGGCAGCGCGAGGATGACCTCGGTCACCGCTTCGCCGGCGATGCGGGCGGTCAGGCGGGGAATGCCCAGATCCTCGGGCCCGACGGCATCGAGCGCCGACAGAAGTCCGCCCAGCACATGATAGCGGCCCTTGAAGGCCGCGGTCCGTTCCATGGCCCACAGGCCCGAGACATCGGCCACGACGCAGACCTGGCCATTGCGGCGGCGGTCGTCGGCGCAGATCGGGCAGAGATCCGAGGTGGCGGGATTGCCGCAGGACACACAGTCGCGGACCCTGGCGCCGACCGCCGCCATCGCCTCGGCGAGCGGCAGCAGAAGCTGCCCGCGCTTGCGGATCAGGTGCAGCACCGCACGGCGCGCCGACCGCGGCCCAAGGCCGGGCAGCCGCGCCATCAGGTCGATCAGCGCCTCGATCTCGTGCGGGGCCTCGGCCATGTCAGAACGGCAGTTTCATGCCTTCGGGCAGGCCCAGACCTTCGGTGATCCGGGCCATTTCCTGCGCGGCGCGGTCGCTTGCCTTCATCTGCGCGTCCTTGATCGCGGCCAGGATCAGATCCTCGACCACTTCCTTTTCGGAAGGGTTGAAGATCGACGGGTCGATCGACAGGCCGACCAGTTCGCCCTTGGCCGTCGCGGTGGCGGTGACAAGGCCGGCGCCCGAGCGCCCCTCGACCCGGATGCGGCAGAGGTCGTCCTGCACCCGTTCCATCCGCGACTGCATTTCCTGCGCGGCCTTCATCATCTTGGCCATGTCGCCAAGCCCGCCCAATCCGCCCAGACCCTTCAGCATCGCCCGTTCCCTGCCACCTGCCGTTGCGCCCAAGATAGGCGCGCCGGTGGGGCCTCACAAGTCGCTCCGGGCGGGAGACTAGTCGGAAAGGCAGCTTGCTGCACAGCAGCATGGCGGGATAGAATCCGGGAACGGCAAGCAGCGGGGATCAAGGGTCGCGCCATGGCACAGGCAAAGGCGGCGATTTCGGTGATGGCGGGGCTGATCGGCCATGTCGCGCCGATGGTAGAGGCTTCGCCCAGCCATGTCGCCCGGGGCGGCGAGATCTACGAGATCGGTCTGGCCTTTGCCGGTGATGCCGCACGCGGGCTGTTGCCCGCGGCGCTGCGGCCCCTGCCCGGCGCCAGCGGCGGCATCGCCGCCTATCGGCTGGCCGGGCTGGCGCCGGTGACCTTCGGCTATGTCTGGCTGGACGTGCAGGGCCATGTCTCGGCCTCGGGCGCGGCGGCGCGCTATGTCGTCGGCGGCTGGCACAGCCCGGTGGCGGCGCCGCTGGCCGAAACCGTGATCCACAGCGGCGCGGCGCAGATCACCGCCGAAGACGGCGTGGTGCGTTTTGCCGCCGGCGACGGCACGGCCGGGATCGGATTTGCGCTGGAACCCGCCGCGCGCGGCGCGGCGCCCGAGCAGGCGGTGACGCATTACATCCACGACGGCGACCGCGGATTGTGGCTGGTCGCGGTGCCGGTCGCCTTCGACTGGTGCGACGCCGCGCCGATCGACGCCGATGCCACGGCGCTGATCGGCGGCGATGCGGTCACCGGGGTGACCTGGGCGGGGGTCGCGCGCAATGTCCGCTTCCTGACGCCGGAAATCAGCCGCCTGCGGGGTTAGGTCGCGCCGCCGGGATCGCGGTGATGCGCGGTAGGGTGGGCAACCGCCCACCGTTTCGCCGCGGTGGGCGGTTGCCCACCCTACCGGAAACCAGCCGCCGGCGCGGAGAGGCCGCGCGTTTTCCGAACGACGCCTGTCGCGTGCCGCGGTGGGCGATCGCCCACCCTACCGGCGGCCCCTCACTCTTCCTCGAACGGATCCCAGTCCTCGGGCAGGTCGTCGGTTTCGGTGACCGCCGGCAGGGCGCCGGCGGCGGGTGCTGCGGCCGGCGGGCGGATCGCGGCAATGCGGGCGCCGGGGAATTGCGCCAGCACCGCCTGCACCAGCGGCAGCCCGGCCGCCCGCGCCCGCAGCGCGGAATCGGCAGCGCCGCGGGTTTCGGAAATCGTCGGCTGGCCGCCCGAGGCGACGACGCTGACCGCCCAGCGCGCCCCGGTCCAGGCCTGCAGCCGTTGCCCCAGCCGCTGCGCCAGATCGCGCGCCGCCGCTGGGCCCGGTTCGAATTCGATCCGGCCGGGCTGGTAGCGGACAAGGCGCAGGTGATCCTCGATCTCGACCAGAAGCTGCATGTCGCGGCTGGCGCGGACCAGTTCGACCACATCCTCGAAGCGAAGATAGCGGGCGAGCGCCTGTGGCGACAGCGCCGGCGCCGTGGCGGCACTGCCCGCGCCCGCGGGCGCCGCCGCCACGGCATGGCCCATCGCCCCGCCCGGCGCCGCAGGCGCCGTCCGGGGCGCACGGCCATGCCCACCAGGCGCCGCCCCACCCGCCTGCAACTGCCGCAGGATTTCCTCGGGCCCCGGCAGGTCGGCGACATGGGTCAGCCGGATCACCGCCATCTCGGCCGCCATCATCGCATTGGGCGCCAGCGCCACTTCCTCAAGCGCCTTGAGCAGCATCTGCCAGAACCGCGCCAGCACCCGCATCGGCAGCGCCGCTGCCATGGTGCGGCCGCGGTCGCGTTCGTCGGGGGCGACGGTCGGGTCGTCGGCGGCATCGGGGGTGATCTTGATGACGCTGATCCAGTGCGCCACCTCGGCCAGATCGCGCAGCACCGCCATCGGATCGGCGCCCTCGGCATATTGCTGCCCGAGTTCGGTCAGCGCCGCCGCCGCCTCGCCGCGCAGGATCATGTCGAACAGGTCAAGGACGCGGCCGCGGTCGGCCAGCCCCAGCATGGCCCGCACCTCGGCCGCGCCGGTCTCACCCGCGCCATGCGAGATCGCCTGATCGAGAAGCGAGGTCGCATCGCGCGCCGACCCTTCCGCCGCGCGGGTGATCAGCGCCAGCGCATCGTCGGCGATGGCTGCTCCCTCGGCATCGGCGATGCGGCGCAAGAGGGCCATCATCACCTCGGGTTCGATCCGGCGAAGGTCAAAGCGCTGGCACCGCGACAGCACCGTCACCGGCACCTTGCGGATTTCGGTGGTGGCGAAGATGAATTTCACATGCGGCGGCGGTTCTTCCAGCGTCTTGAGCAGCGCGTTGAAGGCATTCGTCGACAGCATGTGCACTTCGTCGATGATATAGACCTTGTAGCGGGCGCTGGCCGCCCGGTAATGCACGCTTTCGATGATGTCGCGGATGTCATTGACGCCGGTGCGGCTGGCGGCGTCCATCTCCATCACGTCGACATGGCGGCCTTCCATGATCGCGGTGCAATGTTCGCAGACCCCGCAGGGGTCGGTCGTCGGGCCGCCGCTGCCATCGGCGCCGATGCAGTTCAGCCCCTTGGCGATGATCCGGGCGGTGGTGGTTTTCCCCGTGCCGCGGATGCCGGTCATGATGAAGGCCTGCGCGATCCGCCCCGCCGCAAAGGCGTTCTTGAGCGTGCGCACCATCGCCTCTTGCCCGACAAGATCGGCAAAGGTCTCGGGCCGGTATTTGCGGGCCAGCACCTGATAGGGGCGGTCGGGTTCGGTCATCATCGCCTCGGGATTCGCACCGCCCGACCCTAGGGCCGGGCGGCGCCATGGTCCACCTTATCCGGCGTCGTCGGGGATATGCCGTTTCGCCGCCGACCGTGCCCGGCCATGCGCCGTCCGCCGGGCAAAGGCGCGAAAGCGGGCGTGGCGTTCGTGCAGCGCCTCGGTCTGGTGGCGGTCCTCGCGTTCCAGCTTGCGCAGGCGCGTCAGCCGCGCCGGATCAAGCCGGCCCTCGGCAATCGCCGCCTGCACCGCGCAACCCGGTTCGCTGTCATGGGCGCAATCGTGGAACCGGCAGCCCTGCGCCAGCGTGGCGATGTCGTCAAAGGCGGCCTCGATCCCCTCGGCCGCCTCGGTGAGGCGCAGTTCGCGCATGCCCGGCGTGTCGATCAGGCAACCGCCCGCAATCGTCGGCACCAGCGCGCGGAAGGTGGTTGTGTGGCGGCCGCGGGCGTCATCCTCGCGGATGCCCTGGGTCAGCGCGGCCTCGCCGGTCAGCGCGTTGCGCAGGGTGGTCTTGCCGACGCCCGAGGATCCGACCAGCGCCAGCGTCTGCCCCGGCCCGGCCCAGGGGGTCAGGCGGGCGGCATCGTCGGGATCCATCGCGTTCAGCGCGATGGCCGTGACCAGCGGCGACAGCCGCTGCGCCTGCCGCAGCCAGGGCGACGGGTCGGCACAGAGATCGGCCTTGGTCAGGATCACCAGCGGGAGGCAACCGGCGGCCAGCGCCACCGCCAGATAGCGTTCCAGCCGCGCCACGTTGAAATCGGCATTGCACGAGGTGACGATGCCCAGCGTGTCGACATTGGCGGCGATCAGCTGCCGGTCGCTGGTGGTGCCGGCGATGCGGCGCGCGATCTCGGTCCGCGGCGCCAGGCGGCGGAGGACGGCATGGCCGTCGTGCAGCAGCCAGTCGCCGACGGCAAAGCCGCCGGTCGAGCCGTGGACGGTCAGGCTGCGGGCGCCCCCGGCGCCCAGTACGGACAGGCGATCGCGCTGCACGGCGGTGACGCGCGCCGGGGTGCCGTCAGGGCCGGCCTGAAGGTCAACCTGACGGGCAAAATGGTCGGACCAGCCAAGGCTGGCCAGTGTGGGTTCGGTCAATTCTGGAATATCCCGTGAACGAAGGAATCAGGGCCGCAGTCGCGGCCGGCTTCGGACTCGGGCGGCGGTCTGGGTTCAGACGGCGGCCCGGAGGGTGATGACAATATCCATTGCACGCCTCCTTGGTTCAGGGCTGCGGCACATGGGTCCGCAGGGGGTGTCATAGCCGGTTCCGCCCCGGTCGCGCAAGCAGGTTGCTGAGCCAGCGCGTCTGCGACCGGTCCGAAGGCTTGCGCAGGCCGTATCCTTCCCTTGGCTCAGCCATACGGTGCAAGCCGGGGTCGCGTGCGCCGCGCATCCGCCGGCGGCGCGACAACGACCGCTTTCTGCGCTGGCAAATCTCCCTTTGTGGCAGGTCAGAGGGGTCCGTCCGGCCGACCTGCAACCGACGGGCCGGCGCGAGTCGGCACCCGCAGCCATGTGGCCAAGGACCGCTGCCCACCGGATAGCCGAGCATCTCGGGCCGCTTGACGGGGACGGACCGGCGCGAAATCCTGCGCTGGCCCCCTGACAAGGACACGCCGCATGAACGACCAACCCATCGTCGGCATACTGGGCGCCACCGGCTGGCTGGGCGGTGCGCTGGCGCGGAACCTGTTGCGGGGCGGCTGGCCTGCGGCGCGGCTGGCGCTGGCCAACCGCCGCGGGCCAACCGCCGATTTCGCTTCCTGGCCCGGTGTGGTCTGGGCCGACGGGCTGTCCGGGCTGGCGGCCAGCGCCGGGGTGATCGTGCTGTCGGTGCGGCCCGAGGACTATACGATGGCGGTGCCGCGCGACTTTTCGGGCCTTGTCCTGTCGTTCATGGCCGGGGTCGGCCTTGACCGGCTGTCGGCAGACTGGCCTGCGGCGCGGATCGTCCGGGCGATGCCGGGCGGCGGCGCAACCGGCGGCACCGCCCATGTGCCGTGGTGCGCCGGCGCCGCCCCGACCGCAGCCGATGCCGCACAGGTCGAACGCCTGTTGTCGGCGCTTGGCACCGTCGACCGGGTGGCGGACGAGGGCCAGCTTGCGGTGATGGCGGCGTTGTCGGGGTCGGGCGCGGCCTATCCGGCGCTGATGGCCCGCACGATGTATGACCACGCCCTGTCCCGCGGCATCGCCCCCGATGTCGCCGCCCGCGCCGTCCTGTCCGTGGTCTGCGACGCCCCCGCGCTGTTCCGGCATGACATGGCCGAGGCCGCGCGGCTGCTGGACGCCTACCGCAGCTATCGCGGCATCACCGCAGCCGGTCTGGACGCCGCCGAAGCCGCCGGCTTTGCCTCCGCCCTTGGCCGCGCTCTGGATGCGGCCACCGACAAGGCGCTGCGGTTCTAGCCATGGCTTGGGGAAAGGGTGAGAGGCTGGACATCGACCCAGACGGGGCTCGTTGCGGCTGCTACCTTCCGGTCCTGACCGGGTTGGCGAGGCGCCTGCCCGCGCCAACCTCTCGCCGCGGGATATAGGGCGGGAAAGCGCGGGGCGCAAGCGGGGAAGGCCGCGCTGCCCGCGCCCGGCCCGCGGGCCGCCTAACCGGCCGAGGCGGTGCAGTCGTCGGGGCCATAGGCCGGCTCGCGATACCAGCCCATCTGCCCCGGCACCTGCTGCGACAGGACAAAGGCCCAGCCGGCCTCGCCGTCAAAGGTCCAGACCAGATCGTCGCCGGGGCGGATGGTGCCAGTGACGGGCGTGCCTTCGGACCGGCCGGAATGCAGGGTGATCGGCCCGCCGCGCCAGCCGTAGCAGGCCGAGGCAAAGGGCGACGGCACCGGCAGGTCGATCAACGCCCGCCGCGCCGGCAGGTCGGCCACGTCAAGGCTGCGGCGGCCGGTGTCGATGGCGCAGGACAATTCCTGCTCATAGCCCTCGATCGCGGCAACAGCGGCGGCGGCCGGCGCATCAAGCCGCACCTCGCTGCCGGTGCAATCGGCATTGTCGAACACGGCGCGGCCGAGGTCAGAGGTGAAGCAATAGCCGGCGCGGTCGTAGATCAGGTTGCGGGTGAACCAGAGTTCGTCGCAGGGGCTCCACGCCGCGGCGGGCGAGGCGGCAAGACCAAGAAGCAGGGCAACGGAAAGACGCATCGAAACCATCCTTGAAAACACGCCGGGAACCCGGCCCCGACATCCTGCCCCCGCCTCTTGGGCAAGGCAACCGGCAATGCCGCGGCCTTGACCCTGCCGGAGAATCGGCAGATCCCCTTAGTCAACCAAAAGGAGAAACTCATGAAACTCAGCGCCCGCAACGTGCTGGCCGGCACCGTGGTCGAGATCGTGACCGGCGCGGTGACCAGCCATGTCCGGCTTGACATCGGAGGCAGCATCGTCACCGCCTCGATCACCAACGAGGCGGTTGCCGAACTGGGGCTGACGGTCGGCGGCAAGGCCGCGGCCGTCATCAAGGCCTCGGATGTGATGATCGGTGTCGATCACTAGGATCGGGCACCAGTGTCAGGCGGCCCCGCACCGGCGGGGCCTGCCGGTCTCAGCGGTCGTCGTCATCCTCGTCCGGCCCGCCGGCGGGCAGGTTGAACAGGCTGTCGGCATCGGGCAGATCGGTATCGGCCTCGTCCTCGTCATCGCCGCGCGGATCGGACAGCGAGAAGGTCTCCAGCCCGGCAATCGCCGAGGGGATGCGCGGTTCCGGCGCCATGGTCAGGCTTTGCGCCGTCGACACCAGCTTGCGGCGTTCGTCGTCGGTCATCACCACGCCTTCGCGGGCGCGACGTTCGTTCGCCTTCTGCACGGCGGCATCGAGCTCGGACTGTTTGCACAGGCCAAGGGCCACCGGGTCGATCGGTTCGATATTGCCGATGTTCCAGTGGGTGCGCTCGCGGATCGCCTCGATGGTCGGCTTGGTGGTGCCGACCAGTTTCGAGATCTGGCCATCCGACAGTTCGGGGTGGAACTTGACCAGCCACAGGATCGAGGCCGGGCGGTCCTGCCGTTTCGACAAGGGCGTATAGCGCGGGCCGCGGCGCTTTTCCTCGCCCACCGCGGCGGCGTTGAACTTGAGCCGCAGGCGGTACAGCGGATCGGCCTCGGCCTTGCGGATTTCCTCGGCGGTCAGCTGGTTGTTGGCCACGGGATCAAAGCCCTTGACGCCGGCGGCGACATCGCCGTCGGCGATGCCCTGCACCTCAAGCTCGTGCATCCCGCAGAATTCGCCGATCTGCCGGAAGCTCAGCGTCGTGTTGTCGATGAGCCAGACCGCGGTCGCGCGGGCCATCAGCGGTTTCTCAGCCATGTCGGCACCTCGTCATCATATCCAATCCCGGACAAGCCTTGACCAGGCCCCTGCCGGGGCGTGGAGGCCGGGGCCGCCACCGTTCTCGCTGTCGGGGAACTGGCGCGGTATATAGTCGGCGAAGCGACGATTTGAAAGGCCCGAAATGCTCCGCCTCCTCTCTGCCCTAGTTCTTGCCAGCGTGCCGGGGCTTTGCCGCGCCGACGACCGCGCCGGCGATTTCGACTATTACGTCATGTCCCTGTCATGGTCGCCGAACTGGTGCCTGCTGGAAGGCGACGACCGCGGCAGCCCGGAATGCGACGGCAGCCGCAACCTGGGCTGGGTTCTGCATGGCCTTTGGCCACAATATGCCGAGGGCGGCTGGCCGCAGGATTGCCTGTCGCAATATCCCGCCCCCTCGCGGCAGATGACCGCCGGGATGGAGGACATCATGGGCGCCTCGGGGCTGGCCTGGTATCAGTGGAACAAGCACGGCGCCTGTTCCGGCCTGCGCGCCGGCGACTATTTCGATCTGGCGCGCGCGGCCTATGGCAGCGTGACCTTTCCGCAGGTGCTGACCGACCTGACGCGGCCGGTAGAACTGCCGGCGCGGCTGATCGAAGAGGCGTTCCTGCGCGACAATCCGGGGATGGCCCGCGACCAGATCACGGTGACGTGCCGGTCGGGCATGATCCAGGAAGTGCGGATCTGCCTGACGACGGATCTGGAGTTGCGCCGCTGCGGCACGGACGTGATCCGCGACTGCACGCTCGAGGACGCGGGGTTCGATCCGGTGCGATAGGGTTTCGCCGGTTTCACCCACGCTGCGCCGCGGGCTGGACATGGTCCGCGTCTGCACGCCCGGGGATGCACGGGTCATGCCGCTGCGGCAGGCGCAGATGCGCAATGGCCCGGGCCGGCCGCGGATTTCGCGAGGATCGGCCTCAGGAGAGAAGTTCCTGGCAAAGCCCCGTCAACTCGGGCAATTCGGCCGGGTCGACGACAGTGAAATGCGCCGTGAACAGCGTGACATCGCCGTCGGCCGCGCTGATCGTCCAGTCGCCGGGCACCAGATCCCGTTCGTATTCAAAAAGATAGCCGTCGATCCTGGTCCAGACCGGCATCGTGATGACATAGCTTTGATGCGTCGTGCCCTCGGGTTCCATCGGCGGATGGGTGATCGTGATCGTGACCCCCGGACGCGGGCGGACCCGCGCCATCGTCCGCACCCCGAACCGCAGCCCGACGATCGCCGGAATCTCGCGGCTGGGCGAGACGAAGTTCACGTCGGGGTCAACGGTGTTGATGAAGCCGGCCAGCGTATCGGGTGCGGGTCTCATGCTTTGGGGATCAGCAGAGCAGATGATCCCCGCCTCTACCAGAACGATGCCCGGAGCGACGAAATCGGCGGGCGGAACCTGCGCGCTGGCCGGAAGGGCGGCAAGACCAAACAAGAACGCCGCCGCCTCAGGAAAGGAGATCTTCATAGCCGCACACCCCCGCCAGTTCCGGCACCTGTTCCGGCGGCACCACGTCGAAGCCGGCGGAATACAGCACCTTGCCCTCGGCCATCGCGGTAAAGGTCCAATGGCCGACCACAAGTTCATAGTCATATTCAAGCTGATAGAAGGAAATCGACGTGTCGGCGGTGCCGATGGCGGTGGTGTAGCTTTGCCGCGTCATGCCATCGGGGCCCATGGGCGGATGGGTCAGCACCATGGTGACTTCGGGGTAATCGATCCCCGCCGACTGCGCCTTGACCCCGAAACCGACGCCCAGCACCGCCGGCACCTGCCGCCCGTTCGACACGAAGGGCGGGTCGCTTTCGATGATGTTGGTGATGCCGGCGACGGTATCGGGCGCCGGCGATGTGCCGATCACCTCTTGCGCACAAAGGATCCCGGCCTCGAAATGCGACAGGACGGCGGCGACATCGTCGCCGGCCTCTTGCGCAAGGGCCGGGGCGGCGGACAGGAGCAGGGCGGCGAGGGCATGTTTCATGCCCCTACCCTGCGCCGTCGCGCGCGCCAGTCAAGCCACGTTCGGTTGTGGCGCCACCTTAGCCGATGGCCGCCGCCCGCACGTCGTCGTCGATGAAGGGGACGTATTTCTCGAAATTGTCGGCAAACATGCCGACCAGCTTCTTTGCCTGCCGGTCATAGGCGGCCGGATCGGCCCAGGTCGACCGCGGATCCAGCAGCGCGGCATCGACGCCGTCGACCGCCACCGGCACTTCAAAGCCAAAGAACGGATCCTTGCGGAACACCCCTTCGGCCAGGGTGCCGTCCAGCGCCGCGGCCAGAAGCGCGCGGGTGGCCCTGATCGGCATCCGCTTGCCGGTGCCATGGGCGCCGCCGGTCCAGCCGGTGTTGACCAGCCAGCAGGTCGCGCCATGGCTCGCCATCTTGTCGCGCAGCAGCGCGCCATAGACCTCGGGGCGGCGCGGCATGAACGGGGCGCCGAAACAGGTGCTGAAGGTCGGCTCCGGCTCGGTCACGCCGCGTTCGGTCCCGGCGACCTTGGCGGTGAACCCGGACAGGAAGTGATACATCGCCTGCGCCGGCGTCAGCCGCGAGATCGGCGGCAGCACGCCGAAGGCATCGCAGGTCAGCATCACGATGTTCTTGGGATGCCCGCCCAGCCCGGTCTCGGACGCGTTCGAGATCGCCTCGAGCGGATAGGCGCTGCGGGTGTTGGCGGTCAGGCTGTCATCGGCAAAGTCGAGTTCGAAGGTCTCGGGGTCATAGACCATGTTCTCGATGACCGAGCCGAAGCGCGAACAGGTGGCAAAGATCTCGGGTTCGGCCTCGGCCGACAGGTTGATGGTCTTGGCATAGCAGCCGCCTTCGAAATTGAAGGTGCCGCGGTCCGACCAGCCGTGTTCGTCGTCGCCGATCAGGACGCGCGAGGGATCGGCCGACAAGGTGGTCTTGCCGGTGCCCGACAGGCCAAAGAAGATCGCGGTATCGACCGGATTGCCGGGCGCATGGTTGGCGCTGCAATGCATCGGCATCACGTTCTTTTCCGGCAGCAGGTAGTTCAGCAGCGTGAACACCGACTTCTTGTTTTCGCCGGCGTATTCGGTCCCGCCGATCAGCACCAGCCTTTCGTCAAGGTTGATGGCGATGACGGTTTCGCTGCGGCAGCCATGGCGGGCCGGATCGGCGCGAAAGCTGGGGCTGTTGATGATGGTGAAATCGGGGACAAAGGCATCGACCTCGGCCGCGGTGGGCCGGCGCAGCAGATGGCGGATGAACAGGGCGTGCCAGGCCAGTTCCGTCACCATGCGCACGTCCAGCCGATGCACCGGATCGGCGCCGGCGAACAGGTCCTGCACATGGACGCTGCGGCCCCTGAGATGCGCCAGCATGTCGGCCTTGAGCGCGGCAAAGCCCTCGGCCGGCATCGAGCCGTTGTTGTCCCACCAGATGGTGTTTTCCGTCAGGGCCGAGCGGACAAAGAACTTGTCCTTGGGCGACCGCCCGGTGTGCTTGCCGGTCGAGACCAGCACCGCGCCGCCCTGCCCCAGCTGCGCCTCGCCGCCGGTGACGGCAGCCTGAACCAGCGCCGGTTCAAGGAAATTGTAATAGACTTGGGCGGGACCGTCGAAGCCCTGCGCCGCCAGTGTCATTGCCGGATTGACCCGACCCTGTTCCATGGTCCCGCTCCTCACCTCGCCGCCGCCGCGGCCCAGGAGTCCCGCTTAACACGCGGGAATCGCGGGTGAATAGCGGCAATTTTCTTTGTTAGCGCAACCACTTGCATGTTAGCGCAACCGCAGATGGCTGACCCCTGAACGCCGGCGGAAACCCGCCCCAGCGGCCCGCCGCCGGTTACGATTTTTTAGCTTGGTCTGTTGTATTTCGGCCCGGATGGAGTGCGGGAAAGGGCGGCGAATCACACAATGGGATTGATTCGGGGCCGGCTTCCGGCGACAAGACTGGAAAAAACACAGGCAAGACAATCGTAGCAGAGGTATCCCATGTCCAAGATCGCCTTGGTCGATGACGACCGCAATATCCTTACCTCGGTGTCGATGACGCTCGAGGCAGAAGGGTTCGAGGTCGACACCTACAACGACGGGCAGGCCGCCCTCGATGCGTTCAACAAGCGCATGCCCGACATGGCCGTGCTCGACATCAAGATGCCCCGCATGGACGGCATGGATCTGCTGCAGCGGCTGCGGCAGAAAACCTCGATGCCGGTCATCTTCCTGACCTCGAAGGACGACGAGATCGACGAGGTTCTGGGTCTGCGGATGGGCGCCGACGATTATGTGAAAAAGCCGTTCTCGCAACGGCTTCTGGTCGAACGGATCCGCGCGCTCTTGCGCCGGCAGGACGCGATTTCCGGCGATGTCCCCGACCCGACCGAAGAAAACAAGGTGCTGAGCCGCGGCAACCTGACCATGGATCCGCTGCGCCATGCGGTGAAGTGGAAAGGCCGCGACGTGTCGCTGACCGTCACCGAATTCCTGCTGCTGCAGGCGCTGGCGCAGCGGCCGGGTTTCGTCAAGTCGCGCGACCAGCTGATGGACGTGGCCTATGACGATCAGGTCTACGTCGACGACCGCACCATCGACAGCCATATCAAGCGGTTGCGCAAGAAGATGCGCTCGGTCGACGACGATTTCACCGCGATCGAGACGCTCTACGGCATCGGCTATCGCTATAACGAGGAATAAGGCCCCGTCATGGCCGCTGTGCCCCGGATCGACGTGCGCGACCTCAATTCCGTCCGCCGCGCGGCGGCCGGGATGTCACAGCAATCGGTGTCCGCGCGCCAGCGCGGCGCCCCCGGCGATGTCGTGCTGGGCGACGATTTCGTCGCCCCCGACGCGCTGGAACGTGACCTGCAGGACGGGCGCCGGCGGCGCGGGCTCCTGACCCTCAACCGCTCGCCGCTGGCGCGCAAGATCATCACCTTCAACCTGATCGCGCTGATCGTGCTGGTGGCGGGGATGCTGTGGTTCGCGCCCTCGCGCGCCAACCTTGCCTTCCAGCGCGCCAATGCGCTGGTGTCCGAGGCCGAGCTGGTCGCCGACGCGGTCGAGGCGCGGCTGCCGCAGGGCGCGCCGGTCAACCTTGCCACCGGCGACGGCATCGACCCCGGCCTTGCCCTTGCCGGCCTTGACCTGCGCGGCGGGATCGAGGTGTTCCTGTTCGACACCGCCGACAACCTGATCGCCCAGCGCGCCGCGGCCGAGGATGCTGTCGTCGCCGGGCTGGATTACGACGCCGGCGGCACGCTGTTCACCGATCTTCTGAACGGCGCCTGGGATGGCATGGCCGCGCTGGTCGCCCGCGACGCGCCGCCGCCGCCGGTGCCCGACCGGCTGGCCATCGCCGCCGGGCTGGCGCCGCAGGCGCTGACCCAGGGCACCACCGTCGACACCGGCACCGACCCGGCGGGGCGCACCATTTTCACCGTCGCCACCCCGGTCATCCACAACGGCAGCGTCATCGGCGTGGTGGCGCTGGCCAGCGCCGCCGGCGAGATCGACGCGCTGGTCCGCCGCGAACGCGAACAGACGCTCAAGATGTTCGCCGTCGGCATCGTCGTCTCGATCGGCCTCAGCCTGGTCCTCGCCTCGACCATCGCCAATCCGATTGCCGATCTTGCCGCCGCCGCCGAACTCGGCCGCGACCGCAACGCCCGCAAGATGAGTCCGACGCGCATCCGTATCCCCGACCTGACCGCCCGCCCGGACGAGATCGGCCGGCTGTCCGAGGCGATGCGCGGCATGGTCTCGGCCCTGTACGAACGAATTGAATCGAATGAACAATTCGCCGCCGATGTGGCGCATGAGATCAAGAATCCGCTCGCCTCGCTGCGGTCGGCCGTCGGCACGATGCGGATCGCCAGGCGCGACGACCAGCGGGAAAAACTGCTCGAGATCATCGAGCATGACGTGATGCGGCTGGACCGGCTGGTCACCGACATCTCGACCGCCTCGCGCCTTGACAGTGAACTGGTCAAGGAAGAGGAACAGTCCTTTGACCTTCTGCGCATGCTGGGCAATCTGGGCGAGCATCTGGGCAGGGGCGCCCGCGACAAGGGCATCGACTTCATCGTCGATCTGCCGGCGCAGCCGATCTTCATCCAGGGGCTCGAGGGGCGGCTGGCGCAGGTTTTCGTCAACCTCATCACCAATGCGATTTCCTTCTGCGAGGATGGCGACGCGATCCGCGTCTGGGCGCGCCAGCGCGAGAACCGCGTGCTGGTGGTGGTCGAGGATACCGGGCCGGGCATTCCCGAAGCGGCGCTGACCAAGGTTTTCCAGCGCTTCTATTCCGAACGCCCACCCGAACACTTCGGCAACAATTCCGGCCTTGGCCTTGCCATCTCCAAGCAGATCGTCGAGGCGCATGGCGGTGTCATCTGGGCGGAAAACATCCGCCCGACCGAGGCCGACCAGACCTCGGATCCGCTGGGCGCCCGCTTTGTCGTGGGGCTGCCGATCTAGGTCATGACGCTGGTGCTTCACGCCACGACGGTTGCGGTCGGCGGGCGCGGCATCGTGATCCTCGGCCCCTCGGGCAGCGGCAAGTCCGGGCTGGCGCTGGAACTGATGGCACAGGGCGCGGCGCTGGTCGCAGACGACCGCACGGTGGTGCAGGCGGCTGGGGCGAACCCGGCGCCCGTCCTTGTCGCCTCGTGCCCCCCTGCCCTGTCCGGCCTGATCGAGGCGCGCGGCGTCGGCATCCTGCGCAGCGATCCGCATCCGCCCTGCCCGGTCGCGCTGGTCGTCGACCTTGGCCAGGTCGAAACCGCCCGCCTGCCCGAACCCCGGACCATCGTCCTGCTGGACGTGACCCTGCCGCTTCTTCACAAATCGGACACGCCCCATTTCGCCGCGGCGATCCGGGCCTATATCCTCGGCGGACGCCACGATGACCGAAGCTGACCCCACCGACCCCACCGACCCCGCCACCCGGCTGATCCTTGTCACCGGGCCGTCCGGGGCCGGCCGCTCGACCGCGATCAACGCGCTCGAGGATCTGGGGCACGAGGTGATCGACAACCTGCCCCTGTCGCTGTTGCCGCGGCTGGTCGACGGCCCGCCGCTGTCGCGGCCGCTTGCCGTCGGCATCGGCACCGGCACCCGCGACTTTTCCACCGATGCGATGATCGAACTGATCGACCGGCTGTCGGCGCGGCCCGACCTGCGGCTCTCGGTCCTGTTCCTTGACAGCAGCGAGGACGAGCTGCTGCGCCGCTATCACAGCACCCGCCGGCCGCATCCGGCGGCCGATGCCCAGGGCCCGTTGCCCGGCATCCGCCGCGAACGCGAATTGCTGGTGCCGATCCGCGCCCGCGCCGATGTGCTGATCGATTCCGAGGGCCTGTCGCCGCATGACCTGACGGCCGAGGTCGAACGCTGGTTCGCCCCGGCGGGCACCCGGCCGATGACGGTGACGCTGCAAAGCTTCAGCTACAAGCGCGGTTTGCCGCGCGGGCTCGACATCGTGCTTGACTGCCGCTTCCTGCGCAATCCGCATTGGGACGCGGCACTGCGCAATCGCGACGGCCGCGATGCGCCGGTGCAGGATTTCGTCCGCGCCGATCCGCGCTTTGCCGAATTCATGGCGCGGATCGGCGACCTGATCCGCCTGCTCCTTCCCGCCTCGCGCGAAGAGGGCAAGGCGCATCTGTCGATAGGTTTCGGCTGCACCGGCGGGCAACACCGTTCGGTCACAGTCGCGGAATGTCTTGCCCGGACCCTTGCGGATGAAGGCTGGCCCGTGTCAAAGCGACACAGGGAGCTTGAGCGTCGCGACGGCGGCGCCGAACGGGGACCGGACGCGTGATCGGTATCGTCATTGTGGCCCATGGCGGCCTTGCGCGGGAATTTCTCGCCACTGTCGAACATGTCGTGGGCAAGCAGGATCACGTCGCCACCGTCGCCATCCAGCCCGAGGACAGCCGGCCGGCAAAACAGCGCGAGATCTGCGAGGCGGCCGATTCGGTCGACCAGGGCGGCGGCGTGGTGGTGGTCACCGACATGTTCGGCGGCTCGCCCTCGAACCTGTCGCTGGTGGCCTGCGGCCGGGCAAATCGCCGCATCCTCTATGGCGCCAACCTGCCCATGTTGATCAAGCTGTTCAAGTCGCGGCGCAAGCCGGTGGCCGAGGCGGTGCCGCTCGCCCTGGAAGCCGGGCGCAAGTATATCGACGCGCAGATCGTCGGCGACGACGCGATCCGCGGTTGGGGAACCTGACATGATGGCCAGCCGGCGGTTGCAGATCGTCAATATCAAGGGCCTGCATGCCCGCGCCTCGGCCAAGCTGGTCGAGGTGGTCGAGGCGCATGACGCCACGGCAACCGTCAGCCGCGATGGGCTGAGTGCTGCCGGAGACAGCATCATGGGCCTTTTGATGTTGGCAGCGTCAAAGGGAAGCTTTATTGAGGTCGAGACGAAAGGGGCCGAAGCCGACAAGCTGGCCGACGCCATTGCCGCGCTGGTCGCAGGCAGGTTCGGCGAAGGTGACTAGCGCGCTGGCAGGCCCCTGGCAACTGAGGGACCGGCCAATTGACCGATACCAGCACCCGCCCCGCGATTGCCGCCGCGCGCATGAACGACGCGCCTCGGGTCTATGACCGCCGCAGCCTGACCTATTCGAACACCTTCGACAGCCCGGTCAAGCGGACCGCGATCCGCGGCATCGAATGGCTGACCGGCAAGATCACCATCCTGCGCCGCATCCGCGAATTCGAACGGCGCGGCACGCCGCAAGGCCAGGCGTTCTGGCGGGCCTGCCTGGACGTGATGGGCATCGACCTTCTGACCGCGGCCGAGGATCTGGCCCGCATCCCGCGCGAAGGCCCGGTGGTGCTGGTGGCCAACCATCCGCACGGCCTTGTCGACGGCATGATCCTGGCCGACCTGATCGGCCGCGTGCGGCAGGACTACCGCATCCTTACCCGCTCGATCCTGACCGGGATCGACGAAAGCGCCGCCAGCTACATGATCCCCGTCCCCTTCCCGCACGAAGAGGACAGCCAGCGCAAGATGATCGAGATGCGCGCCAAGGCGATGGACCATCTGAAGTCCGGCGGGCTGGTCGCCCTGTTCCCCTCGGGCGTGGTGGCGAGCGCGCAATCGCTGTTCGGTCCGGCGGTCGAGGCCGAGTGGAACGTCTTTACCGCCAAGATGATCCGCACCTCGGGCGCAACGGTGCTGCCGGTCTATTTCCCCGGCTCGAATTCGCGCTGGTACCAGATCGCGGCGCAGATGTCGCCGACGCTGCGGCAGGGGCTGCTGCTGCACGAGATCGTCCATGCCATGGACCATCCGCAAAAGCCGGTGATCGGCGAGCCGATCCCCACGGCCGAGACCGCGGCCCGCCTTGGCGACCCGCGCGCCTTCATGGCCTGGCTGCGCGACCAGACGCTGGCGCTGGGCCGCACGGGGTAAGGTGGGTCAAGACCCACCCTACCGGGTCGGCACCGGCTCGGCGCCGCGGTAGTCGTAAAAGCCGCGCTGGGTCTTGCGGCCCAGCCAGCCGGCCTCGACATATTTGACCAGAAGCGGACAGGGCCGGTATTTGGTGTCGGCCAGCCCGTCATGCAGCACGTTCATGATGGCAAGGCAGGTGTCCAGCCCGATGAAATCGGCCAGTTCCAGCGGCCCCATCGGGTGATTGGCGCCCAGTTTCAGCGAGGTGTCGATCGACAGCACGTTGCCGACGCCTTCATACAGGGCATAGACCGCCTCGTTGATCATCGGCATCAGGATGCGGTTGACGATGAAGGCCGGGTAATCCTCGGCCGTGGCGGCGGTCTTGCCCAGCCGCTGCACCACGCCAAGGCAGGCGTCGAACGTGGCTTGGTCGGTGGCGATGCCGCGAATCAGTTCGACCAGCTGCATCACCGGCACCGGGTTCATGAAGTGGAAGCCCATGAAGCGTTCCGGCCGGTCGGTGCGGCTGGCCAGCCGGGTGATCGAGATCGAGGAGGTGTTCGAGGTCAGGATCGTCTCGGGTTTGAGATGCGGCAGCAGTTCGGCAAAGATCGCCTGCTTGACGCTTTCCTTCTCGGTCGCGGCCTCGATCACCAGGTCGGTGCGGCCAAGGTCGGTCAGCGTGGTGGTGGTGGCGATGCGGCCCATGGCAGCGGCCTTGTCGGCGGCGCTGATGGTGCCGCGGTTGACCTGCCGGTCAAGGTTCTTGTCGATCCGGCCCACCGCCGCCTGCAGGGCATCGGCGCTGATGTCGGTCAGCCGCACCTCGTAACCTGCCAGTGCCAGGACATGGGCGATGCCGTTGCCCATCTGGCCTGCCCCAACCACGCCCACTGTCTCGATCGCCATCGCGCCGCCCTCCATTTTGCAGGCGCAGCATAGGCGCAGGCGGTTGGCCGGACAAGGCGGCGGGACCGGTGCCGTGACCGCTCAAATTGTCCCGTTAGCGGTTTGGAAAGCGAATCCGGGCGACTCTCCCTTCCGGGTGAACAAACTGGTGGGAATCATGCGATACGACACAGGTGTCGGCGCAGGGGTGAATTATGCGCCCTGTCGCTATGGAACGTCACGGCTTTACTTCCGCGGTCCGCCGCGCGACCTGTCGGGGCCGCATATCGCCTTTCTGGGCGGCAGCGAAACCTATGGCAAGTTCATCGAGCGGCCCTTCGTGACCCTGGTCGAGGAGGCGACGGGCATCGCCGCGGTCAACCTTGGTGTGCCCAATGCCTCGGTCGATGCCTGGCTGAATGATCCCGGCATCCGCGCCATCGCCGTGGGGGCCACGCTGAACGTGGTGCAGATCGGCGGGGCGCACAACCTGTCGAACCGGTTCTATACCGTGCATCCGCGGCGAAACGACCGTTTCACCCGCGCCTCCTCGGTGTTGCGTGCGATCTACCCCGAGGTGGATTTCTCGGACATCTGCTTTACCCGCCATCTGCTGGGCCGGCTGCACGATACCTCGCCCGAAAGGTTCGACATCCTGCGCGCCGAATTGCAGGCCGCCTGGTCGGCGCGGATGCGGCTGCTGCTGGACGGGATCGGTCGGCGGACCCTGCTGTTGTGGTTCGCGCCGCATCTGCCCTCGGATCTGGCCTGGGACGACCGGCCCGATCCGTTGCGTGCCGAACCCCTGTTCGTCACCCGGCGCATGGTCGATGCCCTGCGTCCGCTGGTGCGCGGTGTCGTGCTGGTTCAACCCTCGGGCCGGGCCCTGGCGCAGGGCACCGCGGGGATGCTGTTCACGCCCCTGCAGGAACCCGCCGCGCGCGAATTGCCCGGCCCCCTCGCGCATGAAGAGGCGGCGGCAAACCTGACCGAAGTGATCCGCAACACCATGCCGACCGAGGCGCCGGCGCTGCGGCTGGTGGCGGGGTAAGGCGGGCCGCAAGGCCCGCCTGCGGGCGCCTACAGCTTGCCGGTCAGTTCCGGCAGGACGGTGAACAGGTCACCGACCAGACCGACATCGGCGATCTGAAAGATCGGCGCCTCTTCGTCCTTGTTGATGGCGACGATGATCTTGCTGTCCTTCATCCCTGCCAGATGCTGGATCGCGCCCGAGATGCCGACCGCGACATACAGCGCCGGCGCCACCACCTTGCCGGTCTGCCCGACCTGCCAGTCGTTCGGCGCATAGCCCGAATCGACCGCCGCCCGGCTGGCGCCGACGGCGGCGCCCAGCTTGTCGGCCAGCGCCTCGACGATGGCAAAGTTCTCTTTCGACCCGATGCCGCGCCCGCCCGAGACGACGATGCCGGCGCTGGTCAGTTCCGGCCGGTCGCTGGTGGCGACCCGGTCCTCGACCCACCACGACTTCGGCTCGCCACCCGGGGCGGCGATGGCTTCCACCGGGGCCGAACCGCCGGCAGCCGCCGGGGCAAAGCCCGCGGTGCGGATGGTGAACACCTTTTTCGCATCGCCGGACTTAACCGTCTGGATGGCGTTGCCGGCATAGATCGGCCGTTCGAACGTGTCGGCATCGACCACCGCCGTCACATCGGAAATCACCATCGCGTCAAGCAGCGCCGCAACGCGCGGCAGCACCGATTTCGAGAACGCCGTCGCCGGCGCGGTGATATGGGAATAGCCGCCGGCCAGCGAGACGACCAGCGCCGCCGTCGCCTCGGCCATGCCATGGCTCAGCCCCGCGTCGCCGGCGACCAGCACCCTGGCCACGCCGGACAGCCCGGCGGCGGTCGCCGCGGCGGCGTCCGAGCCCTCGCCCGTCACCAGCACATGCACCTCGCCCAAAGGCGCAACCGCGGTCAGCGCCTTGGCCACCGAATCGGTCGCAAGCTGACCGTCATTCACTTCCGCAAGCAGGAGAACAGCCATCAGATCGCCCCCAGTTCCTTGAGCTTCGCCACCAGTTCGTCCACCGACTTGACCTTGACCCCGGCCTTGCGGGTCGCGGGTTCAGTGGTCTTGACCACGGTCAGCCGCGGCGCCACGTCGACGCCGTAGTCGGCCGGGGTCTTTTCATCCAGCGGCTTCTTCTTGGCCTTCATGATGTTGGGCAGGCTGGCATAGCGCGGCTCGTTCAGCCGCAGGTCGACGGTCACCACGGCCGGCAGGCCGATGGCGATTTCCTGCAGGCCGCCGTCGACTTCGCGGGTGACATGGGCGTGGTCGCCGTCATGCACCTCGATCTTCGAGGCGAATGTCGCCTGCGGCCAGCCCAGCAACGCGGCCAGCATCTGCCCGGTCGCGTTCATGTCGTTGTCGATCGCCTGCTTGCCGGCAAGGATCAGGCCCGGCTGTTCTTCCTTCGCGACGGCGGCAAGCAGCTTGGCCACCGCCAGGGGCTCGATGTCCTGATGCACGTCTTCGGTGGCGACGATCAGGATGGCGCGGTCGGCGCCCATGGCCAGCGCGGTGCGCAGCACCTCTTGCGCCTGCCGGACGCCGATCGAGACGGCGACGATTTCCGTCGCCACGCCGGCTTCCTTCAGGCGGATCGCCTCTTCGACGGCGATTTCGTCGAACGGGTTCATCGACATCTTGACGTTGGCCAGGTCGACACCGCTGCCGTCGCCCTTGACCCGGACCTTGACGTTATAGTCGATCACCCGCTTGACGGGCACCAGAACCTTCATGGGCGAGACTCCCTTTCTTCCGCGCGACATCATGTTGTGCGACGGATTTAGCCAAAGGCGGCAGGGGATGACAGATCAAATCCGTCACCCTTTGGCCATGGAACGCCGCGTTTTGCCGCAGGGCAGCGATCAGCGCCCGGCGCGGGCGCTATTTGGTCTTGCCGCCCGAGGGCATCTCGGCCTGGCCGATCTTGACCCCGGCCTTGCCGGCATCGGGCGAAGCGGGCTTGCCCGTGGCCTTCTTGCCGCCGGGCTGGGCGTTGATCACGGTCGATCCGGGGGTCTTGTCGGTGCCTTTGGCCATATCGTCCTCCTGCCGATGACCACGGCGGCCATCCCTGCCGCCATGCTAGCACGCAGGCCGCGCCGCGCCACAGCCGTCAGCGCACCCGCAGCACGATCTTGCCGATATGGGCCGAGCTTTCCATGCGGGCATGGGCCGCCGCGGCATCGTCCAGCGCGAATTCGCTGTCGATCACCGGGGCGATGCGGCCGGCGGCGATCAGCGGCCAGATCGCGACCCGCAGGCCATCGGCAATCCGCGCCTTGGCAAGGTCTGATTGCGGACGCAGCGTCGATCCGGTGATCGTCAGCCGCCGCATCATCACCGGGCCAAGGTTCAGTTCCGCCTTGGGCCCCTGCAGGAAGGCGATCTGCACCAGCCGCCCTTCATCGGCCAAGGCGCTGATATTGCGCTGGATATACGGCCCGCCCACCATGTCGAGGATCACATCGGCGCCGCCGGCGTCGCGCATCACCTGCACGAAATCCTCGGTCCGGTAGTTGATCGCCCGTTCCGCGCCCAGACCCTCGCAGGCGCGGCATTTGGCGTCGTCGCCCGCGGTGGCCCAGACGCGGGCGCCAAGGGCGCGGGCCATCTGGATCGCCGTGGTGCCGATGCCCGAGGATCCGCCATGGACCAGAAACCGCTCGCCGCCCTGCAGCCCGCCGCGGACAAAGACATTGGACCAGACGGTGAAACAGGTTTCGGGCAGGCAGGCGGCCTGTCGCAGGTCAAGGCCCGCGGGCACGGCCAGACAATGCGCCGCCGGCGTCACCACCTGTTCGGCATAGCCGCCGCCGGGCAGCAGCGCGCAGACCCGGTCGCCGACCGACCAGCCCGCGACATCGGGGCCGATGGCCGCGATCTCGCCGGCACATTCCAGGCCCGGCAGGTCGCTTGCCCCCTTGGGCGGGGCATAAAGGCCGGCGCGCTGCAGCGCGTCGGGGCGGTTGACCCCGGCATAGGCGACGCGGATCAGCACCTGACCCGCGCCCGGCACCGGCACCGGGCGGCGCGCCGGTTGCAGCACCTCGGGCCCGCCGGGCGTTGCGATCTCGATGACACGCATGTCAGCCATGGGGCGCCCCTTCCGTCCATTTGCCGGGCAGGTCGTCGCGCGCCCCCGGCGCCCGGATCCCGGCCATCAGCCGGCCAAGGCCCCCCGACAGCGCCGAAGGCAGTTTCGCCTTCGCTGCCTCGAATGCCATGACCTCGCCGATGCGGCGGTCGATGAATTCTGCCGTCGCCTGCCCGTTGTCGCTGTCATCGCCCAGCCAGAACAGGACCACCGCCGACCACACCGCCGCCAGCATCGCGCGTTTCGAATACCAGTTGCCGTCGGTCGAGCGGTCGCCCAGCGCCGTCCAGACCGCATCGGCGGTGCCCCAGATCAGGCCTGCGCCGGTGGGCGCAAGGTGCGGCAGCGCGAACAGCGCGGTGGCCCGCCGCACCGCCTCGCGCCCGCCGGCGACCTCGAGCCGGATGCGCAAAGCCAGCGCCACCCGCTCGCGAAAGCGCAAGTCCGACAGGTCGGTGGCGGCCAGCCGCTGCACCATCGCCTCGTCGCCGATCCGGTGCGCGGCCGCGGCCAGATCGACGGCGCCGCGCGGCAGCAAAGCGGCAACCTGCGCGGCCGGAATCCCGACCTCGGTCGCGGCCGCATTCAAGGTTGCCTGCGACCAGCCGTCGAACGGCACCTGCGGCAGCGCCGCCTGCACCAGCAGGCGGGTTTCGGACGGAACTTGCGTCATCGCTCGGTCTCCTTCGCCCTTCTCTCTAGACCCTCGCCGGGCTGGACAAAAGACGGGATGCTTGCTAAGGGGCGGCTTCCTGCAACCCTTACCCCAAACCTAGAGAGGTGGTGAAAACCACATGCAGGTCAGTGTTCGCGACAACAACGTCGATCAGGCCCTCCGGGCCCTGAAGAAGAAGCTGCAGCGCGAGGGCGTCTTTCGCGAGATGAAGCTCAAGCAGCACTTCGAAAAGCCTTCCGTCAAGAAGGCGCGCGAAAAGGCCGAGGCGATCCGCCGCCAGCGCAAGCTGGCGCGGAAGAAGCTTCAGCGCGAAGGTCTGTTGTAAGACCGGGTTTCGCGACTTCGGCGAACCAACGGCGACCCCCGCGGCAGATTGCCCGGGGGTTTGTCGTTTTCAGGGTCAGGCAAAGCGATAGACGATGACCGCTGGAATCAGCGCCGCGATGGCCATGACGGCAAGCCCGGCAATGACGAACAGCCCGTCCCGCGCCAGCAGCGCCACCGCGAACAGGACGATGGCAAGGCCAAGGACGGTGGACGACAAGGGCACAAGTTCAAGAAAGGGCATCATCAGCCCCGAGACCATGCAGCCCAGCACAGGCACCAGACGCAGCGGCCAGTAGAACAGCACGGTCAGCCGCGGCGTCGTCTGCCGGTCAACCCAGCCGCCCGGCCGTTCCAGCCAGAGAACCGCCCGCGCCAGCCGCGCCCCCGGCACCGCGCGGTCCAGCATCATCCGCGGCAGCCACAGGCTTTGCCGGCCGAACAGCATCTGCCCGGCGATCAGCGCCACCGACAGGCCCATCACCGTCGGCAGAAAGAAGATCGCCGACAGCGGCGAGACCACGATCAGCGCCGGCACCATCAGCGCCGGCAGGAACGACGCCTCGCCGAAATCCTGCAGCAGGTCGCCGACCGACACCCGGTCGCGCAGCGCCAGGGCCGACAGCCGGCGCAGGATGTCGCCCACCGGAAAATCGCCGACCCCTGCCGCGGCCCCGATACGGGAAACCATCGCCGCCTCCTGTCCCTCGGGCGCCATGTTCCCGCGGGCCGGCAGAAAGTCCATGGCGGAAATCCCGCCTCAGACCGGAAGGGCGGTTGTCTGCCGGACGGTGCGCAGCACGAAACTCGACTGCATGCCGCGCACGCCGGGCAGGCCGGCCAGCGCACGGCGATGGATGCGGGCGAAATCCTCGGTATCGGCGGCCACGACCTTGAGAAGGTAGTCCGCAGACCCCGCCATCAGATGGCATTCCAGCACCTCGGGCACCCGCGCCACAGCCGCCTCGAAGGCGGTCAACAGCTCGTCGGCCTGCGCGGTCAGGGTGATCTCGACAAACACCGTGGTGACATGGCCCATGCGCCGCGGGTCAAGCAGCGCGACATAGCCGGCGATGAACCCCTCTTCCTCAAGCCGCTGCACCCGGCGATGGCAGGCCGAGGGCGACAGATGCACCCGTTCCGACAGGTCGGCATTCGAGATGCGGCCCTGCTTCTGGAGGATGTCCAGAATGCGGCGGTCGGTCGGGTCAAGCTCCATCGCGCAATCCTTTGCCGTGAAGGGGATATCAGGCGCAGGATTCTGCGGCAAAGCGGGGGAATCAAGCGGTGATTTTCGCAGCACCTGCCGCTGGCACGGCGCGAGGATCGAAGAAAACACCGGGAGACATGAAATGCACATCGGCTGTCCGAAGGAAATCAAGCCGCAGGAATACCGCGTCGGGCTGACGCCGCAGGCGGCGGCCGAGGCGGTGGCCCATGGCCATTCCGTCACCATGGAAAGCGGCGCCGGGCTGGGCGCCGGCTTTCCCGACGCCGACTATCTGGCCGCCGGGGCAAGGCTTGGCAGCGCCGAGGATGTCTGGGTCGCCGATCTGGTGATCAAGGTCAAGGAACCGCAGCCGGCAGAACGGGCGCGGCTGCGGCCGGGGCAGGTGCTGTTCACCTACCTGCACCTCGCCCCCGACCCCGAACAGACCCGCGACCTTCTTGCCTCGGGCGCGACCTGCATCGCCTATGAAACCGTGACCGATGCCCGCGGCGGGCTGCCGCTGCTGGCGCCGATGTCCGAAGTCGCCGGGCGCCTTGCGCCCCAGGTCGGCGCCTGGGCGCTGCAAAAGGCCAATGGCGGGCGCGGGGTCCTGCTGGGCGGGGTGCCCGGCGTGCGGCCCGCCGATGTCGTCATCATCGGCGGCGGCGTGGTCGGCACCGCGGCCGCGCGCGTCGCGGCCGGCATGGGGGCGAATGTGACGGTGCTCGACCGCTCGGTGCAACGGCTGTCGTGGCTTGACGACATCTTCATGGGCCGGCTGACGACGCAATATGCCGACAGCGCCGCCATCGCCGACCGGATCGCCAGGGCCGACATGGTGGTCGGCGCGGTGCTGATCCCCGGTGCCGCGGCACCGAAACTGGTGACGCGGGCGCAACTTGCGACGATGCGGCCCGGCGCGGTGCTGGTCGATGTCGCCATCGACCAGGGCGGCTGTTTCGAGACCTCGCATGCCACCACGCACCAGGACCCGGTCTATACCGTCGACGGCATCCTGCATTATTGCGTGGCCAACATGCCGGGCGCCGTGGCGCGCACCTCGACCCAGGCTCTGGGCAATGCCACCCTGCCCTTCCTGCTGGCCCTGGCCGACAAGGGCTGGCGACGCGCCTGCAGCGAGGACGCGCATCTGCGCGCCGGGCTGAACGTCCATGAAGGGCGGATCACCCACCCCGCGGTGGCCGCGGCGCAGGGGCTGGACTGGATTGCCGCCGAACAGGCACTGGCGTGAGGGAGCAAGAAGAAGGGGGGCCTTCAGCCCCCCTCTGCGCCTGCGGCGCATTCACCCCCCGAGGATATTTGGGGACGAAGAATGAACAAGAGAGCCACTCTTCCTCATTCTTCGTCTATAACGTGTTGCCGCGCCCTCGGACCAGTGGCGGTCGCGGCAACACACCCCGCCGGAGGCGCCTGAGAAGGAGCCGCAAGGCGACGACGAGGCAAGGACCCGGCGCCGCAGGCGCTCTGCAGGGGCGCGCCGGCCGCATCCGGGCCGGCGCGCAAGGTGTCAGGCCTTGGCCTTCAGCTCGTCGCGGATCTGCATGAGCAGTTCCACCTCGGTCGGGCCGGCGGGGGCGGCCGGCGGCGGCGCTTCCTTCTTCATCGCCGTGTCCTTGATCCGGTTCACCGCCTTGACCAGCAGGAACACCACGAAGGCGATGATGAGAAAGTTGATGACCGCCGTGATGAAGGCGCCATAGGCGAACACGGCAGCGCCGGCATCGCGCGCAACCTGCAGGCCGGCGCCCGCGGGCACGTCACCCGACAGCACCACATACATGTTCGAGAAATCGACCCCGCCAAGGATCAGGCCGATGATCGGGTTGATCAGGTCGTTCACCAGCGAAGTGACGATGGCGGTGAAGGCGGCACCGATGATGATCCCGACGGCGAGATCCATCACATTGCCCTTGGCGATAAAGTCGCGGAATTCTTTAAGCATTTCTGTCCTTCCAGTGTCCCTGCGCTACCTGTTGTTTCGGGATGCGCACCGATGCACAGAATGCCCGCGGATTGATATGCATTCCATGGCTTTTTTCGTCAGCCTTTCCCCGGTAGGACAGCCCTGCAACACCAAGCGCGAGGACCGCATGGCCGATCTCTCTCAATTCCCCGTCACCGGCCGCTGGCCCGTCGCCAATCCGGGCATCCTGCAGCTGTTTTCCTATCCGACGCCGAACGGGGTCAAGGTGTCGACCATGCTCGAGGAAACCGGCCTGCCCTATGAGGCGCATCGCGTCACCGTCAGCGATGCCGACGTGAAAAGCCCCGAGTACCTCAGCCTCAATCCCAACAACAAGATCCCGGCGATCATCGACCCGAACGGGCCGGACGGCGCCCCGCTCGCATTGTTCGAAAGCGGCGCCATCCTGATCTATCTTGCGGAAAAGACCGGGAAATTCATCGGGGTTACCCCGGCAGACCGTTACCGGATCATCCAGTGGGTGATGTTCCAGATGGGTGGCGTCGGGCCGATGTTCGGGCAGCTTGGCTATTTCGCCAAGTTCGCCGGGGCGGCGATCGAGGACCCGCGCCCGCGCGACCGCTACATCGCCGAGGGCAAGCGCCTTCTGAACGTGATCGAGGGCCAGCTTGAGGGCCGCGACTGGATCGCCGGCGACTATTCCATCGCCGACATGGCGATTGGCCCCTGGCTGAACGGGCTGGAGTATTACGGCGTCAAGCCGGTGCTGGGCTGGGACGGGCTGCGGCACGTGCCGGCGTATCTGGACCGGTTCCTGGCCCGGCCGGCGGTGCAGCGGGCGCTGAACATCCCGCCGCGCTGAACCGGTGACAGGTAGGGTGGGTCTTGACCCACCTTACCCGCGCAACACCGCGCCGGTCGCCTTGCCGACCTTCTCGACCACCTTCGCCGCCACCGCCTCGATCTCGGCCTCGGTCAGCGTTGCCGTCGCCGGCTGCATCCGCACGGTCAGGGCGAGCGACTTTCTGCCCTCGCCCAGCGCGGCGCCGGCGAACTGGTCGAACACCCGCACCTCGGTGATCAGCGCCTTGTCGGCGCCCAGCGCGGCATTGACCAGCGCCGCCGCCTCGACCCCGGCATCGACGACGAAGGCGAAGTCGCGTTCCACCGCCTGCAGGTCGTTCAGCACCAGCGCCGGGCGTGCGGCGCCGGTCTTGCGCGGCAGCGGCACCTCGTCCGGCCACAGGGTAAAGGCCACCGCCGGGCCCTTCACATCCATCTCGCGCAGCACGCGCGGATGCAGTTCGCCGAAGATGCCCATGATCTTTTTCGGGCCAAGCCCGATCATCCCGTGCCGCCCCGGATGCCACCAACCCGGCGCGCCGCGCAGGATCTGCACCTTGGCCGGCGCGCCCAGGGCCGCCAGCAGCGATTCGGCATCGGCCTTGGCGTCGAACAGATCGACGGCGCGCGACGAGCCCAGCAGATCCTTTGGCCCGGTGCGCCCGATCAGCAGGCCCGCCACCATGAACCGCTGCTCGCCCGGCTCGCCGCCGGCAAAGACATGGCCGGCCTCGAACAATGCCAGATCCTGAAACCCTCGGGCCTGATTGCGCGCCGCGGCGCGCAGCAGGCCGGGCAGCAGCGACGGCCGCATGTGGCTGAGTTCACTGGAAATCGGGTTTTCCAGCATGGTCGCGTCCTCGCCGCCGCCAAACAGCGTGGCCGCCTGCCGGTCGACGAAGGAATAGGTGACGCATTCATTGTAGCCCAGCGCCGCCGCCGTCCGCCGCGCGACAGTGGCCCGGACCTGCGCCGGGGTCAGCACGGGCCGTGTCACCCCGGCCACCTGCGGCAGCGGCTTGCCCTGCAGTTTCGTCAGCGAGGCGATGCGCGCCACTTCCTCGACCAGATCGGCCTCGCCCTGCACATCGGGGCGCCAGCTTGGCGGATGGGCCATGTCGCCCTCGATCCGGAAGCCGAGAGCGCGCAGGGTGGCGATCTGGGTTTCGGCCGGAATCTCCATGCCGACAAGGCTTTGCACGCGGTCGGTGTCGATGCGGTAGGCGCGGTCGGTATCGGGAACCGCCCCGGCCTGCACCAGCGCCGAGGCCTGCCCGCCGGCATTGTCGACAATGGTCCGCACCGCATGTTCCAGCCCCTCGATGGTGAAGGCCGGATCGACCCCGCGTTCAAAGCGGTAGCGGGCGTCGGAATGGATCTTGAGAGCGCGGCCGGCATAGGCAATCTGCACCGGATCCCACCAGGCGCTTTCGACCAGCACGTTCACCGTTGCCTCGGTGCAGCCCGTCGCCTCGCCGCCCATGATCCCGGCGATCGAGACCGGCCCGCTGTCGTCGGAAATCACCATCTGGCCGGGCGCAAGGGTGTAGGTCTTGTTGTCGAGCGCGGCCAGCGTCTCGCCCCCGCGCGCGCGGTGGACGCGCAGGTTGCCCTGCACCTTGTCGGCGTCGAAGACATGCAGCGGGCGGGCGCGGTCGTAGCTGAAGAAATTGGTGACATCGACGAGGAAGTTGATCGGCCGCAGGCCGATGGCTCGCAGCACCTGCTGCAGCCAGTCCGGCGAGGGGCCGTTCCTGACGCCGCGGATCAGCCGCATCGCGAACAGCGGGCAGCCGTCCAGCGTATCGGCGTCGATGCTGACAGTGACCGGGCTGTCGAAATCGGCAGGCACCGGCACCACATCGCGCGCCCTCAGGGTGCCAAGGCCGCGCGCGGCCAGATCGCGGGCGACGCCGCGGACGCCAAGGGCATCGGGGCGGTTCGGGGTGATCGCGATCTCGATCACCGGATCGACGGTTTCGGGGCGGTTCTGCGCCAGCCAGTCGGTGAATTTCTCGCCGACCTCGCCCGAGGGCAGTTCGATGATGCCGTCATGTTCGTCCGAAAGCTCGAGCTCGCGTTCCGAACACATCATCCCGTGGGATTCAACGCCGCGGATCTTGCCCACGCCGAGGGTCACGTCGATGCCGGGGACATAATCGCCGGGTTTCGCCAGCACCACGGTAATGCCGGCGCGGGCATTCGGCGCGCCGCAGACGATCTGCTTTTCGCCCTCGTCGGTCAGGACGGTGCAGACCCGCAGCTTGTCGGCATCGGGGTGCTTTTCGGCATGAAGCACCTTGGCCAGGGTGAAGGGTGCCAGTTTCGCGGCAGGGTTCGAGACGCCTTCGACCTCAAGTCCAAGGTCCGTCAGTGTCGCCGCGATCTCGTCCACCGAGGCTGTGGTGTCGAGATGGTCCTTGAGCCAGGAAAGGGTGAATTTCATCGTCTTGTCCTTTTGCGGCCGTAGGGTGGGTCTTGACCCACCTTACCGGCTCAGCCCCCCGTGCAGCGTCGGCTGGTCCAGCGCGGCGAAACCATAGTGCCGCAGCCAGCGCAGGTCCGAATCGAAGAACGCCCGCAGGTCGGGGATGCCGTATTTCAGCATCGCGATGCGGTCGATGCCCATGCCGAAGGCAAAGCCCTGCCATTGCGACGGATCGACCCCGGCGTTCTGCAGCACCTTGGGATGGACCATGCCCGAGCCGAGGATCTCCAGCCAGTCGTCGCCCTCGCCCACCTTGAGCGTCCCGCCCTCCCACGAACAGCGGATGTCGACTTCGGCCGAGGGTTCGGTGAAGGGGAAATGGCTGGCGCGGAAGCGCAGGTCGACGTGGTCGACCTCGAAATAGGCCTTCACGAATTCCTCAAGGCACCATTTCAGGTTGGCCATGGAAATGTCGCGGTCGATGGCCAGCCCCTCGACCTGATGGAACATCGGGGTATGGGTCTGGTCGTAGTCGGCACGATAGACGCGGCCGGGGGCGATGACGCGGATCGGCGCCCCATGCTGTTCCAGCGAGCGGATCTGGACGGGCGAGGTATGGGTGCGCAGCACGGCCGGCGGGCGGTTGTCGCCTTCCGCGCGGTGCATGTAGAACGTGTCCATTTCCGCCCGCGCCGGGTGGTGGCCGGGGATGTTGAGCGCGTCGAAATTGTACCAGTCCGTCTCGATCTGCGGGCCTTCGGCGACCTTGAAGCCCATGTCGGCGAAGATGGCGGTGACTTCCTCGGTCACCTGGCTGACCGGGTGGATTGTCCCCTGCCGCCGCGGCCGCGCCGGCAGCGTGACATCAAGCCATTCGGCCCGCAGCCGTTCGTCCAGCGCCGCATCGGCCAGCGCGACCTTCTTCGCCCGCAGGGCCGAGTCGATCTCGTCGCGCAGAACGTTCAGCGCGGCACCGGCGGCGGCGCGGCTCTCGGGCGCCATGGCGCCCAGTTCGCGCATCCGCAGGCTGATCTCGCCCTTCTTGCCCAGCGCAGCAACCCGCACCTCTTCCAGTGCGGATTCGTCGGTCGCCCCGGCGACAAGGCCCAGATATTTCGCTTGCAGATCGTCCATGGCGCTCTCCGGCTGACGGGGCCGGGTTAGCGCGGGCAGCGGCACGGCGCAAGGCTGCCCATCAGGCGTTTTCCGCCCCGGAAATCGGAAACAAGGCCCGCGCGGGCTTTGTCACGGATCGCGCGCACGATCCGGCCACAACGCAAAGGGCCGCGCCCTGCGGCACGGCCCCCTGTTCGCTTGGTCGACCCGATCAGGCCGCGGGCAGCGCCGCGCGGGCCTTGTCGGCGATGGCGTTGAACGCCTCGGGTTCGTGCACGGCGAGATCGGCCAGAACCTTGCGGTCCACCTCGATCCCGGCCAGCGCCAGACCGTTGATGAAGCGCGAATAGGTCAGCGCCGGGTCAAAGGCGCGCACGGCGGCGTTGATCCGCTGGATCCACAACGCGCGGAAATTCCGGCGGCGGACGTGACGGTCGCGGGTCGCATACTGGTTGGCCTTGTCGACCGCCTGCTTGGCAACCTTGAAGGTGCGGCGGCGGTGGTCGTAATAGCCCTTGGCGGCGTCAAGGATCTTCTTGTGCCGGCGGTGGGTGACAACACCCCCTTTGGTGCGGGACATCTGAGGCTCTCCTTACCGGTCGTAGGGCATGTACTTGAGGACGATCTTGCGGTCCGGCTCGCTCAGCACCGAGGTGCCGCGCGCGTCCCGGATGAACTTGGTGGTCCGCTTGATCATGCCATGGCGCTTGCCCGCCTGGCCGGCCTTGATGAGGCCCGAGGCCGTCACCTTGAAGCGCTTCTTCGCGCTCGACTTGGTCTTCATCTTGGGCATTTCGGTCTCCTGTCTTGTAGGCCCCGTATACGCGCGACTCGGCAGCCCTTTTCAGCCGGACGCGCGGGACAACAGGCGGGGCGAATACAGGGGGGACGCGCGGGATGCAAGGGAAAGAATGCCCGGGGCGCCGGGGTTCTGCCCGCCGCTGCGGCCAGCCTGTTGCGCACGTGGTACAGGATCGGGCCCCGGGCCCGTCCGGCGCCTTCGGGCCGGTCGGCGTGATAGCCGCCTGCCGGACAAGAGCCAAGCCCGCACGCGGCCATATGCCGCGTCCCGCGCCGGCCAAGAGGCGTGATCGGCGGGCGCTTCCGGTCCATGCTGGCCGTGCTCTGACCCAGCAAGGGAGGGACGCCGTGTCCGGCCCGGTTCCGGCGCAGGCCGATGCCCCGCACCAGCGGCGACCGGATGTCGCGCATCTGCCTTCGGCCTATTTCGCCATCGTCATGGCGACCGGCATCGTCTCGACCGCCGCCGCAGAGCTGGGGTTGACCGCCCTTGCCTGGCTGCTGTTCGGTGTAGCACTTGTCGCCTATGTCGTGCTCTGGGCCCTGAACATCCTGCGCCTGCGCCGCCACCCGCGGATTTTCCTGTCGGACCTGACCGACCACCGCCTTGGCCCCGGCTTTTTCACCATGGTCGCGGCCTCGGCGGTGCTGGGCAACGGCAGCCTCCTGCTCGCCGGCAGCCTGGTGGCGGGCGTGGCGTTCTGGATCGTCGCGGGCACGTTGTGGATCGTGCTGACCTACACGATCTTCACCGCCCTGACGGTGAAAGAGGAAAAGCCCTCGCTGGAAAAGGGCATCAGCGGCGCCTGGCTGCTGGCGGTGGTCGCCACCCAGTCGATCGCGGTCCTGTCGGCGCTGATCGCGGTGCATATCCCGCAGCCCTGGCGGCTGGAACTGAACTTCCTTGCGCTGTCGATGTGGCTGTGGGGCGGGATGCTGTACATCTGGATGATGTCGCTGATCTTCTACCGCTACACCTTTTTCCGCTTCGCCCCCAGCGACCTGTCGCCGCCCTACTGGATCAACATGGGGGCGATGGCGATCTCGACTCTGGCGGGGTCGCTTCTTATCCAGAATTCCGACCATGCGCCGTTCCTGCTGTCGATCGTGCCCTTCATGAAGGGCTTTACCGTGTTTTACTGGGCGACCGGCACCTGGTGGATCCCGATGCTCCTGATCCTTTTCGTCTGGCGTCATGCCTACCGGCGCTTTCCGCTGCGCTACGATCCGCTCTACTGGGGCGCGGTGTTTCCCATCGGCATGTATGCGGTCTCGACCTACCGGATGTCGCGGGCGCTCGAGATGCCGTTCCTGGAGCCGCTGGCCGGCGCCTTTGCCGTCATCGCGCTGGCGGTCTGGACCGTGGCCTTCCTCGCCTTGTGCCGGGTCCTGCTGCGACGGCAGGCAAGCCCGGATCCGGCCTGAGCCGGGCGCCTCACGCGAATAGGATTTGGAACTTGCGCCGGTCTCTGTCAAAGTTGCGATCCGGCCGCAGCGGCTGATGCGGTGGTGCAGATGCCACAAGACCTTCCCCTGGCGGACAGATCCGCCTCGTTTCCCGCCCGGTTCTTTGCCGAGGAGATTCACGCGTGGCGCGGCACGGCGCCTCTGGCGCGGGTGTTCTGGGGGCATGGCGTGCTGGGCGGATCGGTGCTGGCCACACTGCTCGGCACCACCCTTGCCGCAGGCCAGCGCATGGCGACCGAATTCCTGCTTCTGGCCAGCGCGGTCTATACCGCCTGGCTCCTCATCTCGATCTGGCGCTGCGCCGGACGGTCGGCATCGGCCTGGGGCGACATGGCGCGGTTCCTTGCCATTGCCTGGGGGGTGAACGTGCTGTTGGTGCTGGGCTTCCTGCAACTCGACATCCTGATCGCAAGCCTGGGGGCAAGCTAGGGCCGGAACACCTAGATCGCGCGCAGGCTGCGCTGCCGGGTGTGGCGCGCGGCGCCCTTTGGCCAGCGCAGGACGATCATGGCGCAGCTTTCGACCCCGGCGACCAGTCCGGCCAGCGTGTCAAGCCGACCTGAGATCCGCCGCTCTTGCGGGGTCTGGGCGGCGACGACGATATCGACACCCAGATCCGGCGGCACGCCGGCGGCGAGAAGACGGTCGCGGATCGCGGGGGCAGCGCCGATGGCCATGTAGAAGCAGGCGGTGGTGCCGGGCACGACATGGGCCGCCCAGTCCGGCGCGCCGTCGCCGGGCCGGCACTGGCCGGTCGTCAGCACCAGCGTGTCGGTTTCGCCCCGTTCGGTCAGGGACCGGGCCAGAGACGCGGCGGCGCCCGAAGCGGCGGTGACGCCGGGTACGATCTCGACCGCGATTCCGGCGGCACGGGCGGCGGCGATCTCTTCCGAGGCGCGGCCAAAGATGCCGGGGTCGCCGGATTTCAGCCGCACCACCTGCTTGCCGGTCCGTGCGGCGGCGATGATGACACCGTTGATGCGGTCCTGCGGCCAGGCGGTGGCGCCGATCTCTTTCCCGACGAAAACCCGTTCGGCATCGCGGCGGGCAAGGTCGAGCACGGCGGGATCGACAAGGCGGTCGTAAAAGATCACGTCCGCCTCCTGCAGATGCCGCAGCCCGCGCAGGGTGAGAAGGTCGGCAGCACCCGGCCCGGCGCCGATCAGGCTGATCCGGCCGGCGCGCGGCGGCGGGCCGCCTGCCGCGATGGCGGCCTTGATCGTGGCGGCGGTGCGCGGCGGGCCGGTGAACACCCAATCCCAGAAGGCACGCCGCCGGTCGGGGGCAATCGACACCTCGACCGCCGCGCGCAACCGCCCCGCCAGCGCGGCCAGATCGCCCAGCCGCGGGTCAAGCAGGGTCTCGATCCGGGCACGGATGCTGCGGCCAAGGACCGGGGCCGTGCCCTCGGTGCCGATGGCGACGACAACCGGGTCGCGGTCGACGATGGCCGGGGTAAAGGCATCGCACAGCGCCGGGCGGTCGACCACATTGACGATTGCGGCCCCCCGCGCCTTGGCCAGCGCGTGCAGGGCGGTGTCGCTGTCGGCGTCGCCGGTGGCGATGAACACCAGCGCCGCGCCGGCCCATTCGGCGGTGGCCGGGTCGGTCAGGTGGCAGGCGCGGCCACTGGCGACAAGCCCGGCGAGTTCAGGGTCCAGCGTTTCGGCCACAAGGACGATCTGCGCCGTGGTCCGCGCCAGAAGCCGCGCCTTCTGCGCCGCCGCCTCGCCGCCGCCGGCGATGATGACCTGGCGGCCGGTCATGGTCAGGAACATCGGAAAGGTCTGCATCACGGGCTCCTATTCGGCGGCGATGGGCAGGAGGGCGTGCGCAGCAAGGATCGCCGCGATCTCGGGGCGGCAGGCGCCGCAGTTGGTGCCGGCGCCGGTGGCCCGGCCGATGGCGGCGACATCGCAGGCGCCGGCAGCGGCGGTCAGGATGCGGGTGCGCCCGACGCCCAGACAGGCGCAGACGATGGGGCCGTTGTCGGGCTGGTCGGCACGGGCGCGCGGCGCGAGGCTGCCGGGCAGGACCGGGGCGCCGATCCGGGCGATGGCGGCATCACGGGCCAAGGCCACCGGGCCCGGTCCGGCGAACAAGAGCCCGGCGATGCGGCCGCGGTCGACAAGGGCCAGCGAGACCAGCCCGCGGCCCGGGTCGTCGCTGCGGATGATCTCGGCATCGGGAAGGGCAAAAAGGGCGCGGGCGAAGGTCTCGGCATCCCCCGGCGCTGTCAGGTCGGCCAGTTCCGCGGCGTGGCCGGTGTCGGTCACTCGGTGCGCCCAGTAGGCGGTTCCGGGGTGCATCGGGGCGGCGCTTGCGGCGAAGGCGAACCACCGGGCCGGAAAAGGTGCGACCGACACAGGGGCCGCCTTGAGGTCCGGCTGGCCGGACAGCGGATCCAGCCGGGCCGGCACCAGCGCATCGACGCGGCCGGTGGGCGCGGTTTCGCCGGTCCAGTGGATCGGGGCGAACAGCTGGCCCGGGCGCACCCGGTCTGTAACACTGACGCGCAGGATCGCCCCGCCATGGTCCGAGGTGACTTCGGCCAGCGTGGCGGGGGCAAGGCCAAGGCGCAGGGCGTCTTCGGGATGTACCTCGACAAACGGCTCTCCGGTCTGGCGGTTCAGCCGGGGCGCGCGCAGGGTGCGGGTCATGGTGTGCCACTGGTCGCGGATGCGGCCGGTGTTGAGGCGGAAGGGGCGGGTTTCGGCCACCGGGGCGGGGCTGGTGACGGCGACCATCCGCCCGCGCCCGTCCGCGGTGAAGAACTGTCCGTTGGCAAAGAACCGTCCCCCCTGCCGGGTGACGGTGAAGGGCCAGCGGAACGGGGCCATTGCGTCATAGTCGGCGTCCGACACCTGCGCCTTGCCGGAAATGTCGAAATCCCGCCCCAGCGCCCCGGCGATGCCCGACAGCGCCGCATGTTCGCGAAAGATCGCGGCTGGGCCGGGCCAGTCGAAACCCGCAAACCCCATCCGCTGCGCGACCTGCGCCAGCATCCACCAGTCGGGCCGGGCCTGTCCGGGCGCTGCCATCGCCGCACGCTGGCGGCTGATGGTGCGGTCGGAATTGGTGACGGTGCCGGATTTCTCGGCCCAGGCGCTCGCCGGCAGCAGGACATGCGCCAGCCGCGCGGTGTCGGTGGCGCCGGTCACATCGCTGACCACGGTGAAATCGCAGCCGGCGATGGCGGCGCGCACCGCATCGGCCTCGGGCAGGGTGGCGGCGGGGTTGGTGTGGATGATCCACAGCGCCTTGACGCGGCCATTGCCCACGGCGCGGAACAGGTCGACGGCCTTGAGGCCCGCGCGCCCGGCCATGCGCGGCGCGTTCCAGAAACGGGCGACGGCGGCGCGGTGGTCGGGGTTTTCCAGCGCCAGGTGACAGGCGAGTTGGTTGGCCAGCCCCCCGACCTCGCGCCCGCCCATGGCATTGGGCTGGCCGGTGACCGAGAACGGCCCCATGCCGGGGCGGCCGATGCGGCCGGTGGCAAGGTGGCAGTTGAGGATCGCATTCACCTTGTCGGTGCCATGGGTGGACTGGTTCACGCCCTGGGAAAACACCGTGACCACGCGCGACGTCGCGCACCACAGGTCGATGAACCGGGCAAGGACCGCAGGTTCCAGCCCGGTATCGCCCCGGTCGGCCCGGGCGGCGGCGATGGCGGCCCCTGCCCCGTCGAGATGGGAGAGGAAGGTGGCATCGGTCAGCCCCCGGTCGGCAAGCGCGGCCAGCAGGCGGTTGAACAACGCCACATCGGCGCCGGGGGCGAGGGGCAGGTGCAGGTCGGCGGCCTCGGCCGTGACGCTGCGGCGGGGGTCGATGACCACCACCCTGGTGCCGCGCGCCGCCCGCGCCGCCTCGACCCGCTGCCACAGGACCGGGTGGCACCAGGCAAGGTTCGCGCCTGTCAGCACCACCAGATCGGCCTGATCGAGATCCTCGTAGGTGCCGGGCACGGTGTCGGCCCCGAAGGCGCGATTGTGCCCGGCAACGGTCGAGGCCATGCACAGCCGCGAGTTGGTGTCGACATTGGCGCTGCCGATGAAGCCCTTCATCAGCTTGTTGGCCACATAGTAATCCTCGGTCAGCATCTGGCCCGAAAGGTAGAAGGCGACGGAATCGGGCCCATGTGCCGCGACGGTGTCGCGGAACCGGGACGCCACCAGATCAAGGGCGCTGTCCCAATCCGTGTCGGACCCATGCACGCGCGGCGCGGTCAGCCGGCCGGCGTGGCTGACCGTATCACCCAGCGCGGCACCCTTGGAACACAGCCGGCCGTGGTTCGCCGGGTGGTCGGGGTCGCCCGCGACCTTGATGCCGTTCGCCACCGGCGTCAGGATCACGCCGCAACCGGTGCCGCAATAGGGGCAGGTCGACCGGATCATGCCACGCGCCGCGCGGTCAGCCGGCTGGCGTCGATCAGGACGCGGCCCTGGTCGACGCGGGCGGGATAGGTCGCGACCGACCCTTCGTCCGCGCCCTGCGCCATGCCGGTTTCAAGCGAGAACACCCAGGAATGCAGTGGGCAGGTCACGGCATGGCCATGGACGATCCCGTCCGACAGCGGCCCGCCCTTGTGCGGGCAGCGGTCGTCCAGCGCGAACACCCGGTCGTCGAAGGTGCGGAACACCGCGACGCAGCCCTGCGCCGTCCTGACCGTGCGCGCCCCGCGCGGCGGGATGTCGTCCAGCGCGGCGATGTCGATCCAGACAGTCATTCGGCGGCCTCCAGCGACAGGTCGGCAAGGGGGTGAAAGGCCCGCGCGGCAGCCGGCCCTGCATGTTCGGCCCAGGGGTCTTTCTGGTAGACCGATTGCGACAGGTCGAAACGCGCGACCAGCGCGTCGCGGGTGGCGGGGTCCAGCACCTGCGCCCTGATCCAGTCCAGCCCGACCTTCTTCATCCACTTGTAGGGCCGGTCGAGGTATTTGGCGTGTTCGCGGTAAAGCTGGATGAAGGCGACGGTGACGGCGATGGCCTCGTCCTCGGTCTCGACCGCGACAAGCCGCTCCGTCTCGCGCAGGTCCATGCCGGCCGCGCCACCGACGCCGACCTGATAGCCCGAGTCGACGCAGATGATGCCCACATCCTTGCAGGTCGCCTCGGCGCAGTTGCGCGGACAGCCCGAGACGGCCAGCTTGACCTTGTGCGGCGTCCACGACCCCCAGAGCCGCTTTTCCAGCCTGATCCCCAGCCCGGTCGAATCCTGCGTGCCAAAGCGGCAGAATTCGGACCCGACACAGGTTTTCACCGTGCGCAGCCCCTTGGAATAGGCGTGGCCCGACACGAGGCCGGCGGCGTTCAGATCGGCCCACATCGCCGGCAGATCCTCTTTCCGGACGCCCAGAAGGTCGATCCGCTGGCCGCCCGTCACCTTGACCATCGGCACGTTGTATTTGTCGGCAGCATCGGCGATGGCGCGCAGTTCGGCCGCGTTGGTGACGCCGCCCCACATGCGCGGCACCACGGAAAAGGTGCCGTCCTTCTGGATGTTGGCGTGCAGCCGTTCATTGACGAACCGGCTTTGCGCATCGTCGCGATAGTCAAGCGGCCAGTCGGCCAGAAGGTAGAAGTTCAGCGCCGGCCGGCAGGAATGGCACCCGCAGGAGGTGCGCCAGCCCAGCTCCTGCATGACCGCCGGCATCGACCGAAGCTCTTGCGCCTTGATCAGCCGCCGCACGTCTTCATGCGTCAGGTCGGTGCAATTGCACATCGGCTGGGCGGCGGGTTTCTGGAACGCGTCGCCCAGCGACAGGGCCAGCACCTGTTCGACCAGTCCCGTGCAGGTGCCGCATGATGCGCTGGCCTTGGTTCTGGCCCGCACCAGTTGCAGCGTGTTGGCGCCGCCGTCGATGGCGGCGGTGATCTGGCCCTTGCATACGCCGTTGCATCCGCAGATCTCTGCCTCAGGCGGCAAGGCTGCAACGGCTGCAAGAGGGTCCGCAGCGACCCCCCCGGCAAAGGCGGGACCGAAGATCAGCGTCTCGCGCTCGGCGGAAATGTCGGCGCCGTCCTTGATCTTCTGGAAGAACCAGTTGCCGTCCGCCGTGTCGCCATACATGACCGCGCCGACCAGCCTGTCGCCCTCGATCACCAGCCGCTTGTAGATGCCGCGCCCCGGATCGCGGAACACGATTTCCTCGCGCCCCGGTCCTTCGGCGAAATCGCCGGCGCTGAACAGGTCGACGCCGGTGACCTTGAGCTTGGTCGCGGTCTGGACCGGGCGAAAGGCGGCGTCCTTGCCGTTCAGCGCATCGGCCAGCACCCGCGCCTGATCGTAAAGCGGCGCGACAAGGCCGAACAACTGGCCCTCGAACTCGGTGCATTCGCCCAGCGCAAAGATCGCCGGGTCGGATGTCCGCATCTGCGCGTCGACGACGATGCCGCGGTTGACCTCGAGGTGTGCATCGGTCGCAAGGCGCGTCTCGGGGCGGATGCCGACCGCCATGCAGACCAGATCGGCGCCATAGATGGTGCTGTCATCCAGCAAGACCGCCTCGACCTTGTCCTCGCCCAGGATGGCCTGCGTCGCGCCCATGCAATGGACGCGGATGCCGCGCCGTTCGAGATCCTTCTGCAACAGATAGCCCGCCGCCGGGTCCAGCTGACGCTCCATCAGGTGCCCCATCAGGTGGATGACGGTGACATCGGCACCGCGCGCCGCCATGCCCGCCGCCGCCTCGAGCCCCAGAAGCCCGCCGCCGATCACCACCGCCTTGGCGCCCGGGGCCGAGGCCGCGATCATCGCGTTGGTATCCTCGAGATCGCGATAGGTGACGACGCCGGGCAGGTCCTTGCCCTGCACCGGGATGATGAAGGGGGCCGATCCCGTGGCGATGACAAGGCGGTCATAGGGGGTCTCTCCGCCCTTCGACACCACCATCTTGCGGGCACGGTCTATCCGCACCACCGCCTCGCCAAAGCGGCAGGCGATGCCGCGGGCGGCATAGAAGGCATCGTCATGGGTGACGATCTCTTCATAGGTCTTTTCGCCCGACAGCACCGGCGACAGCATCAGCCGGTTGTAGTTGCCGCGCGGTTCGGCGTTGAACAGGGTCACGTCCCAGCGGCCGGGTTCGGCGTCGAGCAGATGTTCGATCATCCGGCCCGAGGCCATGCCGGCGCCGATGATGACAAGGCGTTCTGTCATGGCGTGGTCCTTTCAGGCCGGCTGGCCAAGGGGGGCGGCCGCGATCCGGCGCACGGTCAGGTGCATCCAGATCAGGCAGGCCACGGCGATCACGAACAGCGCCATGAAGCAGGACGACCATTGCCCGGTCATGTCGCGCAGCCAGCCGAAGGCCAGCGGCAGGACAAAGCCGCCCAGGCCGCCGATCATGCCGACCATGCCGCCGACCGCGCCGACGTTCTGCGGGTAATAGACCGGGATGTGCTTGAACACCGCCGCCTTGCCGATGGCCATGAACAGGCCGAGGACAAAAACCACGGCGATGAAACCGGCGGGGGCCAGGCCGAAGGGCAGGGCCAGGATCAGGCAGGCGAGGGTCGAGACGGCGAAGGTCCAGTAGAGGACGGCGCGCGCCCCGTACTTGTCCGACAGCGCCCCGCCCCAGGCGCGGAAGATCGAGCCGGGGATCGAATAGGCGGCGCCGACCATGCCGGCCACCGCCACCTCGAACCCATAGACGCCGAACAGGTAGCGCGGCAGCCACAGGGCCAGCGCGACAAAGGCGCCGAACACGAAGAAGTAGTAGAGCGAGAAGCGCAGCACGCGGATGTCGGACAGCGGCGCGAACTCGGCGGCAAAGCTGCGCCGGGGCGTCGTGCCGCGGGCGGCGTGGACGGGATCGTCCTCGGACAGGAACCAGAAGGCTGTGGCGGCCAGCGCCAGGACTGCGGCATAGACCTGCGCCGCGCCCTGCCAGCCAAGGGCCAGCATCAGGAAAGGGGCCGCGAACTTGGTCACCGCCGAGCCGATGTTGCCGACCCCGAAGATGCCAAGCGCGGTGCCCTGACGGCCGGCGGGGTAGAAGCGCGACACATAGGCGACGCCAACGGCAAAGGATCCGCCGGCGATGCCGACGCCAAGGGCTGCGATCAGGAACTGGGGATAGGTCCGGGCATAGGACAGCAGGAAGGTGGCGACCGCGGCCGACAGCATGGTCAGGGTGAACACCAGCCTTCCGCCCAGACGGTCGGTCCAGACGCCCAGAAGGACGCGGATCAGCGATCCGGTCAGGATCGGCATCCCGACCAGCAGGCCGAACTGCGTCTCGGTCAGGGACAGGGTTTCGCGGATCTGCAGGCCGATGATGGAAAAGATCGTCCAGACGGCGAAGCAGATCGTGAAGGCGCCGGTCGACAGGACCAGCGCCCGGGTGGGATGGGGGGAAACGGCGGATTCGGCCATGACAAGCTCCGGGCTGCGTGGCGTCAGGGTGGCGGCGGCGCGCGGGGGCACCTGTCGCGGGCGGATGTCGGGGGCCGCTTCGTCGCGGCGGGATGGCATCGGGCGATGCCCCAAGGGATGCGCCGTTGCAGCCCTTGCCTTCAGGGCACCATGTTCGCCGCGCTGCCGCAAGACATTTGCCGCACCTGCATCATGACCTGCCCAAAATCAGTGCAGATTGCCGGGGGTCAGGGGGCGGGCGGGTCAAAAATCCAGCCGTCAAAGAACCGGTCGGGCCCCAGAATCATCCGCCCCCTCTCGGACGCGACGGCGGTGGGATGGGCCAGCGTCCCCTCGATCTTCATCGACGCGCCGGGCAGGTCGGCGCCGGCATCGCGCAGGTGAAGGCGGTAAAGGTCGGTGCGGAACACGGCCGACCCGGCCTGCACCGCCGGCCCCTCGGGCAGGCCGTGGCGGCGGGCCAGATGCGCGGCGATCAGGCCGCCGATGCTTTTCCACGGGAACGTCGCGGCGCCGTCATGGAAGGTGACGAACCGTCCGGCGCCCGCAATCTGGCCGGTCAGCCCGCGTTCGATCACCTCGACCGGAAGCGACAGGTATTCGGGCCGGGCAAGGATCTCGGCCGCCATGCCGCGGTTGGCGGGCAGGTCCAGCCAGCGCCCCGCACGCCACACCGCCCGCATCAGCGCGCGGGCATGGTCGGGCGCGGTTTCCGCCCAGCCCGAGCGGATCGCCAGCACCTTTTCCGGCGCCGCCGCCCAGATCGCCCGTCCCGGCAGCAGGATGCGCCCCACCCCTTGCCGTTCCGCGACCGACCCCCAGGGCTCGCCCACGCAGAACAGGTCGATCTCCTCAGCGGCGAGGGCCTGCGCCATCAGCGGCGGCGGCACGGTGCGGATGTCGATGTCATCGCCCAGCCAGCGCGTCATCAGGAGGGCATGGGTGGAAAAGGCAAAGGGCACGCCCACACGCAACCGCGCCGGCCCGGCGGCCCGGATGTCGCGGGCCAGATGCGCGGGATCGGTTTGCGGGGCGGGCCGCAGGGCAAGGGCCGTGGCGGCGCCCACCGCTTGCCCGCCCTGCGACAGGATCATCAGCACATCGACCGGCGGCAGGGCGGGGCCCAGCCCCATCGCGCGGGCCACCGCCATCGGCGCCAGCATCTGCGCGGCATCGACGGCCCCGGTGGCAAGGAAATCGCGCAAGGATGCCCAGGACCGCGCCTGCACCAGATCCAGCGCCAGCCCTTCGTCGGCGGCAAAGCCCAGATCGCGCGCGACGATCAGCGGCGCGGCATCGGTCAGCGGCACATAGGCGGCCCGCAGGGCAAGCCCGCTCATCCCAGCAGGCCCGCTGCCGTCACCAGCGCCGCCGCGACCTCGGCCAGTTTCTTTTTCTGGTCCATCGCGGTCTTGCGCAGCAGGGCATAGGCTTCGTCCTCGGACAGGCCCCGCGCCCGCATGAGGATGCCCTTGGCCCGGTCGATCAGCTTGCGCTCCTCAAGCGCGCGGCGCGTGGTCTCAAGCTCGACCCGCAGGCGGTGCATCTGGCCGAACTGGGCGATGGCAAGGTCGATGACCGGGCGCAGGACACCGGGGCGCACGCCCTCGGCCACATAGGCCGACACGCCGGCCTCGATGGCGGCGCGCATCACCGCCGTGTCGCCGCCCGGCGCAAAAAGCGCAACGGCGCGGTCCCTGGGACCGGCGGCAAGCGACAGATCCTCGATCACGTCGCGCGACGGGTTTTCCATGTCGATCAGCACCACATCGGGGTCGATTTCCGCGATTCGCCGGGCAAGACCCGAGGCATCGGCAAGGATCACCACCCGGCAGCCGCCATCAATGGCCAGCGCCTCGGCAATCCCCCGCGCCCGCGCCTCGTCCGGTTCCACGACAACGATGTCGATCTGCCTGCCCATGCCCCCCTGTCGCAGAAGCGTCGCGAAAGGCAATCGCGGCAAGGGGCGGTGCGGGCAAGATCGCCGGTCAGGGCGGGGGCGATGCCCGATTCCTGTGCAATGCGGTCAAGCAGAGGGCTGGCGGACAGGGATCGGAAGCGACCGGATTCAGGCGCCGGTCAAACCCATCGCGCCTTTCAGGATGTGGGGATTGGTGATCCGGTCCTCACCTGTCCGGTGGGAGGGCGAGTTTCGACGCCGTGATCGCGGCCTGCCGCGGCGTGGCCGATCTGCCGCCCTCCCCGACCCGTTTCACGCGGGCGCGGGGCGGGGCGGCCGAGGCCCTGCGCAGGATGTTGGCCGCCGTGGTCTGATCCCGCTCTTGCGATCCCTCTGGTCATTGAATACGCATTCAACAGAAGCGGCATGAGGAGGCATCGGCATGAACGGTTTCAGGTTCCACACCACCCCATCCATCGTGCTCGAGGATGGGGCATCGGGCCGGATCGCCGCCCTGACCGCAGACAGGCTGGGCGCGCGGATCCTGTTCGTCACCGATCCCGGCATCGTGCGGCTGGGCCTTCACGATGCGGCGGTCGGGGCGCTGCGCGCCGCCGGCCGTAATGTCACGATCTTTGACCGGGTCGAGGCCGACCCGTCCCGCGACACGCTTATGGCCTGCGTCGCGGCGGCGCGCGGGATGGATGCGACCGGCATCGTCGGTTTCGGCGGCGGGTCATCGCTGGACGTGGCCAAGCTTGCGGCCCTGCTGTGCGGTGGCACCGACGATCTGGATGCGATCTGGGGCGTCGGTCTGGCGCGGGGGCCGCGGCTGCCGCTTGTCCTGATCCCGACCACCGCCGGCACCGGGTCCGAGGTGACGCCCGTGGCGATCATCACCGTCGGGGCCGAGGAAAAACGTGGCGTTTCCACGCCCTTGCTTTTGCCCGACATGGCAATTCTCGATCCTGAACTGACGCTCTCGCTTCCGGCGCCGATCACCGCCGCGACCGGGATTGACGCGATGGTCCACGCGATCGAGGCCTATGCCTCGGCCAATCCCAACAACAATCCGATCAGCCGCAACCTTGCCTGTCAGGCCCTGCAGCTTTTGTCGGCGCATATCGAAACCGTCATCTCGACGCCCGGCGACCGCGCGGCCCGGACGGCGATGCTGCTTGGGTCACTGCTGGCCGGGCAGGCCTTTGCCAATTCGCCGGTCGCGGCCGTCCATGCCCTTGCCTATCCGCTGGGCGGGGTCTTTCACCTGCCGCACGGGTTGTCGAATGCGCTGGTGCTGCCGCATGTCCTGCGCTTCAACCTGCCCGCCGCGAGCGATGCCTATGCCGCCCTGGCCGCCCATGCCTTTCCCGATCTGGCGCGGATCGCCGACCCTGTCGCCCGCACAAGCGCATTCATTGATGCCCTTGCCGGCCTGTCGGCCCGGGTCGGCCTGCCCCAGCGGCTGCGCGACGTGGACATCCCGCAAGACGCCCTGCCCCGGCTTGCCGCCGACGCGATGAAACAGACGCGGCTCTTGGTGAACAACCCGCGACCCGTCGATCAGGACGCGGCTCTCTCGATCTATACCGCCGCCTGGTAGGCACCGGGCAAACGAAAACCCCCGCAGTTGCCTGCGGGGGTCTGCTTTTCCGGGCGGTTATTCGGCCGCCATGCGTTCCGGCGGGGTAAAGCCGAACGAGAACGGCGCAGGTTCGCCGCGCGCGGTCCGCATCTCCTTGCGCAGGGCATCGGTGGCGGCGCCATCGACCGCTCCGTCATCCGACAGGATCACGCCATAGTCGCTTTCGGCCCGCGCCCGCGACACGAGGTCATAGGCCACATCGCGCGCCACCAGCGCGGCATCGCGTTCCAGCGGATCGCCCCAGCCGCCCGACCCGGCGGTGACGAACACCACCTTGTCGCCCGGATTGACGACCAGATTGTCCACCTTGGACGGCACCTTTTCCTCGGTGCCATCGGCGCGGCGGACATGTTTGGACGAGGTGCCGCCGAACAGGCCACCGTTGATGCCCCAGGGCGGCACGATTTCGCGGTCATCGTGGATCGACACCTTGCCCGAGGCGAGCACGCGGTAGATCTTCTCGATCCCGGCCCCGCCGCGGTGCAGGCCGGCCCCGCCGGAATCGCGCACCGGACGGTAGCTGTCGATCAGCACCGGATAGTAGTTCTCGATATATTCGATCGGCGTGGCCGAAAAGAGCGGCCACCACGCGTGGCCGTCCAGACCGTCGCCGCGGGGACGGCCGGGCACACCTCCGAACAGCAGTTCCATAAGCTGGAAATATTCGCCGTCCTTGTCGTGGCCGGTGAAGATGAAGTGGGGCGAGGTGCCATAGCCCGCCGCCATCGACAGGTGCGGTGCCCGCTGGCCCAGCGCCCCCGCCTGGCAGTCGAAGAACCGCACATGCGTGTTCAGGCGGTTCGACAGCGCGGCCGGGAATTTCGGGTTGAGCAGCGACCCTTCGGGCAGGACGATCTCGAACAGATCGTAGAAGCCTTCGTTGAAATTCACCGTCGGGTCGAAGGCCATGATCATGTAGACCCCGAAGAACAGCTTGCACAGTCCTTCGTGGATGTGAAAGTTTATCGGCCCCTCGGCCTGGTCGTCGGTGCCGGTAAAGTCGAACACCGCCTTTTCGCCCTTGCGGTAGATCGCCAGCCGCATGCGGAACGGGCCATTGCCCAGACCGTCGTCATCGACCCAATCCTCGAACGAGACGGGATCGTGCGAGATGTATTTGTCGATGATGACGCGCATCGCCTCGCGCGTGCGGTCCATGAGCAGGTCGCAGGCGGCAAGATAGGTGTCGCGGCCGAAACGGTCGCACAATTCGCAGACCCGCGTGGCGGCGACCCGGCACCCGGCGATCAGCGCCATCAGGTCGGCCCGGTTCATGTCCGGTGTCCGGCTGTTGTTCAGCATGATGTCAAGGACGCCGTCGTTCAGCACGCCCTGCCGATAGATGCGGACGGGCGGCACGCGCAGTCCCTCTTCCCAGATGGTGCGCGCATTGGCGGGCATCGACCCCGGAACGGTGCCGCCCACATCGTTCATGTGGCCGAAGATCGACGAAAAGCCGACATGCACCCCCTGATGGAAGATCGGCATCATCACGCACCAGTCGTTGTTGTGCGAGATCGAGCCCTTGCAGGCATAGGGGTCGTTCCAGACAAAGATGTCGCCCTCGGCCATGTCGTCGAACTTTTCGACGACTGCAGGGATGTAAGAGCCGAACTGCCCCACGATCATCTGGCCGCGCGGGTTGCAGATCATCGGGAATTCGTCGTGCTGTTCGCGCACCGCCGGCGACAGCGCGATGCGGACCACGACGTTGTCCATCTCGAACCGCGCATTTTTCAGCGCGTTTTCAATGATGTCGAGGGTGATGGGATCGACGGTGTGGCTCATGGCTCAGTTTCCCTTCGAGTCGGGCCAGATCAGGAGATTGCCGTGGTCATCCACCTCGGCAAAGTGCCGCGGCAAAAGCACGGTCGTCGAATCGTATTGCCGGATGATCGCCGGGCCGGGCACCTTCATACCCACGGGGAGTTTCGCGCGGTCGTAATGGGGCGTGTCGACCCAGGCGCCGTCGAAATAGGCCGGCAGGGTTTCCATGATCGCGGCGTTCAGGTCGCTTGCATCGCCCTTGGTGGCCGAGACATCGACCGGGGCGGTGGCGCCGGTCGCCACCACACGCAGCGCCACAAGCTCGACGGGCACATTGAAACGCACGCCGTAGAGCCGCTGGTGCAGGTCGCGGAACTGGTCATAGACCGGTTCAAGCGCCCCGCCCGCCGTCACCAGCGCCGGATCGACCTCGACCGAAACTTCATAGCCCTGCCCTTCGTAGCGCAGGTCAAGCGTGTAGTGCAGGCCGCGGTCGCGGGCGGCCACCTCTTGTTCGTCCAGCCAGCCGGTGGCGCGGTCGGTCAGGGCGGCGAAGCGGTCCCAGACCATGGCGGGTTGCAGCACGCGCGACGACCGGATGAAGGTGGTGACGAATTCGTTCTTGAACTCGGCCTCAAGGAAACCCAGCGCCGACAGCACGCCGGGATTGGTCGGCACCACGACCGGATAGCAGCCCAGAAGTTCGGCCAGCGCATTGGCGTGCAGCGGCCCGGCGCCGCCGAAGGCGAGGATGCCGAAATCGCGCGGGTCAAGGCCGCGCTGCACGGTGATGACGCGCAGCGCGCCCAGCATCACCTCGTTCGCGATCTGGAGGATGCCGCGCGCCGCCTCTTCGACCGACAGGCCCAGCTTTTCGCCGATGCCGGTCACGGCCTTGCGCGCCGCGTCGACATCCAGCGACATGTCGCCGCCCAGAAGAACCGGGGCGAGGTAGCCCAGGACCGCGTTGGCATCCGACACCGTGGGTTCGGTGCCGCCGCGCGAATAGCAGACCGGGCCCGGCCGCGCGCCCGCCGACCGGGGGCCGACGCGCAGGGACCGCGTCACCTCGGACACTTCGGCGATGGACCCGCCGCCGGCGCCGACGGACCGGACATCCATCGTCGGCACCTTGGCCGGAAAGGCCCCGACCTCGGTCGAGCGCGAAATCTGCGGCTTGCCGTCGGTGATGACCGACACGTCGGTCGAGGTGCCGCCCATGTCGAAGGCCAGCAGGTTCAGCCCGGTGCGCCGCGACACCATCGCGGTCGAGGTCACGCCGCCGGCCGGGCCCGACAGCACCGTATGCACCGGGCGGGCGGCCGCGGCCCTGGCCGACATGAGGCCACCGTCCGAACGCACGATATGCAGATGCGCGTTGACGCCATTCGCCGCCAGCCGGTCGTCGATGCGGCTCAGGTAGCGGGTCATGATCGGGCGGACATAATCGTTCATCACCGTGGTGATGGTGCGGTCATATTCGCGGAACTCGGGCAGGATGTCCGACGACAGCGACACCGGGATCGTCGGGTGCCGTTCGGCCACGATGTCGCGCAGGCGCTGTTCGTGGGCGGGGTTGGCGTAGGAATGCATGAGGCCGATGGTCAGAGCCTCGATCCCGCTGGTGCAGAGGTCGTCGATCAGGCGGGTCGCCTCGGCCTCGTCCAGTTCGGTCACCACCTCGCCACGGGCGGTCATGCGCTCGGGGATGCCGCGGGTATCACCAAGGGTGGCCAGCGGCGTGGGCTTGTCCATCACGATCCAGCCGAACAGCGGGCCGGGCGTCCAGCTCTTCGCCAGATGCAGCACATATTCAAAGCCCTTGGTGGTCAGCAGGCCGACGCGCGCGCCCTTGCCCTCAAGCACCGCATTCGTGGCGACGGTCGTGCCGTGCAGGACCATCGACAGATCGCCCGCCGAAATGCCGGCCTTTTCGCAGATCAGGCGGATGCCCTCGGCCACGCCAATCGACTGGTCCTCCGGGGTTGACGGCGTCTTTGCCTGCCAGATCCGCCCGGTGTCATCGTCGTGGAGCAGCAGGTCGGTGAAAGTTCCTCCGACGTCCACACCAAGTCTCATCTTGCAACCTCCGTGCCTGGCCGCCGCAATCCGCGTCGCGGCTGAATTCCTTCGCTGGTGCCTTGCCATCGTTCAACGACTGGCTTGCATGCGCATTCAATGCAGCCTAGTCTGCTATGACCGGATGATGCAAGGGGTTTGCCGCGATGGTGCCGGAGAAAGACCAGAAACTGGCGCAGGGTTCAGGCAAAACGCTTTACGACAAGGTCTGGGAACGGCATGTCGTCAAATCCTATGCCGACGGAACCGATCTGATCTACATCGACCGGCATCTGGTGCAAGAGGTGTCGTCGCCCCAGGCCTTTGCCGGAATCGCGCAGACGCAAAGGGCGCTGCGTCGCCCGGAGGCGCATATTTCCGTTGCAGATCATGCTGTTCCGACCAAAGATCGCCATCTTTCCCTGCGCGACGGTCTGGCCGCAGCGCAGGTGCAGCGCCTGCGCGCCAATGCCCGGCGGCACGGCATTCCCTATATCCCGATGCGCGACCGCAGGCACGGGATCGTGCATGTCATCGGCCCGGAACTGGGCTTTACCCTTCCCGGCACGACATTGGTCTGCGGCGACAGCCACACAAGCACCCATGGTGCCTTCGGGGCGCTTGCCTTCGGGATCGGGGCCAGCGAATGTGAATGCGTATTCGCGACCCAGACCCTGCGCCAGCGCCGGCAGAACCGGATGCGCGTGACGGTCGAAGGTGCGTTGCCGCCGCATGTCACGGTCAAGGACATCATCCTTGCCCTGATCGCGCGGATCGGCGTCGGCGGCGGGGTCGGCTATGCCATCGAATATGCCGGCCCGACCATTCGCGCCCTGTCGATGGAGGCGCGGATGACCCTGTGCAACATGACGATCGAGGCCGGATCGCGCGTCGGCATGATCGCGCCGGACGACACGACCCTGAACTGGGTCAAGGGGCGGCCGCTCGCCCCCGCCGGCGAATTGCTCGATGCCGCGATTGCCGACTGGCGCAGCCTGGCCAGCGACGCCGATGCCGTGTTCGACCGCGAGGTCACCATCGACGCCACCACGCTTGCCCCGCATGTGAGCTGGGGCACCACGCCCGAGGAATCGTTGCCGATCACCGCGACCGTGCCCGATCCGGCCGAGGTCGCCGATCCGGTCAAGGCGGCCCGCATGGCCCGCAGCCTTGATTACATGGGTCTGGTGCCCGGCACGCCGCTGCGCGAGATCGCGATTGACCGGGTGTTCATCGGTTCCTGCACCAACGGCCGACTTGACGACCTGCGCCGCGCCGCCGCCACGTTGCGCGGTCGCCGCGTTGCCGCCAATGTCGCCGCCATCGTCGTTCCGGGCTCTGCCCAGGTCAGGATCGCTGCCGAGGCCGAGGGGCTTGACCGGGTCTTTCGCGACGCGGGCTTTGAATGGCGGGATTCCGGCTGTTCGATGTGCGTGGCGATGAACGACGACCGGCTGTCCGAAGGCGAACGCTGCGCCTCGACCTCGAACCGCAATTTCGAGGGGCGGCAGGGCAAGGGCGGGCGCACCCATCTGATGAGCCCCGAAATGGCCGCCGCCGCCGCGCTGACCGGCCGCCTTACCGACGTGCGCGAGATTGTCTGATGGACCCGTTCACGACCCTCACCTCGGTGGCCGCCCCCTTTCCCGAGGCGCAGATCGACACCGATGTCATCTTTCCGGCCCGTTTTCTGCTGCTTCTGGACAAGCACGGGCTGGGCCGGCACCTGTTCCACGAAAGGCGCGCCAAGGGCGGGTTCGTTCTGGACACGCCGCCCTATGATACCGCGCGGATCATGGTCACCGGCCCCGATTTCGGCACCGGATCGTCGCGCGAACAGGCGGTCTGGGCGCTGGTCGATTTCGGCATCCGCTGCGTCATCGGGCCCAGTTTCGGCGAGATCTTCCATGCCAACTGCTTTCGCAACGGCGTCCTGCCCATCGTGCTGACCGGCGAGGATCTGACCCGCGTGCAGGAACGCGCCGCGACGGGGCTGCCGATGACGGTGGACCTGCCCGAGGGCTGCATCCGCATCGGCAACGAGACACCGATCCCCTTCACGCTCGAACCCCATCACCGGCGCGCGCTGCTTGAGGGCCTTGACGAGATCGACATAATACTTGCCGACGACCTTGCCGACATCCGCGCCCATGAAGACAGGCAGCGCAAGGAGCGGCCGTGGCTGTTCCTGACCCCCAGCCAGCTTTCCCATTTCGACGACATTCGGGAGGATGCCGATGACTGAAGACCTTGGCGAAAACTATGCCCGCGCCTATGGCGGCCGGCTTGGCTTTGGCAAGAAGCCCGCGCTGATCCTCATTGATCTTGTGAAAGCCTATTTCGACAGGGATTGCGACCTTTGGGCCGATTGCGACGATGCGCTGGCCTCGGCCATCCGGCTGCGCGATGCCGCGCGCGCGGCCGGCGTTCCGGTCATCTACACCAATGTCGTTTACCATCCGCATGCCATCGACGGCGGGCGCTTTTTCCAGAAGGCCCTGCCCCTGCGCCATTTCCTGCGCGGCAGCCATTGGGGCGACTGGGCACCCGGCCTTGTGCCCTCGGACGACGAACTCGTCATCTCCAAGCAATATGCCAGCGTGTTCTTCGGCACGTCGCTGTCCTCGACCCTGACCACCTGGGGCATCGACACCGTGATCCTGACCGGGGTGTCCACCTCGGGCTGCGTGCGCGCGTCCTGCGTCGATGCCAACAGCCACGGCTTCATCCCGATCATCCCGCGCGAGGCGGTGGGCGACCGCCATCCCGCCCCGCACGAGGCCAACCTTTTCGACATGAACGCCAAATACGGCGATGTCGTGAGCGAGGCGGAAACCCTGAATTACCTGGCCGGTTTCAAGGCCTGACGGAAGGAAACGACATGACCAGACCCAGCCTGAAGGCCGCGCTTGCCTCGGGGCGCTTTGTCGCGGCCCCCGGCCTGCATGACATGATCGCCGCTGTCGTCGCCAACAAGGTCGGCATCGAATTCGCCTATTCCTCGGGCTATTGGGGCACGGCTTCGGCCCATGGCCTGCCCGATGCGGGGATCGCCACCTATACGCAGATGCTCGACCGGGTCGCGACCCTGTGCCGGGTCAGCAATGCCGCGATCATCGCGGATGCCGATACCGGCTATGGCGGGCTTCTGAATGTCCATCATACCGTGCTGGGCTATGAGGCGGCCGGTGTCACCGCGATCCAGATCGAGGATCAGGAATTCCCCAAGAAATGCGGCCACACCCCCTTCAAGCGGGTCGTGCCGACCATCGATATGGTGGAAAAGATCAAGGTCGCGATCGAGGCCCGCAAGAGCCCCGAGACCCTGATCATCGCCCGCACCGATGCCCGCCAGAGCGAAGGCTTTGAAGGTGCCGTCAGGCGCGGCCTGGCCTTTGCCGAGGCCGGCGCCGATGTCGTGTTCCTCGAGGCGCTGGAAAGCGAAGAGGAGATGCGCGAGGCGAACCGCCGCATCCGCGCGCCGATGATGGCGAACATGGCCGACGGGGGAAAGACGCCGATCCGTTCGGCCGATGAACTGCGCGACATGGGCTATGCCATGGCGATCTATCCGTCGATGACCGGCCTTGCCGCCGCGCAGGCGGTGGAAAATGCGCTGCGGGCCTTTGTCCAGCACGGAACCTCGCAAACCCCGGCCGCGCCCTTGTTCGACTTCCGCGAATTCTGCGGCCTCATCGGCTTTGAAGAGGTCTGGGAATTCGAACGCCGCTGGGCGCGCGATCAGCAGGCGGCCGAATAGCATGGCGCGCGTCGCCTGTATCGGCACCGGCAATGTCGGCCGCGCCTGGGCGGTGGTCTTTGCCCGCGCCGGCCATGATGTGGCGCTGTATGACGGCGCCGAGGGTGCCGTGGACGCCGCCCTGCCGCTGATCGGCCGCACGCTTGACCAACTGGCCGCCGCCGGCTGGATCACCTCGGACACCGCCGAAATCCGCGCGCGTCTGCGCCCCGCCGCGACCCTTGCCGATGCGGTCAAGGGTGCCGTCCACATCCAGGAAAGCGTGCGCGAGGATCTTGCGGTCAAGCGTGCCGTCATCGCAGAGATCGCGGCCCAAGCGGCGCCCGATGCGATCATCGCCTCGTCCACCTCGGCCCTGCCGGGATCGACCTTTCTGACCCATATCGACGACCCGGGCCGGGCGCTGGTCGCCCATCCCGTCAATCCGCCCTCGCTGATCCCGCTGGTCGAGCTTTGCACCAACGGCCAGACCTCGGATGCGTCGATGGCAAGGACCCGCGCCTTCATGACCGATTGCGCGATGAAGCCGGTTGTCCTGAAGAAAGAGATCGACGGTTTCCTGCTCAACCGCCTGCAATACACGCTGGTCGCCGAAGCCCTGCATCTGGTTGGCGAAGGCTATTGCGATGCCGCCGACATCGACACGGTGATGACGCAGGGTCTTGCGCTGCGGTGGCTGTCCATCGGTCCCTTTGCCACCGCGCATTTGAATGCCACCCACGGCTTTCAGGGCTTTGTCGACCAGCTGGGCCCGATGATGCGCAAGATGGGTCAGGACGCGCGCACGGATTACGACTGGGGCCCCGAGATGGTGGCCCGGATCCATGCGGCGCTGGCCGCCCGGATTCCTGTCGATGCCATCCCCGAATGGCAGGCATGGCGCGATGGCCGGATCCTTGCGAACCGCGCCACGCAGGCCGAAGGCGACAGGGCTCAGCCGATCGGGTCGAGCTGACGCGGCACGGTCTCGCGCCAGATCAGCTGGCCGGGCACCTTGCGGTCGATGCCCGGCTCGATCGGCTTGCCCGGTTCGTCAAGATGCAGCATCGCCAGCGCCTCATCCACCATTTCCGCGACTGGCTGGCGCATCGTGGTCAGACGGTAGGGCCAGCGCGCCGCCTCGGCGATGTTGTCGAAACCGCCGACCATCACATCGCTGGGAATCCGCAGGCCCATCTCGCCGCGCAGGGCATCCATCGCGCCCATCGCCATGATGTCGTTGATGCCGAAAATCGCATCCGGCAGCGGACGGCGTTCCTCGCGAAAGGCCCGCAGGACCGCCGCATGCGCGCCGTCATAGACGGACAGCCCCTCGAGTTCGAGGATATCGCGGCGGGGAATCCCGGCGTCGATCAGGCCATCGGCAAAGCCCTGAAAGCGGTCCTGCGACGTGGTGCCGCGCGGGTCGCCCTTGACGGCGCAGAAAGTGCGGGCACCGGCCCTGAGGAAAGCCTCGGCGATCATCCGACCGCCGGCGACATTGTCGCAGCGCACGCCCGAGGCATCGGACCCCGGAATATAGCGGTTGAACAGCACGACCGGGATCCCCCGGTCGTGGCACATGCTGACCATCCGCGTCGATAGCTGGGCCGAGGTCAGGATGATGCCATCGACCTGATAGCGCAGCACCCGCAACAGGGCTTCGTCGCTGTTCGATCCGTTTTCCACCGTAAAGCTCAGGATCTGGCGGCCCTGTTCCTGCAACCGCTCGATCAGGGTCTTGAGCACATCGACGTAGAACGGGTTGTCGAGGTTGCCCAGGATGACCGCGACCATGTTGGTGCGGCGGGTGGTCAGGCTGGATGCGATGGAATTGGGCACATAGTTCAGCTTGCGCGCCGCTTCGAGGATCTTGCGCCGCTTGTCTTCTGCAATCGACGAGCCGGGGGTGAAGGCCCGCGAGACCGCAGATTGCGACACGCCCGCCAACGCGGCGACCTCTACCGAGGTGACACGGGTTCCCGTGGATCTCACGCCTTTCTCCTCGCCAGCTGTCATCAGACCCTTGTCGCCTTTCCACATTGCCCGCCGCCTTGGCAGCGCCGTTTCCCGCGCAGCATCGGTCACCTGTTTCCTACCGACAGAGGGGGCGAGGCAAGGGGGTTCTTCGGTTTGGCGATTGACAGGTTCCGAATCTCGTTTCATGATGAATGCGTATTCACACCATACCGAGCCATACGGTCAAGATGTGGCGAAATCGTAATAACACAGGGAGTTACCCAACTATGAAGGCTATTCGTGCCGTATTCATGGCTTCGGTCGCCGCAGGCTCTCTTGCCGGCGCCGCACAGGCTCAGGATGTCGATCAGGCAGGTCTTGATCGCGCGCGCGAGGCGCTGGCGCCCTATCAGGCCCTGCCCGTGTTCACGCCCCCCGGCGAACCCTTTGACGCCCGCGCCTGCGCCGCCGACATGCGCATGCTCTCGATCCCCAACAACTCGGGCAACCCGTTCCTCAAGGGCATCATCGACCGGATGAAGGCCGCCGGCGAACTGGTCGGGCTTGAGGTCGTGGAATGGGAAAACCAGGGCCAGCCCTCGCAATGGGTGCAGGGCTTTGAATATGCCATCCGCGAGGATTTCGACATCATCGACCTGATCTCGGGGATCGACCCGGGCACGGTCGGCCCGCAGGTGCAGGCCGCGACCGATGCCGGGGTCAAGGTGATGACCTCGCATTTCTACGATCCGTCGATGGAACAGCATCCGCTGGTGTCCTCGTCGCTGACCATCAGCTTCAACGAGGCGGGCGTCATCCTTGGCAACTGGTCGGCCGTCGCGACCGAGGGGCAGGCCAACATCCTCCTCGTCGTGTCGAACGAAGTGCCGCCGACCCATCCGCTCGTCGCCGGGATCCGCGACACGCTGGCCGCAAACTGCCCGACCTGCCAGATCGCGGAAGAGATCAACGTCGGCGTCGCCGAATGGGGCACCCGCATCCAGCCCGCCGTGCAATCGGCGCTGCAGGCCAATCCCGACATCAATGTCGTGATCCCGATCTACGATTCCATGTCGCAGTTCGTCGTGCCCGCCCTGCGCCTGACCGGCCGCCTTGGCGACATCCATGTGCCGACCTTCAACGGCACGCCCTTCGTGCTCGACTATATCCGCGAAGGTTCGGTCTCGATGAACATCGGCGAGTCGCTCGACTGGATCGCCTATGCCACCGTCGACGGCCACCTGCGCGATGCCTGCGGCATGGAAAGCCCGACCGCGCTGAGCGTGCCGTTCTACATCTTTGACGCCAGCAACGTCGAAAGCGCCGGCGTGCCCGCGCAGTTCGACACCGGCTATGGCGATGCCTACATCGCCGGCTTCCACGAATTGTGGGGCATCGCCGGGGAATGAGCATGACGCTGTCGGCGACCCCGACACAGGCGCAGGCGGTTCTTCCGCCTGCGCCACCCCCCGTTCTTGAGGTGTCCGGCCTGTCCAAGACATTTGGCGGCACCAGGGCACTGTCCGGCGTCTCCTTCGACGTCCGCCCGGGCGAGGTGCACGGCCTTCTGGGCAAGAACGGCTCGGGCAAGTCGACGCTGGTCAAGATCCTTGCCGGGTTTCACACGCCCGATGACGGAGGATCGCTGCGCTTCAACGGCGAAGATGTTCCGATGCCGCTGCGGGCCGGCGATTTCCGCCGTCTGGGGATGAGCTTTGTCCACCAGCATCTGGGCCTTGTCCCCTCTCTGACCGTGCTGGAAAACCTCCGCTTTTCCGAAATGGGGACCGCCCGCGGCCCATGGCTCAACTGGTCGCGCGAACGCGCGCTGGCCACCGATGCGCTGGCCCGTTTCGGCCTTGACCTTGACCTGCGCGAAAGGGTCGACCGGCTGTCGGCCGTCGATCAGGCCCTGCTCGCCATCGTCCGCGCGTTCGAGGATATCCGTTCGGCCACCGCCCTGACCGGCAAGCCGGGCCTTGTGCTGCTGGACGAACCGACCCCCTTCCTGCCCTCGGAAGGCGTAGCGCGGCTGTTCACCCTGATCCGCAACATCGCCGATACCGGGTCCAGCGTCATCTTCATCAGCCATGACATTGACGAGGTGATCGCCATCACCGACCGCGCCACCATCCTGCGCGATGGCTGTCTGGCCGGGCGGGTCGACACCGCCACCGCCAGCCATGGCGATTTCGTCGAACATATCGTCGGCGCGCGCCTTGCCCGGCTGGAAGGATCGCGCCACGCCGAAGCGCGCAGTTTCCCGCCCCGCGCCCATGTCAGGGCCGCGTCGGGCAAGGGCCTGCAACCGACCGATGTCACCATCGGCAAGGGCGAGATTCTGGGCCTGACCGGCCTGATCGGGTCGGGCTACGAGGAACTGCCCTATCTCCTGTTCGGGGCCCGCCCCGCAAGTTCAGGCACGATCGAGATGGACGGCGCCGCCCCCGTGCCGCTGGCGCAGATGACGCCGCGCCGCGCCATCGACTCAGGTCAGGCCCTGCTGCCCGGCGACCGGAACGGCGCCAGCGGCGTCGGTTCGATGTCGATCTTCGACAACATGTTCCTGCCCGACCTGAACCGCTTCTTCCGGGGCGGCCGGCTCCGCAACGGTGCCATGCGGACCGAGGCGAAAGAGCGTGGCGCGACCTATCAGGTCCGCCCCAACGACCCCGACATGATGCTGTCGGCGCTGTCGGGCGGCAATGCGCAAAAGGTGCTGCTGGCCCGCTGGATGAACCGCGACCCGCGCCTGCTGCTGCTGGATGAACCCACGCAGGGTGTCGATGTCGGCACCCGCGCCATGATTTTCGACGCGCTGCGCAATGCCGCGGCCGGGGGAATGTCCATCGTCTGTGCCAGTTCCGACGCCGAACAGCTGGCCGAGATCTGCGACCGCGTGCTGATCGTCGCCCGCGGGCGCGTGGTGCGCGAACTGACCGGCACCGCGCTCAACAAATCCGAAATCGCCGAGGCCTGCTATGCCTCGGTCGATACCGACGCCCTTGCCAACCTCCCCGCCGGTGCGGATGAAAAGGCCCTGAACACATGAATTCCAAGCGTTTTCTTGAACGCATCGCCCTGCTGATCGTCTGGGGACTGCTCATCATCGCCTTCAGTCTGGCGCTGCCGAATTCCTTTCCGCGCTGGGGCAATTTCTCGATCATGTTCGCGTCCTACGCACCGGCATTGCTGCTGGCGCTTGCGATCATCGTTCCGCTGACCGCGGGCGATTTCGACCTGTCGGTCGGCGCGACGATGACGGTGTCCTCGTGCATCATCGGCGTCCTCAACGTGTGGATGGGCTGGCCGATCCTGCTGACGCTGGCAACCGCGCTGCTGGCCGGTGTCGCCATCGGCCTGTTCCACGGCCTGTTCATCCTCTACTTCCGCGTGCCGTCGCTTGTCGTCACCCTGGGCAGCACGTCGCTGATGACCGGCCTTGTCCAGTGGATGACCAATTCCTCGACCATCGGCGGCATCGACAATGCGCTGATCGACGCGGTGGTGGGCACGCGGTTCCTTGGCGTGCCGCTTGCCTTCTACTATGCCTTCGTCGCCGTCGTGGTGATGTCCTATGTCTTCGACTTCACGCCCCTCGGGCGGCGCCTGCTGTTTGTCGGCCGGGGGCGCGAGGTCGCCCGCCTGAACGGCATCCCCGTCAACCGGGTGCGCCTTGGCGCGCTGGTCGCGTCGGGGGTCATCGCCTCGGCCGCCGGAGTGCTTTATGCGGGCGTGCTCGGGTCGGCCGACCCCTATTCGGGGCTGAACTACCTGCTGCCGGCCTTCGCCGCCGCCTTCCTGGGCGCAACGACGATCCTGCCGGGCCGTTTCAACCCCTGGGGGGCGATGATCGCGGTCTATTTCCTCGCGACCGGCATCACCGGGCTGACCATGCTCGGGATCCCGCTTTGGGTGACGAACGTGTTCAACGGCGGCGCGCTGATCCTTGCCGTCACCATCTCGCAGATCACGCGGGGAAGAGAGACCTCGGACATCGGGTAGTCCGGTTTCTTGACGAACGAGCCGCGGCATCGTCGGCGAGCAACCCAAGGACTCTCCCCATCCCCGAAGGGATGGGGTCAGCTGACATGCCCCTTCACCGGTCCGGAATGCCCGTGAAGGAACAGAAGGCCGGACGCCGGACCACGGCCAGCACTCCGACGCGCAACCCGCCACAAAGCCGGATGCCCGATTTCCTCTGCCTTCGCTTGCCAGCGTCCTCGGACCGAAGGCACGCCATGACCACCGAATAGGTCTTCTCAAGCCACCACCGGCGAGGTTGACGAGAGCCACGACGACTATATCAACCCCGGCCCGTTCGCCCATGAACTGGCCAGCTTCCTGATGCAGGGGCTGGTGGCGACCGTATCGTCGAGGATTGGGGCAACTGGATCGAGATCGGCCATGACGGCGGTTTCGCCCTTGCCGTCACCTGCGCCAATCCGGACGGGCCGGGCGGCACGCGGCATCGCGTGACGCCCCATCCCGACCGGCCCCTTGTCCGCAAGCTGTGGCGCAAGGTTGGCGTCAGGCCCGGGGCCGAGCGGCTGAGCGCGGCGCTGTCCCGCATCCTGTCGGGCGCCGAAGGCATCACCGGCCTGCGCCCCGGCCCCTGACGGCCCCCCGCTAGTTGATATACCGCCCCACCACGCGCACGAAGGCGTCGGGGATGTCCTGCACGGAATAGGTGTTCGGCCGTTGCCAGACCGCCAGCGCGATCAGGCCGCCGCCGATCATCACCATGATCGCGGCGGCGCGTGGCGGGCGGCTTTCGGAAAAGGCCGCGAGGACCGAAGGGATCGCGAAACCGCACACGATGATCCCGATGACAAAGAACAGATCCGTATCCATGCAACCGCCCGTCGTTGTTCGGCGTCAGGTTACTCCGGCTCGCCCGAAAAGATCAAACGTTCCTCGCAGGGGGCGACACGCAGGATGTTGGTCGATCCGGGCGTGTTGAAGGGCACGCCGGCGGTCACCACCACCCTGTCCTTTTCCTGCGCGAAGCCCAGCCGCACCGCCGACCGGATCGCCGCCAGCACCGCCATCTTGAAGCGGTCGACCGGCTCGACGATCACGCAGTTGATGCCCCAGTGCAGGCACAGCCGCCGCGCCGTCTTTTGCACCGAGGTCAGCGCGATGATCGGCACCCGCGGCCGTTCGCGCGCGGTCAGGGACGCAGTGGTGCCCGATTCCGAAAAGCAGCAGATCGCCTTGACCTTGGTCGTCTCGGCGATCTCGCGGGCTGCGGCGACGATGCCGTCGGCCACTGTCGCGCGCTTGGCCATGCGCGAGCTTTCGATGATCTGGGTATAGGTCGGGTCGTCCTCGACCTCGCGCGCGACGGCGTCCATGGTCCTGACCGCCTCGACCGGGAATTGCCCGGCCGCCGATTCCGCCGACAGCATCACCGCATCGGCGCCTTCATAGATCGCGGTGGCGACATCCGACACTTCGGCCCGGGTCGGCACCGGGCTTTCGATCATCGATTCCAGCATCTGGGTGGCGACGATCACCGGCTTGGCCGCGGCGCGGCACTTGCGCACCAGCCGCTTCTGGATCGGCGGCACGTTCTGCACCGGCAGTTCGACGCCAAGGTCGCCGCGGGCGACCATCACCCCGTCCGACACCTCGAGGATTTCGTCGAACGCCTTGACTGCCGCCGGCTTCTCGATCTTGGAAAGGATCGCCGCGCGCTTGCGGGCAAGCTGGCGCGCTTCCTCGACATCGGCGGGGCGCTGGACAAATGACAGGGCCAGCCAGTCGACCCCCAGTTCGCAGGCATATTCCAGGTCGCGGCGGTCCTTGTCCGACAGCGCCGCCAGCGGCAGCACCACGTCGGGCACGTTCACGCCCTTGCGGTTGGAAATCGTGCCGCCGACCACCACCTCGCAATTGGCGAAGGTGGCGCCGCAATCGCGGACCTTGAGGCGGATCTTGCCGTCGTTGACCAGAAGCGTCGCGCCCGGTTCCAGCGCGTCGAAGATTTCCTTGTGCGGCAGCTGCACCCGCGCCGCATCGCCCTCGGCCGGATCAAGGTCAAGCCGGAAGGTCTGGCCGACGACCAGATCCTCGGCGCCATTGGCAAAGGTGCCGACGCGCAGCTTCGGTCCCTGCAGGTCGGCTAGGATGCCGATGGGCGATCCGACATCGGCCTCGACCTGGCGGATGATCGCGTGGCGCTCGGCGATGTCCTCGTGCGTGCCGTGGCTCATGTTCAGGCGGAACACGTCGGCGCCGGCCTTGTGCAGCGCAAGGATCATCTCGTAGGTCGAGGAGGCCGGGCCCAGCGTGGCCACGATCTTGACGTTGCGATTGCGTTTCATGTCGGACCTTCAGCTTTGCTTTCTCGGGGCGGCGCCGCGCCGGGACCGGCGCCGGACGTTACCGCTAACGCCTTTTGTGCCGCCTTATTGCGCAATTCCCTTCGCCCGACAACTGGCCTAAGGCAAGTGACCTGATGATGACAGCCGGGAGACCGGCCCGGAACGCCCGAAATGCAGCATCCTGCCTACGAAACCGACGGAGAGGACCGGCCCGGCCGCTGGCTGGTCACCTGCGACCATGCCTCGAATGCGGTGCCCGACTGGATCGCGGACGGCGACCTGGGCCTGCCCGCCGCCGACATGGCCCGCCATATCGCCTGGGACGTGGGCGCTGCCGGAGTGACGCGCGAACTGGCGCGGCTGCTGGACAGTCCGGCGATCCTGTCGCGCTTTTCGCGGCTGGTGATCGACCCCAACCGGGGCGAGGACGACCCCACCCTGCTGATGAAGCTTTATGATGGCAGCATCATCCCGGCGAACCGTCATGCGGGGGCCGATGCGCTGGCGGAAAGGATGGACCGCCTCTATCGCCCCTATCACGCCGCCTATGCCGGGCTTGCCGCGCGGCGGGCCGATACGGTGATCTGCGCGGTGCATTCCTTTACCCCCTGCCTGCGCGGCCGCGCGCCGCGGCCCTGGCATGTCGGCGTCCTTTATTCGCATCGCGACGAACGGCTGGCGCAGCCGCTGATGGCCCGGCTGCGCGCCCTCCCCGGCCTTTGCATCGGCGACAACGCCCCCTATTCCGGCCACCTGCCCGGCGACGCCATCGACCGCCATGCGCTGGCGCCGGGGCGGCCGAATGCGCTGATCGAGGTCAGGAACGACCTGATCGCCGATGCCGCCGGACAGCGGCACTGGGCCGAGGTGCTGGCGCCCGTGCTGGTGCAGGCGCTGGCCGACAGCGGCCTGTAAGGGCGGGGGGCGGGTCGCCGAAGGGTTCCGTTCCGCCGGTGCCCCTGCTAGGGACAGCGCGAAAAAGGGGAACCGCGATGCGCTGGAAAGCCGTGATCTTTGACATGGACGGCACGCTTCTGGAAACCGAGCGGCTGATCGTCGATGCCGGCATCACCGCGATGCAACTTCTTGGCGTGCCGCCGAAGCGCGAGCTGCTGGAAGGGCTGGTCGGCACGGTGTCGGCCGATGCCGGCGGCTATTTCCTTGCCGCCTATGGCCAGGATTTCGACTTTGCGGGATTCGAGACCCATTGGGGCGCCGAATTCAACGCCGCCATCGCCCGCGGCATCCCGCTGCGGCCGGGGGTCGAGGATCTGTTCGACCATCTCGACCGCATCGCCATGCCGCGCGCGCTCGCGACCAATTCGCGCACCGCGGCCGCGGTGGACCATCTGGGCAAGGCCGGCATCCTGCGGCGCTTTCCCACCGCCCATATCCACGGCCGCGATCATGTCGCCCGGCCGAAACCGGCGCCCGACCTGTTCCTGCACGCGGCGCGCGGGCTGGGCGTCGACCCGGCGGATTGTCTGGTGTTCGAGGATTCCGATCCCGGTGCCGATGGCGCGGTTGCCGCGGGCATGACCGTGGTGCAGGTTCCCGACCAGCGCCCTGTCGCATCTGTCGGTGCGCATCATGTAGCGCGCAGCCTGATCGAGGGCGCGCGCGCCGCCGGGCTGATGGAGTGACCATGGACGACGCCACCCGCATCGAGATCGAGGCCGCCGCCTTTCGCGCCCTGCGCGAACATCTTCTGACCGCGCGGCCCGATGTGCAGAACATCGACCTGATGAACCTTGCCGGTTTCTGCCGCAACTGCCTGTCGCGCTGGATGCAGGAGGCGGCCGCCGACCGCGGCCTGCCCATGACCAAGGACGAGGCCCGCGCCCTGTTCTATGGCATGCCCTATGCCGATTGGGTCGCCGCAAACCAGACCCCGGCCGACGAGGCCAAGCAGGCCGCCTTCCGCGAGGCCTATGCCCGGAACGTCGGCGACAAGGGCTAGGCACCCGGCTCGGCCCCGCACTGGCCTGCGGACAATCGCCGCCGATTGGCGGTATCGTTTCGCCTTTCCGCCATGGCTTGCGGCAAATTTGACGGATCGCCGAAAGCCGCCGATGCTGGCTGACCTCAGCCTGCGGACCGCCATGATCGCCTCGCTACTTTCCCTTGTTTTCGGCCTCGTCCTCCTTGGCCTGCCCGCGCGGGTCGGGGACGAGGATGACGGCGCCGAGACCCTTGGCGACGGCGATGATACCGTTTTCGGCGGTGCCGGGCAGGATGTGCTTGACGGCGCGGGCGGCGACGACCGGCTGTCGGGCGGCGACGGGCAGGATGCGCTCTGGGGCGGCGCCGGCGACGACCGGCTGCACGGCGGCCGCGGCGATGACATGCTGGACGGCGGCACCGGCGACGACATCGCCACCGGCGATCAGGGCAATGACCGGATTGCTTTGGGCGCCGGCAACGACATCCTGCGTGACGCCGGCCTTGTCGGCGACCAGCGCGACGACGACAGTGTCGACGGCGGCGCGGGCGACGATTTCCTGACCGATCTGTCGGGCCGCGACCTCTTGTCCGGCGGCAGCGGCGCCGACCGTATCGTCGCGACCGACGCCCCCGGCCTGCACCGTGCCGACAGCCTTTTCGGCGGCGACGGCGATGACGACCTGACCGGCGACGATGGCGATACCCTGACCGGCGGCGCCGGCCGCGACAGCTTTGCCGTTTCCCACGACTGGACCGGCGACCGCCCGGTGCGGATCGCCGATTTCGAGCGCGGCGAACATCTGTTTATCCGGTCCGATCTGGCCGAGGACGCCGAGCCGGAATTGCGGCTGGCCGACAACGGTCAGGATACCGAGGTGCTGCTGGCCGGCCGTCTGGTCGCCGTGATCGAGGGCTGGAGCCGCCTTCCCTCCGGCAGCGTCAGCCTTGCCCCGGCGGATTGACCGCGCCCCGGAAACAATCCCTCGCAAACGGCGTCTTCGTTCTCGGGCGATTTGACTCAATTTGACAAAATTGCGGCAATCGGTTGCGTTAACCCGAACAGACGTTTGTGGAGAGAGTCATGTTAGCCCTTGTTTTGCTTCCGCTTCTTGTTGGTGTGCTGGTGTGGGGAGATTTCGGGGGCGGGGGCGACAACAACGACGACGATGATGTTGACACCCCCCACAAGGCCACCCGCCTGACCGACGGGGATGATGTCTGGTCAGGCAGCCGCGGCGACGACCGCGTGTTCGGCCTCGGCGGCTCTGATGCGCTGGCCGGCTTCGGTGGCGATGACGCGATCCATGGCGGAGACGGCGGCGATTTCCTGCGCGGTCTTGACGGCGATGACACGCTGTATGGCGGCAGCGGCGACGACGCGCTGGCCGGCGGCACCGGCGACGACCGACTGTTCCTGGGCGACGGCGACGACACCACCGAACCGCGGACCGGGACCACGCAGACCGAAGGCGATGACCTGATCCGGGGCGGCAACGGCAATGACGCCATTTCCGACACTCTGGGGGCCAATACGCTTCATGGCGACAACGGCGAAGACCGGCTGACCGCCATCGACAAGCGCGGCTATGCCGGCCCCCGCGGCCCGCGCGAAGACCTGATCGCCGCCGACACGGTGACGGGCGGCTATGGCCAGGATGCGCTGGCCGGCGACGAAGGCGACACGCTGACCGGCGGCGTCGGCCGCGACCTGTTCGGCATCGAGGTCTGGCGCGATACTGCCGCCGCCGTCCGCATCACCGATCTGGCCGACAACGAGGTTCTGGTCATCGACGACAGCCGCGAGGGCGACCACGGCGCCGCCACCACCCGGCTGGCGGCAAGCGGCACCGACCTGGAAGTGCTGATCGACGGCCGTGTCGTCGCGGTGCTGGAAGGGCGGACCAGTGTCGAGGACTGGCAGCTGCAATCCGCGGCCGAGGTCGGCCTTGGCACCGGCAGCGATTTCATGCTGGGCACCGGCGCCGACGACCGGCTGGCCCTGTCCGATGGCGGCAGCGCCTATGGCCTGCAGGGCGACGACACGCTTCTGGGATCGGACGGCAACGATCGCATGTCGGGCGGCGAAGGCGACGACCGGCTGCGCGGCAACGGCGGCCGGGATTCCCTGGGCGGCGGCGACGGCGACGATATCCTGGCCGGCGGCGCCCACCGCGATGTGATGTATGGCGAGGCCGGCAACGATGTCCTGGACGGCCGCGACGGCGAAACCGCGGCGGTCGATTCCCTGTATGGCGGCGATGGCGACGACCGGCTGATCGGCGGCGCCGGCGATTCGCTCTGGGGCCATGCCGGCGACGACACCTTTGCCCATGGGCAGATCGTGCCGGCGACCGGGCTGACGGACGGCGTGGTCAACATCGCCGATTTCGACCCCGCCGAGGACCGGTTGGAAATCACAGTGGCCGGAGAGGCCGCGCCGGTGATCGAGGTCCGCAACGATGGCTTTGATAGCACGCTTGTGCTGGTGAACGGACAGGTGGCATTCTGGCTGGCGGGCATCGACCCCGAAACCTTTGACACCTCTACAATCACCGTCCTGCACCACGATCCCGGCACCAACGACAGCCTGACCGGCACCGAAGGCATCGACACCATCCTTGGCGGCGCCGGCGACGACTATATCGACGGACTTGGCGGCGCCGACGACCTGCAGGGCGGCCCCGGCGCCGACATGGTGCTGGGTGGCGAGGGCTGGGACCGCTTGCAGGGCGGCATCGGCAACGACCAGCTTTTTGGCGGCGAGGGCAGCGACCGGCTGAACGGTGGTGCCGGCTTTGACCGGGTTTACGGCGGCGACGGCAATGACACCTTGAACGGGTTCGATGCCGACCCCGAGCCCGGCTTTTACGACTCGCTCTACGGTGGCAACGGCCAGGACCGGCTGATCGGCGGCGGCGGCGACCGGGCATGGGGCGACGGCGGCGCGGATATCTTCGTGCGCACCGAAGCGGACGACGGCAGGATCGACGCCGCGCCCGTCTTTGTCGAGGATTTCGACGTGACGCAGGATCGGCTGGAATTCGTGCTGTTGGCCGACAGCCCGGCCAATCCCGAGGTCATCATCTCCTACACCCATGACGGCCATGCGACAGTCGACCTCGGGGGTGCGCCGGGCTTTCTTCTGAGGAACATCGCCCCCGGTTCGCTGACGCCGGACATGGTGACGATCGTGCCCGCCCCCTGACGGGCGGGTCCGGGCGGCGGACCCGCCGCCGCCCGCCTGCAACAGCCGTCAGATGGCGCGGGGCCGAACCGCCCCGCCCTACACCGCCGCCTTGCGCATCTCGTCCAGATAGATTTCGCGCAGCCGCGCCGCGACCGGGCCGGGCCGGCCCGATCCGACCGGCTCACCGTCGATCTGCACCACCGGCATGACAAAGGCCGAGGCCGAGGTGATGAAGGCCTCGTCCGCCGCCTGCGCCTCGGCGATGGAGAACGACCGCTCCTCGACCTTCATCTGCGCTTCGCTGGCGAACCGCAGTACCGCGGCGCGGGTGATGCCGTGCAGGATGTCGTGGCTCAGGGCGCGGGTGACGATGGTGTCGCCCTTGACGATATAGGTGTTGTTCGAGGTGCCCTCGGTCACCAGCCCGTCCTCGACCAGCCAGGCGTCGTCGGCCTTGGCGGCCTTGGCCATCATCTTGCCCATCGACGGATACAGAAGCTGCACCGTCTTGATGTCGCGCCGGCCCCAGCGGATGTCGGGGATGGAAATCACCTTCCAGCCGGTTTTCGCAACCGGGTTGTCGGCAAGGCCGGGCTTTGACTGGGTGAACAGCACCACGGTCGGCGCCGTGCCCTCGGGCGGATAGGCGAAATCGCGGTCGCCGGGATTGCCGCGGGTGACCTGAAGGTAAACCATCCCCTCGGTCACGGCGTTCTTCGCCACGATCTCGCGGTGGATCGCCAGCCAGTCGTCGTCGGAATGCGGGTTGGCGATGTCCAGTTCGCCCAGCGACCGGGCCAGCCGGCGGCAATGGCCGGCAAAGTCGATCAGCTTGCCGTCCAGCACCGAAGTCACCTCATAGACGCCATCGGCCATCAGGAAGCCGCGGTCAAAGACCGAGATCTTCGCTTCGGTTTCGGGAAGATAGTCCCCGTTCACATAGACGATGCGCGTCATGTCCTGCCCCGCTGGTTGCCGCGGCGGATTGCGCCCTTTGCGGCAGGGCGTCAAGGGCGGGTTCGTGCAGGTTTGCGGCAGGCGGGGCGGAACGGGTCTAACCCCCCGCCGCGGCGGCGGTTAGACTGCGGCCATGGAATCGGCGGACTATCTGTGGGCGGCGCTGGACTGGCAGCGCGAACTGGGCGCGGACGAGCCGGTCGGCGACGCGCCGGTCAACCGCTATGCCCTTGCCGAACCGGCGCGGCCGGCGCGCGCGGCCACCGTAGCCCCGCCGCCGCCCGAGGCCCCGGTTGACACCGCCGGCGACGCCCGCACCGCTGCCGTCGCCGCCCCCGATCTGGCGGCGCTGGCCGCGGCGATGCAGACCGCGCCTTCGGACCTGAGGCCGGCGGCGCGCAGTTTCGTCTTTGCCGACGGCAATCCCGCCGCCCGCCTGATGATCGTGGGCGAGGCGCCGGGCCGCGAGGAAGACCTTGAAGGCCGCCCCTTCGTCGGCCCCGCCGGCCAGTTGCTTGACCGGATGCTGGCCGCCATCGGGCTGGACCGCCGGTCGCCCGACCCGGCCGCGGCGGTCTATATCACCAATGTCCTGCCCTGGCGCCCGCCCGGCAACCGCACGCCGGAACCGCACGAGATTGCCCAGTTCCTGCCGTTCCTTGAACGGCATGTCGCGCTGATCGCGCCCAGGGTGCTGCTCTTGATGGGCAATACCCCCTGTCAGGCGGTGCTGGGCCGCAGCGGCATTACCCGGATGCGCGGCCAGTGGACCGGCGCCCTTGGCCTGCCGGTGCTGCCGATGCTGCATCCGGCCTACCTTTTGCGCAATCCGGCGGCCAAGCGCGAAACCTGGGCCGATCTTCTGGACCTGCGCGCCCGGCTGGACGAACCGGAATGACCGCGCCCCCTGACCGCATCGGAGCCTTCGCATGACTGCGCGCACCTTCCGCACCATTGTCACGGCCGAAGGCGACGGCTGCTTCCTGCCCCTGCCCTTCGACCCGAAACCGGTTTTCGGCCGCATCAAGGCGCCGGTGGTGGTGACGCTGGGCGACTACAGCTATCGCAGCACCATCGCGGCCATGGGCGGGCCGGTCTGCGTGCCGCTGCGCCGCAGCCACCGCGAGGCGGCGGGCCTGAACTTTGGACAGGAGGTCGAGGTGACGCTGACGCTCGACACCGCCCCGCGCGAGGTCGCGCTGCCGCCCGATCTTGAATCCGCGCTGACCCCGGCGGCGCGGGCCGGGTGGGACCGGCTGTCCTATTCGCACCGCCGCGAACATGCCGAGGCCATCGAAGGCGCCAAACGCCCCGAAACGCGGGCGCGGCGCATCGCCCGCGCCGTGGCGATGCTCGAGGGGCGGGAATGACGGCCGGGGGTGGTGCCGGTCTGGCCGGCGACGCCCGGCCTTGCTATGGAGGGATCGGTTGCCCCACGGCGATTGCCGCTGCGCCGACCGCCCCGAACCCATGAAGTGACGCCATGATCGACCCGATCGCGCTGCTGGCCTTTCTTCCCGCCGCCCTGGCGCTGAACCTGACGCCCGGTGCCGACATGACCTTCTGCCTTGGGCAGGGGCTGCGCGGCGGGCCGCGGGCGGCCATCGCGGCCAGCGCCGGCATCGCCCTTGGCTGCATGGTGCATGTCGTCATCGCCGCGCTGGGGCTTGGCGCGCTGGTCAACAGCCATCCGGCGGCCTTTGGCGCGATCCGCTGGGCCGGGGTGGCCTATCTGCTGTGGCTGGCGTTCCGGACGCTGACCACGCCCTTTGCCCCGCCGGGCACGGCGGGCGCCGCGGGTGGTCGCGCCTTCCTTCAGGGCCTGCTGACCAACCTTCTCAACCCCAAGGTGATCCTGTTCGTGCTGGCCTTCCTGCCGCAGTTCACCGATGCCGCGCGGCCGCTTTTGCCGCAATTCCTGATCCTTGGTGGGATCATCGCCTTGGGCGGGCTGGTCATCAACGCCGCGGTCGGCATCGCGGCGGGGCGGATCGGACAGGGCTTTGTCCGGTCGCCCCGGGCCGGGCTGTGGCTGTCGCGGATCACCGCGACGATCTTCGGCGCGCTGGCCCTGCGGCTGGCCATGATCCAGAGGTAGCGATGACCGACCGCCCCTTCCTGCCGGTGCGCATCGCGCTTCTGACCGTCAGCGACAGCCGCACCGCGGCCGACGACCGTTCTGGCGACACGCTGGCCGAACGGATCACGACAGCGGGCCATACCCTTGCCGCCCGACTGATCCTGCCCGACGAACGCGAGGCCATCGCCGCGCAACTGCGGCTGTGGTGCGCCGATCCCGGCGTGGACGTGGTGATTTCCACCGGCGGCACAGGCCTGACCGGACGCGATGTCACGGTCGAGGCGCATCGCGATGTCTATGAAAAGGAAATCGAGGCCTTTGCCACCGTTTTCACGATGGTCTCGATGGGCAAGATCGGCACGAGTGCGGTGCAAAGCCGGGCGACCGGCGGCGTGGCGCAGGGCACCTATCTGTTCGCCCTGCCCGGCAGTCCCGGCGCCTGCCGCGACGGCTGGGACGAAATCCTGGTCCATCAGCTCGACTACCGCCACAAGCCCTGCAACTTTGTCGAGATCATGCCGCGGCTGGACGAACATCTGCGGCGCAAGTGACCTTGGCGGCGGCCTGCTCTGATCCTAGATGGGTCGGGCAGGAGACCGCATATGCAGCATTTCTCGATCCTTGACCTGGCCCCCGTTGCCGAGGGCGAAACCCTGGCCGATGCCTTTCGCCACTCGGCGGAACTGGCGCAAGAGGCCGAACGGCTGGGCTTTCACCGCTTCTGGCTGGCGGAACACCACAACATGCCGGGGGTGGCCAGCGCCGCCACCGCGCTGGCCATCCAGCATGTCGCGCAGGCCACGACGACGATCCGCGTCGGCGCGGGCGGCATCATGCTGCCGAACCACGCGCCCTATATGGTCGCCGAACAATTCGGCACGCTGGCGACGCTGTTTCCCGGCCGCATCGACCTGGGCCTTGGCCGCGCCCCCGGCACCGACATGCCGACGGCGCGGGCCTTGCGGCGGCACCTCAATCAGGACGAGTCGAGCTTTCCGAACGATGTCGTCGAACTGCTGACCTATCTGTCCGACATGCCCGAGGATGCGCCGGTCCGCGCCTTTCCCGGCCTTGGCAGCCATGTGCCGGTCTGGATCCTGGGGTCGAGCCTTTATGGCGCGCAACTGGCCGCCTGGCTGGGCCTGCCCTATGCCTTCGCCTCGCATTTCGCCCCGGCGGCGCTGGGCGAGGCGCTTGAGACCTACCGCGCCACCTTCCGCCCGTCGCAATGGCTCGACCATCCGCATTGCATGGTGGCGGTGGGGGTCTGCGCGGCGGATACGGACGCCGAGGCGCAGTACCTTCGTTCGTCGCAGATCCTGACCTTTGCCCGGCTGCGGTCGGGGCGACCGGGAAAATTCCCGGCCCCGGTCGATGCCGCGACGCTGGCGGCAGAAGTGCCGCCGCCGATGATGGCGCAGGTGGCGCAGGCGCTGTCCTGTTCGGCGGTCGGATCGCCCGAATCGGTGCGCGAGCAGCTTGCCCGCATCAATGCCCGCTATCGCCCGGACGAAATCATCATCGCCGGGATGATCCATGACCACGGCGCCCGCCTCCGGTCGGCCGCCATCGCCGCCGAGGCGCTGAAGACATCGTAGGGTGGGCAAACGCCCACCCTACCCTTCGTCACCCTCGAGCCGGATCGCGCTGGCGTCCTTCTTCTGGTCGTCCTCGTTCGGCAGGACGCGGCCGACCATATAGGCAAAGCCCAGATCCGGCAGGAAATTCATCATGGTGTGAAAGGCGCCGTCGGGGCGTTCCAGGTCGTATTGCACCTGAACCGCGGTATAGTCGCAATCGCCGATCGTCACCGGATAGTCGCCGCGCACGGTGATGGTCAGCGCCATGTCCACCGCTGTTTCGGGATTGTCGCGGCTGTAGCGCACCGGCAGGCCCAGGCTGTCGCCGACTTCAAGCGGCAGAAGCGCGTCGAACACGGCGCTGTCCATCTCGAACCCGGCGGTATAGCCGCCGCCGCTGTCCTGGGTCACCGTGGTCGAGACCGGGAAAAAGCCGGCGGCATAGGTGGTGACCTCGACATGGTCCTGCCCCTCGGGCCGCAGGGTGCCGATGACGGTGCCGCCCTCGCCCCAGGCGAAATGCTCCTCGCCGCGCATGGTCTGGACAACGATACCGCGCGACAGGTCGCCGGGGCCGGGGCATTCGGCCATGGCCGCCCCCGGCAGAAGCACGGCCAGTGCCGCCGCTATTTTCCGGCGCTGATGCCGACGGCGGGCACCGGGTTGCGCGAATAGTCGGTCGATTCGTTCCACAGAAGGTATCCCAGTCCCAGTTCCGGCAGCCAGGTGACGCTTTCGATGTAGTTGTCCGAGGTCTCATAGGCGATCACCGCCTCGACCGCGGTATAGGTACAGGCGCCGATTGTCACCTGCGTCGTCTTGCCATAGCGGTGGTCCTGCGCTTCGTCGCGCGGGCCGTCGACCGCCCGGACACGCACCTCGGTATGCCAACTTGCGCCCGGCTGTGGCAGCGGCATCTGGTCAGGCGTCAGGCCGTAGTCATAGTCGATGACCGAGGCGGTATCGCCCGGCACCTCCCACCGCAAAAGGTGGAAACCGCCGCCCAGTTGCATCCGGTAGGTCGCGCCGTCCGGGTCGCGCCCCGTCACCTCGACCATTCCGGGCACCGCCGCGCTGCGGTAGGTTTCCGACCCGCCATCGGCAAAGTCGATGCGGATGCCGCGGGCCAGATCGGCCGCCACCGGGCAGGCGGTTTGCGCGACTGCGCCCTGCGCCAGCAGGGTCAGAGCCGAAAATGCAGCGGGAACAAAGGCTTTCATCGCCAGTCCTTTCTCGGGAAAACAGCATTGCCCGCGATCATAGCGCGGAAAGGTCCGCTGCCCATGCCGGATTTCCCGACCCTAGGGCATCAATGCCAGGGGCGTGATGGCGCGGACCCTGTCCCCGGCGCGGACCGACAGGCCAAGGTCGGGGAACCACAGGAGATCCTCGGAATTGCCGGGATAGCGGATTGTCACCGGGATCTGGGTCCAGCTGCAATCGCCCAGCGTCAGGCTGACCGGCTGGCCGTAGCTGTGGATCTGCCGCTCGGTCGAGGAGGCGCCGGCGGCGGTGACCACCGCCACCCCTTCCCAGCCCTCGCCGGGCAGCGGGACCGGCAGGTCGGCGGGCAGGATGCCATAATCATAGACCACTTCCTCGCCCCTGCCGGCGGGACTGACCGAGGACAGATAGATGAACCCCTGCGCGAGCACCGTCGTGCCCAGGTTCATGCCCTGGTATTCGCCCTGCCAGACCACGGCGCCGGGAATCGCGGGATCGGCGGTAAAGGTATCGACGGCGCCGCCGTCATAGGTGACGACGATGCCGCCGGTGAGGTCGGCGCGGCTGGCACAGCGGGTCTGGGCCGTGGCGGGGATCGCGGCAAGCAGCGCCAGAGCCGCGGTTAGAACGCCTGTCGATTGCCTGCGCATGTCGCCTCCTGCTGCCGGGCGCCCTGCCCGTCCGGGCAAACATAGGGCAAGGCCCGCAGGGTTTCCATCGCCGGCGGGCCGGGCCGGCCGGTTCCGGCCTGCCGCCGCTTGCCTCGCATGGCAGGTCAACGCGGGGGGTGTTAGCTTCAAATCCTTGATAAACATGGAATCTCCCCCACTGGGAAGATTTGCCCTAGCGTCGCCGCCGCCCCGCCGCGTGGCCGCCGCCGCCCCAGACCGACATGCCAAGAAGAAAGCCGAAGTCATACCAGCCGCCGGCATTGGGAAAGGCGTAGATCGCGATTCCATCGGAAAATAGCGACCCGACAAAGGCGAAGGGCGCGATGATGCCGTGCAACAGGCCGCGCAGGAAACCGGGATAGGGCGCGACCTCGACCTGCGGCTGGGTGGCACAGGCCGACAGCAGCAGGACCATGGTCAAGGCAATGAAAAACCTTGGCATTCCGTTTCCTTGTGGCGGGCCGGAGAACCCGGCCGCCGCGCCATACCCCCCCTGCAACCGATGATCAGACCTTGAACCGCTCATCCACCTCGACGCCCAGCGCCTTGACCAGGGCGTTGGTCTGGCTGGCCATGCCGATCACCGCCAGCAGTTCGCCGTGCTGCTCGGCCGTCATGCCCCTGGCCCGCGCCGCCGCGGTATGCGACGCGATGCAATAGTCGCAGCCATTGGCGGTCGAGACCGCGACATAAAGCATTTCCTTCACCAGCGGATCCAGAGCACCGGGTGCCATCACCACCTGCAGGCGGTCCCAGATCGCCTGCATCAGCGCCGGGTCGTTGGCCAGATGCCGCCAGAAGTTGTTGACATAGTCGGTCTGCCGTTTCGCCCGGATGTCGGCAAAGATCGCGCGGGCCTGATCGCCCGCGCTGTCGTCGTCAAGAAGGGGTTGTGTCGCCATCAGACGACCGCCAGCACGCGCGCCAGACCGCCGGTGCCGCCGCGATGGGTGGGCGATCCGATGAACACCGTCGCCCCCTTGGCCGGCAACTGGTCCAGCCCCTTGAGGTTCTCGATGCCGAAATGGCCCGAGGGCAGCCAGGAATAGTGCACGGCGAAATCGGCGGAATTGCCGGGGTCGAGCGACAGCGTATCGACGCCGATCGAGGCAACGCCCAGCGTGCCCAAGAGGTCGGTCGCCGATTTGGCAAAGCCGGGGAAGGCGAAATTGCCGTCGGCGTCGTTGCGGTACGAGGCATCGCCGACCTTGGCCGCCCAGCCCGAATGCATCGCGACGCAGGCGCCGGCGGGAATCTCGCCATTGGCGGAAATCCATGCCTCGATGTCCGCGGCCTCGACCATGGCATTGGCGTCCTCGGCCGCCTTGGCGGTGATGTCCACCACGCAGAGCGGCGCGATCAGCTGGCCGGGGTCAAGCTGGTCGACCGAAATCCCGTCCTGCGCAAAGTGCAGCGGCACGTCCATATGGGTGCCGGAATGTTCGAAATAGCTGACCTTGTAGAGCTGATAGCCCGAGTCTTCCCATTTCACGGCCCATTCCATCTCGATGCCGGGGTTGCCATCGAAGGTCGGAAAGGCCGGGTCGATGACATGGGTCAGGTCGACGACGCGGCCCGAGGCCTGCGCCAGCGCCGGCCGCGCCGACAGGATGCCCGAGGCGACGGCGGTGGCTGTCACCGCGGCGGCACCGCTGAACAATTGCCGGCGCGACAGCATAGACTGCTTCACGCCCTCCATGATGCAGGCATTGCACATTTGCTTGTCCCTCCTGTTGCAGGCCCGCCTCTCGCGTGCCTTTCCGACAGAACAGCCGCCCGGCCCTGAGTCGGTCAAGCGCGATCTGCCCGGTGCTGCGCAGAGGGAACGGCGTTGCCGCCGCCGGCGGGGCCGGCAGCGGCAATATTCCCCGGGACGCGTTCCGCGCAGCGGTCAGAACGGAACGTCCATCCGCACCTGGCAGCGCACGGTTCCGGTGCAGGGGGTGGCAAAGACCAGCCGGTATTGCCGTCTGGTCGCGCCGTATTCCAGCTCGACAAAGGGGTTTTCATAGATCGGCACATTCGACGCATTGCGGATCGCGCCGACCGGCACCACCGCCTCGACCGCGCGCGCCCGGCCAAGGAACGGCAGGAAACTGCCGGTATCCGCCACCCACAGCCGGTCGGCGGTCGCCTGGCTGTGGGTCAGGCTGGCCGGATTGGCGATTTCCTGATTGACGCCGTGGAACACGTTGCCGGTGAACACCACCTTGCGCGACTTGGACAGATCGAGATCGGCGATGGTGGTGTCCACCGCCTCGATCCGGTCGATATAGCCGTTGACGGTACGGAACACGTTGTCGGTGACGGTCACCCCGTTCAGGTAATGCCCCGGTCCATGCGGCTTGATCACCAGCCAGTTGAACCAGGGCGCTACGTTGCTGGCCATGAAGATGTTGCCGGTCACCGTCAGCCCGCCGAAACTGAACTGCGCCCCCAAGGCCGGGGTCGCGTCATGTTCGTTGGTCCATTCGATGAAGTTGTTGTCGATATAGTTGCCGTTGATCAGCGACTTGACGTTGGTCGTGGTCAGGACGATGCCACCCTTGCGCACGCCCTGCGTCGTGTCGTCGCCATGGAACCAGTGGTTCGAGGTGATGATATGGCCGCTGCCGCCCAGAATGCAGAAATGCTTGAACAGCACCACGCGGTTGTCACGGATCTTGAGATCGTTGGCATTGGCGTTGAAGGCAATCGTCGTGCGCTCGTTGACCGGCAGCGGCTGTTCGTTGGACAGGAACTGGCAGCGGTCGATCAGCAGGCCCTGACAGCCGGCCCCGTGCGAGGTGATGCCGCGGTCCTTGGGCTTGGTGAAAAAGCAGTCGCGGAAGGCGAAGCCGGTGCCCTGCCGCGCCAGAAGCACGCCGCTGGCCCGCCCCTCGCAGAAGAAGTCGACATCGGCGATGACGAAGGTGGTCAGGTCGTCATAGCCCGAGAAATCAAGCAGATACTTGAACCGGCGGAAGGTATAGGTGCGGGTGCCTTCGGAATCGTAAAGCTCGGCCGAAAGGGTCAGGCGTTGCTGCGCGACGTTGACATCGCGGACATAGACCTCGCGCCCGACGCCGTTGCCGGTGATCAGGCTGCCGACCCGGATGTTGGCGATATTGGCCACATTGGTCAGGGTCAGCGGCGCAGAGGCGGAGTAGGTGCCCTGGCTGGTGACGACGGTATCGTCCCAGGCAGAGCCGGCGATGGACTGGAACTGGCCGTTGCGGATCACCCGGCGCTGGGCAAAGGTGGTGCGCGACGGATCGCAGGCCTGCATGTCAAGCGGCGCCGACAGCGCGATGCGCCGGCCGCACAGGTCAAGGCTGTCGTGGTCGGCAAAGTTCAGCAGCGCCTGATAGGCCTTGCGGAACGCCGTCTCTTCGTTGCCGAAGGCATCCAGATAGCTGGCATAGTCGAAATTCTTCTGCAGGATGAAGGTGTAGCTCTGCGCCTGCGTCACCTTGCCCTCGAACCGGACGCGGTTTTGCAGCGTCACGCTCGCGCCCAGCAGATAGGTGCCGGCGGGAACCAGGATCTCGCGCCCGGCGGCGGCGGCATCGGCAGCGTTGAAGGCGGCGGCGTCATTCGTCACCCCGTCGCCGCGGGCGCCATAGTCGCGCACATCGACCTGGGCCAGCATGTTGCGCAGGAAGGCCTCGGTGATGTCCTCGATCACGAAGTCGTCGACGCGCAGGACGCCGCCGTTCGGGCCGGTGAAGTCAAGGCCAAGATGGCCGATGCTGGCGCCGGTCCAGACCATGTCGACGCCGGTGCGCAGGCCGGTGCCGATGATCGCGCTGACCTCGACCACCTGGCCATAGCCGGGGATCGGCTTGGCCGGGCCGAAGGTCACGACGCCCGGCAGCGCGGTGGTGGGGCCGGTGCCGGCCCAGCCGGCGATGCGGACCGCAGGCAATGACCCCGCCACCGCCTTGACCCGCGCCGTCACCCGAAGATAGCAGCCGGGCAGGATCGGCGTGTCGCCCATGTAGCGGATCTTCTGCACGGAGGCGGTCTTGACCAGTTCCATGCAGCCGGCGAAATCGGCATCGGCCGGGACATAGGCCCCGCCACCGGCGCCGGCATAGGTGTCCGATCCCGGGGTGCCGTCGCCCGGCGACCAGACGCCCAGCCCGGCGGCAAAGGGCGTCGGCATCAGCACCAGCCCGTCCGTGATAACCTTGTTCATGCCCGTTCCCCTTTCGGCCGATGTCAATGGCGGGCCGGCCGCAGGGCCGTCCGGCTGGCCAAGGGGTAAGGCATATCGGTAAAGCCCTGCTTCCGCCGCCGCGCGCCGGCCGGGCCGCCGGCGCAACGGCCTATACGCCGACGTCGTCCATCGGCAGCAGCACGACGGCGTCGATCTTCCAGCCCTCGGTCGTTTCGATCATCGCATAGTCGAGCAGGTGGATGCTGCCATCCGCGGCGCGCAACCGGATGCGTTGCCAGAGCCGCCCGTCGGCCTCGGTCCGAAGGTCAAGGAAGGTGACGTCGTCATTGGCCCAGACCATCGGATAGCCGTTCCGCACCATGGCGGCGAAATTGTCGGGGGTGACGAAGATGCCCTGGATGCCGGGGCTGGCGTCCTGCCAGGCCTCCTCGACCTCGCCAGCGTTGAAGGCGTCAAGCTGGTGGTCGATCACCGCCGCGATGGCGGCATTTTCCTGCGCCGCTGCCGAATTGGCCAGAAGGGCCAGCAGCAGGGCGATAAGCGGCGCGGGACTGGACGGGCGGGTCATGGCGCACCTTTGTCGCTTGAAGGACGCAAAGGATACGATCCGGCGGTGCAAATGGTTTCACCGCGCGTGCGGAAATCGTCAGGGGGCGGCGGAAAGCAGCCTGGACAGCGGCACGGATTGCAGCCCACGGTCGGCAAGCCCGTCAAGGATCAGCGGCAGCGCGGCGCGGGTTTCGGCGCGGCCGTCATACATCGCGTGCAACAGGATGATCGAACCGGGGCGCACCCGGTCCAGCACCCCGGCGGCGATGGCCGCGGCATCGGAGGCGGGGTCGCTGTCGGGTTCGATGTCCCACATCGCCGTGACCCTGTCGTGGCGCCAGAGATACCAGGGCAGGCCGATCAGCTTCTTGCCATAGGGCGGGCGGAACAGGGGCAGGCCGTCTTGCCCGGCAGCGCGGATCGCGGCATCGGTCGCCTCGATCTCGTACGCGATGCGGGCGGGTGACATCAGCAGCATGCGGTCATGCGACCAGGAATGATTGCCCAGCTCATGCCCCGCCGCGACGATGGCGCGCGCGGCATCGGCGTTTCCGGTGGCCTCGGCCCCGGTGACAAAGAAGGTCGCCCCGGCGCCATGCTGCGTCAGAAGGTCAAGGATTTCCGCTGTATGGGCGGTTGGCCCGTCGTCAAAGGTCAGCGCCACAAGGGGCTGTTCGGTCGCGACATGCGACACCAGCCGGCCCAGCACCTGCCAGTTGCGCGCGGCGCTGACCTGCCACGCCCCAAGGGCCAGCGCCACGGCAAGGGCGGCAAGACCGAGGGCAGCGCGCCGCGTCACGCGGTCGCCAGCCCCCCGGCCAGCGCGGTTTCGATCAGGGCGATGGTCTCGGGCAGGCCGTAAAGCGCCGCAAAGGCGCCAAAGCGCGGCCCGTCCGAGGCGCCAAGCAGCACCTCGTAGAGGGCCTTGAACCAGTCGCGCAGGTTGTCGAACCCGTGTTCCTTGCCCACGGCATAGACGATGGCCTGCAATTCCTCGGCCTCGGCCACGCCTTCATAGGCACCGAACCGGGCCACCAGATCCTGCATCGCCGCGCGTTCGCGATCGTCCGGCAGGCGGTAGGATTTCGCCGGCTTGACCCGGTCGTTGTAGTAGCGCACCGCAAATCCGGCGGCGGCATCAAGGTCGGGGTGGGTTTCCGGCGTCACCCCCGGCACATGGCGGGCGATATAGCGCCACAGCACCGCCTTGTCCTCGGCCCCGGAGACGGAGGCGAGGTTCAGCAGCATGGCAAAGGGCACCGCAAGCGTACTTTCCGGCACCTGCCCGCGGTGGATGTGGAACACCGGATTGGCCAGTTGTGCCGCGGTATCCTGACCCGGAAAGGCGCGCAATTGCTGGTGGTATTCATCCACCGCGCGCGGGATCACGTCCCAATGCAGCCGCTTGGCCGTTTTCGGCTTCTGATACATGAAATAGGACAGGGAATCGGTCGCGGCATAGGTCAGCCATTCGTCGATGGTCAGCCCGTTGCCCTTGGATTTCGAGATCTTCTGGCCGATGTCGTCCAGGAACAGTTCATAGACGAAATGGTTGGGCGCCTGTCCGCCCAGCACCCGGCAGATGCCGTCATAGATCGGCGAGTTCGAGGCATGGTCCTTGCCATACATCTCGAAATCGACGCCCAAAGCCGCCCAGCGGGCGCCGAAATCGGGCTTCCATTGCAGCTTGACCTTGCCGCCGGTGACGGGAAGCGTCCATTCGCGCCCGTCCTCGTCATCGAAGGTGATGGTGCCGTCGGCGGCATTCACCTCTTTCATCGGGACATACAACACGCGGCCGGTTTCGGGATGGATCGGCAGGAAGCAGGAATAGGTCTGCTGGCGTTCCTCGCGCAGGGACGCCAGCATGATCTCCATGATCGCGTCATAATTCCGCGCGGCGGCCAGCAGCGTGGCGTCAAAGCGGCCCGAGCGGTAGAAATCGGTCGCGCTGATGAATTCGTATTCGAAACCGAAGGTGTCAAGGAAGCGGCGCAGCATGGCGTTGTTATGGGCGCCGAAACTGTCAAACTCGCCGAACGGATCGGGGACCGAGGTCAGCGGCCGTTGCAGGTTGGCGCGCAGCATGTCGGCATTCGGCACATTGTCCGGCACCTTGCGCATCCCGTCCAGATCGTCGGAAAACACGATGAGCCGGGTCGGAATGTCGCTGATCACCTCGAACGCGCGGCGGATCATCGTGGTGCGCAACACCTCGCCGAAGGTGCCGATATGCGGCAGGCCCGAGGGGCCATAGCCGGTCTCGAACAGGACATGGCCCTTGGCGGGCGGCGCACTCGCATAGCGTTTGAGCAGCGCGCGCGCCTCCTCGAACGGCCAGGCCTTCGATTGCATCGCGAGATCGCGGAGGGTGCCCATGTCATCGTCCCGTGGCGGCGCCGTGCCGCAGCGGTTCCTGCTAGCCCCGCGTCCAGCGCCCGTCAACACGGGCGGGGCCTTGTTCCGCGCGCGCAGCGCCCCTAGAACCGGGGGAACGTCGCGAAAGGCCCAAAGATGTCCGACACCCCCGCCCTGACCGCGCAGGATGCGCTGATTGCCGTGATGATCGGCGTCTCGGTCGCGGACGAAAGCATCCGCACCGCCGAGCTGGTGCAGATCACCAATATCGTCAACAACCTGCCGGTCTTTGCCGATTACGACCCCGACCTGCTTCAGGTCATCAGCCGGACCGTCTTCGACCTGATGGAGCAGGAAGACGGGCTGGATGCGCTGTTCGGCCTGATCCGCGACGCCCTGCCCGAACGATTGTTCGAGACGGCCTATGCACTGGCTTGCGACGTGGCTGCCGCCGACGGCATGATCACCGCGCAAGAGGCGCGGATGCTTGAGGAAGTGCGCGAGGAGCTTGAGATCGACCGGCTGAATGCCGCGGCCATCGAACGCGGGGCGCGGGCGCGCTATCAGACGCTGTAGCCGGTTTCCGCGCGGAAACCGGGAACGGAGCCCGCGCGGGCTCCGCCTGCGTTTTCCGCACGGAAAACCCTATACCACCCGCCGCAACGGTTCGGGGTTGCAGAACACCACGGACTGCCCGGCATTCTCGACCACCGCAAAGCCGCGCCGCGCCATTTCCGACAGGAACACATCCCGGCCCAGATAACGGTCGATGTCGCGCGTCTTGCGCCGGATCACGCCGCCCTCGCGCGCGGCCTGGGACGAGAACAGGTGCAGCATGTAGTCGCGCGGCGACTGGGGGCAGGGCAATCCGGTCATGCCGCGATCCTGCCCGGCAATGGTTAATATCGCGTTACCCGCCGTTGCCCCCGCCGGCAAGAAAGCCGCCGTCGACCTCCCAATCGGCGCCGGTGACGAAACTGGCGCGGTCCGACAGCAGGAACAGGACGACCTCGGCCACCTCCTCGGGGCGGCCGGGGCGGCCGAGCGGCACCGACCTGCCGGCAAAATCCAGCCCGGCGGCGGTATCGCCGGCAAAGATCTCGGTGACGATCGATTCCAGCATCCGGGTGGCGATGAACCCCGGCGAGACGGCGTTGACCCGCACGCCCCGCGGCCCGTATTCCACCGCCGCCGTCCGCGTCAGGCCCAGCACGCCATGCTTGGCGATATTGTAGGCGGCGGTCAGCGGCAGGCCGCGGCTGGCGGCGATCGAGGCCATGTTGACGATGGCGCCGCCGCCCTGCGCGGCCATGACAGCGGCCACGGACCGCAACGCCAGCATGGCGCCGCGCAGGTTGACAGCCATCACGCTGTCGAAATCCGCAATCGCGAGGTCAGCGAGCGGGCCGACCGGCCCCTCGATCCCGGCATTGTTGAAGAACCCGTCGATGCGGCCGAAAGCATCAAGGGTTTCATCGACATAGGATGTCGAACCGTTGGCGACATCGGCCACGATCCCCCGCGCGCCGGGGCAATCCTGCGCCACGGCGTCCAGTGTCCCGCGCGTGCGGCCGACCAGCGCCAGACGTGCGCCGCGCGCGGCGGCCAGCCGCGCCGTGGCGGCGCCGATTCCGCTGCCCGCGCCGGTGACCAGAACCACCCTGCCTTCAAGGTCCATCCCCACCCCCCTGACGATGCCGCAGCGCCCAGCCCTGCAACAGGCGCTGCTGCACCTGCCGTGCCTGCCGCCCCCAGTCGCGGGTGCCGGCCGGTATCTCCTCGTCCGAGGCCTGCGCCTCGACCCGCCGGGCCGGATCGGCGGCGAAGATGGCAAAGGCCAGCCGCCGCCCGCCGGGCATGACAAGATAACCGGCCAGGGCCGAGACGAAATCGAGGGTGCCGGTCTTGGCGCGGACCACAGCGGGCGGCGCTCGCAACGCATCGCCGTTGTCGTCGACCAGCACGATGTCCTTCATCAGCCGGATCAGCGCGCCGTCGCGGGCGGCGGCGACCAGCGCCGTCACCATCTCGGCCCCGCTGACCATGGTGCCGTCGCCCAGACCGGAATGGTCGCCAAAGCGGGCGTGGATGCCCAGCCGGTCGCGCGCCCAGCGCCGCATCGCCTCGGCGGATTGTGCGAGTGTCGCCGGCCGGCCGCCCGCGGCCTGCGTCGCGGCCAGACCCAGAACCTCGGCGGTGAGATTGGTGGAATATTCCAGCATGTCGGCGATCATCAGGTCGAGCGTCGGGCTGTCGTGCCGGGCAAGGTCGCGGCCCGCGGGCAGATCGGCAACCTCTGCCGCCGCCGACAGGGCGATGCCCTGCGCCGCCGCCATGGTGCGGAACACGTCGCCGGCATACAGCGCGGGCTTTCGCACCGGCAGCCAGCGCGACCCGCCGTCGCCCAGCGCGGTGCGGGCGACGGTCCAGTCGTCGGCGCCGCCGGCGTCGTCATAGGTATAGACCGGCAGGTCGCGGTCGGCGACGCGCATCCGGGCCATGGCGACATCGGGGCGATAGGTGTCGGTGCGCGCGTCCATGCTGACGCGATAGTCGCCGGCGCCCTGCGGCGCCCATTCGAAATGCACCCGGTTGAAATTGAGGTTCAGGCCACTGACCGCCGGGTTATAGCCCAGATGCGGCATCTGGCCGGGGTCGATTTCGTGCTGGTAGGGCAGCGCGCCACCCCAGACAAGGAAGCGGCCGGCAACCTGGCGCACCCCCGCCGCGTGCAGGTCGGCGGCAAGGCGGGCCAGGTCGTCGGTGGTCAGCACCGGATCGCCGCCGCCGGCAAGGATCAGGTCGCCGGACAGCAGGCCCTCGACCAAGGTGCCGGTGCCGACAAGCCGGGTGGCAAAGCGGAAATCCGGCCCCAGCCGGTCGCGGGCGTAAAGCGCGGTAAAGGCCTTGGTGACGCTGGCCGGCGGCATCGGCGCCGCGGCGGACAGAAGCTCGATCATCTCGCCCGAGTCGGCATCGGCCAGCGCGAAGGCGACCTCGCCCGACAGGCCGGCGCGGGCGACGATCTCGGCCCCGGCCGGTGGCAGGACCGAGCCCGGCCGCGGCACCGGCCGCAGGGCGACAACCGGCGCCTCGGCCCAGGCGGCATGGGCAAGCCCGGCCAGCGCCGCGCCCAGAATCCCCCGCCGTGTCAATGTCGTGTTCATGGCGCGACCCTAAGCAGGCCGCCCGGCCATGTGCAACCGCTTGCGCGTCACACCTTCGTCGGGCGCCACAGCCCGCGCGCCCGAATCGCCGAGGACGAGGCCTCGGACATGGGCAGGGTGACAAAGCACCAGGCCGGCGGATCGGCGCGACCCAGGGCGCGCGACTGCGATGCCGGCAGGCGCGAGGCGGCAAAGGTGCGCGCCGCCGGCGCCAGCCCGGCAAGGCTGTCGCCGGGCCGGGCCAGCACGCCGACCGGCACCCGCGCCATGATCTGCCGCCAGTTCTTCCAGCGGTGGAACTGCGCGAGGTTGTCGGCGCCCATCAGCCAGACAAAGCGGACGCCCGGATAATGCCGTTGCAGCCGGTCAATCGTTTCGGCGGTGTAGCGGGTGCCAAGCCGCGCCTCGATGCCGGTGATGGTGACGCGCGGATGGTCCATCACCGTTCCGGCGGCGGCCAGCCGCGCCGCCAGCGGCGCCGGGCCGCGCGCCTTGAGCGGATTGCCCGGGCTGACCAGCCACCAGACCCGATCCAGCCCGAAACGGTGCAGCGCGGTCAGCGTGATACGGCGATGGCCGTCATGGGCAGGGTCAAAGGAACCGCCCAGAAGGCCGATCACCTCGCCGGGGAAGGCCAGCGGGAAGGCTGTCATCGACGCACCCGCCGCAGGGGTGCAGGGTTTCCGAAAACCCTGCCCATGGCTTTCGAAAGCTCAGGCAACGGCCTGCGAGGGCCGTTTTCCATCAGGCAAACCGCATGAAGGCGAAGCGGCGCGAATCCGGCGCCCAGCTGGGCACGTTGATCGTGCCCTGCCCGCCGTACAGGTCGGTCAGATGCCGCGTCGGCCCGCCCGCCGCCGGCAGGATCCGCAGCGACACGTCCAGCCCGCCAGGATGGCCTTTGGTCCCCGGCGGATAGGCCAGATAGACCACATGGACGCCATCGGGCGAGGGATGCGGGAACCAGTTGACGGCATCATCGTCGGTCATCTGCTCCAGCCCCGTGCCATCGGGCCGGATCCGCCACAGATCCACCGCCCCTTCGCGTTCGCCGTTGAACCAGATCCAGCGACCCTCCGGGGTGTGATCCGGGCCGTCGATATGGTCGAAATCCTCGGCCAGGCAGCGTTCGTCCGACCCGTCCAGCGCGCAGGAATACAGCGATACCGGCCCGCCCGGCCGCCGCACGCCGACATAGGCCAGCCGCGCCCCATCGGGCGACCAGCCATGCCACCAGCTTGGCACCTTTTCCGTCACCCGCCGCGGCGCGCCGCCGGCCAGCGGCATCAGCCAGATGCAGGATCCCGGCGTGTCGGTCTTGTCCGACAGGGCAAGGGTGCGGCCATCGGGGCTGATGCCGTGGTCGTTGTTCAGCGCCCGCAAATGCCCGGTATCCATCGGCGCCAGCGCCGGCGCCTCCAGCGGAACGCGGTAAAGCCGCCCGCCGCCGTTGACGATCAGGAACCCGTCGGGGTGCCAGTTCGGCGCCTCGATATGCCCGTCGTGCCGCAAAAGCACCGATGCCGCGTCGGTCCCAAGATCAAAGATGCACAGTTCCGAGATCATCGCCCGCCCCCTCCGCCTCGCCGCCAGCAGAACGCAAGTGCCGGAGCGTGACAAGGCCCCCGGCCCTGCCTATAAGGCCGGCGAAAACCCGTTCCGCAGGATGCATCCATGACCACGCTCGTCTTTGGCCACAAATCGCCCGACACCGATTCCACCGGATCGGCCATCGTCTGGTCCTGGTTCCTGTCGCACCATGAACCCGGCGCGGCCGAGGCGCGCGTCCTTGGCACCCCGAATACCGAGGCCCTGTTCGTGCTGAACCGCTGGGGCTTTGACGTGCCGCCGCTGCTGACCGACCTGCCCGCCGGCACTCCTGTCGTCATCGTCGACACCAACAACCCCGCCGAACTGCCCGAAGGCATCAACAAGGCCGATATCCAGGGCATCATCGACCACCACAAGCTGGTCGGCGGGCTTGAGACCAAGGGCCCGATCGAGATCACCATCCGCCCTGTCGCCTGCACCGCGACGCTGATGTATCAGCTGATGGGCGGCCATGGCGGCCATGCGCCCGAGGGGATCAAGGGGCTGATGCTGTCCTGCATCCTGTCGGACACGCTGGAATTCCGCTCGCCCACCACGACCGAGATCGACCGCCGCATCGCCCAGATGCTGGCCCGCGAACTGGGCGTCGACATTCCGTCCTATGCCGCCGAGATGTTCGCGGCCAAGTCGGATGTGTCGGCCTTCTCGGATGCCGAACTGTTGCGGATGGATTCCAAGGAATACAACGTCGACGGCGTGGAAATGCGGGTGTCGGTGCTGGAAACCACCTCGCCCGCCACGGTTCTGGCCCGCAAGGCCAGCCTGATGGCGGCGATGGAGGGCGTGGCGAAAGAGGACGGCGCCGATCAGGTGCTGCTTTTCGTCGTCGACATCCTGAAAGAGGAAGCGACGCTGCTGGTGCCGAACGATCTGACCAAGACGATCGCGGAAAAAAGCTTTGGCGCCACCGTGACCGGCGACAGCGTGGTCCTGCCCGGGATCATGAGCCGCAAGAAGCAGATCATCCCGGCGCTGAAGGTGAACTGAGGCATGGTGGGATTCTCCCACTCTACCGCGTAGGGTGGGCAATCGCCCACCGCTGCGAAAGGCTGCAACATGACCCGGATCATCGAAAGCCTGTCCGAGATTGCGGACCAATACGACGCCGCCTTTGTCGATCTCTGGGGCTGCCTGCACAACGGCATCCATGCCTTTCCCGCCGCCGTAGCGGCGATGCAGGCGTTCCGCGCCGGCGGCGGCAAGGTTGTGCTCCTGACCAACGCGCCGCGGCCCCGAGCCTCGGTCGCGGCGCAGATCCTGCGCATCGGCGTGCCCGAGGATGCCTGGGACACCATCGCCACCTCGGGCGATGCGGCGCGGGTGGCGATGTTCCGCGGCGCGGTCGGCCGAAAGGTCTGGTTCATGGGACAGGAGATCGACCTGCCGTTCTTTGACGTGCCCCGGATCGTCACCGATCCCGTGGCCATCGAACGGGTGCCCTTGGAGGAGGCCGAAGGCATCGTCTGCTGCGGCCCCTTCGACCCCTTCGCCGACCCGGCGGTGAACCGCCCGGCGTTTCTGGCCGCGAAAACCCGCGGTCTGAAACTCCTCTGCGCCAATCCCGATATCGTGGTGGACCGCGGCGAGACGCGGGAATGGTGCGCCGGGGCGCTGGCAAAGCTGTACGAGGAGATGGGCGGCGAAAGCCTGTACTTCGGCAAGCCGCATCCGCCGGTTTATGACCTTGCCCGGCAGCGGCTGGCGGCCATCGGCGGCCTGCCCGACGAATCGCGCATCCTGTGCATCGGCGACGGCATCCTGACCGATGTGCAGGGCGCCATGGGCGAGGGGCTCGACAGCCTGTTCATCACCGGCGGGCTGGCCGCGGCGGAAACCCTGACCGCGACCCAGCCCGACCCGGTGGCGCTTGACGACTATCTGGCGCAGCAGCGGCTGGATCCCACCTGGTCCATCGGTTTCCTGCGCTGATCCGGCCCTTGCACCGGCCGCCCCCCGGCGCTAGCCAAGGCGCCATGCGCATCATCCGCGACAGCCAGTTCACCGACCCCGCCGACCGTGGCGCCGCCGCCGCCATCGGCAATTTCGACGGCGTGCATCTGGGCCATCAGGCAGTCATCGCCCTGACCCGCGACATCGCCGCCCGTATCGGCGCGCCGTCCGGCGTGATGACGTTCGAGCCGCATCCGCGCCAGTATTTCGCCCCCGACAGCCCGGCCTTCCGCCTGATGAACGCCGGGGCGCGGGCGAACCGGCTTGCCCGGCTTGGTGTTGAAAAACTGTATGAACTGCCGTTCAACGCCGCCCTGGCCGCACTCTCTGCGCAGGAATTTGCAAGCGAGGTGGTCGCCCGGCGCCTTGGCCTGCGCCATGTCGTCATCGGGGCCGACTTCTGTTTCGGCAAGGGGCGCAGCGGCACGGCCGCCGACATGCAGGCCCTGGGCGAGAGGCTGGGCTTTGGCGTGACCATCGCGCCGATGGTCGGCTTCGACGGGATAGACGTCTCCTCGACCGCGATCCGCCGCGCGTTGAGCGACGGCCTCCCGCGCGATGCCGCTGCCATGCTGGGCCACTGGCACCGCATCGAGGGGCCAGTGATCCGCGGCGACCAGCGCGGCCGCGAGCTGGGCTTTCCCACCGCCAACATGTCGATCACCGGCCTGCACCCGCCGCGCTTTGGCGTCTATGCGGTCAAGATCGATGTGCTGGACGGGCCGCACAGCGGAACCTACAACGGCGCCGCCAGCATCGGCGTGCGGCCGATGTTCGGCGTGAACGCCGCCAATTGCGAAACCTTCCTGTTCGATTTCAAGGGCGACCTTTACGGCGCCACATTGTCGGTCGCGCTGGTCGAATTCCTGCGGCCCGAATTGACCTTCGACAGCCTTCAGGCGCTCATCGACCAGATGGGCGCCGATTGCGACCGTGCGCGCGCCATTCTGGCCGCGCCGCCGGCCGGCTAGGATGCGCCCCCGCTTCTGGGAAACGGTGCCCCTGCGCCAGATGACCCCCGAGGAATGGGAGGCGGTCTGCGACGGCTGCGGCAAGTGCTGTCTGAACAAGCTCGAGGATGAGGACACCGGCGAGGTCGCTTTGACCAACGTCGCCTGCCGGCTGCTTGACGGCCAAACCTGCCGGTGTTCCCGCTATGAAATCCGGCACCAGTTCGTGCCGGAGTGTATCGTGCTGACGCCGAAAACCATCCGCAAGAACCTGTATTGGCTGCCGCAGACCTGCGCCTATCGCCTGCTGTGGGAAGGGCGGCCGCTGTACGACTGGCACCCGCTGATCTCGGGCGATCCGGGATCGGTCCATGCCGCGGGCGTGTCGATGCAGGGCCGCACCGTCTCGGAAATCGAGGTGGGCGACGACGATTGGGAAGATCACATCATCGAGGAACCGAGATGAATTTCGCCTCTGACAACGCCGGTCCGGTGCATCCCGCGGTGATGGACGCGCTCGTCCGCGCCAATGAAGGCTACGCCAGGGGCTATGGTGCCGATGCGATCATGGACCGGGTGCGCGCCCGTATCCGCGAGGCGTTCGAGGCGCCCGAGGCCGCGGTCTATCTGGTCGCCACCGGCACCGCCGCCAATTCGCTGCTGCTCGCCACGCTGTCGACGCCGTGGCAGACCATCTTCTGTTCGCCGATGGCCCATATCAACACCGACGAATGCAACGCGCCCGAATTCTATTCCGGCGCCAAGCTGACGCTGGTCCCTGCGCCGGACGCGCGGATGACCCCCGATGCCCTGCGCGCCCGGATTCTGGCCGAGGAAAGCCGCGGCATCCACGGGCCGCAGCGCGGGCCGGTGTCGCTGACACAGGCGACCGAACTGGGCACCGTCTATACGCTGGATGATCTGCGGGCGCTGACCGGGGTGGCGCGCGATTTCGGGCTCAAGGTGCATATGGACGGCGCGCGGTTCACCAATGCGCTGGTTTCGCTGGACTGCACCCCGGCCGAGATGACCTGGAAGGCCGGCGTCGATGCCGTCAGTTTCGGCGGCACCAAGAACGGGCTGATGGGGGTCGAGGCGGCGGTGATCTTTGACCCCGCGCTGGCGCTGGAATTCGAATACCGGCGCAAGCGCGGCGCGCATCTGTTCTCGAAACACCGCTATCTTTCGGCGCAGATGGATGCCTATCTGACCGACGGGTTGTGGCTCGACCTGGCCCGCCGCGCCAATGCCGCCCGCGCCCGGCTTGAGGCGGGGCTGCGGGCGAAGGGGGTCGAGGTGCTGCCGGACGCCGGGGCAAACCTGATGTTCTTCCGCGCCAGCCGCGCCACGCACCAGCGCCTGCTGGCGGCGGGGGCGAACTACTACACCTGGGACGGCGACGCGACCGAGGGGCCGGCAGATGAGGTCATCACCGCCCGGCTGGTCTGTGACTGGTCGGTGACGGACGCGGCGGTGGAGGGGTTTCTGGCGCTGTTCGGGTAAGGTGGGTCAAGACCCACCTTACGACAGGCCGGCCAGATGCCGGTCAAGGAAATCAAGGCGGTCCTGGCCCCAGAACATCTCCTCGCCCACCAGCCAGGTCGGCACGCCGAACACGCCGCGGCGCACCGCCTCTTCATTGGCGGCGGCAAAGGCCTCGGCCTCGGCCAGCGCCTGCCAGCCACCCAGTGCGCGGGAAAACCCTGCCGATTCAAGGCAATCGCCGATCACCGCGTCGTCCGAGATATCGCGATCCTCGGCCCAGACGGCGCGACCCATGGCATGGATCAGCGCCGACATGTCCCCGCCCCCGGCCTTGGCCGCGGCCAGGACGGCAAAGGACGCCGGCACAGGATTGGCCGGAAAGAACGCCGGCCGCAGGTTCAGCGGCAAACCCAGATGCGCCGACCAGCGGCCAAGTTCCTGCAGGCGGTAGGCGCGGCGCGATTCGTGGCGGTCGGCCAGCGACTGGCCGCCGGTGCGCGGGAACAGTTGCGCGGTGTCGACGGGGACAAAGCGGATCGTCGCGCCATGCCGGGCGGCGATCTGCGCCGGGCGGCTGCCGGCCAGATAGACCCACGGACTGAGCACGGAAAAATAGTAGTCGATCTGCGGCATTTACGTCCCCGTTCTTTGCCTCAGGCTAGCCGCGTGATAGGGCGTGTCAACGTCGCGATTCCCGTGCCGCGCTGCGGCATCGCCCTGCCAGAGGACACGCCATGGCCGCCATGACCGAGCCGAAACTCATCGCCGGCAACGCCAACCCCAGCCTCGCCCGCGCCATCGCCCGGCGCATGTCGATGCACCGGGGGATGAACACCGAACTGGTGCGCGCCCGGGTCGAACGGTTCAACGATCAGGAAATCTTCGTCGAGGTCTATGACAATGTCCGCGGCGAGGACATGTTCATCATCCAGCCGACCTCGAACCCGGCAAACGACAACCTGATGGAACTGCTCATCATGACCGACGCCTTGCGCCGGTCCTCGGCGGCGCGGATCACCGCGGTGATCCCCTATTTCGGCTATGCCCGGCAGGACCGCCGGACCAAGGCGCGCACGCCGATCAGCGCGAAACTGGTGGCAAACCTGATCTCGACGGCGGGGGTGGAGCGCATCCTGACGCTCGACCTGCATGCGGCGCAGATCCAGGGGTTCTTCGACATTCCGGTCGACAACCTCTACGCCAGCCCGGTGTTCAGCCTTGACCTGCGGCACCATTTCCGCGGCCGCCTGAACGATGTGATGGTGGTCAGCCCCGATGTGGGCGGCGTGGCGCGGGCGCGGGAACTGGCCAAGCGGATCAACGCGCCGCTGGCCATCGTCGACAAGCGCCGCGAAAAGGCCGGCGAGGTGGCGGAAATGACCGTCATCGGCGACGTGACCGGCAAGACCTGCATCATCGTCGACGATATCTGCGACACCGCCGGCACGCTCTGCAAGGCCGCCGAAGTGCTGATGGAGGCGGGCGCGACCGAGGTCCACGCCTATATCAGCCATGGCGTGCTGTCCGGCCCCGCGGTCGAACGCATCCAGAAATCGGTGATGAAGTCGCTGGTCATCACCGATTCCATCGAGGCCACCGACAAGGTCCGCGCCTGCCCCAACATCCGCATCGTGCCGACCGCGCCGATGTTCGCGCAGGCGATCCTCAACATCTGGAACGGCACCAGCGTGTCGTCGCTGTTCGACGACGAAACGCTGATCCCGATCTACGAGGGGATGTATACGGGGTTGTGACGCGGGGGGCGGTTGCCCGGTAAGGTGGGTCTCGACCCACCTTACGGCTTCAACCTATTCCACGTCCCACATCTCGTCGTCCTTCATCGGGCCGATCGCCTGCCAGCCGATGCGGACGCGGCCGATGCGGGTATCGCCCCAGGTGCGGAAGCGCAGGTCAAAGCCTGCGCGGTTCATTGGGTTACACCCACGAGACCAGAACGAATCTGTAGCGCGTTCAAACCCGCCTTGGCCCGCCCCCTGCCCCATCCATCCGCAGTCGCCAATTTTGGCGGAATCTGGTCCGGGTCATGACGCGCGGCGCCTCACTCGGGCCACGGTCCCGTGCGAGAATTGGTCCGCAGGGAGGGTGTCATGCTCGACGGACTTGGTGAGGCTGTATTCGAGGGTATCGCACATGGCGTGGCGTGGGTTATCTACGATGGCCGCGATCCGGCCCGGCATCCGGTCTGGCCACGGTGGTTACTGCGTTTCGCCGCCTTTTCCGGCATCGGCGGCGGCCTTGTCTTCTGCGCGCTGGCAGAGTTCCTGCCCCATCCGCAATGGTGGGTGTGGGTGATCGTGACGGGGTTCGTCCTGGTCACTTTCGTTGGCGAGTTGAGCGCCGAGAATGGCCGCAAGCTGACCGGATTTTCCGCGATGGGATTGTTCGGCATCCTCATTGCCTGCATGATCACGCGCGGCTTTTGATCGGGGCCGGCAGGAGAGCCGCGTTTTCACGGGTCAGGTCACCCATCGCAGCCCCGAACTGGCGGACGGCGCGTCGTGGGTTCACCCACGCGACGAGGCGGGCGTAGCGTGGGTGAAACCCACGAATCCCCGCCCTACTCCACGTCCCACATCTCGTCGTCCTTCATCGGACCAATCGCCTGCCAGCCGATGCGGACTCGGGCGATGCGGGTATCGCCCCAGGTGCGGAAGCGCAGGTCAAAGCCGTGTTCCGTCACTTCCTCGGCCGCGACATCGGCGCGGGCATTCGCGCCGTTAGAGATATCCCACATCGTCAGGCCGACCTTGACCGCCGGCGGGGCGTGGAACGCCTCGGAGAATTGCACCCGCGCGCGCGATTCCCGCGGGCCTTCGCCGGTCCACATCGGGCCGTCGATGTCGAAATCCGAAAACAGGACCAGATCGCCCTGGTCAATGCCGATGCTCTGGGTGCGCAATTTCTTCATCTTCCCACTGACTCGCCTCGACACTCAACCTTGTCGAGGATTCAGGCGGGAATGCGGGAAATCAATGGAAAACGGGCGAAAAGAAAAGGGCGCCCGCAGGCGCCCCTCTGAAAACCCTGTGCCGGCGCCTTATTGGCCTTTGGTCAGGCCAAAAAACTCGCCCGCCGTCAGAAGGTCGGCGACGATCTTGGCATCGGCGTCGGTCTGCGATTCGGCATGGGTGGCGCGGGCCGCCGTCACCAGCCGGTCGATGACGGCATGGCTGACTTCGGCGCGGGCATGGCCCTCTTCGGCCAGGACCGAGACGGTCTCGGCCGAAACCTCGGCAAAGCCGCCCGAGACGAGGAATTCCTCGGTCCCGCCGGCATGGACGACGCGCAGGATGCCGGGGCGCAGAGTGGTGATGGTGGGCGCATGGCCCGGCATCGCCGTCATGTCGCCCTCGGCCCCCGGAATCTGCACCTCGGTCGCGGCGAGCGAGGTGATCCTGCGCTCGGGCGACACGAAGTCGAACTGCATGGTGTCCGCCATGACTGCCCCTTACGCTGCAGCCGCGGCCAGACGTTCGGCCTTTGCCACGACTTCCTTGATGCCGCCGACCATGTAGAAGGCCGCTTCGGGCAGGTGGTCGTATTCGCCGGCAACCACGGCCTTGAACGAGGCGATGGTTTCATCCAGCGGCACCTGCACGCCGGGCGAGCCGGTGAAGACCTGCGCCACGTCGAACGGCTGCGACAGGAAGCGCTGGATCTTGCGGGCGCGGGCGACGGTCAGCTTGTCCTCTTCCGACAGTTCGTCCATGCCAAGGATGGCGATGATGTCCTGAAGCGACTTGTAGCGTTGCAGGATGCCCTGCACCGAACGGGCGACCTGGTAGTGTTCTTCGCCGATGATCGCCGGGTCCATCAGGCGCGAGGTCGAGTCGAGCGGGTCCACCGCCGGATAGATGCCAAGCTCCGAGATGGCACGCGACAGAACCGTGGTGGCGTCGAGGTGCGCGAACGAGGTCGCCGGCGCCGGGTCGGTCAGGTCGTCGGCCGGAACGTAGATCGCCTGCACCGAGGTGATCGAGCCGTTCTTGGTCGAGGTGATGCGTTCCTGCAGCGCGCCCATGTCGGTGGCCAGCGTCGGCTGATAGCCCACGGCCGAGGGGATCCGGCCCAGAAGCGCCGACACTTCGGAACCCGCCTGCGTGAAGCGGAAGATGTTGTCGACGAAGAACAGCACGTCGGTGCCGGACTGGTCGCGGAACTGTTCGGCGATGGTCAGACCGGTCAGTGCGACGCGGGCACGGGCCCCCGGCGGCTCGTTCATCTGGCCATAGACCAGCGCCACCTTCGATTCGTCCAGCTTGTTGATGTTGATGACGCCGGATTCGATGAACTCGTGATACAGGTCGTTGCCTTCACGGGTCCGTTCGCCCACGCCGGCGAACACCGAATAGCCCGAGTGGACCTTGGCGATGTTGTTGATCAGTTCCTGGATCAGCACGGTCTTGCCCACGCCGGCGCCGCCGAACAGGCCGATCTTGCCGCCCTTGGCATAGGGCGCCAGGAGGTCGATGACCTTGATCCCGGTGACCAGAACCTGGCTTTCGGTCGACTGGTCGACGAATTCCGGCGCCGGCTGGTGGATGGCGCGGGTCTGGGTCGCCTCGACCGGGCCCTTTTCGTCCACCGGGTCGCCGACCACGTTCAGGATGCGGCCCAGCGTGCCGTTGCCGACGGGAACCGAGATCGGCGCCCCGGTGTCGGTCACTTCGCCGCCGCGCACAAGACCTTCGGTCGCGTCCATGGCGATGCAGCGGACGGTGCTTTCGCCCATGTGCTGCGCCACTTCCAGCACCAGCTTCTTGCCGTTGTTGCTGGTGTCCAGCGCATTGAGGATGGCAGGCAGGTGCCCGTCGAACTGCACGTCGACGACGGCGCCGATAACCTGCGTGATCTTGCCCTTGGCTACAGCCATGTCGTGTCTCCGCTTCTCGCTCAGAGCGCCTCGGCGCCCGAGATGATTTCGATGAGTTCCTTGGTGATCGCAGCTTGCCGCGACCGGTTGTACTGGATGGTCAGGCGATTGATCATGTCGCCCGCGTTGCGGGTGGCATTGTCCATCGCGCTCATCCGGGCGCCCTGTTCGGACGCCGCATTTTCCAGAAGTGCCGCGAAAAGCTGGGTCGACACGCCACGGGGCAGAAGGTCGGCCAGGATCGCCTCTTCGCCCGGTTCGTAGTCATAAAGGGTCGAGGCAGCGGCATCGCCCTCGAACGCGGCGGGAATGATCTGCGTCGCAGTCGGGATCTGGCTGATGACCGACTGGAAGCGGTTGAAGAAGATCGTCGCCACGTCGAATTCGCCGGCCTCGAACCGCGACAGGATATCGCGCGCGATGGCCTGTGCATTGCCGTAGCCCAGCTTGCGCACCTCGGACAGGTCGACATGGCCGACAAAGGCCTGCCCCCAGTCACGCTTGAGGTTGTCGCGGCCCTTCTTGCCGACGGTGAGGATCTTCACCGTCTTGCCCTGCCGCGTCAGCGCCTCGGCGGTCTGGCGCGCCAGCTTGGCGATGGACGAGTTGAAGCCGCCGCACAGGCCGCGTTCCCCGGTCATCACCACCAGCAGGTGCACCTTGTCCGCACCGGTGCCGCGCAAGAGGCGCGGCGCGGTGGCCGAGCCGGCGGCGGCCGAGGCAAGCCCGGCCATCACCGCGTTGAACCGCTCGGTATAGGGTCGTGCCGCAACGGCCGCATCCTGGGCGCGGCGCAGTTTTGCCGCCGCGACCATCTGCATCGCCTTGGTGATCTTGCGGGTCGACTTGACCGACGCGATCCGGTTCTTGAGATCCTTCAGACTGGGCATCCCCGAGCCTCCTTATCCCTCAGAGGTTCAGGCAAAGTCCCGGGCGTATTCGTCCAGCGCCGCGCGGACAGCCTTTTCGGCGTCGCCCGCGATCTTCGGGTCCTCGTTGGTCAGCATGTTCAGAAGGTCGCGCTTCTGCGTCCGCAGGAATTTGAGCAGCCCGGCCTCGTAGCGGCCGACATCCTTGACCGCCACCTTGTCGAGATAGCCCTTGGTGCCGGCGACGATGACGCAGACGATTTCCGCGTTGGTCAGCGGCGCGTATTGCGGCTGCTTCATCAGCTCCATCAACCGCGCACCGCGGTTCAGCAGCTGCTGGGTCGCGGCGTCAAGGTCAGAGCCGAACTGGGCGAAGGCCGCCATTTCGCGATACTGCGCCAGTTCCAGCTTGAGCGAGCCGGCAACCGACTTCATCGACTTGGTTTGCGCGGCGGAACCGACGCGCGACACGGACAGGCCGGTGTTCACCGCCGGGCGGATGCCCTGGAAGAACAGCTCGGTTTCAAGGAAGATCTGGCCGTCGGTGATCGAGATCACGTTGGTCGGGATATAGGCCGAGATGTCGCCGGCCTGCGTCTCGATGATCGGCAGCGCGGTGAGCGAGCCGTTGCCGTTGTCGTCGTTCAGCTTGGCCGAACGTTCCAGCAGGCGCGAGTGGAGATAGAACACGTCGCCGGGATAGGCTTCGCGTCCGGGCGGACGGCGCAGCAGCAGCGACATCTGGCGATAGGACACGGCCTGCTTCGAAAGGTCATCGTAAATGATCAGGGCATGGCGGCCGTTGTCGCGGAAATATTCCGCCATCGCGGTGGCCGAGAACGGCGCCAGATACTGCATCGGCGCGGCGTCCGAGGCGGTGGCGGCGACGATGATCGAATAGGGCAGCGCGCCCGATTCTTCCAGCTTCTTCACCAGCTGGGCAACGGTCGACCGCTTTTGCCCGATGGCGACATAGACGCAGTACAGCTTCTTGGATTCGTCCGAACCGGCGGCCTCGTTATAGACCTTCTGGTTCAGGATGGTGTCGAGCGCCACGGCGGTCTTGCCGGTCTGGCGGTCGCCGATGATCAGTTCCCGCTGGCCGCGGCCGATGGGGGTCATGGCGTCCACCGACTTGAGGCCGGTGGCCATCGGCTCATGCACCGACTTGCGCGGGATGATGCCGGGCGCCTTGACGTCGGCGATGCGGCGCTCGGTTGCGGCGATCGGGCCCTTGCCGTCGATCGGGTTGCCCAGCGCGTCGACGACGCGGCCAAGGAGAGCCTCGCCCGCCGGCACTTCCACGATGGCGCGGGTGCGCTTGACGGTGTCGCCTTCGGCGATGTCACGGTCCGAGCCGAAGATCACGCAGCCGACGTTGTCGGCTTCGAGGTTCAGCGCCATGCCGCGGATGCCGCCGGGGAATTCCACCATCTCGCCGGCCTGGATGTTGTCCAGACCATAGACGCGGGCGATACCGTCGCCGACCGACAGCACGCGGCCGACTTCGGCCACTTCGGCATCCTGCCCGAAGTTCTTGATCTGGTCCTTCAGGATCGCCGAAATCTCGGCAGCTTGGATCGCCATTATCCGACCTCTTTCATGATGTTCTGGAGAGAAGCCAGCTTCGAGCGGATCGAGGTGTCGATCATCTTCGAGCCAACCTTGACAACAAGACCGCCGATGAGGGCTTCATCGACGGTTGCATTGATCTTCACGGTCTTGCCGACATTGGCCGACAGCGTCTTGGCCAGTTTGTCGGCCTGGGTCTTGGTCAGCGCCTTGGCGGTGGTGACATCGGCCGTCACCTCGCCCTTTTCGGCGGCGATCCGGTTGCGCAGCCCGGTCAGAAGCTGCGGCAGCACGAACAGTCGGCGATTGCGCGCCAGCAGGGCCAAGAGGTTCTGCACGGTCTGGGTCAGCGCCATTTTCTGGCCCAGCGCGGTCATGGCGCGGGCCTGATCCTCGCGCGAATAGATCGGCGAGGCGATCAGGTCGCGCAATTCGGCGCTTTCCTTCAGCGCGGCGTCCAGCGCGTCCACATCAGCCTCGATGGCGGCAATCTGGCCGCCTTCGCGCGCGATGTCGAAAACGGCGGTGGCATAGCGGCCCGCGATGCCGGTTGAGATCGAAGCTGGTTCGGACACGTCCACCCTTCCGCTGTCTCTGGCCCGTCCATGGGGCGCGGCAGGGGCCGATACCTTGGACAAGTTCCGATTGGTCGCGCCCCCGAGGGGGGCCGAAATCACGGGCCGTGTAGCAGAGCGTTTACCGCCTCGCAACCTCTCGGGCGCGTGAATTGAGGGCTCTGGGATACCGTTTTTTCAGGCGGCTCCGGGGACATCCGGCCGCGACAGGACGTCGCAGGCCGGCAGGCGGCTCGGCACCGGCGCGCAGGTCGATTCCCGGCCCGGTCAGCGGCGGCATTCCATGAGCGCGCCGTCGGCCGTGCTCCAGGTGATGATCCCGCCGCCGTCGCCCCAGATCTCGCCCACGACGCCAAAGTCGTCGGCCAGCGGCCCGTCCAGGGGCCGCACCGCCGCCCCCTCGACCGAAAGCGTGCCGCTGCCGTTGGCATCGTTGGCAACCGGCACAAAGGCCACGTCGGTCATCGTATAGACATAGTCGGCGCCCGAAATCCGGACCAGGCCGATGGGGATGTCGCCATTGGCCTTGCAGCGCCATTCCCCGTCGACATCGGCCAGCGCCGCCCCGGCCCAGAGAACGGCCGCCGCCACCACCAGAATCCTCATTTCCGCTTCCCCTTCGCGATACCCATCAGCCGGTCGCCCACCGTACCGCCAAGAAGCGGGTGGACAATGAAATAGTAGATGCCGAACAGCACGAACAGCACGACCCCGGCGCCACCCCCCATGGGTCCGTCGCCATAGATCGCCAGGCTGATGCCGATCGCCGTTCCGAAGATCAGCACCGCGTCGATCGCCAGCGCGGCCATGGCCCGCCAGAACGGTGGCTTCGGGGTATCGCTCATGCGTTTCCTCCTTCACGCGTTACCGGCTGCGCCGCCGGCGGCAGGATGACCAACCTTGGCCGCGCCCGCACCGGATGGCCGCGGGTCGGGGCAAAGACCTGCTTGGACACTTCGACAAAGACCACGCCACCGGCCTTGAACACCGGCAGGTGCTGGCCGCCGGTTTCCAGAAGCGCGCCCAGCCGCCGCCAGATCCGCCGGTCGGACGGCGGCTGATACAGCGTCGACAGCGAGCGTTCGACGGCAAAGCCATGCTGTTTCAACTGCGCCTCGAGCTGCCCCGGCGAATAGGGCCGGCCATGACCAAAGGGGGTGCGGTCCGACCGCGACCACAGGCCGGCGCGGTTCGGCACGATGAACACCGCGCGCCCCCCCGGCCCCAGCACCCGCCAGCATTCCTCAAGCAAGGCGCCGGGATGGTCCGACACCTCAAGCCCGTGCAGCAGCACCAGCCTGTCGACGATGCCGGTGGCCAGCGGCCAGAGCGATTCCTCGCACAGGACCGCGACATTGGGCTGGCCCGGCGGCCAGGGCATCACCCCCTGCGGACCGGGCATCAGCGCGATCACCCGCCGCGCCCCGGCAAGATAGGGGCGCAGCAGCGGAGCGGCAAATCCGTACCCGGCCACCGTCTGCCCCGCAGCACCCGGCCACATCGACACCAGCTGGTCGCGGATCACCTTCTGCGCCGCGCGACCCAGCGCACTGCGATAGTAGAAGTTGCGCAGATCCTGCACGTCGAGATACATCGGGGGGCCTTGGAAAGCGTCTGCCGCGATCCTAGCTGAAGCGGGCGCGAACGCCATGGCCCGCGCATCCCCCCAGGACAGGAGCATCCGATGCGTTTCGAAATCGTCACCGTGCCCTGTCTCAAGGACAATTACGCCTTCCTGCTGCACGACAGCACCTCGGGCGAGACGGCCGTGTTCGACGTGCCCGAGGCCGCGCCCATCGCCGCCGCCCTTGCCGCGCGCGGCTGGACCCTGACCGACATCGTGCTGACCCATCACCACCCCGACCACATCGACGGCGTGCCCCACCTGCCCGGCAATGCCCGCCTCATCGGGGCCGAGGCCGATGCCCACCGCCTGCCGGCGCTGGATGTGGGTGTCAGGGGCGGCGACCGGCTGACGGTCTGCGGCACCGAAATGCAGGTGATCGAGGTGCCGGGCCATACCGTCGGCCATGTCGCCTATCACGTCCCGGCGGCCGGCGCGGTCTTTACCGGCGACAGCCTGATGGCCCTTGGCTGCGGCCGCCTGTTCGAAGGGACGCCGGCGCAGATGTGGGACAGCCTGTCGGCGCTGGCGTCGCTGCCGCCCGACACGCTGGTCTGTTCCGGCCATGAATACACCGCCGCGAACGCCGGTTTCGCGCTGACCGTCGATCCCGGCAATGCCGCCCTGCACGACAGGGCGCAGGCTGTCGGCTCTGCCCGCGCCGAGGGCCGCCCGACGGTGCCCTCGACGCTGGCCGAGGAACTTGCCACCAACCCGTTCCTGCGCGCAGGCGACGCCGGGCTGAAATCGCAGCTTGGCATGGCCGGCGCCAGCGATGCCGCGGTTTTCACCGAAATCCGCGCCCGCAAGGACAGGTTCTGACCGCTTTTTCGCGCGGAACGGGTGTTTCCGCCCCATCCGCGCGCCACCGGCGCAACGCTGGTGATTCGTGATCGCCGTTTCCGAAAAATCCGCTTGAAGAGCGCCGTGGAAAACCGATCTTTAAGCACATGAGGCCACGGTCAGGACGGGCCACCCCCCTTCCCGGCCCCGATCAGAGGAGCACGTCAAAGTGCCGTCATTCTCGCCCACTCTCGAACAGGCCATTCACGCGGCGCTGGCGCTGGCCAATTCGCACCGCCACGAACTCGCGACGCTGGAACACCTGCTGCTGGCGCTGACCGACGAACCCGACGCTGCCCGTGTCATGCGCGCCTGCGCGGTCGATCTGGGCGAATTGCGCAAGAGCCTCGAGGATTTCATCGAGGACGACCTGTCGACCCTCGTCACCGATGTCGACGGATCCGAGGCGGTGCCGACCGCCGCCTTCCAGCGCGTGATCCAGCGCGCGGCGATCCATGTGCAAAGCTCGGGCCGGACCGAGGTGACGGGGGCCAATGTCCTTGTCGCGATCTTTGCCGAACGGGAATCGAACGCCGCCTATTTCCTGCAGGAACAGGACATGACCCGCTATGACGCGGTGAATTTCATCGCCCATGGCGTGGCCAAGGATCCGGCCTATGGCGAAAGCCGCCCCGTGACCGGGGCCGAGCGCGAGGAGCAGGCCGAACAGAAGCAGCCGGTGACCGAGGAAAAGGAAACCGCGCTGTCGAAATACTGCGTGGACCTGAACCAGAAGTCGCGCAAGGGCGATGTCGACCCGCTGATCGGCCGCGAGAGCGAGGTCGAACGCTGCATCCAGGTCCTGTGCCGGCGGCGCAAGAACAACCCGCTTCTGGTCGGCGATCCCGGCGTCGGCAAGACCGCCATCGCCGAAGGTCTGGCCTGGAAGATCGTCGAGGGCGAGGTGCCCGAGGTTCTCTCCGGCGCCACGATCTTTTCGCTCGACATGGGCGCGCTGCTGGCCGGCACCCGCTACCGCGGCGATTTCGAGGAACGGCTGAAGGCCGTGGTGTCCGAACTGGAAAACCACCCCGACGCGGTGCTGTTCATCGACGAGATCCATACCGTCATCGGCGCCGGCGCGACCTCGGGCGGGGCGATGGATGCGTCGAACCTGCTGAAGCCCGCCTTGCAGGGCGGCAAGTTGCGCTGCATGGGATCGACCACCTACAAGGAATTCCGCCAGCATTTCGAAAAGGACCGCGCCCTGTCGCGCCGGTTCCAGAAGATCGACGTGAACGAGCCGACGGTTGAAGATTCCATCAAGATCCTCAAGGGCCTGAAGCCCTATTTCGAGGATCACCACCACATCAAGTACACCTCCGACGCCATCCGGTCGGCGGTGGAACTGTCGGCGCGCTACATCAACGACCGCAAGCTGCCCGACAAGGCCATCGACGTCATCGACGAGGCCGGGGCGGCGCAGCACCTTGTCGCCGAATCGCGACGCCGCAAGACCATCGGCGTGAAAGAGATCGAGGAGGTCGTCGCCAAGATCGCCCGCATCCCGCCCAAGAACGTCTCCAAGGACGATGCCGAGGTGCTCAAGGATCTGGAGGCGAGCCTCAAGCGCGTCGTCTTTGGCCAGGATGCCGCCATCGAGGCGCTGTCAAGCGCGATCAAGCTGGCGCGCGCCGGCCTGCGCGAACCGGAAAAGCCCATCGGCAACTATCTGTTCGCCGGCCCTACCGGCGTCGGCAAGACCGAGGTGGCGAAACAGCTGGCCGACACGCTGGGCGTCGAACTCTTGCGCTTCGACATGTCGGAATACATGGAAAAGCACGCCGTTTCCCGCCTGATCGGCGCGCCGCCGGGCTATGTCGGGTTCGATCAGGGCGGCATGCTGACCGATGGCGTCGACCAGCATCCCCACTGCGTTCTGCTGCTGGACGAGATCGAAAAGGCGCACCCGGATGTGTTCAACATCCTGTTGCAGGTGATGGATCATGGCAAGCTGACCGACCACAACGGCCGGGCGGTGGATTTCCGCAATGTCATCGTCATCATGACCTCGAACGCCGGCGCGTCCGACATGCAGAAGGCCGCCATCGGTTTCGGCCGCGACAAGCGCGAGGGCGAGGATACCGCCGCCATCGAGCGCCTCTTCACCCCGGAATTCCGCAACCGGCTGGATGCGATCATTTCCTTCGCGCCGCTGGCCAAGGAAACCATCATGCAGGTGGTGGAAAAGTTCGTGTTGCAGCTTGAAGCGCAGCTGATGGACCGCAACGTCCATATCGAGCTGACGCCCGAGGCGGCGGCGTGGCTGGGCGACAAGGGCTATGACGACAAGATGGGCGCGCGGCCGCTGGGCCGGGTGATCCAGGAGCACCTGAAGAAACCGCTGGCCGAGGAGCTGCTGTTCGGCAAGCTGACCAAGGGCGGCGTGGTCAAGGTTGGCGTGCGCGACGACAGACTCGACCTGCGGTTCGAGGCGCCGGAAACGCCGCGGATCGCCGCGAAAAAGCCGCCGCTGCTGACGGCGGACTGAGGCGGCCCGCCCGGTTGTGCAACGTGGAGGGTGCAGCGTCCGAACGGATCGCTGCACCATCCTGACCCCAAGGTCCGCGCCCCGGGCGGGCCTTGACCCTGTGCAACGTCGCCCTGTCTCGCCTATCCCAGCTGGCCCCATGCGACCAATCGCGCCCAACGCCGCTGTGAATTGTATTGCAGCCGGTTTGGCGGCAGTCTCGGCGCGTCCACGGTTTTCTGCGAACGGATTTTTCAGATGAAGCCCCTTCACGCCACCCTTGCCGCCCTGTCCCTTTGCCTGCCCGCCGCCACGGCCGACGCCCGCCCCGCCACCTGCCTGCTTGAGGTCGGCGGCCAGATTTACGGCCAGGGCAGTTGCGATTTCGACGGATTCGACGGCGATGGCAGCTTTTCGATTACCTTCCCGACCTCGCCCTATTTCGCCTATGTCATCGTCACCTCGCGCGGTGTCGCCGACGGGTCGTGGAATGCCGAGCCGCAGGCGACCCATGCCCACACCCCGCTTGGCACGCTTTATCGCGACGGCGCCTGCTGGGGTAACGCCTACGCCAGGGTCTGCGCGTGGTAGCGGCGCGGCTGGCGGCGGCGCTGTTTCTGGCCGCCGGCCCCGCCGCGGCGCAGGGCATCGCCCTTGTCCAGCCCATCGCCTGCACGCTGGGCGACGATTGCTATGTCCAGAACTACGTCGATGCCGACCCCGGCCCCGGCGTGCTGGACGCCGGTTGCGGCCGGCTGACCTATGACGGCCACGACGGCACCGATTTCGCCCTGCCGACCGATGCCGATCTGGCGCGCGGGGTCGCGGTCCTTGCCGCCGCCGCCGGCACCGTCCGCGCCCTCCGCGACGGAGAGCCCGATGTCGCCCAGGGCAGCCCCGGCGCCCCCGATGTCAGCGGCAAGGAATGCGGCAATGGCGTCGTCCTGACCCACCCCGGCGGCTGGGAAACGCAATATTGCCATATGGCGCAAGGCTCTGTCGCCGTGCAGCCGGGCGATACGGTGGTGCCGGGCACGGTGCTGGGCCGGGTCGGGCTGTCGGGCGATACCGAATTCCCGCATCTGCATTTCGCCCTGCGTCAGGGCGATGCTGAGGTCGATCCGTTCGACCCCGATGGCGTGCAGGTCTGCGGCGCCCGGGATCCGGGGGCGATGTGGCCGCTCGACTATGCCGGCGCCGGGGTGACGGCTGTCGGCTGGGCCAGTGCCGTGCCGGATTATGCCGCCGTGCGCGCCGGCACCGCCGGCGAGGCGCCGGCCGGCGACAGCCCGGCGCTGGTCCTTTGGGGGCTGATGTTCGGCGGGCAGGTGGGCGACGAAGTGCGGATCACGGTCAGCGGACCGGGGGGCGAGGTTGTCGCCGCGACCGATGCCGTGACGCGCGATCAGGCGCTTTTCTTCCGCGCTGCCGGCCGCCGCACGCCGTCGGGCGGCTGGCCTGCCGGCGACTACACCGGCACCGTCGCACTGATCCGCGACGGGGCAGTCATCGCCGAACGCGCGGTTGCGGCGCGGATCGACTAGCGTTCGGTCAGCTTGATCTCGATCCGCCGGTTCAGCGCCCGCGCCTCGGGCGTGTCGGCCGGATCCACCGGCTGGAATTCGCCAAAGCCGTTGGCCGACAGCCGGTCCGGCGCAATCCCCTGCGCGTCGATCATGTAGCGCACCACCGACAGCGCGCGGGCCTGCGACAATTCCCAGTTGTCGCCAAAGGCGCCGGCGCCCGACAGCGGCACGTTGTCGGTGTGGCCGTCGACGCGGATGATCCAGTCGATGCCGTCGGGAATTTCCGCCGCGATCTGCCGCAGGATCGCCGCCACCTGCGCCATTTCGCCCGCGCCTTCGGCCGAAAGCGTCGCCGATCCCGGCGGGAACAGCACTTCGGACGAGAACACAAAGCGGTCGCCCTCGATCCGGATGCCTTCCTGGCCGGCGACGACATCGCGCAACCGGCCAAAGAATTCGGACCGGTAATGCTCCAGATCCTGCGCCTCGGCGGCCAGCCGCTCTGCCTCTTGCCGCAGGCGTTCGGATTCCGCTTCCTCAAGCAGGCGGGCGCGGCGTTCCTCGGCCGCCGCCCGGGCCAGCGCGGTGTTGAGCTGTTCGGTCAGGCTTTCGATCTGGACATTGGCCTCGCGGTCGGCGCTGTCGGCAAGGTTGAGCAATTCCTGCAGCGATCCGATCTGTGTGCGCAATTCGGCGACCTGACGGTTCAGCGCCTCGACCTGACGCATCTGTTCGGCCGACAGCGCCTCTTCCTGCGCCAGCCGGTCGTTCGCTGTGGCCAGAAGCGCCGCCTGCCGTTCGGATTCGGTCATCGCGGCCGCGGTCTCGCCCTCGGCGGCGACGATGGCGGCCAAAGCATCGGCCAGTTGCGTCTGCAAATCGGTCGCCGTGTCCGACCCGGCGGACAGTCGCGCTTCGGCCTGTTCGCGGGCCAGGACGGCGGCGGCAAGCTCGGCCTCGGTCGCGCTCGCCCGGTCGTCGGCCTGTTCGCGGGCCAGAACCGCGGCGGCAAGCCGGTTTTCCAGCGCCTGCCGCTCGGCCTCGGCCGCCGTCTGCGCGGCAAGGGCGACAGCAAGCTGCGCTGCGGCGGTATCGCGGTCGGTGGCGCTTTCCGCCAGCGCCTGCTCCAAGGCGGCCCGCGCCGCATCAAGATCGCCTGCGGCAAGGTCACGGGCGGCCAGGGCGGCGGCCAGTTGCGCTTGCAGGCTGTCGCGTTCGGTTTCGGCGCCGGCCTGCGCGGCAAGCGCCGCGGCAAGCTGCGCCGCGGCGGTGTCGCGGTCGGTTTCCGCCGCCGCCAGCGCCTGTTCCAGCGCGGCCCGCGCGGCGTCAAGGTCGCCGGCGGCAAGGTCGCGCGCGGCCAGGGCGGCGGCAAGCTGATCGGCCAGAGCGGCGCGGTCCTGCCCTAGCGCCTCAAGCGATTGCCACATCGCGGCGCGTTCGGCCTCGGTCGCGACCTCGGCGCTGCGGCTGAGGTCGAGTTGCCCTTGCAGGCTGGCAAGATCCGCCTGCGCCGCCGCCAGGTCCGTCGCCAGCGCGGCAATCCGCGCCTCGGCGGCGGCAAGCGATTCGGCACCGCTTTCGCCGGCGGCCCCCAACGCCCCCGCCAGCCGTTCGGCATTCGCCTCGGCCGCCTGCTGCGCGGCCAGCGCCGCCGTCAGCCGCGCCAGGACCGAGGCATTTTCGTTCCGCGCCGCCGCCAGTTCCGCCTCAATCGCCCCGGCCGCGGCCAGCGCCGCCGCCAGCCGCAGGTCAAGGTCGTTCCGCGCCGCTTCCGCCGCGGCCAGCAGGGTCAGCGTCTCTTCCGCCTGCCGGCGCTGTTCCTCGAGCGTCAGGGTCATCGCCGTCAGTTCGGCATCCGAATCTTCCAGCCGCCGGCGCAATTCCTCGGCCGCCGCGGCGTCAAGCAGGCGTTGCGCCTGCGCATCATCCAGCGCCTCGCCCTGCGCGGCGGTGTCGTTGGTCAGCGAGGTGATCAGCGCCTGCATCGCCTCGACGCGGGCCGCGGCAAGCCGCGCCGCCTCGGTCCCGGCGTCGATCTCGGTCCTGGCCTGCGCCAGCGCAAGGTTCAGCGCCTCGGCCCGGGACATGAGGCGCGCCTGTTCGTCTTGCAGCCCGGCGATGGTGTCGCGGTCGGCGGCGCGGTCGGCGAGCAGGCCCGCCACCTGCGCCTGAAACGCGGTCACCTGCCCCTGCGCATCGGTCAGCGCCTGCGCCTGGGCATCACGCTCCTGCGTCAGCGCGGCAATCAGCGCCGCCTGTTCGGTGGCGCGCGCCGCCGCCGCATCCAGATCACCCCGCAGGGTGCCGACCTCGGCATCAAGCGCAGTGGCGCGGGCGTCCGACAGGCCAAGCGCATCGGTCAGGGTCGCCACTTCGGCGGTCAGTTCCGTCAGACGCGATTGCTGGCCGGAAATCTCGTCGCGCAGCACGAATTGCACCACGACAAAGATCGTCAGCACGAACATCAGCACCAGCAGCAGGCTGGTCATCGAATCGACGAAACCGGGCCAGACCGTGCCCTCGACCGAGCCGGGATTGCGGCGGCGCAGCGCCATCTATTCGGCCGGTGGCGCCGGGCGCCCGGCGCGCAGCGCGCGGGTCAGCGCCGACAGGTCGGTGCGCAATTCGGCAAGGGTCTCTTGCCGGCCGGCCGATATCTCTTCCAGGATCCGCAGAAGCTGCACGTCGATGGACCGCAGACGCATCCGGCTTTCGGCGTCGATCCCCTCGCCGCCCTGCGACGACAGCAGCGCGATCAGCCGGTCCTGCCCGTCGGCAACCCGGATCAGGGCATTGGTGCCGGTCTGGTCGTCCATCCGCGTCGCCAGCCGGCCGATGGCGCCGGCAAGATCGCCCATCCGGGCGTCGATCTGGCTGCGGCTGATGTCCGACTGGGTGAACATCAGTTGCAGCGCCTCCATCTGCTCGGCCAGATGATCGATGACCTGCGCCATCACCCCCTGTTCGCCGCCCTCATCGCCGGCCAGGCCGACGCGGGTATTGGCCGACAGCCATTCCTCGAGCTCGCGGTAGAAACGGTTCTGGCCATGGCCGACGAACAGTTCCAGCAGGCCGACGACCAGCGACCCGGCCAGCCCCATCAGCGACGAGGAAAACGCCGTGCCCATGCCGCCAAGCTGCGATTGCAGGCCGTCTTGCAGGCGGGCGAAAATCTCGGTCCCGGTTTCGCCCTCGGCCGGGTTCAAAGAACGGATGGTCTGGACCAGAGCCGGGACCGTGGTGGCAAGGCCATAGAACGTGCCAAGAAGACCAAGGAAGATCAGCAGGTTGGCAAGATAGCGGGTGATCTCGCGGTCTTCGTCGATGCGGCTGGCGACCGAATCGAGGATCGAGCGCGTCGAGGTCGCCGACAGCTGCATCCGCGCCCCGCGCGAGCGCAGAAGCGCCGCGAGCGGCGCGAGAAGCGAGGGCGGCTCGGCCGTCACCTCGCCGGCCGGGGCGGCGGCAAAACCCTCGATCCAGCGCACCGATCCGACAAGCTGCACCACCTGCCGGAAACAGGACAGCACGCCCAGGATGAAGGCGCCGATGATGACCGCGTTCAGGTAATGGTTGGATTCGTAGATGCTCAGGATGGTGGAAAAGGTCCACCAGACGCCGGCCACGACCAGCCCCATGACCACCAGCATGGCCAGGATCGGGCGGTAGGGGCGGGAAAACAGGGCCGCAGTCTCGGGGTCAGTCCTGTCCACGGCGATGGTCTGCTCCTTGGGGTCTTTTGCCGCGACACTAGCCAGCGGGCCGGAAAAGCCCAAGGATTTTGTCGCCTCAGGCGCCACTGTCGCCGCGGATCGCACGCACCCGTGACACCAGCGCGTCAAGGTCGGGATCGGGCAGGCCCAGCGCCGCCAGATGCGCGGCGGTGTTGAACAGGTAATCGCGGTTCGGCCCGCGGCCGCCGCTGGCGCGCGCGATCATCTGCGCCTGCCGTTCGGGATCCAGCCGGCAATACTGCCTGTGCGCCGGGTCGATGACATAGACCAGCGCGGTTTCCCTCCGCCCGTCGGCCAGCGCCAGCGGCAATTCGCGTTCAAGATAGGCCGAAGAGACAAGTTCGCGCGCGCGCAGCATGGCAAGGACCGCCGGCGCCTCGTCCGGGGCGGCGCGCAGCGCCAGCCCGTCGCAGGTGCCGTCTTCGGCCGCGTCCAGCGCCAGCACAAGTCCGGGGTCCGCCTCGGTGCCGCGGTGGTGGATCGACAACATGCAAAAGCTGCGGCGCCAGCCGTTCAGCCGGGCGGCGACCGTCTCGACCGGGGCGAAACCCGGATCCCACAGCAGCGATCCATAGCCGAACACCCACATTCCCGCCCCCGCTGGCCCTGACGCGCAAGGCCCTGTAAACACGGGCGCGAGGCAATGCAAAGGGCGGGCGATGATCCGGGGCTTGACGATTGCGGTGGGGGTGCTGGCCGCGGGCTATGGCGGCTATTGGTTCGTGGCGGCCGATACGGCCGGCAAGGCGGCGGAAACTCTTGTTGAACGGCTGCGTGCCCAGGGGCTGACGGTCGAGTATTCCGACCTTGCCACCCGCGGTTTTCCTTCGCGCATCGACACCACCGTCACCGATCTTGCGGTCAGCGATCCCGACAGCGGGCTGGGCTGGCAGGCGCCGTGGTTTCAGGTCTTTGCCCTGTCCTACCGGCCGAACCAGATCATCGCCGCCTGGCCCGAGGTGCAGACCCTGACCCTGGCGGACGAGGTGCTGACCGTCGCCTCGCAGGACATGCGGGCCTCGGCACATGTCGGTCTGTCCACCGACCTGCCGCTGGCGCAGGCGACGGTCGAGGCGACACCGCTGACCGTGACCGCCACCGAGGCCGGCTGGACCGCCGGCGCCGCCCATGTCATCGCCGCCTTCCGCAAGGCCGAGGCGGGGGCGGCGGATTACGACCTGTTCGCCGAACTCGACAGCCTGGCCCTGCCGGCGCCGGTGCTGGCGCTGATCGACCCGGACGGCAGCCTGCCCGGGGCGGTGGATATCGCCCGGCTGGATGCGACGGTGACCTTCGACCAGCCGATTGATGCGGCGGGCGGGCAGCCGGTACTGCAAGCGGTGACGATCCGCGAGGCGCGGATCACCTGGGGCGGGATCGCGGTGGCGGTGACGGGCAGTCTGGCCACCGGCGAAAGCGGCCGGGCCCAGGGCGAGCTTGTCGCCGACATCACCGACTGGTCGCGGCTGCTTGACCTGGCGGTCGCCGCCGGGGCGCTGTCGCAGGACCAGGCGCCGATGTGGCGCAACGCCATGTCGCTGGCCGCCGCCGGTGACGAGAACCTGAGCGCGCCGCTGCACCTGCGCAACGGTCTCGTGTTCCTTGGCCCGGTGCCCATCGGCGTGGCCCCGGTGCTGCCGCTGTCGGCCGCCCCGGCGGCGCCCTAGCCTATTCGCAGTAGGCGCCGGAGCGATACCGGGCGGTGTCGAAGTGGAAATGGTCGCGGTGGTAGGCGTTGGCATCCGGGCCCAGAACGGTGCCGAAGATGCCGCAGGCGCCGCGGTGCATCGACCGCAGCATGCGGTTGCCCCAGTCGCCGATCACCGTCAGCCGCGTGCCGTCGGCAAGGCGAAAGCCCATGATGTCGATCGCATGGCCGAAGGCATGTTCCGACAGCCGCGCGCCGGGCTGGTTGTTGCGGCCGCGGCAGGCGTAACCGCCGCCGACCTCGAGCCGCGACAGACCGCCGCCGGTGTTGCCGATGGTCGGGTTTGCCACGTCCTCTACCCATTTCGCCAGCGCCGAGGCGGTGTTGCAGTCGACCGTCAGCCCGGTCGACAGGGCGATGCCGCCCACCGCCGTCACCTCGACCGCGTTGTCGACGCCGCATTGGCCGGGGCCCGAGACGTGGCCCAACTCGCGGCCCGACAGGATCGCGATACCGCACAGGCCCGATCCGCTGACGAGGGGCCGCGCCGGGCCGGTGGTGCCGGTGCCGGGCGCCGCGGTCACCGGCGCGGCGACGCGAACCTCGAAATCCTCGGCCCGCGCCGGCGGCACCAGCGCGCTGGCGACCGCGAGGGGCGAGATCTCGGGCTGCATGCCGGGCGGCACCTGCTGGGTATAGACCATCGGCGCCAGCCGGGCGCGGACCAGATCCTCGAACAGTTCGGTCCGCGGTGTCGGGCGCGTGTCGGAAACGGCCAGGAACAACGCGGCGGCCTGTGGCGCCAGCGTGGTCTGCGGCACGACGAAGGCGGCGGGCCGCAGGATCGGCTCGGGCCCGGTCCAGCCGGGGGTCGCGGCCCAGCGGTCGGCCACCGCGGCGGGTTCCGACCCCGCGGGGCCGTCGCCCACCGGCGCCACCAGATTGGCAATCTCGGCCTCGATCCGCGCAAGGCGTTCGTCCATCGGCAGGATGCTGCGGGTCGAGATCCGCGCCTCGAGCACGAAAGGCGTCTGGCCCGGCAGTTCTGCCGCGGCAAGCGGCACGCCGCTGTCCATGCCGGGCGCAGGCTGGACCGCGCGGGCCATCGGGCGCAGCGGCGCCTCGGGCGCAGGCCGGGCGAGCGGACGCAGGGCCTGGTCCGGCGCCTCGGCCAGCGCGGGCGCGGCCAGGGACAGAAGCAGGACGGCGATCAGCCGCCGCATCAGGACTGCGGCCCCTTGGTCACGGCCGAACGGCCGAAATCCGGGGCGGCGGTATCCTGCCCGGCCTCGATGATGCCGCGGCGGATCGCGCGGGTGCGGGTGAAATAGTCGAACAACAAATCGCCATCCCCCATGCGGATCGCCCGTTGCAGGGCGAACAGCTCTTCGGTGAAGCGACCGAGGATGTCGAGCGTCGCCTCCCGGTTGGTCAGGAACACGTCGCGCCACATCGTCGGGTCGCTGGCAGCAATCCGGGTGAAATCCCGGAACCCCGAGGCAGAATACTTGATGACTTCGCTGTTGGAAACGCGGCGCAGGTGATCGGCGACACCGACCATGGTGTAGGCAATCAAGTGCGGCGTGTGGCTGGTGACGGCCAGCACAAGGTCGTGGTGGTCGGCATCCATGCGGTCGACATGGGCGCCCATGCCCTGCCAGAGCGCGACCAGTCTTTCGACCGCCTGCGCATCGCTGTCACCGGGAATGACGATGCACCAGCGGTTGTCGAACAGGGTGGCAAAGCCGGAATAGGGGCCGGAATGTTCAGTCCCGGCAAGGGGATGGGCCGGGACGAAATGCACGCCGAGCGGAATGTGCGGCGCCACCGCCTCGACCACCGCGCGCTTGACGGACCCCACATCCGTCACCGTCGCCCCCGGTTTCAGATGCGGGGCGATGGCGGCGGCGACCTCGGCCATGGCGCCGACGGGGACGGCAAGAACCACCAGATCGGCGCCCTCGACCGCCTGTTCGGCACTGTCACAGACCCGGTCGACCAGCCCGATCTCGGCCGCGATGCGGCGGGTTTCCGCCGAACGGGCATAGCCTGTGATCTCATCCGCCAGCCCGCCGCGCCGCATGGCATGGGCCATCGACCCGGCGATCAGCCCCAGCCCGATCAGCGCGACACGGCCATAGATCGCAGCCATCAGCGCACCCCCTTGAACACGCCGATGCCATGGGCGACGCGGCGGGTCGATGCCTCGTCCCCCACGGTGATGCGCAGGCAATGCGGCAGTTTGTAGCCGGCGACCCGGCGCACGATGATGCCCTCGCCGCGCAGATGGGCGTCGCAGGCCTCGGCCTCGGCCTGATCGGCAAAGCGGGCGAGGACGAAATTGGCGCTGGCCACGTCCGAGGGCACGCCCATTTCCGCCAGCGTGCGCGCCAGCCATTCGCGCCAGCGGGCGTTTTCGCGGCGGCAGCGGCGCACCCATTCCTGATCGCGCACCGCCGCCTCGGCCGCGGCAAGCTGGGCGGTGGACAGGTTGAACGGGCCGCGGATGCGGTTCAGCACATCGACAACCGCTTGCGGGCCATAGCCCCAGCCGATGCGCAAGCCGCCAAGGCCGTAGATCTTGGAGAACGTCCGCGTCATGAACACGTTGTCGCGCTCGGCGATCAGGCTGGCACCGGCGTCGTAATCCTCGACATATTCGGCATAGGCGCCGTCAAGCACCAAAAGCGCCTGCGGCGGCAGCCCCTCGGCCAGACGGCGCAATTCGCTCATGCCGATCATGGTGCCGGTGGGGTTGTTCGGGTTGGCGACGAACACCAGTCTTGTCCGCTTGGTGCAGGCGCGCAGGATGGCGTCGACATCGGTGATGCGGTCGCGTTCGGCGACCTCGACCGGGCGGGCGCCGGCGGCAAGGGTGGCGATGCGATACATCGCAAAGCCGTGTTCGGTATGGATCACCTCGTCCTTGGGGCCGGCATAGGCCTGACAGAGGAAATGGATGATCTCGTCCGATCCGGTGCCGCAGATGATCTGCGCGGGGTTCAGCCCGTGCGCCTCGCCGATCGCCTGCCGCAGCGCGGCGTGGTCGGTGACCGGATAGCGGTGCAGGTCATGGACCGCCCGCGCGAAGGCCTCTTTCGCCGCGTCCGAGGCGCCAAGCGGGTTCTCGTTCGACGACAGCTTGAGGACATTGGTCCGGCCCTCGACATGGGACGCGCCCCCTTCGTAAAGGGTGATGTCCATGATTCCGGGCTGCGGGGTGATCCTTGACATGGCGGCGGCGTCCTCCTCGGGCGGCTTCTAGCGTTGCCGCCGGGCGAATGCCAGCATCGCCAGCCGGTATGCTTCAGTTGCCCTTCTTGCCGCTTTTCGCGACGATCCAGTCCATCGCCGCCATCATGAGGCCCGAGACGACAAAGACCACATGGATCACCGCCAGCCAGAACAGCGCGGTTTCGTCCACCGCCTCGGTTCCCTTGCCGATCTCCATGAATTTCTTGAGCAGATGGATCGCCGAAATCGCCACGATCGAGGCGATGAGCTTCATCTTCAGGCCCGAGAAATCGACGGTGCCCATCCAGGACGGCCGGTCGGAATGGTTGTCGACCTCGATCTTGGACACGAAATTCTCGTAGCCGGAAAACAGCACGATGGTCAGCAGGTTGGCGGCCAGCGTCAGGTCGATCAGCGTCAAGATCGCCAGGATCGCCTTGTCGCTTTCCATCGTCAGGAATTCGGGCAGGTAATGCACCAGCTCGCGGAAGAAGACGATAAGCAGCCCGACCAGCGCCGCGACCAGCCCGACATACATCGGCGCCATCAGCCAGCGCGAGGCGAAAAGCCCGTTTTCAAGCGCGCGTTCCGCCGGCGGCCGGTCGGCCTCTTTCCGCGTATGCGGCACATCACTCACAGGCCGTTGCGCCATCCTTGCCTCCACCAGCCGGTTTCCCGCGATGGGTAGCGGCGGGCGCGGCAGGGCGCAACGGGCTGCGGTGCCCAAGGCGTAAAAACCCGCCGCACCGGGGCGCGGCGGGCGGGGACTTCACCCCTGCGGACCGGCGATCCGCGCCTCGGCCGCGGTCGGGTGGTCGATCAGCGTCACCACCTGCGGACAGCGATGGCAGGCGGCGGCCCCTTCCTGCGCATGCCAGCGGCAGGTCTTGCGCACCGCACAGGGCGGCAAGGCATCGACCACCGGCGCAAGTCCCGCGTTCACCCTTTGCACCAGCCGGCAATCCTGCCCATCGAAATGGCGGCAGCGGCCGGCGGCGCAGGGCACGGCAAAGCGGAACACCTCGGTCGGCGGCACCGTGCCCGCGACCGCCAGCAGATCCGGCGTCACCGGCAGATGCCCGGCGACATAGGCTAGCCGCGGCCCCTGATCGGACGGTTCGATCACGCCAAGGACCGTAGCCCCGGCCATGTCTGGCTGTCCCGAAGGGCAGGACAGCGCCCCGGACGCCGAGGTCATCTCAAAGCCTTGAACATCACGGACTCGATCGGGAAATAGCCCATTGTGATGCGGTCGGGCCGGAACAACAGCGCCGGCGTCACTTCGGCTCCGCCGATCTCGCGGGCAAGGCTGGTCGAATCCTTGAAAAGGCCAGGCAGATCAACTTCGGACCCCTGCCAGTCGGGTATGATCATGCCGAGGATCATCGGGTCGCCGCCGACATGAGGCTTTCCCGGCAGGGCAAAGCGGTGTTCGGCAAGGGCGGCCTCGGTGCGTTTCAAGATGTCTTCGACGGATACGGATTTGGCGCGCTGCATGGCGGGCTCCTCTGGCAATGGGCGAAGAAAGGACTTGGTCGCGAAATCGTCGGCGCCCGACCGCACAATCTGCGGGAGGTGTCGATATTCCTTATATTACCAAAGATTGAATGAACGAGGGTTCACGGCTCTGTGATACAGGGCCGACAGGCCGCCGCAGAAACGAAAAGGGGCCGCCCCTGCGGGCGGCCCCTGACTGGCGCGCGATAAGGCCGGGCCTTAGCGCGAATAGAATTCCACGACGAGGTTCGGTTCCATGATGACCGGATAGGGCACATCCGACAGGCCGGGCTGGCGGACAAAGGTTGCCGACATCTTGTGATGGTCGACTTCCAGATAGTCGGGGGTGTCGCGTTCGGTCGACTGCGCCGCTTCCAGCACCGAGGCCAGCTGGCGGGATTTCTGCCGCACCTCGATCACGTCGCCTTCCTTGACGCGGTACGAGGGGATGTTCACCGACTTGCCGTTCACCGTCACATGGGCGTGGTTGACGAACTGGCGGGCGGCGAACACGGTCGGCACGAATTTCGCGCGATAGACCACGGCGTCAAGGCGACGCTCGAGCAGGCCGATCAGGTTCTCGCCGGTGTCGCCCTTGACGCGGGCGGCCTCGGTATAGATGCGCTTGAACTGCTTTTCGGTCAGGTCGCCGTAATAGCCCTTGAGCTTTTGCTTGGCGCGCAGCTGGGTGCCGAAATCCGACAGCTTGTTCTTGCGGCGCTGGCCGTGCTGGCCGGGGCCGTATTCGCGCTTGTTCACCGGGGACTTGGGACGGCCCCAGATGTTTTCGCCCATGCGGCGGTCGATCTTGTATTTCGCTGCGGTGCGCTTGGTCACGGCAGGTCTCCTTCAATGTTGCCATGCCCCGCGGGCGGGGCCAGTGTGAAGGGCGTTGTCCTCTTGGCGGATGCCTTGCGGCAAACCCACGACAGACCTTTCCCGCGGGGAAGATCGCCAACACCGTGCGGCGCCCTATAAAGATGCGGACGGCAGAGTCAACCCGCACGCCGGGGCTTTTCGAAAAGCCCTGGCTGAGCCTTCCACGGCTTTACGGCGCGCCTTGCCATCGCGCGCGGCGCGCGGGACAAGGGGCCATGGAAAAGCAGTTCATCTCGATCCGCTGGGGCACGAAATACGGGCCGGAATATCTGGACCGGCTCTATGGCATGGTCGCGCGGCACACCACCGGCTCCTTCACCTTCTGGTGCCTGACCGACCGCCCCGAAGGCATCCGCCCCGAGGTGCGCTGCCTGCCCCTGCCCGAAATGGGCTGCGCCATGCCGAAAAACACCAAGGGCATCTGGGGCAAGTCGCGGCTGTGGCTGCCCGACCTTGGCGCGCCGGGGATGCCGGGGCCAAAGGGGCCGGTGCTGTTCATGGATCTTGATCTGGTCGTCACCGGATCGCTCGACGCCTTTTTCGACTACGGAGACCCCGACGACGTGATCCTGGCCCGCAACCCGAACACCCCGTTCGAGAAGCTGGGCCAGACCTCGATCTTCCGCTATCCGGTGGGCAAGCTGGCGCCCCTGCGCGAGAAATTCCTGGCCGATCCGCAGGGCACCGCCGACGAATACCGTTTCGAGCAGCGCTTCGTGACGCGCAACGCGCCGGGCGGGGTGAAATTCTGGCCCAAAGGCTGGGTCGCGCATTTCCGCATGCATTGCGTGCCGAATTTCCCGCTGAACTATGTGGCAAAGCCGCGGCTGGCGCCGGATACCCGCGTGGTGATCTTCCCCGGCGACCTGAACCCGCCCGACGCCATTGCCGGGCGGTGGAGCGATGCCGATCCGGTGCAGCGGCCGGGCGAACACCTGATGGCCGGGCTGCGCGGCCAGCGGCGCGAGACATTGTGGAAGCACCTGCGCCACTACAACCGGCCGGCGCCCTGGGTCGCCGATCACTGGCGGGCCTGATCCGCGGGCAAGGCGATGAACGGGTCGGGAAAGCGCGCCAGATAGGCCCGCATCCGCGCTGTGGCGAGCGCATGTTTCAGAAAGGCCCGGCCCAGTCGGGGCGGCCATGCCGGCACTGACGGCGGCGCCATGTCGGGCGGCGCCATCTCTGGCCAATCGGCGGCGATCCCGGCATAGGGGGCGCGGAACCGTGCGGGCAAGGTGGCGTCGCGGTCTTTCCACGGCTTGCGGGCGCCGATGAAATGCATCAGCCGCGGCTCGGCCAGATCGGCAAAGAACCGCGACGACCAGGTGTATTGCCAGTTCCACACCGGCGAAAGCTCGGCCCAGTTGCCATCGGCGATCAGGTTCAGCAGCGACTGGTCGTGCCGGGTCATCCTGGCACCGTGTTCGCGGAACAGGCTCTGCGCCCGGGCGCCCACCCCCGCCGCGACCCAGCCCGCGGTGTCGATCAGCATCACACCCGAGTTGAAATAGGGCAGCGCCGGGCGGCCCATGGCGCGGAACTCGGCCGTCCGGCGGCCCGGTGTGCGCCATTGCAGGTTGTCGCGCACCGCGCCGATCCAGCGGCCGCCAAGGTCGATGTCCAGAAGTCGGCCGATGCCGCCGCCGGAAACGACGATATCGGAATCGAGATAGAGGATCCGCCGATAATCCCCTGCCAGCAGGTCGGGCATCATGAGGCGCAGATAGGCCGCGGCACCATGGCGACCCGCATCCGGCCCGTGGGCAAAGGGATTGTCACCCAGCCGCACCATCCGCACCCCGGCCCAGGCCAGCGCCGCCGGGATGGCGAGCGGATCGGAAGAACACAGGCAGATGTCGAAATCGCGGTCGGGATGCGCGGCGGCGATGCCGCAGGCCACCACCATCGCATAGGGGGCATAGCCTGCATCGCAGGCAAGGACGACGGCCTTGGCGTTCATGCGGGGCTCCGGTCAGGGTCTTTGCCTGCCTATCAGCCCCTCGCCGCGCCGGCCAGATCAGGCGGCGTCATGGGTGACGATGGCGGCTTCGCTTTGCGACAGCACCCGGCGGGCAAAGGCACCGTAGGAATGCGGGTCGCTTGCGGCATCGGGCAGGCGGGACAGCAGCCGGGCAAGCTCTCCATCCTCCATCGTCCCCAGCGCCGCGCTGGCGGGGTGAAAGCTTTCGGTTTCGACCGCATTGGCAAAGACGATCTGGTGGCGCGGCAGCAGCAGGTGGATATAGGTCACCTCGCGCAGCGCGCGGTCCACGGTGATGGTGCTGCCGTTGACAAGGTCGCGGGCGGCGACCAGCACCTCTTCGGCATTGAACAGCGCGCGGGCGCGGGCGCCGCGCAGCACGACGCGGTGGTCGGGCGAGACCAGGAGGCCGGCATCGGGCACGCCTAGGTCAAGCGCGCCTTCGCGCAGCCGCACCGGCGCCAGATGCGGCATCGCGAACAGCCGCGCGCCGCTGACCCGTCGCCTGCCGATCCACACCACCTCTTCGCAGCCGCTGTCCTTGGTCTGCAGCCGCGTGCCCTCGGTCAGCGTCTCGACCGGGCGCGGCCCGTCCTCGCACAGGATCATGGTGCCGGGGGTAAAGCAGATCACGCCGCCCTGCGCCTCGCCCAGGGTTTCGCGCGGGGTCAGGTCAAGGTTGTGGCTGACGATCCAGTATTCGACATGGCGCGGCGGCAGGTCGCCGACGAACATGATCAGCGGCGGCTGCCCCTCGCGGGTGTCGACGATGGTCACGGTCCAGGTGCGGCGCCCGTCGGTGACGGTGAAACCGCGTTCGAACAAGGGTGCCGCCGGTTCCGCGGCGTCAATCCGGGTGCTGCCAGCATTGACGGCGCGCAACAGCCGTCGCACCGATTGCGCCGCGTGGCGGCGCAGTTCTGTCATGCCCGTCGCTTCGCCCAGCGGCAGCACTTCCGCTGGTCCGTCGACCCGCACGGCCTCGCCGGTCCAGCTCCAGGTGACGCCCGTGCGCAGGGCATCGACCGGCGCCGACCAGGTGCCGTCCAGTTCCGTTTGCGACCAGGAGATGACGAACGTAGCCCGATGGCCCGTTTCCATTCCCGTATGCCTGCCTCATCTGCCCCCGCGTCTTTGCGCGGATTTGCGCCTACTGGTTAGCAGCGCCGAATCAGGGCTGGCAAGCTACTTCAACAACGAGCGTTAACTATTTATTCAGAAGTTGAAATTCAGCTTCAGTGATCCCAGGAGCTGGCCTTCGTCCTGGCCCTCGAATTCCTCGGACAGGTAAGTGAGCCCGTAGAAGAACGAGGTCTTGGGCGCCATTTGCCAATGAACACCAAGTCTTGTGCGCCAGCGTTCATCCACCGCGGCAAAACCCTCGTCCTCGGGCAGGTAGATACTGTTTCCAACCTGTGTCCAATCGGCACCGGCGACCAGGGCAAAGCCGGCGGCCGGCCCCTCGACGGCGCGGATCAGATGGCCCGTCGCCATGTCGCGGACCACAAGGTCCGATTGGCCGACCCTGCCCCAGACCAGATCGGCGCCGACCCGCGCCGTGTCCTCGACCCCGCCGACCTGAAGTTCGGCAAAGGGGCGGATCGTCACGGTGTCGGAGAGGCGCAGCGGCCAGGCAGCCTCGGCCGTGGCGGTCAGGCGGATGGCATTGTCGATTTCCGACCCGAGCCCGTGCGGCCCGGAATAGCCGAAGGTGTCGTGATACCATTCCTGCAGGTCGCCAAGCCCGGTCTGCGGGCCAAGGGCGACCAGATCGCCGCCCAGGCTGACCTCGACCGGGCCGAAGGCGGCCTGGGTATGCACGCCAAAGGACAGGCGCGAGGCATAGGGCCGGTCCACCGTGCCGCCGGCGACCCGCATCGGCGCGATGATGTCCGAGCGGAAGCGGTATTCAAGGATCTCGCCCAAATGGTCCGGCAGGCTGCCTGACCATTGCGTGCCCCGGATCACCGAATAGTTGTAGGATCCGGTCCGCCAGCGGTCGTGGCCGTCGCCGATGTAGTCGTTGGTGAAGAGCCGGCCATAGCCCAGCGTCACCCGGTCCTGCGCAAGGGCCGGGACGGCACAGGCCAGAAGAACGGCCGCCAGTGCCACTGTCTTTGAAGCCGCCATGCCTTGTCCCCTCGCCCGATCGCGCCACCCTGCGCCCCGTGATAGGGCCGGCGTTCCGCTCTGACAATCGGATTGCATCCCGCCGGAATTGCGGCCTTATGGCGGTGAAACCCGGAACCCCCTGCCAGAACCCTCATGACCCAGCCCCTGCCCGCGCGCGGTCCCCGCGTGGTCGAGCTTGCCGCCGCGCTGGCCACCGGCGCGCTTCTGACCTTCATGGTGCTGTTCAACGGCGTGATGTCGGCGCATACGACGCCGTTCTTCGCCTCGCTTGCCGCGCATGGCACCGGGACCGTGGCCGCGGGGCTGGTGCTGGCGGTGCTGCTGCTGCGCGGGGCCACGCGCCGCGGCGGGCGGGCGCCGCTCTGGGCCTATCTGGGTGGGCTGTCGGGGGCGGTGACGGTGATGCTGTCCTCGGTCACGGTCAATTCGGCGCTGGCGCTGACCGGGACTCTGGCGCTGGGGCTGGCCGGACAGGTGGTGTTCGGGCTGGTCTGCGACTGTTTCGGCCTGTTCGGTCTGGCCCGCCGCGCGCCGGGGCCGCGCGACCTGGCGGCGCTGGGGCTGATCCTTGCCGGGGCGATGCTGGTCATCTTCGCGGGGGCGGTCTGATGCTGGCAATGGTCGGGCTGGCCTTCGGCGCCGGAATCCTCATCACCCTGTCGCGGCAGATCAACGGCCGGCTGGCGGTGGCGACCTCGGCCTTCGGGTCGTCGTTCTGGAACCATGCGGTCGGCTGCGCCGCGCTGCTGGCCTATGGCCTTGTCGCCGGCGGGCTGTGGCCCGAGGGGCTGGCCGGCGCGCCGTGGTATGCCTGGGCCGGCGGCCCCTTGGGCGTGATCTTCATCGCCGGCGGCAACTGGCTGATCCCGCGGCTGGGCGCGGTGATGACCGGCGTGCTGCTGATCGCCGGGCAGATGCTGTCGGGCGTGGCGATGGACCTTGCGCGCGGCGCCGAGGGTTCGACCCTGATGCGCGCCGGCGGGGTGGTGCTGATCCTGACAGGGGTCTGGATCAGCCGCAGGAAATAGGCCGAAATTCGCGAATTTCGGCAGCAAGGGGAAATTCGCGAATTTCCTCTATTCCGCCGCCTGCCGCGACATCGGGTTGTTCGGATGCGTCGTCCAGTTGGCATAGTCGCCCACCACCCGGCCCGTCCGCGGATCGACGGCGCCCTGGGCCAGCCGCTCCATCGTGATGGTGTTTTCCACCGGGCAGACATCGACGCACAGATTGCAGGCGACGCATTCGGCGTCGTTCACCTCGAACACGCGGCCCGGATGCATCCAGATCGCCTGATGGCTGGTATCCTCGCAGGCGGCATAGCAGCGGCCGCATTTGATGCAAGAATCCTGATTGATCCGCGCCTTGGTGACGTAGTTGAGGTTCAGGTATTGCCAGTCGGTGACATTCGGCACCGCGCGGCGCGACAGCTGGCTGACCTCGGTGAACCCCTTGCGGTCCATGTAGTCCGACAGGCCCGAGATCATTTCCTGCACGACCTTGAAGCCATAGGTCATCGCCGCCGTGCAGACCTGCACATTGCCGGCGCCCAAGGTCAGGAATTCCGCCGCGTCGCGCCATGTGGTCACCCCGCCGATGCCGGAAATCGGCAGGCCGGCGGTTTCGGGGTTGCGGGCGATTTCGGCCACCATGTTCAGCGCGATCGGCTTGACCGCCGGGCCGCAATAGCCGCCATGGGTGCCCTTGCCGTCGATGGTCGGCTCCGGCGCGAAATCGTCCAGATCGACGCTGGTGATCGAATTGATCGTGTTGATGAGCGACACCGCATCCGCGCCGCCGCGTTTCGCCGCCTCGGCCGGCTTGCGCACATCGGTGATGTTCGGGGTCAGCTTGACGATGCAGGGCATGCGCGAGTGCTTTTTCACCCAGCGCGTCACCATCTCGATATATTCCGGCACCTGCCCCACGGCCGATCCCATGCCGCGTTCGGCCATGCCATGCGGGCAGCCAAAGTTCAGCTCCACCCCGTCCGCCCCGGTATCCTCGATCCGGTGCAGGATGTCCTTCCACGACTCCTCGTCGCAGGGCACCATGAGCGAGATGATGAGCGCGCGGTCGGGATAATCGCGTTTCACCGACTTGATCTCGCGCAGGTTCACCTCGAGCGGGCGGTCGGTGATGAGTTCGATGTTGTTGATGCCCAGCACCCGCCGGTCGGCGCCATAGATCACGCCATAGCGCGGGCCGTTGACGTTGACGACCGGCGGCCCTTCCGACCCCAGCGTCTTCCACACCACCCCGCCCCAGCCGGCCTCGAAGGCGCGGCGGACGTTGTATTCCTTGTCGGTCGGCGGCGCCGAAGCCAGCCAGAACGGGTTCGGCGACTTGATCCCGATGAAGTCGGTCGCGAGATTGGCCATTTTGCTAGTCTCCCTCTGGGGTTGGCGGTCGCCCGCCGCGCCTTTCATGTTTCGTGAATGCTGGACTGGATCAGGATCAGGTTGTCTTCGCTGTCATGCAGCAGCGCCCAGCGCACGCCGGGCTGCCATTCGGCATCGGCGGGGCCGGCGTGGATGGTCACGCCCTCGGCCCGCAGGCGCGCGACCTCGGCATCGACATCATCGCAGACAAGGCACAGCGCCGGGGTGCCGGGCTTGATCTGGATTTCCTCGGGCGCGCCGAAATGCAGCATCGTGTCGGCACCGGGAATCGCCATGAAGATCCAGCGGCTGTCGCCATAGGGCGCGTCGGTCTGCACCACCATCCCCAGCCGGTCGCGATAGAAATCGCGGGCGCGGGCAAAGTCTCGCACCGGCAGGGTCTGGAAATTGATCCGCCTGAGCATGTCAGTTCACCTCCCTGCAGAACACATACAGGAAGGCGCGCAACGGCTGGGTGCGGGCGCTGACGTTCTGGAGGACGAAGCGCCAGGCGCCCTCGTCGGTCGGGTAGTTGTCATGGACCAGCCAGACCACCTGGTCGTCGGGAATGCCGGTAAAGCGCCAGCCGCCGCCGACCGCCACCTCGCCACGGTCGCAGGTCACGGTGCGGGCGACGGTCTCGCCGGGATCGACCCGGCGCAGGTCGATGGACTCGAAACGGCGGCCATCGGCGGCGGCCGCTGTGGCAAGCGAGAGGGTAGCGGTCAGGGCAAGGCGCCCGATCATGCCCGCCCCCGGCCATGGGGCGACCGCCAGTACCGGGCGGGCTGGCGGGTCATCCCCTGTTGCGTGGAACGGCGCGGCATCGTCACCCCCGCGCCGGAAGGACGTGGGAAAAGAAGGTCGTGTCGCGATTGACCGGCCCGCCATGGTCCGAGACCTCGCGGCAGAGGGATTCGAGCGCCTGCCGGCGGTCGGACGGCAGGCCGGGACCAAGGCGGCGGCGCAGGTCGGGATAGAGGCTGTGGAAGCGGGAGCGCAGCAACGCGCCCACCGTCTGCGGCGGCGGGCGGCGCGCGCGGACGCTTTGCACGGTGGTCACAAGGACGAACACCAGCAGGCCCGCGACACCCAGCCCCCCCGCAATCTGGTAAACGGCCCAGACAAGGAAGGCCGCGACGGCACCCGGCAGTGCCACCCAGCCAGAAATGCCGGTCCGGCCGGTGTCATCTTCCACGAACCACCGGCTGCGGACCCCTTCCCCGATGGACTCAAGCGGCGTCGACGGACGCAACCGGGCCATATCGGGGGTCCGGCCGCGTAGATCGGAAAACGCATGACGCAGAAGACAGGCGCCTGCGGCGGGGGCCGCGACCTTGCGTTCGACCAGATCGAGGAGGTCGCCGAAGGTAATGACCCGCTCACTCTCAACATCGGTGATGGCGATGCCAAAGGTCTGTTCGGTGGCCCGAACGACATCGACGTCATCGCCGTCGCCCACCAGATCAAAGGAATTGCGGTTGCGCGCCATCCCCTACCCCACCAGCATCCGGTGAATATCCTCCGCCGCGTCGCGCCCCTCGGCCACGGCGGTCACCGTCAGGTCGTCGCCGCCGCTCGCGCAGTCGCCGCCGGCCCAGACGCCGGGGACCGAGGTACGGCCCGGGCCCTCGACCGCGATCTTGCCGCCTTCGATGCGGATGCCCTCGGGTGCGCCCGACAGGCTTTGCCCGATGGCCTTGAACACCTGATCGGCTTTGAGGCGGAAGGTCTCGCCCGTGCCGGTCAGGCCGGCCGGCCCTTCGGTCATGTATTCGAACTCGACCTCGGTCACATGGCCGTTGCCATGCACAGCCCGGGGCGCGGCATGGGTGACGATCCGCACGCCGGCGCTGGTGGCGTGGTGCTGTTCATAGCCCGAGGCCGACATGCGGTCCTGACCGCGGCGATAGACGATGGTGACGTTTTCGGCCCCGAGCAGCCGCGATTGCACGGCGGCGTCCACCGCGGTCATCCCGCCGCCGATCACCACCACGTCGCGGCCGATGGCCACCTGCGCCCGGTCGTCCGACTGGCGCAGGCCGGCGATGAAATCGACGGCATTGTCGACCCCTGCCCGCTCCTCGCCCTCGGCCCGCAGCGCGTTGACGCCGGCAAGGCCCATGCCCAGGAACACCGCGTCGAAATCGGCCCGCAGGTCGTCCAGCGTGAAATGCACGCCCAGCGTCTTGCCGGTATCGACGGCGATGCCGCCGATGGACAAAAGCCAGTCGACCTCGCGTTGGGCGAAACCGTTCGTGGCCTTGTAGGTGGCGATACCGTATTCGTTCAGGCCGCCGGCCTTGGCCCGGGCGTCGAACACCGTCACGTCATGGCCGTGCATGGCCAGCCGGTGCGCCGCCGACAGGCCGGCCGGCCCGGCGCCGACCACCGCCACCCTTTTGCCGGTGCGCGGCGCCCGGGCAAAGGGCTGGCCCTGCGCCATGGCGCCGTCGGTGGCATAACGCTGCAGCCGCCCGATCTCGACCGGCTTGCCCTCGGCCGCCTCGCGAACGCAGGCTTCCTCGCACAATTGCTCGGTCGGGCAGACGCGGGCGCACATGCCGCCAAGGATGTTCTGGCTCCAGATCGTCTTTGCCGCCGCATCCGGCGTGCCGGTCGCGATCTGGCGGATGAACAGCGGGATGTCGATCGAAGTGGGACAGGCAGTGATGCAGGGCGCATCGTGGCAGAAATAGCAGCGGTCGGCGGCAACCGCGGCCTCGTGCCGGTCAAGGGGCGGCTCGTGGTCCGAGAAGTTGCGGGCAAGCGCCTCGGCTGGCAGTCGGCCGGGGACGATCCCCGGAGTCAGCGGGCTGGACATGGTCTGGCTCCCTCGTGCACGTTTGCCCGAGATTGGCACAGGTCTGAAATTTGACCAAACGATAAATTTTGAGGGCGGGGGAAGTGACGCGGGGCGGCGGAAAGGCTGCCTGAAAAATGGGCATTCGTCGGGGGAAGGGGCGGGATTCAAAGGGGAAGCGTGCGACGTAGGGTGGGCAACCGCCCACCGGTCCGACCGCCGGGATGAGGGCGGGCTCCCCTCGCCCCGGACACGCACCACGGGGGCGGTGGGCGGTTGCCCACCCTTGTCTCTTGAAGCTGTGTCAAGCTGCTGGAGGCAG
>CAZIOT010000005.1:0-228383 GCA_964540965.1 uncultured Rubellimicrobium sp. | reverse complement strand
GGGGCCTTCTGCCCCCCTCTTGGCCTTCGGCCAATTCACCCCCCGAGGATATTTGTGGACGAAGAATGAGCAGGGGCCGCGTTCTTCCTCATTCATGGTCCGAACGCGTTGCACGCCCTGGGACCGATAGCGGGCGCGGCAACGCGCCCCGCCAGAGGCACCCTGAGGAGGGGCGCATGGTGATGACGAGGTAAGGACTCAGCGCCGAAGACGCTCAGCCAAAAACCTGAAGATCGGCTCGCAAGAAGCAGTTCCTGAAAGAAAAAAGCGGCGTCGCCGGGGAGAGGGCGACGCCGCATCCTGTGCGCCATCCAGGGGACGGGGAGGCGCGCTGCCTGTCGTGGCCGGCGACGAAGGGCCGAAAAAGGCCCCGTTGACGGCCCCCCGGACGGGCGTCCGGGGAGTTGCGGAACCGGCTGGCCCTGAAATCGCAGGGGGTCCGGTCCGCTGTTCCCTGGCCCAAGGCCACCACTCACGGAACATGGTCAGAGTGTCCCATGACGCTGCGTCACGCCAGTGCGGTATTCCTTACCCGGGACCGGCCAAGGATCGCGCCCGTCGCTGCGTCCAACGGGGTTCAGGCATCGATCACGAACATCTGGTTGGAAAAGGCCGCCTTGAGCACCGCCTGCGCCGTGGTTTCCACGTCCAGCGCCTCGCGCGCCAAGCGCAGGTGCTTTTCCACCGTCGCCGGGGTCAGGCCCATGATCGTGGCGATGTCCTGCGCCGTCTTGCCGTCGCCGACCCATTCCAGAACCTCGCGCTGCCGCCGGGTCAGCTGCCGGGCGCGGGAATAGGGCAGGGTCAGGATCTTGAGATGCGCGACATTGTTGCAGACAAGGATTTCCTCGCCATGTCGGGCCCATATCGCATCGACTTCATCCTGCGGCGTGCCCGAGGGCGCGGTCAGCGCCACCGCACCCTTGTGCCGCGCCGACAGCGAGCGGAAGCTGATCGTATAGCCGGCGGTCACGCCCATGCGCCGGTTGAATTCGACCACGCGCAACTCGGCCGGGGTAAAGGCGCCGGAACGCGCCTGTTCGGTGATGACGCTCCAGGAACTGGCGCCGTCATTCTCGAGCGACCAGAGCAGCATCGGCGCGTGGAAATACAGACCTTCGGTGATGAACCCGTCCATGTAGTCGGGTGCATGGTTGGTCAGCACGATCCAGTCCTGCGGATCGCCAAGCGATGCGCCGGACCGATAGCGGGTAAATCCATAAAGCAGCCGGTCGAATCCGTATTCCGCCATGCGGGCGGTATGCATCTGCCACAGGGCCTCGATGGACGAGACATTCAACAGCCGGTCGAGGTAACGGGTCAGGTTTTCCATGATTGACGAGGCTAAAGCGCGCCAGCCCGAGTCGCAATCGGGCTTTGCGGCGCGGCAATATGTTACATAATACCTATTATGCGACTAATGTATGCCCCCGGGACCCCTCCACTCCACCGGCAGAACGACCGTGAACCGGCTGCCGCTGCCCGGCTGGCTTTCGATGCGCAGGCGGCCGCGGTGGCGGTTGACGATGTGCTTGACGATGGCAAGTCCCAGTCCGGTGCCGCCGACCTCGCGCGCGCGGTGGTTGTCGACGCGGTAGAACCGCTCGGTCAGCCGCGGCAGATGGTGTTCGGCGATGCCCTCGCCATGATCGGCCACCGTCAGGCGCACCGCGGCGCAGCGCAGGACCGGCTCTTGCGCCGGCGCGGTCAGCGTGATCTCGACCGGCCGGCCGGCGCCGCCGTATTTGATCGCGTTTTCGATCAGGTTGACCAGCACCTGCCGCAACTGGTCGGCATCGCCGGTCACCGTGACCGGCACTTCGGGCAGGTCGAGCCGCAGGGTGTTGCCGCTGGCCGCGGCGAGCGGTTCAAGCGATTGCGCCACGCCTTCGACCAGAGCGTTCAGCGCCACCGGATCGGTCGGCCGCCGCCGCTCCTCCTCCTCGACCCGGCCGAGCGAGAGCAGGTCGCGCACCAGTTGCGCCATGCGGCCCGCCTCGCGTTCCATGATGCCGAGGAAGCGGTCGCGGGCGGCGGCATCGTCGCGGGCCGGGCCCTTCAGCGTCTCGACAAAACCCAGAAGCGAGGTCAGCGGCGTGCGCAATTCGTGGCTGACATTGGCAACGAAATCACGCCGCATCTGCCCGGCGGCTTCGACCGCGGTGATGTCCTCGAAGGTCAGCAGCGCGCCGCTGCCCTGCGGCATCGCCACCGGCGCCACGCTGACCCGCCACGTCGTGTCGCGGGCTCCGTCGCGGCCAAGATAGCGGCTGCCGGCAATGCCGCCGCTGGCAAGGCAGGCCTCGACGCTGTCCAGAAGCGCCGGCTGGCGGAGGGCGGTGATATAGTGGCGCCCGACTTCGCAGGTCGGCACCAGTTGCAGGGCGGCGGCGTTCGCCGCCTCGATCCGCTCGGACTGGCCGATCAGGATCACGGGCATCGGCAAGGCGGCAATCAGCGGGGCGGCATGGGTCAAGGGCATGGGGCTGTCCTAGCGGCCCTGCCCCAGGGCGGCAATGGTCTTGCCCGGCACGGGAAAGATCGCCTCAGGATTGTGCGACATTGCGCTGCACACCAATTCGTGGATACAACGGAAGTTCAGGGCTGCAATGTCTGCGTGAAGGGTCTGCCATTGGCCGAGAATGTGACCGTGATCGACCGGACGGCGGTTTCTGCGCCGGTGATGCTGGTCGTGGGCGATCTTCGCGGCTGGCGCCGCGCCGGCCGGCGGCTGCCGCTGCTCAGCGGCTTTCACTTTGCGGGATATGGCGATGTCGATGCCGCGGCGCTTGAGCGGATCCGGCCGGATGTGATCCTGTCGGCCCTGTTCGGCAGCGATTTCGACGCGCTGGAACTGGCGCGGCGGCTGGCCGAACTGGGCTTTGCCGGCCGCTACCGGGCACTGGCCATGGCCCTGCCCGACCCCGCCGTCATCCGGTCCGAGGTGCGGGCCGTCGCGCCGGGCCTCGACTTCGACCTGTTCCTGATCGACGGCACCGGCCTTGCGCCCGGCGGGCTGGCGCCCGGTCGCTAGACCGCGCGCATCCCGGCACGAAAGCGGCGGGCGTTTTCGGCATAATGGCGGGCCGACTCGCGCAGACGTTCGATGGCGGCCTCGTCCAGCGCGCGCACCACGCGGCCCGGCGCGCCCATCACCAGCGAGCCTTCGGCAATCGCCTTGCCCTCGGTGACCAGCGCCCCGGCGCCGATCAGGCTGTTGCGACCGATCACCGCGCCGTTCAGCACCGTGGCCGACATGCCGATCAGGCTGTTGTGCTCGATCGTGCAGCCGTGCAGCATCGCCTTGTGGCCGATGGTGCAGCCGGGGCCGATCCAGAGCGGATAGCCCGCATCGGTATGCAGCACGCTGTTTTCCTGCACGTTGCTGTCCTCGCCCACCTCGATCGGTTCGGTATCGCCGCGCAGCACCGCGCCGAACCAGACGCTGGCCCCGGCCCGCAGGATCACCTTGCCGATCACCTGCGCCCCCGGCGCGATCCAGGCGTCGGGGTGGATGTCGGGCTTTACGCCGTCAAGTTCCCAGATCATGCGTCTCGCTCCTGCCATTCGCGGTTGAGCCCGCGGACGAAATCGGCCAGTCCCGGCTGCTGCTGGCGACGCAGGCGGGTGGCGGTGATGATCTTCTTCATCCGGTCCTCGGTATCGTGGACATCGGCATTGACCAGCACATAATCATATTCCGGCCAATGGCTTATCTCGGCCATGCTTTTCGACATGCGGCCGCGGATCACCGTGTCGCTGTCCTGTCCGCGAAAGCGCAGCCGCCGTTCCAGCTCGGCAATCGAGGGCGGCAGGATGAAGATCGACAGCGCGTCCTGGCCCAGGCTGCTGGCCTTGATCTGCTGCGCGCCCTGCCAGTCGACATCGAACAACACGTCGCGCCCAGCCTTGAGCGCCTCTTCCACCGGGCCGCGCGGGCTGCCGTAGAAATTGCCAAAGACCTCGGCATGTTCCAGCATCTCGCCGGCGGCAACCTGATCGCGGAACTGGTCCTGCGTCAGGAAATAGTATTCCTTGCCATGGCTTTCGCCCGGCCGCGCCGGCCGCGTCGTGGCCGAGACGCTGAATTTCAGCGTCGGATCCCAGGCCATCAGCAGCTTGGCCAGCGTCGATTTCCCCGCCCCCGAGGGCGAGGACAGGATGATGAGCATGCCGCGGCGATTGTCCTGCACGGCCATGGGGTTACTCCACGTTCTGCACCTGTTCGCGCATCTGGTCGATCACCGCCTTGAGGTCAAGGCCGATCCGCGTCAGCCCGGTCGACTGCGCCTTGGAGCAGAGCGTATTGGCCTCGCGGTTGAATTCCTGCGCAAGGAAATCAAGCTTGCGTCCCGCCGGCGCCGGATCGGCGATCAGCGCGCGGGCGGCGGCGACATGTGCGGTCAGCCTGTCGATTTCCTCGGTCACGTCGGACTTGACGGCGATCAGCGCCAGTTCCTGCGCCAGCCGCGCCTCGTCCATTTCGGGGACGTCCTCGAACAACCGGCGCAGCGCGGCGGTCAGGGCGCGGCGGCTGTCGTCGCGCCGGGCCTCGGCCATCGCCGCGGCGGCCGCAGTCAGCCGGGCGATCTCGGCAAGCTGCGCTTCGATCACCGAGGCGAGCGCCCTGCCCTCCTCGGCCCGCATGGCGGTGAAATCGTCAAGTGCTGTGGCAAAGCTGGACATGAGCGCGGCGAGAAGCGATTCGCTGTCCTCGCCGCCGGCGCCGCCCTGCACAAGCACACCGCGCAGCGCCAGAAGGTCGGTCGCCCGCGGCGGGTCGAGCGTCACGCCCGCCGCCGCTGCCGCCGCCTGTGCCAGCGCCACCGCGTGCACGGCGGCATTCAGCGCCACGGGATCGACGGCCAGCGCCGTGCCGCCATCCTCGCGCGCAAGGCGCAGGGTGACATTGGCATTGCCGCGGGTCAGTCGCTGGCCCAGGGCGGCGCGCACCGCGGCCTCAAGCCCGTCGATGCCGTCCGGCAGCCGCAGCCGCAGGTCAAGGCCGCGGCCGTTGACGCCGCGCAATTCCCAGGCCCAGGATTGCGCGCCATGGCTGCCCGCGCCGCTGGCAAAGGCGGTCATCGACCGGATCATGCGTGCCTCCTGCTGGGCCTCCCCCTCGGGCGACCTGATACCAAAGCGGGCGACACCGCAAGGGCGGGCGGCTGGCCGGGCCCCGGCGCCGACAGCGGGGAAACCGGCCCGTGCCGTTAACCCGTTTACACTTTGTCAACTTCTGTGGCCGAACAATGGCGCTTAGGGTTTGCTTCATATCTGTGACAAACCCGACGGAGGCCGGAATGACCCGCGACACTGACGCCCAGCCGCTTGCGCTGCACGGCGCCGCCACGTCCCCGGCGCTGCTTGCCCAGCTTGAGGCCTATTGGCGCGTGCTGCGCGGCGCCCGCGCCATCCCGGCGCGGACCGATGTCGACCCCGCGGCCATCGACGCAGTGCTGCCGCATGCCTTTGTCGCCGAACGGGTGGCGCCGGGCGTGGCGCGGATCCGGGTGGCCGGCCAGCGGCTGTCGGCGCTTTTCGGGATGGAGCCGCGGGGGATGCCGCTTTGTGCCCTGTTCACCGCCGCCGCGCGGGAACGTCTGCTGCCGCTGATCGCGAGCACCTTTGACGGCCCCGCCATCGTCGAAGTGCCGGTCGAGGCCGGGCGCGGCCTGCTGCGCGGGCGGATGGCCGGGCGGATGATCCTGCTGCCGCTGTGCGATGCCGGCGGCGAGGTCAACCGCATGATCGGCGCCATCCTGTGCGACGGCGTGCCCGGCCGGGTGCCGGTGCGCTTTGCCCTGCCGACCGTCGCCCCGCGGATCGAGCCGGTGAACCTTCCCGAACCGCTGCATGCGCCGCGTCTGGCCGCGGTTGGCGAACGCCGCCAGACGCCGCCGCTGCGGCCGGCTCTGCGGCTGGTGGTGTCGAACGGGTAAGGGGCGGCCCGCCGCCCCTCACCCTGTGCCGGCAGGTCGCCCCCTGCCCTACATCGCCGCCGCGCGGCGGATCTCGGTCCGGCGTCCGGCCAGTTCCTCGGCCACCAGAAACGCCAGTTCCAGCGATTGCGAGGCATTGAGCCGCGGGTCGCAGGCGGTGTGATAGCGGCTCGACAGGTCCTCGTCCGAGACCGCGCGCACGCCGCCGGTGCATTCGGTCACGTCCTTGCCGGTCATCTCGAAATGCACGCCGCCGGGGATCGAGCCTTCGGCATTGTGGACACCGAAGAATTCCCGCACCTCGCGCAGCACCGAATCGAAGGGCCGCGTCTTGTAACCGCTCGTCGACTTGATCGTGTTGCCGTGCATCGGGTCGCAGGTCCAGGTGACATTGGCCCCTTCTTCCTGCACGGCGCGGATCAGGCGCGGCAGGTGTTCGCCGACATTGCCGGCGCCAAAGCGGGCGATCAGCGTCAGGCGGCCCGGTTCGTTTTTCGGGTTCAGCCGCGCCATCAGTGCCTTGAGATGGCCCGAGGTCAGCGACGGCCCGCATTTCAGCCCGATCGGGTTCAGTACGCCGCGGCAGTATTCGACATGCGCGCCGTCCGGCTGGCGGGTGCGGTCGCCGATCCAGATCATGTGGCCCGAACCGGCCAGAACCTGCCCGGAGGTCGAATCCACCCGCGTCAGCGCCTCTTCATATTCAAGAAGCAGCGCCTCGTGGCTGGTATAGAATTCCACCGTCTGCAGCGTATGCTCGGCCTCTTCGCGGATGCCGGCGGCCTCCATGAAGTCGAGCGTGTCGCTGATGCGGTTGGCGAGGTCGCGGTATTTCTCGGCCTCGGGCGCGCCGGTAAAGCCCAGGGTCCAGGCGTGGACCTTGTGCATGTCGGCATAGCCGCCGGTCGAGAACGCACGCAGCAGGTTCAGAGTCGCCGCCGACTGGGTATAGGCCTGCAACATGCGCTCCGGGTCGGGCGTCCGTGCCGCCACCGTCGAATCGAAGCCGTTGATGATGTCGCCCTTGTAGCTGGCGAGTTCGACCCCGTTCACCATCTCGGTCGGCGCCGACCGCGGCTTGGCGAATTGCCCGGCCATGCGCCCGACCTTGACCACCGGCAGCTTCGCGCCCCAGGTCAGGACCATGGCCATCTGCAACATGACCTTGAACGTGTCGCGGATGTTGTCGGCGGAAAATTCGGCAAAGCTTTCGGCGCAATCGCCGCCCTGCAGTAGGAACGCCTCGCCGCGGCCGACCTTGGCCAGATGCGCCTTGAGCCGCCGCGCCTCGCCGGCAAAGACCAGGGGCGGATAGGACGACAGCCGACCCTCGACCATGGCGAGCCTGTCGGCATCGGCATAGTCGGGCATCTGAACCCGCGGAAGTTTCCGCCAGTCGGTTTTCTGCCACTCGGTCATGATCGTCTCCTCAGCATGGCGGACCAGCCGCCGAACGGCGGGGGTATAGCGCCGCGAAGGGGTGAATCCAATGCCCAAATCCGCCGGCAACCGGGCGGTGATCGGCGCAAAACGACATCTCATGCCGCATTTGACGGCAGGCTGTCGCGCGCGTAAAACGCGCGCCAGCCGCGTCATTCCGCCGCGTGCCCGCCCGGTGTCCCATGAACATCCAGCCACAGACCGTCGACCTTGCGGATCCCGCTCCGCAGGAACGCCATTTCGTATTCGTGCTTCTCGACAATTTCACCATGCTCTGTTTCGCCTGCGCGGTGGAAAGCCTGCGCATCGCCAACCGCATGGCGGGGCAGGTGCTTTATACCTGGTCCATCGCCGGCGAAGGCGGCACCGGCGTGCGCTGTTCCAACGGCACCGAGTTCCGCGTCGACATGGATCTGGCCGAGCTTGACCGCGAGGATACCGTGTTCCTCTGCGGCGGCATCGACATCGCCGAGGCGACCAGCCGCAAGCTGGTGTCCTGGCTGCGGCGCGAGGCGCGGCGCGGCGTCACGCTGGGCGGCCTCTGCACCGCCGGCTATTGCCTGGCCAAGGCCGGGCTGCTCGACGGCAAGAAGGCGACGATCCACTGGGAAAACCAGGACAGCTTTGCCGAGGAATTCGAGGACGTGACCCTGACCAAGTCCGTCTTTGTCATCGACGGCAACCGCATCACCACCGCCGGGGGCACGGCCTCCATCGACCTCATGCTCAAGATCATCGCCGACGACCATGGCGAGGAACTGGCGAGTGCTGTGGCCGACCAGTTGATCTATTCCTCGATCCGCACCGACCAGGACACGCAGCGCCTGTCGATCCCGACCCGGATCGGCGTGCGCCACCCCAAGCTGGGCCGTGTCATCCAGATCATGGAACAGGCGATCGAGGAACCGATCAGCCCCGCCACCCTTGCCCGCGATGTCGGCATGTCGACCCGGCAGCTGGAACGGCTGTTCCGCCGCTATCTCAACCGCAGTCCCAAGCGGTATTACATGGAACTGCGCCTGCAGAAGGCGCGCAACCTGTTGATGCAGACCGACATGAGCGTGATCAACGTGGCGCTGGCCTGCGGATTCTCCAGCCCGTCGCATTTCTCGAAATGCTATCGGTCGCAATATGCCACGACGCCCTATCGCGAACGCGGCACGCAAGGCAGCGGGCCGCAGGCGATGGCGGCACGGCTTTCAATCTAGGCGTGTGCCGGGCCCGCGGGTTGACCCTGCGTCAGCCCGGATTCGCTGCCGCAAAGCGCAGGGTAATCGCCGCCTTCGGACTTTCCTTTTGAACCCGCACTGGCTAGCTTGCCCGGCAGGACAAGCAAATCCTACAGGGAGACGACAATGAAGAAACTGCTGCTGGCCTCGGCCACGCTGGCGCTTGGCGCCGGGGCCGCTTCGGCCGAAGACATCAAGATGGGGATCCTGCTGGGCTTCACCGGCCCGCTCGAATCGATCACGCCGAACATGGCCGCCGGCGCCGAAGCCGCCATCGCCGAAGTGAACGCCACCGGCCTGCTGCTGGGCGGCTCGACCGTGGTGCCGGTTCGCGCCGATGACACCTGCGTCGATGCTGCTGCGGCCCAGTCGGCGGCGGAAACGCTGGTCACCGGCGAAGGCGTGGTCGCGCTCATGGGCGCGGACTGCTCGGGCGTCACCGGCGCCGTTCTGCAGAACGTCGCCCGCCCGAACGGCATCCTGATGATCTCGCCCTCGGCCACCTCGCCCGCGCTGTCGACCGCCGAAGACGACAACCTGTTCTTCCGCACAGCGCCGTCGGATGCCCGTCAGGGCGTGGTCATGTCCGACATCATCCGCGAACGCGGCTTTGATACCGTCGCGCTGACCTATACCAATAACGACTACGGCAAGGGTCTGGCCGATGCGTTCCAGGCCGCCTTCACCGAAGCCGGCGGCACCGTGACCATCTCGACCCCGCACGAGGACGGCAAGGCCGACTATTCGGCCGAAGTCGCGGCGCTGGCTGCGGCCGGCGGGCAGATCCTTGTCGTGGCCGGCTATACCGACCAGGGCGGCAAGGGCATCATCCAGGCCTCGCTCGACACCGGCGCGTTCGACACCTTCGTCCTGCCCGACGGCATGGTCGGCCAGCAGATCGCCACCGACATCGGCGCCGGGCTGAATTCGTCCTTCGGCCAGTATCCGGGCACCGATTCGAACGGCGCGGCGCTGTTCCACGAACTGGCCACCGCGGCCGGTTTCGACGGCACCTCGGCCTTCTCGGCGGAATCCTATGACGCCGCGGCGCTGATCATGCTGTCCTGGGCTGCGGCCGGGTCGACCAATTCGGCCGATGCCGCGACCCATGTGCTGGATCTGGCCAACGCCCCCGGCGAGCCGATCCTGCCCGGCGAACTGGGCAAGGCGCTGGAACTGATCGCCGCCGGCACCGACATCGACTATGTCGGCGCCACCGCGGTGGAACTGATCGGCGCCGGCGAATCCGCCGGCAACTACCGTGAAGTCGAATTCGAAGACGGCGAAATCATCACGGTCGGCTATCGCTGAACCGCCGGTTATGGCAGTCTGATATATGGCGCGGCCCGGGGGGCATCTCCCGGGCCGTTGCCGCAACGATAAGGCCGCGGGCAAAGACCCGACGGCCCACACGGGGAGACACGGATGATCGTCGTCGACGATGTGCACAAGCACTTCGGCGGTTTCCATGCCGTTGACGGAGCCAGCTTCGAGATCGCCCAGGGGTCGATCACCGGGCTGATCGGTCCGAACGGCGCCGGCAAGACCACCATGTTCAACGTCATCGCCGGGCGGCTCAAGCCGACCTCGGGCCGGGTGACCATGGCGGGCGAGGATATCACCGGCCTGGAACCGCACGAACTGTTCCACAAGGGCCTGTTGCGCACCTTCCAGATCGCGCATGAATTTTCGTCGATGTCCGTGCGCGAGAACCTGATGATGGTCCCCGAGGGCCAGTCGGGCGAAACCCTGTGGAACGCGCTGTTCAACCGCGGCCGCATCGCCCAGGAAGAGGCCGCGCTGCTCAAGAAAGCCGACGAGGTTCTTGATTTCCTGACGATTTCCCATCTGAAGGACGAAAAGGCCGGCAACCTGTCGGGCGGGCAGAAGAAACTGCTCGAACTGGGCCGCACCATGATGGTCGATGCCCGCATCGTCTTTCTCGACGAGGTGGGGGCGGGCGTGAACCGCACGCTCCTCAACACCATCGGCGATGCCATCGTGCGCCTGAACAAGGAGCGCGGCTATACCTTCTGCGTCATCGAGCACGACATGGATTTCATCGCCCGGCTTTGCGATCCGGTGATCGTCATGGCCGAGGGCAAGGTGCTGGCGCAGGGGTCGGCCGACCAGATCCGCGCCAACGAGGCGGTGATCGAGGCCTATCTTGGCACCGGGCTCAAGAACAAGGACAAGGTGGGCGCATGACCGGCGACGAGGACATGAAGGCCATCCAGACCGGGCGCGGCAACAAGGATGCCTCGCTGGGCCGGCCGGCCACCGGCGATGCCGCAACCGTGGCGCAGGGAGGAAAGGCGCATCCCGCCCCCGGCGGCCCGTTCCTGACCGGCGACCACATGACCGGCGGTTACGGCAAGGGCGCCAATATCCTGAACGATTGCACGATTTCGGTCGAACGCGGCCAGATCGCGGTGATCGTCGGCCCGAACGGCGCCGGCAAGTCCACCGCGATGAAGGCGGTGTTCGGGATGCTGTCGCTGCGCGAGGGCCGGGTCAGGCTTGATGGCGAGGACATCACCGACCTTGCGCCGCAGGCCCGCGTGGCCAAGGGCATGGCCTTCGTGCCGCAGACCCACAACATCTTCACCTCGATGACCGTCGAGGAAAACCTTGAAATGGGCGCCTTCCTGCGCCGCGACGACATCTCGGGCACGCTGGATCAGGTCTATTCGCTGTTCCCGATCCTGCGCGACAAGCGGCGTCAGGCGGCGGGCGAGTTGTCGGGCGGGCAGCGCCAGCAGGTCGCCGTCGGCCGCGCGCTGATGACCCAGCCCAAGGTGCTGATGCTGGACGAACCGACCGCCGGCGTCTCGCCCATCGTCATGGACGAATTGTTCGACCGCATCATCGAGGTCGCCCGCGCCGGAATCACCATCCTGATGGTGGAACAGAACGCGCGGCAGGCGCTTGAGATCGCCGACATCGCCTATGTGCTGGTGCAGGGCGCCAATGCCCATACCGGATCGGGGCGCGAGCTTCTCGCCGACCCGGTGGTCCGCCGCACCTTCCTGGGGGGTTAGGGATGCGCGTCCTTCTTCCCCTGCTCATCGCCGCCTCGACAGGCCCGGCGATGGCCGATCTGGCCTGCCCGACGCAGATCTTCTGCTCGGATCAGGAGTGTTTCGCCGCCAATCCCGCCAACGAGGAGGGCGCGACCTATGTCCGCGATCCCCTTGGCGCCGCGCCCGAACTGTATCTTGGCGAAGGTACCTGGGTGCCGGCCAGCCGGTCCGAGGGCCAGGGATCGCTGGTCTGGACCGCAACCTCGCCCGAGGGGGATGCCGTGCTGCTTGGCGTCCGGCGCGAGGGCGGCGACTATATCCTGACCCGCCGCGATCCGGGCGCGCAAGGCCGCGTCTGGATCGCCACCGGCCGCTGCACGGATGCCGCGCAATGACCCGAACTTCCGCACCCGCCACCCGGCCGGAGACCCGCTGATGGATCTGCTCAACGCCCTCGTGGCATTCCTCAATTATGTGTTCATCCCCGCGGCCACCTATGGCTCGCAACTGGCGCTGGGGGCGCTGGGGGTGACGCTGATCTACGGCATCCTGCGGTTTTCCAACTTTGCCCATGGCGACACCATGGCCTTCGGCACCATGGTGACGATCGGCGTCACCTTCCTGCTGCAATACTGGGGCGTCAGCCTTGGCCCGCTGCCGACAGCCCTTCTGGCCCTGCCCTTCGGCATCGCCGTCACCGCGCTGTTCGTGCTGGGCACCGACCGCGTTGTCTATCGCTTTTACCGAGACCGAAAGGCGGCGCCGGTGATCCTGGTCATCGTCAGCCTTGGCGTGATGTTCGTGATGAACGGCGTGGTCCGGCTGTTCATCGGCGTCGAGGATGTGGTGTTCCTTGACGGCCTGCGCCAGATCATCGCGCCCGCCGCCTTCAAGGAGGCGACAGGGCTGGCCGAGGGGCTGGGTCTCAAGACCAGCCAGGTCATCACCGTGGTCACCGCCGCGATTGCCGTCGCCCTTCTGTTCTGGTTCCTGAACAAGACCCGCACCGGCAAGTCGATGCGCGCCTTTTCCGATAACGAGGATCTGGCGCTTCTGTCCGGCATCAACCCCGATCGGGTCGTCGCCGTGACCTGGATCATCGTCGCGGCGCTCGCCACCACCGCCGGCGTGCTTTACGGCCTCGACAAGAGCTTCAAGGCCTTCACCTATTTCCAGCTTCTGCTGCCGATCTTCGCCGCGGCCATCGTCGGCGGCCTTGGCAGCCCGCTTGGTGCCATCGCCGGCGGCTTCATCATCGCCTTTTCCGAGGTGATGGTGACCTATGTCTGGAACAAGGTGCTGGGCTATATCCTGCCGGCCGACTGGATGCCGGCGCCCGGCGGGCTGAACCTGCAACTCATCACCACCGACTACAAATTCGGCGTCAGCTTTGCGATCCTCATCATCGTGCTGCTGTTCAAGCCGACCGGCATCTTCAAGGGGAAATCGGTATGAGCCGCAATCTTCTGCTGTTTGCCGGGGTGGCAATCCTTTTCGTCGCCACCGGCATGATCGTGTCCTGGGACGTATCCCTGCGCATCCTGAACTTCGCGCTGGTCTCGGCGATCATGGCGATGGGGGTGAACCTGCAATGGGGCTATGCCGGGCTGTTCAACACCGGCATCATGGGCTTTGCCGCCCTTGGCGGGCTGGCCGTTGTCCTGACCTCGGCCCGCCCGGTCGAGGGCGCATGGGCCGCCGGCGGCCTGCGCATCATCCTGGCTTTCGTCATCGCCCTGCTGGTGATCGGCGGCACGATCTGGCTGCGCCGCACCATGGCCCCCGGCCGCGGCCGCGCCTGGGGCACGATGGCGGTGCTGGTGCTGGGATTCTTCCTTTACCGCTTCGTCTTTGACCCCGCCGTGGTGGCGATCGAGGCGAACAATCCCGCTGCCGCCGGCAATATCGGCGGGCTGGGGATCGGCTCGCTCTGGGGCTGGGGGCTGGGGGCGATTCTGGCCGCCGCCGCGGCCTGGGCCATCGGCAAGACCGCGCTGGGGCTGCGGTCGGATTACCTTGCCATCGCCACGCTGGGCATTGCCGAGATCGTCGTGCAGGTGCTGAAAAACGAGGATTGGCTGGCCCGCGGCGTCAAGATGGTCAACGACCTGCCGCGGCCCTGGCCGGTCCCGCGCGAGGTCGACCTGCAACGCTCGCAGGCGTTCATTGACCGCGCGGCCAGCCTTGGCATCGACCCGGTGACGGCCTCGACCCTTTGGGTCAAGGTGCTTTATGCCGTGCTGCTGATCGTGGTGCTGGGGCTGGTGATCTGGCTGTCGGAACGGGCGCTGAAATCGCCCTGGGGCCGGATGATGCGCGCCATCCGCGACAACGAGGTCGCGGCCGAGGCGATGGGCAAGGACGTGACCCGCCGCCACCTGCAGATTTTCGTCCTGGGGTCCGCGCTGGCCGGCATCGGCGGCGCGATCTTCGTGTCGATGAACGGGCTGATGAACCCCGGCGAATACAACCCGCTGAAATGGACCTTCCTTGTCTGGGTCATGGTCATCGTCGGCGGATCGGGCAACAACTGGGGCTCGCTGCTGGGCGCGCTCCTGATCGGCTGGCTCTATCTCATCGTCGAACAGGTCGGGCCGGGGATCATGGGTCTGATCACCTCGGGCATGGCCGACGGATGGCTCAAGGACCACCTGGTCGATTCCGCGCCGCACATGCGGCTGTTGTCGCTGGGCGTGATCCTGCTTCTGGTGCTGCGCTTCAGTCCGCGCGGCCTGATCCCCGAGAAGTGACGCCGCAGCGCGGGGCCCGGTTGCGGCGCCCCGCGCGCGGCCCTACATTCGGCGGGCAAGAAGGAGCCCGCCATGCCGATCACCGCCAGCGACATCGAAAACCTCATCCGCGAGAGCTTTCCGCAGGCCCGTATCCGGGTCGAAGGCGATGACGGCCAGCATTTCGCCGCCGAAGTGGTGGATGAAAGCTTTCGCGGGATGAACCGCGTGCAGCAGCAACGCGCCGTCTATGCGGCGCTCAAGGGGCGGATGGACGGCGCGCAGGGCGAATTGCACGCGCTGGCGCTGACCACCAAGGCCCCGGATTGATTCAGGAAACAGGAGTGAGAGGCATGACCGCCCTCGACCAGATTCGCGAAACCGTGACCGGCAACGACGTGGTGCTTTACATGAAAGGCACCAAGTCGATGCCGCAATGCGGCTTTTCCAGCCGCATTGCCGGGGTGCTGAACTATATCGGCGTCGATTTCGTCGATGTGAACGTGCTGGCCGATGCCGACATCCGCCAGGGGATCAAGGATTTCTCGGACTGGCCGACGATCCCGCAGCTTTACGTCAAGGGCGAATTCGTCGGCGGTTGCGACATCGTCACCGAGATGACCCTGTCGGGCGAACTCGACGCCCTGTTCGACGCCAAGGGCATCGCCTATTCCAAGGACGCCGCCGACAAGATCCGCGAAGCCAACGGCTGAAGGGCGAACCTTGGGGCGCAGCGGGCGACTGCCCTGCACCCCCCTGTCTCTGGCGCCTTTGCAACACCCGGACCGGCTTTGTGCCGGGCCGGGGTCAGGGTGCTAGGCAGCGTGCCCCGGCCCGTGCTTGATAGGGCCAACGCTGCCAAGCCGAACGGAGCCAAGGTGCCCGCCAGTCTGACCCTTCCGCGCCGCCGGGAAACCGGCCGGCCCGTTGCCGGTCCTGTCACGGGCACCCGTCACCTTGCCCTGTCGAAGGCGGTCTGGAGCAGTCCGGTGCCGCCATGTCCACGATCCTGACCATCCTTGTCGTGGCGGTGTTCCTCGCCCTGGCCGGCGGGGTCGGCTATCTTTGGCTGCGCCTGAACGAAACCTCGCGGCGCGAGGCGTTGCAGGCGCTGGCCGCCCGGCGCGGCTGGGCGCTGACCATTGTCGAGGAACGATTGGGCCGGCCCGGCGTGCTGCGCATCGCCCCGCGCGGCGGATCGGGCTGGACGGTGGAAACCCGGCGCAATGCCACGCCCACGGAACCGCAGCCGCGCAAGGCGCAGGTGACCGAATTCCTTGCCCCCGAACCGCATTGGGCCGATGGCCTGCTGATCCTTGGCCCGGCCCTGCCCGAAGGATATGATGCCGCGGCGCTGGCGCAGGGCATGGACACGCCCGAGGGGCGGCGGCTGATCGCCGTCATGGCCGGGCCGGGCTTTGCCGGCTATGCCCCGGCGCTGCGGCTGTGGCCGGCGCCCGCCGCCATCACCGTCCTCGCCTCGTCCGAGCCTGTGCCGCGGTTCGACCTTGGCGATCTGGCCAAGCTGCAATCCGGCTGGGCCGGCGATGCCCAGACCGGGCCGGTCATCGTGCTGGGGCGCGACGGCCTGCGCGTCCACATGGCCACCGGCCTGAACCGCGCCGACCGCATGGAACATTTCATCGACTTCGCGCTCGAGGCGGCGCGGATTTTGTGAACAGCGGTGGGCGGTTGCCCAACCTACCGGGCCTCCCGTAGGGTGGGCAACCGCCCACCGCCTGCGCCCCCTACCCGCGCTCGACCGCTTCGGCCAGGGCCTCGGCCTCGGCGGCCAGTTCGGCCAGCCGCACCAGATGCGCCTCGGGCACGACCTCGACGGGAACCTCGACCGGCACTTCGACGGGAACCTCGACCGGCACTTCGACCCGCACCTCCACCGTTTCGGTGGTCAGCTCGCGCGGGGCCTGTTCAAAGGCGGTGATGATGCGGTCCATCTCGGCCATCCGCGCCTCGGCCTCGCGCAGCCGGTCCTCAAGGCCTGCGGTCTTGTCCGCCAGCATCAGCCCGGCCATCAGCAGCATCCGCGCCTCGGGCACCCGGCCGATCTGCGCCGACAGCGCCCCCGCCTCGGCATCCAGCATCTGCGCCGCCGACCGCAGATAGGGTTCCTCGCCCGCCTGACAGGCGACCTCGAAGGCGCGGCCGCCGATGGTGACTTCGACCTGAGGCATCACTGTCCCTCCGCGACCAGCGGCCGCAATTCGTTCAGCACCTGATCGACCTCGGCGGCATCCGCCGCGCGCAACGCGCGCAGCCCGTCGATTTCGGCCTGCATGGCGCGGTTGACCAGATCGGGTTCGGCGACACCTTCGGCCAGCGCGGCGCGCAGGGTGGCGACGGTTTCGGACAGGTCGCTCTGGCTTGCGCGCAGGGATTGCAACGTGGCGTCCATCGCCGCGACCTCGGCCCGCGCGGCATCGCGATCGGCCAGCGCCGCGGCCACCCGGGCGTCGCCGCGGTCATGCAGCTGGCGCAGCCGTTCCTGCAATTGGGCATTGGCGGTGCGTTCCTCGTCCAGCGCCTGCGCCAGCGCGGCCGCGTCCACCGGCGCGCCGCCCCGTGACAGCCCGGCGCCGATCCGCTGCAATGCCGCCGCGATCCGCCGTTCGTATTCGCCCAGATCGGTCATCTGCCCGCACCTCGCATTCCGCACCCGTCTTTCGGGCCGCCTGCCGGATCTGCCGTCTTGCTGCGGCGAATCGTGCCCGGTTTCAGCCAGCCTATGACAGAGAACGCCGCGCGGCAAATCGCCCATGCCTTGTGGCAGAACGGCTTGCGGGTCGCTGCTCATCCAGTGCCTGACGCTTGCAACCCGGCCCCTTGCTGGTATGAGGACCGCGACCCCGCGACAGTCGAAAGGAGGTTCGCCATGGACCTTGGTCCCCTCAGCCAACGCAACCCGGAATACTGGCAGCTTGCCGCCGCGATCCGCGCGCTGACGCTGGATGCCGTGGCCGCCGCCAATTCGGGGCATTCCGGCATGCCGATGGGCATGGCCGATGTCGCGACCGTGCTGTTCGACCGCCACCTGCGCTTTGACCCGAGCGCGCCGCGCTGGCCCGACCGCGACCGTTTCATCCTGTCGGCCGGCCATGGATCCATGCTGATCTATTCGCTGCTGCATCTGACCGGCTATGCCGATGTGACGCTGGAGCAGATCCGCAACTTCCGGCAATGGGGCGCGATCACCGCCGGGCATCCCGAATACGGCCATGTCGCCGGGGTCGAGACGACAACCGGCCCGCTGGGCCAGGGCATCGCCAATGCCGTCGGCTTTGCCATCGCCGAGGAATCCCTGCGCGCCCGTTTCGGCGCCAAGATCATGAACCATCACACCTGGGTCATCGCCGGCGACGGCTGCCTGATGGAGGGCGTGAGCCAGGAGGCGATCAGCCTTGCCGGCATGCAGCGGCTGGGCCACCTCATCGTGCTGTGGGACAACAACGGCATCACCATCGACGGCAAGGTCTCGATCGCCGACGCCACCGACCAGATGGCGCGCTTTGCCGCCTCGGGCTGGCATGTGCAGGCGGTGGACGGGCATGATCCCGCCGCCATCGACGCGGCGATGACCGCCGCCAAGGCCGATCCGCGGCCGTCGATGATCGCCTGCAAGACCCATATCGCACTGGGCCATGCGGCGCAGGACACCTCAAAGGGCCATGGCGCGCTGACCGACAAGGCCCAGCTCGAGGCCGCCAAGACCGCCTATGGCTGGACCGCCGCCCCGTTCGAGATTCCGGCCGGCGTCAAGGCCCGGTGGGAGGCGATGGGCCAGCGCGGCGCCGCCGCCCGCGCCGAATGGGAAGCGCGGCTGGCCGCCCTGCCCCCGGCGCGGCACAAGGCGTTCTCGGCCGCGTTCGGCGGCGATTTGCCAAAGGCGCTGGGTGCCGGCATCCGCAAGCTGAAAAAGCAGATCAGCGCCGAAGCGCCCAAGCACGCCACCCGCAAATCCTCGGAACTCGCGCTCGAGGTGGTGAATGCCGTGCTGGCCGACACGCTCGGCGGCTCGGCCGACCTTACCGGATCGAACAACACGCTGACTAGGGATCTGGGCGTTTTCGGCCCCGACAACCGCAAGGGCCGCTATATCCATTACGGGATCCGCGAACACGGCATGGCCGCGGCGATGAACGGCATGGCGCTGCATGGCGGCGTCCGGCCCTATGGCGGCACCTTCTTCTGCTTCACCGACTATGCGCGGCCGGCGATGCGGCTGTCGGCGCTGATGGGCGTTCCGGTGGTCTATGTCATGACCCATGACAGCATCGGCCTGGGCGAGGACGGGCCGACCCACCAGCCGGTCGAACATCTGGCGATCTGCCGCGCGACGCCGAACACGCTGGTGCTGCGCCCCGCCGACACCGTGGAAACCGCCGAGGCCTGGGAAATCGCGCTGGCGCAAAAGACCACGCCTTCGGTCCTTGCCCTGTCGCGGCAGAACCTGCCGACGGTGCGGACCCGGCACGACAACGCCAACCTGACCGCGCGCGGCGCCTATGTGCTGGCCGAGGCGACCGGCAAGCGGCAGGTGATCCTGCTGGCCTCGGGATCCGAGGTTGCCATCGCGCTTGACGCCCGCGCCCGGCTCGAGGCCGAGGGCATCGGCACCCGCGTCGTCTCGGTCCCGTCGATGGAATTGTTCCGCCAGCAGGACGAGGCCTGGCGCAAGCGCGTGCTGCCCGCCGGGCCGGCGCGCATCGCCATCGAGGCGGGCGTGCGGCAGGGCTGGGACTGGCTGCTGCTGGGCGAACGCGGCCGCGAGGGTCGGTCCGGTTTCATCGGCATGACCGGCTTCGGCGCCTCGGCGCCGGACAAGGTGCTGTATGAAAAGTTCGGCATCACCGCCGGCGCCGTCGTCGAAAAGGCGCGGGCGCTGATCGGGTGAAGGTGGCGGTGGGCGATTGCCCACCCTACTTCCGGGCCGCGTAGGGTGGGCAATCGCCCACCGCGCGGGGCCTATCCTACCCCATACGCCACGACCCCGCGCCGGCGACCGCGAGTGCCAGACAGCCGCCGGCCAGAGCCCAGTTCTTGACAAAGATCGTCATCTGCCAGGCGTCCTCGGGCCGGAAATGGAACACCGCGGTGACGGCGCAATAGGCGGCCAGCGTCAGCGCCACCGGCGTGACCCGGACCCCGGCTACCAGCAGAAACCCGGCCAGCAGGTTGAACGCCCCGGCCGGCCAGACCAGCCAGCCGGGCAACCCGCGCTCGGCCAGAAGCTGCATCACCGGGCCGGGGTCGGCCAGTTTCTGCACGAAACCGCCCAGAAACAGCGCCGCCAGCAACAGCCGTGCCGCCAGCAAGGCCAGATCGGCGGGCCGTCCGGTCAATGCGCCGCCTCACCCCGCCCGCCGAATGCCAGGGTCCACAGCGGCCCGACGATCCGCGTCCCGACCGGGATCAGCAGCATGCCAAGCGCGAGGCCGAAAAGGCCGTCGAAGAACGCCGTCACCGCCCAGCTGACAAAGCCCTGCGCGCGTCCCACCGCCTCGGCCGCGACCTCGGCCAAGTGGTGGATCGTGTCATAGGGCCAAGTCCAGAGATGGGTGACCTCAAGCCCGTGCAGCACGATATTGCCGCCGACCCACAGCATCGCCGCGGTGCCGACCACCGACAGAAGAGCCATCACCTTCGGCATGCCGACCACCAGCCCGCGCCCCAGCGCCCGTCCGGCCGCCGTCCGCCCGGTGCGGGCCATGTGCAGGCCGACATCGTCCATCTTCACGATCAGCGCCACCGCGCCATAGACACAGGCGGTGATCAGCAACGCGACCACGATCAGCACCGCGGCCTTGAGCCAGAGCGTCGGCTCGTCGACCACCGACAGCGCGATGGTCATGATCTCGGCCGAGAGGATGAAGTCGGTCTTGATCGCCCCGGCGATCTTGGCCTCTTCCAGCGCGGTCGGATCGGCATCGGCGAAATCAGCCTCGACATGTTCGTCGCCATGCGGAAACAGGGCGTGGAACACCTTTTCCGCGCCTTCGAAACACAGATAGGCGCCGCCGAGCATCAGAAGCGGCGTGATCGCCGCCGGCAGGAAATAGTCCAGAAGCAGCAGCGCCGGCAGCAAGAGCACGATCTTGTTGCGGATCGACCCCAGCGCGATGCGCCAGATGATCGGCAATTCCCGGTCGGCCCGGAAACCGTGGACATATTTAGGCGTCACCGCGGCATCGTCGATGACCACGCCCGCCGCCTTTGCCCCGGCCTTGGCCGCCGCGGCGCCGATGTCATCGATCGAGGCCGCCGCCACCTTGGCGATCGAGGCCACATCATCCAGAAGCGCGAGAAGTCCGCTCATTCGCTGTCCCTTGTGCCGTTCCCGCCCACCCTAGCGGGCTTCGTCCCCATCGCAACCCTTCACGCCGCGCCGCCCGCACCCTATGGTCGCGCCATGACCACCCGCCTGACCCTGATCCTTGCCGTGCTGATCGTCGGCGGCCTTGCCGCCGATCACTTCCTCAACGGTGGCAACGCAACGCTGTTTGCGCTGCGCGAGTTCCGCCAGCTGATCGACTGGGTCGCCTTCTGGCGTTGACCGGCTGTTAGCGCAAACGGGCCGGCGACTCTGCCGTTGACCTTTCGCCCGAGCCGCCGCAAAGGTGGCGCCGGAACGGCCGGCGGACCGGCCCACCTTTCGTCAAGGGAGCTTGCCATGGCAGTCAAAGTCGCGATCAACGGGTTCGGCCGCATCGGCCGCAACGTGCTGCGGGCCATCATCGAATCCGGCCGCACCGATATCGAGGTCGTCGCCATCAACGACCTTGGCCCGGTGGAAACCAACGCCCATCTGCTGCGCTACGATTCGGTGCACGGCAAGTTCCCGGCCACCGTCACCGTCAGCGGCGACACCATCGACGTCGGCCGCGGCCCGATGCAGGTTTCGGCCCTGCGCAACCCCGCCGACCTGCCGTGGAGCAATGTCGACATCGTGCTGGAATGCACCGGCATCTTCACCTCCAAGGAAAAGTGCCTGCCGCATCTGGAAAACGGCTCCAAGCGGGTGCTGATCTCGGCCCCCGGCGACGGCGCGGACAAGACCATCGTATATGGCGTGAACCACGGCCTGCTGACCCGCGACGACATCGTGGTTTCCAATGCATCCTGCACGACCAACTGCCTCGCCCCGGTGGCCAAGGTGCTGAACGATGCCATCGGCATCGAAAAGGGCCAGATGACCACGATCCACAGCTATACCGGCGACCAGCCGACGCTGGACACCATGCACAAGGACCTTTACCGCGCCCGCGCCGCGGCGCTGTCGATGATCCCGACCTCGACCGGCGCGGCCAAGGCCATCGGCCTTGTCATCCCCGAGCTCAAGGGCAAGCTGGACGGTTCCTCGATCCGGGTGCCGACGCCGAATGTCTCGGTGGTGGATTTCAAGTTCATCTCCAAGCGCGAGACGACGGCCGAGGAAGTGAACGCCGCGATCAAGGCCGCCGCCGATGCGGGCCCGCTCAAGGGCATCCTTGGCTATACCACCGAAAAGCTGGTGTCGTCGGATTTCAACCACGACCCGCGGTCTTCGGTGTTCCACATGGACCAGACCAAGGTGCTGGGCGGCAATCTGGTGTCGATCCTGACCTGGTATGACAACGAATGGGGCTTCTCGAACCGGATGAGCGACACCGCCGTCGCCATGGGCAAGCTGATCTGAAGCCGCGAAATCGGCTGACGGAAAGGCCCGCAGTTGCTGCGGGCCTTTTTTCGTTGTGACGGCATGGATCGGGGCAAGGCGCGCGGACCCGGTCATCGCCGGTCGGGGCGGGATCGCGGATAGGATCTGCCGTTGCCCGCGCCGCAATCGCGCCGGCGGGTTTCGGCCCCGGAAATGCGCAGAATGGTTAACTGATCGCGATTGGCCATGCGTCTGCCGCATACCTGTTAGCGCAAACTGTGGATTGTGCTGCGCTGCAGCGAAACTAGTTTTGTCTCGTCAGAAACGGCCAACCACAAGGGAAGTGCCCATTGTCCCGCAATGCCGCGCGGCACCCCGCCCGCAAAGCCGGGCACCGCCGCTCGCAGGGTAACGCCCGCCGCGTGGTCCTTGGCTGATATTCCGGCGGCCCGGCAGGGCCGCCCTTGAAAGAAAGGAGGGACCGATGTCCCTGATCTCGCAACTTCGCACCGTTCTGTCGCGCCGTTCGGCCTATCGCAGCACGCTGCACGCCCTGCGCGGCATCCCCGAGGCGCTGGCCGAGGATACCGGCATCTACCCCGGCGACGCCCGCCGCCTTGCCCGCGAGGCGATCTACGGCTGAGGCGCGCGACAACGCCCTTTGCCGACCGACGCTTCAACGCATCCGCGACGAAAACCGGGGGGCGGCCAAAGGCAAAGACAGTCCCTTGGCCTCCCTCAGCGCGGGCGGCCCAGGCGGTCGGCCAGCGCATCGCGCACCGCCGGCGGCACGAATTTCGACACATCGCCACCCAGCCGGCAGATTTCCTTGACCAGTTTCGAGGCGATGGCCTGATGCCGCGCCTCGGCCATCAGGAACACCGTCTCGACCGACGGGTCGAGTGAGCGGTTCATGCCGACCATCTGGAATTCGTATTCGAAATCCGCCACGGCGCGCAGGCCGCGGATGATGACGCCGGCGCCGACATCGCGGGCGCAGTCGATCAGCAGGTTCTCGAACGGATGGACCAGAATCTCGGTCCCCTCGCTGGCCGCGATGCCATCGCATTCCGTTGTCAGCATCGCCACCCGTTCGTCCAGCGTGAAGAGCGGCCCCTTGTCACGGTTGATGGCGACCCCGATCACCAGCCTGTCGACCAGACGGCAGGCGCGGCGGATGATGTCGGTATGGCCCAGCGTCACCGGGTCGAAGGTGCCCGGATAAAGTCCGATCCGCATCCCGGCCTCCCCTCGCGCCTGTTGCTGCCGGCACGCAACAATATTACCCGGCCGGATGCAAGGGGGTCAGCGGCCGATAATCATGCCTTCAAGCGCGTCCTTTTCCATCGCCAGTTCCGAAATCCGCGCCTTGACCACGTCGCCGATCGAGATCAGCCCGATGAGATGGCCGTGCTCGACCACCGGCAGGTGGCGGAAACGGTGGTTGGTCATGATTTCCAGCACGTTGTCGGCGGTTTCGTCGCGGGTGCAGGTGACAAGGCGGCGGGTCATGATGCTGCCCACCGGATCCGACAGGCAGGCCGATCCGCGGCGGCCGACCTCGCGCACGATGTCGCGTTCCGAGATGATGCCATCGGCGCGGGTGCCGGTGCCCGACACCACAAGGCAACCGATCCGCCGTTCCGACAGGATCGCCGCCGCCTGCGCGACGGTCGCGTCCTCGGCGATGGTCATCACGGCATCGCTGGGTTTGGATGACAGGATTTGATGGACGAGCATGGCCTTCTCCCTGACGGCTCTCAACTCAGGGTCGCGCCCGAGGCGATGTTGTGTCAAGCAATGTCTGAGCTGTCGAAGTCATGAGGTTGCCGATGCGCCCGCTTCTTGCCCTTCTGTTTGCCGTCCCGTTGCCTGCGCTGGCCGACGTGACGCTGGTCGCGCCGGTGTTCGACCGGATCGTCGCCTTTGGCCTGCCCGCCGGCTTTGCCCCCGCTTTCGAGGACACGCAGGGCGGCGCCTATATCCAGGAAGCGGTGCCCCAGGGCGAGACGGTCGAGGCGTGGTCGCAGATGATCACCCTGACCGGCACTGTCCTTGGCCCCGATGTCACCGTCACCGACATGGCGCAGGCCTTTGCCGGCGGCTATGGCGGGGCCTGTGCGGTGGATCTGGCCGCGTTGGATCTGTCCGCGACGGTGCCGGCGGTGCCCGGCGCCGAAGGGCCGGTGTTCGCCGGCTATGTCGGCTGCGGCGCCGTCGCCGGGTCCACCCAGTCCGAGGAGATGACCTTTGTCATCGCCCGTGCCGGGGGCGCGATCTACACGATGCAATGGGCGGCCCGCGGCCCGGCCCTGTCCAGCGCCACGGCACCCGACGACGCCGTCTGGACGCCGCGGTTGCAATCTCTTGTGGCAGGCTTCCGCCTTTGTCCCCCGGTGCCGGGCGAAACCGCGCCCTACGCCTCCTGCACCGGAGGCTGAACCAGCGCCTCCAGCCGCGCCACCTCGGCCCGGATGCCCTGCGCCAGCGCCGTGGCGATGCGGGTCAGCCGGTCGGACCTTCGGTCGCTGACATGGCGGACAAGGTGAAAGGCGCGGACAAGGCTGATTTCCCCCGTCAGCACCCGCACCAGTTCCGGCGCAAAGGGCAGCGCGAAATCGTGGACGATGCCGACGCCGGCCTGCCGCAGCATCATCAACTGCACCGAGACGGAATTGGACGCGAGATCGACCCGTTCCGCGCCGATCCGGCCCAGATAGTCCAGTTCGCGGTCAAAGATCATGTCGGGGATATAGCCGACGATGGCCCGTCCGCGCAGGTCGGCAAGGCTGGCGACCGGCGGCGCATCGCGGCGCTGCGCCAGATGCAGGCGGTAGTCGGTGATCTTCTGCACCGTGACCGGGCCGGCCTCGGGCGGGCTGACCGTGACCGCCATGTCGGCCTCGCGCCGCGACAGGTTGACGACGCGCGGCAGGGCCAGGATCTGCAACTCCAGCCCCGGATGCGCCGCCTGCAACGCGGCGCAGACCTGCGGCAGCACGAAATTGGCGCAACCGTCCGGGGCGCCGATGCGGATTTGCCCCGACAGGGTGCTGCCGCCCTGCCCCGCCTCGACCCCGCGCGCCAGCGCCGATTCCGCCTCTTCGGCATGGGCAAGAAGGCGCTGGCCACGCTCGGTCAGGGCATAGCCTTGCGGGCTTTTGGCGAAAAGTGCAGCGCCGATGGCATCTTCCAGCCGGGCGATGCGGCGCGACAGCGTGGCCGGGTCCATCCGCAGGGCGGGTGCGGCGGCGGTCAGGCTTTCGCCGCGGGCCACGGCCAGAAAGATGCGCAGGTCATCCCAGTTCATACCGACATTTCCGCAAGACAATTTTGGGATACTGGCGCTTTTGCGATGAAAAATGCAAGGCTAGGCTTCGCCGCAACAGAAGGAGGGATTCCATGCAGGACATCGGCCATTACATCGACGGCGCCCGCGTTGCCGGCACCTCGGGCCGCTTTGCGGATGTGTTCAACCCGGCGACGGGCGAGGTTCAGGCCCGCGTCGCGCTGGCCAGTGCCGAGGAACTGGCCCGTGCCGTCACGGTCGCCGAACAGGCGCAGCCGAAATGGGCCGCGGTCAACCCGCAGCGCCGCGCGCGGGTGATGATGGAATTCGTCCGCCTGCTGAACCGCGACATGGACAAGCTGGCCGAGGCGCTGTCCCGCGAACACGGCAAGACCCTGCCCGATGCGGCGGGCGACGTGCAGCGCGGGCTTGAGGTGGTCGAGTTCTGCATCGGCATCCCGCATCTGCTCAAGGGCGAATACACCGACGGCGCCGGGCCGGGGATCGACATGTATTCCATGCGGCAGGCGCTGGGCGTCACCGCCGGCATCACGCCGTTCAACTTTCCGGCCATGATCCCGATGTGGATGTTCGCCCCCGCCATCGCCTGCGGCAATGCCTTCATCCTGAAACCGTCCGAGCGCGACCCCTCGGTGCCGCTGATGCTGGCCGAGTTGATGGAGGAAGCCGGCCTGCCCAAGGGCATCCTGCAGGTGGTGAACGGCGACAAGGTGGCGGTCGATGCCATCCTTGACCATCCCGTGATCCAGTCGGTGGGCTTTGTCGGCTCGACCCCGATCGCCGAATACATCTACGGGCGTGGTTGTTCCAACGGCAAGCGGGTGCAGTGCTTTGGCGGCGCCAAGAACCACATGATCGTCATGCCCGATGCCGACATGGACCTTGCCGCCGACGCGCTGATCGGTGCCGGCTATGGCGCGGCGGGTGAACGCTGCATGGCGATTTCCGTGGCCGTCCCGGTGGGCGACGAAACCGCCGACCGCCTGATCGAGAAACTGGTGCCCCGGATCGAAAAGCTGAAGGTCGGCCCCTATACCGCCGGCAAGGACGTCGATTACGGCCCGGTCGTCACCGCCGCGGCCAAGGCCAATATCCTGAAACTGGTGCAATCCGGCGTCGATCAGGGCGCGAAGCTGGTCGTCGATGGCCGCAATTTCAGCCTGCAAGGCTATGAGGACGGCTTTTTCGTCGGCCCGCACCTGTTCGATCATGTGACGCCCGACATGGACATCTACCGCAAGGAAATCTTCGGCCCGGTCCTCTCCACCGTCCGCGCGGCGTCCTATGAAGAGGCGCTGGGGCTGGCCATGTCGCACGAATACGGCAACGGCACCGCGATCTTCACCCGCGACGGCGATGCCGCCCGCGATTTCGCCGCCCGCGTCAATGTCGGCATGATCGGCATCAACGTGCCGATCCCGGTGCCGCTGGCCTATCACACCTTCGGCGGGTGGAAGAAATCGGCCTTTGGCGACCTCAACCAGCACGGGCCGGATTCGGTGCGCTTCTACACGCGGACCAAGACGGTGACCGCGCGCTGGCCTTCGGGGATCAAGCAGGGATCGGCCTTCAACTTCAAGCCGATGGATTGACCTTTTGGGTGATTGATCCGTCAATCAAGCCGTGATTGGATCAAGGCCCGGCCACCCCCGGCCGGGCCCTTTTTCCATCGGTTCCGATGCCAGTCCGTTTTCGAATCCTGCCCGAACTTGCGCTGATCCATATCCGCTACACCGACACCGCCGGCGTCGATGAAACGCTTCGCGCCATGAAAAGCTGCGTGGCGCATCCCGATTTCGATCCCGGCTTCCGGCATCTGGTCGATTTCGCCGGCCTGACCGATTTCCGCTTTGACCCGGTGGACCTGATCCAGGTCGCGGCGCGGGTTCCCGACATCATCGACGACCGCGCCCGCGGCACCTACCTGATCTACTACGCGCCGACCCCCGGTGCGCAGCGGCTGGTGCAGGCGGTGATGAAATCCTGGCAGGGGGTCAGCGCCTCGGTCCTCGCCATGGCCGACGATCCGCATAAGGTGGCCGATTGCCTGGGCCTGCCGCCCGGCGCCATCGACTGCCTGGGGCTGGCCGAACCGGGGGTGGCGTGATGGTGTGATCGACCCTTTGCAGGGCCTCCTATATATGTAATAATACAAATATATCAGGAGAATCGCACCATGACCGTCAATGAAGGCACCATCGACCGGGTTCTGCGCATCGTCGTGGGCGCCGCGCTGATCCTGTGGTTCTTCCTCGACAGCGCCACCGGCGTCGGCCACTGGATCAAGCTGGTCGGCATCGTGCCGCTCTTGACCGGCGCACTTGGCTGGTGCCCGATCTATTCGATGCTGGGCGTCTCGACCTGCCCGCGGCGCTGACTATTCCGCCGCCACCCGCCGCGGTTTGAGGAGCGGGCCAAGGTAGTGGCCGGTATGGCTGTCCTTGACCTGCGCCACAGCCTCGGGCGTGCCGGTGGCGACCAACTGGCCGCCGCCGTCGCCGCCTTCGGGGCCGATGTCGATGATCCAGTCGGCGGTTTTCACCACGTCAAGGTTGTGTTCGATCACCACCACCGTGTTGCCCTCGTCCACCAGATGATGCAGCACCTCGAGCAGCTTGCGCACATCCTCGAAATGCAGACCGGTGGTGGGTTCGTCGAGGATGTAAAGCGTGCGGCCCGTCGATGCCCGCGACAGCTCTTTCGCCAGCTTAACGCGCTGCGCCTCGCCCCCCGACAGGGTCGTCGCCTGCTGCCCGACCTTCACATAGCCAAGGCCGACCTGCATCAGCGCCTCGAACCTGGTGCGGATCGAGGGCACCGCCTTGAAGAACTCGAGCGCCTCTTCGATCGTCATATCAAGGACATCGGCGATGCTCTTGCCCTTGAACTTCACCTCGAGCGTCTCGCGGTTATAGCGTTTGCCCTTGCAGGTCTCGCAGGTGACATAGACGTCGGGCAGGAAGTGCATCTCGATCTTGATGACGCCATCGCCCTGGCACGCCTCACACCGCCCGCCCTTGACGTTGAAGCTGAAGCGCCCCGGCTGATAGCCGCGCGCCTTTGACTCCGGCAGGCCGGCGAACCAGTCGCGGATCTGGGTATAGACGCCGACATAGGTCGCCGGGTTCGACCGCGGCGTGCGGCCGATGGGGCGCTGGTCGATGTCGATGACCTTGTCGAGATGTTCGAAGCCCTTGATCGTCTCGCAAGGTGCCGGCACCTCGCGGGCGCCGTTCAGCTTCATCGCCGCGTTCTTGAACAGCGTCTCGATGGTCAGCGTCGACTTGCCGCCGCCCGAGACGCCGGTGACGCAGACGAACTTGCCCAGCGGGAAATCGACGGTCATGTCGCGCAGGTTGTTGCCGGTGGCCTTGACCACGGTCAGCACCTTGCCATTGCCGGCGCGGCGTTCGGCGGGAACCGCGATGGCGCGGCGGCCCGACAGGTAGTCGCCGGTCATGCTGGCCGGATTTGCGGCGATCTCGGCCGGGGTGCCCCTGGCGACCACCTGCCCGCCATGCACCCCTGCCCCCGGCCCGATGTCGAAGACATAATCGGCGGTGCGGATCGCGTCCTCGTCATGTTCGACGACGATCACCGTGTTGCCCTGGTCGCGCAAGCTGCGCAAAGTGGTGAGCAGACGGTCGTTGTCGCGCTGGTGCAGGCCGATGCTGGGTTCGTCCAGAACATACAGCACGCCGGTCAGACCGGAGCCGATCTGGCTTGCCAGCCGGATCCGTTGGCTTTCGCCGCCCGACAGGGTGCCGGCATTGCGCGACAGGGTCAGGTATTCCAGCCCGACATTGTTGAGGAATCCCAGCCTTTCGCGGATCTCTTTCAGGATCGCGCGGGCGATCTCGTTTTTCTGCGCCGACAGCGCGGCAGGCACCGACTGCACCCAGTCGAACGCCTCGCGGATCGACATGCGCACGATCTGGCCGACATGCTGGCCGCCGATCTTCACCGCCAGCGCCTCGGGCTTCAGGCGATAGCCGCCGCAGGCGTGGCAGGGGCGGTTGTTCTGGTATTGCTCGAATTCCTCGCGCACCCAGGCGCTATCGGTTTCCTTGTAGCGGCGTTCCATGTTGGGAATGACGCCTTCAAAGGCGCGGCTGACCTGATAGATCCGCCCGCCCTCGTCATAGCGGAACTGGATTTCCTCGGACCCCGAGCCGCGCAGGAACACCTGCTGCACGCTCTCGGGCAACTCCTTCCAGCGGGCATTCTTGGAGAATCCGTAGTGCTTGGCCATCGCCTCGATGGTCTGCAGGAAATACGGGCTTTTCGACTTGGCCCAGGGCGCGATGGCGCCGTCACTGATCTTGCGGGTGATGTCGGGGACCACCAGCCGTTCGTCAAAGAACAATTCCTGTCCCAGCCCGTCGCAGACCGGGCAGGCGCCATAGGGGGCGTTGAAGGAAAACAGCCGCGGTTCGATCTCGGGGATGGTGAAACCGCTAACCGGGCAGGCGAATTTTTCCGAGAACGTGATCCGCTCGGGTTCGGACTCCGCGGCTTCGGCCCCCGCGATCTCGAGAATCGCGATGCCGTCGGCATGGTCCAGCGCGGTGCGGAAACTGTCGGCCAGCCGGGTTTCCAGACCGGCGCGCACCACGATGCGGTCGACCACAAGGTCGATGTCATGGCGCAGCTTCTTGTCCAGCGCCGGCGCCTCCTCGATCTCGTAGAAGGCGCCGTCGATCTTGACCCGCTGAAAGCCGGCCTTGCGCAGCTCGAGCATTTCCTTGCGGTATTCGCCCTTGCGGTCGCGGACGATGGGGGCCAGCAGATAGCCGCGGGTGCCCTCGGGCAGCGCCATCACCCGGTCGACCATGTCCTGCACCTGCTGCGCCTCGATGGGCAGGCCGGTCGCCGGGGAAAACGGCGTGCCGGCGCGGGCGTAAAGCAGGCGCAGATAGTCATAGATCTCGGTCACCGTGCCGACGGTCGAGCGCGGGTTTTTCGAGGTGGTCTTCTGTTCGATGGAAATCGCCGGCGACAGGCCGCTGATATGGTCGACATCGGGCTTTTCCATCATGTCGAGGAACTGCCGCGCATAGGCCGACAGGCTTTCGACATAGCGGCGCTGCCCTTCGGCATAGATCGTGTCGAAGGCAAGGCTCGACTTGCCCGACCCCGACAGGCCGGTGATGACGACGAGCTGGTCGCGCGGGATGTCCACGTCGATGTTCTTGAGGTTGTGTTCGCGGGCGCCCCGCACCTCGATATGCTTCAACTCGGCCATGACACCCCCGGCAGGCAACCCCCCATACATAGCGCGGCCAGCCGCCGCTTCCAATGGGGAATGGTGAACGGATCATGAACAACTGACAGGGACTGGCAGGTGCATAATACATCTTTACATTTGCATGTTTTAATGTAATTAGCCGGGAAACCTTCAAAGGAGTCCGCCATGCTGTCCTCCCTGTTCCGCAGCACCCCCCGCCCCGACCCCCGCGCCTTGGTGAAACGTGCCGAGGCGGGCGAGATCGTCGTGCTGGATGTGCGCGAGGCGGCGGAAATCGCCGCAAGCGGCAAGGCCGCCGTCGCCCATCATGTGCCGATGGCCACCCTGCGCATGAAGGCCGATCCGCGCAGCCCCGATTGCCTGCCGGCGCTGAAACAGGGCAAGCCGGTCGCCATCTATTGCGCCGCCGGCGGCCGCGCCGGAATGGCCAAGGGCGTGCTGGAACAACTGGGCCATGCCGAGGTGCACAACCTTGGCGGCTTTGGCGACTGGCAGGCGGCGGGCGGCAAGACCGGGCGGTAGGCCGCCCCTAATCGCGGAACCGGCACAGGGCGCTGGCCGGGACCCAGCCGCGCAGCGGGATCGCGCTGTCGACCGCAAGGCGGTTGCCCGTAGTGTCATGGGTCAGCCAGACCAGATCGACCTCGACCCAGTCGTGGCCGGTGGTCAGCTGGCCGGTCAGGCCGAGGGCGGCGAACAGCGGCGCCTCGGCCAGTTCGACGCCGCCGGCGCCGGGCTGAGCGCGGATCGTCAGGAAGGCATCGCGCGCCGGCAGCAGGCAGACCATGGCATAACCCGCGATACGCGGCACCTGCTGGCCGGCGATTTCGTCGGCAAGGGCGCCGGTCAAGCGCACGTCGCCCTCGGTCCGGGTGGGCAGCCAGTCCGGGCCGGGCTCGACGGAGGATTCGGGCGCAGCGGTTTCGGGGGTGGCCTCGGGCGCAGCGGTTTCGGGGGTGGCCCCGAGCCCGGCGACTTCCGGCACGGTCTCAGCCGCGACCTCGGGATCAACCTCGGCCACGTCCTCGGCCAGCGCCGGAAGGGCGGCCACAAGGCTCAGGCAGGCGATCAGGGCAAGGCGCGTCATGGCACCGTCCTGCCAGCGCCGGGGCAGCAGGACAAGACCCATTGGAATATGCGGAACCGGACGGTAACGTGACCCCGATATTGCCCTGGGAAACCTCCGATGCGTCTATTAAGCCTGCTATTTGCCTTGCTCTTGCCCCTCGCCGCCGCTGCGCAGGACGGCACCCAACCGCGACCCGACACGATCCTTGTCCTTGATGCCTCGGGCTCCATGTGGGGGCAGATCGACGGGGTGAACAAGATCGTCATCGCCCGCGAAGTGGTTGCCGACCTTTTGGCCGATTTTCCGGCCGACCAGAACCTGGGCCTTGTCGCCTATGGCCACAACCGCCGCGGCGATTGCGCCGATATCGAGACGCTGGTGCAGCCGGCGCCGGGCACCGGGCCGCAGATCATCGACCTGGTGAACAGCCTGAACCCGCGCGGCATGACGCCGATGACCGATTCCGTCATCGCCGCCGCCGAATCGCTGCGCTCGACCGAGATGGCCGCGACGGTGATCCTCGTCTCGGACGGGATCGAGACCTGCAACCCCGACCCCTGCGCCGCGGCCGCCGTCCTTGAACAGACCGGCGTCGATTTCACCGCCCATGTCATCGGCTTTGACGTGGCGGGCGAGGCCGAGGCGCTGGCGCAGATGCAATGCCTGGCCGAGGAAACCGGCGGCATGTTCCTGACCGCCGACAATGCCGACGAGCTTGACGCCGCGATGGCGACGGTGATGGCCGAGGTCACGACCAAGCCCGAACCCGAGGTGATTGCCGCGCAGGTCACGCTGCAGGCGGTCATCGGATCCGAAGCCGGCGCCATGGTCGCGGATCCGCTGGCCTGGAGCGTGGTTGCGGCCTCGGGCGCCGAGATCGCTTCCCAGGGGGAAGGCAATCCGTTCCTCGTCCCGCTTGCGCAGGGCAGCTATACCGCCACCGCCGGCAATCTTGCCAGCGGCGCCGAGGCCACGGCCGAATTCACCATCGTCGGGCCGGATGACGCGACGATCCTGGTGGTCTTTCCCGAGGCGGTCCCCGCGGCGACCCTGTCCGCGCCGCCGAGCGTTGCCGCCGGCGCCACGATCGCCATTGGCTGGACCGGGCCCGAGGACGAGTTGGACACCATCCTGATCGCCCCCGAAGGCGGCGATGCCCGCAGCGCCTATGCTTATGTCGAAACCGGCAATCCGGTCAGCATCGTCGCGCCCGGCACCCCCGGCGCCTATGAAATCCACTACATGTGGCGGGACCTCCAGCCCATCGCGACGCAGAAACTGACGGTGACCGAAGCCGAACTTGCGCTGACCGCGCCCGACTCGGCGCCGGGTGGCAGCAGCATCGAAGTCGGCTGGATCGGGCCGAACCAGGAGCGGGACAATATCCAGGTCGGCAGCGTCGGCGGCAGCGATTACCTCGACTATGCCTATGTGACCGACGGCAACCCGCTGCGGATGATCCTGCCGTGGCAGCCGGGCGAATACGAATTGCGCTACAGCCTGCAGGATACCGAAATCATCCTGCGCCGGCCGATCACCATCACCCCCGGCGATGTGTCGCTGACCGCCCCGGCCAGCGCCGCGGCCGGCACCGAGATCACCATCGGCTGGACCGGGCCGAATGCGCTTTACGACAATATCCAGGTCGGAGCGGTCGGCGGGCAGGATTATGCCGACTATGCCTATGTCAGCGACGGCAATCCGGTGACGGTCATCCTGCCCGGCACCGCCGGCGAGTATGAGTTGCGCTACCACTTCCGCGACCGCGAGACGATTCTGCGCCAGCCGATCACGGTGACGGAACAGACCGCCTCGCTGTCGGTTCCGGCCAAGCTGGCGGTCGGGCAGACGGTGCAGATCGGCTGGACCGGGCCGGGGCTCGATGGCGATTTCATCGGCATCGGCCGGCCCGGCGAACTCTATGTGACCTGGGCCTATACCCGTGACGGCAACCCGCTGACCATGACCCTGCCTGTCGAGCCGGGGACATGGGAGGTGCGCTATTACCTTGGCGAGGACGAACAGACGGTGCTGGCGAGCCAGACCATCACCCTGTCGGCGGTCGAGGCGACACTGACCGCGCCGGCGTCGGTGGCAACGGGACAGCCGGTCAGCATCGGCTGGACCGGGCCGGGCTACGAGGGCGATTTCGTCGGCATCGGCCGGGCCGGTGAATTCTATGTCAACTGGGCCTATACGAGCGAGGGCAACCCGCTGACCATCGCCGCGCCGGACGAACCGGGAGCCTGGGAAATCCGCTATTACCTGGCGGGGACCGATCAGCCCCTGACCGTGGTGCCGCTGACCGTGACGGGCAAGTAGCCGTTGCACCGGAACCTTCCCCGCGGGGAAGGTTCCTTGGTTTTCAAAGGGTCAGCCCCTTTGGCGCGCGGTCGCGCGACGGTTCAGAAATGGATCGCGCGGCCGTAGGCGTTCAGCACCGATTCATGCATCATCTCGCTCAGCGTCGGATGCGGGAACACGGTTTCCATCAGCTCGGCCTCGGTGATTTCCACGGTGCGGCCGACGACATAGCCCTGGATCAGCTCGGTCACCTCGGCGCCGACCATATGGGCGCCCAGCAATTCGCCGGTCTTGGCGTCGAACACCGTCTTGACCAGCCCCTCGGGTTCGCCGAGCGCAATCGCCTTGCCGTTGCCGATGAAGGGAAAGCGGCCGACGCGAATGTCGTATCCGGCCGCCTTGGCCTTTTCCTCGGTCAGGCCGACGCTGGCCACCTGCGGATGGCAATAGGTGCAGCCGGCGATCGAGCCGGGCTTGACCGGATGCGGATGGCCGCCGGCGACCAGTTCGGCGACCATCACCCCCTCGTGGCTGGCCTTGTGCGCAAGCCAGGGCGCGCCGGCGACATCGCCGATGGCATAAAGCCCGGCCACGCCGGTACGGCAATATTCGTCGGTCACCACATGGGTGCGGTCGACCTTGGCGCCGACCTTTTCCAGGCCCAGGTTTTCGACATTGCCGACGATGCCGACGGCGGAAATCACCGTGTCGAATTCGGCGGTGGTCACCTTGCCGCCCTGTTCGATATGGGCCACGACCTTGCCGGGGCTGCGGTCGAGCTTTTTCACCCCGGCCTTTTCCAGAATGGTCATGCCCTGCTTGACGAACTGCTTTTTGGCAAAGGCGCTGATTTCGGCATCCTCGACCGGCAGGATGCGGTCCATCACCTCGACCACGGTGGTCTTGGCGCCCAGAGTATTGAAGAAGCTGGCAAATTCGATGCCGATGGCGCCAGATCCGATGACGAGCAGGTTTTTCGGCATCCGCTTGGGCACCAGCGCGTGCTTGTAGGTCCAGACCAGATCGCCATCGGCCTCAAGCCCCGGCAGTTCGCGGGCGCGCGCGCCGGTGGCGACGACGACGGCCTTGGCCGACAGTTCCTCGGTCCCCTTGTCGGTCTTGACCGAAACCGTGGTGCCCGAGGTCAGGGTGGCGGTGCCCATCAGCACCTCGACCTTGTTCTTCTTCAGCAGGTGGCCGACGCCGCCGGCCAGTTGCTTGGCCACGCCGCGCGACCGTTGCACCACTGCCGGCAGGTCATAGCCGATCTTTTCGGCGCTGAGGCCGAATTCCTTGGCCCGCTCCATCAGGTGGAAAACCTCGGACGAGCGCAGGAGCGCCTTGGTCGGGATGCAGCCCCAGTTCAGGCAGATGCCGCCCAGATGTTCGCGTTCGACGACCGCGACCTTGAGACCCAGTTGCGCGCCGCGGATGGCGCAGACATAGCCGCCGGGGCCGGCCCCGATCACGATCATGTCGAAGGTTCTGGCAGCCATGATGTCATCCCTGTCCGGCGGCGGAAAATTGGTTTGACGTTAAACCATATTCCGGGCGGGGGGAAGGCGACCTGCGGTCAGGGCTGCTGTGCAGCCGGCGCAGGGCGACGGGGACCGGCGGTGCAGACGGTATCGCGCCCGGCCTCTTTCGCGGCATAAAGCGCCTCGTCGGCGCGGCGCAGCAGGTCGGCCGGGTCGGCGCCGCTGTCGGGATAGGCGGCGACACCGCACGAGACGGTGACCCGCGGCAGGAAACCGTCAAGATAGCGGACCTGCTGGAGCGAGACCGCCTCGCGCAGGCGGTCGGCCAGCGCGCGGGTTTCGTCCAGGGTGCCGGCCGGGACCAGCACGGCAAATTCCTCGCCCCCGAAACGGCAGGCGATTTCGCCGGCGGCCAGCACCTCGTGCAGGCGGGCGCCGAGGGCGCGCAGCACGATGTCGCCGGCGTCATGGCCATGGTTGTCGTTGAAGGTCTTGAAGCGGTCGACATCAAAGGAAATCAGGCCGAAACGCGAGCCGCGGCGTTCCGAGATCGACACCTCGCGCCGGATTGCATCCATGAAATAGCGGCGGTTGTAGAGGCCGGTCAGCGGATCGCGGATCGACTGGTCGCGGAGTTCGTCCCGCAATTTGGCATTGGCGATGGCCATCGAGATATGTTCGCCGCAGCGGATGGCGAAACCGCCCTTGTCGGCGATCCGCGCCACGCCGGGGTTTTCGGTATCGAAGCGGATATGCAAGAGGCCGACAGTGTCGCCATGGGCCACGATGGGCACGCAAAGATATTCGCTGACCGCGACGCCGTGATGATGGGCGGTGACATGGTCGCAGGGCAGGCACAGCCCGCCGTCGGCGTAATCATAGGCGCGGCCACGGCGCAGGGCCCAGCAACTGTCGGCGGTGATCGAGGGATGCAGGTCGCGGGTGTTCCAGTTCACCATGCCGTCCAGCACATCGCGCGAATTGGAATAGATATAGAGTTCGCCCTTGGACCCCGGCAGCAGTTGCGCCATGAACCGCTGCACGATCAGGTAAAGTTCCTCGAGCGATTTGGCGCTTTGCAGCCATTCGTCGAGCAGGCCGAGCATCCGCGCCTCGTCCTGCCAGACCTTCTGGCGTTCGATCACCTCTTGCGCGCGATGGCCCGCTTCCTCGGCCTCGGTCCTGGCGCGGGTCATGTCGCGCTGGATGCGCCGCGCCTCGGTCACGTCGGTAAAGGTGACGACGGTGCCGCCTTCGCGGGTCGGCCGGCCGGTGGTCAGCACGACGCGGCCCGACGGCAGGTTGCGGTCGAAAACGTAGGGCTGCCCGGCGCGGATCAGCCCCTCGCTCCGCTCCATCACCTCGGGCGTGACATCGCCGCGGCTGACGGCGCGGGCGCGGAAATCGGCGCGGGCGGTGCCGTAGTTGAGATCGTCGGTGCCGATTTCCAGCATTCGGTAGACGCGGTTGTTGAACAGGACGCAGCGCCCGTCAGGGCCCCAGACCAGGATGCCCTGCTCCATGATGTTGAGCACCTGCCGCGCGAGGTCGTCATCCGTTCCGGCCGGGTCGCCACCGAGAATCCGCTGCTGTTTCATCCGCCACTCCTGACTCACCCAATGCAGGTGTTGCACAGGCCGGGTTGAGGGGGCGTTAACGGCGCGGGGTCAATCGGAAGGAAAGTCGGGATCGCGGCCCTGTTCCAGCGCGCGGACGACGGCGCCATAGGCGCCGGCCGCCAGCCAGGCGGATTCCGCCGCCGTATCGGTCCGCCCCAGCACGGCGTTGCGGGTCGGAAAGCGGCCGAAACGGGCGATGATCGCCTGATGCGCGCGGGCGTGCAGCAGGCTGGCCGGACTGTCCATCCTTTCGCCGATCAGAGCCACGGCGCGGGCCTGATCGGCCGGATCCTCGGAATGTTCGAGCGGCAGGTAGAAGAACTGCCGCTGCGGCAGCGGCGTGGCAAGGTCAAAGCCCTTGTCGATGGCACCCGCCGCGGCGGCGCGCGCCATCGGATCGGTGGCGAAACTGTCCGGCTTGCCGCGGAACATGTTGCGCGGCAACTGGTCGGTCAGGATCAGATAGGCCAGCGCGCCCTCGGCATCGGTCAGCCACAGGCCATGGGCACCGTCGCGCGCCTCATCCCACAGCGGGGCAAAGTCGCGGCAGCGGCTGTCGATGGCGGCGCCGCCGGCATACCAGCCGGCCTCGCCGATCTCGTCCAGCCAGAAATCCAGCACGCGCCGCGCGCTGGCCACGGTCCGGTCAGCCATGATGCCGCTCCTCTGCTGCTGCTTCCTGTGCCGCGCCGGCTGCGACCGAGGTTGCCTGCGAGGCGATGGGGGTGAACACGCCGCGTTCGCCGACGATAGCCCGTTCCGGCGCGATCCGCATCCGCCAGACGGCATAAAGGGCCAGCGCCAGCATCAGCACCGCGATGACCAGCCAGAACCCGGCCGGACCGACGCCGTCCATCATCCAGCCGACGACGAAGGGGCCGGCAATGGCGCCCAGCCCGTTGATGAACAGAAGCCCGCCCGAGGCCGCGGCCATGTCGCTGCGGTCGAGGTAGTCGTTGGCATGGGCGATCAGCAGCGCATAAAGCGGGTTGGAGGTGCCGCCGACCAGCGCCGCCACGATGCAGATCAGCCAGAACGGACCGGGGATCAGGAAGGCCAGCGCCGCCGCCGCGCCCCCTGCCCCGGCCAAGACGCCGATCAGCACCCGGCGGTCGATGCGGTCCGAAACCCAGCCGATGGGGAATTGCACCAGCAAGGGCAGCGCATAGGCGACCGAGATCATCAGCGAGATCTGCGGCACCGTCAGCCCGGCCCGCGCGCCATAGATCGCCGACATGCCGAATTGCGCGGCAAAGACCGAGCCAAGCAGGAACATGCCGGCGCAGGCCAGCGGCGAGGCGGCGATCAGGCGGCGCACCGGCATCGGCTTGGTTTCGGCAAAGGCCGGGGTCCGGCTGTTGGCCGACAGCAGGATCGGCGCGAAAGAGAAGGACACCAGCACCGAGGGCACGATGAAGATGACAAAGCCGCCGACATCGCCCAGGACCAGCAGGTATTGCGCCAGGATGATCCCGGCCATCTGCGCGATCATGTACAGCGACAGGGCCTTGCCGCGGTTCTCGTTCGAGGCGGTGTCGTTCAGCCAGCTTTCGGCGGTGATATAGACGCCGCAGAAGCAAAAGCCGATCACCACGCGCATGATGACCCAGGCCCAGGGCTCGGTCACCGCGGGGTAAAGCACGAGGATGGCGGAAATCGTCGAGGCCAGCGCCGAGAACACCCGGACATGGCCGACGCGGCGCAGCAGCACCGGGGCGATGCGGCTGGAGAACAGGAAGCCGACGAAATAGCCCGACATGACCATGGACATGTCGAAGGTGGAGAATCCCTCGGCCTCGCCCCGCAGACCAAGAAGCGAGCCCTGCAGACCGTTGCCGATCATCAGCATGAAAACGCCCAGCAGCAGCGCCCAGGAACTGCGCAGAACCTGAATCATCGGCCCCTCCCCTTGTCGCCGGGACGATGCCATGGCCCCGGCGCGGGCGCGAGGCGGATTGCGGCACGGGTGGCGCGAAAACCGCCGCGACAAAAGAAAACGGGGGGCAGCAGACCCCCCGTTTCCCGTCACCCCGCCGTGGCAGCGGCGGGGTGAAGCTGCATTCGGTTCAGCGGACCAGAAGCCGCGCTTCGTGCTTTTTCAGGGCCTTGCGGGCGGACTGATAGCCGTCGATGCCGTCGCGGGTCTTGAGTTCCGGGAACAGTTCGAAGATTTCCGTCCGCTGGGCGTTGCCGATCCCCTTCAGGGTGTAGTCGCCGGGCTGGAAGCTTTCGGTCCAGGCGCCGTTCGACAGCACGACTTCGTGGCGGTCGAACATGAAGTGGATGTAGGTCGTGCTCATCACGTCAAGGGCATGGATCCCCGGCGCGCCGACCAGATGCTTGGCCGCCGCCAGCACTTCGCTTTCTTCAAAGTAGAGCTGGGTGCGGTCGTTCGACACCAGCACGCGGTGGTTCGGCGACACCAGCATGTCGCGTTCCGGCAGGCCGTTGCCCAGCGCCCCCGCCTTGATGAGGATCGGCTTCAGATGCGGGGCGTTGACCAGCGCCTTGCCCGACATCTCTTTCTGGCCGATCCAGCGGATTTCCTGGATGCCGTTGTCGCGGGTGATGATGCGGTCGCCGACCTGCAATTCCTCGACCAACCGTTCGCCGCGCGGGGTGGCGATGGCAGTGCCGGGGGTGAAGCAGGGGATGACGTTCTCGATCTCCTCGAAGGTCATGGTGGTGCCGTCAAGGAAGTGGACGATGCCATCCTCGCGGTCTTCGCTGGTGTATTCGATATGGTCGACGCCGGTCCCGGTTAGGTTGAGCGTATCCCAGTCGTCGCCACCCGAGCCGCCGTCGACATGTTCGCCGGTGTCGCCGCCAAGGAACAGGTCGCGGTCATTGCCGCCATACAGGGTGTCGGTGCCCTGACCGCCGGTCAGGATGTCGTTGCCCTGATCGCCATAGACCACGTCGTCGTCGATGCCGCCGTCAAGGACGTCGTCGCCCTGGCCGCCACGGATGGTGTCGTCGTCATCCATACCATAGACGGTGTCGTTGCCGGCGCCGGCGTCGATGACGTCCATGCCGTTGTCGGTGACACGGTCGCCTTCGTCATCGGGGATGTTCAGCTCATCGGGGAAGGTCGGCGGCAGGCCGCCATAGATCGTGTCGTCGCCGGCCCCGCCGCGGATGCTGTCGTTGCCTTCGCCGCCGATGATCGTGTCGTCGCCCTGATCGCCGGTGATGGTGTCGTCGTCGATGCCGGCATCGATGTAATCGTTGCCCAGCCCGCCCGAGATCACGTCGGCATCGTCGCCGGTGCGGATCCAGTCGTTGCCGTTGCCGCCAAACACCGTATCCATGTCATTGAGCGGATCGGCATCGGCGGGCAGCGGCGGATAGGGATTGTCGAACAGGCCGATGCCACCATCGCTCGAGTCGATGCGGTCGTTGCCCGAGCCGCCATAGACGGTATCGCGCCCCACCCCGCCAAGAACCGAGTCATCCTGGCCGACCGACGATCCGTCATCCGACAGCCGGATGATGTCGTCGCCCGACCCGCCGAACACGGTGTCCTGGCCGATGCTGTCCTGGAAGCTGTCGTTGCCCGACCCGCCATGCGAGATGTCGTCGCCGGTGTTGCCATAGATCGTGTCGTTGCCCGACCCGCCATACATCAGGTCATTGCCCGAGCCGCCGAACACGCTGTCGTTCCCGCGATCGGCAAGGATGGTGTCGTTGCCGGCAAAGCCATAGATCAGGTCGTCGTTGCCGACCGCGCCGGGCAGCAGGGCGTCGTTGTTGTCGACCATGTCGCCTTCGGGATCGCCGGTATAGCCGCCGTCGATCAGGTCGTCGCCGCCGGTTCCCTCGACCGTGCCGTCGGGTCCGCGATGCGGCGGTTCGACAAAGCCCTCGATCTCTTCGAAGCGGATGGTTTCGCCGGTGGGTTCGCCGTGGTTGTCAAGCAGGACGACGGTGCCGTTCCAGCCGTTGCCGTTCAGGTCGCGGGTCAGGTTCTCGATCCGGTAACGGCCGATTCCCGTCAGGTCGAGCACATCGTGGTCGTCGCCCTCGGAGCCGCCGTTCACGAAATCGCCGGCACCGGCGATCATGGTGTCGCGGTCGGCACCGCCGTCGATCCAGTCGTTGCCGGCGCCCCCGACCACGGTGTCGCTGCCTTCGCCGCCCTTGAGCGTGTCGTCGCCCTTGCCGCCTTGCAATTCGTCGTTGCCGGCCCCGCCGAAGATCAGGTCGCGGCCGGCGTCGCCGTGCAGCGTGTCATTGCCATTTTCGCCCCAGATCCAATCGTCGTCGGCACCACCATGGACCAGATCGTTGCCGTCGCCGGCGCGCACGGTGTCATTGCCCTTGCCGGCAATGATGACATCGGCGCCGCTGGCCGGAGCCTCACCCTCGGGGTCACCCGTATAGGTGCCGTCGATGATGTCGTCAGCAGCAGTTCCTTCGACAGTCCCGATCATTTTCTTCTCCTCAACCCCACCCGCGGGGACGCGGCTGATCCGCGCGAAACAATATGGCCCGCAGCCGGCGAAGGCCGGTTGCGCTGTGCCGGATCGGGACACCGATCCGGAACCGTCTTGCTGCGTCAGCGGATTGGCAGCCGCATTGCAGACTTCACTTTGGACGGTTTGCACCGCCCGGCCGCCCCAACGGCCAGTGCCCCCCAGTGGGCAAGTTCCTGAATACCGGCAGGTTCGTGTCGAAAAAAGGGAAAAGTATCCGCATCTCCTCCCCCTTCGCCGGGCAATCGCCGGTAACGGCAGGGAAAAACCGGGGCGGACCTGACTAAAAAGACAGGTGCAGTGGCGGGTTTGGAAACAATCGCCGGCCCTGTGGCGGCGCGATTCCCTTGGAACAAGGCATTTCGTGGCGCGACGGGCGGGGACTGTTGACCCTTTGGAAATTCCTGATCAAACGTTAACGCGACGGAACCCGTCAGATGCCCGCTGCCGCCTGCGTTGCCGATCTGGCATCAATCGGCCACCTGCCGCAGGATTGGTCGAAACTGCCGCGAGACGGGCAGCTTCGAATCGGACGCCGCGGGGCAAACATGGCAGCAACAAGGAATTTCCGGGTCCGCCTGCAGCCGATTCGCAACCTTTGGCGGCGGCGGGACCATGGGCTTGACGGTTCAGGCATGGGCGGGCAAGGCTCGGCCCGACCAGCGGGACGCAGGCACATGTGCGGCAAGTTCACCCAGATGTATTCGTGGCGCGAGATCCATGGCTATTGCAGCCTGCTCACCGCCACCGGCGCCCGGCAGGGCAATGACGGCCCGGTGACCTTCACGCCGATGCGGCAGGTGCCGGTGGTGCATCTCGACACCTCGGGCGCGCGGATCGTCAGCCCGATGGTCTGGGGGTTCACCGACCGCCGCGGCGACGGCCGGCGCGTGCCCAGACACATGCATGCGCGCGGCGAGACGGTCCACAGGCTGCCGACCTTCCGCGATGCCTTCCACCGCCGCAGGGGCATCACCTGGATCAGGACGTTCAACGAAGGCAAGGACATTCCCGTCCAGTATCAGGACGGCACGCCGGCGGGGAAAACCTGGACCCAGCAATGGACCATGCGCTGCAGGGACGACCGGCCGGCGATCATCGGCGTGATCTTTGACCTGTTCGATGCCGGGCACGGGCCCGAGCATGAATTCGTGCAGGTGACGGTGCCGGCGAACGAGATGATCGCCCCGATCACCGACCGCATGCCGCTGATCCTGCACGAGGATGACGTCGCCCTGTGGCTGGGCGAAACCGCCGCCCCGGTCGAGGAAGTCATGGCCCTGATCCGCACCCGACCCTTCGATCCGGCCGATTGGGACATGCAGATCGAGGATCCGTCGAAAAAACCGCCACGCCCACGGCGGAAGCCCGCCTGACAGGTCGTCAGGCCCCGGATCCGACCCGTCGACAACATCTGCGATCAAGAGGGTTGGTGCCCAGGGCGGCGTTCAACTTTTGTTCTATATTGTTGCAGGTTGTCTCGCTCGTCTCGCAATCATTGGGAAGGCGCGAGGCGGCCTTTCTCCGGTCGTCTCATGCTGTCGCGTTACAGCGCGACATCCGATGGGGGGCTGGCTGGGGGCTTGGGTAGTTCCTCTCCATCATGCCACGCCTCGCTTGCCGGTCCAGGGCTTGAGCTTTCGTGACAAAAAATCACGGGCAACGGCCAGCTCCCCGATCTTTGCGTGCAGCACCCGCACCGTATCCTCATTGACCTCGGGGGCCTTCTTGCCGCCCCGCTCGAAGATGTCCGCCGCGCCGTCCAGCAGAGCCTTCTTCCACTGATGGATCATCGTCGGATGCACACCGTATTCCGCGGCCAGTTCAGACACCGTGTGCTCCCCCTTCACGGCCTCCAGAGCCACGCGGGCCTTGAACCCTGCGTCATGGTTCCTGCGTTTCTTCAGTTCTGATCTCCTCGCTCCTGGAGACCAGCAGACGTCGGATCATGGCTAACGTCCCTGTCCGATGTTCCGGGAGCAGCTCAACTCAATCTGTTTCGAAACAGCCAGGCCGTCAGCGGCAAGGTCACTATCGTGACGGCCAACAGGGGCAGAAAATTTGGGGCGACATCGGCGAATGTCGCGCCCTCGAGATAGACCCTGCGCACGATGTCGATGCCGAAGCGCAGCGGGTTCACATAGGTCGCCATCTGCAGGATTCCGGGCATGTTTCGGACCGGGGTCAGCAGTCCCGACAGCAGCATCAGTGGCATGACCAGCATGAAGGTATAAAGCATCGCCTGCTGCATGGTCAGCGAGACTGCCGAGATGGACAGTCCAATGCCCACTGCCGCCGTGGTGAAGACCACAAGCCCGCCGTAAAGCAGCCAGACCGATCCCGCCATTGGAATCTCGAACCAGAACAGGATGATCAGGAAGATGATCGTCGATTGCACCAGCCCGACCAAGATTGCCGGCAGCGCCTTGCCGATCAGGATCTGCGAGGGCGTCAGCGGTGTCACCAGAAGCTGATCGAAGGTGCCCTGTTCGCGTTCGCGCGCGACCGAGAGCGCCGCGATCATCAGCGTCTGCAACATACTGAGCGAGGCAATCATCGCGGGCATCAGGTTCCAGCGCGACTCGAAATTCGGGTTGAACCAGGCGCGGCGGGTGATGGTCACCGGCGCGCTGGCGCCCAGCGACTGGTTGTAGGCGGCGACGATGGCGGCCACCTGTCCCGCCGCCGCGCCCGAGGTTGCAGAGTTGCGCCCGTCAAGGATCACCTGCATCGGGGCCTCGCCCCCTGCCGAAAGGCGGTCTTGGAAATCCGGCGGGAAGGTCACCACCAGCAGGGCCTTGCCGCTGTCGATCTGTTCCGCGATCTGGGCCGAGTTCTCCAGCGTCGCAATGCGCCTGAAAACGCCCGTGCCTTCGATCCGCGCGGTGATCTCGGTCGAGGCGGCACCACGGCTCAGGTCCAACACCGCGAAGGGGGCATGGGTCAGGTCATAGGTCGCGCCATAGCCGAAAAGCAGCGCCTGCATCAGGGCGGGCGCGAACAACAGCGCGCGGCTGCCGGGGTCTTTCAAAAGCGCCAGCAGCTCCTTGCGGATCAGGGCGAGGGTTTGGGCGATGTAAAGGATGACGGCCTGCATGGTCTCAGTCCAGCCTCTTGGCCAGGGTCCGGGTCGCGATGCCGATCAGCACCAGCGCATAGGCTGCCAGCGTCAGGTTGGCGCGCAGGATCTGCGGCCAGTAATCGCCCGCCATGAAAAGGGTCTTGATCAAACCCATGAAATGGGTGGCAGGAAGGACATTGCTGACGACCTGGATCACCACCGGCACGTTGCGCAGGTCAAACACAAAGCCCGAGAGCATCATCGCAGGCATGAAGCTGGCCAGCAGCGCCATTTGGCTGGCGGCAAACTGGTTCTTGGTCACCCCTGAAATCACCAGCCCCAGCGCCAGCGAGACCAGAAGATAAAGCAGCGAGGACAGGATGATGACCGCCATCGAGCCGCGCATCGGCACGCCGAAGACGAATTTGGCGGCGATCAGGCACAAGGTCAGATCGATCACCCCGATGACCAGATAGGGGGCAAGCTTGGCGAGCACCATCTCGATCGGGCGCGCAGGGGTGACGAACAACGATTCCAGCGTCCCCCGCTCCCATTCCCGCGCGATCAGCAGCGAGGTCAGAAAGGCGCCGATCAACGTCATCACCAGAACGATCAGGCCGGGGACAAGAAACCATGCGCTGTTGTTCGCCTCGTTGAACCATGTCCGTTGCACAAGGGTGACGCTGGCCAAGGCTGCGGCCGAATTGCCCTGCTGGTCCGCGAGATGCGCAAGCGCAGTCTGGATCGCGCCGGTGGCATAGCCCTCGATGGTCTGGGCGGTGCCCGAGTCAACGCCGTTCAGGATGAGTTGCAGGTTCCCCTGCCCGTGCAACAGGTCGCGGGTGAATTCGCCAGGCACCCGCAGAATGGCATCGGCCTGGCCGGCGCGGATCAGCGCCTCGGCCTCGGGCATGGAATGGGTCCAGATCGGGCTGAGGTAGTCCGAGCCCACCAGCCCCGCCACCGCATTGAGTGTGGCGGCGGAACTGTCCTCCAGCACGACAGCGACACGGGCATCGGTCACATCGAAGGACAGGCCATAGCCGAAGAGCAGGATCAGCACGACCGGAAGGGCCAACCCGACGAACAGGTTGCTGCGGTCGCGCAGCATCTGGCGGACCTCCTTGCGGGTCAGGGCGACCAGTCGGGTTCCCGCGCCGCTCATGCCGCCTGCCTGTCGCGCCGGGCGCGCGCCGCCTCGACGATCGCGATGAAGGCGCTGTTCATGTCCTTGGCTCCCGCCGCTCCTGCCAGTTCGCGAACCTGTTGCGGCGTGCCAATGGCCAGCATCTCGCCCGCGTCCTGAATGGCGATGCGGTCGCAGTATTCGGCCTCTTCCATGAAATGGGTGGTGACGACGATGGTGACGCCACCCTTGGCAAGCGCGGTGATCCTGCGCCAGAAGGCGCGGCGGGCGAGCGGGTCGATGCCGCTGGTCGGTTCGTCCAGAAACAGGATCTCGGGGCGATGCAGCAACCCTGTCGCCATGGCCAGACGCTGCTTGTAGCCCGCGGGCAGCAGCCCGCTTTGGGCCGCCGGATCAAGGTCGAACTGTTCCAGCGCGTCGGCGATGCGCGCGCGCAAAAGCCTGCCGCCCAGCCCGTAGGCGCCGCCGAAGAACGCAAGGTTCTGCCGCACCGAGAGATTGCCGTAGAGCGCGAATTTCTGCGAGACATAACCGATCCGCGCCCGAGCCTGCGCGCGCGCGGTGCGCAGGTTGCGGCCCGCGACCTCAAGCTGGCCGCTGGTCGCCGGCAGCAAGCCGCAGAGCATGCGGAAGGTCGTGGTCTTGCCGGCCCCGTTCGGCCCGAGAAGGCCGAAAATCTCGCCCCGCCCGACCTCGAAAGAGGTGCTGGCCACGGCGGTGAAATCGCCGAACTTGCGCACCAGATCGCGGACAAGGATGACCGGCTTGTCCGTTTCGGCCGCATGATCCGGTTCGGCCTGCGCCGTGACGGGTGGCGTTTCATGGTCCTGCTCGCGCAGCAGGATCATGAAACTGTCTTCCAGCTCTTCGGCGCGGGCTTCGGTTGGCAGGTGATCCAGCAATTCGGCCAGCCGGGCGGGGTCGGCATCGGGTTTGCGGATGAAACGGACATTGCCGCCCTGCGGCACGGCGTCGATGATGATGTCGGGCGCGTCGATCAGCCGTGCCTGCAAGTCCCGTGCGGGCATCCCCGCGGGAGGGGTCGCCGCAAAGGTCAGGCCTCGCGCTCGCTCGCGCAGCTTTTCCGGGGCGCCCTCGGCCAGGATCCGGCCCTCATGCATGACATTGACCTGCGCGCAGCGCTCGGCCTCGTCCATATAGGAGGTGCTGACGACCACGCTGAGGCCCTCAACCTCGACCAGTGCCTGCACGATGCTCCACAGGTCGCGGCGTGACAGCGGATCGACCCCGACGCTGGGTTCATCCAGAAGCAGCAGGTCCGGCGAGCGCACCAGCGTGCAGGCCAACCCCAGCTTCTGCTTCATCCCGCCCGAAAGCTTGCCCGCGGGGCGATCGGTGAAGCGCGCCAGATCGGTCATCGCCAGCATCCGCGCGAAACGGTCCTTGCGCTGATCCTGCGGCACGCCATGCAGATCCGCGTAAAGGTCCAGGTTTTCCTGAACGCTCAGATCCTCATAAAGGCCAAACCGCTGCGGCATATAGCTGATCCGGTCCTGCACCTGTTGCGGCGACTGCGCGACATCGATGCCAAGGACGCGCAGCATGCCCTGATCCGGCCGCAACAGGCCCGCAAGCATCCGCATCAGAGTGGTCTTGCCCGCGCCGTCCGGTCCGACAAGCGCAGTCAACTCGCCTGCCCGGACGGTCAGTGAAAGATTGTCGATCGCCGTGACATCGCCCAGATCGGGATCGTGAAAAACCTTGCGCAACCCTTCGGCTTCGATTGTCGCGGCTGTCACCTTTCGGCCCCGTCGGCCAAGACGACGGTTACGGGCTGGCCAAGGCGCAGCCTGTCTTCCTCGTCCGCCACTGTAACATGGACCTCATAGACAAGACTTGTGCGCAATTCCTCGGTCTGCACCGCCCTGGGGGTGAATTCCGCGACCGAGGAAATATAGCCTACCTGCCCCGCGACCGGCTGATCGGGAAAACTGTCGGTCAGGACTTGCGCCGCCATGCCGGGGCGGATGCGGCCCAGATCGGCCTCGCTGACATAGACGCGGATCCATTTCGGATTGGTCAGTGCCAGCGCATAGACCGGAGATTGCGCGGTCGCCATGTCGCCCGGTTCGCGCAGGCGCGAGCGGATGACCGCATCCGACGGTGCGCGCAATTCGCCAAGGCTGATCTCGTGCCGCAACAGGTCCAGCTGCGCTTCGGCCGAATGCAACTGCGCCTGTGCCGAGGCGATGGCCTCGGGGCGCGCGCCAGCAAGGACAAGATCCATTGCCGCGACGTCCTGATCGACCAGGGCATTCGCAGCCTGCGCCTCGGCTTCGGCCCGATCCAGATCCTGCTGGCTTGCGGTGCGCGAGGTCACCAGCTGCGCTGTCCGGTCACGCTGAAGGTTTGCCAGGTCCGCCGTGGCCTGGGCCGAGGCAACCTTGGCCTGCGCCTGGGCGATTTCCTCGGGGCGCGGGCCAGCTTCCAGTTCCAGAAGCGCCTGCCGCCGCGCCTCGACCACGGCCTCTTGCGCGGTGGCCTGCAGTTCCAGCGAACGCGTATCGAGACGCCCGATCACATCGCCGGCCCGGACAAGATCCCCTTCCTCGACCGCCAGTTCGGTGATCCGGCCGCTGCCATCGAAGGCCAGCGCGACCTGCCGGATATCGACATGCCCGTAGAGCGTAAGATCGCCGGACGGGGCCACCCTTCCATTCTGCCACCAGAAATAGCCCCCGACAGCAAGAGCAAGGACAAGGATGAGCGGCAGAATCTTCTTCATCGTGTGACCCGGCAAACGAAGGTTTGGACACCGTTCTTAGTCTAAATTGCATTTAATGTAAATGTAGATTAAAGTAGGCCCGCGCTGCATGCTCCTGCCCTGCCCCCAGACCTGCGCGCCGCCTCAGCGTCACACTCGAACCCGGACCCGACCCAGAGATGACCACGACCCAGACCTTGAAACGACGCACAAGTCGCAGCGATGGCGAAGCCACGCGCGCGCGGATTCTGGCCGTCGCGGGTGAGCGGTTCGCGGCATCGGGATTTGCCGATACGACGAACAAGGACATCGCTGCAGAGGCTGCGGTCGACCTTGCCTCGATCAACTACCATTTCCGCGACCGCGCCGGGCTTTACCAGGCAGTGCTGATCGAGGCACATCGCCGGATTGCAGATTTGCAGGATCTCGAAAGCATCGTCGGAAGCGAACTCTCTCCCGAAGGCAGGCTGCGCGAGTTGATCCGCTTCTTGCTGGGCGGAGGCACCAGCCCGGCAGGATGGCCGATGGTTGTCCTGGGTCGGGAAATCATCGCGCCCAGCCCCCATCTTATGGTCCTTCAATCGGAAGAAATCCTTCCCAAACTGCGCATCCTGTTGCCGCTGATTGCGGAAATCACCGCGATCCCGCCGGACGATCCCGTGCTGCTCCGCTGCCTGCCCTGCGTCGCAGCCCCCTGCATCGCCCTCATGCTGCTGGGTCGCAGCGGCGAACCGATTGCGGAACAGATGCGAGGACCGTCGCGTGATGATCTTGTCGAGCTTGTGCTGGTTTATGCGATGGGCGGGTTGGCCGCAGTTCGACGCGAGTTTCACGGCAAGTCGCAATGAGCGCCGTCACCTTACCAGCGCAGAAGCCGCGCCGAAACCAGGATGCGATACCTCACCAGAAGCGCGCACCGACGGAAGCAGACTGCAAGCAAGCAGTTGAAATCATGGGGTGAACCGATCCTGACGACAGGAGACCCGGTTCTCAAACCCTCGCGCTGTGCGGTGCCTGCGGGCATGAAGGGCCGACCGAAACGGTGGCCCCGCTTCGGGTGCGGGACGTGTTCTTGCGGGCGGGCGAGGCGCAGATCATCGACCGGCCCGAGGGCGAAACGCTTGCCGTGACGCAGTAAACGGGCATACTCGATGTCAATGGCGAGTGGACGGTCGACGACACGGAAACCGCCATCTTCACGACCGAAGCGGGAACTGTCACCGTGACCGCCGGGGAAGACAGTCACTACCTCGTTCTGGCGGGCGAGCCGATCGACGAGCCGATGGCGATGGGTGGGCCCTTCGTCATGAATACTGAACAGGAGATCAGACAGGCTTTCGTCGATTTCTCGCGGGGCCCGTTCTGACGATACTGGCAAGGCTGCCTGACCGGCGGCCCTGCATTTGTCTTGTGTTCCAGGAGCGTGACATGAAAAGCAGAATTCTATTCGCCAGATCTTTCGGTCCGGCGAGTGTTCTCGAATTCGCGGACCAGGACCTGCCGCCACTCACGGATGGCTTCGCGCGGATCCAGAACAAGGCAGCAGGCATCAATCCGATTGATGCGCGCCGGATGACGGGGGAATTCAAGCATTCCGGGCTCCCGCAGACGTTCGGAACGGAGTTTGCCGGAACGATAGTCGAGCTGCCCCGCGCAAGCAGCGAATGGGCGGTCGGCGACGAGGTTCTGGGCTCGGGCGGGGCCTTCACGCATGCGAGTGTGATCGATGTCCCCCTCGCCAATCTGGTGCGGCGCCCGGCAACCATCGACTGGAATGCGGCGGGCAGTATCGCCGGCGCAGCGCAGACCGCGATGACGGTCCTTGACGAGATCGGCGCGGTCACCTCGCTTTTGATCCACGGCGGGTCTGGCGGCGTCGGCTCTATTCTAATTCAGGTTGCAGTGGGTCGCGGCGTCGCGGTCGTCGCTACGGCTTCGACCTCCAATCAGGACTATCTGCGCGGTCTTGGCGCCGTGCCGGTTGTCTATGGTCCGGGGGTCGTCGACCGTATCAGGGCCGTGCATCCGCAGGCCTTTGACGCCTCGGTCGACATGTCGGGCGGTGAAGAGGCGACGCAGGCCTCGCTTGCACTGGTCAAGCCGGAGGGCGTGATCGCCGGGATTTCCGGCAGACCGGCCTCCTCCCCGCGCGTGCGGCCGATCTGGGTCAAGCGCAACGTCGGCAATCTTGGCCAGGTGGTGCGCGGCGTGGCGGACGGACACTACACATGGGAGGTCAGCAAGACCTTCCCGTTTGAGCGCGCTGCGGACGCCTATGCCGAAATCCTGAACGGGCACACCCGCGGCAAGTCCGTGCTGACATTCTGAGCAAGAAGGGAGGCCGAAGATGACTGCGAACGACAACCAGACGCTTGACGGCCATGTCGTCGTCATCGCCGGAGGCACCGGCGCTGTCGGCGAGGGCGTTGTGCGCGCCTATCTGGAGCGCGGCGCGACAGTGGTCGTGCCGTCCCGCTCGCAAGGCAAGGTGGACCGCTTCCGCGGGGTGCTGGGCGAGACCGGCCAGTCCGGGCGGCTGCATTTCCTCGTGCAGGGCTATTCCACCTTCGCCGATGCCGAGGCGCTGGCCAATGATGTGATCGCAAAGTTCGGTCGCGTTGATGATGTCGTCGCCTCGATTGGCGGCTGGTGGGCGGGCAAGCCGCTGTGGCAGATCAGCGAAGCGGACTGGCAGAGCTTTTACATCGAGTTCTCCACCGCGCATGTGGCGGTGCTGCGCGCCTTCCTGCCGCGGCTGGGCGCTGCCGGCGCCTATACGCTGATCCTTGGCGGTTCGGCCACGACGCCCGTGCCGGGAAGCGCCATGGTCAGCATGGAGCAGGCCGCGCTGTTGATGATGCGCTCGGTCGTCCAGCTTGAGGCCCAGGATCAGCGCCGGATCTTCGCGCTGGTCATGGGGCCGATCATGACCCGCATGCGCCACAAGGGCGACCCCGATTGGGTGACGGCCGATCAGGTCGGCGAGATTGCCGCATCCCTGTCGGCAAACCCCAGGGTTGCGGGCCGCGATCTCTCGATGCGCGGACAGGCGGATGTGGCGGCAGCGCGCAAGATCGCCGCCGGGGAGGTCGCGCGTGGCTGACGGGAAAACGCTGGCGCCGCTGCCCGAACACTTGAAAAGCATCGCGGTCCGGCCCGAGGACAACGGCTACAACCTGCTGCGGTCGTCCTACATGAAGGTGGGGAGGCCCTTGCTGGTGCTGAGGCCGCGCAATGAGGACGAGGTTTGCGCCTCGGTCGCCTATGCCGCCGAGACGCACCGGGAGAACGGCGGCGCAACCCCGTTTTCGGTGCGCAGCGGGGGGCATGGCATCTCGGGCCAGTCGACCAATGACGGCGGCATCGTGCTCGACATGTCAAAGCTCAGGCTGGTCGAGGCACTCGATCCGGCGCGTGGTCTGGTGCGGGCGCAGACCGGCGCGGTCTGGGGCGAGGTTGCGGCGGAACTCCGCAAGAGCGATCTGGTGCTGACGTCCGGCAATGCCGGTTCAACAGGCGTCGGCGGGCTGGCGGGTAGCGGAGGGCTGGGATATTTTGCCCGGCACCAGGGCATGACGGTCGACCGCATCCGTTCCGCGCGGCTGGTTACGGCCGATGGCAGGATCCGCGATGTCTTTCCCGAGAAGGAGCCGGATCTGTTCTGGGCGGTGCGCGGCGGCGCCAGCCAGGTCGGAGTGGTGACCGAATATCTGTTCGAGGCCGAGAACCTGCCGAAGACCGAGACCATTCACCAGCAGGCGCAGCACCTGATTGACGACCTGCCGGACTATGTCGAGCGCTGGGGCGCCCTGATGCGCAATGCGCCCCGAGAGCTCACATCGTTCCTGATGATCTACCACCAGCAGGGCAAGTTCATATCGGCAGCCCAGAATATCTGGACAGGCATTGACATCGACAAGGCACGTCCGGCCCTTCAATCCTTCGCCGAGCTTGCGCCCCTGATGCAGCATCAGGCCGCGATCACCTCCTATACCGATGTGGTGATTGGCGGGCGTCACGCCCAGGTCGGCCAGCAGACCATCAAGATGCGCGACGGACTGGTGGATGTGGTCGACCGCAACGTCGGCGAGGCGCTGAAAGAGGTCATGCAGAACCGCATCACCGCCGTTGGGGAATTGCGCTCGGTCGGGGGCGCGGTCAACGACGCCGGCGCGATGGACACCGCCTATGCGCATCGCCATCAGGAAGGCCTTGTCGCGTTCTGGTGCCACCCCGAGCCGATCCCGGTCATCGACGCGGCCTGGAAGCCTTTGCAGGATCTGTCGACCGGCATGTATTCCTTCTACAGCTCGGACACCCGACCCTCCGCCGCGGCCCTGTCCTGGCCCGGAGAAACCGGGCGCAGGCTGAGCGGGATTGCAAATGCGGTCGATCCGGATGGGTTGTTCACCTACGGGCTGTCTGTGCGGCGCGTGGACGAATGAGATACGGGACGGACGCTTCCATCGCCAAGTTCTCGGCACGCAGTAGAGTGTTCGCTTCCCCGTCGACCCGGCTCGCACGCGATGAGAGTTCCGCGCGCCGGGCGATAGCTCAACCCGCGCCGATCGGCGTAAATGACCACCGGCTCCGATCCCGGCTGGATGAAAGACCCGTGGCAGGTCACGACGATGCCGGCAAGCTGGGCAAAGGCCCAGTGCGTGGGCGCGACAGGCGCCTCTCCGGCGTTTCCGAAGCCGCAGTGTCCAGAAACCCGGAGCTAGCCCCTGAAAATCGGACGGTGACGGAAGCTACGAAGTGACGTCAGCTGATCTCCAAGCACCAGGAGATCGGAACCCCGAACCTTGCCTCACGGAGAATCGCCCATGACCGCCCTGCAACCGATCTTCGTCCGCGCCTCGCACGTCCAGCCGGTGTTCGGGATCCATCGTTCCACCCTCTACCGCTGGGTCAACGAGGGGCGTGTCACGCTCCACAAGCACGGCCGGTCGAGCTTCGTGAAGGTCGCAGACCTGACGGCAATCATCGAAGGCCTGGGGGACCAGATGGGGGCCAGCCCGCCGAAAAGGCAAATTAACCAGCGATTTCAAGGTCAGATGGTGCCGGTGAAAGGACTCGAACCTTCACGGGGGGTTGCCCCGGCGGATTTTGAATCCGCTGCGTCTACCATTCCGCCACACCGGCCGGCGGGCGGGGTGTAGCCGCCCTGCCCGCCGCCGTCAACGACAGGCTAGAGCCGCGGCGCCTCGAAGGTGTTGCAGGTGCCGATGTCGCCGGTGTTGTAGCCTTGCCAGAACCAGCGCTGCCGCTGTTCCGAGGTGCCGTGGGTAAAGGTTTCGGGGCGCACCCGCCCGCCGGCCTCGCGCTGGAGGGTGTCGTCGCCGATCTGCGCGGCGGCGTTCATCGCCTCTTCCACGTCGCCGCGTTCCAGACTGCCGAACTGGTTGGCGGCGTTGCGTGCCCAGACGCCCGAAAAGCAGTCGGCCTGCAGCTCGATCATCACCGAGATCTCGTTCGAGCGGGTTTCCGAGGATTGCTGCCGGACACGGTTGGCCTCGCCCAGGATGCCAAGCTCGTTCTGGACATGGTGGCCGACCTCGTGGGCCACGACATAGGCGGCCGCGAAATCGCCTCCGGCGCCAAGCTGGCGTTCCATCGTCGCGAAAAACGAGGTGTCGAGATAGACCTTCCTGTCGGCGGGGCAATAGAACGGCCCGGTCTGGGCGCTGGCGCCGCCGCAGGCCGATTGCGTGGCGCCGGAAAACAGCACCAGCGTCGTCGGCCGGTAGGTCTGCTGCAACTGGTCGCGGAAGATCGGGGTCCAGACTTCCTCGGTATCGGCCAGGGTCACGGCGACGAATTCGCCCGCCCGGCGTTCCTCTGCCGTCAGTTCCGCCGGGGCGGTGGTCTGGCCCGTGGGCGCCTGCGTGCCGCCCTCGAGCAGCGGCGTGAGGTCGACGCCAAGGAAGGCGCCGATCAGCACCACCACCAGCGCGCCGACGCCGCCGATGGCGCCGACGCTACCGCCGCGCGCCCCGCGCCGGTCCTCGATATTGCGGCTTTGCCGGCGACCCTGCCATTTCATCCGTCGTCCCCCCTGACTGCTGCGGCAAGGCTAGCGCCCCGCAGGCGGCTTAACAACGGCAGGCGCGGGCGGCGGTTCCCCCTTGATCCCAACCGCGTGAGGCGGGACGCGGCCCCCCTTGCCAAGCTGCGCCATGGCATGGGATCGCTGGCGCGAGTTTGCGCCAAGGAGCCGCCATGACCCGCAAGACCCTGATCGCCCTTGCCGCCGGCGGATCGGCGCTGCTGCTGCTGGGCGCGTTCTTCTTCCAGTATCTCGGCTATGCGCCCTGCAAGATGTGCCTCTGGCAACGCTGGCCGCATGCCGCGGCCATCATCATCGGCATTCTTGCCTTCTTCGTCCCGGTGCCGGCGCTGATCTGGCTGGGCGCGCTGGCGGTGGCGATCACGGCCGGGATCGGCCTTTATCATTCCGGGGTCGAGCAGAAATGGTGGGAGGGGCCGACCTCCTGCACCTCAGCGGGCGGCGGTCTTTCGGGGCTGTCGGGGGGCGACCTTCTGTCCACCGAGGGGCCGGCGCTGATCCTGTGCGACCAGATTTCGTGGTCGTTCCTCAACCTCTCGATGGCAAGCTGGAACGCGATCCTCTCCCTCCTTCTGGTCCTGATCTGGATCCGCGCCGCCCGCACCCCGGCCTAAGGTTGCCCGCGGCAGGAAATTCTGGCCATCTGCGGTTGCCCTGAACCGGAGTCTGCCATGACCGACGACACCCATGTCATCCTGATCGGTGCGCCGGTCGATTGCGGCAAGCGCCGTCGCGGCTGCCTGATGGGACCGGACGCCTATCGCACCGCCGGGCTGGCCGAAGTGCTGACCGACCTCGGCCATACGGTCAGTGACTGGGGCAACCTGTCCCCGGCGCCGGTGACGCTTGAGGCGCCCGACCCAAAGCTTTACCGGCCCGAGGAAAACGTCGGCTGGACCGTCACCCTCAAGGAGGCGGCCGAACGCGCCGCCCCCCTTGGGATGCCGGTCTTTCTTGGCGGTGACCATGCGCTGTCGCTCGGATCGGTCACCGGCATGGCCGCGCATGCGGCGCGCCTTGGGCGGCCGCTGTTCGTGCTGTGGCTGGACGCGCATTCCGATTTCCACACCCCCGCGACCACCGAGACCGGCCATCTGCACGGCACACCGGTCGCCTATGTCACCGGGCGCCCGGGCTTTGACCTGTTTCCGCCGCTGAACGCCGTGGTCCCGTCGGAAAACGTCTGCATGATCGGCCTCAGGTCGGTCGATACCGCCGAAAGGCGGGCCTTGGGCGAAACCCGGGTGCAACTGGCCGACATGCGCGCCATCGACGAATTCGGCATCAAGGCGCCGCTCGCGGCCTTTCTTGACCGGGTGGCGGCGGCGGACGGGCTGCTGCATGTCTCGCTCGACGTCGATTTCCTTGACCCCGATGTGGCGCCGGCGGTGGTGACGACAGTGCCCGGCGGCGCGACCCTGCGCGAGGCGCATCTGGTGATGGAGATGCTGTCGGATTCGGGCCTTGTCGCCAGCCTTGACCTGGTCGAACTGAACCCGTTCCTTGACGAACGCGGCAAGACGGCGGTGGTGATGGTCGAACTCACCGCCTCGCTGATGGGGCGGCGCATCTTCGACCGCCCGACACGGAGCTTTGCATGAAAGAGCGCATCGGTTTCGTCGGAACCGGCCTGATGGGGCACGGCATGGCCAAGAACCTTGTCGACAGGGGCTGGCCATTGACGGTGATCGCCCATCGCCGGCGTGAGGCGGTCGAGGATCTGCTGACGCGCGGCGCGACCGAGGCGGCGACTCTGCCGGCGCTGGCGGCCGCGTCGGACGTGATCTTTCTGTGCCTGACCGGCAGCCCGCAGGTTCAGGCGGTGGTGGCGGGGCTTGGGCCAGGGCTGCGGTCGGGGATGGTGATCGTCGATTGCTCGACCTCGGACCCGGTCGTGACCGGGGCTTTGGGCGCCGACCTTGACGCGCTGGGCGTGGCGCTGGCCGATGCGCCGCTGTCGCGGACCCCGAAAGAGGCGTGGGAGGGCACGCTTGACGTCATGATCGGCGCGGACGAGGCGGTGTTCGACCGGATCGAGGCGCCCTTGCGGGCCTTTGCCGCCAAGGTGGTGCGGATCGGCGGCCCCGCGGCGGGGCACCGGATGAAACTCCTCAACAACTTCCTGAGCCTGGGTTATGGCGCGATCTATGCCGAGGCGCTGGTGCTGGCCGGCAAGGTCGGGATCAGCCCCGAGACCTTTGATTCGGTGATCCGCGGCGGGCGGATGGATTGCGGGTTCTACCAGACCTTCATGGACTACAGCCTGACCGGCAACCGCGAGGCGCATCGCTTCACGCTGTCGAATGCGGCCAAGGACCTTCGCTATCTTGACAGCATGGCCAATGCCGCCGGCATGGCCAACCCGGTCGGATCAGCGGTCAAGAATGCGCTGGCGACGGCGGTGGGCATGGGCGGCGACGGGGACGAGGATTACCTGCCGCATCTGGTCGATTTCGTGCGGCGCGGCAACGGCGGATGAAATTCATATAAATTTCAGTCGGTTGAGGAAATTCTAGAATTTCCTCAGCCGCGCGAACAGCGAGGACGTGTCCCAGCGCCCGCCGCCCATCTTCTGCACCTCCTTGTAGAACTGGTCGACCAGAGCCGTCACCGGCAGCGAGGCGCCGTTCTCGTCGGCGGCGTCAAGGCAGATGCCCAGATCCTTGCGCATCCAGTCGACGGCAAAGCCATGATCGAACCGGCCGTCAAGCATGGTGCCGTGACGGTTGGCCATCTGCCATGACCCGGCGGCGCCCTGGCTGATGACCTCGACCACGGCGCGGCCATCAAGGCCGGCCTTCTCGCCGAAATGCAGCGCCTCGGACAGGCCCTGCACCAGCCCGGCGATGGCGATCTGGTTCATCATCTTGGCCAGTTGCCCGGCGCCGCTGTCGCCGATGCGGCGGCAGATGCGGGCATAGGCGGCGATCACAGGCTCGGCGCGGGCGTAATCCTCGGGCGTGCCGCCGCACATGACCGAGAGCTTGCCGGACTCGGCCCCCGCCTGCCCGCCCGAAACCGGGGCATCGACAAAACCGATGCCTTGCGCTGTCGCCAGCGCCGACAACTCGCGCGTGACCTTGGCCGACACCGTGGTGTGATCGACGAACAGTGCACCGGGCGCCATGGCGGCAAAGGCGCCCTCGGCGCCGGTGGTCACCGCGCGCAGATCGTCGTCGTTGCCGACGCAGGCCATGACGAAATCGGCGCCGGTGGCTGCGGCAGCAGGCGTCGGCGCCGAAGCGCCGCCGAACCGCGCCACCCAGGCCGCGGCCTTGGCCGGACTGCGGTTGTAGACCGTCACCCGATGCCCCGCCGCCGCCAGATGCCCGGCCATCGGAAAGCCCATCACCCCCAGCCCGAGGAATGCCACCTGTGCCATGCCCTTGCCCCCTGTTGCGGCCTCTGGAATACCGGGCGCACCGTAGCCGGGCCGTCCCGGCCGTCAATCGCCTCATGGAACGCGCGCGCATGGTCCTGATCTTCCGCTGGCTTCTGCGGCTTACCACCGGGCTGATCGTCGTGATCCTGGCCGCATTGGCGCTGGTCTATTACTTTGCCTCGCGCTCATTGCCCGACTACGACATGACCGGCACCGTCGCCGGCCTGACCGCCCCGGTCGAGATCGTGCGCGACAATGCCAATGTGCCGCATGTTTTCGGCCAGAGCGATGCCGACGTGTTCTTTGGCCTGGGCTGGGCCCATGCGCAGGACCGGCTGTGGCAGATGATCCTTCTGCGCCGCACCGCGCAGGGGCGGCTGTCGGAACTGTTCGGGGAACGGACGCTGGCCACCGACATCCTGATGCGGCGGCTGGACCTTTACGGGCTGGCGACGGGTTCGGTCGCAGCGCAGGACGCCGACACGCAGGCGGCGCTGACCGCCTATGCCGCCGGAGTCAACGCCTGGCTGGCCGAGGTAAACAAGGGCGCCCGTGGCCGCGGCGCGCCCGAGATGTGGCTGTTCCGCGATGCCGTCGCGCCGTGGCAACCGGCGGATTCGATTGCCATCCTCAAGCTGATGGCGCTGGAATCGACGACGCAGGCGCAGGCCGATGTGCTGCGCGCCCGCACCTCGCTGATGATCGCGCCGGAACGGGTGGCCGACATCCTGCCCGACGATCCCGCCGCCCCGGCCATCGCGCTGCCCGCCTATGGTGCGCTGGTCCCCGGCCTGCCGCGCTATGCCCAGGGCGCAGCACCCGCGGCGCTGTCGCCGCTGCCGCCGGTGGTATCGGCCGGCGCCTCGAACGCCTGGGCGGCGGGGATCGCGCGGTCGGCGACCGGATCGACGCTGCTCGCCTCGGATCCGCATGTCGGGCTGACGGCGCCGGGGCTGTTCTATCTGGCGCGGCTTGAACTCGCCTCGGGCGGGGTGATCGGCGCCACGGTGCCGGGCCTGCCCGTGGTCCTGTCGGGGCGGTCGGCGGATCTGGGCTGGGGCATCACCAGCGCCTGGGCCGACGATCAGGACGTGTTCATCGAAGAGGTGAACCCCGCCGACGCAAGGCAATACCGCACGCCCGAGGGCTGGGCCGAGTTCACCACCAGCGAATCGATCATCGAGGTGCGCGGCGCCGCGCCGGTGACGCTTGACCTGCAATGGACGGTGAACGGGCCGGTGCTGTCGCCCGAGATCATGAACCTGGGCTCCATCCGCCCGCCCGGCCATGTCACGGTGCTGGGCTGGACCGCGCTTGACCCGGCCGATACCTCGGTCAGCGCCGCGATGCGGATCATGCGCGCCGCGACCATCGACGAGGCGCTGGCGGCCGGCGAGGCCTATGTCGCCCCGGCCCAGATGCTGACGCTTGCCGACCGCAACCGCGTCGCCATCCGCCTGATCGGCCGCCTGCCGATGCGCGATGCCGCCAGCCGGACACAAGGCCGCCTGCCGGCCTATGGCTATGTCCCCGAAAACCGCTGGCAGGGGCCGCGGCCCTATGCGGCCAATCCCGGCGTCACCGATCCGGCGGGCGGCATCGTCGGCCACACCAACAACCCGGTCAGCGACCTGCCCTTTCCCGACAATGTCGGCTTTGTCTGGGGCGACAGCCAGCGGGTGCAGCGCTGGCAATTCCTCATGCAAAGCCGCGAGGTGCATTCGCGCGAAAGCTTTATCGAGGCCCAGCTCGATTCCGTCAGTCAGGCGGCGCGCAACCTCTTGCCGCTGGTCGGCGCCGATCTGTGGTTCACGGGCGAATCCGCGCCCGAGGGGACCATCGAACACCAGCGGCAACAGGCCCTGGCCCTGCTGGCCGAATGGAACGGCGAGATGAACGAACACATGCCGGAACCGCTGATCTATGCCGCCTGGATGCGGGCGCTGCAGGACCGGCTGATCCGTGATGAGCTTGGGCCGCTGGCGGACGACTTCACCCAGGTGCAGCCCCTGTTCATCGAACGGGTGTTCCGCGACACCGATGGCGCCGCGGTCTGGTGCGACATCCTGCAATCGGCCCCGGCCGAGACCTGCACCGACATCGCGCGCCTTGCGCTGGATGATGCTTTGGTATGGATCGGCGACACCTACGGCACCACGCTGCAATCGCTGCGCTGGGGCGATGCCCATGTGGCGATGCACGACCATCCGGTGCTGGGGCAGACGCCGATCCTGTCCTGGGTGGTCAATATCCGCCAGTCGACCAGCGGCGACAGCGACACGCTGATGCGCGGCGTCACCCGCGGCAGCGGTGACGACCCGTTCGAGAACGTGCAGGGCGCCGGCTATCGCGGCGTCTATGACTTTGCCGACCCCGATTCGAGCGTGTTCATCATCGCCACCGGCCAGTCCGGGCATCCGCTGTCACGGTTCTACGACGATCTGGGCGCCCTGTGGCGGCGGGGCGAGTTCATCCCGATGTCACTTGACCCGGCGCTGGCGCGCGCGGGGGCCGTGGGGGTGACGCATCTGGTGCCGGCGGGGGCTTCGGACTGACCAGAGCCTTCGAAGGCTCTGGCAAATCGCTTCGAAGCAATTTGGGCTAAAGCCGCTGGAACTCCTGCGCCCGCCGTTCGGTCCATTCGAGGGTCGGCCGCTGGTCGCCCTACCCATTGTTCGTTCCATACCTGCGTAATTATCGGGTGTCAGAGAGTCGCGAAAGCCGGGACATTTCACTGGTATGCAGCAGCATCACATCAGTGCGCGCGGCAAGATCTCGCGCGCTTCGAGTATAGTCCTGATTGGTGACTACGGCGGCAATGTTCGCAGCATAATACTGGCGCGCCGCCGCGACCTCCTGCACCGCCTTGTTACCAATAGCCGAGGAATAGAGTTTGCACTGAACCACCAACCTTTCGGTGCCAAAATCTGCCAATACGTCGGCCCCCTGATCGCCACTCGCAACCGTCGTGCGCGCCGTCCAACCCAGAGATTCAAGTCGCTCGCGACACCACGCCTCGAACGTCAACGGGGTCAGTGCGGCAATATCAGTATCATCGTCGAACGCGCGAGATGGCACCGGATCGGTCCGTGCGAACCAGGCGACGAACAGATCATCTGTGGCCACACCAATCATGTCCTTCACGACAAATGCGGGTAAATTAGCCGTGATAGCCGGAATAACCACCTTCTGGTGAAAATAGACCAGTTCCCTCTGCCAGCGTTCCGACTGCAGGTTGCCGTAATCGTCGCGGGCCTCGAGAATCGAACGCTTGCGGGCAAGGGTCGTTCGGTGCTGTGCCACGACGACGCCATAATAACTTTCTAAATTGCGACGCAGCCGGTCTCCGCTCGACTTCGAAATAGCCCTAAACGAGAAATAAAAGAACAATCCGGCCAAGATGATGGCGGCAGAGCCTGCAAACCCAAGATACCAGGCGGCTACCAAAGATCCTCCAATGAGGATCCCCGGAAACGAGTCCTTCTTTCGCATGCTCATCGCCGTGCTCCGCTTCGTGGAGCACTATCTTCCCGGCCAATCAGGCAATCCGGTGACCAGACCGGGTCACAACCGCGAAAATTCTTCCTCTTGCCGCTCGGTCCAGTGCACGGTCAGGTGATAGCCGTCCTCGGCCTCCTCCTCGGACCGGACGATGCCCTGGTCAAACAGCCAGGCGCGGCGGCGGCCGTCATCATAGGGCAGCACAAGGGTGCTGTCGTGCCGCGGATCGCCTGCCAGCGCGGCGATGGCGTCCAGCAGTCCCGCCACGCCCTCGCCCGTTACCGCCGACAGGGCCAGCACGCCCTCGGTGCGGGCGGCCTGCACCACCAGCGCCTCGCGTTCGGCGTCCGGCAGCCGGTCGATCTTGTTCCAGACCTCGATCCGCCGCACCGTGTCGGGCAGGCCCAGCGAGGCGAGGATGGTTTCCACGTCCTGCGCCTGTTCGGCGCTTTGCGGATGGCTGATGTCGCGGACATGCAGCACCACATCGGCCTCGAGCACCTCTTCCAGCGTGGCGCGGAAGGCGGCGACCAGTTCGGTCGGCAGGTCTGAGATGAATCCCACGGTATCGGACAGGATCACCTCCTGCCCCGAGGGCAGGCGGATGCGGCGCATGGTCGGGTCGAGGGTCGCGAACAGCATGTCTTTCGCCAGAACCTCGGCCCCGGTCAGGCGGTTGAACAGCGTCGACTTGCCGGCGTTGGTATAGCCGACCAGCGCCACGATGGGGAACGGCACCGCGGCGCGGGCGGCGCGGTTGACCTCGCGCGTTCTCACCACCTTTTCCAGTTGCCGCTTGAGCTTGACAACCTGGTCGTCGATGGCCCGTCGGTCGGCCTCTTTCTGCGTCTCGCCGGGGCCGCCGACAAAGCCGAAACCGCCGCGCTGCCGTTCCAGGTGGGTCCAGGCGCGGACAAGGCGCGACCGCTGATAGGACAGCGCCGCCATTTCCACCTGCAACACGCCCTCCTTCGTCCGGGCGCGGTCCGAGAAGATTTCCAGGATCAGCCCGGTGCGGTCAAGGATCTTGACCCCCCAGGCCTTTTCAAGGTTGCGCTGCTGGATGGGCGAGACGGGGCCGTCGATCAGCACAAGTTCGATTTCGTTGTCGGCGAAACGGGCCTTCAGCTCCTCGACCTTGCCGGATCCGAACAGCATGCCGGCATGGACGCGCGCCAGGCGCACCACCTCGGCGCCCTTGACGGCGATGAAGGGCAGCGCGGCGGCAAGCGATACGGCCTCTTCCAGCGCGGGTTCGGCCAGACGCCGGTCGGCGTCGGCGCGGATATCGGGGTGCAGCACCCAGGCCCTTGTGTCGGGCCGGTCGCGTTCGATCAAGTCAGTCTTCACCGTCGTAAAGGTTGACCGGCTGCGCCGGCATGATGGTGGAAATCGCGCTCTTGTAGACAAGCTGCGACTGGCCGTCGCGGCGCAGAAGCACGCAGAACGAGTCGAACCAGGTGATGACGCCCTGCAGCTTGACGCCGTTGATCAGGAAAATCGTCACCGGCACCTTGGTCTTGCGGACATGGTTCAGGAACGCATCCTGAAGATTCTGCTTGTCGGATGCCATGGCAACCCTTCCCGTTTCTTGCTGTTGTCCGCGTTGCGCGCCGGTATTTCACCCGGTTTGCCGCCGGTCCCCCGTGGACCGGATATTATCTGCCTTCGGCGCCGTTTCCAGCCGGAAAGCCAAGACTTTGCCCGACTGTCACCGGCTTGCGTCATCTGCGCCAGAAGTCGGGGTTCAGCAGCGCGATCAGGGCAAGGGTTTCCAGCCGGCCCAGAACCATCGTCGCGCCAAGGATGGCCTGCGACCAGTCGGGCAGCCCGTCCCAGGACACCGGCGCATCGGCAGCAACCTGCGCCAGGGGGCCGGTGGTGGTGATGGCCGAAACGGTCAGCACCAGGGCGGTTTCGAACTGCAGCCCGGTCATCGACAGAAGCAGCATCGCGATCAAGAGCGAGATCGAATACAGCATGAAGAACACCCAGGCGATGGCGGCACCGTCGCGGCGGATGCGCCGCGCCTCGGCGCCGGCCCCTCCGACGGAACTGGGGTGGATCACACGCTCGGTCTCGCGCTGGCCATGGCGGAGAAGCGCGTACAGCCGCAAGAGCTTGACCCCGCCCGCCGCGGTGGCGACGCCGCCGCCGATCAGCGCCAGCCCGAACAGGGCCACCCCCGGCGGACTGAGCCCCGACCAGACCGAGGCGCCATACCAGCCGCGCGATTCGAAGCCGGTGGTGGTCAGGAACGAGGCGGCGGTGAACAGCACCGACCACAGCGCGCCAAGCGCCCGGCCGAAATCGGCGATCGGCGCGGTCATCGCGTGGCGCAGAAAGATCGCCGCCGTCGCCACGGCGATGATGAGCAGGCCAAGGCGGAATTCGGGATCACGCCAGAACCGCGCCTGATCGCGGCCAAGGATCACCTGCGAGAAGGTCAGCCGCGACAGCGCGAAGGCGAAAAAGACCAGGATCAGCACCTCGGCCGCATAGCCGCCGGGGGACCATTGCAGCCCGCCCACCGGCGAGATGCCCGATGTCGAGAGCACCGCCATGGCATGGCACAGGGCGATGGTCGCCGTGTCGCCGGCGAGGATCAGCCCGAACCACAACAAGAGCGTCAGCCCGCCATAGACCGGAAACAGCCGCACCGCATGCCGCGCCAGCCGTTCCGACGGGTCGGCGACGCGGGCGATGATGGTGCCGCGGCGCGGGCCGGCCTTCGCCTGCACCTCGAACCCGCCCAGATTCATCGGCGCAAGGATCGACACCGCCATCACCCAGGCAAGAAAGCCGCCGGCCCATCCGACCATGGCCCGCCACAGATGCAGCGTCATGTTCAGCCGCGACGGGTTGTCCCACAGGGTCGCGCCGGTGGTGGTCATGGCCGAGACCATCTCGAACCAGGCCTCGCGCAGAGTGGTGCCGGGCGGCCCCGCCTCCTGGAACGGCAGGGCCAGCATCAGGGGCAGGATGCCGTAGGCGGCGAACAGCGCCACCAGATGGCTGCGGGCGACATTCCTGGGCACATGGCCGCGGGTTGCCAGCGCGATGAGGAACGTCAGCATGGCGCTGATTATGGCGCCATACAGGAACACCCGCGCGGTGTCGAAATCCTGCCGGTCCAGTGCATGGATCGCCGGAATCAGCATCATCACCGCGCCGATGCCCATCATCAGCACGAAGAACGGCAGCGATCTGATCCGGCCCGGCATCAGAAGAAGTCGATCGAGACCTGAAGCAGGCGCTCGACCTCGGGCACGTCGCGCGACAGGGCGAACAGCGCCACGATGTCGCCCTCGTCGATCCGGGTTTCACCCGTCAGCTTGACCAGCTTGCCGGCCTTGAGCAGCCCGCCGACCAGCACGCCTTCGGGGAATGCGATGTCGCGGATGCGTTCGCCGGCCAAGGGCGAGGTGCCCAGCACCTGCGCCTCGATCAGTTCGGCCTCGGCATCGCCGATCGAATAGACCCAGCGCACCCGCCCGTGCCGGATATGGCGCAGGATCGACGACACGGTCGAGGCGCGGGGGTTGATATAGGCGTCGATGCCCAAGGGCCCCATCAGCGGCACCAGCGTCGGGTCGTTGACCAGACAGATCGCCATGCGCGCGCCCATCTCCTTGGCGCGGACCGAGGCCAGAAGGTTGGTCTTGTCGTCGTCGGTCACCACCAGCACGGCATCGGCGCTGGCGATGCTCGCCTCTTCAAGAATGCCGGTATCAAGGCCGTCGCCATTCAGCACGATGGTGCGGTTCAGCCCGTCGGCGGCGCGTTCGGCGACGGGACGCGACCGTTCGATGACCTTGAGGCGGATGCGGGTCTGGCTTTCGATGGCCTGCGCCACCCCCAGCCCGACATTGCCGCCGCCGATGATGACCATGCGTTCGATCCGCGCGCCGGCCTTGCCGAAGATCTCGAAGGTGCGCGGCAGGTCGGCGGTCTCGGCCAGCACATAGATTTCGTCGCCGGCAAGGATCTGGTCCTCGGGCGTGGGCACGAACAGGCGGCGGTCGCGGCGGATGCCGGTGACGATGGCCTTGAGGGTTGAAAACAGGTCGCTGAGTTGCCGCAGCGGCGTGTTGATGACCGGGCAATCCTCGTCGATGGCAAGGCCGACCAGCATCGCCAGCCCGTCGAAGAAGCTTTCGGTGTCAAAGGCCGCGGGCGAATGCAGGCGCTGCAGCGCCGCCTCGGCCACCTCGCGTTCGGGGCTGATGACGACATCGACCGGCAGGAGGTCGTTGTTGAACCGGCCCTCGGATATGGCGTCGAGATAGGATTTCGCCCGCAGCCGGGCGATCTTGCGGTTGATGCCGAACACCGCATGGGCCATCTGGCAGGTGACCATGTTCACCTCGTCCGAATGGGTCGCGGCGATGATCATGTCGGCATCGGCGGCGCCGGCGCGATCCAGCACATCGGGATGGCTGGCAAAGCCGGTGATGCCGGTGACGTCCAGCGCCTCGGTCGCGCGGCGGATCAGGTCGGCATCGGTGTCGACCACCGTGACGTCGTTCATCTCGCCCGACAGATGGCGCGCGATCTGCCAGCCGACCTGGCCGGCGCCGCAGATGATGACCTTCATCTAGCTGTCCTCGTCGATCCAGGCCACGCGGCCACCGCTTTTCGCACCTGTGACCACGCCCAGGCTTTTCAGCTTGCGGTGCAGCGCGCTGCGTTCCATGCCGACGAAACTGGCCGTGCGGCTGATGTTGCCGCCGAAACGGTTGATCTGGGTCAGCAGGTATTCGCGTTCGAACAATTCGCGCGCCTCGCGCAGCGGCAGCGTCGCCAGCCCGCCCGACAGGACGACGCGGCCCTCGTCGGTGGGCGCCTCCTCGACCGAGGGAAGTTCGCGGGCGGTGATCTCGCCCTGCGCCTCGCCCAGGATCAGCACCCGTTCCATCACGTTGCGCAACTGCCGCACGTTGCCGGGCCAGAGCATGGTCTGCAGCAGCGCCCGCGCATCCTCGGCCAGCTTGCGCAGGGGCAGGCCCTGAGCCCGGTTCAGTTCGGCGATGAAATGATCGGCGAGCAGCGGAATATCCTCGCGCCGGTCCTCGAGGCTGGGGACATGGATCGGCACCACGTTCAGCCGGTGGAACAGTTCCTGCCGGAAGGTGCCGCGCTGGATGGCCGCGGCAAGGTCGCGCGTGGTGGACGAGATGACGCGCAGGTCGACCTGCACCTTGTCGGTGCCGCCGACGCGCTGGAACGACTGGTCGACCAGCACGCGCAGGATCTTGGACTGGGTGCCAAGGGGCATGTCCGCCACCTCGTCGAAATAGATCACCCCGCCATGGGCCTGTTCCAGCATCCCCTTTTCAACGCCCTTGCCCGGGGTCTCGCGGCCGAACAGCACCTCCTCCATCCGGTCCGGCGCGATGGACGCGGAAGTGACCGTGATGAAGGGCGCGGCCGAGCGGGCGGAATTGGCGTGGATATAGCGCGCGGCGGTTTCCTTGCCGGCGCCGGGCTGGCCGGTCAGCATCACCCGGCCGTTCGATTTCGTCACCTTGTCGAGCTGCCCGCGCAGGGTGCGGAAGGCGCCGCTGTCGCCCAGCATGTCGGACGGCGCCCGGTCGCCGCGTTTCAGCGCCGCATTCTCCCGCCGCAGCCGCGAGGTTTCCATCGCGCGGCGGATGACGACCAGCAACTGGTCGATATTGAAGGGCTTTTCGATGAAGTCATAGGCGCCCTGCTTGATCGCCGCCACCGCGATCTCGATGTTGCCATGGCCCGAGATGATGATGATCGGCACCTCGGGATGTTCGCGCTTCACCGTCTTGAGGATGTCGATCCCGTCCATCCGGCTGTCCTTCAGCCAGATGTCGAGGATCATCAGCGACGGCACCTCTCGGGCGATCTCGGCCATGCACTGGTCGGCATTGCCGGCCAGCCGCGTCGTGAACCCCTCGTCCTTGAGAATGTCCGAGATGAGTTCGCGGATGTCGCGTTCGTCGTCGGTAATCAGGATGTCGCCCAACTGGTCCTCCTCACGCTGCCCTGTCGGCCGGGGGTGCGGCGGCGGGCGTCACCGGCAGGGTGATGACCGCCATGGCCCCGGCATGGCTGTTGCCGTCGAACACCGCCGCATCCTCAAGCGCGAGGGTGCCGCCATGTTCCTCGATGATCTTCTTGACGATGGGCAGGCCCAGGCCGGTGCCCTTTTCCCGTGTCGTCACATAGGGTTCAAACAGCCGCGCCCGGTCGACCGGCAGGCCGATGCCGTTGTCGGCGACGGTGATCCGTGCCCGCCGCTCGCCCGTGGTCAGGCTGATGCGGATTTCCGGGCGATAGCCGGCAGGCGCGCCCTTTTCCACAAGGCTTTCCGTGGCTTCGCCGGCGTTCTTGATAAGATTGGTCAGCGCCTGCCCGATCATGGTGGCATCGACATCGGCGATGATCGGCCCCGTTGGCAGGTCGGCACGGAAGCGCACGCCGGGCTGGCCCGCCTCTTGCAGCGTGACCGCGGCGCGCAGGATCGCGACCAGATCGGTCTCGGCCCGTTCGGGTTCGGGCATCCGGGCGAATTTGGAGAACTCGTCGACGATGCGGCGCAGGTCGTTGGTCTGGCGGATGATGACATCGGTCATCTGTTCCAGCGAATCGAGGTCATCGCCTGCCCGCGGCCCGAACTTGCGCCGGATCCGTTCGGCCGAAAGCTGGATCGGAGTCAGCGGGTTCTTGATCTCATGCGCGATGCGGCGGGCGACATCGCCCCAGGCGGCCATGCGCTGCGCGCCGACCAGATCGGTGACGTCATCGAAGGCCACGACATAGCCTTCCAGCGCGCCCTGGTCGTTCATCCGCGGCGCCATGCGCACCAGCAGGCTTTCCTGCTTGCCGCCGCGCAGCAGGTTCACCTGATCCTGGGCCACCTCGCCCCCGGCGCGCATCCGGGCGAACAGCGGGCCGAATTCGGGAACCGCGACCGAGATGTAATCCGACGCCTCGGCCCCGGTCATCGACAGCAGCCGTTCGGCGGAACGGTTGACGAAGGTGACGCGCCCCTCGGCATCCAGCCCGACCACGCCGGATGTGACCGACGACAGGACGGAATCGAACAGCCGGCGCCGCAGTTCGATGGCACGGGTGTTCTCGATCAGCTCTTCACGTTGTGCGCGAAGTTCGCCTGTCATCTTGTTGAAGTTGTAACCAAGCTGGGCAATCTCGTCATCGCCGTCCGCCTCGGGCACCCGCACGTCAAGGTCGCCAGAGCCGACGCGCTGGCTGGCCGCGACCAGCCGGCCGATGGGCCGAGACAGCCGTTCGGCGAACCACAGGCCCAACCAGATTGCCGCAAGATTGAGAATGACGGCGAAGCCTATGTAAAGCAAACCGAACTCGAACAGAAGGCGCCCGCGCTCGCGTTCGAGTTGCTGATAGAGATCCACCGTCTCCTGCGTCTCGTCCAGCAGCGACAGGATCTCGCCATCGACCGACCGGGTGACATAGAGGAAGCGGTCGGCGAAGGCGGTCAGCGGGATCAGGGCGCGGAATTCGTCGTTGGCGTAGTCCTCGATGATGGTGATGCCCTCGGCGCGGGCGGTGACGAAATCGGCGGCGGCGGGATGTTCGTAGTCGAACTCGTAGGACCGGGCGCCGCGGGCGCGGATGTCGCCGGTGCCGTCCAGCACGAAGGCCTCGGTCAGGCCGCGTTCGATCTGCGGCTGCACCCGGGCAAGCGCCTGCCGCACCCCGCCATCCGACATTTCCGACGCGGTCTGCTGCAGGTCCAGCCAGGCCGCGAGCCCCAGCCCGTCGCGCGACAATTCCTGGCGGTGTTCGTCCTCGTAGGCCTGCGCGGCGGCAAGCGAGGCACCCAGAACGTTGCGCACCCGGTCGGAAAACCAGCCCTCCAGCCCGACATTGATGGTCACCACGGCAAAGATGGCGACGATGATCGTCGGCAGCAGCGCCAGCAGGGTGAACACCCCGGTCAACCGCAGGTGCAGCGCCGAACCGGCCGAGCGTGCGCGCCGCGCGGCGATCATCCGCGCCACACGGGTCATCACCAGCGAGGCGACGACCAGAACATAGACCAGATCGGCCAGCAGCACGACGCGCAGGGCCGCGGCCCCGGTCCCCTCGCCCAGAGGCCGCAGCACGGTAAAGGTCAGCCCGACCAGCACCGGCCCCAGAAGGACAAGCGCGATCGTCGCCGCCGTCTGAACGCGCCTCTGCCGCCGCCAGCGGTCAAGCCGCGCGATCCACCTCCCCGATAGGGACCACCGCACTTGTCGTGCCTCTGCTGCCGGGACTTTGCGCCCCTGTTCCGCCGGTCCGTCCCCCGCCGCCTTGCGGCGATTCAGTCACGGTCCTGTTGCAGCATTACATCAACTTGCGCCGCCGTGTCACGCGAATATCCAGATCGGTGATCTTCTTGCGCAAGGTATTGCGGTTGATGCCAAGAAGGTCGGCACATTTGGCCTGGTTCCCGCCGGTGGCATCCAGCGCGATCTCGATCAGGGGAATCTCGACCTCGCGCAGGATCCGGTTGTACAGGCCGGGCGGCGGCAGCATCCCGCCGTGCAGGTCGAAGTAACGCCGCAGGTGCCGCGCGACCGATGCCATCAGCTTGTCGCCCTCGCCCACGCCGCGCAACGGCTCCATCGCCGGCTGGTTGCCCAGCACCGACTCGACCTCGGCACGGCTGATCTCTTCTTCGGGCGCGGTGACGACAAGGCGGCGGATGGCGTTTTCCAGTTGCCGCACATTGCCGGGCCAGGAATAGCTGCGCACAAGGTCAAGCGCGCCCGGCGACAGCCGCCGCAGCGGCAGCCCCTCGCGTTCGGCCCGGGCCAGGAAATGCCCGGCGAGCAGCGGGATGTCGTCGACCCGTTCGCGCAGGGCGGGCACGGCGATGCTGACGCCGCCAAGGCGATAGAACAGATCCTCGCGGAAGGTCCCGGCCTCCATCCGCTGCGCCAGATCGGTGCGCGAGGTCGCCATGACCCGCGGCGCATTGTCGCCCATCTGGTCAAGCATCCGCACCATGCGCGCCTGCGCGTCCTCGTTCAGGTCGGACACCTCGTCGAGCAGGATCGAACCGCCGCGGGCGCGCTGCATCAGGGCGGCGGCGCCGTCGGCATTGCCAAGGTCGGCGGCGGTGACGGTGGCGAAAGGCAGGCTGCGCCGGTCAGAGAAATCGTGGATCGCCTTGGCGATCAGCGATTTTCCGGTGCCCGATTCGCCGGTGATCAGGACCGGGAGCGTGGTGTTCATCACCCGCGCGACAAGACGATACAGCGCCTGCATTGCCGGCGTGCGCCCGACCAGCGGTAGGTCGTCGCCGCGCGGTTCGGCCGTGCCGCGCAAGGGTGTCACCCGCCGCTTGACCTCGAGCGCGCGGGCGGCGCGTTTCATCAGGTCGGGCAGGTCGAAGGGTTTCGGCAGATAGTCGAAGGCCTCGGCCTCGGCCGCCTGGATCGCCGTCATGATCGTGTTCTGCGCCGAAATCACGATCACCGGCAGGCCGGGCCGGGCGCGGGCGATCTCCGGCAGTTGCTGCAATCCGTTGCCGTCGGGCATGATGACATCCGAGATCACCAGATCGCCCTTGCCCTCTTCCACCCAGCGCATCAGCGTCACCAGCGACGAGGTGGCATGCACCTTGCAGCCCGCCCGCATCAGGGCCTGGGTCAGCACGGTGCGGATGGTGCGGTCATCGTCGGCTACAAGAACGGTTCCGTCCATGGCTCAGGCTTTCTCCGGCTGGTCAGTTTCCTGGGGGGCGATGGGCAGCGAGACGCGAAAGACGGTGCGGCCGGGCTGCGATTCAACCGAAATCCAGCCGCCAATGTCCCCGATCAGTTTCGACACCAGCGCAAGGCCAAGGCCGGTGCCGTTCTCGCGCCCGGAAACGAAGGGTTCGAACACGTCCGCGGCGATGTCGGGCGGCAGGCCCGGCCCGTCATCCACCACCTCGACCTGCAGGGGCAGCCGGGCGCTGGTGCCGTCCGTGCGGCGCAGGCGCAGCGAGGTGTCATAGAAGCTGCGCAGGCGGATGGTGCCGCCGGTGCGGCCCGCCTCGCAGGCGTTCTTCACAAGGTTGAGGAACACCTGCAGCAACTGGTCGGGGTCGGCATGGGCCTGCGGCAGCGACGGATCGTAATCCTCGATGAACATCATATGCGCGCCGAACCCGACCGAGGCCGAGGTCCGCACCCGGTCAAGGATGTCGTGGATATTCACCGCCCGCAGCGCGGGGGGGCGCAGGTTGCCGAATTGCTCGACCTGTTCCAGCAGTTTCACGATCCGCCGCGATTCCTCGACGATGAGGTCGGTCAATTCCAGATCGGCGCCTGACAGTTCCATCGACAGAAGCTGTGCCGCGCCGGTGATCCCGGCCAGCGGATTCTTGATCTCATGGGCCAGCATTTCGGCCATGCCGATGGCCGATTTCGCCGCCTTGCCGCTGGACGCGTTCTGGGTCATCCGGCTGGCGATGTCGCGGGGCGAGATCATCAGCAGCATATGGCCGCCCGACCCCTGCAGGGGCGCGATCTGAAGGTTGCATTGCATCGGCGGCCGTTCGAACGAACCGACATCGACATCGTTGACGAACAGCGACGAGCTGTTGTCGCGGGTGCGGGCATAGGCGGCCTCGAGCGCCACATCGACCAGGACGCGGTCCCAGACCGGCTGGCCACGCACGACCCGCGCCGAGAGGTTGAGGAACAGTTCGGCCGCCGGATTCATGTCGGCGATGGTGTCGTCGGGCGCGATCAGCAGCGCCGGGACCGGCAGCGACGACCAGAGCGCAGTATCAAGGATCATGCCGCCTCCGGCCGCAGGCCAAGGGCGGCGGGGATCAGGTGCAGCACGTCCTGCGGCGTGCCGGTGACGATCCGCTGCCGCAGATCCGCCGGCGTGGCGGCGCGGTCCATATACCAGCCCAGATGCTTGCGGGCGACGCGCTGGCCCAGATGGGTGCCATAGAAGGTGAGCATCGCCTCGTAATGCTCGGACACGATGTCGAAAAGATCGCCGCCCACGGGCGTTTCCGGCGGCGTGGCGCCGTCCAGACCGGCGGCAATCTGCGCCAGGCGCCAGGGCGCCCCCTGCGCGCCGCGCCCGACCATCACTGCATCGGCGCCCGAGGCGGCAAGCGCGGCCCGCGCCGTCGCGGTATCGGTGATGTCGCCATTGGCGATCACCGGGATCCGCACCGCCTGTTTCACCGCGCGGATCGCCGCCCAGTCGGCACGACCCTCATAGAACTGGCAGCGGGTGCGGCCATGGACGGTGACCAGCACCACGCCCGCCCCCTCGGCCCGGGCGGCAAGATCGGCGGCGTTCCGCTGCCCCTCATCCCAGCCCAGCCGCATCTTGAGGCTGACCGGCACATCGACGGCCCCGACCACCGCAGCGACGATCCGCTCGGCATGGTCAAGGTCGCGCATCAGCGCCGATCCGGACAGCCCGCCGGTGACCTTGCGCGCCGGGCAGCCCATGTTGATGTCGATCATCCGGGCGCCCTGCCCCGCGACCATCCGCGCCGCCTCGGCCATCGGCGCCGGGTCGCGGCCGGCCAGTTGCACGGCGGTATGCGCCTGGTCCAGGCCCAGTTCCGCGCGTTCGCGGCTGCCCGGCCGCGCCGCGATCAGTTCGCCCGCCGCCACCATTTCGGACACCACCCAGCGGGCGCCGAAACGGGCGACAAGGCGGCGGAACGGCAGGTCGGTGATGCCCGAAAGCGGCGCGAGGACCACCGGCGCAAGGTCGCTGCGCCCCGGCAAAGCGGGGGCGCCTGCCCTGTCTGTGTTCATTTGCCCGGAAATTGCGCGCATGGCCCTGATCTATGCGGCGGCGGCACCTGCCACAATGCCACAGCCGCAGAGCCTGCCCGGTTTTCGGCAACTGCCTGTTTTTCAGGCAGTCCGGCGCGCGGAAACGAAGGATTTGCGCAAGTCCGGCACAGGGCCTAATCAGGCGCGGCAACAGGGGTCGGGTCATGTCCACAGCCGTCATCATCGTCGCCGCCGGCCGCGGCAGCCGCGCCGGGGGCGAAATTGCCAAGCAATGGCAGGAACTTGCCGGCCGCCGCGTCCTTGACCGGACGATCGCGGCGCTGGACTTGCCGGGGCTGGGGCCCCTTGTCGTGGTGCTGCATCCCGACGACCGGCACCTGCTGGCGCCGCGCGACGGGCTGATCACGGTCGCGGGCGGCGCGACCCGGGCCGCAAGCGTGCGCGCCGGGCTCGAGGCGCTGGTGCCGCACGCGCCGGCCTGCGTGCTGATCCATGATGCGGCGCGGCCGCTGGTGACGGCGGCGCTGGTCCGGCGGGTTCTTGACGCACTGGACACCGCCCCGGCGGTGGCGCCGGCCCTGGCGGTGACCGATGCCCTGTGGCGCGGCGCCGGCGGCATCGTGACGGGGACCGTGGATCGCGCCGGCCTTTACCGCGCGCAGACGCCACAGGGTTTTGCCTTCGACGCCATCCTTGCCGCGCATCGCGCCTTTCAGGGCGAGGCGGCGGATGATGTCGAGGTCGCCCGCGCGGCAGGATGGCCGGTTGCCATCGTCCCCGGCGACGAGGACAATCTGAAGATCACCCTGCCCGGCGATTTCGCCCGGGCGGAACGCATTTTGGGGGCCGCCTTGGATATCCGCACCGGCAACGGTTTCGACGTGCATCGTTTCGGACCGGGGGGCAGCGTCTGGCTGTGCGGCGTGGAAATCCCGCATTCCCATGGCCTTGTCGGCCATTCCGATGCCGATGTCGGCATGCATGCCCTGACCGATGCGATCTATGGCGCGCTGGCCGAAGGCGATATCGGCCGGCATTTCCCGCCCTCGGACCCGCAATGGAAGGGTGCGGCAAGCGAGATCTTCCTGGCCCATGCCGCCGCCCTTGCCCGCGACCGCGGCTTTCGCATCACGCATTGCGACGTGACGCTGATCTGCGAGGCGCCGAAGATCGGCCCGCATGCGGCGGCGATGCGGGACACGCTGGCGCGGATCACCGGCATCGACGCCGGCCGGATCAGCGTCAAGGCCACCACCTCCGAGGAACTGGGCTTTACCGGCCGGCGCGAGGGGATCGCGGCCCTTGCCACCGCGACCCTGGTGCAGGCGTGATCCGCGCCGTGGTCACCGTGCTGGGCGTGGGCCATCTGCGCCCGGCGCCGGGCACCTGGGCCTCGGCGATTGCGGTGGCGGTGGGGGTGGCGCTGTATCAGGCGGGGCTGTGGTGGGCGGTGCCGGTTCTGGCGGCACTGGCGACGATCCTGGGCATCTGGGCGGTGCCGCGGGCGATTGCCGGACAGGCCGACAGCGACCCTGCCGAAATCGTGGTCGACGAATTCGCCGGGCAATGGTTGGCGATGAGCTTTACCGTCATCCCGCTGGCGCGGCATGGCGCCGACCTGCTGGCCGCCTGGCCCGGCTATGTCGTGCCCTTCCTCGCCTTCCGCCTGTTCGACATCTGGAAACCCTGGCTGGTCGGCCGCGCCGACCGCCGCGGCGATGCCCTTGGCGTCATGGCCGACGACCTGTGGGCGGGGCTGTTCGCGGGTCTGGTCTCGGTGGTGCTGGCCGGGCTTTACCACATGCTCTTGCAACCGATGATGGGCTGAGATGCGTGCCGATGACATCCTGCGGCTGGCGCTGGCCCGCGGGGCGATGATCGCCACCGCCGAAAGCTGCACCGCCGGCATGGTTGCCGCCGCGATCACCGATGTGGCGGGATCCTCGGCGGTGTTCGACCGCGGCTTTGTCACCTATTCCAACGCCGCCAAGGTGGCGATGCTGGGGGTGCGGCCGGAAACCCTTGCCGCCCATGGCGCCGTCAGCGAGGAGGTGGCGGCCGAGATGGCGGCGGGCGCGCTCGCGCGGTCCGCGGCCCAGGTCGCGGTCGCCACCACCGGCATCGCCGGGCCGGGCGGATCCGAGTTCAAGCCCGAGGGGCGGGTCTGTTTCGGCCTTGCCACCGGCACCGGCGTCAGGACCGAGACCGTGGAGTTCGGAGCCATCGGGCGGGCGCAGGTGCGGATTGCGGCGCGGGACCACGCGCTGGACATGCTGACGCGGGCCTTGAACGAGACGGATCGCGCGCGCGATCCGTGACCAGAGCCCGCGCGGGCTCTGTCCCGGTTTCCGCGCGGAAACCGGCGTCAGCCGTAAAGCTGTTTCGCCCGCGCTTCGAAGGCACGCACGATCCGGGTCATCGCCTCGTTGAAGAACAGCCCCGCGGCGCCGGCAAGCAGGCGGTTGCGGAATTCGAAATCCACCGCGAAATCGACATCGCAGCCGCCGTCCCGGTCGCGGAACTGCCAGCGGCTTTCCATGCGGCTGAACGGCCCGTCGAGGTATTCGGTGTCGATGCGCAGATCGGCGGGCCACAAAGTCACCCGGCTGCCGAAACTTTCGCGGAACACCTTGAACGACACCACGAGGTCGGCAAGCATCACCTGATGGTCGCCCTGATCGGTCACCGAGCGGACCCGCGCCGCAGCCGTCCATGGCAGGAATTGCGGATAGGCGGCGACATCGGCCACCAGATCATACATTCCTCGCGCAGGATAAGGCAGAAATCGCGTCTCGCTGTGCTGCGGCATGGGGCCTCCCGACTTGCAGGCCCCATGTCGCCCCCTTGCCGGCGGATTTCAAGGCGGTGCAGCAGCCTCGGCCGCGGCGGCCTTGAGATCGGCGGCGGAATGGCCGGCGGACAGGCTGTCGCACAGCGCCGTGGTTTCGGTCAAAAGCGCCTCGGTCGCTACGGCCCGGCCGCGCAGGCACCAGACCAGCGCCTCGGTCGGCGACAGGGCAAGGTCGGGGTATTCGCGCAATAGATAGGCCAGATCGAGGGCGGCGCTGGCGTTGCCGGCGGCAGCGGCGATGACGAAGCCTTCGCGCGCGGCGGCCGGATCCCGCGCCCCGCCCAGCCCGTCGCGCGCCATGCCGCCCCAGCGCCACGCGCCCTCGACATTGCCGGCCAGAGCGGCGCGGCGAAACAGCGCACGCGCTTCCTCAAGCTGGCCGGGGGCGGTCAGCATCCGCCCCAGCCCGACCATCGACTCGGTATCGCCCAGGGTGACGCCGCGGCGGTACAGCATCTCGGCGCGGGCGGGGTCGACCGGGCCGCAGGAGCCGCATTGCCAGATCTTCCCCAGCGCCCCGAAAGCCTCGGGCGTGTCAAGCGCGGCAGCGCGTTCCAGCCACAGACGGGCGTTGTCGGGATCACGGGTCAGGTCATACCAGCCGTTGTGCCACGCCCGGCCCAGCGTCACCATGGCGCGGGGAAAGCCGGCCTCGGCGGCGCGCGTCAGCCAGTCGACGCCGGCGGGGTGGTCCTGCGGCACGCCCTGGCCGTAGAGATGCGCCACCGCGATGACGAACATCGCCCGCGGCACCCCGGCATCGGCAAGGGTCTGCGCCTCGGGCAGGACGGAATAGTCGCCGGCGTTGAAGCGTTGCGTCAGGTCCATCAGGTGATAATCGTCAACCTCTTGCGCGTCGGCCGGCGCGGCAAGAAGGGCAAGGCACAGGGCGGCGGTCAACAGGCGCATGGCTGGTCTCCACTCACAGGCTTTCGGCGCGCTTTTCGGCGGCGCGCCGGTCGGTTTCGCTAAAGCCCCCGGCAAGGTCGTTGCAGGCGGGGCGATACTCTGCCGCCTCTTCGGCCGGGGCGTGTTCCAGCGCCCAGAAGCACCAGGCCAGGCCCTCGATCTGGTCGGCGAACAGGTCGGGATTTTCGGTGATCGCCCAGGCGGCGTTGATGGCGCCATAGGCGAAACCGCTTTGCGCCGCCTGCCGGTATTGCGCGACGGCGGCCACCACATCGCGGGCGCCGCCCTCGCCCCGCTCCATCATCTCGCCCAGCCGGTTCTGCGCATAGCTGCGGCCCAGCATCGCGGCGATGGTGTAAAGCCGGCGCGATTCGGCAAGGTCGGCGGTCAGCCCGGCTTCGCCTTCGCCGGTCATGTAGGCCAGCCATTCGAGAGAGACCGGATCCCCCATCTCGGCGCCGCGGCGGAACAGGATCAGCGCCCGCGCCGGATCCGCCGCCCCGCCAATTCCGCCGTGGAGCAGCACGCCAAGGCCGCCAATCGCCGGCGGATAGTCGAGCGCGGCGCCGCGCGCATACCAGTCGCGGGCCAATGCGGGATCGGGGGCAAGGCCCGGCATCCCCATTTCGAACAGCACGCCCAGATTGTGCATCGCCGGAGGATAGCCCTGCGCCGCGGCGCGGGTGAAGAAATCCTGCGCCAGGGCCGCATCGACGGGCAGGCCGTTGCCATACTGATAGGCGGAGGCGACGATGTTCTGCGCCCGCATGTGCCCGGCCTCGGCCGCGGGTTTCAGCACGGCCAGCGCGGCGGCATGGTCGCCGGCCACAAAGACCTCGCGCGCGGCGGCGACCTGCGCGTCAAGGTCCGGCGTCTGGTCAGGTGTCTGGGCAGGCAGCGGCGCGGCCAGTGCGGCGCACAGCAAAAAGGCGGCGGCAATCGCGCGCATGGCAATACTCCCTTGAAATGCCGCCAGACTAGCGCGAAGGAACGCCGTCGCCTAGCGTCTTGCGAGGAGAATGCGCCAGTGCCCGATAAACCCTATGTCATCGACCAGCTGATCTCGGCCAAGGCGATTGCCGCCCGGATCGAGGATCTGGCGCGCGAGATCGAGCGCGAATATGCCGGCACCGACAAGCTGGTGGTCGTCGGCCTGCTGCGCGGATCGTTCGTGTTCATCGCCGATCTGGTGCGCGAGGTCGACCTGCCGATCGAGGTCGATTTCCTCGAGGCGTCGTCCTATGGCGATGCCATGGAATCCAGCCGCGAGGTCCGCATCCTCAAGGACTTGCGCGGCCGGATCGAGGGGCGCGACGTGTTGGTGGTCGAGGATATCGTCGACACCGGCCACACCCTGTCGAAGGTCACGGATTATCTGGCGACGCGGGCCCCGCGCAAGCTGCGCACCATCGCGCTTTTGGACAAGCCGTCGCGGCGCGAGGTCGATTTCAAGGCCGACTGGATCGGATTCTCGATCCCCGATGCCTTTGTCGTCGGCTATGGCATCGACTATGCGCAGCGCAACCGCAACCTGCCCTTCATCGGCGCGGTGCGGTTCACCTGATGGATCTGTCGCGCCTGTTCCTGCGCATGGCGCGGCTGGCGCGGCATCCCCCGTCGGGGCGGTTGGTGGTCACGGGGCTGGTGGTCGTGGCGATCTGCATTGCCCTTGTGGCCATAGAGGCCGCCGGCTTGTGGCCCGACTGGCTGCGGGCCGAACGCGTGCGCGGGGTCAGGCCATAGGCCCGGCGATCAGGGCGGCGCGGTCGCGCAAAGCGCGGACGATCCGCCGGCGGAGCCGCGACAGCCGCGGGCTGTCGGCAAGGTCGGGGTGGCTTGCCACCCACAGGGGCACCAGCGGCAGGTCAAGTCCGGCGTCGATCCGTTGCAGCCGCGGGTCGGGTTCACCAAGGCAGCAGGGCAGGACGGCGCGCCCCAGCCGCTGCGCCGCCAGTTCGCGCAGCACGACGAAACTGTCGGATCCGGCGCCGGTCTCGCCATCGACCAGCGGCCCGACGGCGGCCCGTTGCAGCGCGCCGCGCAGGCCCAGCCAGGTCCCGGGCGCGCCGGGGGCGGCATAGACGGCAAAGCCCAGCACACCGGCCTGTTCGCCGCGCATGTCGTCGGGCAACCGCAGCGCCGGCCGCACGCTGATGTCGGCGCCAAGCCGGCCAAGGTCGAGATGGGCATTGGTGCTGACAAGATCGATGCGCAGCCCGGCCGAGGCCGCCTGCAATCCGGCGACAATCTCGGGCAGGACGGCGAGGCAGAGCGAATCGGTCGAGGTGATGCGCAGGGTGCCGGTGATCTGCGCCTCGGCGCCGCGGATCAGCCGGTTGACGGTGTCGATGGCGGCGGCGGCCTCGCGCGCGGCCTCGATCACCCGCAGCCGGTCGGGCGGCACGGCATAGCCCTGCGGCCCGCGGTCAAAGATCGGTGCGCCATGCGCCTCTTCAAAGGCGGCGATGCGGCGCAGCACCGTGGCATGGTTGACGCCAAGCGCCCGCGCCGCGGCACTGACCGAGCCATGCTCGGCCACGGCAAGGACATAGCGCAGGTCATCCCAGTTTGCGCGAAGGGGCGGGCCGCTGTCGGGGCTGTGCATGGATCGCGATGGCCTCTGCGCAAATTCACGGTGGCGTTGCGGCCAGTGTGGCGTAACCTCGGGCCAAGCGCCATTCACACTCGAGGGAGTCAAGCCCATGCGCCGCTTGCCGAAAACCGCCGCCCTTGCCGCAACGGCAGCGGCCGTCCTGACGACCTTCGTTGCCGCACAGGGCATGGACCCGCTGCAAGCCGCGGTGCAGGCACGGCAAAGCCAGATGTTCCTGTTCCAGTTCAACCTGATGACGCTGGGCGGCATGGCGCAGGGCAATGTCCCCTATGATGCGGCCGCCGCCACCGCCGCGGCCAACAACCTTGTCGCCCTGTCCTCGATCGACCAGTCGTCCTATTGGCTGCCCGGCACCGCGATGGGCGAGGTCGAGGGCACCCATGCCAAGCCCGAGCTGTTCCAGAACATCGAGGACGTGGCGGCCAAGGTCGGCGCCCTGAACGATGCCGCCGCGGCGATGGCCACGGCCGCCGGCGCCGATCTGGCCAGCCTTCAGGGCGCGATGCAGGCCCTGGGCGGCGCCTGCGGCGCCTGCCATCAGGCCTATCGCGCGCAGGATTGACCCGGCCTTGCTGCGCGGAATCGCCCTAGTGCTGATCGCGGCCGGGGTCGCGGGGTGGTTCCTGACCGCCGCGCGGCCTCTGCCGGCGGATTTCCTTGCCGAGGTGACGCCGGATGCCGCCCGTGGCGCGCAGGTCTTTGCCGCTGCCGGCTGTGCCGGCTGCCACATGGCGCCCGGATCGCAGGACCGCACGGTCCTGCCGGGCGGGCGCAGCTTTGCCACGGCCTTTGGCACCTTCCTTGCGCCGAACATCTCGTCCGACGCCGATCATGGCCTTGGCGGCTGGACCGACATGCAGATCGCCGATGCGGTGATGCGCGGTGTCGGGCGCGAGGGCGAACATCTCTATCCCGCCCTGCCCTATACAGCCTATCGCGCGATGACGGCGCAGGACATGGCCGATCTGATCGCGCATCTGCGCACGCTGCCGGCCGATGCCACGCCCAGCCAGCCGCATCAGGTGGGATTTCCCTTCAACATCCGCCGCGCGCTGGGCGGCTGGAAGATCCTCTTCGTGCCGGCCGCCGACGACTGGGCGCTGAACAGCGCCGCCACCCCCGAACTGGAACGCGGCCGCTATCTGGTCGAGGCTTTGGGCCATTGCGCCGAATGCCATACGCCGCGCAACCTGCTGGGCGGGCTGGACCGGGGGCGCTGGCTGTCGGGCGGGCCGAACCCCGACGGCGAGGGGCGGATCCCCAACATCACCCCGGCCGCGTTGCACTGGGATACCGCCGGCATCGCCGCCTACCTGCAATCGGGCTTCACCCCCGATTTCGATTCGGCGGGCGGGTCGATGGTCGACGTGATCGCCGGCATCAGCCAGTTGCCCGAAAGCGACCGGCTGGCCATTGCCGCCTATCTGCAGGCACTGCCGCCGGTCGAGACGGCGGCGCCCTGACGGGGGGCCCTTACGCCCGGCCCAGCCGTTCCAGCCGCGCCGCGCGCAGGGCGGCGAAATCTTCGCCCGCGTGATAGGACGACCGGGTCAGCGGCGTGGCCGAGATCATCAGGAATCCCTTGGACCGCGCCGTGCGTTCGTAATCGGCAAATTCCTCGGGCGTGACGAAGCTGCGCACCGCATGGTGTTTCGGCGTCGGCTGCAGATACTGGCCGATGGTCATGAAATCGACATCCGCCGAGCGCATGTCGTCCATCACCTGAAGCACGCCCTGCCGGTCCTCGCCCAGGCCGACCATGATGCCGGATTTGGTGAACATGGCGGGGTCAAGTTCCTTGACCCGTTGCAGCAGCCGCAGCGAATGGAAATAGCGCGCGCCGGGCCGCACCTCGGGGTAAAGGCCGGGGACGGTTTCAAGGTTGTGGTTGAACACGTCCGGTTTCGCGGCGACGACGGTTTCCAGCGCCTCGGGGCCGCAGCGCAGGAAATCGGGCACCAGAACCTCGATCGTGGTGGCGGGCGAATGGCGGCGGATGGCGCGGATCGTCATGGCGAAATGTTCGGCCCCGCCATCGGCCAGATCGTCGCGGTCGACCGAGGTCACCACGACATGGTTCAAGCCCAGCTTTTTGACTGCATCGGCGACGCGCCCCGGCTCGAATGCGTCAAGGCTTTGCGGGCGGCCGGTCGCGACATTGCAGAAGGTGCAGCCGCGGGTGCAGATCTCGCCCATGATCATCATCGTGGCATGGCCCTGCGACCAGCATTCGCCGACGTTCGGGCAACCCGCCTCTTCGCAGACGGTGACAAGGCGGTTGGTGCGCAGGATGTCGCGCGTGCTCTTGTAGCCCTCCGACGTCGGGGCCTTGACCCGGATCCACGACGGCTTTTTCGGCTGCGGATTGTCGGCGCGATGCGCCTTCTCCGGATGGCGTTCTTCGGGAAGCCTGAGATCGCGCACGGTTTTTTCCCATGATCCTGACGGTCAGTGATCTATACTAGTCACAGGCGGCAACAACCGCCAGTGCGGCAAGGCAGCCATGCAAGACCTTATGCCGCGGGGACAACAGGGGACGGAGACCGAAATGGGCAAGAAACAGGTGGCCGAGGCCATCGGTACCTTCATTCTGGTATTCTTCGGCTGCGGCGCGGCCGTATTCATGGGCGACCTGATCGGCTTTCACGGCATCGCCATGGCCTTTGGCCTGTCGATCGTCGCGGCCGCCTATGGCATCGGCGCAATTTCCGGCGCGCATCTGAACCCGGCGGTGTCGCTGGGCATGCTGGTGGCCGGGCGGATGAATACCGGCGAATTCATCGGCCATGTCATCGCGCAGATCGTCGGTGCCATCGTTGCGGTGGCGGTGATCTGGGTCATCGCCTCGGGCAGCGCCGGATGGACCGGCGGTTTCGGTCAGAACGGCTATGGCGCCGGCTATCTGGGCGAATATTCGGTTCTGGCCGCCTTCGTGTTCGAAGCTGTGGCGACCTTCATCTTCGTGACCGTGATCCTTGGCGCCACCGGGCCGGGATCGGTCGCGGGCTTTGCCGGGCTGGCCATCGGCCTGACGCTGGCCGGCATCCACCTTGTCGGCATCAACATCACCGGCGTCTCGGTCAATCCGGCGCGGTCCATGGGGCCGGCGCTGTTTGCCGGCGGCACCGCGCTGGCGCAGCTGTGGCTGTTCATCGTCGCGCCGCTGATCGGCGGGGCGATTGCCGGGTCGCTGTATGGCATGGGCCTGACCCGCGCCGACAACTGAAGGGTCAGGGGCGCTGCGGCGCCCCTTTTCCTGCCGCGGCGGCAATCTGTTCCTGCCCGGCGGCGCGCAGGATCTGCGCCAGATCGGCCATCCAGCCGTCGTCGGTGCTGCCCTGCCGCCGGCACAGCACAAGCTGCCGCGCCGGTTCCGGCGCCGGGAACCGCAACAGCGCCAGATGCGGCGCCGCGGCGGTTTCGGTGCGGACCGCAAGTTCCGGCACCAGCGTCAGGCCAAAGCCCTCGGCCACCAGCCGCGACAGCGTCGACAGCGACGAGGCGCCCAGATCGACCGTCCGCCGGCTGCGGATGCCGCAGACCTCGAGCGCCTGATCGGCCAGGCAATGGCCCTCGTCAAGCAGCAGGAGCTGGTCGGGCGCCACCTCTGCCGGCCGCAGCCGTTCGGCGCGACCGGCCAGCCCCTCGATCCGCAGCGCCGATCCGGCCAGCAGGAAGCGGTCCTCGAACAGGGGTTCGGCGACGATGCCCTCGGCCGGGGCAGGCGCGGCGATCACCACCGCGTCCAGACTGCCCTTGAGCAGCCCCTCGACCAGAACCGCGGTCTGCGCCTCGCGCACGCGGATGTCGAGCGTCAGGTCGCGGGCGCGCAGCCGGGTCAGCGCGCCGGGCAGAAGATAGGGCGCAACGGTCGGGATCACCCCCAGATGCAGCCGCCCGCCCAGCCCGCCCGACCAGCGCACCGACTGGCCCAGATCCTCGACCTCGGACAGGATGCGGCGGGCGCGGCCCAGAACCTCGGCCCCGGCGCGGGTCAGGCGGATGCCGCGCGGCAGCCTTTCGACAAGCCTTGCGTCCAAGGCCGTCTCAAGCTCCTTGATCTGCAGCGACAGCGCCGGCTGGCTGACATGGACCTGATCGGCGGCAAGGCCGAACTGCCCGGCTTCGGCCAGGGCGACGAAATAGCGGAGTTGTTTCAGCGACGGGGTCATGACTGCGACATAAGGCGATCTTATCGCAAACGCCAGAAATTGCTATTTTTCATTATTCCAGACTGCGGCGAAACTGCGCCGAGACGGAATCAGCACCCGGACACCGGGACAGACACCAAGCCCGCGCCCGGCGCGGGAACGGAGGATGACATGGACGGCAACGATACCCAACAGGGCGGCAAGTGCCCGGTGGCCCATGGCGGCACCGCCATCGCCGCCAACAGCGCCATGCGCGGCAATCGCGACTGGTGGCCGAACCAGCTCAACCTGCGCATCCTGCACGCCTTTTCCGACCTGTCGAACCCGATGGACGCCGAGTTCAGCTATCGCACGGCGTTTGCCGGGCTGGACTATCCGGCGTTGAAGGCCGACCTGCGGGCGCTGATGACCGATTCGCAGGACTGGTGGCCGGCCGATTTCGGCCATTACGGCCCGCTCTTCGTCCGCATGGCCTGGCATTCCGCCGGCACCTACCGGCTTCAGGACGGCCGCGGCGGTGCCGGCGCCGGGCAGCAGCGGTTTGCGCCGCTCAATTCCTGGCCCGACAACGCCAATCTTGACAAGGCCCGCCGCCTGCTGTGGCCGATCAAGAAGAAATACGGCAGCGCGCTGTCCTGGGGCGATCTGATGATCCTCGCCGGCAATGTCGCGCTTGAATCGATGGGCTTCAAGACCTTTGGTTTCGGCGCTGGCCGCGCCGATGTGTGGGAGCCCGAGGAAGCCGTCTATTGGGGCAGCGAGACCGAATGGCTTGCCACCACCAACAACCCCAACAGCCGCTATTCCGGCGAACGCGACCTGGAAAACCCGCTGGCCGCGGTGCAGATGGGCCTGATCTACGTCAACCCCGAAGGCCCGGACGGCAACCCCGATCCGCTGGCCGCGGCGCGCGACATCCGCGACACCTTTGCCCGCATGGCGATGGATGACGAGGAAACCGTGGCGCTGATCGCCGGCGGCCACACCTTCGGCAAGACCCATGGCGCGGGCGATGCCGCCCTTGTCGGGCGCGAGCCTGAGGCCGGCGGGCTGGCCGATCAGGGCCTTGGCTGGATCAGCCGCCATGGCTCGGGCAAGGGGGGCGACACCATCACCTCGGGGCTCGAGGTGATCTGGACGACGACGCCGACGAAATGGACCAACAATTTCTTCTGGAACCTGTTCGGCTATGAATGGGAACTGACCACGAGCCCGGCGGGCGCCAAGCAATGGACGCCCAAGCATGGCATGGGCGCGGGGACCGTTCCCGATGCGCATGATCCGGCGAAACGCCATGCGCCGGCGATGCTGACCACCGACATCGCCCTGCGCATGGACCCGGCCTATGAGAAGATCTCGCGCCGGTTCCTGGAAGACCCCGACCTGTTCGCCGATGCCTTTGCCCGCGCCTGGTTCAAGCTGACCCATCGCGACATGGGGCCGAAGGCGCGCTATTTCGGGCCCGAGGTTCCGGCCGAGGATCTGATCTGGCAGGATCCGCTGCCCGCCGCCAGCGCCCCTGCCCCCGATGCCGCGACCCTGGCCGCGGTCAAGGCGCGGATCCTGGGCCTTGGCCTGTCCACCGCCGATCTGGTCGGCACCGCATGGAAATCGGCCGCGACCTTCCGCGGCTCGGACAAGCGCGGCGGCGCCAATGGCGCCCGGATCCGCCTGGCGCCGCAGAACGGCTGGACGGCGCATGAGCCGGCCGAACTGTCCCGCGTCCTTGACGCGCTTTCCGGCCTGCAGGCGGCGCTTGCGGCTGAAGGCACGGCGATCTCGCTGGCCGACCTGATCGTGCTGGGCGGCAGCGCCGCTGTCGAAGAGGCGGCGCGCAAGGCGGGCATCGCGGTCGAGGTGCCCTTTGCCGCCGGCCGCACCGATGCGACGCAGGACCAGACCGAAACCGCCTCGTTCGACGTGATGGAGCCGCGGGCCGACGGGTTCCGCAACTACCTTGTCCCCGGCCTGCCCTTCCCGGCCGAGGCGCTGCTGGTCGACCGCGCCCAGCTGATGCGGCTGAGCGCGCCGGAAATGACGGTGCTGGTCGGCGGCCTGCGCGCGCTGGGCGCGACGCATGGCGGGGCTGCGACCGGCGTCTTCACGAACCGGCCGGGCACGCTGTCGAACGACTGGTTCGTCAACCTGCTGGACATGGCCACCGTCTGGACCCCGGACACGGCCGAGGAAGCGTCCTTTACCGGCCGCGACCGCAAGACCGGCGAGGTGAAATGGACGGCCAGCCGCGTCGATCTGGTGTTCGGCTCGAACTCGCAACTGCGGGCGATCGCCGAGGTCTATGCCCAGGACGACGCGCGCGAGAAATTCGTCCGCGATTTCGTCGCCGCCTGGGTCAAGGTGATGAACAACGACAGGTTCGACCTGCTGTAACGGCAGGTCGGTTCGCCGGGAAAAAACAACAAAGCGAACCACGGCTGCGGCCCCCTGCGGGGGGCCGCTGGCGTTTCATTGACCTGCATCAAGGCCCGCCGCCCTTGACCATGGGACAAGCGCCCTGTCCTGATGAGGCGATGATGACGCTGCCCGAACTTGCCCTTGCCGTGCTGGTCCTGCTGGTGACACCGGGACCGACCAATGTCCTGCTGGCGCTGGCGGGGGCGGAACGGGGCTGGCGTGCGGCGCTGCCGCTGACTGCGGCCGCGGTGGCGGGCTATCTGACCGCGGTCCTGCCGCTCTTGGTGATCGGGCAGGCGCTGCTGGGGTCCGCGCCCGTGCTGCGAACGCTCATCAGCCTTGCCGCCGCCGGCTGGGTGCTGTGGCTGGCGGTCAGCATGTGGCGGCCGCCGGTCGCCGGGGTCCGGGCGGCGCTGGTGGATGGCAAGCGGGTCTATGTCTCTACGGTGCTGAACCCCAAGACGCTGATCTTCGGCCTTGTGCTGTTGCCGGCGCAGGGGGCGGTGCTTCTGGGCCATCTGGCGCTGTTCGGGACCGGAATCGTGGTTGCCGCGGCCGGCTGGGCGGCGCTGGGCGCGGCGGTTGCGCAGCCGGGCGGCTTGCCGCACTGGCTGCGGCGCAGCGCGGCCCTGTGGCTGGGCGCGCTGGCGCTGTGGCTGGCCGCCCGCGGTGCCGGCGTGGTCGCCTGAGCCCTAGCCGATCTTCGGCGCGTATTTGCCCTGCGTTTCGGCATAGTGCTGGCGCAGCCGTTGCAGGGCGATGCGCAGCACGATCTTGCCCGAGCGGGCCGACCAGTCCATCCGTTCCTCGATGGCCTCAAGCCCCTCGAGGAAACAGCAGCAGCGCAGGGCGACGTCGGCCAGGCCGGGGCCAAGGTCGGACAGGGCCGCGACCAGACGGTCGCGCGCCGCCTGCGCCCCGCGCGGCAGGTCGCCGCCGCGGGGGGCGGCGGCCGTGCCGGCGGTCAGGAACGCCTCCCAGTTCTGCGTCAGCTGCGGTCCGCTGCTCGACAGTTCGAAATCCTCGCGCAGCCGTTCCGCCGCCGCGACCAGATCGCGGCCAAGGAACGGCTTGCCGCCACGGTCGACCCGCCGCGCCAGCACCGTCACCGGGCTGTCGCCCAGAAGGCTGCGCATGTGGCGCAGGCTGCGATCCTCGTCCGGTTCGGCGCCGGTGAACCGCGCCGGCGCCTCGGCCAGACCCGGGCCGCCGGTCTGACCGGACAGGATCCGCCGCAGCTCTGCCCGCCCGGCCGCGGTGATGCCATAACGGGCGATGCGCGCCGCCGGATCGGCGCAGGCGATCCAGTCCTGCAGGGCCATGGCCTGCGCGATCTCGCGTTCGACGGTGGCAAGCCGTTGCGGCGTGCCGTCCGGCCCCTCGCGCACCACGACGCCCATCTCCATCTCGCGCGCGACGGCCAGCACGGTGCCGCCCTCGGCCAGACGGCGCAGGATTCGCGCCGCCTCCTGTTCGATCCGTGCCGCCGACAGCATCCGGCCCTGTCCCGTCCCGTCCATCCCTGCCTGTCCCTTTCCGGTCCCCGGCATCTGCGCGGCCAGAAGCCGCAGCGCATCATCGACCAGTGGATCGTCGCGGAGGGATTCGAACCGCCGCACCTGGCGCAGGATGGTCGAGGCATGGACATCCGCCGCCCGTGCCAGCGCCCGGATCGGTTCGCCGCCCGCGACATGCGCCAGATAGTGGCGCGCCGCCTGCGGCACCCAATCGGGCAAGGCCGCCCCGCCAGATCTTTCGTTCCGTCCCGCCATTCCGTCGCCGCCCACCACCCCGATCGCCGTGACCATATACAATCTATGGTTGTGAAGGTTAGCGAAATGTTAAATTTCGAACCTCTACCCCATCATTGTTTTCAAAAGATAAACAACGGCGCAGCGCAGCGTTCTGACTTTGGCGACAATGCGCAACACACGCCCAGATTGTGCAATCTTCGCCATGAAAACGCCATGATCCGGGAAAGGGACACCCAGATGCAAGACATCCTGTCGATGATCGCCAGCCTGAACCGCCCGCGGCTTCTGGTGCAGGCGGCGCGGTTCGGGGTCGATACCTACAGCCGGCTCAGCCACCTGCCGCGGCTTCTGGGGGTGGTGGCGCCGCCGCGCCATGGCGTGGCGATCCTGCGCCTGCTCGAGATCGAGACGGTGCTGAACGAAAAGCGACTGGCCGAGGCGGCGGATTATTCCGTCGCCCGCCATGTCGAGATCCTGATCGCCATCATGGGCGAAGCGCGGCAGATGCGGGCCTTTACGCGGGCGGCGTGAGTGCCGGGCGTCGGGCGCAGGGGCGGCTTTCCCCCGGCGCCCGAAAAGCGTAATATTCCTTCGAACATATCGAATCGAGGGATACCATGCTTGCCCGTCTGACCCTTGCCGCCCTGCTTCTTGCCACTCCCGTCCTTGCCCAGGAGGCGAAGATCACCCTGTCGGGCGAGGGCATCACCGCCACCGAACTGACAATGGCCGACCTTGCCGCGCTGCCGCAGGTGACACAGGATGTCACCTTCCTGTCCTCGGGCGAGGAGCGGCATGTCACCTACACCGGCGCCGCCCTGTGGCCGATCCTCGACGCGGCCGGGGTGCTGGAGGGGATCGACCACAACGCCGAACTGCGCCGCACCATCGCCGTGGCCGCCGACGACGATTATGTCGTGGTGTTCTCGGTCGGCGAGATCCACCCCGATTTCGGCAATGCGCCGATCCTGCTGGCGGTGACAGCCGATGGCGCGCCGCTGCCCGAGGAAGACGGTTTCCGCCTTGTGGTGCCCGGCGACACCCGCGGTGCGCGATATGTCCACAATATAACGACGATCACCGTGCAGTGACAGCCGCGGGGCGGGCACGGTTTGATCGGCATCAAGGCGCGCCCTATCGAAACATGACACGATCTGCATGTTTCAATACGGGAAGTCCGAAATGCTCCGCCTTGCCTCGATCCTTTATTCGCTGATCGCGACCACCCTGGCCGGATCGGCCGTCATCGCCGCGCTGGTGTCGGGCTATGACACGCTATGGCCGATCCTTATCGCCGCCGGCGTCGGCGCGATTGCCGCCGTGCCGGTGTCGCTACTGGTCGCCCGCGCGCTGGTGGCCGAACAGTAGCCCTACAGGAAGGCGTCGGGCACCGCGGCCTTCTTCTGCGCGACATAGGCGTCCAGCGCCTCGGCAACCGCGGGGTCGAGCGCCGGTTTCTGGTAGGTGTCCAGCATCCGCTGCACCCGGATCGCCGCCAGCGCCTCGGTGTCGCGGGCGCCTTCCTCGTCCCAGGTCTCGAACGGCTTGTAGTCAAGAAGGTCGGTCCGCCAGAAGGCGTTCTTGAAATTGGCCTGGGTATGGGCGCTGCCCAGGTAATGGCTGCCCGGCCCGACTTCGCGGATCGCGTCCATGGCCTGGCCGTTTTCGGACAGGTCGACACCCTTGGCCAGCCCGTGCAGGACGCCAAGCTGATCGGCATCCATGACGAATTTCTCGTAGGAGGACACCAGCCCGCCTTCCAGCCAGCCGCAGGCGTGCAGCATGAAGTTCACGCCCGACAACAGCCCCATGTTCAGGCTGTTGGCCGATTCGTAGGCCGCCTGCGCATCGGGCAGCTTGGACCCGCAAAACGCCCCGGCGCTGCGGTAGGGCAGCCCCAGACGCCGCACCAGTTGCCCGGCGCCATAGGTGATCTGGCTGGCCTCGGGGGTGCCGAAGGTCGGCGCGCCCGAGTTCATGTCGATCGAGGTGACAAAGGCCCCGGCGATCACCGGCGCGCCCTTGCGCACCAGCTGGCTATAGGCGACGCCGGCCAGAATCTCGGCCAGAACCTGCGTCAGCGTCCCGGCGACGCTGACCGGCGCCATGGCGCCGCCGACGATGAACGGGCTGATGATCGCCGCCTGATTGTTGCGGGCATAGACCTCGAGCGCACCCATCATGATGCCGTCGAAGGTCAGGGGCGAGTTGATGTTGATGAGCGAGGTCATCACCGTATTGGCCTGCACGAAATCCTTGCCGAAGAGGATCCCCGCCATCTCGACCGAATCGGCGGCGCGTTCGGGCGCCGTCACCGACCCCATGAACGGCTTGTCGGACAGCGTCATATGCGCGTGCAGCATGTCCAGATGGCGCTTGTTCACCGCCACATCGGTCGGCTCGCAGACCGTGCCGCCGGAATGGTGCAGCCATTTCGACATGTAGCCGAGCTTCACGAAATTGCGGAAATCCTCGATCGTGGCATAGCGGCGGCCGCCCTCTTTGGTGCGGACGAAGGGCGGGCCATAGACCGGGGCCAGAACCAGATTGCGGCCGCCGATCTCGACATTGCGGTCGGGGTTGCGGGCGTGCTGGGTAAAGGCGGCGGGCGCGGTGGCGCAAAGCGCGCGGGCCAGACCGCGGGGAATGCGCACCCGTTCGCCCTGCACGTCGGCGCCGGCGTCGCGCCACAGGGCCAGCGCGCCGGGGTTTTCGACGAAATTGACGCCGATCTCCTCGAGAACGGTTTCGGCGTTGTGCTCGATGACCTGCAACGCTTCTTCGTTCAGGATCTCGAAATCCGGGATCTGGCGGGTGATGAAGCGCGCCGTCTCGAAACTGACGGCGCTGCGTTCGGCACGCCGCGCCGCCCCGCCACCGCCACGCGAACGACGGCCCTGGCCCTCGGTCTCGATCACGTCGCCCATCCTCACCCCTCCCGCTTCGGTCAGGTCCGGTCTAGCCTGTCGGATGCCGGACCTGCGCCCGTTTCCGCCCTTTCGCGGTGAAAAGCGACATGCGCCTTACAGCGAGCCGGCGAAACGGTCGGCCGTCACGGTGACGACCTGATCGACGCTGGACAGTTCTGGTTCGAAGACGTGGAAGATGTGGTCGCCGCCCTCGATCACCAGCGCCTGCGCATCGCCGACCGCGGCCTCGACCATCGGTGCCGAATAGCGGACATAGTAATCGTCGGCGCCGGTGATGGTCAGGAACGGCCCGGCATAGGTGGCCAGCGCGCCAAGGATGTCGTGGGTGCCCAGCGAATCGAAGAAGTCTTTCTTCAGCGCGATGGTCCGCCAGCCCAGATCCAGCCCGACGATGCCCTCGGCCGCGGCGCGGTCAAAGGTCGCCTGGCCCATGCTTTCCAGGAAATCGGTGTCGTAATCCCCGACCGAGGACCAGACCACCAGCGATTTCACCACATCGGGATTGGCCGCCGCAAGTTCGATCGCGGCACCGCCGCCAAAGGAAAAGCCCAGGACACCGATCCGCGCCGGGTCGATGCCCGCGGTCGCGGCCAGCGCGGCAAGGCCTATGGCGGCATCCTCGTTCTGGCGGTCGACGGTATGGGCGCCGGTGTCGCCGTCGGATTTGCCGAAACCGCGGAAATCGATCCGCAGCGAGGCGATGCCGCGTTCGGCCAGCGCCGCCGCCTCGGCCGCATACATGCCGCCGACCTCGTCACGGACCGAACCGAAACCGTGCAGCATCAGGACGCCGGGAAACGGCCCCTCGCCCTCGGGCAGGTTCAGCGTGGCGGCAATGCCCTGATCCAGCGTCAGGACGGTTTCCTCGGCCAGCGCCGGAACGGCGGCAAGCGAGACAATGAGCGGCAGGGCAAGTGAGGAAAGGGCAAGGCGCATGACAGACTCCATCGACAGCACCGGACCAGCCTGCGCCAACAGGGGCAGGCGCCGCAAGCCGTTGTGCGACCGCCCCTGCCCCTTCCCCAGCCAAGACTTGCGCCGCAGCACGGCTGGCAATAAAGCCTGCCCATGACACACCAGCGCCTTCTGATCATCGACTTCGGCAGCCAGGTCACGCAGCTGATCGCACGACGGCTGCGCGAACTAAACGTCTATTGCGAAATCCACCCCTATCAGCGCGTCGACGATGCCTTTCTGCGCGATTTCGCCCCGCTGGCGGTGATCCTGTCGGGCGGGCCGGATTCGGTGACGCGCGCCGGCAGCCCGCGGGCGCCCGAAGCCCTGTGGACCTTCGGCGTGCCGGTCCTTGGCATCTGCTACGGCCAGCAGACGATGATGACGCAACTGGGCGGCGAAGTCGTCTCGGGCCATGGCACCGCCGAATTCGGCCGCGCCTTCGTGACCCCCGCCAATGGCGGCCTGCCGCTGCTGGAGGGCTGGTTCGCCGACGGGCGCGAGCAGGTCTGGATGAGCCATGGCGACCATGTGTCCCGCATCGCCCCCGGTTTTGAGGTCTATGGCACCTCGCCCAATGCGCCTTTCGCCATCACCGCCGATCCGTCGCGCCGCTTTTATGCCGTGCAGTTCCACCCCGAGGTGCATCACACCCCGCGCGGCGCGAAACTGTATGAGAATTTCGTGCGGCTAGCCGGGTTTAGCGGCGACTGGACGATGGCCAGCTATCGCGAGGACGCCATCGCCCGGATCCGCGAGACGGTGGGCGATTCCCGCGTCCTCTGCGCTTTGTCCGGCGGCGTCGATTCCTCGGTCGCGGCGATCCTGATCCACGAGGCGATCGGCGAACAACTGACCTGCGTCTTTGTCGACCACGGGTTGATGCGGCTGAACGAGGCCGAGGAAGTCGTGACCATGTTCCGCGAGGCCTATAACCTGCCTCTGGTCCATGTCGACGCCGCGGATCTGTTCCTGGGACAACTGGAAGGGGTCAGCGACCCCGAGGTCAAGCGCAAGACCATCGGCCGGCTGTTCATCGAGGTGTTCGAGGCCGAGGCGAAAAAGATCGGCGGGGCGGACTTCCTTGCACAGGGGACGCTTTACCCCGATGTGATCGAATCGGTGTCCTTCAGCGGCGGCCCCTCGGTCACGATCAAGAGCCACCACAATGTCGGCGGCCTGCCTGAAAAGATGGGCATGAAGCTGGTCGAACCTCTGCGCGAACTGTTCAAGGACGAGGTGCGCGCGCTGGGTCGCGAACTGGGCCTGCCGGAAAAATTCATCCGCCGCCATCCGTTCCCCGGCCCCGGCCTTGCCATCCGCTGCCCGGGCGAGATCACGGCCGAAAAGCTCGACATCCTGCGCCGCGCCGATGCGGTCTATATCGACCAGATCCGCCGCCACGGCCTCTATGACGAGATCTGGCAGGCCTTTGCCGCCATCCTGCCGATGCGCACCGTGGGCGTGATGGGCGACGGGCGGACCTATGACTACGCGGTCGGCCTGCGCGCGGTCACCTCGGTGGATGGCATGACCGCCGACTACTATCCCTTTACCCACGACTTCCTTGGCGAAACCGCGACGCGGATCATCAACGAGGTCAAGGGCGTGAACCGGGTCTTCTACGACGTGACCTCGAAGCCGCCGGGAACGATCGAGCTGGAATAGGCCGCGCCCCGCGCGCCGGCCGCTACAGCCGGCGCGTTCCCAGCCGTTTGACCATCTGCGGGTCGCGGTGGTCGAAAAAGCTGCTGGCCTTCTGGTCAAGTGTCGCAATGGCGGCCAGATCGTCGTCGTCCAGTTGGAAATCGAAAATGGCAAAGTTCTCGGCCATTCGCTCCTTGCGCACCGATTTGGGGATCGCGACCACGCCACGCTGATTGAGCCAGCGCAGCACGACCTGCGCCACGGTCTTGCCGTGCTTGCGACCGATACCCTGCAAAAGGTCATTGTCGAACAGACCGTTGCGGCCCTCGGCGAAAGGCCCCCAGGCTTCGGCCTGGATCCCGCATTCGGCCAGCAACCGCAGCGCATCCTCCTGCTGATGGAAGGGGTGGATCTCGATCTGGTTCACCGCAGGCGCAATGTCGGTATGCAGGACGAAATCCTGCACCCGGTCGGGGTAGAAATTGCTGATGCCGATGGCGCGGATGCGGCCGGCACGGTGCAGATCCTCCATCGCGCGCCATGCACCATAGACATCGCCAAAGGGCTGGTGGATCAGGTAGAGATCCAGATAGTCGAGTTGCAGCTTGTTCAGCGACCGCTCGACCGCAGCGCGCGCCTTGGCCTCGCTCGCATCCTCGATCCAGAGCTTGGTGGTGACGAACAGGTCGCGGCGGTCGATGCCATGGGCGCGGATCGCCGCGCCGACCGCCTCTTCATTGCCGTAGGACGCCGCCGTATCGAGCAACCGGTAGCCCACGTCTATCGCATCGAGGACGCTGCGTTCGCATTCGGCCGGGTCGGGCACCTGAAAGACGCCAAAGCCGATGGCGGGCATCACGACGCCGTTGTTGAGCGTGACAGAACGGGTCAAATCGGAACCTTTCTCGAATGGATGGGTTGCGGCACATCGCCCCGGCCACGGGCTGAAATGGCCGGCGATGGAGTGCGGGTCCGCATTCCGGAAATGGGTGCGAAAGTCGCCGGCCGCAAGGGCGCATCGCGACAACGGACACGCCGCCTGTCACCACATTGGGGCGATCCGTCGGGAATCGTCAGAACCCGCCATGCGCGCCCTGCACGGCACCGGCCACGGCCAGGACCGACAGCGCCAGCAGCAGGCGGTGCGCGCGCAGGACCAGCCGGAAGGTGCCGTCGGGGTCGCGCTGGGCGCGGGCGTGGAACCAGCGGTGCAGGACCAGCGGTTCCAGCACGAACAGCACCAGCGTGAAGATCGCCCAGACCGCGACCATCAGGTGCATCCACCAGAAGGCCGGGATCAGGAACAGGCCCCAGCCATCGGTCAGCCACAGCATCCAAAGGCCGGACAGCCCGGCGGCAAGGGTCGAGATCATCGCCTGCGCGCCGAACCGGCCCTCGATCCGTTCAAAGCCGGCAAGCCGTTCCGCCGCCGGCAGGCGCAGCATCTGCGGCAGGATCACCAGCGTCACCATGGCCACGCCGCCGATCCAGTGGACCACGGCAAGGACATGGATCACGCGGGCCAGCACATGGATGTCCATCCGGTCCCCCCTATCCGTCTGCGGCCCGACACTGGCGCCGCCATTGGCGCGGCGGAAGGCGGCATTGCGTCCCGGCGGTTGGCGGCAACGGCGGCCGCCCGGGTGCGCACGACCTTCAGCCCTCGAAGGTAATCTCGACAGCGGCGACGTTGCGCTGGTGCGGCCCGTGAAAGACCGCCTCGATATTGTTGCCGTCAGGGTCCAGCAGGAAGGCCGCGTAATAGCCGGGGTGGTAGGGCCGTTCCCCCGGCGCGCCGTTGTCGCGCCCGCCGGCGGCCAGGCCCGCGCGGTAAAAGGCCTCAACCGCCGCCGGGTCAGCGGCCTGGAAGGCCAGATGATGCCGTCCGGTCAGCTGGCCGGCCGCCGCCACGCTGTCGGCGGTCGAGATGAAGATCTCGTCGGCCCAGAAGAACCCCGGCCCCTCGCCGCCGACAGGCACGTCAAGCGCCGCCAGCACCGCCTCGTAAAAGCGGCGACTGGCGGCCAGATCGGCCACGACTAGCTGGACATGGTCGATCAGGCGACCGCGCTTGAGCGAATTCGTTTCCATCGCATCCTCTGAGCTTTTGAAACGATCTTCCCCCGCGCGCGGGCAGTTTTCAACCGCTGGACATTCGGTCGCCGCCGCGCGCAAGTGGCAGCGCCGCCGACCACGCCGCGAGGACCGCGATGACGCCAGCTATGACCGACAACCGCCGCGCCGCATTGGCCGCGCTGTGGATGCTGGGGGCGGTCGCGTCCTTCACGCTGATGGCGGTGGCCGGGCGCAGCGCCGCGGCGGCGCATGACACGTTCGAGATCATGCTCTACCGCAGCATCAGCGGTCTGGTCATGCTTCTGGCCTTCTGCGCGGCAACCGGGCGGCTGGGGCAGATCGGCCGGCAGCGGCTGGGGCTGATGGCGCTGCGCAACGCCTTTCACTTTGGCGGGCAGAACTGCTGGTTCTATGCCATCACCGTGCTGCCGCTGGCGCAGGTCTTTGCGCTGGAATTCACCACGCCGATCTGGGTCCTGCTGATCGCGCCCTTCGCGCTGGGCGAGGCGATCACCCGTCGCGGCGCGCTGGTGGCGGTGCTGGGATTTGCCGGGATCGTTGTCGTGACCCGGCCGTGGAGCGGCACCGCCGATCCGGCGCTGGTGATCGCCGCCCTTGCCGCGGTGGGCTTTGCCGTCTCGGCCATCACCACGCGGGCGCTGACCCGGACCGAGACCGTGATCTCGATCCTGTTCTGGCTGCATGTCATGCAGGGCGTGATGGCGCTGGTGGCCGCCGGGATCGACGGGCAGATCGCGCCGCCCGCGCCGGATCAGGCGATCCCGCTGCTGGCTGTAGGCCTTCTGGGGCTGACCGCCCATGCCTGCCTGACCACGGCGCTGTCGCTTGCGCCGGCGCAGCGGGTGATGCCGGTCGATTTCCTGCGCCTGCCCCTGGTCATCGTCCTGGGCTGGGTGGTTTACCACGAACCGGCCGACCTGTGGGTGATCCTTGGCGGCGGGCTGATCCTGTTCTCGAACTGGCTGAACCTGTCGGCGCCGCGCCGCGGCTGATGCCGAAACGCCGCAGCCCCGGCCCGCGAACCCCTCTGACGCGGCGTCAGAATTGATTTGTGCCGGCCTTGGCCGCAACGCTTTGGGCAGAGGGAACTTCACACCGCGGGTGTGACCGGGAGGGATACAATGACGCGCATTTCCGCGGCCGCCGCAGCGGCCCTGCTTCTGACCACAACCGCCTTGTCGGCGGGCGGGCTTGACCGCTCGGGCCAGCCGATCGGCGCCCTGTTCGAGACCGGCAACTACGCCGAGCTTGGCTTTGGCATGGTCCAGCCCAGCGTCAGCGGCACTTTCACCCATCCAGTCGCCGGCGATTTTTCTTCGGGCAATGTGGCGGATGACTACACCCAGCTCACCTTTGCGCTGAAGATGGACCTGAACGAGCAACTGTCGCTCGCCCTGATCCTTGACCAGCCCTATGGCGCGGCGGTCAATTATGGCAATACCGATCCGGGCTATCCGCTGGCCGGCACCTTTGCCGATCTGCGGTCGCAGGCGCTGACCGCGCTGCTGCGCTACAAGATCAGCGACCGTTTCAGCATCCATGGCGGCATCCGCTCGGTCGGGATGGAGGCGGAACTGCAGGTCTCGTCCCCCGCCGGCACCTATGCTGCCGAGTTCGAGAACGCCCGCGCGGTGGGCTATATCGCCGGCGCGGCCTACGAGATTCCCGACATCGCGCTGCGCGTCGCCCTGACCTATTCGAGCGAGACCGAATTCTCGAACCCGACCAATGTCATGGTCGCGCCGGGTGTCTGGGCGCCGGTGGCCAACACCGAATATGTCATGCCGCAGCAGATCGCGCTCGACTTCCAGACCGGGATCGCGGCGAACACGCTGCTCATGGGGCAGGTCCGCTGGGTCGAATGGACCGCCACCGAGATCAGCCCGCAAGGCTATCCGAACAATCCGCTGGTCAGCTACAGCGACGACCGCATCACCTATACCCTCGGCATCGGCCGCAAGTTCAGCGACAGCTTCTCGGGCGCGATCTCGGTCAGCTATGAAGAGGATCAGGGCAATCTGGTGTCGAACCTGTCGCCGAGCGACGGCCAGATCGGCATCCAGATCGGCGGCAGCTATACGATGGACAATGTCGAACTGACCGGCGGCATCCGCTATATCATGGTCGGCGATGCCGTCACCGAAAGCATCGGCGCGGACTTTGCCGGCAATTCCGCCCTCGCCATCGGGCTGAGCGTCGGCTACCACTTCTGATCCGCCAGGGACGACAGCGAAAGGCCCCGGACAATCCGGGGCCTTTTGCGCAGGATACGGGCTTGTCTGCGCCGGCGGCCCGTGATCTGACCACGCCATGACCCAACAACAGACAATGACGCCGCGCGCGCTGGCGCTGCTGGTGCTTCTCGCGACGATCTGGGGCGCGTCCTTTGCCGCCACCTCGGTGGCGCTGGCCGAGCTGCCGTTCCGCACCGTCGTCGCCATCCGCGTCGGCGGCGCGGCGATTGTCCTGTGGCTTTATGTGCTGGTGGCAAGGCCGGCGCTGCCGCGGCGGGTCCGCGACTGGGCGGTACTCCTGTTTCTGGGCGTGATCGGCAATGCGCTGCCCTTCTCGCTCATCACCTGGGGGCAGACCACGGTGCCTTCGGGGCTGGCCGCGATCCTCAACGCCTCGACCGCGGTGTTCGGCGTGCTGGTCGCGGCGGCGGTGTTCCGCGACGAGAAACTGACCGCGCGCAAGCTGATCGGGGTGACGCTGGGACTGGCCGGCGTGATCGTCGCCATGGGCATCGGGCAGTTGACCGCGCTCGACCCGACCTCGCTCGGGCAACTGGCGCTGATCGCGGCCTCGGTCTGCTATTCCTTGACCGGCGCGCTGGGGCGTTTTGTCCTGCGCTCGGTCGCGCCGCAGGTGGCGGCCACCGGCATGATGACCGGCGCGGCGCTGATCATGGTGCCCTGGGCCCTGGCCAGCGACGGCGCGCCGCCGCTGCACCATTCCGGGCAGGTCTGGCTGGCGCTGGCCTATTCCGCGGTGATCGCCACCGCGCTGGCCTATCTGATCTATTACCGGCTGCTCGGCATGGTCGGGGCCGGCAATTCCAGCTTTGTCACCCTTCTGGTGGCGCCCATCGCCATCGTGCTGGGCACGGTGTTCCTGCACGAAAGCCTGTCGTTCAGCGCCTATGCCGGTTTCGCCCTGCTGGCCGCCGGGCTGACGGTGCTGGACGGGCGGCTGTTTGGCCGGCTGGCGCAGGGCCGCGGTGCAGGCTAGAAGGCGGCCATGACGCTTCCCTCTGCAGACGAATGGCTGGCCCAGACCGAACGGCACGTGCTGTTCTTCGGCATGTCGGGCCTTGGCAAGACCTGGCTGAGCCAGCTTCTGCGCGCCGCCGGCGGCTGGTTCCACTATTCGGTCGATTACCGCATCGGCACCCGCTATCTGGGCGAGCTGATCGCCGACAATGCCAAGCGCGAGGCGATGAAGGTTCCGTTCCTGCGCGACCTTCTGATGAGCGATTCGATCTATATCGCCTCGAACATCACCTTCGACAACCTGACCCCGGTTTCGACCTGGCTGGGCAAGCCCGGCGATCCGGCCAAGGGCGGCCTGCCCATTGCCGAATACCGCCGCCGGCAGGACGAATTCCGCAAGGCGGAAATCGCCACGTTGATGGACACCGGCCATTTCATCGACCGGGCGCGCGACATCTATGGCTATCCGCATTTCATCTGCGACACCGGCGGCTCGATCTGCGAATGGGTCGATCCCTGGAATGCCGCCGATCCCCTGATGGCGGAACTTTCGGCGCGCACGCTGATGATCTGGATCGAAGGGTCCGAGGCGCATACCGCCGAACTGATCCGCCGTTTCGACCGCGCGCCGAAACCGATGGCCTACCAGCCGGAATTCCTGACGCGGGTCTGGGACGAATACCTGGCCCTGAACGGGCTGGCCGAAGACGAGGTCGACCCCGACGCCTTCATCCGCTGGACCTATGCCCAGGCCCTTGCCCACCGCCAGCCGCGCTATGCCGAAATGGCGCGGCGCTGGGGCATCACGCTGGCCGCGGGCGATGTGGCCGCGGTGAAGTCCGAGGGCGATTTCATCGCGCTGGTGGCCCGCGTCCTGAGCGAGGCAGGGCGAATGCGCGGCTGATCTTGCCGCCGCCCGTGCCCTGCCCTATCTCATCGCCTTCCAAGGTGACCGCCATGCCGATCAAACTGCCCGCCAACCTGCCTGCATTCGACGTGCTGACCCGCGAAGGCGTCAACGTCATGTCCGACGACCGCGCCATCCGCCAGGACATCCGCCCGCTGCGCATCGGGCTGCTGAACCTGATGCCGAAAAAGATCCAGACCGAGAACCAGTTCGCCCGCCTAATCGGCGCCACGCCGTTGCAGATCGAATTGTCGCTGATCCGGATGAGCGAACACCAGACCCGCAACACCGCCGCCGAGCATATGGAGGAATTCTATCGCCCCTTTGCCGAAGTGGCCGATTCGGGCGAAAAATTCGACGGCCTCATCATCACCGGCGCCCCGATCGAACATCTGCCGTTCGAGGAGGTGACCTATTGGGACGAGCTGACCGAGGTCTTTGACTGGACCCAGCGCCATGTGCAATCGACCTTCGGCGTCTGCTGGGGCGGCATGGCGATGATCTACCATTTCCACGGCGTGCGGAAACACATGCTCGACCACAAGGCATTCGGCTGTTTCCGCCAGCAGAACCTTGCGCCGTCCAATCCGTTCCTGCGCGGCTTTGCCGATGACTTCGTGATTCCGGTCAGCCGCTGGACCGAGATGCGTCAGGACGAGATCGACGCCGCCGGCCTGACCACCCTGCTGGCCGGCAACGACACCGGCCCCTGCCTGGTCGAGGATTCCGGCCACCGCGCGCTCTACATCTTCAACCATTTCGAATACGACAGCGACACGCTGAAACAGGAATACGACCGCGACGTGGGCAACGGCACGCCGATCAACGTGCCGATGAACTACTACCCCGACGACGACCCCTCGCGCCCGCCCCTGAACCGCTGGCGGGGCCATGCCCATCTGCTTTACGGCAACTGGATCAACGAGATCTATCAATCCACCCCGTATGACATCGCCGAGATCGGTCATTAGCCCCGGCTTCGCCGCCGCGCTGATCCCGGGCGCGGTGGCCGTCGTTGCGCGGGCCGTGCGGCATCTCCCGCCCGGGGGGCGCCTGATCGCGGACGGCGGGCGGGTCTGACCGTTGTCCCATGCCGCAGCAGGCCGATCCGGCCGCTGCCGTCGCGGCGATCGGCCGCGCCGCGCGGCGGGCCGCATTGCGCTGACCGGGCCCCATCCCCATAGTATGTGAAACCGCTTCACAAAGGCCGCGACCATGAACCTGCCCTTCGACGGCGCGATCTCGAAATACTACCGCAAGAAGGCCCCGGCCGCCGTCCGCCGCATCATCGAAGGCGCGGGCAGCGACGACGTGACCAACCCGCGCTATCCCTATCCAGAAGAGATGAAGCGCAAGCATTACGAGGCCGAGATGGAGGCGCTCCAGATCGAGCTGGTGCGCCTGCAGGCCTGGGTCAGGGCGACCGGCCAGAGGCTGGCGCTGGTGTTCGAGGGCCGTGATGCCGCCGGCAAGGGCGGCACCATCCAGGCGATGACCGAAAACCTCAACCCGCGCGGCGCCCGCGTCGTCGCCCTGCCGAAACCGACCGAGGCCGAGGCCGGGCAATGGTATTTCCAGCGTTACGTCGCCCAGATGCCGACCAGGGGCGAAATCGTGTTCTTCGACCGCTCGTGGTATAACCGCGGCATTGTCGAGCATGTCATGGGCTGGGTCACGCCCGAGGCGCGGGCGCAATGGTTCGCGCAGGTGAACCCGTTCGAGCGGATGCTGGTCGAGGACGGCATCATCCTGATGAAATTCTGGCTGAACGTCGGGCGGGCGACACAGCTTGAACGCTTCCTCGACCGCGAGAAGGACCCGCTCAAGCAATGGAAGCTGAGCCAGGTCGACATCGACGGGCTGGCGAAATGGGACGACTACACCGCCGCCATCACCGAAACCTTGCCGGCGACCCAGACCGTGTCCGCGCCCTGGACCGTGCTGCGCGGCGACGACAAAAGGCGGACGCGGCTGAACGCGATCCGCGCCCTGCTGTTGCCGCTGGCCTATGACCGCAAGGACGCCAAGGCCATCGGCACGCTTGATCCCCGCATCGTCGGCGGCCCCGAGATCGTGCAGCAGACGGCATAGATGCTCAAGCGCGGCTATCACCACGGCAACCTGCGCGAGGCGCTGATTGCCGGCGCGGTCAAGCTGATCGCCGAGCGGGGCCCGCAGGGCTTTACCCTGTCCGAGGCCGCGCGCGAGGCCGGGGTCACGCCCGCCGCCGTCTATCGCCATTTCGAGGGCCGCGACGACCTGATCGCCGAAGTGGCGCGGCAGGGCTACGAGATGTTCGCCGATCTCCTGGCCTATGCCTATGACGAGGGCAAGCCGACCGCGCTTGCCGCCTTCGAGGCGACGGGCCGCGCCTATCTGGCCTTTGCCCGCAAATATCCGGGCCATTACATCGCGATGTTCGAATCGGGCGTGTCGACGAACCGGACCCCCGACCTTGCCGCGGCGGCGCGCCGGGCGCTGGGGGTGATCGAACAGGCGGCGATCACCCTGTCGCAACACATCCCCCCCGAACGCCGCCCGCCGCCGTCGATGTTCGCCGCCCATATCTGGGCGTTGTCGCATGGCGTGGTGGAACTGTTCGCCCGCGGCACCCCGGGAAGCCGCTCACCCTTGCCGCCCGAGCAATTGCTGGAAAGCGGCATCGGCATCTATCTGCGGGGCCTTGGGCTGATCCCGCCGGATCGGTAGGGGGTGCCGGGCAGCTTCTGACGGCACCCCGCGACCCGCGCATCCGCAAGCCCGCCAGGGCGGTATCGGGCCGGATGAGGGTCTATGTCAGCCCCGATACTTAAACCAAAGGGGGCGGAAATTCGCGAATTTCCGCCGCGCGCCGATTTTCGCGAAAATCGGCCTAACCGCCCAGAACCACCAGCGATCTTTCGTCCCAGATCACCTTGGTCGGCGTGCCCACATCCAGCACCGGGCGGCCGATCAGGTTCTTCATCGAGATGTTGAGCGGCTCGTCGATGCCCGGCACCTTGACGTCGTAATAGGTCATGTCGCCGTAATAGACCACTTCGTCGACCACGCCGTCGACCACCCGGCGGTCGGTCTGTTCGCCGTCATAGAGGATGGCCAGCGTTTCGGGGCGGATGCCGATCATCGCGGCCCCCGTCACCGCGCCGCCCGGCGCCTGATCGGCTGCCACCTCGCCGCTGCCCAGACCTGCCACATCGACGGCGATGCGGGCGCCGGTCGCGGTCACCTGACCGGGCAGGAAGTTCATCTTGCCGATGAAATCCGCGACCCTCCGGCTGTTCGGCCGGCGATACAGCGTCTCGGGGTCGGCCATCTGGCCGATGGAACCTTCGAACATCACGGCGATGCGGTCGGACATCACCAGCGCCTCCTCCTGGTCATGGGTGACCAGAATGAAGGTGATGCCGACATTGCGCTGCAGCTTCATCAGCTCGACCTGCATCTGTTCGCGCATCTTCTTGTCGAGTGCCGACAGGGGTTCGTCCAGAAGCAGCACCTTGGGTTGCAGGATCAGCGCCCGGGCAAGGGCCACCCGCTGCCGCTGGCCGCCCGACAGGGCATGCGCGGCGCGGGCGCCATAGCCGCCAAGGCCGACCATTTCCAGCGCCTCGGCCACCGCCCGCGCCTTGTCCTCTTTCGAGCGCGGATCGCGGCGCAGGCCGAAACCGACGTTCTGCGCCACGCTCAGATGCGGAAAGATCGCATAGGACTGGAACACCATGTTCGTCGGCCGTTCGTTGGCCGGCACGCCGCGCATGTCCTTGCCGTCGATCATCAGCGACCCCTCGCCGATGTCCTCGAACCCGGCGATGGCGCGCAGAAGCGTGGTTTTGCCGCAGCCCGACGGGCCAAGCAGCGAAAAGAACTCGCCCGCGCGGATATCCAGGTCGATGCCGCGCAGGGCGTGGTAATCGCCATAGTATTTCTGCACGCCGCGCAGGCTGATGAGAGGAGCGTTCACAGAAAGCCTCCGGTGTCCTTGATGCCGGCGCGCTTCATGCCGCGCTGGCGGAAGATTTCGGCGACCACCAGAAGGATGATCGACAGGGTGACGAGGATGGTGCCAAGCGCCATGATGATCGGCAGTTCATCCGACTGCCGGCGCAGGCCATAGATATAGACCGGCAGCGTGGTAACATTGCCCGACAGGAAGAAGGCGATGATGAACTCGTCCAGGCTGATGATGAACGAGATCAGCATGGCCGAGACGATGCCCGGCATCACCAGCGGCAGCGTGACCAGCCGGAACGCGCCCCAGCGGTTTTCGCCAAGGTCCATCGCCGCTTCCTCGAAACTCTTGTCGAGGTTGGCGAAGGCGCCGTTCAGGATCGCCGTCGCATAGGGCGTGCAGATCAGCACATGTGCCAGGATGATGGTGAACAGGTTGGGCGACAGGCCCAGCACCTTGGTCACGATCACCAGAAGGGCCACGGCCAGGATGATTTCCGGCAGGACCAGCGGCAGCATGATGAAGCCGACCATGCCGCCCTTGAACGGATAATCGGCAAGGGCCCCGCCGCGGGCGGCGAAGATGCCGAATATCGTGGCGATGATCGCGGTCGACACGGCGATGATCAGCGAATTGCGCAGGGCCTCGTGCAGCGCGGGCCGGGCCCACAGGGCCTCGAACCACTGGGTCGAAAAGCCGGTCAGCGGAAAGGCGATGATCTTGCCTTCGTTGAAGGCGAACAGCGGCAGCAGGATGATCGGCGCGAACAGGAAGATCAGGTAGAGGATGGCGTAAAGGCGCAGCAGCGGCGATTTCATCTCAGGCCCTCCTCAGCCAGCGGCGCAGGGCAAAGACGAAGATCAGGCTGGTCACGCCGACCGTCGCCATGGTGACGATGGACAGGGCCGAGCCAAGGCCAGGGTCGTTCACCTGCAGGAACAGCGCCTGGATGCGGTTGGCAATCAGCAGCCCCTGCGATCCGCCGACCAGTTCCGGGGTGACATAATCGCCGATGGTCGGGATGAAGACGATCAGCACCGCCGCGACGATGCCGGGCACCGACAGCGGCAGCGTCACCCGCAGGAAGGTGGTGAAGCGGTTCTCGCCCAGGTCGCGCGACGCCTCCTTGAGGCTGCGGTCGATCTTTTCCAGCGCCACGAAGATCGGCAGGATGGCGAAGGGCGCATAGGCATGGGCCAGCGTGATGATCACCGCATTGGCGTTGTAAAGGATGAAGGTCAGCGGCTCGTCGATGATTCCGATGCCGGTCAGGGCGGCGTTGACCACGCCGGAATAGCCCAGGATCACCTTCCACAGGAAGATGCGGATCAGGTAGCTGGTCCAGAACGGGATGGTGATCAGGAACAGCCACAGCGACTTGCGGCTGGGGGCGACCTTGAAGCTGATGAAATAGGCGATGGGATAGGCAAGGATCACCGTCGCCGCCGTCACCGCGATCGACACGAACAGCGACCGCGGCAACAATCCGGGCAGCCAGATGCCGCCGCCCACCACATCGACGACAAGGAACCAGGCCAGCAGGCCCAGAAGGACAAGCACGCACAGCGCCGCCTGCATCCGCCCGGGCCAGCGCGCGTAATGCCCGGCAACCATGATCGCCAGCGCCGCGACGGCGGCCAGAAACAGCGTGCGCAGCAGCGGGATCTGCCAGTCGCCGCCGCGCACCGCGCCGCGGATGTTGATCGGGTCGGTAAAGACCGCGGCGTAATTGCCCAGACCGATGCCCTGGGTGACCAGCCAGGAATAGGCGATGTATAGCGCCGTCAGCCAGAGCGGCAGCAGGACCAGCAGCGACCGCAGCGCCGCCGCGAAACTCTCGCGCCGGATCGAGATCGCCATGGCAACGGGCAGGGTCAGCGTCAGTGCGAGGGCCAGAAAGCGCAGGCTGCCGCTGACAAAGCCGGGAACCGTCGCGGGCAGCCATTCGCCCCCGGCCGCATCGCGCACCTGAAAGCTGATGATGACCACCGCCGCCAGCGGGATCGCCATGAGGAGAATGGCATAGACGAAGGGCGGCAGGATGCTGAAAAAGGCCCGCCTGCCCTCGCCCGAGATGAAACCGCGTGACGCCATCCCCGTCCCCGTCTGTCTTGTTTTGGGCAAGTGTTCGGGGCAACGCCGGAAAAGATCAACCGGAATCGCTGCATCAGACGACAGGTTCCGCTGCAATCCAGGCGCCGCAGCGGCAATGGCGCCGCCGGCCCCCCTTCATCTTTGCAGAAATACCCGCGGAGGAGTCCAGAGGAGGCCCGCGGGCCGCCTCTGGTCAGGGGGTTTGGGGGGCAGATGCCCCCCAATCCTCCGCCCCGGGAAACACCAAACGAAAAGGGCCCGCCAACCGGCAGGCCCCTTCCCTGTAGCAGCCCGAAACGATCAGCGTTTCGAGAACTGGAACGACCGGCGCGCCTTGCGCTTGCCGTATTTCTTGCGCTCGACCACGCGGCTGTCGCGGGTCAGGAAACCGGCGGCCTTGAGCGCGCCGCGCAGCGTCGGATCCCACAGTTGCAGCGCCTTGGAGATGCCGTGCTTGACCGCACCGGCCTGGCCCGACAGCCCGCCGCCGGCGACGGTGGCATAGACGTCGAACTGGCCCGAGACACCGGCCACCTGGAACGGCTGGCGCAGGATCATCTGCAGCACCGGGCGGGCGAAATAGATCGTGTAATCCACGAACTCGCCCTTGTTGTTGCGGATCAGGAACTTGCCCGAGCCGGGCTTGACCCAGACGCGGGCAACCGCGTCCTTGCGCTTGCCGGTGGCATAGGCGCGGTTCAGCTTGTCGCGCTGCGGTTCGCGCGGGGCGGCGACGGGGGCTTCGGCCGCGGCCGGCGCGCCGGTGGCGGCGGCAAGCTGATCGAGCGAACGGATCTGTTCGGCCATGATTACGCGGTCCTCGTGTTCTTCTTGTTCATCGACTTGACGTCGACAACCTCGGGCTTCTGCGCCTCCATGCCGTGATCGGCACCGGCGAAGACCCGCAGATGGGTCATCTGCACCCGGCTCAGGCGGTTGCCGGGCAGCATCCGTTCGACGGCCTTCTCGACCACGCGCTCGGGGTGCTTGCCTTCCAGGATCTCGGCCTTGGTGCGCGACTTGATGCCGCCGGGATGGCCGGTGTGCCAGTAAAAGCGTTCGTCACGCTTGTTGCCGGTCAGCTGCACCTTGTCGGCATTGATGACGATCAAGTTGTCGCCCATGTCCATGTGCGGCGTGAAGGTGGGCTTGTGCTTGCCACGCAGGCGCATGGCGACGATCGAGGCGAGACGGCCCAGGACCACGCCTTCGGCGTCGATCACGACCCACTTCTTCTCGATGTCCGCGGGAGTAGCGGAAAAGGTTTTCATGTTTCACCAGTCTCTCGGGCAGCGGGCTGCCACGGGTCTTTCGGATGGGGGGCTTATATAGGCGCGTCCGGCCGGGTCAAGCGGCGGCTCCATAATTAAATCATTGCATAACAGTGACTTGGAAATTAGGTATTATTTTACCCCACTCCATTACCACCCCCGCCCGGCCTTGCCGCCCCGCAGCGCGGTTGCTAGACCACCGCAAAGGCCCGCGCAAGGAAAGGACAGACCATGCCCAGCCTCTATATCGCCGGGCCCGAGGTGTTCCTGCCCGATGCCGCCGCCGTCATGGGCGAAAAGCGCCGCATCGCCGCGCGCCACGGCTTTACCGTCACCGGCCCCGGCCCGGACGAGAACGCCGATCCGACAACCGAGGTGCAAACCGCGCGCGGCATCTATCTCAAGGACCGGCGGATGATGCTGGATGCCGACTATTGCCTCGCCAACATCACCCCGTTTCGCGGCGTGTCGGCCGATCCCGGCACCGTGTTCGAGATCGGCTTCATGATCGCCTCGGGGCGCCGGGTCTGGGCCTATTCCAACGACCCCCGCCCCTATGGCGCCCGCGTCTGGGCCGAGTGGTATCGGCAGGACGGCCCGCAGGCGATGGCCGGCAGCGATGGTCTGGCGATCGAGACCTATGGCCTTGCCGACAACCTGATGATCGACTGCGGCATTCTTGAACATGGCGGCCAGGTCATCCGCCCCGATGCCGCCGTCGCCGACCCCGACCGCGATCTGGCAAGCTATACCCGCGCGCTGGCGCTGATGGCCGGCTCGGCCTGACCAGCCCGTGGCGGAATCGCATAGGTCATGCTTGACCGCGCCACCAGATCGCCGCTGTCGGTGCGGCTGATGCGGATGTCGATGACGGCCAGCGACCGCCCCATCTTGAGCACCTCGGCGCGCGCCAGCAGATCGGCCGCCCCCGGCATCCGCAGATAGTCGATCGAGGCATTGGTCGTCACCGCCATCGGCAGCGGCCCGGCAAGGGTCTGCACCGCCAGCCATGCGGCGAAATCGGCCAGGGCAAAGACATGCGGTCCCGCCACCGTCGGCCCGGGCCTCAGGTGCTGCGGTCCGACGGTCAGGCGCAGGCTGGCCCAGCCGGGACCGGCCGCCTCGACCCGGTAGTCGCCGCGCAGCGCCGGCACCTCGCGGAACAGGAAATCCTCGAGTCCCGCGACATCGGTGATCGCCATCAGGCGACGCCCAGCCGGTCGCGCAGAAAGGCCAGCGCGACCTCGAGCCCGTCGGGCGCGATGCCATGGGCGGTGCCGCGCATGACATGGGCATAGACTTCTTCCCAGCCGGCGGCCTGCAGGCCCTCGGCCGCGGCGGGCAGCGCCTCGATCGGCACCACATTGTCCTGATCGCCATGGACCAGCAGCACCGGCGGCCGGCTCAGCGCCTCGTCGGCAAGCAGTTCCGGTTCCAGCAGCCGGCCGGAAAAGGCCACGACCGCCGCCACCGCATCCTCGCGCCGCGGCGCCACATGCAACGCCATCATCGACCCTTGCGAGAATCCGAACAACGCCACCTGTTCGGGCAAGAGATCCTCATCGACCATCAGCCCGGTCAGGAAAGCGTCCAGATCGCGCGCCGCCTGCCACAGGCCCTGCCGGCTTTCCTCCTCGCTGGATCCATCGATCCAGGGAATCGGGAACCACTGAAAGCCCATCGGCGCCCCGGCGCAGGCTTCGGGCGCGTCGGGTGCGACAAACAGCGTGTCGGGCAGGTGTTCGCCCAGCACCGCGGCCAGTCCCAGAAGGTCGGCGCCATTGGCGCCATAGCCATGCAGGAACACCACGGCGGACCGGGTGTCGCCGCTTGCCGGATCGACGCGGCCGGCCGTCAGGGCACGGGTCATCTGTCGCCTTTCCGGGGTCAGCCGACCCCCTCGCGCTGTTTCACCGCGCGGTAGTAGGCCCATAGCGCGCGCGCTGCAACCGACCGCCACGGCCGCCAGGCCTCGGCCATCGCGCGCAAGCTGCGTTCCGGCGGGCGTTCGGGCAGGGCAAAGAGCAGGCGGGCCGATTCCTGCAGGGCAAGGTCGCCCGCCGCCAACACATCGGCATGGCCAAGCGACAGCATGGCATAGATTTCAGCGGTCCAGCGGCCAATGCCGGGAAGGGCCGTCAGTTGGTCGACCACGGCCTCGGTCGGCAGGGTGCGCAGGGCGGCAAGGTCGGGGTCCGCCTCGGCCAGCGCCCGCATGTAGCGCGCCTTGGGCCGCGACAGCCCGGCCGCACGCAGGTCACCGTCGCTGGCGGCGCGGATTGCCGCGGGGTCGGTCAGCCCCGCCGCCTCGACCCGCGCCCAGATCGCCTGCGCCGAAGCGGTCGAGACCTGCTGGCCGACGATGGCCCACAGCAGCGCGGCAAAGCCGTCGGGCCGCAGCCGCAACGGCAGGGGCGCGGCCAGGGCAGGGGCAAAGCGCGGCTCGACCGAGAGAAGCCAGGCCGCACCCTCGGCAAGGCAGGCGTCACCGTGGATCAGGCGGGGCGCGGCGGTGGTTTCGACAGGCGTCATGGCCTTTCGGTCTAAGGCCCCGGCGCCGGCCTGCCAAGCAGGGAACCCCTGCCCCGGCCCGGCCGTTTGCCGGGCAACGAAAGGAACCCGACATGCCGAAATTCGTCACCATCGGATTTGGCGATCAGGCGGGCCACGACAGCGCCCCGCCCGAAATCCGCGCCGCCGCCCATGCCAATGACGCCGCGTTGCAGCGGAAGGGCGCGGTGATGGGTATCGCCGGCGCGCCGGTCCAGGTGCGCAATCCCGACGCCACCGGACTGCGCACCGCCCCCGGCCCCTACCGCAGCGCCGCCCTGCCGGTGGCCGGTTTCGCCATCATCGACGCCCCCGACCTTGACGCCGCCATCGCCCTTGTGGCGCGCTCGCCCTGCGCCGTCGCCCATGGCGTGGTCGAGGTCTGGCCCCTGATGCAGCCGGACCCGCCTTTAGACGCGTGATGGCGGACTGCGGCCGACCGGACTTGCCCTGCCCGACCGTGGCATTTTCCGGCGCGGTCGCCGTAACAGCCCGGCCTTCCCCCGTGGGAGGCCGTTGCAACCCCCGGTGACGCGGGCTAGGCCTGCGGCATGGAAAATCCGTCTCTCATCGACGACCGCAAGGCCCGGCGCAATGTTGCGGTCCTTGTCGCGGCGCAAGCGATCCTCGGCAGCCAGATCACCATGGTTTTCGTGATCGGCGGGCTGGCCGGGCAGATGCTGGCGCCCAATCCCTGCCTTGCGACGCTGCCGATCTCGATGGTGGTGTTCGGGTCGATGTCCACCGCGCCCTGGCTGTCGCCCTTCATGCAGCGCCATGGACGGGTGCCGGGATTCTTCCTTGGTGCCGTGGGCGGCATCGTCGGGTCGGCGATTGCCGCACTGGCGGTTTCCATCGGCAGCTTCGGGCTCTTGCTCCTCGGGTCCTACCTTACCGGCACCTACATGTCGGCGCAGGGATTCTACCGTTTCGCCGCCACCGACACCGCGTCGGATTCCTTCCGCCCCAAGGCGATTTCCTGGGTGATGGCGGGGGGCCTGATCTCGGCCCTTGTCGGGCCGCAACTTGTCAAGGTGACCGAGGGCTTTACCGCCGTGCCCTTTGTCGGCACCTATCTGACGGCGGCGGTCATCAGCCTTGCCGGGATTTTCCTGTTCCTGCTTCTCGACCTGCCCAGGCCGCAGGTCCGCACCGCCGCCACGGTGCCATCGCGCAGCGTGGCCGAGCTTTTGCGCACCCCCGCCATCGGCATCGCGGTGCTGGTGGGGGCTGTCAGCTATGCATTGATGAACCTTGTCATGACCTCGACGCCGCTGGCGGTGGTCGGCTGCGGTTTCACCCAGGACAATGCCGCCGACATCGTCTCGGCGCATGTGCTGGCGATGTTCGTGCCGTCGTTCTTCACCGGCCACCTGATCGCCCGCTTTGGCGCAGTGCGGATCATGGCGACGGGGCTGGCGATCCTTGCCGCGGCCGGGCTGGTCGGGCTGTCAGGGGTCGAACTGACGCATTTCTTCGGCGCGCTGATCCTGCTGGGCATCGGCTGGAACTTTGGCTTTGTCGGCGCGACGGCGATGCTGACCGCCGCCTATGCACCCCATGAACGCGGCAAGGTGCAGGGGATGAACGACGCCATCGTCTTTGGCGCGGTGACGCTCGCCTCGCTCGCTTCGGGCGGGCTGATGAACTGCTCGGGCGGTTCGGCGGTCGAGGGCTGGTCGGCGGTCAACCTTGCCATGGTGCCCTTCCTGGTGCTGGCCGGCGCGGCGCTGATCTGGCTGGCGATGCGGCCGAAGGCCACCGCATGATCCATACGACGAATTACCGCGACACGCTGATTACCGTCGCCGGGGATTGTCCGGTGACACGGGGCACCGTGCCTGAGCGCGCGGACAGCATCGCCGGGCGGCAATTCGCATTGCTCGCGCAGGCGCCCCACAGCCTGACCTCGGACGAGCTGCTGCTCGCGGTGGAATGCGACCGCAAGGGGCCGGTGACCGCCGAGGAGTTCCTTGCCCGGCCGCAGGCCTGCCTGCGCGCCTCGCCGCTGGTCAAGAAGCACGGTTTCGGCCTGCATCATGATGCGGAGGGCCGCGTCGCGCTGGTTCCGATGGAAAGCGCCGAATATGCCCGGCTGCTGGCGGATCCGGCGGTGCGCAAGACCCCTGGGATGCGGTCGGCCCGCGCCTGAGACCTTAGGGGATCAAGAGCGAGGCATCGCCGTAGGAAAAGAACCGGTATCCCCGCGCGATGGCATGAGCATAGACCCCGCGCATCCTTTCCACCCCCATCAGCGCCGAGACCAGCATCAAGAGCGTCGATTTCGGCAGATGGAAATTGGTCATCAGCCCGTCGGTGACGCGGAAGGCATGGCCGGGGCGGATGAAGATGTCGGTGGTGCCGCGGAACGGCGCGATGGCGCCGCCGGCCGCGGCGCTTTCGATCAGGCGCAGCGCGGTGGTGCCGACCGCGATCACCCGCCGGCCCGCGGCCCTTGCGGCGGCGATCTGCGCGGCGGCAGCGGGCGTCACCTCGCCCCATTCGGCGTGCATGCGGTGGCTGTCGATGTCATCGACCTTGACCGGCAGGAAGGTGCCGGCGCCGACATGCAGGGTGACATGGACGAACTCCACCCCGCGCGCGGTCAGGGCCGCCATCAGCGCATCGTCGAAATGCAGCGAGGCGGTGGGGGCGGCGACGGCGCCGGGGCGGGCGGCCCAGACGGTCTGGTAATCGCTGCGGTCGCGGTCGTCGGGGGCGCGCAGGGCGGCGATATAGGGCGGCAGGGGCATGGCGCCGGCGGCATCAAGCGCGGCATCGAAATCCTTGCCCGCCAGGTTGAAGCGCAGGAAACCCTCGGTTTCCGAGCGCCGTTCCAGCACGGCCGACAGGTCGGGGGAAAACACCACCACCTCGCCCTCGCGCCATTTGCGCAGCGGCTTGACCAGCGCGCTCCAGGTGCCGTCGGGTTGGGGTTCCAGCAGCGTCGCCTCGATCCCGGCCACGGCTTCGCCGCGGGTGCGGGTGCCGGTCAGGCGGGCGGGAATGACGCGGGTGTCGTTCAGGACCAGCAGGTCGCCGGGGCGCAAGATGGCGGGCAGGTCATGGACATGGGCATCGGCGATACCGCCGCCTTGGGCCACCAGCAGCCGCGCCGATGACCGCGGGCTGGCCGGCCGTGTGGCGATCAGCGCCTCGGGCAGGTCAAAGTCGAAATCCGACAGCTTCATTCGACCACCGGCGGCGGGCGGCGAAAGATCTCGCGGAACATGCCCGGCGTCAGCACCGACAGCGGATTGACCGCCACCGCCGCCTGCCCCAGCGGCCCGCGCAAGGTGAAATTGAAGCCGATCAGCCCTTCGCCCCGGCGCGTCAGCACCGCGCCGACCGCGTTGATTAGGTAGAAGGGAGAGATCACGCCCTGAAAATCCATCCGGTTGTCGGCCATCGTGTAGATGCCGTCGAGCGAGATGCCAAGCCCGGCCCCGACCGCGCTTGAGGACAGGACGGTGATGCGGTCGGGCGCGATGCGGAAATCGGCCAGCACCTCATCGAAGACCAGCCCCTGCCCCGCCATCTGCTGCAGCAGGCCGACAACCGAGATCGCGTTCAGAAGCGAGGCCAGCGCCGGGGCGTCGCGCACCCGCAGCATGTTGACGGCAAGCGAGCCGTCCCATGTCCCCTCGGCCCCGGTCGGCAGCAGGGTCAGGTCAAAGGAACCGCCCTGGGCATTGGGCAGGAAACCGGCGGCGGCGATGACCGCGCCGGCATCGTCCGACAGGATGCGCACCGCCGACCCGCCGTTCAGCGGCACCACCGCGCCGCGCACCGGCACCGCGCCGTTGACCGCGGCGGTGAAATCGCCGGTCAGGCCGTTCGCGCCGTCGAACGTGCCGCGAAAGCCGGTCAGGGCGATGCCCTCGGTGATCTGCAGCCGGTCAAGCGCAAGGGTCATCGGCCCGCCGCCGGTGCCGCCGCCACCACCACCAAAGGTTGCGTGGCGCAGGTCGAGCGTGCCGCCCCCCAGCTCGATCCGGGGCACCGCAGTGCCGCGGCCGACCAGCGTGACCGGCGCGTCAAGCCAGCCGCCAAGGCGCACCCGGTCAAAGCGTGCACGGTCAAGCCCGCCGCCCGCGGTCAGGGTGATGCCGCCTGTGGCGCGCAGCCCGGCGGCGTCGATCGCGATGCTGTCGATGGTCGGTGGCGCGCCAAGGTGGCCGGTGATGCTGAAATCGCCTGCCGTGCCGGCGCCCTTGCGCCAGCCGACCGCAGGCAGCGCCAGCACCAGCCCCTCAAGGCCCGAAGCAAGCGCAAATCGCGCCGGCCCCCCGGGCGGCAGGTCGAGCGTCAGGCGCCCCTCGCCCTGCCCCGTCACCATGCCCTCGGGCAGGCCGACGCCGAATTCGGCCAGCGCGGCGGGTGAGATCTGCACCACGGCGTCAAGATGCGGCATCGCCGGCTCGGGACTGGTGTCGGCGGTGAAGGTGCCGCGCACCGGGACGCCGCCGACCGCCGCCGCGCCGGTGACCGTCAGGGTGCCGGGCACCGCCGTCAGGGTCAGCGTCGTGGCGGTCAGGCGGTGGCCGGGCACGATGCGCGGGCTGTCGACGGCGCTGAGCGCCGCGGTCAGGTCATAGGCGAAAGCCTCGGGCGGGATCAGGTCGATCAGCGGAAAACCGATGGTCCCGGTCACCTGCGCCTGCCCGGCGGTCAGATCCACCGGCAGGCCGGCCAGGGTCGGATAGCGCATCGGCGGCTGGTCCAGCAGCGACATCGCCGCGGTGATCGTGCTGTCGGTGGCAAGCGTCACCAGGCCGTGATGCGGGCGTTGCGTCATGTCGGCGATGGTGAACGAGGTGCCGGCCACGTCGATGCTGCCGCCCGCCGGCGGGGTCACCTGCCCCGCGGTCAGCGACACCGAATAGCGCGCCTCGCCGGCCCCGACAAATCCGGCGGCGCCGGTGATCGGGGGCTGGTCCCTGACCGCGATGATCGTGGCATCGCGGAACTGGTGGGTGAAGGCGACCTCGGGCGGGCCACCGGGTTCAAGCCGCAGGCCGAAGGTCAGCCCGGTGATCTCGCCCGCCAGCACATTGGCCGCCGCCCATTCGCGCGTCTTGTCCAGCAGCGCCGGCGGCCACAGATCCAGAAGCCGCGGCACCGTGATCCGCGCGATTGCGGCATCGGCCGAGACCCGCCACCCCTCGGGCGAGGCGGCGATTGCGGCACGGCCGAGGATCTGACCCGAACCGCCATCGGCGGCGGGGGCGATCGCGATCTGGCCGATGTCGATGGCAAAGGGGGCAAGGCGCAGCCGCAGGTCGAGTTGGGTTTCCGGCAGCGTCACCGGCGCGGGAAACAGCCCGGCCGGGTTCAACTGCGTGCCCTGCAGGCGGAATTGCCCGACGACCGATTGCGGCATGCCGTCCCCCCCGGTCTCGATACCGGCCTCTCCCGCGGCCATCGCGGTGCCCCAGTCGCTTTGCACCGACAATTCGTCAAAGCCGATGGTCGCGGAGGCCGGATCATAGACCAGCCGGGCCCGGGCAGCGGTGAACCCCACCGGCGCCGCCCCCGGCACCGGCGCCAGCGCCCCGGCGCCGATATGCAGTTCGGCGTTCAGCGGCGCGAGATTGCCCGCCGCATCCAGCCCCGACCGGATCGAGGCCGAGATCGGCGCATCAAGCACGGCCAGCCAGCTCAGGCCCGGCGTCTGCGAGGCGATGTCGGCGGCCGCAACATCGGTCACGTCGAGGGAAAAGCGCGCCTCGGCGCTGCCGCGCGGGCTTTCATAGACCAGCGAGAGGGTCGTCACATCGGTGCCGCCGGCAAGGATCGGCAGGGTCGCGGTCAGCCGCGTTTCGCGCCGGTCGAGCGACAGCAGCGCCTCGCCGCCATCGGCGGTCCAGCGGCGCCGGGCGCGGGCATCGTCAAAGCCGATGCTCAGCCCGACGATCCGCACCTCGGTCAGCGCGGCAAGGCCCGGCGTCTCGACCAGCCGGTCGAAGCGGTCCAGTAGCGCCGCAAGCCCCGGCGCCTGCCCGGCCGGCGCCGCCCCGCCAAGCGCGACACCGACCGAGCCATCGGCCGCCCGTTCAAGCGCCACCGAGGCGCCGGTGACGGTGATCTCCTGCGGCAGAACCTCGCGCGCAAGGATCAGGCCGCGGGGCGAGAGGGTGATTTCCACCTGCGGCACCCGGGCAAGCACCTCGCCGTTGCGGTCGGTCAGCACCGCATCGCGCAGCACGACATGGGGGTGCAGGTCGGCGCCGATGATGGCCGCGATCTCGCCAAAGGTCAGGGCGCCGCCCTGCATCAGGGTTGCGACCTGCGATTCCAGCCGCTGGCGCAGCCAGCTGGGCGCGGTGATCTCGTGTCCGATCAGGGCCAGGGCAGCGACAAGGGCAAAGACCACCGGCAGCATGACCAGAAGCCAGACAGCCCGGAACGCCGGGCCGATCAGGCGGCGCCGGGGGCGCGGGTCGGCCGCCGGCAGGGCCTCGGCCGACATTTCGGCAGCGATGCCGTCCTGGCCTGCCCTTTCCCCCTGCACCCTGCTGTTGCCCCTTTCCTCTGCACCGATCCGCCCTAGAACGGGGGAACAGCACAAGGACCATGCCATGCGACCGGAAGAAGGCCAAGCCGCCCCCGATTTCACCCTGCCCCGCGACGGCGGCGGCAGCGTCACCCTTTCGGCCTTGCGCGGCCAGCCGGTGGTGATCTTCGTCTATTCCGAGGCCGGCAGTCCGACCTGCACCGACGAGGCGCGGGCCTTTTCCGCCGCCGCCGCCGATTTCGCCGCCGCGGGCGTGGCGCTGTTCGGCCTGTCGCCCGATCCCGTCGCCCGGCAGGAGAAATTCCGCGACAAGCAGGGGCTGCAGGTGCCGCTCCTGTCCGACGAAGGCGCCGTGGTTTGCAACCAATGGGGTCTCTGGGTAGAAAAGCAGATGTTCGGCCGCCGCTACATGGGGGTTGAACGCACGACATTCGTGATCGACGCGCAGGGCGTGATCGCCCGCGTCTGGCGCAAGGTGCGGCTCAAGAACCATGTGGCCGAGGTCCTGGCCGCGGCACGGTCGCTGTGACCACCCTGTCGCAGATGGCGGTCGAGGTCCTGGGCACCGCCGATGGCCGCGCCAAGACCGCGCTGAGCCGCGCCCATGCCGCACGCTGGCAAGCGGCGCGCGCCGCCGGCACGCCGATTCCGCTGGGGCGTGCGCAGCCGCCCGACCGCCCGGCCCGGCCCGCGCGCCCCGAACTCCTTGACCCCCGCGACGTGCCGCGCCGCCGCCCCGGCAGCCCGCAGGGCCGCATCGCCATGCTGCATGCCATCGCCCATATCGAACTGAATGCCGTCGATCTGCACTGGGACATCATCGCCCGCTTTGCCGATGTGCCGATGCCGCCCGGATTCTACGACGACTGGGTCAAGTCCGCTGACGAGGAATCCAAGCATTTCAACCTGATGTGCGACTGTCTTGAAGCACATGGCAGCCAGTACGGCGCCCTTCCCGCCCATGCCGGCATGTGGCGCGCGGCCGAGGATACCACCACCGACCTCATGGCAAGGCTGGCCGTGGTGCCGATGGTGCTCGAGGCGCGGGGGCTGGATGTCACGCCGGGGATGATCGCGATCTTCGAAAAGGCCGGCGACGCGCAGGCGGTCGATGCACTGCGGGTGATCTATGCCGAAGAGGTGCATCATGTCGCCTATGGCTCGAAATGGTTCCATTTCCTGTGCGGGCGCGAGGATCGCGACCCCAAGGACGTGTTCCACGACCTTGTGCGCCGGCATTTCCACGGCACGCTCAAGCCGCCCTTCAACGAGGAAAAACGGGCCGAGGCCGGCCTGCCGCCGGATTTCTACTGGCCGCTCGCCGAAGGCGGCCCGCCCCTTGCAGACTGAATGTCGGCAGGATCCCGCTCAATTCTGCGCAAATCCTGCACGAACCGCGCAAGGAGGGGCAAAAAGGTTTGCCCGGCCGGGAACCGGCGGCTAACACCCTTCTGACGCGCGGGGGGACCGCGCCGATGGGACAACGGCGGGACCTCACCGCCGCCTCGCGGGACGGGACAGACATTGCACTCACGGCTCATCCACCGGCTTCACGCCGCTCTTGAACGGCGTTTTCCCGAAAAGCGCCTGTTCCTGCGCTCTGACACCGAAACCCGCTTCATCCGGCTGCGGTCCGAAACACAGGCGATTGCCTGGGCGGGAATCACGCTGGTGCTGGGCTGGACCATCGTCGCCACCTCGATCCTGCTGATCGATTCGGTCGGCGCCGGCAATTTCCGCGCACAGGCCGAACGCGAACGCTCGATCTACGAGGACCGGCTGAACGCGATTTCCGGCGACCGCGACCTGCGCGTGGCCGAGGCGCAGGCGGCGCAGGACCGCTTTTCTTCGGCACTGGACCAGATTTCGACGATGCAGAGCGAGATTCTGCGGCTCGAGGACCAGAAGCGCGAACTGGCCACCGGGATCGAGGTCATGCAGGCCACGCTGCGCGACGCCATGGTCGCCCGCGACGCGGCCGAGGGTCAGCTTGCGGCGCTGACCGCGTCGGACGCCGATCCGGCCGCGACCGCCGCCCAGTCCGAGGAACTGACCGGCACCGTCGACATTCTGACCGAGGCCCTGGCCGAGACCGCCGAGGAACGCGACCAGACCGCCGAAGACGCGCAATATGCCATGCAGCACGCCCAGGATCTGGAACTCGAGATCCGGCTGATGGCCGACCGCAACGACCAGATCTTCCGCCAGCTGGAAGAGGCGATGACGGTTTCGGTCGAACCGCTTGACGACATGTTCCGTTCGGTCGGCATGGACCCGCAGCGGATGATCGACACCGTGCGCAGCGGCTATTCCGGTCTGGGCGGGCCGATCACGCCGATTTCCTTCTCGACCTCGGGCGGGGCGCCGGATGCCGATACCCTGCGCGCGAACGAGCTGCTGAACCGGCTGGACGAGATCAACCTCTACCGGATCGCCGCCGAATCCGCGCCCTTCGCGATGCCGGTGCTTGATTCCTACCGGCTGACCTCGAACTTTGGCCTGCGCTGGAACCGGCAGCATCAGGGCATCGACATGGCGGGGCCGACCGGCACGCCGATCTATGCCACCGCCGATGGCGTGGTGATCTTTGCGGGCTGGTCCTCGGGCTATGGCCGGCTGATCAAGATCCAGCACGAATTCGGCATCGAGACCCGCTACGGTCACCTCAACGCGATCCGTGTCGAAGTCGGGCAAAGGGTCTCGCGCGGGGACCGGATCGGTGATATGGGCAGTTCCGGCCGCTCGACCGGACCGCATCTCCATTACGAGATCCGGGTCGGGGGCGAGGCGGTCAACCCCCTGAACTATATCAGAGCAGGTCAAGATGTTTTCTAAGAGCAAAATCAACGAGCCGGGGCCGAAGGCGCCCGAAACTCCGTCCACCCCTGCTGCCCCCGCCGCATCCGTGCCCGCTGCCCCCGGCGGCGATTTCCGCCCGGCCCCGCCCAAGGCGAAACCGCCGGCGTCGATCCTGTCGGCCGACCTGCAGATCCAGGGCAACCTGCGCACCACCGGCGATATCCAGATCGAGGGCCAGGTCGAAGGCGACATCCGCGCCCATCTGCTGACCGTCGGCGAAGGCGCCACCGTCAAGGGCGAACTCGTCGCCGATGACGTGGTGATCAACGGCCGCATCATCGGCCGCGTCCGCGGGCTGAAGGTCCGCCTGACCTCGACCGCGCGGGTCGAGGGCGACATCATCCACAAGACGATCGCCATCGAATCCGGCGCGCATTTCGAAGGCTCGGTGCAGCGTCAGGACGATCCGCTGTCGACCGCCGGTGCGCCCAAGACCCTGCCCAAGCCTCAGCCGCCCTCGACCAGCAACGACTGATCCGGGGGCCATCGGCCCGTGCTGCAGCGCCGTCGCCCCATGGGGCGACGGCGCTTTTTCGTTGCCGGGGCTGCCGGTCAGTCCAGCGCCCGGCGATAAAGGTGCCAGGTGGCGTGTCCCAGCACCGGCAGCAACACCACCAGCCCCAGAAACCACGGCGCCATCGCCAGCAGCGACAGAACGGCGATCACCACCGCCCAGGCCAGCATCACCGGCAGGTTTTCCCGCACCGTGGAAATCGAATGCAGCATGGCGGTGATGAAATCGAGCTCCTTGTCCAGGAGCATCGGCAGGCTGACCACGGTGAAGCTGTAGAGGAAGAACGCCAGCACCGCCCCGACCGCCAGCTGGGTGCCGATCATCTTCAACCCCGGCCCGGTCAGGAAAACATCATAGTTTTCCGAGATGTTGGTCATCGGCGACAGGCCCATGAACAGCGCGAACAGCATATGGGCAAGAAAGGTCCAGAACAGGAAATAGATGACGATGATCGCGCCCAGCCACGGCACCTGCCGGCCGCGTTCGGCCCAGACCACGCCCAGGACCTCGGACCAGCGCAGGGGCTGGCCGCTTTCCAGCCGCCGGCTGACCTCGTAAAGCCCGACCGCGGCGAACGGCGCCCAAAGCGGAAAGCCCAGCGAGACGACCAGCGTCCAGACGACATGGCCGGCCGACAGCCAGATCATCAGAAAGCCGCCCAGCACATAGACCGCGCTGAAGAACAGGCCGAATTGCGGCGCGCGCAGGAAATCGTTGACGCCGGCGGAAAAGGCATAGCGCAGGTCGGAAAAGTCCAGTTGCCGGATTTCCGGCAGGTCCGAAGCGGCGCGATGCGGATCGGGGCGCGGCGTCGGGCGCTCGGGCGTTTCGCTGGCGGTCATTGCTGTCTCCCTCTGCCAGCCATTCGCGGCAGAGTGTCGCAGTCTGTCAAGATGCGATGCGCTGACCGGGGCTGTCAGCCGGGCAGCGGCGGCCGGCGGTGCGGCAGTTCCGATGCCCGATGCCAGGATTGCGCAAGACAGAGAAGATCATGATCGGCGCCGCGCCGCCCGATCAGTTGCAGCCCGATGGGCAGGCCCTGCGGCCCGAACCCCGCCGGCACCGCGACCGCCGGCAGACCCAGGATCGAGGCCGGCACCACCACCTCCATCCAGCGGTGATAGGTATCCATCGCCTGCCCGGCGATCTCGGCCGGCCAGTGCTGCCCGACCGGGAAGGGCCAGCTTTGCGCCGTGGGCAGCGCCAGGACGTCGTAGTCATCGAACAGCGCCGCGGCGGTGCGGAACCACTCCGACCGCGCGACGCTGGCGCGGTGGACCTCCATCGCGGACAAGGCCAGCCCGCGCTCGATCTCCCATTGCGCTTCGGGCTTCAGCCGGTCGCGCTGGCGGGGATTGGCGTGAAGGGGCGAAAGCGCACCTGCCACGGCCCAGGAGCGCAGGGTGGTCCAGCTGTCCCACAGCCTCTCGCGGGGAAAGGGCACCGGCAGCGCCTCGACCGTCATCCCCATGTCCTGCATCGCCAGCAGCGCGGCTTCGCAGGTGTCAAGAATGCCGTCCTCCATCGCATAGGCGCCGCCCCAGTCGGCCAGCCAGCCGATGCGCAGCCCGGCGGGATCGCGGTCAAGATCGCCGCCGGCATGGGCCGGCAGGCCATGGGGCAGCCGCGGATCCGGCCCCGACATCGTGGCCAGCAGCGCGGCAAGGTCGCGCGGGCTGCGCGCCATCGGGCCGGCGGTGGCAAGCTGGTGAAGGAAGCTGTCGCCCTCGGGCTCGCCCGGCACCAGACCCCAAGTCGGGCGCATGCCATAGACATTGCACCAGCCGGCCGGGTTGCGCAGGCTGCCCATCATGTCGGACCCGTCGGCAACGGCCAGCATGCCCGTCGCCAGCGCAACGGCGGCGCCGCCCGAGGATCCGCCGGCGCTGCGGCCCCGGTCCCAGGGGTTGCGGGTGGCGCCGAACACCGGGTTCAAGGTATGCGATCCAAGGCCGAATTCCGGAGTGTTGCTCTTGCCGATGACGATGCCGCCGGCGGCCTTCATCCGGCTGACGAACAGTGCATCCCTTGCCGCGACATGGCCGTGGAACAGCGGCGATCCCATCGAGGTCGGCAGGCCCGCCGCATCGGACAGATCCTTGACCGCCAGCGGAATGCCCTGCAGCCAGCCAAGGCGCGGTCCGCGGTCGGCGGCGCGGGCGGCGTCCATGCACCAGTCACCGCCCTTGAGCGACACCAGCGCATTCACCGCCGGATTGGCCGCGGCGATGCGGTCAAGCGTTGCCTGCATCAGCTCGGTCGCGCTGATGTCGCGCGCCGCGATCAGCGCCGCCTGATCCACCGCATCGCGGTCCAGAATGTCGTCCATGCCCGGCCTCCCCCTTGCCCGCCCACAGGCAAAGGGACCGGCGCCGATGTCAAGCGGTCAGCGCCCGGCCGTCACGGGAGCAGCCCAGCGCCGGTCGCGCCTCACTCCTCGGCCGTGGCGTCGGCGCGGCTCTTGCCCGAGGCGTTCATCGCCAGCGTCGAGGCCATGAAACCGTCAAGATCGCCGTCAAGCACGCCCTGCGTGTCGCTGGTCTCGTGGCTGGTGCGCAGGTCCTTGACCATCTGGTAGGGCTGCAGGACGTAGGACCGGATCTGGTTGCCCCAGCCAGCATCGCCCTTGGCCTCGTGCGCCTCGTTGATGGCGGCGTTGCGCTTGTCGAGTTCCAGTTGATACAGCCGCGCCTTCAGCGCGTTCATCGCGATGTCGCGGTTCTGGTGCTGCGATTTCAGGCTGGAGGTGACCACGATCCCGGTCGGAAAGTGGGTGATCCGCACCGCAGAATCGGTCTTGTTGACGTGCTGGCCGCCGGCGCCCGAGGCGCGCATCGTGTCGATGCGGATGTCCTTGTCGGCCACCTCGATCTCGATGCTGTCATCGACCACCGGATAGACCCAGACGCTGGCAAAGCTGGTCTGCCTCTTGTCGCCCGACCCGAACGGGCTGATGCGGACCAGCCGGTGGACGCCCGACTCGGTCTTGAGCCAGCCATAGGCATTGTGGCCGCTGACCTTGTAGGCCACCGACTTGATTCCCGCCTCTTCGCCCGGCGTTTCCGACAGCATCTCGACCTGATAGCCCTTGCGCTCGGCCCAGCGGGTATACATCCGCGCCAGCATTTCCGCCCAATCCTGGCTTTCGGTGCCGCCGGCGCCGGCGTTGATCTCAAGGAATGTGTCGTTCGGGTCGGCCTCGCCGTCGAGCAGCGCCTCAAGCTCTTTCTGCGCGGCGGCGGCGGCGAGCGCCTTCAGCGCCGCCTCGGCATCGGCGACGATGTCGGTATCGCCCTCGGCCTCGCCCATCTCGATCAGGTCGCGGTTGTCGTTCAGGTCGCGTTCCAGCGCCTCGACCGTCGTCACCTTGTCGAGCAGGACCTGCCGGTCGCGCATCAGTTTCTGCGCTGCGGCGGGATCGTCCCAAAGGGTCGGATCCTCGACCCGGGCGTTGAATTCCTCAAGCCGGTATTTCGCCGTCTCGCGCCCCATGCGCTGCGCCAGAAGGCTGATCGTCTTTTCGATGGCGGCGATATGGGCTTCGGTCTCAGCGCGCATGGTCGTATCCCTGACTTCACCGCGCCTATTAGCCCGACCGGCAGGGCCGGACAAGCCGCAGCCTGCCCCATTCTTCGTCCGCAAATATCCTCGGGGGGTGTCCAGAGGGGGCCCGACAGGCCCCCTCTGGCCGGGGGGTTCGGGGGGCGGGCAGCCCCCCGATCCTGCCCGTCAATACAATCCGCCCGACGACAGGGTGCCGAAACTGGCGTTCGGCCCCACCGTCGCCTGTTCGCCGGTCGCGGTGGTGACGTTGCGCGATGCCGCCTGCACCTCGTCGACCAGCGGCAGGTCGCCCGCCATCTCGAAACCGCCGTCGAAGGTGATGCCGAACAGCGGCTCCTCGCCCTCGCGGAAGCATTCGGCGACGACGTTCTCGCCCTGTGCATCATCGCCCAGGCGGGCGCCGGAAAAGCGGTCGATGTTGATGAACTGGCAATTGTCCGGCACCGGGAAATCCGACCCACCGAACCTCTGCACCGCCTCGGCCATGAATTCCTGGAACACCGGCGCACACAAACCGCCGCCCGAAGCCGAGCCCATCGACCGCGGCGTGTCATAGCCGATATAGCATCCCGCCGCGATGTTCGAGGTGAAGCCGACGAACCAGACGTCCTTGGCCTCGTTCGTGGTGCCGGTCTTGCCGGCGACCGGCACCGGCAGGTTGATGGCACGGGCGGCGGTGCCGCGCTCTACCACGCCTTCCATCATGGCGGTGATCTGGTAGGCGGTGATGGCGTTGATGATGCGTTCGCGATGGGTCTCGATGGTCGGGCTTTCGCCCTGCGGCAGCCGCAGGATCGAGCAATCGGGGCAGGTCGCGGTATCGTGGCGATAGACGGTGGTGCCGAAACGGTCCTGCACCCGGTCGACCAGCGTCGGCTCCACCCGCTCGCCGCCATTGGCCAGCATCGCATAGGCGGCGACCATGCGGTAAAGCGTGGTCTCGTCCGACCCCAGCGAGGCCGACAGCACCTGCTCCATGTCGCCATCGTCATAGACGCCAAAGCGTTCGGCATATTCGGCAACCGTGCGCATGCCGATTTCCTGCGCAAGGCGGATGGTCATCAGGTTGCGCGACTGTTCGATGCCGGTGCGCAGGGGCGTCGGCCCGTAATACTGGCCGGACGAATTCTGCGGCACCCACAGGCCCTGGGGCGTGTTGATCTCGATCGGGGCGTCGACGACGATGGTCGCGGGCGTATAGCCCGAATCCAGCGCCGCGGCATAGACGAAGGGCTTGAACGACGATCCCGGCTGGCGAAGGGCCTGCGTCGCGCGGTTGAAGACCGAATACTGATAGGAAAACCCGCCCTGCATGGCGAGGACCCGGCCGGTATTCACGTCCATCGCCATGAAGGCGCCCTGCACCTCGGGCACCTGCCGCAGGGTCCAGCGCATGAAGGCGCCGTCGCTGTCCTGCGTCATGCGGCGGACCAGAACCACATCGCCCACGGTGAAATTCTCGGCGAAATTGCCGGCCATCCAGTCGATGTCGCCCCGCGGCACGACCTGCGGCTCGGCCTCGGTCTCGGTCACGCCCTCGATGCCGATGCGCAACTGCTGATCCTCGACCGCCAGCACCACCGCCGGATACCACTGGCTGTTGAGCGTGATGTCGCGCGGCACATCGGCATCGGCCAGCGCCGCGCGCCAGCTTTCCTCGTCCACCAGCGCCTCGGGCGGCAGGGTCACGCCGGTGCCGCGCCAGCGGCCAAGGCCGCGGTCGAACTGTTCCAGCGCCCTTTGCAGGGCATGGGCGGCGGTGATCTGAAGATCGGCATCCACCGTGGCGCGGATCGACAGGCCGCCGGAAAAGAACTCTTCCTCGGAATAGCGGCGCGACAGCTGGCGGCGGATCTCGTCGGTGAAATAGTCGCGCGGCGGCAGGCTTTCGCGGAAGGCCTGCAGGTCGCCCGACTGCACGGTGCGCAGGGGCAGCGCCACTTCAAGGTCGTGGGTCGCCTGGTCGATATAGCCGTCCTCGAGCATCCGGTTCAGGACGTAATTGCGCCGGTCGATGGCATAATCGTAGTTGCGCACCGGATGCAGATCCGAGGGCTGCTTGGGCAGCGCCGCCAGATAGGCCGCCTCGCCCGCGGTCAGGTCGTCAAGCGACTTGTTGAAATAGGTCTGCGCCGCGGCGGTGACGCCATAGGCGTTCTGGCCGAGGAAAATCTCGTTGAGGTAGAGTTCAAGGATATGCGCCCGGCCCAGCGAGCTGACTGCGCGCACCGCAAGGATCATCTCCTTGACCTTGCGCTCGACCTCGCGCGAGCCGTCGAGCAGGAAGTTCTTCATCACCTGCATCGGAATGGTCGAGGCGCCGCGCAGGTTCTGCCCCAGCGAGGTGACGCCCTCATAGGCGACGGCGGCAAGGCCCTGCATGTCGACGCCGGGATGGGTCCAGAAATTCTGGTCCTCGGCGGCGACGAAGGCGTTCTGCACCAGCGCCGGAATTTCCTCGATGGGGGTGAACAGCCGCCGTTCGGTGGCGAACTCGTCGATGATGCGGCCTTCGCTGGAATAGATCCGGCTGATGGTCTTGGGCGTGTATTGCGCCAGCGTCTCGTAGGACGGCAGATCGCGGCCGAAGAGGAAGAACACGCCGCCAAGGACCAGCGCGCCCATGGCAAGGGCAAGCGTCATCAGCGAAAAGAGGCCGCCGAAGAATGAGGCGATGGCGCGCAGCACGGGCGTCGGATTCCTGTCCTATGAACCCCGGCTTATAGGCGGCGGCGCGGGCGGGGTCAAAAGGCGATCGGCCGCCGGTGGGCGGCAACACGCCGCCCGGCCATCACGTCCCGGCGAGGAGTGCTGCGACGGGGCGAAAGCCCGGGATGCCGGGGCAAACCGCTGCGTAGGGTGGGTGAAACCCACACCGTGTTGCCCGCGCCGGTGTTCGGCGGGCCGGTATGGTGGGTTTCACCCACCCTACTGGCGCAAGAGCGTTGCCCGTGTCGCCTCGTCGGCCGACCACAGGGTCAGGGCGGCGGTGATGCCGGCGACGATCCGGCCCCGCCCCTCGGGCGTCGACAGGGCGCTGCGGTCGGTATCGTCGGACAGAAAGCCGGTCTCGATCAGGACCGAGGGGAAATCGGCGGCGTTCAGCACGGCAAGCGGGCCCTGCCGGCGGGGATGGCTGTTGACCCGCGCCCCGGCCCCGGCCAGACCCGCCACCAGGGCATCGGCCAGCCGGTCCGACATCGGCGCCGTTTCCAGCCGTGCCAGATCCTGCAGGGCCATGGCCACGGTGTCGTCCTGCCCGGACAGGTCCACCCCGGCCAAGAGGTCGCCGCGGTCGTGGCGTTCGGCCATCCGCGCGCTGGCCTGATCGGCGGCCTCGGCCGTCAGCGTATAGACCGAGGCGCCGCGCGCCGCGTCATCCTCAAGGGCATCGGCATGAAGCGAGATCAGCACATCCGCCCCCGCCGCCCGCGCGATGGTCATGCGCTGCGACAGCGGCACGAAGACATCCGATTGCCGCGTCAGCACCGCCGTCATCGTGCCGGTCCGGTTCACCGCCTCGGCCAGTTCCAGCCCGAGTTGCAGCATCAGCCCGGCCTCTGCCAGACCGTCGCGCTCGGCGCCGGGGTCAATGCCGCCATGGCCGGGGTCGATGGCGACGACCAGCCGCCCCGGCGCGGACTGGGGCGGCGGTGCCGGTGTCACGTCCAGCGCCATGAGTGCGTCCCAGCCGGGATCGGGCGGCGCACCGGCGGCTGCGGCAAAATCCTCGGCCGTGGCGGGGTCAAGCCGCACCTGCAGCACCGCGGTCCCATCGGTGCGGTCGACCGACATTTCGGCGGTGGCAAGCCGCAAGGGCCGCGCCAGTTCCACCACCATCCGGCTCCAGCCCGGCCGCAGCGTGCCAAAGCGCAGGTCGGCCACCGCATCGCTTTGCGCCACCTCCTCGCGCGTCAGCCCGCGCCAGTCGACCTCGCGGAAATCCACCACCAGCCGCATTGGCGCGTCGAGCGTGAAGATCCGCCAGGGCACCGGCTGCGATAGATACAGCGTCAGCGCCATGCCCTGCCCCTGATCGGCGATCACGCTGCCCTCGGGGTCGATGCGGGCCAGCGCGGTGAAATCCTGCGCCCGCGCGGCGCCGGCCAGAACGACCATGACCAGCAGGGCCAGAAGCGGCCTCATCGCGCGCCGATCATCACGAAACGGGCATCGCATCGCCCGCGTCTTGAGTTCCCCATCGCCTGCCCCTTACGATTGTCCGCGGTTTCTTGTATTTGGAACCTGTTTGCCAATGTCCGCGACGCCTCGTCAACGGGGTCGGAGCCGCCAGCCGGAAAGAAGCCATGTCCCGCCCTGTCAGCGTCAAAGCCGCCGTCCTGAAATACGCCCTGCCCGCCGCCATGCTGCTTGCCGGGCCGGCGATGGCCGACCTGTCGCAGATGACCGATGCCGAGCGTGACACGTTCCGTGCCGAGGTGCGGGCCTATCTCCTTGAAAATCCCGAGGTGCTGATGGAGGCGATCGCCGTGCTGGAACAGCGCCAGACCCAGGCGCAGGCCAGTGCCGACCAGTCGCTGGTCGTGGCGATGAGCGAGCAGATCTTCAACGACGGCTATTCCTGGGTCGGCGGCAATCCCGAGGGCGACATCACCATCGTCGAATTCATGGACTACCGCTGCGGCTATTGCCGGCGGGCCTTCCAGGAGGTCGAGGATCTGGTCGGACAGGATGGCAACATCCGTTTCGTGCTGAAGGAATTCCCCATCCTTGGCGAAGGGTCCACCCTGTCGGCGCAATTCGCCGTGGCGGTGCAGCAGCTGCACGGGGCCGATGTCTACAAGGACGTCCACGACGCGCTGATCCAGCTGCAGACGGACGCGACGCCCGAAACCCTTGCCATGCTGGCCGAGACGCTTGGCCTTGACCCGCAGCCGATCCTCGAGCGCATGGAATCGCCCGAGGTCAAGCAGGTGATCGAGACCAATCACGCGCTGGCCGACCAGTTGCGCATCACCGGCACGCCGACCTTCATCATCGGCGGCCAGATGGTGCGCGGCTATCTGCCGCTGGCGCAGATGGAACAGATCGTCAGCGACGAACGGGCGCGCTGAACCTCAGGCTTCGCGCGCGGCCGACAGCCGCCGCTGGCGCAGCGCGGCCACCGCAAGGCCAAGCGACAGCAGCACCATCACCGCGGCGAGGATCTGGAACGCGCCGACCAGCCCGAACCGCCCGACCAGCGGCGCCGAGACCAGCGGCGAGGCGAATTGCCCGGCGAAAAAGGTGGTGGTCAGCATCCCCGAGGCGCGGCCGCGCAGGGCCGGCGGCACTTCGGACATGAAGAAGCTGGTGTAGTTCGGCATCCCCGGCCCCATGCCAAGGCCCATGACCAGCGTGCCGCCGAACGCCCCCCATGGCCCGGTCGAGATCGCGACAAGGAACATGCCGATCCCCATCAGCGCATAGGATCCGGCAAAGATCGCCATCGGGGTCAGGTATCGCCGCAGCCGTTCATAGAACAGCGATCCGGGGATCGAGGCCATGGTCATCCCCGCCAGAACCAGCCCGATCATCAGCGGGCTGTTCAGCCCCATTCCCTCGAGCAGGAACGGCGCCCGCGTCGGCATGATGTAGAACACCGCCATGAAGAAGAACGACAGCGGCCCGACAAAAGCGAAGGCGCGCCAGGGAAAGCCGCCGGTGGCGGGCGCCGCGGCCCGCTGGTCGTGCCGGTCCTGCCGTTCCCGCGAATAGGGCGCCAGCGCGTAAAGCCCGACCAGCATCACCGGCAGAACCACCAGATAGACGCCAAAGGCGCCGCGCCAGTGCAGCGCCGCCAGCGCCCCGCCAAGGACCGACACCACGATGCCGCCCGCCGACATCGCGGCGCCCTGCCGGCCCAGAAACCGCGCCCGGGCCGGGCCGTGGAACAGGTCGATGCCCCAGGTCATGGTCAGCGTCATGGTCCCGGCGACGCCCAGACCCAGAATCGCGCGCCCGAACAGCATCATGCCGAACGACTGCGCCCAAAGGCCCGAGGTGCCGCCGATGGCATAAAGCAGGCCCGAGGCCAGCAGCAGCTTTTGCCGGTCGATCCGGTCCGCAGCACTGCCCCACAGCCCCGCCGTCAGCAGGATCGCCAGCGACGGCAGGGTCAGGAGGAGGCCGGCCAGCGTCTCGATCTCGGGCACATCGGCGAAATGTTCGCGCAGGCCCGGCAGCGAGGGCGAGATGGTGGCATTGGCCATGATCGTCATCGCCGCCATCAGCAGGATCGCCACCGTGGCAAGGGTCGACGGCGCCGCGGGCGGCAGCTTGGGTGTCTCGGTCATGGCGGGCTCCGGGCGGCTTCGGGGGCAATCCGGCGGTCCTACACGGCAGGGCGCGACTTGTCACCGCGGCGCGGCGCACAGCAGCCATGCCAAGGGCGCACAGCGAGAGGGGGTGCGATGCCGGGTGAGGAAACCTATGCGCGTCGGGTCAGCGCAGAAAGATGCGGTCATGAGGGGCGAAGGGGGGGGGGGCACCTCTGCCCACGGCATGGCGGATGCCGGCACCCGCGCGCCCCGATCACTCTCCGTTTTCGGTCGGGGCCCGCGGAGCGATGCCAAGACGGCGCAATCTGTTGTCCCGATCGAATCGCGCCATCTCCTCGGCGCTGAACGGATGCGGTGACGCCGGGTCGGCCAGCAGGCGAAAGCCGATCACCTGCATGACGATCCCGGCGAATCCGGCCAGATAGGAAAGGCCGAACAGCCAGTCGCTCCAGCGGATCGCGCCCTGCCCCGCCGCCGCGACCAGATACCAGATTCCCAGCGGCACATGGCCCAGAAAGACGGCGGCAAGGCCGGGATTATACCAGCTCTTCAGTTTCCGGTTGGCGACGATGCCGTGAAAGATCACCTGCCCGACCATGCCGAACAGCACCTGGCCGATGCCAAGCCAGATCACCCCCGGCAACAGAACCGGCACAAGGTAGAACAGCCACCCGGTGATGTTGATGAAGGCCACGTTGTTGCGGTTCAGCACATGGCGGTCAGACGGGCCGCCGCGCGGGTTGACCACTTCGTTGAAGATCCACGGAAATCCGCCGGGCCAATGATATTCCTCGAACTGGTGCAGGAACAGGACGACAAGGTTGAGCAGCAGGATCAGCTGCAGCCCCTGAACCTGCCCCACCACGGCCCAGACCAGCGCGGCAAGTCCCAGGACCGGGCCAATGTCATACCAGTGCTGACGAAGGAAATTCATCGACGTCACCAGCCCTTCCCGTGCCCTATTCCGCCGCCTGCGCCTCGGCTGCGCGGGCGGTTTCGATTTCCTCGGCCTTCTTCTCGACCTGTTCGACGATATGGTCGACCATCTGTTCATTGGTCATCTTGTGGCTTTGGCGGCCGGCCAGATAGACCATGCCGGCCCCGGCGCCGCCGCCGGTAAAGCCCACATCGGTCATCAGCGCCTCGCCGGGGCCGTTGACCACGCAGCCGATGATCGACAGGCTCATCGGCGTCTTGATATGTTCCAGCCGCTTTTCAAGCACTTCCACGGTCTTGATCACGTCAAATCCCTGCCGCGCGCAGGACGGGCACGAGATGATGTTGACGCCGCGGTGGCGCAGGCCCAGCCCCTTGAGGATTTCGAAGCCGACCTTGACCTCTTCCACCGGATCGGCCGACAGCGACACCCGCAAAGTGTCGCCGATGCCCGCCCACAGAAGGCTGCCCATGCCGATGGCGGATTTCACCGTGCCCGACATGAGGCCGCCGGCCTCGGTGATGCCCAGATGGATCGGGGCGTCGGTCGCCTCGGCCAGCATCTGATAGGCGGCGGCGGCCATGAACACGTCCGACGCCTTGCAGGAGATCTTGAATTCGTGGAAATCGTTGTCCTGCAACAGCTTGATGTGGTCGAGGCCGGATTCCACCATCGCATCGGGACAGGGTTCGCCGTATTTTTCCAGCAGGTGCCGTTCCAGCGATCCGGCATTGACGCCGATGCGGATCGAACAGCCGTGGTCGCGGGCCGCCTTCACCACCTCGGCCACGCGTTTCGCATCGCCGATATTGCCGGGGTTGATGCGCAGGCAGGCGGCACCGGACTCGGCCGCCTCGATGGCGCGGCGATAGTGGAAATGGATGTCGGCGACGATCGGCACCGGGCTTTCGCGGCAGATCTCGCGCAGGGCGCGCGTCGACTCCTCGTCCGGGGTCGAGACGCGGACGATATCGGCCCCGACATTGGCCGAGCGGATGATCTGGTCCAGCGTCGCCGCAACATCGGTCGTCGGCGTGTTGGTCATGGTCTGGACCGAGATCGGCGCCCCGCCGCCGACCGGGACATTGCCCACCATGATCCGCCGCGACATGCGGCGGTCGATGTTGCGCCAGGGACGGACGGGATTGTGCGACATGAAAGCGGCCCGCTGCTGCTGCCCCCCTCACCTAGGGGATGCGGTGCTGAACGGCAAGGCGGGCCTTGGTCAGTCGGCGACGGCCGACGCGGCCTGGGCGACGTGGACGATGTTGGCCAGGTCGGCATCCTGCGTCAGATCCGCCACCTGATAGCCGGCGGCGATGGCCGCGGCATCAAGGGCGACATTCGAGGTCACGGTGCCCGCCGGCCCGACCGGACCATGCGCCACGCCGTTGACCGCGAAATAAAGCGCGCCGGATTCGCCGACCCGCAGTGTCGCCGGTTCGGCCGTTGCCGGCACGTCGAACGTGTCGCCGGGGTTCAGGATGCCTTCGAACAGGGTGCTGCCGTCGGCGGCCCTGACCCGCACCCAGGCGGGGCGCGCGGCGACAAGCTGCAATTCGGGCACCGGCCCCTCGCGGACCTGCACCATCGGCACGCCGGGTTCGGCAGCCACCGCGGCGGCCACCGCGACGGCAAGGCCATCGCCAACCTCGATGCCGCTGGTCGAGGCGACGGCCACCGGCGCGGCCGCGGTGTCGACCGGGGCCATGGGGGCCGGGGTCAGCGCGGCAATGGGGCCATCGCGCGGCACCAGCACCGGCACGTCCAGCGCCTGCCGTTCATACAGCCGCTCCAGCGAATCGGCCGACGGCGCGACCAGCGCCACATCCTCGTCCACCGCGTCGCGGGTGGCGCCGGCCAGCGGATCGACATCGGCAATCACCGTCGGCGCCTGGTCGATGGGGGCGAATTCGACCTTCTGCACCTCGCGCAGCACCGAAACCGCGCCATAGCCAAGGCCGCCGATCAGTGCGACCAGCACAAGGACCGAACCGATGGCCCGCGGCTCGACCCGCGACAGGAAACCGTCATGCGCCGGAATGAAGGGGGTGACGGAATCGGCGAAGATATCCTTGCCAAGGCCGTTCGAACCCGGCCGGTCCTGTTGCGGCTTGATCGAAGAGGCCGCGGCGGACATGCCATGCGCGGTCTGAAAGCCGCTTTCGCCGCAAAAGCGTTCAAAAGCCCAGTCGGGATCCATGTTCAGGTAACGCGCGTAGGACCGCACATAACCCGCGATGAATCCGGGCGTATCGAAGGCCGAGGGATCGGCGTTCTCGATCGCGGCGATATAGGCGGCCTTGATCTTGAGCTCGCGCTGCACGTCGAGCAGGCTTTTGCCCAGCGTGGCCCGTTCGCCGCGCATGAGATCACCCAGACGCAGTTCGAATGCGTCGAAACCCTTGTTGGGTTCACCTTCTCCGGCGGCGTCCTTGCCGCGCCAGAACCCGCGCCCGATCATGAGCTGTCCCGCTACCGCTCGTCCCCAAGCCGGATGTCGATTCGGCAATCGCCCGGCCTCTTACCTGCGGATTAACACACCCGCCTTCCGGTCGCACTCGCAGAAATGTGCCTAACCGGCCAGTTCGGCGCGATTCAGCGCACAATGCGACCACAGCGCGTCCAGCGCCCGCACAAGTGCTTCGATTTCACGCGGACCATGCACCGGCGAGGGCGTGAAGCGCAGCCGTTCGGTGCCGCGCGGCACTGTCGGATAGTTGATCGGCTGCACATAGATGCCGAACTGCGACAAAAGCATGTCCGACATCATCTTGGTATGCTTGGGGTCGCCGACGATCAGCGGCACGATATGGCTGCCGTGGTCGATGATCGGCAGGCCCAGCCCCTTGAGCCGCAGCTTGAGGATCCTGGCCTGGGTCTGGTGCCGTTCGCGCAGGGCGGCATCGGTTTTCAGATGCGCGACGCTTGCGGCGGCACCGGCGGCGATGGCCGGCGGCAACGAGGTGGTGAAGATGAAACCCGGCGCATAGGAGCGGATCGCGTCCACCATCCGCGCCGAAGCAGCGATATAGCCGCCGAACACGCCGAACGCCTTGCCCAGCGTGCCGTTGATGATGTCGACGCGGCCCATCACGCCGTCACGCTCGGCCACGCCGGCGCCGCGGGCGCCATACATGCCCACGGCGTGGACTTCGTCGAGATAGGTCAGCGCGCCGAATTCGGCGGCAAGATCGGCGATCTCGGCGATGGGGCCGAAATCGCCGTCCATCGAATAGATCGATTCGAAGGCGATGAGCTTAGGCGCCCCGGGGTCGTCGGCGGCCAGCAGGGCGCGCAGATGGGCCAGGTCGTTGTGGCGGAATATCCGCTTTTCCCCGCCACCGCGACGCACGCCTTCGATCATCGAGGCATGGTTGAGCTGGTCGGAATAGATGATCAGGCCGGGAAACAGCGTGCGCAAGGTCGAAAGCGTCGCGTCATTGGCGATATAGGCGCTCGAGAACAACAGCGCCGCATCCTTGCCATGCAGGTCGGCCAGTTCGGATTCCAGCCGCTTGTGATAGACCGTGGTGCCCGAGATGTTGCGGGTCCCGCCCGAGCCGGCGCCGACGGCATCCACCGCCTCGTGCATGGCGGCAAGCACCACCGGATGCTGGCCCATGCCCAGATAATCGTTCCCGCACCAGACGGTTACCGGCTGCTCAACCCCGTCGGGGCGATACCAGGTGGCATGCGGGAACTGGCCATTGCTGCGCGCAATGTCGATAAAGGTGCGATAGCGGCCTTCGTCGTGCAGGCGGGCGATGGCGGCGTCTAGCTGGGCGTCATAGTCCAATTCTGTCGTCCTGGCTGGGCCGGAAAAGCGCCGGTCCCGTTGCAGATAACGCCGTCGACGCGATGGGACAAGCCGTCATTCCCGTCCGGCACCGCGGCAATTCTGCACATCTGGACTTCCGCGCGCGCATTGGCGACCCTCGGTTTCATATCGGAAATCCGAAGGAACCACCCATGTCCGCCCTGCCCGCCGCCGGCCTCCAGCCGGTTCTCGACCGTATCGACGCCGATCTCGACGCCGCGACCCGGCGCCTGTTCGACCTGCTGCGCATCCCCTCGATCTCGACCGATCCGGCCTATGCCGCCGATTGCGCGCGCGCCGCCGACTGGCTGGCGGACGATCTGCGCGGCCTGGGATTCGAGGCCGCGTCGCGACCGACGCCGGGGCATCCGATGGTGGTGGGCCACGGCGGCGCGGGCGACCGGCACCTGCTGTTTTACGGCCATTACGATGTGCAGCCCGTCGATCCGCTGCCGCTCTGGCACCGCGACCCGTTCGACCCCGAGGTGCAGGACACCGCCGAGGGCCGCGTGATCCGCGGCCGCGGCAGCGCCGACGACAAGGGCCAGCTCATGACCTTCATCGAGGCCTGCCGGGCATGGAAGGCGGTGCATGGCTGCCTGCCGGCGCGGATCACCGTCTTTCTCGAGGGCGAGGAGGAATCCGGCTCGCCCTCGCTGGTGCCGTTCATGCGCGACAATGCCGCGGAACTGACCTCGGACATCGCGCTGATCTGCGACACCGGCCTGTTCGACCGCGACACCCCGGCGATCACCACGATGCTGCGCGGCCTGGTGGGCGAGGAGGTGACGATCACCGGCCCGCGGATGGACCTGCATTCCGGCATGTATGGCGGCGCCGCGATCAACCCGATCCGGGTGCTGGCACGGATCATCGCCGCGCTGCATGACGAGACGGGGCGGATCACGGTGCCCGGATTCTACGACGGGGTGGACGAGCTGTCGAACGCACAGAAGGCACAATGGGCCGATCTCGGCTTTGACGGCGCGGCCTTCCTCGCCGAAGCCGGCCTGTCGGTGCCGGCTGGCGAGGCCGGGCGGTCGGTGCTGGAAATGATCTGGTCGCGCCCGACCTGCGAGGTCAACGGCATCGCCGGCGGCTATGCCGGCGACGGGTTCAAGACCGTGCTGCCGTCCAAAGCGACGGCCAAGATCAGCTTCCGGCTGGTCGGGCGGCAGGATCCCGAGGCGATCCGCGAGTCGTTCCGCGCCATGGTGCGGTCGATGGTGCCGGCCGATTGCAGCGTGAGCTTCGGCCCGCATGGCGGCGCGCCGGCCTCGGTCATGCCGATCGACAACCCGGCCTTCGCACTGGCGCGGGCGGCGCTGTCGGACGAATGGCCACGGCCGGCCGCCTTCATCGGCTCGGGCGGCTCGATCCCGATCGCCGGCTATTTCAAATCGGTGCTGGGCATGGATTCGATGCTGATCGGTTTCGGCAACGACGACGACCTGATCCATTCCCCGAACGAGAAATACGACCTGCGCTCGTTCCACAAGGGCATGCGCAGCTGGGCGCGGATCCTGGCGGCGCTGGCGTAAGGGGGGGGGCCGGTCCTTGCGGACCGGAGAAGGAAGAAAGGGGGGCCTTCCGCCCCCCTCTTGGCCTTCGGCCAATTCACCCCCCGAGGATATTTCCGGACGAAGAATGAGGAACAGAAGCTCACATTCATTCTTCGTCCATAACGTGTTGCCGCGCTCTCGGACCGATGGCGAGCACGGCAACACACCCCGCCGGAGGCAAACCTGAGGAGGAGCCGCAAGGCGACGACGAGGCCAGGACTCATGCGCGAAAGCGCATTCCGCCTGGAAAGGATGGGGAAAGTGGCGCGGTTGACGGGGCTCGAACCCGCGACCCCCGGCGTGACAGGCCGGTACTCTAACCGACTGAGCTACAACCGCGCTGGTCTTTCAGCCGGGACGGAACAGTGGCGCGGTTGACGGGGCTCGAACCCGCGACCCCCGGCGTGACAGGCCGGTACTCTAACCGACTGAGCTACAACCGCGCATCTGTTCCGGTCTCGACCGGACGTGGGGGGCTGATACGGGCAGCGGCGGGCGGCGTCAAGGGGCCGGGACCGGATTTGCCCCGCCTGCGAACACCCTACTTCTCGGGCGCCAGAATCCATTCGCGGTCATCGCCCGGCGGCAGGCTGAAACGGCCATGGCGCCAGTCGCCGGCCCGCCAGGCCTCGCGCGCGGCGGCGATGCGGTCCTGCGAGGAGGCGACGAAGTTCCACCAGATGTAGCGCGGCCCGTCCATCGTCGCGCCGCCCAGCAGCATCAGCCGCGCGCCGCGGTCGCCGGCGCGCAGCGAGATGCGGTCGCCGGGGCGGAACACCAGCATCCGCCCGGCCTCGAACTCCTGCCCGGCCACCGTCACCGAGCCGTCGAGCAGATAGGCGCCGCGGTCCTCGTGATCGTCGGGCAAGGGGATCGCCGCACCGGGGTCAAGGGCCGCATCGGCATAGAAGACCTCGGACGGCATCGCCAGCGGCACCTGCGCGCCCCAGGCATTGCCCAGAACCATGCGCACCTTCTTGCCCTCGCCCTCCAGTTCGGGCAGCCGCGCCTTTTCGACATGGACAAAGGCCGAGGGGTCGTCCTCGCGGTCCTTCGGCACGGCAAGCCAGGTCTGGAGGCCGAACATCGACAGGGGGGCGGCCCGCGCCGCGCCATCGGTGCGTTCGGAATGGGTGATGCCGTGGCCGGCCATCATCCAGTTCACCGCGCCCGGTTCGATCCATTGATCGGTGCCGAGCGAATCGCGGTGATGCAGCCGTCCGCGCATGAGGTAGGTCACGGTGCCAAGGCCGACATGCGGATGCGGCCGCACGTCGATGCCCTGCCCGGTCAGGAATTCCGCCGGCCCCATCTGGTCGAAGAAGATGAACGGTCCGACCATCTGCCGCTTGGCCGAGGGCAGCGCGCGCCGCACCTCGAACCCACCAAGATCGCGGGCGCGCGGCACGATGACGGTTTCGATCGCGTCGATTTCGGCATCGGTCAGCGGGATTTCGGGGTCGAGGGCGGGGTTCCAGCTCATCGCGACTCTCCTTGGCCTGGGATGCCCTAAGCATAGGCGCAGAGCGTGCCGCGAAAAGAGCAAGATCGGTGCGGCTGCGCACAAAGGCACTGCCGGGGTGGTGGGCGGTGAGGGATTCGAACCCCCGACATTCTCGGTGTAAGCGAGACGCTCTACCAGCTGAGCTAACCGCCCGTCCGCCGGGCTGAGCCGGGTTTAACGGCGCACCCCCTCCGGATCAAGGCTTTGGCGGCAGAAGGCGCGGCGGGCGCGCCTAGAGACCAAGTTCCTCGAGCGTCGCGTCGTATTCGTCCTGAATCTCTTCCGGGTCGCGGTCGGTGTCCCAGGCGGCCTCGATCCGGGCGCGGGTTTCCTCGGGAAGCGCGTCCCATTTCGCGTCCCAGGCCTCGCCCTCGTGGATCCAGTAGGCAACGATTTCATAGCGTTCGGCCGGCCATTTCATCTCTTGCCGCACCAGCCGGCGCGCGGCGCGCACCGCCTTGTGTTCGCCGGCGACCCACAGATAGCCGGGCGTCTGCGGCATCGGCACCGAACGCAGGATGGCTTCAAGCTGGCTGGGGCCGATGCCGTTGCCGGCGACAAGCCAGGTCACGGTCGCGGCGGGATGGGCGGGCAAGGCCTGTTCGTGCCCCGGCTCGGCCACTTCGAGGAACACCCGGCTTTGCACCCCGGCCGGGGTCTGTTCCAGGATCCGCGCCACGGCGGGAATGCCGGTGGCGTCGGCGACCAGCAATTGCCAGTCGATATCGGCGGGCGGGTCGTAGATGCCATGCGGCCGGTTGATGGTGATGCGGTCGCCCGGCACGGCCTTTTGCGCCCAGTCGCTGGCGGTGCCGCCGTCATGGACGACAAAGTCGATGTCGATTTCCGCCGGGTCGCGGCGATGGGCGCGCACGGTATAGGTCGAGCAGCGGATCGCCTTCTGCCCGCCGTCGGGATAGGTCCAGCGCCCCTCGTCCGAGATGGCCGGCAGGTGCAGGCGCCCCGTCTCGGGGTTGGGAAAGAACAGGCGCAGGTATTCGTCAGGTTTGCCCGTGGCGGCGAAACGTTCGAGATCGGCGCCGCCGAAGGTCAGCCGCACCATGCCCGGCGACAGCATGGTCTTGCCGCGCACCGTCACCTCATAGAACTTGCCCATCCGGTCTAACCCCCTGTTCCGGTGCGGCCCATATGGCCGAATTGCGCGCGGTGCAGCGCCGCATAGGCGCCGCCCCGGGCAAGCAGCGCGTCGTGGCCGCCTTCCTCGACGATGCCGGTCTCGTCCACCACGACGATGCGGTCGGCATGCTGGATCGTCGCCAGCCGGTGGGCGATGACGATGGTGGTCCGCCCTTCGGCCAGATCGGTCAGCGATTGCTGGATCGCCAGTTCGGTCGCGGTATCCAGCGCCGAAGTCGCCTCGTCGAGGATCAGGATCGGCGGGTTCTTGAGGAAGATGCGGGCGATCGCCACCCGCTGTTTCTGCCCGCCGGAAAGCTTCACGCCGCGTTCGCCGACCATCGTGTCAAGTCCGTCGGGCAGCCGTGCGATCACCCCGTCAAGGCGGGCGCGGCGCGCGGCCTCCATGATCTCGGCGTCCGAGGCGCCAAGCCGCCCATAGGCGATATTGTCGCGCAGGGTGCCGCCGAACAGGAACACGTCCTGCTGGACGATGCCGATCTGGCTACGCAGGCTGTCCTGCGTCAGGTCGCGGATGTCGGTGCCGTCGACGGTGATGGCGCCGGCGTCGATTTCATAGAACCGCGGCAGAAGTGCGCAAAGCGTGGTCTTGCCCGCGCCCGAGGGGCCGACGATGGCGATGGTTTCGCCGGCGTTGACCGTCAGGTTCAACCCCGACAGCACCGCGCGCCCCGGTTCATAGGCAAAGGACACGTCGCGAAAGGCGATGTCGCCCCTCGCCCCGCTCAGCACCCGTGCGCCGGGGCGGTCGGCGATGTCGGGGGCGGTGTCGATCAGTTCGGCAAAACGGCGGAAACCGGCGATACCCTTGGGATAGCTTTCCAGAACCCCGGTGATCTGGTCGATGGGCCGCAGGAACACATCGACCAGCAAGAGAAAGCTGACAAAGCCGCCATAGCTGAGCTCGCCCCTGGTCACCAGCCAGGCACCCGCCAGCATCACCGTCAGCTGGATCAGCCGAGTCGACAGGTAGGTGATGACATTGGCCGCGGTCATGATCGCATAGGCGCGCAGCTTGGTTACGCGGTAGGCCTCGTTGTTGCCGGCGAACAGGCGCGTCTCGTGCTCCTCGTTGGCAAAGGCCTTGACCACGCGGATGCCGCCGATGCTGTCCTCGACCCTTGTGTTGAAATCGCCGACGCGGCCGAACAGATCCTGCCAGTTCAGCGTCATCCGCGCCCCATAGGTGCTGACAAGCCAGGTCACCACCGGCACGATGGCCACGGTGATCGCCGCAAGCTGCCAGTTGGTGACGAACATCAGGATGAAGGCGCCGATGAAGGTCATGATGGCAAGGAACATGTCCTCGGGGCCGTGATGGGCGACCTCGCCCACATCCTCGAGATCCTTGGTCACATGGGTGATGAGATGGCCGGTCTTGTGGTTGTCGAAAAAGCGGAAGGACAGTTTGGTGAGGTGATCGAACACCTGCCGCCGCATGTCGGTTTCGATCGAGACGCCAAGGACATGGCCGAAATAGTTCACCACCCCGTGCAACGCGGCATTGACGCAGTAGACGACCAATAGGCCGATGCCCGCGGCAAGGATCAGAGTGAAGTTGCCCTGCGGCAGCAGCCCGTCGATGAACCAGGCCACCGCCAGCGGAAAGGCAAGCTCGAGCAGGCCCGCGGTGACGGCCGAGCCGAAGTCGAGCGCGAACAGGCCCTTGTAGGGGCGGTAGTAGGAAAAGAAGCGGCGAAGCATCGGCGTCTCTGGCACGGGGCGGCGGCCGCGGGGGGTGCGGCGCCATTGGACCTAGGGCCAAATCCGGCGCGGGGCAATCCCAAAGGCGACTGTTTCAATCAGTTAAACCCGCCGCTTCGCCCATCCCGGGTCTGCCAGCCGGCGCGGGCCGGCGGAACATGCGTGAAAAACCTGCGCCAGAGGCTTGAAATCCCGGCGCGATGCCGGTCTTGTGTGTGTATCGGTTTCCCGGCAGATCGGTTCCCCCGCCCGGCGCCCGTCCCGAATGGGCGGGGGTCGTCAGGGATGAGGACGCTGCCGCGCGCGACCCCCATTTCGGCGAAAGGCGGCACCCCGCAGCATGATCGACCAGAACCTGCTTCTTTTCCTTGTCGCCCTGCCCTTTCTGGGCGCCCTCGCTGCGGCAACGCTGCCGCAGAAGTCGGCGCGCACGGCGGCATGGATTTCTGGATTGACCATGGTTCTGGGCCTTGCCGTGCTGGCCCCCCTGCAGGGCCCGGCGACGGGAGGAGAGGTTCTGCGCGCCGAGATCGCCTGGGTGCCCTCCCTGGGCCTGAACCTTGGTTTCCGGATCGACGGGTTCTCGTGGCTGTTCGTGGCGCTGGTGCTGGGCATCGGCCTGCTTGTCGTGCTCTACTCGCGCTATTACCTGGCCAAGGCCGATCCGGCGCCGCGCTTTCATGCCCTGCTTCTGGCCTTCACCGGGTCGATGGTCGGGCTGCTCTTGTCGGCCAATGTCATCCTGCTGGTGGTGTTCTGGGAACTGACCAGCCTGATTTCCTTTCTTCTCATCGGCTTCCGCCATGCCAATCCGGCGGCGCGCGACGGGGCGCGGACGGCGCTGGTCGTCACCGCGGGCGGCGGACTCGCGCTGTTCATCGCCATGCTGATGCTGGGGCGGATGGCGGGCAGCTATGACCTTGACGTGATCCTCGCCTCGGGTCCGGCGATCCGCAGCCATGTGCTGTACGAGCCGGCGCTGCTGTTGTTCCTTCTGGCCGCCTTCACCAAATCGGCGCAGGTGCCGTTCCATTTCTGGCTGCCGGGCGCCATGGCGGCACCGACGCCGGTCTCGGCCTATCTGCATTCGGCGACGATGGTGAAGGCCGGGGTATTCCTGCTTGTCCGCTTCTCGCCGGTGTTTTCGGGGACGGAACTGTGGTTCTATCTGGTCTGCGGCACCGGCATGCTGACGCTGACCTTCGGCGCCGCCGTGGCGCTGTTCCGCCATGATCTCAAGGGCCTGCTGGCCTATTCCACCATCAGCCACCTTGGCCTGATCACCGCGCTGGCCGGCATCGGCAGTCCGACCGCGATCCTTGCCGCGATCTTTCACATCACCAATCACGCGCTGTTCAAGGCCAGCCTGTTCATGGCCGCCGGCATCATCGACCACGAGACCGGCACCCGCGACATGCGGCGGCTGTCGGGGCTTTACCGCTACATGCCGATCACCGGCACGCTGGCCATTGTCGCCTCGGCCGCGATGGCGGGGGTGCCGCTGCTCAACGGCTTCATCTCGAAGGAAATGTTCTTTGCCGAGGCGGTGGACTGGCACAACGGCACCTGGCTGGACAACGCCCTGCCCTATATCGCCACCGTCGCCTCGGTGCTGGCGGTGGCCTATTCGATGCGCTTCATCCTGGCGGTGTTCTTTGGCCCGCCGCCGGTCGACCTGCCCAAGGAGCCGCACGAGCCGCCGAAGTGGATGCGCCGCCCGGTCGAGCTCTTGGTCGGGCTTTGCCTGCTGGTCGGCATCATTCCCGGCCTGACGCTGGGGCCGACGCTGAACGCCGCGGCGCGTTCGGTCATCGGCCCGGACATGCCTGCCGAAAGCATTGCCGTCTGGCACGGGTTCAACACGCCCCTGATCATGAGCCTTGTGTCGATGGCGGTGGGGGCCGCGCTGTATTTCACCCTCGCCGATCGCATCGCCGCGGGGCCGGACGGGCCGCCTCTGCTGCACCGGCTGCGGGCGCAGCGCCTGTTCGAGATCGGGATGCTGAACCTGACCTGGAAATGGCCGCGGCTGGCGCTGCGCGCCGTCGCCACCGAACGGCTGCAACCGCAGCTTCTGCTGCTGGTGCTGCTGGCGCTGGCCTTTGTCGGTTCGGTGCTCACGGCGGCGCTGACCTTTTCTTCGGCGCGCGGCATGATCGCGCCCGATCCGGGCTTCGTCCTCTTGTGGGTGGTCGGCGGCGGGTCGGCTGTCGGCGCCGCGGTGATGGCGAAATACCACCGCTTTGCCGCGCTGGTGTTGCTGGGCGGCGCCGGCGTCGTCACCTGCCTGACCTTCGCCTGGTTTTCCGCCCCCGACCTTGCGGTGACGCAACTCCTGGTCGAGATCGTGACCACCGTCCTCCTCCTCCTTGGCCTGCGCTGGCTGCCCAAGCGCAACGAGGAGATCGCCGGCGACGACCTGCTGCCCGCCCGGCTGCGCCGCGGCCGCGATCTGATTATCGCGATCATCGGCGGCACCGGCCTTGCCCTCATGGCCTTTGCGGTGATGACGCGGCCGCTGGTGCCCTCGATCGGCGACTGGTTCCTGCGCAATTCCTATTCCGAGGGCGGCGGCACCAATGTCGTCAACGTCATCCTTGTCGATTTCCGCGCCTTCGACACCTTCGGCGAGATCACGGTGCTGGCCATCGTCGGCCTGTCGGTCTTTGCCCTGCTGCGCCGGTTCCGCCCCGCGCCCGAAAGCTCGGACCGGCCCGACCAGCAAAGCGCCCTGAACGAAGAGACCGCGCGCGAGGCGATGGCGGTGCCCGGCGTCATCATGCGCTGGATGTTCCCGGCGATGATCGTGCTGTCGGCCTATCTGTTCTTCCGCGGCCATGACCTGCCGGGCGGCGGATTTTCGGCCGGGGTCACCCTCGCGATTGCCCTGCTGCTGCAATACCTGGCCGCCGATGTGCGCTGGATCGAGGCGCGGATCACCATCCTGCCGATCCGCTGGATGGGGGCCGGTCTGGTCATGGCCGGGGCGACGGGGATCGGCGCCTTTGCCTTCGGCTATCCGTTCCTGACCGCCCATGCGCAATATGTCGACCTGCCGCTGGTCGGCCGCACCCCGGCGGCCACGGCGATGCTGTTCGACCTTGGCGTCTATGCGCTGGTCGTCGGCGCCACCGTCCTCATGCTGATCGCCATCGCGCACCAGTCGCTGCGCGCCGCCCGCGCCCGCGAACACGAGGCCGAGGCCGAGGCCGAAGCCGCGCAGGAGGTGGCGTGATGGAGGTGGTGCTGTCGCTTGCCATCGGCGTCCTTGCCGCCTCGGGCATATGGCTGATCCTGCGGCCGCGGACGTTTCAGGTCATCACCGGGCTGGCGCTTTTGTCCTATGCGGTCAACCTGTTCATCTTCTCGATGGGCCGGCTGACCGAGGGCGCGCCGCCGATCATGCCCAAGGGCGGTTTCGTCAACCCGACCGCCTATGCCGATCCGCTGCCGCAGGCATTGGTCCTGACCGCCATCGTCATCAGCTTTGCCACCACGGCGCTGTTCCTTGTCATCATGATCGTGGCCCGCGGCCTGACCGGGACCGACCATGTCGACGGCACGGAGCGCGGATCATGAGCCCCTCGACCGAACATCTCATCATCGCGCCGGTGCTGATCCCGTTCTTTGCCGGCGCGATCATGCTGCTTTATGACGAACGCCGCCGGCGGGCCAAGCTGGTGCTGTCGCTGGTGGCGACGCTGGCGATGCTGGGGGTCGGCATCGCGCTGTTGAACCGCGCCGATGGCGGGCTGTTTCCCGGCCACAGCAATGTCGGCTATTACCTGCTCGGCGACTGGTCGGTGCCCTGGGGCATCGTGCTGGTGCTCGACCGCGCCTCGGCGATGATGCTGGTCCTGACCGGGCTTCTGGCGGTGCCGGCGCTGGTCTATGCCGCCGCCGGCTGGGCGCGGCAGGGGCAACATTTCCTGTCCCTGTTCCAGTTCCTCTTGATGGGGCTGAACGGCGCCTTCCTGACCGGCGACCTGTTTTCGCTGTTCGTGTTCTTCGAGGTGCTGCTGGCCGCCTCCTATGGCCTGCTCTTGCATGGCGGCGGGCAGTTGCGGGTGCGCGCCGGGCTGCATTACGTTGCGATCAACCTTGCCGCCTCGCTTTTGTTCCTGATCGGCGCGGCGCTGGTCTATGGCGTCACCGGCACGCTGAACATGGCGCATCTGGCGGAAATGGTGACCCGGATCCCGGCCGAGGACCGGGCGCTGTTCCATGCCGGGGCCGCGGCGCTTGGCCTTGCCTTCCTGGTCAAGGCCGGGGTCTGGCCGCTGTCCTTCTGGCTGCCCACCGCCTATATGGCCGCCCCTGCCCCGGTCGCGGCGATGTTCGCGATCATGACCAAGGTCGGGGTCTATATCCTGATGCGGCTGTCGCTTCTGCTGTTCGGCGAAGGCGCCGGCGCCTCGGCCGGGTTCGGGGCGCCGGTGCTGATCGCGGGCGGCATGGCAACCGTGGCCTTCGGCATCCTCGGCACCCTGTCGGCGCAGGGGCTGGGGCGGATGGCGGCACATCTGGTGCTGGTGTCATCCGGCACGCTGATCGCCATCACCGGCTTTGCCCTTGCCGGCGGCGGCGGGGCGATGCTGTCGGGGGCGCTTTATTACCTCGTCTCCTCGACCCTCGCCTGCGGTGCCCTGTTCCTCTTGATCGAGCCGATGGGCCGCGAGGAAGGCGGCATCGCCGCCATGCTGGCGCTGACCGCCGATGCCTATGGCATCGAGCCGTCGGATGACGACATGCCACCGCAGGAGGGCGGCCTGACCCTGCCCGGCACGATGACCATCCTTGGCGTCAGCTTTGCCTTTACCGCCGTGGTGCTGAGCGGCCTGCCGCCGCTTTCGGGTTTCATCGGCAAGTTCGCGGTGCTGGGCTCGGCCATCGGCAGCGGCGGCACCGCCACGGGGCTGGTCTGGCTGTTCGTGGCGATGATGATCCTGTCGGGTTTTGCCACGCTGATCGGCCTGATGCGGATCGGCATCCAGACCTTCTGGGCCACCGAAGGCGGCGGGCCGCGCATCCTTGCCCTCGAACTCGCGCCGATCGCGGTCCTGGTCGGGATGACGATCCTGCTGACGACCGAGGCGCAGGATACCCTGCGCTACATGCGCGCCACGTCCCGCGTGCTGCAGACCCCGGCGCTTTATATCGAGGGCGTCTTTGCCGCGCCGCGCGTCGCCGACCAGCCGGCCGAGGGCGAAGGGTCATGAACCGCCTGATCCCCCACCCGACCCTGTCGGCGGTGCTGCTGATCATGTGGCTGCTCTTGACGCGGTTCACCCTTGGGCAGGCGGTCCTGGGCCTGGTCGTGGCGCTGGTCGCCGGCTGGTCGATGGGCGCGCTGGAACCGGCGCCGCTGCGGCTGCGCCGCCCCGACCTGATCCTGCGGCTGGTGGTGGTCGTCGGCTGGGACATCATCCGGTCGAACGCCAGCGTCACCCGGCTGATCCTGACCGAGGGGCGCAATCCCGCCCGCCATTCGGGCATCGTCGAGGTGCCGCTGCGCATCACCCACCCCGCGGCGCTGGCCACGCTGGCGATCATCGTCACCGCGACGCCGGGCACCGCCTGGCTAGACCACGATGCGGACAGCAACATCATGATGCTGCATGTCTTTGACCTGAAGGATCCGGCCCAGTCGCGCGCGACCATGACCGACCGCTACGAATCGCTCCTGCTGGAGATCTTCGCATGACCGCCTATGTCCTGACCGCCGCGCTGATGCTGGCGCAAGCCGCCCTTGGCCTTGCCGCCTGCCTTGCCGCCTGGCGGATGGTGATCGGGCCGCGGGCGCAGGACCGGGTGCTGGCGCTGGATGCGCTTTATGCCTGCGTCATGCTGATGTTCCTCGTCACCGGGCTGCGGATGGGCAACGATTTCTTCTTCGAGGCGGCGCTGGTCATCGGCGCCCTGGGCTTTGTCGCCACGGTGGCCGCGGCGAAATTCCTCATGCGCGGCGAGGTGATCGAATGAACCCCGGTTTCACCGACCTGCCGGCGTGGATCAGCCTGCCCGCCGCGGCGCTGGTGCTGCTGGGCAGCCTCCTGACCCTGACCGGCGCTTTCGGGCTGGTGCGGCTGCGGACCTTCCTTGACCGCATCCACGCGCCAACCCTTGGCACCAGCTGGGGTTCGGCGGCGATCATCCTTGCCGCGATCCTGCTTTATTCCGCGGTCGAGGCGCGGCTGGTCATCCACGCCCTTGTCATCGGCATCTTCGTGGTCATCACCACGCCGGTCATGCTGCTGACGCTTGGCCGGGCCGCGTTGCGCCGCGACCGGGCCGAGGCCGAGGCCGAGGTCAGCCCGGACGATCCGTCGTAAGCACGCGGCGCACCGCATCGCGCCAGCCGTCCAGCCGCCGCGCGCGTTCGGCATCGGCCAATGCCGGGGTGAACCGGCGGTCAAGCGCCCAGTTCGCCGCAAACCCCTCTTGCCCCGGATAGAGACCGGCGCGCATTCCGGCGAGCCAGGCCGCGCCAAGGGCGGTGGTCTCGGTCACCTGCGGCCGGTCCACCGGCTGGCCGGTGATGTCGGCCAGGAACTGCATGGTCCAGTCCGACGCCGCCATGCCGCCATCGACGCGCAGGACGTTTTGCCCGCCGGCCGGAAAATCGGCGCGGATCGCCGCAAGCAGATCCTCGGTCTGGAAGCCGACGCTTTCCAGCGCGGCACGGGCAAAGTCCGCCGGGCCGGAATTGCGGGTCAGCCCGAACACCGCGCCGCGCGCGTCCGGGTCCCACCACGGCGCGCCAAGGCCGGTAAAGGCCGGCACCAGATACAGCTCCTGTCCTGGATCGGCCCGTTCGGCGAGGGCCTGTGTCTCGGCCGCCGCGCCGATCACGCCCAGCCCGTCGCGCAGCCATTGGACGACGGCGCCGGCGACAAATATCGACCCCTCAAGCGCATAGGTCACCCGCCCGTCCAGCCGGCTGGCGATGGTGGTCAGCATCCGGTTCGACGAGGCGACGGCCTCTGCGCCGGTGTTCATCAACGCAAAGCAGCCGGTGCCATAGGTGGCCTTCATCATCCCCGGCGTGAAACAGGCCTGACCCATGGTCGCCGCCTGCTGGTCGCCGGCGACGCCCAGGATAGGCACCGGGGCGCCCAGAATGTCAGTGGTGCCGAAGTCGTCGGCACAATCGCGCACCTCGGGCAGCATCTGCATCGGGATGCCCAGCCGGTCGCACAGGTCTGCATCCCAGCTGCCGCGATGGATGTCATAGAGCATGGTCCGCGCGGCATTGGTCGCATCGGTCACATGGCTGCGCCCGCCGGTCAGGTTCCAGATCAGCCAGCTGTCGACGGTGCCGAAGAACAGCTCTCCGGCCCGCGCCCGGGCGCGCGCGCCGTCGACATGGTCAAGGATCCACGCCAGTTTCGTGGCCGAGAAATACGGGTCGAGCAGCAGGCCGGTGCGGGCGCGGACCGTCTCTTCCAGCCCCTCGGCCCGCAGACGCGCGCACAGATCGGCGGTGCGCCGGTCCTGCCAGACGATGGCGCGGTGCAGCGGGCGGCCGTCGCGGTCCCAGACCACGACCGTCTCGCGCTGGTTGGTGATGCCGATGGCGGCGATGTCGCGGCCGGCGGCGGCCTCTTTCATCGTCGCGACCGCGGTGCCGATCAGGTCGGCCGGGTCGTGTTCCACCCAGCCCGACTGCGGGAAATGCTGCGGAAACTCGCGCTGCGCCCGGGCGACGGGGCGCAGGTCCCGGTCAAAGACGATGGTCCGGGTCGAGGTCGTGCCCTGATCGAGCGACAGGATATGGGTCATCGGCGCCTCCCCGCGTCTGCATCCATCCGTCCAGCGCCGCGACCTGATCCGCCGTCAGCCGCAGCCCCAGCTTCGTGCGCCGCCACACCACGTCGGCAGCGGTGCGGGCGAATTCGCGGTCCATCTGCCAGCGCACCTCGGCCTCGGTGAGCGTGGCGCCAAAATCGCGGCCCAGATCGGCGGCGGCGGTGGCGGCGCCCAGGACCGACCGGGCATCGGTGCCATAGCAGCGGACCAGACGGGCGGCCCAGCCGGCGGTCAGAAAGGGGTAGCGGGCGCGCAGGTCGGATTCCAGCGCCGGGCGACCCTCCACCGGAAAGTCGCCGCCCGGCAGCGGCACGCCGGCCGTCCAGTCGCCGGTGCCGCCGATCAGCGGCCGCAGCTTTTGCAGCGCATGTTCGGACAGCCGCCGATAGGTGGTGATCTTGCCGCCGAACACCGACAGGACCGGCGCCGCCGCAGTATCCAGCGACAGCACATAGTCGCGGGTCGCCGCGGTGGCGGAACTGGCGCCGTCGTCATAAAGCGGCCGCACCCCGGAATAGGTCCAGACGATGCTGTCGCGCGTCACCGGCACGGCGAAATAGCGGCTGGCGAAATCGCACAGATAGGCCTGTTCCTCGGGCGAGCATTCGGGCGGCACATCGGGGCCGGAATGCACGATGTCGGTCGTGCCGATGAGGGTGAAGTCGGACTCGTAGGGGATCGCAAAGATGATCCGCCCGTCCGGCCCCTGAAAGAAATAGCATTTCTCGTGGGCATAAAGCCGCGGCACGACGATATGGCTGCCGCGGACCAGCCGCACATGTTCGCGCGTGGTCACCGACAGCGATTGCTTGAGCACCTGTTCCACCCAGGGCCCCGCGGCATTGACCACGGCCCGCGCTTCGACCGCCTCGCCGCCGTCGATCAGAAGGCGCCAGTGGTCGGCCTGCCGCTCGGCTGCCGTCACCCTGGCGCGGGTGCGGATCACGGCGCCGCGGGCGGCGGCGTCGCGGGCGTTCAGCACCACCAGCCGCGCGTCATCGACCCAGCCATCGGAATATTCCCACGCCTTGCGGAATTTCCCTTGCAGGGGAACGCCTTCCGGCGCGTTCCTCAGGTCGGTGACGCTGGTGCCGGGCAACAGGCGCCGGCCGCCCAGATGGTCATACAGGAACAGCCCGCTGCGGATCAGCCAGCCGGGACGCCGCCCCTTCATCCAGGGCATCGACAGCGACAACAGGCGCGAGGTCGGGGTCTCGGATTCGAACCGCATCTCGGGGTCGAAGGGCAGGACGAACCGCATCGGCCGCGAGATATGCGGCATCGCGGCCAGAAGCCGCTCGCGCTCGATCAGGCTTTCGCGGACGAGGCGGAATTCCCAATAGTCCAGATAGCGCAAGCCGCCGTGGAACAGCTTGGTCGAGGCCGAGGATGTGGCCGAGGCAAGATCGCCCATCTCGCACAGGCAGACCGACAGGCCGCGCCCGGCCGCGTCGCGGGCGATGCCGGTGCCGTTGACGCCGCCGCCGATGACGAACAGGTCAAACCGCGCCGACATCCCTGCCCCTGAACCCGGTCGCCACGACGAATTTCTCGGAGGAGTCCGACCGGCTTGCCGGCGGCTTGATATTCGCCACCTTGTCGAAACGCTGCTTGAGCAGGGTCTGCAATCCGGCTTCAGCGCCCCCCGCCAGCACTTTCGCGACAAAGGTGCCGCCCGGCGCCAGCACGTCGAAGGCCAGTTCGGCCGCCGCCTCGCACAAAGCGATGATGCGCAGGTGGTCGGTCTGCTGGTGCCCGGTCGAGGCCGCGGCCATGTCCGACATCACCACATCGGCCTCACCGCCCAGCCAGTCCTTGATCTGCGCATCGGCGCCATCCGACAGGAAATCCAGCTGGTGGATCTCGGCGCCCGGAATCGGCGCCACTTCTTGCAGGTCGACGCCGATGATGCGGCCCACCGCCTTGCCGGGCTTGTCGCCAAGCGCATTGATCCGCGGCACGGCCACCTGGCACCAGCCGCCAGGCGCGCAGCCCAGATCGACCACGCGGGCGCCCGGCACCAGAAAGCGGAACTTGTCGTCCAGCTCCATGATCTTGAACGCCGCCCGCCCGCGATAGCCTTCGGCCCGGGCCCGCTTGACGTAGGGGTCGTTCAGCTGCCGTTCCAGCCAGCGGGTGGACGATATGGTGCGCCCCTTGGCGGTCCTGACCTTGACGGTCAGGTCGCGCGTGCCGCGGCCGGAGGTGTTCTTGCCTGTCGGTGTCTTGCCCATCATCGCCTCGTGCCCACCGGGTCCGAGCTAGCCCTGCAGGGCCTTCGAGACAAGCCTTTGTCCCGCATTCCCCCCGAAAACCCCACGGCAAAGGCCGGGGCGGCGCCCCGCGCCCCGTGGCCCATTCAGCCGCGCCGCCGGCCGCCGGGACGCGCCGCGCGCCGGCCCTCGGCATCGCCGGGCGGGCGGTTGAAGCGGATCCAGTCGCCGCCCGAAGGATCGTTGTTGGTCAGGAAATTGGCGGCGCGGATCGCCTCCATCTCTTTGCCCGGCCTCGGTTTCGTGCTGCCCAGCCCGAACATCTGGCAGAAGGCCTCGTCATCCATGCCCTCGGGCAGGATGATGCCGGCCGCGGCAACCTCGGCCCGCTTTTCGGCGATCTTCGAGGCCGCGACCGGCAGGCCCACCGGGTTCATGATCGCGCTGGTCATGCCGGCGCCCATCGCCATCGGCAGGAAGGCGTTGTTGATGCCGTGCCGGTTCGGAAGGCCGAACGAGATGTTCGAGGCGCCGCAGGTGGTGTTGACCCCCAGTTCCTCGCGCAGGCGCCGGACCAGTGCGAAGACCTGCAGGCCGGCGGTCGCCATGGCGCCGACCGGCATCACCAGCGGATCGACCACGATGTCATGCGCCGGGATGCCGAAATCGGCGGCGCGCTGGACGATCTTTTTCGCCACGGCAAAGCGCACGTCGGGGTCTTCGGAAATCCCGGTGTCGTCGTTCGAAATCGCCACCACCGGCACGTTGTATTTCTTGACCAGCGGCAGGACGAATTCCAGCCGCTCCTCCTCGCCGGTGACGGAATTGAGCAGCGGCCGCCCCCTGGCCGCCCGCAACCCGGCCTCAAGCGCGGCGGGGACCGAAGAATCGATGCACAGGGGCACATCGACCAGCCCCTGCACCAGTTCGATCATCCGCGTCATCAGCGGCGGCTCGGTTTCGTTGGGGTTGGGGTTCGAGTTGTAGACCACCCCGGCGTTGATATCGAGAACCGAGGCCCCGGCCGCGACCTGCGCCAGCGCATCCTTTTCCACGGTCGAGAAATCGCCGGCCTCAAGTTCGGCGGCAAGTTTCTTGCGCCCGGTCGGATTGATCCGTTCGCCGATGACGCAAAAGGGTTGGTCGAATCCGATGATGACGGATTTCGTCGCCGATTCAACGATAGTGCGGGTCATTCTTCATCCATTCATGGCGGGGGCAAGGGGCTGGCCCAGACGCGAGGCCGCCCATTCGGCATTGGTCCTGATCCCGCCCAGCGGGAAGAAATGCACCTGTTCGATGCCGAAACCGGGGTTGGCGGCCTTGTGGGCGGCAAGGTCAGCCACGAAGTCGTCGGGTTCATAGGGCAGCAAGAGCTTGGTCACGTCCAGCGCGCGCTTCTGCAGCACGCGCAAGCTGGGGCCGACACCGCAGGCGATGGCAAACTTGATCAGCGTCTGCAGCTTGGCCGGGCCGGCGACGCCGATGTGGATGGGCAGATCGACGCCGGCGGCCTTGACCCGGTTGGCCCAGTCGATGACCGGGCCGGACTCGAAACAGAACTGGGTGGTGATCGCCATCGCCGCGTCGGTCCGTTCGGAAAACGCCTGTTTCCAGCGCAGCGCCTCCATCACCACGCGGTCGCCGCCATCGGTGTCGATGTCGCGGTTGCCCTCGGGGTGGCCGGCGACATGCAGGCGGGCAAAGCCGTCGAACAGCCCGGTCTCGATCATCTGCATCGACGAATCGAACTCGCCCGCCGGGGTGGTGACGCCGCCGCCCAGAAGCAGGGCCGAGGTGACCCCGGCCTCGCCGCGATAGCGGGCGATCCAGTCGGCAAGCTCGGCCCGGCTCTTGATGATCCGGGCGGGGAAATGCGGCATCACCTCGAACCCGTCGCCGGCAAGGCGGGCGGCGGTGCGGGTCATGTCCTCGATCGGGGTGCCCTCGATATGGGCGATGTAGACGCGGGTGCCGGCGGGCAGCAACGCCTTGAAATCCTCGATCTTCTCGGCGGTGCGCGGCATCACCTCGATGGAAAAGCCGCGCAGGAAGGCTGCGGTCGCCTCCGAAGGCGCCAGCGGCGCCGCGGGCTTTTTCTTCAGGAACGGCAAGAGCGACATCAGCGCCTCCTTCCAGGTGGCCCGACCGCGGGTCGGGCCGGTTGCGGGGTCGGTCATGGCCCTAGGCCCGACCGTCGTTCGCGATCAGCGCCCGAAGGCGGGTGTCGTCGTATTCGGCCTCGAGCCGCGCGGCCAGGGCGGTGGCGGTCGTGGCCGGGTCGTCCTCGGTCGCGCCTTGCGCGGCGCGGCGCCAGTCGGCCAGATAGGCATCGGTATCGCGGGCGCCGGCCTTCATCGCGGCGCGGTCGATGGCCTGTTCGAACCGTTCGGGCAGTTGCACCTTGGCGCCGGTGCGGCCCTTGCCGACGATGACCTGCGCCGGGATGTCGCGCCAGAAGACTATCGTGATTTCCGCCATTTCCGCCGCCCCCTGCCTGTGCTGCTTCTACGCATTATTCCGCCGGCGCATAGACGGTTTTCGACATGGCGCGCCGCCAAAACGACTGAAAGCGACAACGGGCCCCCGCAGCGATTTGAAGAGAACGCCACGACGGCGTGCTTGAACGGCGGCGGATCCTTGCCTAGTCTGGGAACAACTCGAAATGGAGGGCGTTTGATGACGCCCATGCGTCCGATCAGCGCGGGCGCGTTCCCCGCTGCGGTCGATACCCCCGCGCCCCTGAAACCCGACCCCTCCACGCTGTATGCGGCGCTGGACCTGGGGACCAATTCCTGCCGCATGCTGATCGCGCAGCCGCGCGGCAGCCAGTTCCATGTCGTCGATTCGTTTTCGAAATCGGTGCAACTGGGGCAAGGGCTGGAAGCGTCCGGGCGGCTCAGCCGCGCGGCGATGCACCGCACCCTGGGCGCCCTGCGCATCTGCAAGCAGAAGCTGGCCCGCCATCAGGTCAGCCGCATGCGGCTGGTCGCGACCGAGGCCTGCCGCCGCGCCCGCAACGGCGCGGCCTTCCTGCGGCAGGTGCAGCGGGAAACCGGGCTGCAGCTTGAGATCATCGCCCCGGAAGAGGAAGCGCGCCTGGCCGTCATTTCCTGCGCGCCGCTGGTGTCGACCCGCACCGACCAGCTTCTGGTCGTCGATATCGGCGGCGGCTCGACCGAGCTGGTCTGGATCGACCTGACCTCGGTGCCGCGACGCGAACGGCCGCGGGCGATCATGCGGCTGCATGCCGGATTCCGCCAGGATCCGGGGCAGTTCCCCAATGCCCGCGTGGTCGACTGGATTTCGGTGCCGCTGGGCGTCGCCACGCTGCGCGACCAGTTCCGCGATGTCGAGGACGACTCGGCGCGGTTCGCCCTCATGTCGTGGTTCTTCGAGGAAAAGCTGCAGAGTTTCGCCCCCGCCGCGCTGATCCAGGCGCGCGAGGGGTTCCAGATCGTCGGCACCTCGGGCACCGTCACCACGGTGGCCGCGAGCCACCTGGGCCTGCGCCGCTATGACCGCACCAAGGTCGACGGGCTGACCATGACCACGCAGCAGATCGACGCGGTGATTCGCGACTATCTGGCGCTCGGGCCCGAGGGGCGGCGGCTGGACCCGCGTATCGGCAAGGACCGCCATGCTCTGATCATGTCCGGCGCGGCGATCCTGCAGGCGCTGATGCGGCTGTGGCCGACCGACCGTCTGTCGGTGGCCGACCGCGGCCTGCGCGAAGGGCTGCTTTATGCGCAGATGAGCGCGGACGGAGTGCTTGAGGACGCGCCCTATTGACCGAAAATCCCCGGATTTTCAGCCCGGCCCGGAAATTCTAGAATTTCCGGGTGCTTGCGGCCAGTTCCTGCAGCCGCGCGCGCATCTCGAAACTTTCGGCGCCCACGGCGATCAGTTGCGCCCCCATCTCGCGGTAGAGCGGCCAGGACGCCGGGTCGAAGGACAGGATGCCGGCGATCTTGCCGGCGGCGCGGGTGCGGGCGATCAGCCGCTCGACCGCGGCCAGGTAATCGGGATGCTGCGGCTGGCCGAACAGCCCCATATCTGCGGCAAGATCCGAAGGGCCGACAAAGACGCAATCCACGCCCTCGGTCGCGGCGATGGCGTCGATATTGTCGACCGCGGCGGCGCTTTCGGCCTGCACCATCAGGAAGATTTCGGAATCGGCGGTGGCGGTGTAATCCTCGACCGCGCCCCAGCGTCCGGCGCGCGACACCACGCCGCCGATGCCGCGGATGCCGCGCGGCGGATAGCGCACCGCGGCGACGGCGCCGGCGGCATCATCGGCGGTGTTCACCATCGGCACCATCACCGATTGCGCGCCAAGATCGAGCGCCTGCTTGATGACCCAGGCCTCGTTCACCGGCACCCGCACCATCGCCTCGGCCGGGGTGCCGGCCAGGGCCTGCAATTGCGCCTGCGTCCCGGCAAGGTTGTTCGGCGCGTGTTCGCCGTCGATCAGGCACCAGTCAAAGCCGCACCAGCCGGCAAGCTCGGCCGCGGCCGCGCTGCCCAGGGTCACCCACAGGCCATGGGTGACCTCGCCCGCCAGAAGCCGGGCCTTGAGCCGGTTCGCAACTGCCGCCATGCCTCGCCCCTTTCAGTCCCGCAACAGGCTCCAGCCCCAGGGCGCAAGGCTGACTGCCTGCGCCGTGACCGTGCTGCCCGGATCGCTGGCGATGACCTGCCACGATCCATGCGGCACCGCAACCGTCACAGCCATCTCAGACAGGTTGACCGTGACGAACAGCCGCTCACCCGCGCCGCTGCGTTCGAACGACACCGCCCCGCCGGTGCGGACCGGCGCCGTCATGGCCCCGGTGACCAGGGCCGCATGGCCGCGGCGCAGCCCCAGCGCGGTGCGGTAGAAATCGAGCATCGACCCATCGCCCTGCCCCGCTGCCGCCAGCCCGAGATGGTCGGCCGGCACCGGCAGCCAGGTGCGCTCGGCGGTGGAAAACCCGCCATTGCGGTTCGACCTTTCCCAGACCATCGGCGTGCGGGCGCCGTCGCGGCCCTTGAACTCGGGCCAGAACTGGATGCCGTAGGGATCCTGCAAATCCTCGAACGCCAGATCGGCCTCGGGCAGGCCCAGCTCCTCGCCCTGATAGAGGCAGACCGAGCCGCGCAGCGTCAGCAGCAGCATCAGATAGGCGCGCACAGCCGCATCGCTCAGGCCCCAGCGGGTGATGTGGCGCACCGTGTCATGGTTGGAATAGGACCAGCAGGGCCAGGCGTCGGGCGCGGCCCTGGCCAGTCGCTCGAACGTCTCGACGACATGGGCCGCATCGGCCCGCGCCGGCTGCAGCAGTTCGAACGGATAGCACATCTGCACCTTGTCGCCGCCCGAGGTGTATTCGGCCATGATTTCAAGACCGCGCTGCGCATCGCCGACCTCGCCCACGGCGGCGGCGCCATAGGGGTTCAGCACGGCGCGGAAGCGGCGCAGGAAATCAAGGTTCTCGGGCTGGTTCTTGGAAAAGATGTGCAGCTGGTGGTTGTAGGGGTTCACCGCCGGCGCCGTCGAATCGTTGCGCAATTCGCGCGGCAGCGACGGGTTGTCGCGCAGGTATCGGTCGGCAAAGTAGAAGTTGATCGTGTCCAGCCGGAATCCGTCCACCCCGCGCTCGAGCCAGAACCGCGCCACGTCCAGAAGCGCATCCTGCACCGGCATGTGGTGCAGGTTCAGGTCGGGCTGCGCGGTCAGGAAGTTGTGCAGGTAATACTGCTCGCGCCGGGCATCCCATTGCCAGGCCGAGCCGCCAAAGATCGACAGCCAGTTGTTCGGCGGCGTGCCGTCGGGCTTTGGATCGGCCCAGACATACCAGTCGGCCTTGTCGCCCGTGCGGTCCTTGCGGCTTTCGCGGAACCACGGATGTTCGTCCGAGGTATGCGACAGCACGAGGTCGATCATCACCCGCACGCCCAGCTCATGCGCCCGCGCCACCACGCGGTCGAAATCGGCAAGGCTGCCGAACATCGGATCGACGTTGCAGTAATCGCTCACGTCATAGCCGAAATCCTTCATCGGCGAGGTGAAGAACGGGCTGATCCAGATCGCGTCGGCGCCAAGGCCGGCGATATGCGGCAGGCGCTCGGCGATGCCGGCCAGATCGCCGATGCCGTCGCCGTCCGAATCCTGGAACGAGCGCGGATAGATCTGGTAGATCACCGCGCCGCGCCACCATTCGGGATTGTCGCGCGCGGGTCCGGCGGGACCGCGGGTCTGTTCGGCTGTGGTCATGGTGACGCCCTTCTGCTGCCTTGCCCGATCCTAGCGCAAGTCGCGCTGGCACCGCGATGCCGTTAGCGCTATCGCAGAGGGGAAGGCAAGCACAGAGGGCACGGCGATGGACTTCAGGCGGACGGACTTTCCCGAAGGATTCCTGTTCGGCGCCGCGACCGCCGCCTACCAGATCGAGGGGCATGCCTTCGGCGGCGCCGGTCCGACCCATTGGGACACTTTCGCCGCCACGCCGGGCAATGTGGTGCGGGCCGAGGACGGGGCCGTGGCCTGCGACCATTACCACCGCTGGGAAAGCGACCTCGACCTGCTGCGCGATGCCGGGATGGACGCCTATCGCTTCTCCACCTCCTGGGCGCGGGTGATGCCCGATGGCGTCACGGTCAACCCCGAAGGCCTTGATTTCTATGATCGGCTGGTCGACGGCATGCTGGCGCGCGGGCTGCGGCCATTCCAGACGCTCTATCACTGGGAACTGCCCTCGGCCCTGGCCGACCGCGGCGGCTGGACCAACCGCGATACCGCGCTGCGCTTTGCCGATTTCGCCGCGGTGATCGCGGGCCGGATCGGCGACCGGGTCGCGACGACGGCGACGATCAACGAACCCTGGTGCGTCGCCTTCCTGTCGCATTTCCTGGGCCACCACGCCCCCGGCCTGCGCGACATCCGCGCCACGGCGCGGGCGATGCACCATATCCTGCTGGCGCATGGCCTTGCGGTCGAACGGCTACGCGGCCTCGGCCAGGACCATCTTGGCATCGTCCTGAATTTCGACCGCACGCTGCCGGCCTCGGACGCGGCCGGGGATGTCGCCGCGGCGGCGCGCTGGGACGCGATCTTCAACCGCTGGTTCATCGAGGGCATCACCCGCGGCAGCTATCCGGCCGAGGCGATGGAGGGATTTGCCCCGCACATGCCGGCGGGCTGGCAGGACGACATGGGCGTGATCGCGCAGAAGATCGACTGGCTGGGCGTCAATTACTATACCCGCAGCCTGATGCAGGCGGCGCCCGAAACGCCCTGGCCATCCTTGCAGCCGGTGGCGGGCGACCTTCCCAAGACGCAGATGGGATGGGAGATCTTTCCCGACGGGCTGCACCATTTCCTGACCCGGATGGCGCAGGATTATGTCGGCGACCTGCCGCTTTACGTCACCGAAAACGGCATGGCCTGGCCCGACGTGGTGGAAAACGGCGCCGTCTATGACCCCGACCGCATCGCCTTTGTCGACGCGCATTACCGCGCCGCGCTGCGTGCCATCGCCGACGGCGCCAATGTGCGCGGCTTCTTCTACTGGTCGCTTCTCGACAATTTCGAATGGGCCTTCGGCTATGAAAAGCGCTTTGGCCTGGTCCATGTCGATTTCGAAACCTTGAAGCGTCTGCCCAAAGCGTCCTATCACGCGCTGAAGGCAGCGATTGCCCGCTGACCGCCGCCGCCGAACGCCGGAGCCGCCCATGAGCCACCCCGCCAACCGCTATTCCGTGGTCGCCGACATCGGCGGGACCAATACCCGCGTGGCGCTGGCCGAGGGGCGGCAGGTGATCGGCGCCACCGTGCGCCGCTATGCCAATGCCGAGTTTCCGGGGCTGGAAACCGTGCTGCGCCGCTTTCTGGCCGACGAGGGCGGCGTCGATGCCCGCGCCTGTTGCGTCGCGGTCGCCGGGCCGGTGCAGGGCGGCCGCGCGACGATGACCAATCTCGACTGGACCATGGACGAGGCGACTTTGGCCCGCGCCACCGGGGCCGAGACGGTGGCGCTGCTGAACGACCTTCAGGCACAGGGCCATGCCCTTGGCCATATCGCGCCGGGCCTGATCCGCAGCGTGGTGCCCTTTCCCGAAGCCGCCCCCGATGCCACGCGGCTGGTGATCGGTGTCGGCACCGGCTTCAACGCGGCGCCGGTGTTCGATGGCCGGCATGGGCGTCTGGTGCCGCCCTCCGAATCCGGCCATGTCAACCTGCCGGTGCGGACCGAGGCCGACATGCGCCTTGCCGCCTTTGTCGGCAGCGCCCACGGTTTTCCGGCGGCCGAGGATGTGCTGTCGGGCCGCGGCATCGAACATGTCTATGCCTGGGCCGGGGCCGAGGCCGGCACCCCGCGCGAGGCCCGGGCGCAGGACATCATGGCCGCGCTCGACAGCGGCGACGATCCGGTGGCCGTTGCCGCGGCCGAGGTCTTTGTCCGCATGCTTGGCACCGTCGCCGGCAACCTGGCCCTGATCCAGTTGCCCTTCGGCGGCATCTACCTGGTCGGCGGCGTCGCCCGCGCCTTCGCCCCCTGGCTCGACCGTTTCGACTTTGCCGGCGCCTTCCGCGACAAGGGCCGCTTCGCCGGCTTCATGGGCAATTTCGGCGTCGGCGTGGTCGAGGACGATTACGCGGCCCTGACCGGCTGCGCGGCCTATCTGGCGGGGCTGGGGTAAGGGCCGGCGCTGTCGGTCGGCGACCCACTGGCATCACGGTTGGGGTGGTCCGCCCGAAGGCGCTATTTCCGTTGGTCATCGCCTTCCAAGCGGCAGCCATCAGGGCGGTCCACCACCGAGGACGCGATCCCCGTCTCTCCGCTGTCGGCTTCGGATCCGCTGTACGCGTCGGTTCCGCTGTCGGGGTCGGATCCGCTGTCGGCGTCGGATCGCCCGTCTGCAGTCGCGCGGCCGGGCCGGACGCTGTTTCCCCTCTCCGGGTGTCAGATTCGGCACGTTGGGCTATGGCCGCGCGCGGCCTGATTTCGCTCTGCCGAGTGTCGGCACCGGATCGTGCGGGCGCCATGAAGGTCCGCGCCGAAGACCCGATCTCCAGCAGGCCGGTGCAGCGCGCGGCCTAGTTTAACGAGTCCTGGGCGCCACGGTAGCCCACCGCCGCCCAGGCGGGTAGGTCAGTGCAATTGCGCCTGCACGGTGCTGGTCAGTTCGCTGAGCGAGAAGGGTTTCGGCAGGAAGACCGAATGCGGGATCAGGGATTTCTGTTCGGCAAAGGCATCCTCGGCATAGCCCGAGACGAAGACGACGCGGGTGTCGGGACGGTCGACCAGCGCCTCGCGCACCCAGGTCGGGCCGTCCTTGCCGGGCATGATGACATCGGTGACAAAGACATCGACCTCGATCCGCGGATCGGCGAGCAGGGTCAGCGCCGCCTCGGCGCTGTCGGCCTCGATCACCGACCAGCCGCGCAGGCGCAGCGCCCGACTGGCAAAGGCCCGCACCGGCGCCTCGTCCTCGACCAGCAGGACGACGCCATCGCCCTTGCGCGGCAGAAGGCCGAACGCGCCATGGTCGGCAGCAGGGGATGCACCCATCCCCAAGCCATTTTCGACGACCGCCTCGCCCCGGGCGAGACCGCCGTCCGGCCCCGCGCCCAACCGCGCGTCCGCCGCGGGCCCGGTTGGGCGTGCGAGGCTCTCGCCCGCGGCGCCACGCAGGGCGACCGGCTGCGGCTGTTCCATGGCATCGTCCTGCAGCCCGCCCCCGGCCGCCTCCGGCTTTGCAAGCAACCCGGCGATCCGCGCTGCGAGCCCCGGATCGTCGCCCGACGGTGCGTCCTCTCCGGTCTTGGCCGCTGGGGGGAATGTGGCCTGCTGCGCCCCGGCCGCCTGACCCGCCGCCTCTGCCGCCGCAGCCACGTTACAGGCTGGGAAATACAGCGAAAAAACCGTGCCCTCGCCCTCGACACTGTCGGCAAAGATAAAGCCGCCGGTCTGCTTGACGATGCCATAGGCGGTCGACAGGCCCAGTCCGGTGCCCTCGCCCAGGCGCTTGGTGGTGTAGAAGGGTTCGAAGATCTTCGGCAGCCGCTCGGGCGCGATGCCGGTGCCGTGATCTATCACCCGCACCACGACATAATCGCCGGCCGGCACCGTGGCGCGGTCGCGTTCCAGCGCGGCAGAGAGGTGCAGATTCGCTGTCTCGATCCGGATGGCGCCACCGGCGGGCATCGCGTCGCGGGCGTTGACCACCAGGTTCATGATGACCTGTTCCAGCTGGCGCTTGTCGGCGCGGATCGCCGCCAGTGCCGGGTCGTGGTCGAGCGTCAGGCTGACCTTTTCGCCGACCAGCCGGTTCAGCAGATGCGTCAGTTCCGCCAGCGTATCGCGCAGGTCAAGGACCTGCGGCATCAGGTTCTGCTTGCGCGAAAACGCCAGCAACTGCCCGACAAGGCTGGCAGCGCGATTGGCGTTCTGGTGGATCTGGATCAGGTCGGGGTATTCGGGATCGGTCTGGTCGTGACGCAAGAGCAGCAGGTCGCAATGGCCGGAAATCGCGGTCAGCAGGTTGTTGAAATCATGCGCCACCCCGCCGGCAAGCTGGCCAATGGCCTGCATCTTCTGGCTTTGCACGAATTTCGCCTCGAGCGACTTCAGCTCGGTCACGTCATTCAGCACGGCGACGATATGCAGGTCGTCGCCGTGGCCCGCCGGGCTGAGGGCGACGCGGACGAAGAAATCCTGGTGTTCGCCGGCGCCGCGCAGGAATTGCGGCGCGCCGTTGCCGCGGCCGGCGGCGGTGTCGCGCACCCAGTCGATCAGCGGACGCCCGAGCCCGTCGAGCAGTTCCGACAGCCTGCTGCCGGCGGCGACCGGCATCGGCAACAGCGCCCGCGCCTCGCGGTTGCAGGCAAGAACCACGCCCTCGGGCGAGATCTTGAGGAGCGGCACCGGCAAATCCTCGACCTCGTGCCAGCCCACCAGGGAAGCGCGCGCCGCCCCCGGCTCTCCGGGCAGGAGATAGATTTCGCGCCGGCCGCCGCTGCCGGCCACCTCGGCCACCAGACTGTCGAGCGGGCCGTGGGCGGTGTCGATCCGGTGCAGGGCGCCGCTGGATAGCGGCAGGTCGTGAAAGATCTGGCCGAGCGTCCGCGCCCTGCCGCCGGTCAGCCGGCGGAAGGCGTCGTTCATGAACAGGATGGTGCCCGAGGGGCCGGCGGTCAGCATCGGCAGGCTGAGCGCATCGGCGGCGCGGGTGGCGGCGGCGCGGTCGCCCAGATCCTCGGTCCGCCACAGAAACAGCCGCGGATCCAGCCGGCTGGCGGTCAGCCGCAGGTGGCCGCGGCGCGTCACCAGATCCTCGCGCGCACTGCCCGAGAGGCCGGCGCGCGATTGCAGGCGGTCGATCATCGCGACGGGATTGGCGAACATCTCGGCAAAGGCGAGCGGCAGCGAATCGAACACGCGGTCGGCGTAGCGTTCATGCGCGGCGGAATTGCGATAGAGGATGCTGCCGCTGTCGTCGGTGACAAAGGCCGGGGCCGGATCGGCGCCGACCAGCACCGCGGCGGCATCGACCAGCATGCGGCGGCGGCCGTGGCGGTGAAAGCCCAGCCCGGCAAAGAACAGCGCCGCGGCGACCAGGATGCCGCCGGTGAGCGTCAGGCCGAAGGCCAACCGCGCCTCGGGCACCACCAGTCCGGCGGCGAGCGACACCAGCCCGGCCACCAGCACGATCAGCGCCTGCGGCAACGCCCTGTCGCCGCCGTCGATCCGGCCTGCAAAGATCGCCTCTGCCCCAGACACTTGCCCCTCGCGATTCGCCTCGTCCCAACTGGATCGCAAAAGTTCTAACGATCCGTGAATCGTCGCGAGACTAGGCGATGGCCGGCAAAGTGCAACTAAAGGTTGTCATCCCTGCGGCGCAGCACGGCAAGATAGAAGCCATCGCCGCCGGCATCGGGCAGGCGCTGCATCTGGTCCTGCACCTGCCAGCCCGGGTAGCTGGCCAGGAAGGCATTGATCCGGCCATCATTTTCGGCAGCTAGGACCGAACATGTGGCGTAGGCGAGGTAACCGCCCGGCGCCACCAGCGCCGCGGCGCGGCCAAGGATCGCGTCCTGAAGTGCGACAAGATCGCCCAACCCCTCTGGCGTCAGCCGCCATTTCGCATCGGGACTGCGCCGCCAGGTGCCGCTGCCGGAACAGGGCGCGTCGGCCAGCACGAGATCGAACGGCCCCGCCGGCGCCCGGTCGATGGCGATCCGCGCCCCGGCGCGGGCGGCGCGGGCCGGCAGGTCGGCCATGCGGCGCGGATCGGCGTCATGGGCGGTGACGGCGCCTCGGGTCAGGGCGGCGATTGCCAGCGCCTTGCCGCCGCCGCCGGCGCAATAGTCCAGCACCCGTTGCCCGGCGGCCAGGGGCAGGCGCAGAACCGCGGCTTGCGAGGAGGCGTCCTGAATCTCGACCAGACCGCGGGCGAAGGCAGCCGAGGACTGGATTTTCCCGGCATTCCCCGTGACTTCCAGCGCAGTCTGCACTTCGGGATGGGGACGGGTCGCGATCCCCTCCTCTGCCAGCGCGGCGGCGGCACGGTCGCGGGTTCCGCGGGCAAGGCTGGCGCGCAGCCAGACCGGGGCGCGGTGGCGCAGCGCGGCGGCGATATCGGCCGCCTGCGGGCCGTGGTCCGCCACCAGCATCTGCCAAAGCCAGTCGGGAAGGTCGGCCGCAACCGCGGACGGGGCGAGTGCAAGGTCGCCCTGCCCCTCGCCGGCCGTCAGCGGCGCCGGCGCATGGCCCTGACCGGAAAACAGCGCGGCAAGGTCGGCGCCGTCCTGCGTCAGACTGCCGATCATCACGGCGCGGGCGCCGCCGCCGCCGCCGATCCAGCCCGAGGATCGCCGCCGGCGCAGGGCGGCATAGACATGGTCGCGCACCGCAGCACGGTCGCCCGAACCGGCAAAGCGGCTGGCCCGCGCCCAGCCGGTCAGCACCTGTTCGGCGGGCGCACCGGCAAGGATCCGGTCAAGACAGTCGATGGCCGCCTGAACCCGCGCCCCCGGCGTCATCAGCCGACCCGGTAATTCGGGCTTTCGCGGGTGATCTGCACGTCATGGACGTGGCTTTCCTTGAGCCCCGCGCTGGTGATCTTCACGAACTGGCAGTTGTGGCGCATGTCCTCGACCGTGGCATTGCCGGTATAGCCCATGGCGGCGCGCAGGCCGCCGACAAGCTGGTGGATCACTGCCTGCGCTGACCCCTTGTAGGGCACCTGCCCCTCGATCCCTTCGGGGACCAGCTTGTCGGATGCCGCGTCCTTCTGGAAATAGCGGTCGGCGCTGCCGCGGGCCATGGCGCCAAGGCTGCCCATGCCGCGATAGGCCTTGAAGGACCGGCCCTGATACAGGATCACCTCGCCCGGGCTTTCATCCGTGCCGGCGATCATGCTGCCGACCATGGCGCAGGACGCGCCCGCGGCAATCGCCTTGGCGAAATCGCCCGACAGCTTGATGCCGCCATCGGCGATGACCGGCACGTCGCCGGCGGCCCCGGCGCAATCCATCACCGCGGTCAGCTGCGGCACGCCGACGCCCGCCACCATCCGCGTGGTGCAGATCGACCCCGGCCCGATGCCGACCTTGACCGCATCGGCGCCGGCGCCGATCAGCGCCCGCGTGCCTTCGGCCGTCGCGACATTGCCGGCGATCACCTGCACCTCGTTCGACAGTTTCTTGAGCCGCTCGACCGCCTGCCCGACGCCTTCGCTGTGCCCATGCGCGGTGTCTATGACGACAATATCGACCCCGGCCTCGACCAGGGCCTGCGACCGTTCGAACCCGGCATCACCAACGGTCGAGGCCGCGGCGACGCGCAGCCGGCCCAACCCGTCCTTGCAGGCGACCGGGTTCAGCACCGCCTGTTCGCTGTCCTTGAGCGTCAGGAGCCCCGTCAGCTTGCCCTGCCCGTCGGTCACCAGCAGCTTCTCGATCCGCCGCGCCTTCATCAGCGACCGCGCCTCGTCCAGATCGGCGGGTTCGGTCAGCATCGCCAGATCGTTCGCGGTCATCATCACCCGCACCGGCGTGCGGTCGTCGGCGGCAAAGCGCATGTCGCGATTGGTGACGATGCCGACGACAAGGCCGCGGTCGTCGACCACCGGAAATCCGGTGACATTGTAGCGGCCCATCAGTTCCTTGGCATCGGCCAGCGTCTGGTCCGGGCGCAGGGTGATCGGGTTGTAGACGATGCCCGAGACGAAACGTTTCACCGCCCGCACATCGGCCGCCTGCCGGTCCACGTCGAGGTTACGGTGGATGACGCCGATGCCGCCGGCCTGCGCCATGGCGATGGCCATCCGCGCCTCGGTCACCGTGTCCATGGCGCTCGACAGCAGCGGAATGTTCAGGGCGATGGATTTCGTCACCCTGGTGCGTACATCCGCCGTCGAGGGCAACACCGACGAGGCGGCGGGCACAAGAAGCACATCGTCAAAGGTAAGGGCCTCGCGAATCTGCATCATCCGACTCCATCAGCGGCAGCATCGTTTGGCGCTTCCCTATTGCAGCTTTGCCCTCCGGGGGAAAGGGCGAAACGCCGGCGATGTCGCATCGCGCGCAAGGCGGGGCGGGAACGGGCTGTGCCTGCCGGCGACAGAGGCTATGCTGCGGGACCATCAGCGGAATCAGTCCATGACCGACCCTCTTGTCATCTTTACCCCTTCGGGCAAACGCGGCCATGTCGCGCCGGGCACGCCGGTGCTGTCTGCCGCGCGCACGCTGGGGGTCGACCTCGATTCCGTCTGCGGCGGGCGCGGTATCTGCTCGAAATGCCAGATCACGCCGTCCTACGGCGAATTTCCCAAGCATGGCGTCACCGTCGCGCCCGATGCCCTGTCCGAATGGAACGCGGTCGAAGAACGCTATGACCGGGTGCGCGGCCTGAAAGAGGGGCGGCGGCTGGGCTGTCAGGCCCGGATCATGGGCGATGTCGTCATCGACGTGCCGCCCGAAAGCCAGGTCCACCGCCAGGTGGTGAGGAAGGCCGCCGACACCCGCGCCGTCACCATGGATCCGGCGACACGGCTGGCTTACGTCGAGGTTGCCGAACCCGACATGCACGAACCGCTGGGCGACCTTGACCGGCTGGAGCGCGCGCTGTCCGAGCAATGGCAGGTCAACGGCCTGACCGCGCCGCTGCCGGTCCTCGCCGCGCTGCAAAAGACCCTGCGCAAGGGCGACTGGAAAGTGACGGCGGCCCTGAACCGTTCCGGCAGCGGCTGGCGGCTGGTCGATCTCTGGCCCGGCTATCATGAGGGCGCGATCTACGGCCTTGCCATCGACCTGGGGTCCACCACCATCGCCGCCCATCTGGTCGACCTTGCCGATGGCACCGTCCGCGCCAGCGCCGGGGTGATGAACCCGCAGATCCGCTTTGGCGAGGATCTGATGAGCCGGGTGTCCTATGCGATGATGAACCCCGGCGGCGATGCCGAGATGACGGCGGCCGTGCGCAAGGCGATCGACGGGCTGGCCGCCGATCTGGCATCCCAGGCCGGGATCACCGCGCGAGACATCCTTGAACTGGTGTTCGTCTGCAACCCGGTGATGCACCACCTGCTGCTGGGCATCGACCCGGTGGAACTGGGTCAGGCGCCCTTCGCGCTTGCCACCTCGTCCAGCCTGTCGCTTGGCGCGGTCGAACTTGACCTGAAATCGGTGAACCCCGGCGCCCGCGTCTATATCTTGCCGCTGATCGCCGGCCATGTCGGCGCCGATGCCGCCGCCGTGGCGCTGGCTGAACAGCCGGGCAAGTCCGACGATCTGGTCCTGATCGTCGATGTCGGCACCAATGCCGAAATCCTGCTGGGCAACCGTGCGCGCGTGCTGGCCTGTTCGTCACCCACCGGACCGGCGTTCGAAGGCGCACAGATCTCGAGCGGCCAGCGCGCCGCCCCCGGCGCCATCGAACGGGTAGAAATCGACCCCGTGACGAAAGAGCCGCGCTTTCGCGTCATCGGCAGCGACCTAAGGTCCGACGACCCCGGCTTTGCCGCCGCAACGGCCGGCACCGGCATCACCGGCATCTGCGGTTCCGGCATCATCGAGGCGGTGGCCGAAATGCGCATGGCCGGCATCGTCGATTCGCGCGGCCTGATCGGATCGGCTGACCAGACCGGAACATCGCGGTCCGAACCGCAGGGGCGGACGCATGGCTATCTGATCCATGACGGCAGCGCGACGGGCGGGCCGCGGATCAGCGTGACGCAGGGCGACATCCGCGCCATCCAGCTTGCGAAATCGGCGCTTTATGCCGGGGCACGGCTGCTGATGGACGAAATGGGCGTCGATACCGTCGACCGCGTGGTATTGGCCGGCGCATTCGGCGCCCATATCAGCCCGAAACACGCGATGGTGCTGGGGATGATCCCCGATGTGGCACTCGACAAGGTGCAATCGGCCGGCAATGCCGCCGGAACCGGCGCCCGCATTGCATTGTGTTCCGTGGCAGCGCGACAGGAAATCGAGGCATGGGTGCGGGCGATCACCAAGGTCGAAACCGCAATCGAGCCGCGGTTTCAGGAACATTTCGTCAATGCCAACGCAATTCCGCACGCCGTCGACCCGTTCCCGCATCTGCGCGGACTGGTCGATCTGCCGGATGTGAACTGGAACACCGCAAGCAGCGACCGCGCCAGGCGCCGGCGCTAGGCCAGGAACCGCGCCAGATCGGGCCGGCGAAAACCCGGCCCTTTCAACACCTTGCCGTCCGCGCGCAGGACCGGGCGGCCGTCTGCGCCCAGTTTCGACATGTTCGAGGCATGGACCTCCGCGAATGCCGCGGCCTTGACCGGATGCAGGCCGAATTCAAGGAATGTGCCATCAAGCACATATTGAATGTCGCACAGCGCATCCAATGCCTCGACCAGATCGCCGGCCTCGGCAGCAGCGCGCAATTCGCGCACTTCTTCCTCCAATATGGCCAGACGCATCTGGACGCGCGTTTCCGGAAGAACAGGCGCAGGTTCCACCGGCACGCCAAAGACCTCGTGCCATTCGCGGACCAGCGCCAGCGTGTCCATCAGAAATTCCAGTCCTCATCCTCGGTCGCCACCGCCTTGCCGATGACATAGGACGACCCCGAACCGGAAAAGAAATCGTGGTTTTCGCTGTCGGGGCTGAGGGCGGCAAGGATTGCCGGATTGACCTCGCAGGCCTGCGGCGGGAACAAGGCCTCATAACCCAGATTCTGCAGCGCCTTGTTGGCATTGTAATGCAGAAAGGCCTTCACATCCTCGGTCAGGCCGATACCGTCATACAATTCCTCGGTATATTTCGATTCGATCTCGTACAGATCGAAGATCAGCGCGAAGGTGAAATCCTTCAACTCCTGCCGCTGCGCCTCGGGCAAGGTTTCAAGGGCGCGCTGAAATTTATAGCCGATGTAATAGCCATGCACCGCCTCGTCACGGATGATGAGGCGGATCAGGTCCGCGGTATTGGTCAGCTTGGCGCGGCTCGACCAATACATCGGCAGGTAGAAACCGGAATAGAACAGGAAACTTTCCAGAAACACGCTGGCGATCTTGCGTTTCAGCGGGTCGGCGCCGGGACGATACTGTTCGGCAACAATGCGCGCCTTGGCCTGAAGATGCGGATTGTCCTCGGACCAGCGGAACGCCTCATCGACCTCTTTCGTCAGGCAAAGCGTCGAAAAGATCGAGGAATAGGACCGCGCATGGACCGCCTCCATGAAGGCGATGTTCGACAGCACCGCTTCTTCATGCGGAGTAATGGCATCGCCCATCATCGACGGCGCACCGACGGTATTCTGCACGGTGTCCAGCAAGGTGAGGCCGGTAAAGACGCGAATGGTCAATTCGCGTTCTTCGGGGCGCAATGTCGCCCAGGACTGGACGTCATTCGACAGCGGCACCTTTTCCGGCAACCAGAAATTCGCAGTCAGGCGATTCCAGACCTCAAGGTCCTTGTCATCCTGCATCCTGTTCCAGTTGATCGCCTTCAGCACGGTGCGCGGGGCAAGATCTTTCATCTTCGGGCTCACAATGTGCAGGAAACGCAGCCTTGCACTTCCGTCCCTTCAAGGGCGGTCTGGCGCAGGCGGATGTAATAGATCGTCTTGATGCCCTTCTTCCAGGCATAGATCTGCGCGCGATTGATATCGCGCGTCGTCGCCTCGGCCGGAAAGAAAAGGGTCAGCGACAATCCCTGATCGACATGCTCGGTCGCCGCGGCATAAGTGTCGATGATCTTTTCCGGACCAATTTCATAGGCGTCGGCGTAGTATTCGAGATTGTCGTTCGACATGAAAGCGGCAGGGTAATAGACCCGGCCGATCTTGCCTTCCTTGCGGATCTCGATCTTGGCGACGATCGGATGGATCGAGGAAGTCGAATTGTTGATATAGGAAATCGATCCGGTCGGCGGGACAGCCTGCAGATTGCGATTGTAGAGGCCGTGCTTCATCACGTCCGTCTTGAGCGCCTGCCAATCGGCGCGCGTCGGCAGGGTGATACCGGCAAACACCCGCTGCACATCAGGCAATTGCGGCAGCCAGTCGCGGTCGACATATTTGTCAAAGAACGAACCGTCGGCATATTTCGACTTGTCGAAATCGCGGAAGGTCGCGCCCTTTTCCTGTGCCAGCAGGCACGAGGTGCGGATGGCGTGATAGGCGACGGCGGCGAAATAGACCGAAGTGAATTCGATGCCCTCGGGCGATCCGTAGTGGATACGCTCGCGGGCAAGAAAGCCGTGCAGGTTCATCTGGCCAAGGCCCACGGCGTGGGCCTCGTCATTGCCACGGCGGATCGACGGCACGGAATCTATCGACGACATTTCCGAAACCGCCGTCAGCGCCCGCACCGAGGTTTCGATGGTGGCGCCGAAATCCGGCCCGTCCATGGTCGCGGCGATGTTCAGTGAGCCGAGGTTGCAGGAAATGTCGGTGCCCAGATGCGAATAGGACAGATCCTCGTTGTATTCACTGGCCTCGTTGACCTGGAGAATTTCGCTGCACAGGTTCGACATGGCGATGCGCCCGGCAATCGGATTGGCGTGGTTCACCGTGTCTTCGAACATGATATAGGGATAGCCGGATTCAAACTGGATTTCCGCCAGCGTCTGGAAGAATTCCCGTGCGTTGATCTTCTTCTTGCGGATACGGCGGTCATCGACCATTTCGGCATATTTCTCGGTCACCGATATTTCCGAGAACGGCACACCATAAACCCGCGACACGTCATGTGGCGAGAACAGATACATGTCGTCGTTCTTTTTCGCCAGCTCGAATGTCACATCGGGAATCACCACGCCCAGCGACAGCGTCTTGATGCGGATCTTTTCGTCCGCATTCTCGCGCTTCGTGTCGAGAAAGCGCAGGATGTCGGGATGGTGGGCGTTGAGATAGACGGCCCCTGCCCCCTGACGCGCGCCCAACTGGTTGGCATAGCTGAAGGAATCTTCCAGCAGCTTCATCACCGGGATCACGCCCGAGGACTGGTTTTCGATCCCCTTGATCGGGGCCCCGGCCTCGCGCAGGTTGGTCAGCATCAGCGCGACACCGCCGCCGCGTTTCGACAATTGCAGGGCTGAATTGATGCTGCGGCCGATGGATTCCATATTGTCCTCAAGCCGCAGGAGGAAACAGGAAATCAGTTCGCCGCGCGAGGACTTGCCGGCATTGAGGAAGGTCGGCGTCGCCGGCTGGAAGCGGCCCGAGATGATCTCGTCCATGAAACGCAGGGCCAATGCCTCGTCCCCGCGGGCCAGGGTCAGCGCGACCATGACCACGCGATCTTCGTAGCGTTCAAGGAATCGTTGTCCGTCGCGGGTTTTCAGCGTGTAGCTGGTATAATACTTGAACGCGCCAAGGAATGTCGGGAAGCGGAATTTGTGGGCATAGGCCTCGTCCCAGATCCGGCGCTGGAAATTGCGCGAATACTGGTCAAGCACCCCGGCCTCGTAATAGCCTTCATCGACCAGATAGCGGAGCTTTTCGTCCAGGTTGTGGAAGAAAACCGTGTTCTGATTCACATGCTGCAGGAAATACTGCCGCGCCGCCATGCGGTCGGCGTCGAAACGGATTTTGCCGTCCGAATCATAAAGATTCAGCATGGCGTTCAGCGCGTGGTAATCCAGCACCGGCTTTACTGCGCCGTCAGGCATTCTGTCCCCCAGAATTTGTCGAGCCCCGCGCGCACGCGGTCCACATCGGTTTCGGTCCCGGCCAGTTCGAAACTGAACAGCCAGGGCACATGGCATTTGTCGGCGATCACCCGGCCGGCGCGCGCATACATGGCGCCGAAATTGCGGTTGCCGCTGGCGATCACGCCGCGCAACCCCGCCCGGCGGGCGGGGTCGTTGAGGAAATGGATCACCTGTTTGGCGACCGCGCCGCGACCCTCGCCATCGGCATAGGTCGGGCAGATCAGGACGTAGGGCCCGTCCGGCACCGGCATCGGATCGGCGGGCCGGATCGGGATGCGCTGCGCCGGCAGGCCAAGCCGCGCGACGAAGCGCGCCGTGTTGCCCGAGGCCGAGGAATAATAGATCAGCCCCGGCATGGCCGGATCAGGCCAGTCGGCCGATCATGTCGGGACGGAATCCGGCCCAATGCGATTCGCCGGCAACCACGACCGGCGCCTGCCGGTAGCCAAGCTGCGTCACCATCTCCATCGCGGCGGTATCCTCGGTCAGGTCGACAAGCTGATAGGCCAGCCCGCGGGCGTCGAGCGCGCGGGTGGTGGCGGTGCATTGCACGCAGGCGGGCTTGGAATAGACGGTGATGCTCATGGTTTCTGTCCCCTAGTCTCTGTCGTCTTCTTGGCGAAGGCAACGGGGTGTTTCGTCGGTATTCCGCCGGCCCACCCCGGTGCCGCTCGCGCGGTCCGGTCTGCCGTGGGCCGGGTCAGCCGCGGGGATCGCAGGTTATGCCCGCCGGTGCCTCCGGCTGGTTTTTCCCGCATCCGTCCCCGTCTTGCGGGGCTGGTCCGGGTCAACCCGGCCGGCCCTTTCTGGTTCCCCGCCGCCCGAGTCTTTCCGGGCGCCACGACGGGGACAGTTAGCCATCACGCCGCCGTGCGGTCAATCAATAACGTGGGGATAACCCGGCAGCGTCACACTAGATGTGGTGTTCGTATCACGCGACCCTTCACGCGGCGCGGCCTTGCGGGCCGGGCGTCCGCACCCCTTGACCACACTGGAATATAGGCATCCGGGTCACCGAAATAAAGCCCCGTGGATGGCCGCCGGGCCCGGTCAGCACCGCTTGGGGCGGTTTATCCATGGTGGCAACTTCGGCGTCCAGATGGCGGAAGCAGGCGGGTTTTTCCCCTCAGGCAGACGATCCGCGCCGCGTCGGAAAAGCCCTGCGGCAACGCGTCGCCGGCTCAGTCGCAGGCCGGGCCCGGCACCAGCGCCGGCACCTTGGTCGCGGCCTCCAGCAGGCGCAATCCGGCGCCGTGCCCCGCGACCGAGAGATCGGCGTTCAGGTGCAGTTCCAGCACCGGCGCCGCGTTCAGTGCGGCAAGGTCCTGCCAGTGCACCGGTCCGACCAGGCCCTCGGGCTGCTGGCAGGGCAAGGTGGTGGTCAGCCGGTCACCTTCGGCCAGCGATCCGGCAAAGGACCGCAGCACCGTCGCCTCGACCGCGCACCAGCCCTGATCGTCGGGGCCGCCGATCAGGACAGGCGCCACCTGCACGACGATGGTCGCGGCGCGCAGAGCCTCGTCATAATGGCAGGGTTCGAGCATCGCCTGCGCCGGCAAGGGCAACAGGGCCAGGGCGAAAGCGGCACGGCGCAGCATGGCACCCCCCTTTGTTCAGGATTGTCCGCCGAACCGGCCGGCGCGGCCACCGCGCCGTTGCGGCAGCGCGGCGCCAAGATTCGGATCGGCCAGCCCGTCGCGCAGAACCTGCGTCATCGGATGGCTTTCCGGCCCCACGCCCCGTGCAAGAAGCGCGCGAATCGAGCCGGCGGCATCGGCGTCGACCGGCAGGCTCAACGCCCAGTCTAGGAAGATCGACCGGCATTCCGGGGCGGTAATCCCTTCGATCCGGTAGCTTTCGGCGATCAGCCCCTTGGGGTCCAGTGCATCGCGCCCGCCCATCATTGCCCTCCCGCAGCCAGAAGCCGGTCCACCACCTCCGCCGCTGCGGCGGAAACAGCGGCAATCTCGTCGGCCAGCGCCGCAACATCGGGCTGGCCGGTTTCGCGCAGGACGAAGGCCAGCCCCCCCGCGCCCAGCGCGGCGGGGTCGAGCCTGCCGCCGGTCAGAAGCCGCGCCGCCGCCTGCAATTGCCAGAAGAACCCCGCCGCGCGGTCCAGCGCCGCGCCGTCCGCGACGTCGAGCACACCCGCGGCGACACCGGCGGCGATCTGGTCGGGCAGGCGGCGGGCGGCGGCGCCGGCCAGCAGGGTCGCCGTCTGAGCCGCAAGTTCCACATCCATCAGCCGGCCCGGCCCGGTCTTGGCATCCCAGTCGCCCTGCGGCGCCTTGGCGGCGGCGATGCGGGCGCGCATGTCGGCGACGTCCTGCCGCACCGTCGCGCCGCCGGCCTTGTCGCGCAACAGTCCCTGCCGGAACGATTCGAACGCCGCGGCCAGCGCGCCATCGCCGGCAAGCGGCCGGGCGCGGGTCAGGGCAAGGTGTTCCCAGGTCCAGGCCTCGCCCTGCTGATAGGCGCGGAAGGCGTCCCAGCCGGTCGCCACCGGCCCCTGCCGCCCCGAGGGGCGCAGCCGCATGTCGACCTCGTAGAGCGTGCCCTCGGCGGTGGGGGCGGTCAGGGCGGTGACCAGGGCCTGGGTCAGCCGCGCATAATAGGCGCGGGTGGCCAAAGGCCGCGGCCCATCGGACGATTCGACCCCGGCGGCATCGTAAAGGACGATCAGGTCCAGATCCGACCCGGCATTCAGCCGTTGCGCACCGAGCGAGCCCATGCCCAGCACCACGGCGCCCTGCCCCGGCGGCGGGCCGTGTTTCGCCGCGAATTGCGTAACCACCTCGGGCCAGAGGGCGGCGACCACCGCCTCGGCAAGGTCGGCATAATGCGCGCCGGCCTCGGCAGCGCCGGTCAGGCCGCGCAGGTGATGCACGCCGATGCGGAAATGCCATTCCTTCATCCAGCGCCGCACGGCATCGAGGCGCTTTTCATAATCGCCAACCGGGGCCAGCGCGGCCGCCAGTCCGGCGCTCAGCCCGTCAAAGCCCGGCCAGGGCGCGAAAAAGCGCCCGCCGATGACGGCATCAAAGACCGCGGCATTGCGCGACAGATAGCGGGCCAGCGCCGGGGCGGTGGCGCAGATGTCGACGATCAGCCGCGTCAGCTGCGGGTTGGCCTCGAACAGCGCGAAAAGCTGCACCCCGGCAGGCAGGCCGGCCAGAAAGCCGTCGAATTCACGCAGCGCCTCGTCGGGCTTGGCGGCTTCCTTGAGGCGGCGCAGGATTTCGGGCCGCAACCGGCGGAAGATCTCCACCGCGCGCGAGGATTTCAGCGCCGGATAGGTCAGCCAGCGCGCCGTCACCTCGGCACCGAAATCGTCCTGTGGCTCGGGCGCGGCATGGCCGGGGGCGAAAAAGCCCTCGGTCAGGGCGTGGACCTCTTCGATGCGGTCGGTCAGGTCGCGTTTCAGATCGAACACCGTCATGCCCATGAAGGCGGCAAGGCGGGCGAAACCCTCGTCACCGGACGGCAGGTCGTGGGTCTGGGTGTCGTGGATCATCTGCACCCGATGCTCGACCTCGCGATGGGCGCGATAGTGGCCGGTCAGCGTCTGCGCGGTGTCGGGCGGCACCCAGCCCGCCACGGCCAGCCGCGCCAGCCCCTCGACCGTGCCGCGCACCCGCAGGTTGGGGTCGCGGCCGCCGGCGATCAGCTGGCGGGTCTGGGTAAAGAACTCGATCTCGCGGATGCCGCCGCGGCCAAGCTTCATGTTGTGCCCGGCAAGCTGAAAGCCATGCAGCCCCTTGTGGTCGCGGATCCGCAGCCGCATGTCATGCGCATCCTGGATCGCGGCGAAATCAAGGTGCCGGCGCCAGACAAAGGGGGTGAGGGTCTTCAGGAACCCCTCGCCCGCGGCGATGTCGCCGGCGCAGGGCCGCGCCTTGATATAGGCGGCGCGTTCCCAGGTGCGGCCCTCGGCCTCGTAATAGGCTTCGGCGCCGGCCATCGGGATGCAGACCGGGGTGACGCTGGCATCGGGGCGCAGCCGCAAGTCTGTGCGAAAGACATAGCCCTCGGCCGTCGGATCGGACAGCCAGCCGGTCATCTTGCGCGTGGCCCGGACCAGCGCGGCCCGCGCCTCGGGGTAATCCTCGCGCGAATAGCGGGTCTCGTCGAACACCAGGATCAGGTCGATGTCGCTGGAGTAGTTCAGCTCGAACGCGCCCATCTTGCCCATGGCCAGCGCCACCATGCCGCCGGCGGTGGAGGCATCCTCGGGCCCCTGCCCCGGCAGCTTTCCGCGCGCGATTTCCGCGCCGACAAGGGCGACCATCGCCGCATGGACGCAGGCATCGGCCAGCCGGGTCAGCGTTCCGGTCACGGTTTCCAGCGGCCAGACCCCGGCCAGATCGGCCAGCGCCGCGACCAGGGCGATCCGCCGTTTCGCCTGCCGCATCCTGACCGGAAGGAGGTCGGGGGCGCAGGCGGCGACGGCCGCCAGTTCCGCGCCTGCCGCGGCATCGGGATCGTCCCAGACCGCGGGCAGCCAGTCGCGTTCGCGCTGGATCAGCCCGGCCAGATAGGGACTGCAACCGGCGGTGCCGGCGATCAGGTCGCGCAGGGCGCCGTCGCCGGGGTCGCCGATCTGGGCAAGGATATCGTCCCCGCGCGCGGGATCGAACGGATGGGGTGCGCGGGTCATGCGGTCGGCAAAGCTCATGGCGCGACCTTGCAAGGCGCCGCCGGCAGGGTCAATGTCCTGCCCGAAACAGGGGGGCGGCAGGATGGATGTGCTGATGGTGGTGGCCCACCCGCTGGCCGATAGCTTGACCGCCCACATCGCCGATCATGCCGCCGGCGGTCTGGCCGCGCGCGGCCATGTCGTCCGCCGCCGCGACCTTTACGCCGAAGGGTTCGACCCAAGGCTGGGCCCCGGGGAACGCGGCGCCTATTACGGCGACGCCTTCGAGGACCATGCCGGCCTGCAACAGGCCGCGGCGCTGGTGCTGGTGTTCCCGACCTGGTGGTTCGGGATGCCGGCAATCCTCAAGGGCTGGATCGACCGCAGCTTTCTGCCCGGCGTCGCCTTTGACCACACGCCAGGCGGCGGGCCGATGATCCCGCGGCTGCACGGTTTGCGGCAGGTGCTGGCGCTGACCACGCTCGGCTCGCCCTGGTGGGTAGACCGGCTGGTGCTGCGGCGCCCGATGGCGCGGGTGCTGAAATGGGGCGTGGTGCGGCCCTGCGCACCCAAGGCGCAGGTCCGGCTGCTGCCGCTATACGCCGCCGAACAGGTGGCGCCAGAGCGGCTTGCCGCGCATCTGGCGCGGATCGACCGCGTGCTGGACAGGGATTTCGCATGAGCAAGAGCCTGAAACGGGTGACCGCGGCGCTGCATGCCGCGGGGCTGGACATCACGCCGCTGGAGATGGCGGCCGAGACGCGCACCGCGCAACAGGCCGCCGATGCCGCCGGCTGCGCCCTGGACCAGATCGCCAAGTCGATCATCTTTCAGGGGGTCGAAAGCGGCCGCGTCGTGCTGTTCCTGACCGCCGGCGGCAACCAGGTCGATGCCGCCCGCGCCGCGGCCCTGGCCGGCGAGGCCCTGACCCGCGCCGATGCCGACACCGTGCGCGCGCAGACAGGCTTTGCCATCGGCGGCGTGTCGCCGGTCGGCCATCCGGCGCCGCTGCCGGTCTGGGTCGATCCGCGGCTGACCGGATTCGCCGTGGTCTGGGCCGCCGCCGGCACCCCGCGCCACATCTTCGCCATCGCGCCCGACGACCTGATCCGGGTCAGCGGCGGCCGGATCGGCGATTTCACCGGGTAAGGCGCGGCGCCGCGGCCCTTGTCCGCCAAACGCTTCAGGAAGCCCCGCCCTCTGTTCATTCTTCGTCCATAAATATCCTCGGGGGGGTTGCCGTTGTCGCGCCATTGGTCCGAGCGACAATGGCGACGGGGCGAAGCGCCCCCGGCCTCTCCACCCACGCGCCGCACCGGCCAGATTCCGCCACCGCGCGGCCCAATGTAAATCTCTTTCACTTTCCTCTTGAACCGGGGGCCGGCGTCACGATATGCCTCTATGTGAAAGCAATTCACATCAACCGGCAGCCCGCCGCGACACCGAGGAGACGCAGATGACCAGCACCGATATCCAGCCGCCGTGGGACAGCGGCGCCCACCGTCACGGCGACCGTTTCGGCGGCCCGCACAGCCGTCCCGGCGACACCTACGGCCGCGACGACTTTCGCCGCGACGACCGCGCCTATGGCCGGCCGCCGATGCTGCGCCGCGCCGAAGCCTGGCTGGACGACCGCGGCCGCGGCGCCTGGATCGTGGTGATGGTCCTCGCCTTCGTCTTTGTCTGGCCGGTGGGCCTTGCCCTTCTTGCCTACATGATCTGGAGCAAACGCATGTTCGGACAATCTTCCTGCCGCGGCTGGAGCCGCGATGACGCCCGCGCCCGCTGGGCCGACAACGGCGACCGCCGGGCCCAGTTCCACGCCGCCCGCGCCGCGATGCGCCCCTCGGGCAATTCGGCCTTCGACAGCTACAAGACCGACACCCTGCGCCGGCTCGAGGACGAACAGCGCGCCTTCGAGGAATTCCTCTCGCGGCTGCGCAACGCCAAGGACAAGGCCGAATTCGACGAATTCATGGCCGACCGTGCCCGCCGTCCGGCAGCGCCCGATGACGACGCCATGAAGGAACCTTCGGCGCAATGACACTCGAGGGGGCCGCGCCCAAAGCGGCCCCCCGTCCACAGGGAGCATCATGATGACCAGCATTCCGTCCTGCGCCGTCCCCTCGCCCGAGGCCGAGGCCGACGCCCGGTTCCAGCCCTTCGCGCTTCAGGTTCTTGGCCTGATCTTCTACGCCGGCTTCGCCATCGTGGCGACCGTGCTTGCCTTCGTCCATTTCTGGCCGGCCGGGATCGTGCTGGCCCTGTTCATCGCCTGGCGCGGCTTTGGCCCGCCGCGGCCCCATGCGGCGGATGCCATCGACCGGGTGATCGGCGCGGTGATGCCCGGCACCGAAAGCGTGGCGCAGCGTCCGACGGGCAATGCAAGTTTCGACGCCTATCGCCAGGACATGCTGAACCGCCTCGAACAGGAACAGAAGTCGTTCGAGGATTTCCTGACCCGGCTGCGCGATGCCAAGGACCAGCGCGAATTCGACCGCTTCATGGACGACCGCGCCACCCGCGACAGCGACAGCCCGCCCGCCTGACCCCTCTGACCGAAGGAAAGCCCGATGACCCATGCCTATCCCGCCCCCGGCCTGCCCGACCCCGCGCGCGAGGCGGCGTTCTACGAAGGGGTCGCGGTCAAGCGGGCTTTCGCCTTTGCCGTGGATTTCGCGCTGATCTTCGTGCTCGCGCTGGTGATCCTGCCCTTCACGGCCTTCGCGGCGCTGTTCTTCTTCCCGTTCTTCATCGGCGTGGTCGGCTTCTTCTATCGCTGGGCCACGCTGGCCTCGGGATCGGCCACCTGGGGCATGCGGCTGATGGCCATCGAGATCCGCGAACGCGACGGCCTCAGGCTGTCGGCCGCGACCGCCTTCCTGCATGTCGCGGGGCTTTACCTGTCCTTCGCGGTGTTCCCGGTGCAGATCGTTTCGGCGGTCATGATGGTGGCGCTGGGGCGTGGACAGGGCCTGACCGACCTTTTGCTGGGCACCGCGGCGATCAACCGCCCGGCGTGACGGGCGGCGGGCGGTGCCGGAAACGGCGCCGCCGGCACCGTTCGCGCATCCCCCCGACACGGGGCTTGGCGGCGGGCCGGGGCGTTGCTACCTTGGGGGGACTTGTGCCCCGGATTTCCCCGCCCAGACCCGCGTCATGCGCCACACGCTTCCCATCGCGCCGCAATTCTACGTGACGGCACCGCAGCCCTGCCCGTATCTTGACGGGCGGATGGAACGCAAGCTGTTCACCGCGCTGCAGGGCGATCAGGCGGAACGGCTGAACGATGCCCTGTCGAAACAGGGCTTTCGTCGCAGCCAGAACGTGCTTTACCGCCCGTCCTGCGCCGATTGCACGGCCTGCCTGTCGGCCCGGATCCGCGTCGCCGATTTCCGGCCCTCGAAAAGCCAGGCGCGGGTGATGCGCAAGAACGGCCACCTGCGCCGCCGTGCCACCAGCCCCTGGGCGACCGAGGAACAGTTCGCGCTGTTCCGCGACTACCTCGACAGCCGGCATGCCGATGGCGGCATGGCCGACATGGACATCTTCGAATTCGCCGCCATGGTCGAGGAAACCCCGATCCGTTCGCGGCTTGTCGAATATTCCGACCCCGCGCGCGAGGGCGATGACCGCGCCGGGCTGACCGCTGTCTGCCTGACCGACATCCTCGATGACGGGCTGTCTATGGTCTATTCGTTCTATGACGCCGGGCGCGACCGTGACAGCCTGGGCACCTATGTCATCCTCGACCATATCCGCATCGCGGCCGAGATGGGGCTGGCCTACGTCTATCTGGGCTATTGGGTGCCAGGCAGTCCGAAGATGGGCTACAAGAGCCGGTTTTCCGCGCTCGAGGTCTATGCCGGGCGGCGCTGGCAGCCCCTGGACGATCCGGCGCGCTTCTCGGCCGAGACGCATCCGCTGTCGGTCGAACCGATCGCCGAACAGGTGGCGCGCATCGCGCTGCCGGGTGTGCGGCCGGTGAGCGGCGGATGAGGCTGTCGCTGGTCGCGCTGGTGGTGCCCGATTACGACGCTGCCATTGCGTTCTATCGCGACGCCGCGGGTTTCAATCTGGTGGCGGATGACGACATGGGCGGCGGCAAGCGCTGGGTGGTGGTGCGGCCGCCAGGTGGCGATTGCGGCCTGCTTCTGGCCCGCGCAACCGAGGCCAGCCAGGCGGCCGCGATAGGCAACCAGACCGGCGGACGGGTCGGCTTTTTCCTGGCCAGCCGCGATTTCGATGCCGATTTCGCCCGGATGACGGCCGCCGGGGTCGCGTTCGAGGAAGCGCCGCGGTCAGAGCCCTATGGCAAGGTCGCGGTCTGGCGCGACCCGTTCGGCAACCGCTGGGATCTGCTCGAGGATCGCGGGTAAGCGCGCCGGTTCCCTGCGCACAGGCCCTGACCGGCGCCCTACTCGGCCGTCAGCACCGCCGACAAGGGCGCCATCGCCACCTCGCCCGCCCGGTTCGCGGTGCCCCACAGGGTCAGGGCCGAGATCGTCTCGGGCCGCAGGCGGGCGACCAGAACCACGGCGCCGTCCTGCCGGGCGCGGAAGGCGGCCTGATCGATGAAGCGGCGGATGACGCGGGCGTCCTGCCCCTCGGCATCAAGGTCGCGGTAGATCGCGGCAACCGGGGCGCCGTCCCGTTCGGCATCGCGCAGCGCGGGGTTCAGCCCCTCGGACAGCACGGCCAGCCCCCGGCCCTGGTCGGCCAGACGCCGGGCGGCGGTTTCGGTCAGGGTCCGGTCGGCGGCAAGGCCGCCCGATCCGGCATCGACCAGCGCCAGCGCCTGCGGCAGTTCGGCAAAGGTCGCCTGCAATGTCACGTCAAGATCGGCGGCGGTCGCGCTGGCGGGCAGCCGCACCAGCGCCGCGACCTCGATGCCCTCGGCGCGATAGGCCTGCATGGTCGCCGCGGCGCCCTCCATGCCGGGGTCGAGCGCCACCGTCACCGGGAACGGGATCGCGCCGATGATCGCCGCGCCGGGCGACATGGAGCCGTCGTCGATCAGCACGATGGAGAGGAGCGGCAGGCCCTGCGGATTGTCGAATGCGGCGGCCTGCCCCTCGAGCGGCGGCAGGTCGGCTGCGGGTTCCTCGGCCGGCGGGGCGGGTTCCGCGGCGGCGGCGGCATCCGATCCGGGGCGGTTGACGCGGATGCCGGTATCGCCGCCCGGCAGCGCCGGTTCAGCCTGGGCAAGCAGGGTGCCGCCGGCCCCGGGCACGGTCCCGGCGGGCGGCGCATCGGCACCTTCGGCAGCGGGCAAAGGTGGTTGCGACTCGTCCGACGCAACGGCGGGTGGCTCGTCAGCCGGGGGCGCGGCGCCTTCTGCGGCAGGCACCAGCGGTTCGACCTCGCCCGCCGCGACGGCGGGTGGTTCATCGTCGGGCGGCACCGCGGCTTCGGGCGCGGCGCCTTCGGCGGCAACCAGCGGCTCGCCCTCGCCCGCCGCGACAGCGGGTGGCTCGTCGGCAGCCTCGGCCGGTGCCGGCGCGGTCTCATCGGTGCCGGTCTCGACCGCGGGGGGCGCATCGGCGTCAGGTGCAGGGATCGCCGCCGCGATCACGGGCGCCTCATCTTCGGCCAGCGGCGGCACCGGGGTTTCGGCCGTGACGATGCCGCTTTCGGCGGCCGGGGCCTCGGGCGCCGCCTCGGCCGTGGCCAAGGGTGGCGGCGCCGCTTCGGTGGCGGCGGCGGGCGGGGCGCTGGCGGTATCGGCAGCAGGCCCGGCATCGGCCGGCTCGGCCGCAACCGTCCCGGCGGCCGGGGTGCCGGTCGCGGCATCGGTGACGGCGCTTACACCGGGGGCGGCGGCGCCCGCCTCGGGTTCGGTCAGGGCCGGGGCCGGCGGCGCCGGACGCTCGGCCGGGGTGGTGGCGATCTCGACGGCGGGTTCACCGGCCGGCACCTGCGGCGCGGCCGGCCCGCCGGTCGTCAGCGGCGCATCTGCCGCGGGCAGGCTGGCGGCATCGGCGGTGTCCGCCACCGGATCGGCCAGTTCCGCCGCCACGCCCGAGGCCTCGGGCACTTCGGCGGGCGCCGTATCGGCGGCCGGCAGCAGGGTTTCTTCCGCCTCGCTGCCCGGCGCCGCGATTTCGGGCGCCCCGGCCAGCGCCGGCCCGTCCACCAGATCGGGCGCCGCTGCCGCGGGATCGGCCGACCCCTCCGCCGGCATCACCTCGCGCGCATCCTGCGCCAGATCGGTTTCCGGCGGCACCGGCGGCGCGTTGCCAGCCGGTTGCGGTGCGATCAGCGACGCCGATCCCAATACCACGGCCGCGAAGGCCAGCCCCGATACCGAGCCGAGAATGAAACCGCGCACCACGACCTGCCTGCTCTTGTTGTTCGTCGCCCGACCGCCTTGACGCAATCCCGCGCCCGGCCCATCAATGCGCAACTATAGAGGCATGGGGCGGAACGCTCTAGTCCCAAGTTCCGGCCCGAGGTTTCGAAAGGCCCCAAGTCCCGAAAGGACGGCGCGATGCTCTTGCTGATCGACAACTACGACAGCTTTACCTACAACCTTGTCCACTATCTGGGCGAGCTGGGCGCCGATGTCGTGGTCCGCCGCAATGACGCGCTGACGGTGCAGGATGCGATGGGGCTGCGGCCCGATGCCATCGTGCTGTCGCCCGGCCCCTGCGATCCGGCGCAGGCGGGGATCTGCCTGGCGCTGACTGCGGCCGCGGCAGAAACCCGCACCCCGCTTCTGGGTGTCTGCCTTGGCCATCAGGCGATAGGCGAGGCGTTCGGCGGCAAGGTGGTGCGCTGCCACGAGATCGTCCACGGCAAGATGGGTGCCATGCATCATGCCGGACAGGGCGTCTTTGCCGGCCTGCCCTCGCCCTTCCTTGCCACACGCTATCATTCGCTGGTGGTCGAGCGCGAAAGCCTGCCGGCAAGCCTTGAAGTCACCGCCTGGCTCGAGGACGGCACGATCATGGGCCTGCGCCACAAGACGCTGCCGATCGAGGGCGTTCAGTTCCACCCCGAAAGCATCGCCAGCGAACATGGCCATGCCCTGCTGCGCAATTTCCTGACACGCGTCCCGGTGCCGGCATGAGCGAGGCGCTGAAGCCGCTGATCGCCGCAGCCTGCACCCGGCCCCTGACGCCCGAGGAGGCGCGCGCCGCGTTCGAAATCCTGTTCAACGGCGACGCCACGCCCAGCCAGATCGGCGGCTTTCTCATGGCGCTGCGGACGCGGGGCGAGACTGTCGACGAATATGCCGCCGCCGCCGCGGTGATGCGCGCCCGCTGCCTGCCGGTGCGGGCGCCTGCGGGCGCGATGGACATCGTCGGCACCGGCGGCGACGGCAAGGGCACGCTCAACATCTCGACCGCGACGGCCTTTACCGTCGCCGGCGCCGGCGTGCCGGTGGCCAAGCACGGCAACCGCAACCTGTCGTCGAAATCTGGGGCGGCGGATGCGCTGGGGCAACTCGGCATCAACGTCATGGTCGGGCCCGAGGTGGTCGAACGCGGGCTGGCCGAGGCCGGGATCGGCTTCATGATGGCGCCGATGCACCATCCGGCGATGAAACATGTCGGGCCGACGCGCGCCGAACTGGGCACCCGGACCATCTTCAACATCCTCGGGCCGCTGTCGAACCCCGCCGGGGTGCGGCGGCAACTGACCGGCGCCTTTTCGCGCGACATCATCCGGCCGATGGCCGAAACCCTGCGCACGCTGGGGTCGGACCGCGCCTGGCTGGTGCATGGCAGCGACGGCACCGACGAGATATCGATCGCCGGGGCGACCTGGGTTGCCGGGCTGGACGGCGGCGCAGTCACGGAATTCGAAATCCACCCCGAGGACGCCGGCCTGCCGGTGCATCCGTTCGAGGCGGTGATCGGCGGCACGCCGGCGCAGAACGCGGCGGCCTTCCGCGAGTTGCTGGACGGGGCGACCGGTGCCTATCGCGACGCGGTGCTGCTGAACGCCGCCGCGGCGCTGGTGATCGCCGGCAAGGCAGACGGGCTGAAGGAGGGCGCAGAACAGGCCCGCGCCAGCATCGATTCCGGTGCGGCGAAGGCCGCCCTGACCCGGCTGGCGGCGATTTCGCCGGCATGACCCCCGACCTGCCCGGCTGGGCGGACCTGCCGTTCTGGACCGGGGACTGGCCGCGGATCGCCGCCGCCGTCGCGGCCGAGGCCGGGCCGGTCTATCCGCCGGAAGCGGCGCGGTTCCGCGCGCTGGCCTTGTGCCCACCCGATGCCGTGCGGGTAGTGATCCTTGGGCAGGATCCCTATCACACACCGGGCAAGGCCGATGGTCTTGCCTTTTCCATCCCGCGGCATTTCGGCGGCCGGCTGGACAGCCTTGGCAATATCTTCAAGGAATTGCACAGCGATCTTGATGTATCGCGTGAAGATACCGACCTGTCCGGCTGGGCGCGACAGGGTGTGCTTCTGCTCAACACCGCACTGACCGTGCCCGAGGGGCGGGCGCAGGGCCATTCCCGGCTCGGCTGGGACCAGTTGGTGGCGCAGGTGTTGCTCCGGCTGGACGACCGGCCGCGCGCCTTTCTGCTGTGGGGCGGACCGGCGCAGTCCTATCGCCGGCATTTGGGCCACCCCGGCCATCTGGTGATCGAAAGCGCCCATCCCTCGCCCCTGTCGGCCTATCGGGGCTTTCTGGGCTCGCGCCCGTTCAGCCGGGTGAACGACTGGCTGGCGGCGCGGGGCGAGGTGCAGGTCGACTGGGCGGCGTGACCGATCTTCTTGACGCAGGCCGACCCCGGCGGCGATGCCGCCCGCCATGACCCCCTCCGTGCGGCACGCGGCCAACATCCTCGCGGGTTTCCTTGTTGTCCTTGCCCTCGGGCTTGGCGCGACGGGCGGCTGGTTCTACCTGCGCGCCGCATTGTTCGACCGTCAGGGCGTGCCGGTCACGGCCGTCGTCGTCGAGCTGAGCGAAAACAGACGGGGCACCCCGGGCACCACCACCTTTCGCGTCAGCTACCATGTGACGATCCGCTATCAGCCGCCAGCCGTAGACCAGCCGCAAGAGGAAACGCGCGAGGTCAGCCGCGCCTTCCACAACCGCCTTGCACCCGGCGACCCGGTCGAGGTGCGCGTTCTGCCCGGCCGTCCCGGCGCGGTCCAGATCGAGCCGGGGTCGCACAGATACTGGGGTTTTGTCCTTGCCTTGACCGGCGGGCTGCAGGCCCTTGTGGCCCTTCTGATCCTTGCGGCAGTGCGTCTCTGGCCCGGTCGTTCCGCCGCAGGCGGGTGACAGGCGCTTTCCTTCGCCCGGAACGGTGGTTAAAACCGCAGCATGGATATTCTCGACAAGATCAAGACCTACAAGCTTGAGGACGTGGCCGCCCGCAAGGCAGCGAACCCGCAGGCGGATATCGAGGCGCGGGCCGCCGCTGCGCCCCCCGTGCGCGGCTTTGCCGACCGCCTGACCGAGGCGACACGCCATGGTTATGGCCTGATAGCCGAGATCAAGAAGGCCAGCCCGTCCCGGGGCCTGATCCGTGCCGATTTCGACCCGCCGGCGCTGGCCCGCGCCTATCAGGACGGCGGCGCCACCTGCCTTTCGGTGCTGACCGACGGCCCGTCATTCCAGGGCGACGATGCCTATCTGACCGCGGCGCGTGCAGCCTGCGATCTGCCGGTGCTGCGCAAGGATTTCCTCTACGACCCCTGGCAGGTGGCCGAGTCGCGGGCGCTGGGCGCCGATTGCATCCTCATCATCATGGCCTCGGTCAGCGATGCCCAGGCGGCCGAGCTCGAGGCAGAGGCGACGCGCTGGAAGATGGACGCGCTGATCGAGGTGCATGACCAGGCCGAACTCGAACGGGCCGAAAAGCTGTCCTCGCGCCTGATCGGCATCAACAACCGCAACCTCCAGACCTTCGAGGTGACGCTCGACACCACGCGGCGGCTGGCGCGGATGGTGCCGCCGGACCGGCTGATCGTCGCCGAAAGCGGGCTGTTCACCCCCGCCGACCTTGCCGATCTTGCCCGTTACGGTGCCCGCGCCTTCCTGATCGGCGAAAGCCTGATGCGGCAGGACGATGTGGCCCTTGCGACCCGCAGCCTGCTGGCCAATCCCTATTCCGCGCCGATGGCCCTCTAGATGGTCGGGCTGACGCATTTCGACGCCGAAGGGCAGGCGCATATGGTCGATGTGACGGACAAGCCCGCCACCGACCGCATTGCCCGGGCCGAGGGTCATGTGCGGATGCAGCCCGAAACCCTGGCGCTGGTGGTGCAGGGCACCGCGGCAAAGGGCGATGTGCTGGGCGTGGCGCGGATCGCCGGCATCATGGCGGTCAAGCGCACCGCCGATCTGATCCCGCTTTGCCATCCGCTGCCGGTGACCCGGGTTGCCGTCGACTTGGCGCCCGACCCCGCCCTGCCCGGCGTCCGCGTCAGCGCCACCGTGCGCACCCTTGGCCAGACCGGGGTCGAGATGGAGGCGCTGACCGCCGTCTCGGTCGCCTGCCTCACGGTCTATGACATGCTCAAGGCGGTGGACCGCGGCATGGAAACCGGCGGCATCCGCGTCACGCTCAAGGATGGCGGCAAGTCCGGCCGGTTCGAGGCATGATTTCCGTCGCCGCCGCGCTCGACCGGCTGTTCGCGCTGGTGCCGGCGCCGGCGGTCGAGGTGGTGGCGCTGGCGCAGGCGGCCGGCCGCGTTCTGGCCGCGGATGCCGTGTCCCGTCGCGACCAGCCGCCCTTCACCGCCTCGGCGATGGACGGCTATGCGGTGACGGCGCCTGACGCGCGGCCCGGCGCCGTCTTGCAGGTGATTGGAGAGGCCGCCGCCGGCCGCCGGTTTGCCGGCACCCTGCTCCCCGGTCAGGCGGTCCGCATCTTTACCGGCGCCCCGGTGCCCGATGGCGCCGGCATGGTCGTCCTGCAAGAGGACGTGACCCGCACCGCCGACCGCATCACCCTGGGCGCAAACCTTGGCGAGGGGACGAATATCCGCCCCGCCGGCGGCGATTTCGCCATCGGCGCGCGGCTGACCGCGCCGCGCCGGCTGCGTCCGGCGGAAATCGCGCTGCTCGCGGCGATGAACCTGGCCGAAGTGCCGGTGTTCCGCAGTCCCGAAGTGGCGATCCTTGCCACCGGCGACGAGCTGGTGACGCCGGGGCGGCAGCCGGGCCCCGACCAGATCATCGCCTCGAACAGCTATGGCCTCATGGCCATGCTGCGCGCCGAAGGCGTGCGGGCGCGGCTGCTGCCGATTGCGTCGGACCGCATGGAAAGCCTCGCGCAGGGCTTTGCGCTGGCCGAGGGGGCCGATCTTCTGGTGACGATCGGCGGCGCCTCGGTCGGGGATCACGATCTGGTGGCGCGGGCGGCGGAACTGGCCGGATTCGGCATGGATTTCCACAAGGTCGCGATGCGGCCGGGCAAGCCGCTGATGGCCGGCCGGCGGCCGGGGCAGATCCTTCTTGGCCTGCCCGGCAATCCGGTGTCGTCGATGGTCTGCGGCACCGTGTTCCTGACCCCGCTGATCCGCGCGCTGCAGGGTCTGCCGGCGGCGCCGATCCCGCGCGAGGCGATGCGGCTTGCCGCGGCACTGGCACCGAACGGCCCGCGCGAGCACTATCTGCGGGCAAGGATCACCGCGGGCGGAGTGCTGCCGCTGCCGCGACAGGATTCCTCGCTGCTTTCGGTTCTGGCCAATGCCGATGCGCTGATCGTGCAGGAACCGGGCGATCCGGGCGCCGAGGCCGGGGCGACGGTTCAAATTCTACGCTTGTGATTGACACAAAACGGGAACGTGACTAGAACATTCCCCAAACGGCGACGTGTGGTGTCGCCGCACAGGGGATGCTGCCGCATGCTGACCAGAAAACAGCTCGATCTTCTCGAATTCATCAATGCGCGCATGGCGCGGGACGGGGTGCCGCCCTCGTTCGATGAAATGAAGGAGGCGCTGGATCTGCGGTCGAAATCCGGCATCCACCGCCTGATCACCGCGCTCGAGGAGCGGGGTTTCATCCGCCGCCTTGCCCATCGCGCCCGCGCCATCGAGATCGTCAAGATGCCCGAGGCGCTGGCCGGCAAGGCCGCCCGCGCCGGTTTCGTGCCGCAGGTCATCGCCGGCGACCGCCCGTCCGCGCCGCCGCCGGTGGCCACGGGCGCCGTCGAACTCGCCGTGATGGGCCGCATCGCCGCCGGTGTGCCCATCGCCGCGATTTCCGAAGTGTCGCATCACGTCGCGGTGCCGCAGGGCATGATCGGCCGCGGCGAACATTACGCGCTCGAGGTTCGGGGCGATTCGATGATCGGCGCCGGCATCAACGACGGCGACATCGTGGTGATCCGGGAAACCTCGACCGCCGACACCGGCGACATCGTGGTTGCCCTGGTCGAGGATCAGGAGGCGACGCTGAAACGCTTCCGCCGCCAGAACGGCATGATCGCGCTCGAAGCCGCCAATCCGGCCTATGAAACCCGGATGCTGCGCGACGATCAGGTCAAGGTGCAGGGACGGCTGGTCGGGCTGATCCGCAGCTATTGACCGCCGATCCGGGCGGCGCGGCGACACATTCCCCCGTCACCCGCCGCCAGCCAGCATCGGCAAAGCCTCGGGCTCGTTTGCCCCTGTCCATGGTCTTACCCCGGCGATCTCCGCCGCGGTCACCAGGCTCAGGCCGCCCGCCTCGGCCCAGGCGGCGACGGCGCCGGTGGTGCGCAGGCGAGAGGCGTCAAGGACAAGGCAGGGGCGCGGTTCCTCGACCTCTTCCGTCGCGATCAGGATCGCGGCGCCGTCGCAGCCGCTGATCGCGGCAAGGCCGGTCTTGCCGCGGGCAAGCGTCACGCGTAGCCCGGCGATCTCGGCCCGCGCCACGGCGCCGGCCGCCGTCCAGCCGCGGGCGGCGTCGCTCTGGCTTAGCGTCAGGCCGGCATTCTCGATCCAGTTGTCGGCGGTAAAGGCCTCGCCCTCGGCCCGGCTCAGGCCCAGGCCGTCGGCCGTCGCCACGGCGGCGATCCCCCCCGAGGCCGCGACGAGCAGGTCGGGCGGCCGCGTCTGCGCCCAGAGGACCAAGGCCACCGCGACCGCCGCCAGCCCCATCCAGCGGCCGCGCCCCTGCCACAGCATCGCGAAAAGCGCCCCCAGCGTCATCAGCGGCACCACGGCCGAAGGCGGCGCCGCCACCGCCATCACAGCTCCTTGCGTTGCCGCCACTTGGTCCGAAACCCACAGCACCCAGCGGCAGCCAAGGTCGATCAGGCTGCGGGCCGGTTCGGTCACCCCGAACGGGCCCAGGATCGCCAGAAGCACCGCGCCCGGCATCACGACAAAGCCCATGACCGGCACCGCCAGCAGGTTGGCGACGAGTCCGTAATGCGCGATGCGGTTGAAATGCGCCGCGGCAAAGGGCGCCGTCGCCAGCCCCGCCACCAGCGACGAGAAGAGAAGCAACAGCGCCGGCGCCAGCCAGCGCCAGCGCCCTTCGTGCAAGGGCAACCGCTTCAGCCCCTGGAAGGCGACGATCAGGGCGACCACCGCGGCAAAGGACATCTGGAAACCCGGGTTCAGCACCGATTCGGGCCGCAGGACCAGCACCACCAGCGCCGCCATCGCCACCGAGCGCAGCGACAAAGCCTGCCGGTCGAGCAGGACCGCGCCCAACATCACCGCGACCATGACGAAGGCGCGTTCCGTGGCCACGTCGCGCCCGGCGAGGGCCAGGTAGAAGGCCGCGACCGGCAGCGCGACCAGCGCCGCGATCTTCTTGCCCGGCAGCCGCAGCGCCAGCGGCGGCACCAGCGCCACCAGGCTGCGGATCAGGCCAAAGACGATGGCGGTCAGCATGCCCATGTGCATGCCGGAAATCGACACGATGTGGTAAAGGTTGGCGTCGCGCATCGCATCCGAGGCCGGCACCGACAGGCCCGACCGGTCGCCGGTCATCACCGCCGCTGCCAGCCCGCCGGCATCGCCCGGCACCAGCGCCCGGATGGCGCGGGCCAGCCGCACCCGGGTCTCGGCAACCCAGAGGCCGGCCCCGTCCTCGGCCCGGCGCAGCAGCAGAACGGGCGTCGCGCTGTAGCCGACCGCGCCCAGCCGGTCGAACCAGGCCGACCGGCGGAAATCGAAATCGCCGGGGCTGACCGGCCCGTTCGGCCCGGTCAGATGCGCAGTCAGGATCACCACCGACCCCGGCACCGGATCAAGCCAGCGCTGGTCGCCCTGCAGGCTGACGCGGACCCGCGCCGGCGTGCGCCCGGGCGCCATGTCCAGCACGACCCGGTCAAGCGTCAGCCGCACGGCATCCGAAGCCGAGCGGTCGACGTCGACGATGCGGCCCTCGACCGGGCCGTAATAGCGGAAATCGAGCACCGGCGCCGCGACCCAATGCGTCCGCGCCGCGGCGGAAAGGAACCCCGCGCCCGCCAGCGCCACGGCAAGGGCCAGCGGCCCCCAGGCCGCGCCCAAGGGCCGGATCACGGCCAGCGCGGCGACGGTGCCGAGGGCAACCAGCAACAGCGCCCTCAGGTCAGGTTCCTGCCGCAGCAGGAAATAAAGGCCGATGCCAAGGCCAAAGGCCACCGGCACCCATGGGAACAGGTGGCCGCGTTGCGCCAGCAGCCGCGCGCCCGGCCAGCGCAGCAGCGCCGCGCCGCGCCCCGGCCTGACCGCAATCGCCTGCTGCACTTGTCCCGCCCCCGCGCCAAGGCTACTGGGGCCGGTATGACCCCTGCCCGGCCGATCCTGCCAGCGCAAGGTTAGCGAAAGGTTAATCCGATGACCGAACCCCGCCCCGTCGAGTCAAGGCCCGTCGTCACCCGCTTTGCCCCCTCGCCCACCGGCGCGCTGCATATCGGTGGCGCGCGGACTGCCCTGTTCAACTGGCTTTTCGCCCGCGGCCGCGGCGGCACCTTCCTTTTGCGGATCGAGGATACCGACCGCGCCCGCTCCACGCCCGAGAACCGGCACGCGATCCTTGACGGGCTGACCTGGCTTGGCCTTGACTGGGACGGCGAGCCGATCAGCCAGTTCGACCGCGCCCCCCGCCATGCCGAGGTCGCCCGCGCCATGCTGGCCGCCGGCAAGGCCTACAAGTGCTTTTCGACGCAAGAGGAAATCGAGGCCTTCCGCGAGGCCGCGCGCGCCGAAGGCCGCTCGACCCTGTTCCGCAGCCCCTGGCGCGACGTGGCCGAAAGCGACCATCCCGACCTGCCCCATGTGATCCGCATCAAGGCCCCGCAAGAGGGCGCACAGACCATCCATGACGCCGTTCAGGGCGATGTCACCATCGGCAACGACCAGATGGACGACATGGTGATGCTGCGGTCGGACGGAACGCCGGTCTACATGCTTGCCGTTGTGGTGGACGATCACGACATGGGCGTCACCCATATCATCCGCGGCGACGACCACCTGACCAACGCCTTCCGCCAGAAGATGATCTATGACGCCATGGGCTGGGACGTGCCGGTGATGGCGCATGTGCCGCTGATCTTCGGCCCCGACGGCAAGAAGCTGTCCAAGCGTCACGGCGCCACCGGCGCCGCCGAATACCAGGCGATGGGCTATCCCGCCGCGGGGATGCGCAACTATCTGACCCGGCTGGGCTGGAGCCATGGCGATGTCGAATACATGACCGACGCCGAAGCGCGGGCGCTTTTCGACCTTGAGGGCATCGGCCGCAGCCCGGCGCGGTTCGACCTGAAAAAACTGGAGCATCTCTGCGGGCTGCATATCGCCGCCTCGGACGATGCTGCGCTGCTGCATGAACTGACCGCTTTTCTGGCAGTAACGGGGGCCAACCCCCTGACCAAGGCGCAGACTGACGGCTTGCTCCGCGCCATGCCAAGCCTCAAGGAGCGGTCCAAGACCTTTCCTGAACTCATTGACAAGGCTCACTTTATCCTGACCTCGCGCCCGGTCGTTCCTGACGAGGCCGCGGCGAAATCGCTTGATCCGGTATCCCGTGGTATACTGACGGAATTGACGCCGCAGTTGCGAAATGTTAGCTGGACAAGAGAGGCGCTGGAGCAGACGGTTTCCGCGGTGGCCGAGTCGAAGGGGACGAAATTGGGCAAACTTGCCGGTCCCCTGCGCGCGGCATTGGCCGGGCGGACGGTGTCGCCCAGCGTGTTCGACATGATGCTCGTCCTTGGGCGCGACGAAACACTCGCCCGGCTCGGGGATGCGGCCCAGTGAAATGATTTGGTCATTCCTGCGTGCTAGCGCAGTGATGGCGTAAGACAGCCGGCGGGCGTCAGCCACACCCGCGCGCGACCGACAAGGGGACCATAATGGCCGAGAGCAAGACCGCGACCCTGACCATCGACGGCAAAAGCTATGACCTGCCGATCCTGAGCCCGACCTCGGGGCCGGATGTGATCGACATCCGCAAGCTTTACGGCCAGGCCGGCGTGTTCACCTATGACCCCGGCTTTACCTCGACGGCGGCCTGCGATTCGACGATCACCTTCATCGACGGCGACGAAGGCGTGCTGACCCATCGCGGCTATCCGATCGACCAGCTGGCCGCGCAGTCGCACTACCTCGAAGTCTGCTACCTGCTGCTTTACGGCCACCTGCCCGCCGCGGCAGAGCTTGATGCGTTCGAACGGCTCATCACCCGGCACACGATGATCCACGAACAGATGCACTATTTCTTCCGCGGGTTCCGCCGCGACAGCCATCCGATGGCGACCATGGTCGGCATCGTCGGCGCGATGTCCGCCTTCTACCACGACTCGACCGATGTGAACGACGCCAAGCAGCGCGAGATCGCGGCGCATCGCCTGATCGCCAAGATGCCGACCATCGCGGCGATGGCCTACAAGTATTCCATCGGCCAGCCCTTCGTCTATCCGCGCAACGACCTGAGCTATGCGGCGAATTTCCTGCACATGTGCTTTTCGGTCCCGTCCGAGCCCTATCACGTCGATCCGGTCCTTGCCCGCGCCATGGACCGCATCTTTACCCTCCATGCCGACCACGAACAGAACGCCTCGACCTCGACCGTGCGGCTGGCCTCGTCCTCGGGCGCCAATCCCTTTGCCTGCATCGCCGCCGGCATCGCCTGCCTCTGGGGGCCGGCGCATGGCGGCGCCAACCAGGCGGCGCTGGAAATGCTGCGCGAGATCGGCACCGTCGACCGGATTCCCGAATTCGTCGCCAAGGCCAAGGACAAGAATTCCGGCTTCCGCCTGATGGGCTTCGGTCACCGCGTCTACAAGAATTTCGACCCGCGGGCCAAGGTGATGAAGCAGTCGGCGGACGAAGTGCTGGAACTTCTCGGCGTCCACAACAACCCGCTTCTGCAGGTCGCCAAGGAGCTTGAGAAGATCGCACTCGAGGATGAGTATTTCATCTCGAAAAAACTCTACCCGAATGTCGATTTCTATTCGGGCATCATTCTCGAGGCGATCGGTTTCCCGACCTCGATGTTCACGCCGATCTTCGCGCTGGCGCGCACCGTCGGCTGGATTTCGCAGTGGAAGGAACAGCTTGCCGATCCGCAACTGAAGATCGGCCGTCCGCGCCAGCTTTACCTCGGCGAAGACGTGCGGGACTATGTTCCCATCGACCGGCGTTGAGCCGATCCGCACGGCGCGGCTGACCCTCCGGTCGGCCGGCGCCGGCGATCTCGAGGCGTTCTGGCAGATTCTGTCCGACCCGGTGACGATGCGCCACTGGTCCACCGCGCCGCATGACAGTCGGGCGGTGACGGCGGAATGGCTGGACCGCATGATCGCCCGCGCCGGTTCGGGCCGCGAAAGGGTGATCGAACTGGACGGTCGCGTCATCGGCAAGGCCGGTGCGCACAACCTGCCCGAGGTCGGCTTCATCCTGCATCGCGACCATTGGGGACAGGGCCTCGCGACCGAGGCGATGGCGGCGATCATCGCCCACATCTGGGCCACGACAGAGGCCGACCACCTTTTCGCCGATGTGGATCCGCGCAATGCAGGTTCGGTCCGCGCGCTGCAAAAGCTGGGCTTTCGCGAGACGCACCGCGCGTCGCGCACCTTCTGCATCCAGGGTGAATGGTCGGATTCGGTCTATCTGCGACTGGACCGGCCGGCCGTTCCGGGCTAAGTCACGGCAAGGGTCCGCAGTTCACCCAGGCGCCGCCAATCCGCTGAACCTGCGACGGTTCCGTTGACGCCATCCCGGCGCCGATCGGCAAGGGCGGCCACCGATACCCCCCGGGGCAAGGTGCCTGACAGGATGCGCCCCATGACCCGCGAAGCGGTTTCCCTCACGATTCCCGATCTTTCCGACTTTGCCCGCGCCTTGCGCGCCCGCCTTGCCGACCGGGCCCCCGCTGACCGGGCCCCCGGCCATCAGGAGATGCTGGGCCATCTCGCGGCCGCCGCCGGCTATCGCAACTGGCAGCATCTGCGCGCCCTGCAGGCGCCCGCACCTGCCGCCCCGGCCCCCGATGCCGCCGCGATCCGGCGCCTTGAACGCGCGCGGCATGTCTTCGATGCCGAGGGCCGGATGCGGCATTGGCCCGGCCAGACGGCGCTGCAGGCCCTGTGCCTGTGGCCGTTCTGGGCGCGGCTGCCCGCGGGTGCCGCGATGACCGAACCGCAGGTGAACGCGGTGCTGAAGGACGGCCACAGCTTTGGCGACCATGTGCTGCTGCGCCGGTCGCTGATCGATCACCGGCTTGTCGAACGCACCGCCGACGGTCGCGTCTATCGCCGCATCGAACGCGCGCCGCCGCCCGAGGCGCTGATGCTGATCCGCGCCCTCAGCCGCGGTTGAAGCGCGGCGCCCGCTTTTCACGAAAGGCTGCGACGCCTTCGGCAAAATCCGGGCTGGCGCCACAGGCGCCCTGCAACTGCGCTTCCAGCCGCAGCTGCGCGTCCAGGTCGTTGCCCGGAGCCGCGGCCAAAGCGCGCTTCAGCGCGCGGACCGCCTGGGCCGGAGCCGCCGCGACAGCGGCGGCCCGCGCCCGCCAGCGGGCGTCGAAGGCCTCGGCCGGCACCGCCTCCCAGATCATGCCCCAGTCGGCGGCCTGACGCGCGGTGACCGGTTCGGCAAACAGCATGGCGCCCATCGCCCGCGCCGTGCCGATCTGCCGCGGCAGCGTCCAGGTGCCGCCGGCATCGGGGATCAGGCCGATGCGCAGGAAGGTCTGGGCAAAGCTTGCCGTCTCGGACGCGATGACGACGTCGCACATCAGCGCCAGATTGGCCCCCGCCCCCGCCGCCGGACCGTTGACTGCGGCGATCACCGGCACCGGGCAGTCGCGGATCGCCCGCAGCATCGGCACATATTCGCGGTTGAGCGTGCCCTCGATGTCGACATTGGCCGCATCGGCATCGCCCAGATCCTGCCCCGAGCAGAAACCGCGCCCGGCGCCGGTCAGCACCACCGCGCGGGCGGTGCTGGCGCGGATGGCGGCGGCGATCTCGGCCCGCATCGCCGCATTCAGGGCGTTCATCACCTCGGGCCGGTTCAGGGTGATGATGTCGATGCCGCCGGCCGTGGTCAGGTCGAGTGTCGTGTAGGTCATGCCATCCTCCGCTTTGGCGCCACCCTAGCGGCGCGGCCCACGGGGGAAAGCGCGACGGCGCGTCAGGACTTGAGGATTTCGTCCAGCCGGGCGCGCTCTGCCTCGGTCAGGGCCTCGGGTCCGGGGGCCGTGGCGCGGCGGCGGATCGTCGCCCAGCCAATGGCACCCGCGGCAACCAGCATCGCCGGCCCGGCGATCCACAGCACCAGGTTGATCCCCGCCGCCGGCGGGTTCAGCAGGACGAATTCGCCATAGCGGGCAACGATATAGTCGATGATCTGCGCGTCGGTGTCGCCCGCGGTCAGCCGTTCGCGGACCAGGATGCGCAATTCGCGCGAGATGGCGGCGTTCGATTCGTCGATGCTTTCGTTCTGGCAGACCGGACAGCGCAGTTCCGCACCGATCGCCCGCGCCCGCGCCTCGAGCACCGGGTCATCCAGCACTTCGTCGGGCTGCACGGCAAAGGCCGGCGCGGCCAGCAGCAGGCACAGGGCAAGGACCAGCCGCCTCATTCCGCCGGCACCGTCGCCGGGCGCCGCGCCGCGCCCGCCGCCACCCGCAACCGGCGGTCCGACAGCGAGATCAGCCCGCCCAGCGCCATCAGCACGGCGCCGCCCCAGATCCAGTTGGCAAAGGGTTTGACATAGGACCGCACCGCCCAGGCTCCATCGGCCTGCTGGTCGCCGATCACCAGATAGATGTCGCGGAACAGGCCGTTGTCGATGGCCGCCTCGGTCGTCGGCATGGCGGCCACCGGATACATGCGCTTTTCGGGATGCAGGACCGCCACCTCGCGGTCGCCGCGCCGCACCGTCATCGACGCCATCTGCGAGATGTAGTTCGGACCCTCGACCCGCTCCACGCCCTCGAGCGTGACAGTGTAGGCGCCCAGATCAAAGCTGCCGCCGACCGGGACCGAACGGATATCCTCGACCTGCCAGGCCAGAAGCGCGGCGATGCCGATCACCGTCACGCCCAGCCCGCCATGCGCCACCGCCTTGCCCCAGTCGGCCCGCGGCAGGCGCCGCATGCGGCCAAGACGGGCGGCAACCGCACCGCGCCCGGCCCGCGACCACAGGTCAAGCACCGCGCCGGCGACCAGCCATGTGCCCAGCGCCACCCCCACCGGCCCAAGGGCCGAGCGTCCGGTCGCCATCGCGAACAGCAAGGCGGCAATGGCAAAGGCAAGGATCGCTGCCGGCAGCAGCGCCCGCACCGCGCGCCGCAGGTCGCCGCGTTTCCACGCCAGCATGGATCCCAGGGGCAGCACCACCGCCAGCACGACCATGAACGGCGTGAAGGCAGCGTTGAAGAACGGCGCGCCGACCGACAGGACGCGGCCCAGCACCACCTCGGCAAACAAGGGCCAGAGGGTGCCGACGAACACCACCAGCGCCGACACCGCCAGAAGGATGTTGTTCAGCACCAGCGCGCTTTCGCGGCTGACAAGGCCGAAAACCCCCTTCGCCTCCATCGCGCCGGCGCGCGCCGCAAACAGCGTCAGACCGCCGCCGACAAAGAAACCGAGCACGACAAGAATCGCCACCCCGCGCGTCGGATCGCTGGCAAAGGCATGGACCGAGGTTATGACCCCGGACCGCACGATGAACGTGCCCAGGAGCGAGAAGCCGAAGGCGAGGATGGCCAGCAGGATGGTCCAGGATTTCAGCGCCTCGCGCTTTTCCACGACGATGGCGGAATGCAGCAGGGCCGCGGCGAAAAGCCACGGCATGAAGCTGGCATTCTCCACCGGATCCCAGAACCAGAAGCCGCCCCAGCCCAGTTCGTAATAGGCCCACCACGATCCCAGCGCGATGCCGACGGTCAGGAACATCCAGGCGGCCAGCGTCCAGGGCCGCACCCAGCGCGCCCAGGCGGCATCGACCCGCCCCTCCAGCAGGGCGGCGATGGCGAAACTGAACGACATCGAAAGCCCGACATAGCCGAGGTAAAGGAACGGCGGATGGAAGGCGAGGCCGGGATCCTGCAACAGCGGGTTGAGATCGCGCCCGTCAAGCGGCGGCACCGCAAGGCGCAGGAACGGGTTCGAGGTGAACAGGATGAAGGCATAGAAGGCCACGCCGATCAGCGCCTGCACCGCCAGAACCCGCGCGCGCAGCCTGTCGGGCAGGTTGCCGCCGAACCAGGCGGCCGCGGCGCCGAACAGCGCCAGGATCAGCTGCCACAGCAGCATCGAACCTTCGTGGTTCCCCCAGACACCCGAGATACGATAGATCAGCGGCTTGGCGGAATGCGAATTCTCGTAAACCAGCTTGAGCGAGAAATCCGACGAGACGAAGGCCCAGGTCAGCGCGCCGAAACTGAAGGCCACGAGGATCAGTTGCGAGGTGGCGGCAGGTTCGGCAAAGGCCATCCAGCCGCGCCAGCCCCTCTGCGCCCCCACCATCGGCACCACGGCCTGCAAGAGCGCGATCAGCGCCGCCAGAATCAGCGCGAAATGTCCAAGCTCGACGATCATGTCCCCTTATAGGCCGCCCTGCCCCGGCCCGCCATAAGGCGCGCCGGGGCAGTTGGTCACGCAAGCGTGGGGACGGTGCCCTGCGTCGCGCGTCGCGCAGGTGAAACCTGCGATGGCGCGACGCTGCTGGCGCAATTGCTTCAGCCGCCGCGCGCCAGGTCGGCCAGCGCGGCATTGTCGCCGGGGCTTTCGGCGGCAAGCGTCAGCGCCGCATCGGTGCCGGTCGCGGCCTCCTGCAAGGGTTCGGGTGGCAGGGTCGCGGCGATCAGCTCCCGCGCAAAGGCCTGTTCGGACGCCTGAAAGCGGGCGCCGAAGAACAGGCTGATGATGGCGCCGATCAGCCACCACATCGCCTCGGGCATGGCCGACAGCGCCTCCATCCGCGCGGCAAACCAGTCGGGCGCCACCAGGGCCGCGGCGATCACGGCGAGCGTGCCCAGGGCCATCAACGGCCGCGGCAGCCGGTTCAGCGCGTCCATCAGCCGGTCCCAGCCGCCGCGCTGGCGCGGACCCACCGGCAAGAGCCCGTCCTTCGCCAGCCGGTCGCGCAAAGCCGCCGCCACATCCGCCGCCTGCCCGGCGCCAAGAAAGGCCCAGATCCGTGCGATCAATGCCATGCTGCGGTCCTTTCGCGGTGCTGGGTCTGGGTCAGGTGATAGCGCGGGGCGATGAATGCCTCGGCCCGCAGGATCCAGCCGCCCTTGCCGCCATCGCGGGCGCGGGCGTATTTGCGGCTCGCGGGCCGCGCATCGGCCAAAGCGTAATAGTAATTGCGCCGGGCGATGCCATAGGCATCGGCCAGATGCCCCGGCGCCGCCTGCGCCGCCGCCTGCGCCGCGGCGATGGTCCGCGGCCCGATCACGCCATCCACGGCGACCGTCAGCCGCATCTCGGTCAACAGCCGCTGGAGGATGCGCACGGCATTGGCGCCGGCGTTGACATACATGTCGAACACCGGGGCCTGCAGCGCCTCGGGCAGTTCGGCGATCCTCGGCTGGCGGAAATGGTGTTCGACAAAGATCTCGGCCGCCTGCGCCGCGCTCAGCCTTTGGACGTCGCGCGCGGTGATCTGGCCGTCGCGGTCAAGGTCCAGCCCCAGCCGCCGCATCGTGTGGATGGTGACACCGTGTTTCGTCGCCCCGCCGGGGTCGGCGGGGTCGTCGACAAAGCCGCCCTCGCGGGCGACGATCTCGTCGGCGATCTCTTTGATGGATTTCATGCCTGCCTCCGATCCGGGTTGGCCCCGGGAAGGCACAGCCTGCGCGAGAGGCGTTAAAACCTCACTCCCTCACCGGACGCCTGCAGGTCGCTGTGCGCCTGGGGATCGTCCGGGTCGACATAGGCATCGCTTGCCTTGAGCGCGTCCATCACCTCGCGCGGCATGTAGCTTTCGTCATGCTTGGCAAGGATTTCGGTGGCCTGGAACACACCGGCGACCAGCCGCCCGGTGGCGATGGTGCCCTGCCCCTCGCGGAACAGATCGGGGCGCGGGTCGTCGCCGACATAGGCGACCGGCACCTGATGCGCGCCATCGGTGACGGTGAAGGTGAACTGCACGCCCGAGCCGTTGACCAGCGACCCCGCCTCGACCAGCCCGCCAAGGCGGAACACCTCGTCCTCGGGCGGCGGGGTTTCGGCGACCTGAGTGGGCGAGAAGAAGAAGTTGATCCCGTCGCGCATCGCATAGCCGATCAGCGCCGTCGCCGCGGCCAGGGCGACAAAGGCCACGATGATGATCTGGACCCGCTGCTTCTTTCTCAGGCCGGCCATGGCACCCTCTTACGGGAATACCGGCGCGAGCATCAGCCCGGCGGTTTCCTCGATCCCCAGCATCAGATTGGCGTTCTGGATCGCCTGCCCCGACGATCCCTTGTTGAGATTGTCGAGCGTGGCGACGACCAGCGCCCGCCCCGGCCTGCGGTCGCCGGTGACGCCGACATGGGCAAAGTTCGACCCCTGCACATGCGCCATCTGAGGCAACTGGCCAAAGGGCAGCACCACGACGAAGGCTTCATCGGCATAGGCGGAAACCAGCGCCTGATGAATGGCTTGCGGGTCGCCCTTGACATAGCAGTCGGCAAGGATGCCGCGGTTGACCGGCACCAGATGCGGGGTGAACTGGATTTCGACGCGCCGGCCGGCCAGCACGGAAAACTCCTGATCGAATTCCGCCAGATGCCGGTGCCTGCCGCCCTGCGAATAGCCGGCCACATCCTCGGACCGTTCGGCGAACAGCATGTTTTCCTTGAGGCTGCGCCCCGCCCCCGACACCCCGTTCTTGAGATCGCAGATGATGTCGTCAAGGTCGATCAGACCGGCCGAAATCAGCGGGCGCAGCGCGAATTGCACCGTGGCCGCGTTGCAGCCGGTGCCGGCGACCAGCCTGGCGGCGCGGATCTCGTCGCGGTAGAATTCGGTCAGGCCATAGACGGCGGTCTTCTGCAGCTCGGTCGCGACATGCGGCGCGCCATACCATTTCTCGTATTCCGCGGGATCGCGCAGGCGGAAATCGGCGCCAAGATCGACCACCTTGATCCCCGCCGGCAGGTCACGGACCAGCGCCTGCGACAGGCCATGCGGCAGGGCGGCAAAGACCAGATCGACGCCCTCAAGGCTCAGGTCGGCCATGGCGACCAGTTTCGGCAGCTTCAGGTGGCGCAGATGCGGAAAGACCTCGCCCATTTCCTGCCCGGCCTTGCGGTCGGCGGTCAGCGCGGTGATGCGCAGGCCCGGATGGGTCGCGATCAGGCGGACAAGTTCGGCGCCGGTATAGCCGGACGCCCCAAGGATGGCGACGTTGCAGGTCATGTCAGTCTCCGTGACGCGCATGTAGGGTGGGTCGCGACCCACCGCAACCGATGGGATTGTCGCAGGGGTCAGCCCTGTTCGAAACGGATCTCGCGTCGCAGGAACTGCACCGCCCGGTTCGACACCTGCCGCGGATTGCCCGAGGTCAGGTATTTCGTCTCGGTCCCGGCGCCCACGAACTGCGGCCGGCGGGCCAGGTAATCGGCCAGCGATTCGGCGACCAGATCGGCCTGCACGAAGACTTTCACATCGGGGCCCAGGGCCTCCTGGAACACGCCGGCGACCAGCGGGTAATGGGTGCAGCCCAGGATCGCGGCATCGGGCGCCGGCATCTTGCGCCTGAGCGCCTCGACATGGCTGCGCACCAAAGCCTCGGCCAGGATCAGGTCGCCCTCCTCGATCGCGTCGACGACTCCGCCGCAGGCCTGCGATTCGACATCGACGCCGATGGCGCGGAAGGCAAGCTCGCGCTGAAAGGCGCGGCTGGCGACGGTGGCCGGGGTGGCGAACAGCGCGACATGTTTCACCGCAACCTCGCGCGGCGGCGAATTGTCGCCCCAGTGGCGTTCGGTCAGCGCCTCGATCAGCGGCACAAACACACCCAGCACCCGCTTGTCCCGGGGCACCCAGTTTTCCTGCATCCGCCGCAAGGCGGCGGCGGCGGCGGTGTTGCAGGCAAGGATGACAAGGTCGCAGCCCTGATCGAACAGCTTGCCCACGGCGGCGGTGGTGAGGTCGTAGATGTCGTCGGCGGTGCGCACGCCATAGGGCGCATGGGCGTTGTCGCCGTAATAGACCACGGGCAGGTCGGGCAAACGTCTCTGCACCGCGTCCAGCACCGTCAGCCCGCCCAGACCGCTGTCGAAAATCCCCACTGCCATCCCGTGTCGATCCTTCTGCCCGGGGTCCTGCCCCCAGCGCCTTGACCCGAGGCGCTTTGGTGCCGTTCATACGTCGCCTTGCACAGGAAATCCACCGGCGCCCGTGCAGGGTTTCGGCAGGCTTGCCGCCCTATTCCGCCGCCACCCGCAGCGGCCCGCCGGCAATCGCCGCGCGCAGCCTGTCGCGTTCGGCCCGCGCGGCGGCCATGGCGACGGCGCGCACCGGGCCAAAGCCGCGCACCGCCAGCGGCAGACGGGCAAGCGCAAGGCAGTCGCCGCGCGTCGCGGGCGTCAGCGCGGCGCCGATCAGGTCAAGATCGGCCTCGTATTCCTTGCGGAACCGCCGGTCCTCGCGCCGTTCGGACCCATGGCCGAAGGGGTCGAACACGGTGCCGCGCAGCGGTTTCATCGCGGCGAGCAGCGGGAACAGGCGTTCCATCCAGCGCCCGAACCGCCGCTTGACCGGCCGGCCGTCGCTGCCGCGGCGCGACAGGATCGGCGGCGCCATGTGGAAGGTCAGGCCAAGATCGCCCGCAAGTTCCTGCCCGGCCCTTGCGCGGGCGGTGGCGAGCAGCCGCGCCACCTCGTATTCGTCCTTGACGGCCAGCACCTTGTGATAGGCCCCGGCCACGGCAAGGCGCAATTCGGGGTCGCTGAACCGGGCCACGGTGGCGCGGAATGTCGCGGCCAGCGCGGCGTCCTGATACAGTTCCAGATGCGTGGCGCGGGTTTCCACCGGATCGGGCAGGACGGGCGCCGGCGCGGCGCCGAACCCCGGCACGACGGTGGCGCGGCCGATGGCAAGGGCGGCCAGATTGCCCTCGACCGCGGCACCGTTCAGGCGGATCGCCTGTTCCAGCGCGGCCCGCGACAGCGGCAAGAGACCGTCCTGAAAGGCGCGGCCCAGGAGGATCATGTTGGCAAAGACCCGGTCGCCCAGCAGGCGCTGCGCAAGGTCGCTGGCGTCCAGCATCAGCAACCCCGGCCCCAGCCGGTCGCCCAAGGCCCCGGACATGCCCGCCATCGGCAGGCGGAAATCGCGGTCGCCCAGCACGGCGCCGGTCGGCGTTTCGTGGCTGTTGACCACGGCGCGCGTGCGGCCCCCCGCGGTCAGCGCCAGCGCCGCCGCCCCGGTCGTCACCACCATGTCGCCGCCCAGAAGCAGGTCGCATTCCCCGGCCGCCACCCGCACGGCGCGGATCGCCGCCGGCGTCTCGGCCAGCCGGCAATGGATCGTCACCGCGCCACCCTTCTGGGCCAGCCCGGTCATCTCGATCATCGCCGCCGCCTTGCCGTCCAGATGCGCCGCCATGGCGATCACCGCGCCAAGGGTGACGACGCCGGTGCCGCCGATCCCGGTCAGCACCAGGTTGCGGGTGCCGGCGATCGTGGTCGCCGGAGGTTCGGGCAGGTCGGGCAGGACCACCTCGGTCGCGGCGCGGCGCGGCGTGCCGCCCGTGATCGTCACGAAGGACGGGCAAAAGCCCCCGAGGCAGGAAAAGTCGCGGTTGCAGGCCGACTGGTCGATCCGCCGCTTGCGGCCAAGCGGGGTTTCAAGGGGTTCGACCGCGATGCAGTTCGACTGCACGCCGCAATCGCCGCAGCCCTCGCAGACCTCGGGGTCGATCCAGATCCGGCTGGCCTCGGCCGGGAAATCACCGCGCCGACGGCGGCGGCGTTTCTCGGCGGCGCAGGTCTGGACATGGATCAGCGCGGTGACACCGGCGGTCGCCGCCAGCTCGCGCTGCACCGCCAGAATATCTTCGCGGTCGCGAAAGGCGGTGCCGGCGGGGAAATCGGCCGGGTCGGGCGGCTCTTTCGGATCGCTCACCACCACGATCCGCACCACCCCGGCGGCGGCCAGTTCGGCGGCGAGGCGCCCGGCGGTCAGGGCGCCGTCATTCGCCTGCCCGCCGGTCATCGCCACCGCATCGTTGAACAGGATCTTGTAGGTGATGTTCACCCCGGCGGCGACCGCGGCGCGGATCGCCATCAGCCCGGAATGGTTGAAGGTACCGTCGCCCATGTTCTGGAACACATGGGTGGCGGTGACGAACGGCGCCTCGCCGATCCAGTTCGCACCCTCGGCGCCCATATGGGTCAGCCCCTCGGTGCCGCGGTCCATCCACAAGGCCAGCGTGTGGCAACCGATGCCGCCGCCGGCGCGGGCGCCCTCGGGCAGGCGGGTGGCGCTGTTGTGCGGGCAACCGGCGCAGAACCACGGCTGTCGGCGGGCCAGGTTGGCCTGTGCGGGCGGGGCCAGCCGTTCGCGCAGCGCGATGACACGCGGGGCAAGGCTGTCGATCCCCTCTTCGACCAAGAGCTGCCCCAGGGCCACCGCGATCTGCACCGGGTCCAGCGTCTGCACCACCGGGAACAATTCGCGCCCCGTCCCGCCCAGAGAGCCATAGATCCGCGGCGCGCCGGCAAGGCCGTACAGGATCTCCTTGCTCTGGCTTTCGATCAGCTTGCGCTTTTCCTCGACCAGCACGATCAGGTCGAGGCCAAGCGCCCAGTCGCGCAGCCCCTGCGGCTCAAGCGGCCAGACCAGCCCGACCTTGCGTAAGGTCAGGCCCAGCCGGTCGGCCTCGGCCGTGTCGATCCCCAGCAGATCCAGGGCATGCACCAGATCCAGCCAGCTCTTGCCCGCGGCCATGATGCCGATGCGGCGCCCCCGCCCCTGCACGCGGTCGAGCGCATTGGCCCGGGCAAAGGCCAGGGTCGCCGGCAGTTTCCAGCGGAAATGGCGGTCCTCCTGATCGGTCCAGTGGTCGGTGCGGCGGATGTTCAGCCCGCCGGGCGGCAGGTCGAAGTCCGGCGTGACGATGCGCAGCCGGTCGGGCCGCCCATCCACCACCGCTGTCGATTCCACGGTATCCTTGACCAGCTTCAGCCCGCACCACAGCCCGGCAAATCGCGACAGCGCGATGCCGTAAAGCCCGAAATCCAGCACCTCCTGCACGCCGGCGGGCGACAGCACCGGAATGCCGAAGGCCATCATCGAAGGTTCGGACTGATGCACCGTGGTCGAGCTTTCGCCGATATGGTCATCGCCCATCGCCGCCAGCACGCCGCCAAGCGCCGCGGTGCCGGCAAGGCTGGCGTGGCGCAGGGCATCGCCCGAACGGTCCACCCCCGGCCCCTTGCCATACCACAGGCCGAAGACGCCATCGGCGCGCGCCGGGCCGCGCAGCCCGGCCTGCTGGCTGCCCCACAGCGCGGTCGCCGCCAGATCCTCGTTCAGCCCCGGCTGGAACACCACGCCGGCGGCGGCAAGCTCGGCCCCGGCACGGGTCATCGCCAGATCGACCCCGCCCAGGGGCGAGCCGCGATAGCCGGTGACAAGGCCGGCGGTGCGCAGACCGGCCGCGCGATCGCGCGCCGCCTGCATCAGCATCAGTCTGACCAGAGCCTGCGTGCCGCCCAGAAGCACGCTTTCGACCGACAGGTCGAACCGGTCGGACAGGCGCACATCCTGCCGCATTCCGCCGCGTTCCTCCGCTGTTTCCGGCAAGGACCGGGCAAAACCCCGCGCCCTACTTGCAATATTCCGTATCTTCGCAACGCGATCATTGCATGAACGGCTCGGACCGCGATAGGGACCGCTTTGACAGCCCGTTGCGGGCCAAGGGGAGTAGGGCCGATGCATGGCCTCGACTGGGACAAGCTGCGCATCTTCCACGCGGTTGCCGATGCCGGCAGCCTGACCCATGCCGGCGACAGCCTGCACCTGTCGCAATCCGCCGTCAGCCGACAGATTCGCGCCCTGGAAGAGGGGCTGAACACCACCCTGTTCCACCGCCATGCCCGCGGCCTGATCCTGACCGAACAGGGCGAGTTGCTGTTCGAGGCGACGCGGGTGATGAACCGCCGCCTGGAAACCGCCGCCGCCCGCATCCGCGATTCGGCCGAAGAGGTGTTCGGCGAGTTGAAGGTGACGACCACCATCGCCTTCGGCACCCTCTGGCTCGCCCCGCGGCTGGCCAAGCTGTATGAGAAATATCCCGATCTCAAGATCGACCTCATGCTTGAGGAACGCGTGCTCGACCTGCCGATGCGCGAGGCCGATGTGGCGATCCGCATGAAGGAACCCTCGCAGGCCGACCTGATCCGCAAGCGGCTGATGGGGATCAGGATGCAGCTTTACGCCTCGCGCACCTATCTGGCCTCCCGCGGCACGCCGGAACGGATGGAGGATCTGTCGCGCCACCGCCTCATCAGCCAGGCGCCGGGGGCGGCGCAGGTCGCGGCCGGGGCGGCGCTGGTGCAGCACCTGCTCAGCTACGACATCCCGTCGATGCTTTCGATCAACAACTATTTCGGCGTGCTGCAGGCGGTGCTGAACCATCTGGGGATCGGTGTCCTGCCCGACTACATCACCGAGGATTTCCCCGAACTGGTGCGCGTCCTGCCCGAAGTCGAATCGGGCGAGGTGCCGGTATTCCTCGCCTACCCCGAGGAATTGCGGCAATCGAAACGCGTCAGCGCGTTCCGCGACTTCGTGACCGAGGAAGTCATCGCCCATCGCCGGCGCTTTGCCGATCCGGGCTGACTGGCGCCCGCCGGACATTCCCCGCCGTTTCAGACACTTGCAAAGCCCGCATCCGCAGGTTGAGTTAGCGTCGGACAGACATGCAGGAAACGCATGGCGGCTTTGCTGTGCAATCCTTGCATTCAGGCTTGATCGGACTGCGCCTGCTGCCTATTTCACGCCTCGAAGCCGATGCTGCTGAAAAGCGCATCACTTCATACCTCCCTGTTGGACTTAGCCGGGCCTCGCGCCCGGCTTTTTTTTTGGCCGCGGGCCGGAATCACCGGGTTTCGACGCACCCGTCGCCCGATTCCCCCGACTGCCGCGCGCCCTTGTCATCGCCGCTTCCCCTCACCCCGCCTCCGGTCTAATAGGCCGCATCCGCCGCCGCCCGAGGATGCCATGCAGGAACCCGCCATCACCCCCGACCTGATCGCCGCCCATGGCATCAAGCCGGACGAATACCAGCGCATCCTTGACATCATCGGGCGCGAGCCGACATTCACCGAACTCGGCATCTTCAGCGCGATGTGGAACGAACATTGTTCCTACAAGTCGTCCAAGAAATGGCTGCGCACCCTGCATACCGAAGGCCCGCAGGTGATCTGCGGCCCCGGTGAAAACGCCGGCGTCGTCGACATCGGCGACGGGCAGGCGCTGGTCTTCAAGATGGAAAGCCACAACCACCCCTCCTATATCGAACCCTATCAGGGGGCGGCGACGGGGGTTGGCGGCATCCTGCGCGATGTCTTCACCATGGGCGCCCGGCCGATCGCGGCGATGAACGCGCTGTCATTTGGCGATCTGGACCACTCCAAGACCCGGCAGCTGGTCAACGGCGTCGTCCATGGCATCGGCGGCTATGGCAATGCCTTTGGCGTGCCGAATGTCGGGGGCGAGGTGCGGTTCCACCGCTCGTACAACGGCAACTGCCTGGTGAATGCCTTTGCCGCCGGGCTGGCCGATGCCGATGCCATCTTCTATTCCGCCGCCTCGGGCGTGGGGATGCCCGTGGTCTATCTGGGCGCCAAGACCGGCCGCGATGGCGTCGGCGGTGCCACCATGGCATCCGCCGAATTCGACGACACGATCGAGGAAAAGCGCCCCACGGTGCAGGTCGGCGACCCGTTCACCGAAAAGCGCCTGCTTGAGGCCTGCCTTGAACTCATGGCCTCGGGCGCCGTCATTTCCATCCAGGACATGGGCGCCGCGGGCCTGACCTGTTCGGCGGTGGAAATGGGCGACAAGGGCGGGCTTGGCATCCGCCTGAACCTGGACGCCGTGCCGCAGCGCGAAACGGCGATGACCGCCTACGAGATGATGCTGTCGGAATCGCAGGAACGGATGCTGATGGTCCTCAAGCCCGAGATGGAGGCGGCGGCCAAGGCGATCTTCGACAAATGGGATCTCGATTTCGCCGTGGTGGGCGAGACGATCCCCGAGGACCGCTTCCTCATCCTGCATGGCAATCAGGTCAAGGCCGACCTGCCGCTGTCGAAACTGTCATCGAACGCGCCGGAATACGACCGGCCCTGGGTGCCGACCCCCGCCGCCGCCCCCCAGGGCGATGTGCCGCAGATCGGCGCCATCGCCGGCTTGCGCGCGCTGATCGGCAGCCCGAACCACGCCCGCAAGAACTGGGTGTGGGAACAATACGACCACATGGTCATGGGCGACACCAACCGCGCGCCGGGCCGCGGCGCCGGCATCGTCCGCGTCCACGGCACCGGCAAGGCGGTGGCCTTTACCAGCGACGTGACGCCGCGCTATGTCGCCGCGAACCCGGTCGAGGGCGGCAAGCAGGCGGTGGCCGAGGCGTTCCGCAACCTTGTCGCCGTGGGCGCCACGCCGCTTGCCGCGACCGACAACCTCAACTTCGGCAACCCCGAAAAGCCGCAGATCATGGGGCAGCTTGTCGGCGCCATCCAGGGCATCGGCGAGGCTTGCCGCGCCCTGGCCTTTCCCATCGTCTCGGGCAATGTCTCGCTTTACAACGAAACCGACGGCACCGGCATCCTGCCCACGCCGACCATCGGCGGCGTCGGCCTGATCGCCCGGCCCGGGGACATCATCGCCGGCCCGGCGCAGGACGGCAACGCGCTGGTGCTGATCGGCACGACGCGGGGCCATCTTGGCCAATCGGCGCTGCTGGCCGAGGCGTTCGGCATCGAGGCCGGCGACGCGCCGCCGGTGGATCTGGCGGCCGAGGCGGCGCATGGCGCCTTCGTGCTGGCCAACCGCCCACTGATCCGCGCCGCGACCGACCTGTCGGACGGCGGCCTTGCCCTGGCCGCCTTTGAACTGGCGACCGAGGCCGGCTGCGGTGTCATCCTGCACGCCGGCGACATTCCCGCGCTTTATGGCGAGGATCAGGGCCGCTACCTGCTGGCCACCGCCAACGCCCCGGCGCTGCTGGCCGCCGCAGGGGCCGCCGGCATTCCGGCGGCCGAGGTCGGTCGGATCGGCGGGACCGATGTGGTTCTGGGCGCGGACAAGGCGCCGATGGCCGATCTGCGCGCCTTGTGGGACGGCGCATTCGCGGCGGCGGTGGGATAAGGGCGGAAGTCAGGGCCAAAGGCCCTATTCCGCCTCCTCGACGATCACCAGTTCCCGCTCGGCCGCGCCTTTGGCATAGGACAGCGCCTCTTGATAGGCGGGCGAATGGTAGCAGTCATGGGCCGCCTGCAGGCTGGGGAACCGCGCCAGCACGTTGCGCGGCCGGTCCTGCCCCTCAAGCTGTTCATACCTGCCGCCACGGACGACAAAGCTGCCGCCATGGGCGGCAATCGCCGCCGTGGCGCGGCTGGCATATTGCGCATAGCGGTCAGGGTCGGTGACGCTGACATGGGCGATCCACCAGGCTGCGGGCATCTCTCACACTCCTGCAATGACGGTTTCGGCGGCGGCGATCGCCGCTTCGGCCTCGGCAGCGCTTGCTGCGCCGCCCTGCGCCATGTCGGGCCGGCCACCGCCGCCCTTGCCCCCCAGCGCCCCCACCGCGGCGCGCAGCAGATCGACCGCCGACAGCCGGCCGGCCAGATCGGCGGTCACGCCCGCCGCCACCGCCGCCTTGCCCTCGGCCTCGGCGATCAGCAGGATCGCGCCCGAGAAATTCTGCTTCATCGTGTCGATCAGCGCCGGCAAATCCTTGCCCGTCACCCCGGAAAGGACCTGAGCCTTGAAGGCTATGCCGTTGATGTCGCGCGGGCTTTCCTCTTTCGGCCCGCCGGCCATGGCCAGATCGCGGCGCAGTTGCGCGACCTCGGCGGCAAGCTGCTTGCGTTCCTCGACCAGCGACCGCACCCGCGCCGCAACTTCGCCCTGCTGCGCCTTGAGAACGCCGGCGATTTCCTGCAACTCAAGATCGACCCGCCTCAGGTCGGCCAGGGCCGCCTGCCCTGTCAGCGCCTCGATCCGGCGCACGCCGGCGGCCGAGGCGGTTTCCGACACAAGCGCGAACAGGCCGATGTCGCCGGTGCGCCCGACATGGGTGCCGCCGCACAGTTCCAGCGAATAGGTCCGCCCGTCGGCGCCCTTGCCGGACCCGTCAAGCGTGCCCATCGACACCACGCGCACCTCGTCGCCGTATTTCTCGCCGAACTGGGCCTGCGCCCCCATCCCGCGGGCATCGTCGGGGGTCATGATCCGGGTGTCCACCGCCGAATTCTGGCGGATGAACTCGTTCACCTCGGCCTCGACCTGCGCGAGTTCTGCAGCGGTCAGCGCCTTGGCATGGGAAAAGTCGAAACGCAGCCGGTCGGGCGCGTTCAGCGACCCCTTCTGTGCGACATGATCGCCCAGGGCGCGCCGCAGCGCCTCGTGCAGCAGGTGGGTGGCCGAATGGTTGGCGCGAATCTGGGCCCGCCGGGCATGATCGACCTCCAGCCGCGCCGGCTGGCCGCGGGCAATCGCGCCCTCGGTCACGGTGCCGATGTGCAGGAAAACGCCCTGCGCCTTTTTCGTGTCAGAGATCGTGACCAGCCCGGTATCGGTGCGGATCCAGCCGGTGTCGCCGACCTGGCCGCCGCTTTCGCCATAGAACGGGGTCTGATTGACGACGACCTGCACCGCCTCGCCCGTCTGGGCCGAGCCGATTTCGGCCCCGTCGCGGACCAGGGCCTGCACCACGCCTTCGGCGGCCTCGGTGTCATAGCCAAGGAACTCGGTCACGCCATGCTTGTCGGCCAGATCGAACCAGATCTGCGCATCCTTGGCCTCGCCCGTGCCCGACCAGGCGGCACGCGCCTTGGCGCGCTGTTCCTCCATCGCGGCCTCGAAACCCGCGACATCGACGGCGCGGCCCTGTTCGCGCAGCGCATCCTGCGTCAGGTCCAGCGGGAAACCATAGGTGTCATACAGCTTGAACGCGGCGTCCCCCGGCAGTTCGGCGCCCTCGGGAATCCGCGCCAGCTCCTCGTCCAGCAGCCGCAGCCCGCGGTCGAGCGTAACCTTGAAGCGGGTTTCCTCGAGCTTCAGCGTCTCTTCGATCAGGCTTTGCGCCCGGGTCAGTTCGGGATAGGCCGCGCCCATCTGCCGCACCAGCGCCGGCACCAGCCGGAACATCACCGGATCGGCGGCGCCCAGCATATGCGCATGGCGCGCGGCGCGGCGCAGGATGCGGCGCAGCACATAGCCGCGGCCCTCGTTCGACGGCAGCACGCCATCGGCGATCAGGAACGAGGTCGAGCGCAGGTGGTCGGCGATCACCCGGTGGTGGATCTTGCCGGCGCCATCGGGATCGGTCGAGGTGGCATTGGCCGAAGCCTCGATCAGGGCGCGCATCAGGTCGGTGTCGTAATTGTCATGCTTGCCCTGCAGCACGGCGCCGATCCGTTCCAGCCCCATGCCGGTGTCGATCGACTGCATGTCGAGCGGGCGCAGACTGCCATCGGCAAACTGCTCGTTCTGCATGAAGACGTTGTTCCAGATCTCGACCCAGCGGTCGCCATCCTGTTCGGCGCTGCCCGGCGGGCCGCCCCAGATATGGTCGCCGTGGTCGAAGAAGATCTCGGTGCAGGGGCCGCAGGGGCCGGTCGGCCCCATGCGCCAGAAATTGTCGTCATTGGCGATGCGGATGATGCGTTCATCGGGCAGACCCGAAACCCGCTTCCAGATCGCCGCCGCCTCGTCATCGGTGTGATAGACGGTGACGCAGAGCCGGCCGGCATCCAGCCCGAAATCGCGGGTCAGCAGTTCCCAGGCAAAGGTGATGGCCTGATCCTTGAAATAGTCGCCAAAGGAAAAATTCCCGAGCATTTCAAAGAAGGTATGGTGCCGCGCCGTGTAACCCACGTTGTCGAGGTCGTTGTGCTTGCCGCCCGCGCGCACGCATTTCTGCGCCGTGGTCGCGCGCCGGTAATCGCGCGTCTCGACCCCGGTGAACAGGTTCTTGAACTGCACCATGCCGGAATTGGTGAACATCAGCGTCGGGTCGTTGCGCGGCACCAGCGGCGACGAGGCGACGACCTCGTGCCCGTTGCGGGCAAAGAAATCGAGATAGGTCGAACGGATATCGGCAAGGCTGGTCATCGCGATCCCTCGGGTTTCGGGCCGGGATGACATAGACCCCGGCCCTGCGCCGGTAAAGCGGCAAACGAACCGGGCGCGGCCCTGACCAGCGACCATTCTTCGTCCGGAAATATCCCGGTGGGTGAATTGCCCGGAACGGGCAAGAGGGAGGCAGCGCCTCCCTTCCCTTGACGCGCGGGCTTGCCCGCGCGCGCCCCCCTATTCGGTCAGGTCGTCTTCGGCATCCGGCCCGCCGGCGGCGGTGAAGTCGAGCCCGTGGCTCGCGCGGATCTTGTCCTCGATCGACAGGGCGACATCGGCGTGGTCGCGCAGGAACTGCTTGGCGTTCTCGCGCCCCTGGCCGATGCGTTCGTCACCATAGCTGAACCACGACCCCGATTTCTCGACCACGCCGGCCTTGACGCCAAGGTCGATCAGCTCGCCCATCTTCGAGATGCCCTCGCCATACATGATGTCGAATTCGACTTCCTTGAACGGCGGGGCGACCTTGTTCTTGACCACCTTGACGCGGGTGGTGTTGCCCACCACCTCGTCGCGGTCCTTGATCGCGCCGATGCGGCGGATGTCGAGCCGAACGGAAGCGTAGAATTTCAGCGCATTGCCGCCGGTGGTGGTTTCGGGCGACCCGAACATCACCCCGATCTTCATGCGGATCTGGTTGATGAAGATCACCATGCAGTTCGACCGGCTGATCGAGCCGGTCAGCTTGCGCATCGCCTGGCTCATGAGGCGGGCGTGGACGCCGACATTCGAATCGCCCATGTCGCCTTCCAGTTCGGACTTGGGCGTCAGCGCGGCGACCGAATCGACCACGACCAGTGACACCGCCCCCGACCGCACCAGCGTATCGACGATTTCCAGCGCCTGTTCGCCGGTATCGGGCTGCGAGATCAGCAACTCGTCCAGATTGACGCCCAGCTTTTTCGCATAAAGCGGGTCGAGCGCATGTTCGGCATCGACAAAGGCGCAGACGCCGCCCTTTTTCTGCTCTTCCGCCACCACATGCAGCGTCAGCGTCGTCTTGCCCGAGGATTCCGGCCCGTAAATCTCCACGATCCGGCCCTTGGGCAGGCCGCCGATGCCCAGCGCAATGTCAAGGCCGAGCGATCCGGTCGAGGTCGCCTCGATTTCCGGCAAAGCCTGGCCCGAGCCGAGCTTCATGATCGAGCCCTTGCCGAACTGCCGTTCGATCTGTTGCAGCGCGCTTTCCAGCGCCTTCTGCTTGTCCGCCGCTTTCTTGTCGATCATGGTAAGAAGGTCTGCCGCTGCCATCTGGTCCTGTCCTTGTAAGTGCCACAGCCCCGGCGGGCGGGCAATCAGGGTTTTGTTCACGTCCTGTTCGCATTGGTATGGGCACAAAACAAGAACAATTCAAGTCATCTCTTCCGCAATTCACTCTGCGGCAGGAATGGTTAAGGTTCGGTTGACGGCAGGAAGGGGATCGGATGCTGGTTTTCTGGAAAGAACGGCTGGTGTTCCTTGCGGTGCCGAAAACCGGGACCACGGCGATCGAAGGCGCTCTGGCGCCGCGCGCCGCGCTGGTGATGCGCGATCCGCCGGTGATCAAGCACACGCCGCTTTACCGTTACCGCCGCTTCATCGGCCCGTGGTTCGCCGCCGCCGGCGGGCCCGAGATGGAGACCATGGCCGTGCTGCGCCACCCTGTCGACTGGCTGGGCAGCTGGTATCGCTACCGCAGCCGCGGCGATGTGGCCGGCACCCCGAACAGCACCCGCGACATCAGCTTTGACGATTTCGTGCTGGAATACTGCAAGGGCAAGCCGGCGCCCGTCGCCGCCGTCGGCTCTCAGGCCAAGTTCATTCAGGATGCCGAGGGCGGGCCGGGCGTCACGCATCTGTTCCGGTATGAGGACCAGTCGCGGTTGATCGGCTTTCTTGAAGAACGGCTGCGCCTGCGGCTTGAACTGCCGCGGCTGAACGTATCGCCGGCGCGCGACCTGCAGCTTTCGGCCGAAGTCGAGGCGCGGCTGCGTGACCGCCGCGCCGCCGAATTTTCAGCCTGGGAGGCGGCGGGTTAGGGCGCCCGCGCCGCCAGCAACTGCCGCAGCCGCCGCGGCAGGTCGGGCGCGGCATCGGCGTCAAGGTCAAGGCCCAGATCGGCGGCCCCTGCCCCGGCCACGGCCATCAGCACCGCCCCCGGCGCCAGCCGCACATCCTCGAGCGCGAGGCCAAGGGCATGGGCATCGGCGATGCCCCCCGGCGGGTCAAGGATCACGACCGGCGTGCCCTGCAGGGCGCCGGCAAGCGCCGGCACCGCGGCGGCATCGGCCAGCCGCACCCCCAGAACGCCAAGCGCGCGCAGCACGCGGGCGTTGCCCGCTGCGCACAGGGTGGCATCATGGCCGGGGGCCAGTTCGCCGTGCCCGCCCCGCGGATGGACATGGGCATGATGCGGCCGCGCCTCGGGCTCATCCGCCGCGGCCTCGGGCAGGTCGTCGAGGTGGTGGTGATGCGGGCGGACGGCCACGGCGGCGGTGGGCGCCGGATGGCGGCTGTGCCCGACGCCGTGATGGGCAGGTTTCGGCTGATCGGTCATCGGCTTCTCCCTTTTCTGGCCTTTGATGGCGCGGGCGCGCCCTGCCCGCCTTGCGCAGGATCAAACCGGCGCGCGGTCGGGGAACATCGCGGCAAGGCCCGCGGCCGTGGCCGGGGCGATGCCGCGTTCGGTGATGAGGCCGGTGACAAGATGCGCCGGCGTCACGTCAAAGGCCGGGTTCACCCCGGCCGTGCCCTCGGGGCTGATGCGGACGCTGACGATCCGCCCCTCGGGGTCAAGGCCCTGCACATGCGTCACCTCCTCGCCCGAGCGGTTTTCGATGGGGATCTCGCTGACCCCGTCGCGCACCGTCCAGTCGATGGTCGGCGAGGGCAGCGCGACATAGAACGGCACGCCGTTCGCATGGGCCGCCAGCGCCTTGAGATAGGTACCGATCTTGTTGCAGACATCGCCGTTGGCGGTGGTGCGGTCGGTGCCGACGATCACCATGTCGACCTGTCCGTGCTGCATGAGATGGCCGCCGGCATTGTCGACGATCAGCGAATGCGGCACACCATGGGCGCCCAGTTCCCAGGCGGTGATCTGCGCGCCCTGATTGCGCGGACGCGTCTCGTCCACCCAGACATGCAGCGGAATGCCGGCGTCATGCGCCTGATAGATGGGCGAGGTGGCGGTGCCCCAGTCGACCGTCGCCGGCCAGCCGGCGTTGCAATGGGTCAGGATGTTGACCCGGCCCTTGCGGGCGGCGATGTCGCGGATCACCCCCAGCCCATGGGCGCCGATGCGGCGGTTGATCTCGACATCCTCGTCGCAGATCGCCTGCGCCGCGGACCGGGCGGCGGCGGCGCGGTCGGCCGGGGCAAGCGGCGCCAGCGTCGCGCGCATCCGGTCAAGCGCCCATTTCAGGTTGATGGCGGTCGGCCGCGTGGCGTGCAGGACCGACCAGGTTTCCTCCAGGCTGGACCCGGACGGATCGGCGGCCATCTGCACCGCCATCCCCCAGGCCGCCGTCGCCCCGATCAGCGGCGCGCCCCGCACCCACATGTCGCGGATCGCGGTGGCAAAGGCGGCACGGTCGGGCAAGGCGACGATCCGCACCTCATGCGGCAGCCAGCGCTGGTCGATGATCCTGACCTCGCCCGAAGGCTCGGCCCAGATCGAGCGATAGGCCACACCGTTGATCTTCATCCGCGCCTCCCGATGGTCGGGGCAGGATCGGCCGGGCGGCGGGGCTTGTCAAACGGCAGGGCCGCGGGCAGGTTCCGCGGGACGCCGGCAAAAGCCTTCAAGGCCTTTGCAGTTCCCTTCCAAGGGGTTTGCGTCAGGCCAGAGGGAACCCGAATGCGCGCTGAAGTCACCGCCCACCGCGATTTCACCATCGCGACCATCGACGACCGGATCTATTCCGCCTTTCTCGAACATCTGGGCCGGGCGATCTATTCCGGCATCTACGAACCGGGTCACCCCACCGCCGACGCAAACGGGATGCGGCAGGACGTGATCGCCCTGTGCCGCGACCTGAATATTCCCTTCGTCCGCTATCCCGGCGGCAATTTCGTTTCGGCCTATAACTGGGAAGACGGTATCGGCCCCCGCGACCAGCGCCCGACACGGCTGGATCTGGCCTGGCATACGTCGGAATCGAACGCCGTCGGCCTGCACGAATTTCAGGACTGGTGCGATGCTGTCGGCACCAAACCCATGCTGGCGATCAACCTTGGCTCGCGCGGGCTGGATGAGGCGCGCAATTTCCTTGAATATGTCAACGCCCCGGTCGGCAGTTATTGGGGCGACCTGCGCCGCAAGAACGGCCGGGCCGATCCGTTCGGGGTAAAGCTCTGGTGCCTTGGCAACGAGATGGACGGCCCCTGGCAGGTCGGGCACCGCACCGCCGACGAATACGGCAGGCTGGCCAACGAGGTCGCCAAGACCATGCGCGCCTTCGACAAATCGCTGGAACTGGTGGTCTGCGGGTCATCCAACGCCGACATGAAGACCTATCCCGAATGGGAACGGACGGTGCTGGAACACAGCTATGAAAACGTCGACCATATCTCGCTGCACATGTATTTCGCCAACCGCACCGGCGACACGGCGAATTATCTGGCGCTGAACCACAAGCTCGACCGCTATATCTCCACCGTGGAATCGGCAATCCGGCTGGTCAAGGCGAACAAGCGGTCAAAGCATGACGTGCATATCAGCTTTGACGAATGGAATGTCTGGTATCATTCCAACGCGCAGGACCGGGCGATCCTTGACGGTGCCGAAGGCTGGCCGCACGCGCCCCGCCTGCTCGAGGACATCTACAATTTCGAGGACGTGCTGCAGGTCGGGCTGATCCTGAACACCTTCCTGCGCAAGTCGAACGTGGTGCGCGTCGCCTGCATCGCCCAACTGGTCAACGTGATCGCGCCGATCATGACCGAACCGGGCGGACCGGCGTGGAAGCAGACGATCTATTACCCCTATTATTACGCCTCGCGCCATGGCCGCGGCGACGCGCTGCAACTTGCGGTCCGGTCGCCCGGCTACGATTCGATCCACGACGACAATGTGCCGTATCTGGACATTGCCGGGGTGCATGACCAAGGGGGCGGCACGCTGACCTTCTTTGCCGTCAACCGCCATCCGACCGAGGAAATCGAGGCCGAGGTGGCGCTGAACGGTTTCCCCACGGGAAGGATCGTGGCCCATCGCGTGATGACCAGCCCCGATCTGCGGGCGGTGAACACGCTGGCCGATCCCGCGCGCATCGTGCCGCGCGACGGGAGCGGGGCCGAGGTCGCGGCCGGCGTCCTGCGGGCGCGGCTGCCGCCGCTGTCCTGGCAGATGATCCGCGTCTCGGTGACCTAGACCCCGAAGGCGAGTTTCACCACGAAGCGCAGGCAGACCAGCATCAGGAAGATGGCAAAGAACAGCTCCAGCCGGCGCTTTGGCAGCGAATGCGCCAGCGACACGCCGATGCGGGTGGTCAAGACCGTGGTCGGCACGATCAGCACGAAGGCCAGGACCGAGACGAAGCCCAGCGACAGCGGCGGAAGGCCGGCGCGGCCCCAGCCGGCCCAGACATAACCGATCGCGCCGGGAATCGAGATGAACACCCCGACCGCGGCCGAGGTGGCGACGGCCCGCCGGATGTCGCGTCCGTGCAGGGTGAGGACAAGGTTCGAGATGGCACCGCCGCCGATGCCCATCAGCGCCGAGGCGAGGCCGATGCCAAGGCCATAGGCCCGCCGCCCCCAGCCCTGCGGCAGGTCGGGCGCGATGCGCCAGCTTTCCTTGCCGAAGGCCAGCTTGAAGGCATTGGTGCCGGCGACCAGGATGAAGACGACTTGGAACACCGCCGGCGGCGCGAAACGGGCGATGAAGGCGCCGGCCAGCACGCCCAGGACCAGCGGCAGCGCCCAGGCGCGGATCACCGCCACATCCACCGCGCCGCGGGCGTAATGGCCGCGCGCCGACTGGATCGAGGTGGGAATGATGATGGCCAGCGAGGTGCCGACCGCCAGCGGCATCCGCACTGCATCGGGCACGTCCAGAAGGCCGAACACCTCGTACAGCAGCGGCACGGTGATGGCGCCGCCGCCGACGCCGAAAAGGCCGGCCAGAACTCCGGTCACCGCCCCGGCCAGCGCCAGAAGGGCGGCGATGGCCAAAAGGGTTCCGGCATCGACTCCGAACATGGGCTGCGACCTTATCCGCGGGACATGGCCGCCAGACTAGCCCGGCGGGCGGCGGCTGCAAGGCTGGGGTGATGGCGCCGCGAATCTTCCCCGCGGGGAAGATTCTGCCAATCTTTCGATGGGTTAATCGGGCAGGCCCCGCCCGTCAGGGCGCGGACTCGGCCGCAGCGGCCTGGATGGCAAAGACCACATCCTCGGCGAAATACTGAAAAGAATCGGCATTGCGCACCGCGCTTTCGCTGTCGGTCAGGGCCATTTCCGAACAATCGGTGCGGGTATAGCAGATGTCGTCGGTCCCGGCGGCGCGCACAAAATGGCTGACCTCGTGGATGATCGTGCCCTCGCGGGTGCCGGTGTCGAAGGCCATCGAGGTGGCGACCACCCCCGCCATCGTCGGCTGGCCAAAGAAGGCGCGGCACAGGTTGACGCGGAACGGATCGTCGGGCCAGACATTGGCATAGGTGCCGGTGTCGCAGCCGTCCTCGCCGGTATTGGGGCAGACCAGCACCAGATCGGGGCTTTCCAGCGCGCGGTCCACCGATTTCAGCCCGGCTCGGACCTTTTCGCCCAGATCGGGACTGTAATGCCCGAACCAGCGTTCGTATTCCGGCGTCGGGCCGACATGGCCGGCGGCGCGGGTGATGACCTCGCGCGCACCTTCGACGGCCGAGGTGGCAAAGGCTATTTCGGACTTGGTGCAGCGTTCGAACTGCATGGCGGCGGCCGGCAGGCCCAGCACGGTCAGCACCGCGAAAAGGAAAGGACGCAACATCGCAAGGCCCCTACGGTCAATTGCGCAAGGCTGGCACGCGCGTCAGAGCAAGACAAGCGGGACGCGGCGGTTCTGCCGGCCCTTCTTCTCCACTTTTCCGAGAGCGGCGCGGCCGATCTCCCCGGTCGAACGGACATGGGTGCCGCCGCAGGGTTGCAGGTCGACCGTCGCGGCCCCCTGCCCGATCCGCACCAGCCGGACGGTGCCGGCGCCGCGCGGCGGCTGCACCGACAGGGTTTTCACCAGCCCGGGGTTGGCTTCCAGCTCGGCCTCGGTGATCCATTCCTCGGTCACCGGCAGATCGCGGGCGATCAGGTCGTTCAGCCGCGCCTCGTTTCCGGCCATGTCCTCAGGCGCTTCGGGCATGTCGAAATCAAGCCGGCCCTTGCCCTCGCCCACCGCGCCGCCGGTGACGGGCAGCGGGATCACCACCGACAGAAGGTGCAGCGCGGTATGGACGCGCATCAGCGCATGGCGCCGGCCCCAGTCAAGGTGCTGGACCACGGCAGCGCCGATCGGCGGCAGCGGCTGCGGTTCGGCCGGGATCAGCACGATCACCCCACCCTCGCCCTTGACCGTGGTGGCGATGTCGACACCGCCGCCGGCCCAGTCAAGCCGGCCGCTGTCGCCGGGCTGGCAGCCGCCGGTAGGGTAGAACAGGCTTGCGTCCAGCACGATGCCGCCCTCGCCCGTGATCCCGGTGACGGTGGCGGGCGCCTCGCGCCGATAGGCATCGTCGCGGAACAGGGCGCGGGTCATGGCTGGGGTTCCTCGGGCGGCGGATCGGACGCGTTGTCGTCGGCAGGCCGGGCGGCGCTGGTCTCCTCGGGTCGGATCAGCGTCACCCGCATCTCGCCCGGTCCGGGCTTGGGCGACTGCGCGGTGCGGCCCGCGGCGCCGTTGGCGCGGGCATTGCCGGCAAATTCGATACCCTCGTCATAGAACCGCTTCGCGATCTCGATATTCATCTCGGACCGGATCGACAGGCCGAAATTCACGTCGCGGACGATGGCGCGGATTTCGAAATTCAGCACGTCGGGGCCGAAATTCTGCAGCACGACTGAAGGCGCGGGGTTCAGGAGCACCATCGGATGGCTTTCGGCCACCTCCTTGAGAATCGCCATCACCCTGGCGATGTCCGTCCCGAACATGACCGAAACCGGCGCGATGACGCGGCCCACGGCGGAACCGCGGGTCCAGTTCGTCACCTGCCCGGAAATCAGGTCGGCATTCGGCACGATGACATTGGTGCGGTCGAAGGTCTCGATCCGGGTGGAGCGGACCGAGATGTCGCGGACATAGCCCATCTTGCCGCCGACCTCGATCCAGTCCCCCTCCGAGATCGGCCGTTCGATCAGCAGAATGATGCCGGAAATGAAGTTCGAGACGATGTTCTGCAGGCCGAAACCGATGCCGACCGACAGGGCACCGGCGACGATGGCAAGGTTCGACAGGTCAAGGCCGACGGCAGTGACGGCAAAGACCGCCGAAAGGAAGATGCCAAGGTAGCCGGTGCCCGAGATGATGGCCGTGCGCCCGCCGGGATCCAGCCGGGTCTTAGGCAGGATCGTGGTGCGCAGCACGCCCTGCAACAGCCGCGTCACCAGATAGCCGGCGATGAACAGCACGACGAAGGACAGGAAATCGGTGGGCGAGATGCGGGTGTCGCCAAAGGTCCAGCCTTCGCGGAAGCGGGTCCAGAGTTCGGACAGGTCGTCGCCGCGCACGCCCCAGAACAGCGCGCCGGCAGGCAGCGCCACCACGGTCAGCAGCACGCCGCCGATCACCGGCAAGAGCGCGTCACGCGCCCCCTCCTCGCCCCCGACGATCAGGACGTACAGGTCGAACACGAAGGTCTGCAGCACCAGGACCACGCCGATAAGCGCCAGCGTCATCGCCGTGGGATAGGTCAGCGCCTCGTAGGCGACGGCATAGCCGATCGCGGTCAGGACCGGCCCGACGACGGCGACGGCCATCACCGCCCGGCCCAGAAGCGAGACAAGGCCGCGGCCGAAACCCGGCGCATCGGGGATGGTGCCGTCGGCGGCGGGGGCGGGACGCCAGAGAAGTTCGCGCCCGAAGCGGAACAGCAGCCAGGACAGCGCGAGATGCACCGGCAGGATCGCCGCCATCGCCGCCACCGTCTCGACCTCGCCGGCGTCAAGGACCGCCTGAACCAGCCCGCCCGCGGTCAGCAGCCAGCCCATGCCGACCACCAGCCGCCAGCCGCGTTCGCGCCCGTCGAGGCCGAAATCCTCGGGCAGCGGAATCCGGGCGCCGGGGCCGAACAGGCGGTCTGCCAGCCAATGTGCGAAGATGGCAAAGGCGCCGGCATTGGGGATCTGCTGAAGGATCTGGCCAAGGCGGAATCCCGGCAGGCCGCTGAGCGTCAGAGCCGCGACCAGGAAGGACAGGCCGAGATACGGCACCACCAGTTGCGCCAGCGAAAACAGGAATTGCCAGACGCCGTCGCCGCGGCGGGTGCGCGCCGTGACCCGCGCCGACAGCCGGCCGATCCAGCGCCGGCCGCGGAACAGGCAGACCAGCCCGCCGATGGCGGCGATCAGCACGCCGCCGAGCGAATCGTTGAGCACGGCAAGCCGCGCCGACGAGCGGAAGGTGACCGAGGCCTCTTTCCACAGGTTGCCGATCAGGCCGGTCAGGCTTTCGGCGATGGTCGGCCACAGCACCGGGTTCAGCGGCGTGTCGCCGCGGGTCAGCAGCACCTCGGTCCGGCGCAGGCGCAGCAGGCCGTCGATCTCGGCGATCAGGCCATTGGCCTGGGCATAGGCCTCTTCGGCCAGTTGCACCGGGGCGCGCAGCCGGGCGAGTTCAGCTTGCAGCGCCGTCCGGCGGGTGGTGACGCGGCTGTCCTCGGATCCCTCGGCCGGCGCCTCGCCCAGGGCGGCGATCTGCGCCTCGACGGTGGCGATGCGGCTGGCGTTCGCCTCTTGCGCGGCGGCAAAGCGGTTGCGCCAGGTCACCAGATCGCTGCGCAGCCGTTCCAGCGCGAAAGAGGATCCGTTGCCGTTTTCGGTGATCGTCGCCGTGCGCTGCGCGCTGCGGTGCCAGCCGTCATAGTCGATGCCGGCAAGGGTCGCCTCGGCAGCGGTCTCGGTCGTCGGGGGTTCCGTCGCCGGGGTCTCGGCTGCAGGGGTCTCGGCCGGCGTTTCCTCGGCCGGGGTCTCTTGCGCCATGGCGCCGCCGGCCAGTGCTGCCAGCAGCACGGCCAGCCTCAGCGCGGGCCAGAACACCGGCCGCGGCACGGTCAGGCGTCCTCGAACACGCCGGGGATCGAGGCCGGGCGGGGGTCGAGCCAGCCGGGCACCGGCAGGCCGCGGTCGCGCAGGAATTCCGGGTTGAACAGCTTGGACTGGTAGCGCGTGCCGTAATCGCACAGCACGGTGACGATGGTATGGCCCGGCCCCATCTCGCGCGCCATGCGGATGGCGCCGGCGACATTGACGCCAGAGGAACCGCCGAGGCACAGCCCCTCGTGGGCGAGCAGGTCGAACACCACCGGCAGCGCCTCGGTATCGGGGATCCGATAGCTGAAATCGGGGGTGAAGCCTTCGAGATTGGCGGTGATGCGCCCCTGCCCGATGCCTTCGGTGATGGAATTGCCCGGCGCCTCGAACGTGCCGGTGGTGTAGAAGGAATGCAGCGCCGCGCCTTCGGGGTCGGCAAGGCCGATCTTCACGCCCCTGGGCTGCAGGGCCATGGCGACGCCGGCCAGGGTGCCGCCCGAGCCGACGGCGCAGATGAACCCGTCGACCCTGCCGCCGGTCTCGTCCCAGATTTCCGGGCCGGTGGTTTCGACATGCGCCTGCCGGTTGGCGGTATTGTCGAACTGGTTGGCCCAGATGACGCCGTTCGGGTCGGTCCTCGCCAGCTCCTCGGCCAGGCGGCCGGAATAGCGGACGTAATTGTTCGGGTTGCGGTAGGGCGCGGCGGGCACCTGCACCAGTTCCGCGCCCGCAAGCCGGATCATGTCCTTCTTTTCCTGGCTCTGGGTTTCCGGAATCACGATCACGGTGCGAAAGCCCATGCTGGCGCCGACCAGCGCCAGCCCGATGCCGGTATTGCCGGCCGTCCCCTCGACGATGGTGCCGCCGGGCTTGAGCTGCCCCTTCGCGATGGCATCGCGGATGATATACAGCGCGGCGCGGTCCTTGACCGACTGGCCGGGGTTCATGAATTCGGCCTTGCCTAGGATCTCGCAGCCGGTCGCCTCGGACGCGGCGCGCAGCCGGATCAGCGGCGTGTTGCCGATTGCCGCCGCAAGGTCTGATCTGATCGTCATCGGCTTGTCCTTCCCGGCTTTTCGATGGCCGCCCCCTGTGTAGGCGGCGGGGCCGCTGCCTTCAAGGGCGGGCGGCCCGCCGGCGGAACAGCCACAGCAGCATGGCGGCCAGCGGCGCCGCCGTCACCTCGCCTGTGTCGAGCAGATCCATGGCGCGGTCGAAGGCCAGGACATGCAGGCGCAGATCCTCGGCCTCGGATTCAAGGCCGCCCAGGGTGGGCAGGCCATCGGGCAGGTCGGCAAGTCCAAGGAAACAATAGAAATGATCGGTGGCATTTCCGGGCGTGGCATAGACGTGGAACATCGGGATCAGATCTGCGATCGTCAGCCCCGCCTCCTCGGCCGCCTCGCGGCGCGCGGCGGTTTCCGGCGTCTCGTCGGGGTCGACGATGCCGGCTATGGGTTCCAGCGTCCAGGGATTGCCGTCACCGCGTTGCGCCGGGCCGGCACGGAATTGCTCGATCAGCGCCACGCGGTCGCGGACGGGATCATAGGGCAGGACCAGCGCGGCATCGGCGCCGACCATGACCTCGCGGAGCAGCCCGTCATGGCGGCCACCGGCAAAGCGGGCGTGGCCCATGCGTGACGTGGCAAGGCGGAAGAACGATCCGTGCGAAGGTGCGGCGGGCGTCACGCTCCAGTCCCCGGCGCGGGGGGCATGGCGCAGCGTGGCGGGGGTCGGTTCCTGACCGGCACGGATGCGGGCGGCGGCGCGGACGCGGATCATCGGCCATTCGCGGCGCAGCCTTGCGGCATCGAAACCGGCAGCGCCCCAGTCGACCTCGGCCGCGGCCGCAAGCGCGGCCGGCGCATGGTCGCGGATCCAGCGGTCTAGCGACCAGTCCGCCGCACCCGTCGTGCCCGGCGGCGGCAGATAGACGGTAGCGGCGGCGGGGCCCTCGGCGGTCTGCACCGTCACCGGGGCGCGGGTATAGCCGAAGGGCAGTTCGTAGCGGTCAAGGCGCGCTTCCTGCGCCGGGGTCAGCCCGGTCAAAAGGCGCCCTCGGGCCGTCGCGCCCGCGCGCGGCACCAGCGCGGGCCACGGGCCATTTGGGGCGGCGGCGACGCCGTAACCGGCAAGCGAGGCGGCATGGCTTTCGGCGCCAGCGCCGGATACCAGGGTGAACAACGGATCGTAAAGCAATGTTCCGTAAAGAAATATCGACATGGTCTAGCGAAAGGTCCGGCCAAAGTATTCGGCGATCAGCCCGGCGATCACCGACCCGGCCAGCAGCACCACGATCACATCCTGCTGCGCCAGCAGGAGGGCATAGTCGAACAGCAGGTCGAAGATGCCGATCAGCGCATCGGCCGGCCCGTCATACAGCTTGCGCAGCGACAGCTTGACCATCTCGATGAAGGAATGCGCGAACAGCGCGACAAAGGCGGTGACGATCCCGGTGGTCAGCCCGTTGCCAAGGCCGCCGATCCAGCCGCCCTTGCCGGCGCGGCCGCCGCACAGTTTCCAGCCGAAAATCAGGCCAAACCCGGTGTTGATGATCGCGAACCAGTCCGGCACCGCGGTTTCGGCGGCAATGAAATAGGGTGTGGCGATCTGCGAGAGATACCAGAACAGCGGCGCGAAAAGCGCGGCTCCGGCAAGGCGTCCTGCGGTGGGCATGTCCTGCTCCTGTCCCCTGATGGGCCGTTCCGGCGGCCCTTTTGCCGCGACTGTCGGCCAAGGCCGCGCCTCGGGCAAGGGGCGGCCGGCATAGGCGCCGCCGCCTGCGCTATCGCCGCCACGCCTCCCACGCGGCAAGGGCACGGGCGCGGCCCTCGGCATGGGCGAAGATGGCGGGCGGGGCCGGATCGGCCGGGTCAAGGCGCCAGTGGCGCGGCACTGCGTCGTAATAGGCCAGCGCATCGCGGCCCGGGCGGGCCTGCCCCTCGGCCAGCCAGTGGCGGCGGTAGGCGCCGTCCGGGTCAAACCTTTCCGCCTGGGTCAACGGGTTGAAGATGCGGAAGAACGGCGCCGCATCGGCCCCCGACCCCGCCACCCATTGCCAGTTCATCGCATTCGCCGCCGGATCCCAATCGGTCAGCATGTCGGCGAACAGGGCCTGCCCGACGCGCCAATGCGTCATCAGATGCTTGGTCAGGAACGAGGCGACCACCATCCGCACCCGGTTGTGCATCCGCCCCGTCACCCACATCTCGCGCATCCCGGCATCGACAAGGGCAAAGCCGGTGCGGCCCTGCCGGAAGGCAAGGATTTCCGGGCGGTCCGCGTCGTGGCTCCAGGGAAAGCTGTCCCAGTCGGCCCGCAGGTTGCCGGTCAGCATCCCGGGGCGGTGGAACATCAGGTGATGGGCGAAATCGCGCCAGGCGAGTTCGCGCAGGAACGGCTCTGCCCCCGGATCGCCCCGCTCCATCGCGGCAAGGCCGGCGTTCCAGATCGTCGCCGGCGCGATCTCGCCCCAGGCGAGCGGTTCGGACAGGCCCGAGGTGGCGGCGCGGGCGGGAAAGTCACGGGCGGTGGCATAGTCGGACAGGCTGTCGGCGATGAATGCGGCCAGACGGTCGCGCGCCGCCGCCTCGCCCACCATGGCATGGGCGGCCACCAGCGGCGCGGCGCGGTTCATCGCGGCCTCCATCCGCCAACCGGCAAGACTGTCAGAGGCGGGCCAGTCCACAGGCGACGGCCAGCGGCCCGGCGGCGGCAGCGGGCCCGGGACCGGGCGACCGCGCACCGCTTTCCAGTAGGCGCCAAAGACCTGATAGGCGCCGCCCTGCCCGGTCTCGACCCGCGGCGGTTCCCACAGGACATGGCCGGGATGGCTGCCGGCACTCAGGCCGCGGGCGGTGAGGGCGGCCTTGATCGCGCTGTCGCGGGCGACCGATTGCGGATCGTAAAGCCGCGACCAGACCACCCCTTGCGCCCCGGTTTCGGCGATCAGCCGGTCCAGCACGGCGGCCGCCGGCCCCTGCCGCAGCACCAGCCGCGCGCCGATGCGGGCGAGGTCCGTCTGGAACGCGGCCAGCGCAAGGCCAAGGCGGAACCGCGGCGCGGCGCCCAGCGCGGCCTCGGCCGCGTCGTGGATGAAGACCGGGATCACCGGCCGCCCCGTCGCCAGCGCCGCCGTCAGCGCCGGATGATCGGCCAGCCGCAGGTCGCGCCGGAACCAGAGCAGGACCGGCGCCGCCATCGGCTAGATCACCTCGTCCAGCGCGGCGATGAGGCCCGCGACCTCGTCGGCCGTGGTGTAATGGGTGAAGGACAGCCGCAGCACGCCCTTGTCGGGATCGACCCCCATCGCCCGCAGCGGCCGGACGGCATAGAAATTGCCGCCCCAGCACATGAAGCCCTTGTCGCCCAGCTTCCGCGCCGCATCCTCGGGGTCGCCGGGCAGTTCCACGGCGACGGTCGGCGCGCGGCGGGTGGCATCGGCGGGGCCGATCAGCCGGACCGAGTTCTTTGCGGCAACATAGTCGAGCAGCGGTTGCAGCAGGGTTTCCTCGTGGTCGCGCATCATTCCGTGCGCGGCGGCGGCGGCGGGCCGGCCAGTGGCGGGGCCGCCGTGATGGGCCGACAGGGCCTCCATGTAGTCGGCCATGCCGGCGCTGGCGGCGATCTGGGCATGGTCCGGCCCGCCGGGGGTGAACCGCTTGTACAGGCTGTCGCCGTTGAACGAATGCCCCTGATTGGGCAGTTCAAAGCCAAAGTCGCGGCGGATGACCATGATGCCCTGATGCGGGCCAAAGGTCTTGTAGGCCGAGAACAGATAGACATCGGCCCCCAGTTCCGCGACATCGGAAAACCCGTGCGGCGTGTAGCTGACGCCATCGACCACGGTCCGCGCGCCGGCGGCGCGGGCGATGGCGCAGATCGCCGCGACATCGTTGATCTCGCCGATGACGTTCGAACAATGCGGAAAGCAGACCAGCCGCACGCGGCCGTCGGCCAGCAATGCGCGCAAATCCGCGGGATCGAGCGAGCCTGTCGCCGGGTCGATCTGCCATTCGCGGATCACGATCCCCTCGTCGGACAGGCGACGCCAGACGCCGGAATTGGCCTCGTGGTCCTGATTGGTGACGACGATGGCCTCGCCCGGCTTGAGCCAGCGGCGCACGGCATTGGCCAGGACAAAGGTATTGGCGCTGGTCGACGGGCCAAAGGACAATTCGTCGGTCGCGACCCCCAGCATGGCCGCAAGGCGGCTGCGCGCCTCGTCCATCTCGGCGCCGGCCAGTTGCGCCGCGGCATAGGGCGCATAGGGCTGCACCTTGCGTTCGGTATAGAAGCGGTGCAGCCGGTCCACCACCTGCCGGCAGGGATAGGATCCGCCGGCGTTCTCGAAGAACGCCTGGTCCTGCAGCGCGGGCACAGAAAAGGCCGGGAACTGTGCCCGGACAAAAGTCATGTCAAGATCGGTCATCGCTCGGCTCCCTCGGGTCGCAAGCGGCGTAACCGGCGCCGGCGCGACTGTCAAAGCCGGCCGTCACCTGCCCGCCCGGCGGGCGTCACGCGGTGCAGATGCGTGGAATTCCGGCGATTTCCCCGCCGGCACCCGCCGTGATCGCCGGCGGGTGCCTTGCATGGGACGCCCACGCTGCTATCGTCGCCCCGAATAGCCCATGGGAGACGGATATGCGTGCAATCTCGATGCTTGGCGCTTCGGCGCTTGCCCTTCTGGCCGGTGCTGCCGCCGCGCAGGACAGCGAACTGACCGTGTTCGACTATGCGGGGTTCGAAAACCCGCTGTTCCACACGACCTATACCGCCGCACATGGCACCAGCCCGTCGTTCTCGTTCTTCGGGGACGAGGACGAGGCGTTCCAGAAGGTGACCTCGGGCTTTCAGCCGGATGTGACCCATATCTGCGCCGGATCCGTGACGAAATGGACCGAGGCCGGTGTCATCGAACCCTGGGACACCGCCCGCATCACCGCCTATGCCGATCTCGACACCAACCTGATGGGCACCGACACCTCGGGCGGCGAGACCTATTTCATCCCCACCGACTGGGGTTCGACCGCCATCGCCTACAACCCCGATGAGGTCCCGGCCGAGGCCGTGGCCAGCCTGCAGGTGTTCACCGACCCGGCCTATGCCGGGCGCATCACCATTCCCGACAATGTCGACGATGCCTGGGCGCTGGCCTTCCTGGCCACCGGCGTGACCGACATTCCCGCCGCGACCGAGGAACAGGTGCAGGCCGCCGCCGCCTGGCTGCGGCAGGTCCACCCCAACCTGCGCACCTACTGGACCGACCCCGCCGAACTGGCGCAGCTGATGGCCACGGGCGAAATCCTGATCGCCTGGGCCTGGAACGAAACCTATCCGACGCTGGCCGGCGAAGGCGTGCCGGTCGCCTTCCAGCGCGAGGCGGCCGAGGGGTCGTCGGTCTGGCTGTGCGGTCTGGTCAACATGGCCAACGGCGCCGGGTCGGAAGACAAGGCCTATGACTATCTGAACGCCTTCCTTGACCCCGCGACCACAGTGCCGCTGGTCGAAACCGGCTGGGGTTCGTCCAACGCCACCGCGATGGCCGCCCAGATCAGCGCCGAAGACCTGACCGCCTCGGGCCTGGGCGCGATCGAGGCGCCGATCGCCGCGCAACTGCCGATGTCGAACGAACTGCGGGAACGGTTGTCGGAAGAATTCGAGCTGATCAAGGCGGGGTTCTGAGCCGGATCGCGACGACAGCGGCGGCGGGAGCAGCGTCCCGCCGCCATCCCTTTAAGATCGGAGAGCTAGCAAGATCCTGCCCGAGGTTCGCACTGTTTCGATCTCGGCAACGTCACACTAGGGTCTGTTGAGTATCAGGATTCCCCTGCGTTGTGATTTCTGATTCAAGCTTCCCAAAGAGGAGGTTTGGATGCCTGTTGACCGCTACATCATCATGGATCGCCAGTGGGCGAAGATCGAGCCGCATTGTCTGGGCAAGAAGTCCGATCCTGGTCGGACCGGCGGAGACGGGCGGCTTTTTCTGGAAGGAGTGTTCTGGATCGCCCGGACCGGGGCGCAGTGGCGCGACCTGCCGGTCGAGTTCGGCAAGTGGAACTCGGTCTACCGTCGCTTTCGGGACTGGGCGGCGGGGGGCGTATTCGAGCGTATCTTCAATGCCTTGTCTGATGAGCCCGACATGGGTGTGGCCATGGTGGACGGCACGATCGTCAAGGTCCACCGCCACGGACAGGGCTCAAAAGGGGGACTCGAAATCAGGCCATCGGCAAGTCGAAGGGCGGCTGGACGACCAAGATCCTCGCCCTGACCGATGCGGGAGGGCGGTTGGTGCGCTTTCACCTTCTGCCCGGCAACCGCTACGATACGGTCGGAGTGGCCCCGCTGATCGAGGGGCTCGCCTTCGGTGCGCTCATCGCCGACAAGGCGTTTGACGCCGCCTGGATCGTCGCCGAAGCGCAAGCGCGCGCGGCCGCGGTCTGTATCCCGAGCCGCAGGAACCGCCTCGACCCGCGACCTCACGATCCGGAACTCTACAAGGCCCGGCACCTGATCGAGAACTTCTTCTGCCGCCTCAAGGAGTTCCGCCGGATCGCCATGAGAAGCGACAAGACCGATACCTCGTTCAGGGCCATGATCCACGCAACCGCAGCCCTTATCAACTCACGATGAATCTCAACAGACCCTAGACATTACTCACTTGTAAGCGGCGTCTGAACCCCACGTTGCGTGGCTGACGCGCTGCTGCGAAGTCCT